>NZ_PXYH01000015.1 GCF_003012795.1 Zobellella taiwanensis
CGAAGGTCAAAACCGGCATCACTGTCCCCGAGTTCGGGGTAAGTTAATGGCATGAGCCGTATACGTGGCCCGTATGTACGGTTCTGTGAGAGGGATGAGGCGGTAACGCCTCACCCTACTCGATATGGCCGGCCGGTCCGGCCGCCGGGGCGGTAGCGCTGGCAACCGGATGCTAAACTCTGTACAATTTCGCGCCCTGTGGGCTCTGGTCAAAACGCGAGAGGCAACCGATGAGTGAGACAAAAATAAACCTGCTGGATCTGGATCGTGACGGCATGCGCGAGTTCTTCAATGAACTGGGCGAAAAACCGTTTCGTGCCGATCAGGTGATGAAATGGATCTATCACTTCGGTTGCGACGACTTCGAGCAGATGACCAATATCAACAAGGTACTGCGCGGCAAACTGCAGGAGCGCGCCGAAATCCGCGCGCCCGAGATCAGCGTGGAGCAAAAGTCCAGCGACGGCACCATCAAGTGGGCCATGACGGTGGGCGATCAGGAAGTCGAAACCGTCTATATCCCCGATGGTGACAGGGCCACCCTGTGTGTTTCTTCCCAGGTGGGCTGTGCCCTCGACTGCAAGTTCTGCTCTACCGCCCAGCAGGGCTTCAACCGCAACCTCAAGGTGTCCGAAATCATCGGCCAGGTATGGCGGGCTGCCAGCCGGGTGGGATTCAGCAAGGACACCGGGCGCCGTCCCATCACCAACGTGGTGATGATGGGCATGGGCGAGCCCCTGCTCAATCTCAGCAATGTGGTGCCGGCCATGCGGCTGATGCTGGAGGATTACGGTTTCGGCCTGTCCAAGCGGCGGGTGACCCTGTCCACTTCCGGCGTGGTACCGGCGCTGGACAAACTCGGCGACATGATAGACGTGGCCCTGGCGGTCTCCCTGCACGCACCCAACGACCAGCTGCGCTCCGAGATCATGCCGATCAACGACAAGTACGACATCGCCACCCTGCTGGACAGCATCCGGCGCTATATCGCCAAGTCCAATGCCAACCAGGGCAAGGTGACCATAGAGTACGTGCTGCTCGATCACGTCAACGACGACATGCAGCACGCCCACGAACTGGCCCAGCTGTTGAAGGACCTGCCCTGCAAGATCAACCTGATCCCCTTCAACCCCTTCCCGGGCAACCCTTACGGCAAGCCGAGCAACAGCCGCATCGACCGTTTCAACAAGGTACTGATGCAGTACGGCAATACCGTGACCATCCGCAAGACCCGGGGCGACGACATCGACGCCGCCTGTGGTCAATTGGTGGGCGATGTCATCGACCGGACCAAGCGCACCCTGAAAAAACGGATGCAGGAGCAAAGTATATCCGTCACAATGGTTTAAGGATCAACCCATTGGCGTGAAAGGAATGCAAAAGCGCGTATTGTTGCCGGCGGCCCTGCTGCTGGGATTGCTGGGGGGATGCGTCAGTGAAACCGTTCACCTGACAGAAGGGCGCCAGTCGCGTGACGTGGTGTTCTCTCCCTCCCAGGCAGCCATGACCCGGATGAACCTGGGGCTGGAATACCTGCGCCGGGGAGACGCCGAGCAGGCCAAGTTCAACCTGGACCGTGCCCTGTCCCAGGATCCGCGCAATCCGGACGTGCACCTGGCGCAGGCTTATTTCTACCAGTCGGTCTCCGAGTTTGACAAGGCCGAACAGAGCTACCGCCAGGTATTGAAGTTGGCTCCCCGACACGGGGACGGACTCAACAATTACGGGGCTTTTCTCTGTGGCAGGGAACGTTTCGATGAAGCCGATGTCATGTTTAGGAAGGCGGTGGCGGTGCCTGGCTATGTCCAGGTGGCCGACACCTATGAAAATGCCGCCCTCTGCGCCATCGGTAACGGGCAGCCCGGTGCAGCCCTCGATTATTTCCGCCGGGCACTGGAATACAGCCCGGCCAAACCGCGCGCCCTGCTTGGCAGCGCCGAGCTGCTGGCGGAGCAGGGGGATAACGCCGCCGCTCTCGTTTTCCTTGACCGTTACCGGCAAGAACATTTACCCAGCCCCCAGAGTTTATGGCTGACAGTGCGCACTGCACAGGCACAGGGACAAGTGGCGAAAGCCCAGCAGGCCGGTGCCGAGCTGGTGCGTTTATTTCCGGATTCAGAACAGGCCAGGCGATTCCTGACAAATGACTACTAACGAACAGCAACAGCAGCCCCAGGCTGACACCACGGTGCCCGTTACGGCAGGACCCGGCGCCATGTTGCGCCAGGCGCGGGAGGCCAGGGGGTGGAGCCAGGCGGAAGTGGCCCGCCGGCTCAACCTGCGACTGGCGGTCATCGAGTCCATCGACGACGATCATTACAAGGCGGGGGTGGCGCTCACTTTCCTGCGGGGCTATGTCAAGGCCTACGCCAAGGTCGTGGGTGTGAACGAGCAACAGGCCCTGGCCGCCTTCGACGGCATGAGCGGCATCGAACAGGTGCGTAGCGCTGCCGCCACCTCCATGCAGAGCTTTTCCCGCAAGACTCGCCAGCAGGCCAACGACAAATGGCTCAAGCGCATCAGCTGGCTGGTGCTGCTGGGGCTGGTCGGCTCCCTGGTGTTCTGGTGGTGGCAGGACAGCGGTGCCAGCTACGTAGAGCGGACCCTGGAACCGGTGATCTCGCAGCAGGACGCGGTTCCCACGCCGCCGGCCGAGGTACAGGCAGAGACGGCACCTGCGCCGCTGATGGTGCCGTCCGAGCCGGTCGAGATGCCGGCCGAACCCCTCTCCCAGGCGTCCGCCGAGCCTGGCGTCACCGCTACGCCGGTCGCGGATGAGCAGCCGGAGGCCGTCTCCGCCGCCGAGCCGGTTTCCGAGGTCGCCGCCGAGCCGGCGCAGGCGGTAGTCGACGCCGACAGTGCCGCCGCCAGCCCGGTGCCGGCGGCCGATCCCCGTCGCCTGGTGCTGAGCTTCAGCGCCGACTGCTGGATCCAAATCACCGATGCCGAAGGCCGGGTGCTGTCGGAAGGGGTCAAAACCTCCCGAGACAACCTGGTGCTCGAAGGTGAACCGCCATTCCGGCTGGTACTGGGCGCACCCCGGGCGGCCAGCGTGGAATACCTCGGCCAGCCGGTGGACCTGTCATCCTTCAGCGCCGGCCGGGTGGCCCGCCTGACCGTTCCGCAATCCTGACGCAATGAATCAAGAGCAAACCATGTCCCAACACGAATCTCCCATTATTCGCCGCAAGTCCAAGCAAATTCGTGTCGGCTCCGTGCTGGTGGGGGGGGATGCCCCCATCAGCGTGCAGACCATGACCAACACCCTGACCACGGACGTGGCAGCCACCCTGGCCCAGATCCGGGCGGTGGAGAAGGCCGGTGCCGACATAGTGCGGATCTCGGTGCCCACCATGGAAGCGGCGGAAGCCTTCAGGGCCATTCGTGCCGGCACCACCATGCCGCTGGTGGCGGACATCCATTTCGATTACCGCATTGCCCTGCAGGTGGCCGAATACGGCGCCGATTGCCTGCGCATCAACCCGGGTAACATCGGCCGGGAAGACCGTGTGCGGGCGGTAGTAGACTGCGCCCGGGACAAGGGCATTCCCATCCGTATCGGGGTCAACGGCGGCTCATTGGAGCGTGAGCTGCAGGAAAAATACGGTGAGCCCACGCCGGCGGCGCTGGTGGAATCGGCCCTGCGCCACGTGGATATTCTCGACAAGCTCAATTTCGATCAGTTCAAGGTGAGCGTGAAGGCGTCCGACGTCTTCCTGGCGGTGGGCGCCTACCGGGAGCTGGCCCGCCAGATTGAGCAGCCCCTGCACCTGGGCATTACCGAGGCCGGCGGCTTTCGCAGCGGCGCGGTAAAGTCCGCCATCGGTCTGGGCATGCTGCTGGCCGAGGGCATCGGCGACACCCTGCGCATTTCCCTGGCCGCCGATCCGGTGGAAGAGGTCAAGGTCGGTTTCGACATTCTCAAGTCCCTGCGCATTCGTGCCCGGGGCATCAATTTTATCGCCTGCCCGTCCTGCTCCCGTCAGGAGTTCGATGTCATCGGCACCGTCAATGCCCTGGAAAGCCGGCTGGAAGACATCGTCACCCCGATGGACGTCTCCATTATCGGCTGCGTGGTCAATGGGCCCGGCGAGGCCCTGATCTCCGACCTGGGGCTGGCCGGTGCCCAGCGCAAGAGCGCCTTCTACGAGAATGGCGAGCGGGTCGACCGGCTCGACAACACCGCCCTGGTGGATGCCCTGGAAGCGCGCATTCGCGCCAAGGTGGCCCGGCTGGATCCCGCCGCCCGCATCCCGGTACAGGACCGGGACTGAGTCCGATTTTCCCATTGCCCAAACACAGAGACTTTTTCGTGGCCAAACCAATTCAAGCAATTCGTGGCATGAACGACTGCCTGCCGGAACAAACCCCGGCCTGGCAACAGGCAGAGGCGGTGCTTCGCCAGTTAATGAGCAGCTACGGATACAGTGAAATCCGCATGCCGGTGATGGAAGTGACCGGCCTGTTCAAGCGCGCCATCGGCGAGGTGACCGATGTGGTCGAGAAGGAAATGTACACCTTCGACGATCGCAACGGCGACAGCCTGACCCTGAGGCCGGAAGGCACCGCCGGCTGCGTGCGTGCCGGCATTGAGCACGGCCTGCTGTACAACCAGGAAAGGCGCATGTGGTACCTGGGTCCCATGTTCCGCTACGAGCGGCCGCAAAAGGGCCGTTACCGCCAGTTTCACCAGTTCGGGGTCGAGGTGTTTGGCCTCAATGGCCCGGATATCGACGCCGAGCTCATCATGCTCACCGCCCGCCTGTGGAAGGTGCTGGGCGTGGCCGAGCACCTTACCCTGCAGCTCAACAGCCTGGGGCAGCCGGAAGAGCGGGCGCAATACCGCCAGGCGCTGGTCGCTTTTCTGCAGCAGCATGAAGACCGTCTCGACGATGACAGCCGCCGGCGCATGCACAGCAACCCGCTGCGGGTGCTCGACAGCAAGGATGCGGGGGTACAGGCCCTGCTGGCGGATGCGCCGGTGTTGTCCGATTACTTCGGCGCAGACACCCAGGCCCACTTTGAGCGGCTCAAGTCCCTGCTGACTGCCGCCGGCATCCGCTTCGAACTCAATCCGCGTCTGGTGCGCGGCCTGGATTACTACAACCTCACGGTATTCGAGTGGATCACCGACAGCCTGGGGGCGCAGGGCACCGTCTGCGGCGGCGGCCGCTACGATGGCCTGGTCGAGCAGCTGGGTGGCCAGGCCACCCCGGCGGTGGGTTTTGCCATGGGCATGGAGCGCCTGGTATTGCTGCTGGATACCCTGGGCCTGGTGGAGCCGCAACCGGCCCTGGCCGAGGTTTATGTAGCGGCGATGGGCGAGGGTGCGACGGTGGCGGGTTTTGCCCTGGCCGAACGGCTGCGCGATCAGTTGCCGGCCCTGCGGGTGATGAGCCACTGCGGCGGCGGCAATTTCAAAAAGCAACTCAAGCGCGCCGACAAGAGCGGGGCGGCCATCGCCCTCATTCTGGGGGAAGAGGAAATTGCCCGTGGTGAGGTAACGGTGAAGTATTTGCGCGGCCAGGGGGAACAGCGGACCCTGGCTCAGGACGAACTGATCGAACAGCTCAAGCAAGAGGGGATCTGAGTGGACATTTACAGCACTGAAGAACAGCAACTGGATGCCCTGAAACGGTGGTGGAAAGAATACGGCAAGGCCATCATCCTGGGCTCGGTCATCGGTCTGGGCGGTCTGTTCGGCTGGCGTTATTACCAGAGCCATCAGTTGGAAACCCGCGCCGCCGGCGCCGAGGCCTTCGAGCAGGTCAGCCAGCGGCTGGCCAGCGAGGGCAGCGCGGCATTCGAGGCCACCGCCACCTTTGTGCGCGACAACCAGGGCAACAGCTACGGCGGGCTGGCAGCCCTGTTGCTGGCGGCCCAGGCGGTGGAAGCCGGCAACCTGGCACTGGCCCGCGAGCAGCTGGAGCTGGCCCTGGCCGGCACTGAGGATGCAGCCCTGGCCAATACCGTCCGTCTGCGCCTGGCCCGGGTACTGCTGGCACAGGAGCAATTCGATGCCGCCCAGGAGCGGCTCAATCAGGTGGAAGGCGAAGCCTTCGCCGCCCTGCGCAGTGAAGTTCAGGGAGACCTCTACCTGGCCCGCGGCCAGCTCGACGCCGCCCGTGAAGCCTATGGGGCGGCGCGCGATGCCGGCGGCCTGAACGGTAATCCCGGGCTGCAGCTCAAGCTCGATCACCTGGCGGTTTCCGCCGAACTCGTGGACGAGGAGGCATAATGACCCCATTAACCCGCATTCTGCCCCTGCTGCTGGGGCTTGGCCTGGCCGCCTGCTCGAGCCAGGAGCCGGTGGCTCCCGCCAACCCCCTGCCCGAGATAGACAATGCCTTTGAGACCCGGGTGCTCTGGTCTGCCTCGGTTGGCGACGGCGTCGGCAGCTACTACTCCCAGCTGCGCCCCGCAGTCGATGGCGCCCGTCTGTTCGCCGCTTCCCGCGACGGGGTGCTGGCGGCCTATGACCGGGCAAGCGGCGAGCGCCTGTGGCGGACCCGGCTGGACAAGCTCGAGATCAACGAAAACCAGCGCAGCCCCCGCATTTCCGGCGGCCTGACCGCCGCTTACGGCAATCTCTATTTCGGCTCCGAGAACGGCATCGTCTACGCCGTGTCCCAGGCCGACGGCGAACTGTTGTGGACCCGGGACGTACCCGGCGAGGTGTTGGCCGCGCCGGCGGTGGACGAAGGCAAGGTGGTGGTGCACACCAGCGCCGGCAACCTGGTGGCGCTCGACTCCACCAGTGGCGAACAGCAGTGGCTGCTGCGCAACGAGCAGCCCAGCCTGACCCTGCGTAGCATGTCCACTCCGGTTACCGCCGGCGGCGCCGTGCTCTATGGCCGGGCGGACGGTCGTTTGGGGATAGCCCTGCTGGCCAACGGCCAGCCGGTGCGCGATACCCGTATCGCCAGTCCCCGCGGCGCCACCGAGCTGGAGCGGATGGTGGACGTGGCGGCCCGGCCGGTGATTCTGGGCGATATCCTGTTTGCTATCGCCTATAATGGCCAGCTGACCGCGCATCAGCTGATTTCCGGCCAGGAACTGTGGAAGCGCCAGTACCAGGGTTCGCGTGATCTGAGCACCGACGGTCGGCTGCTTTATATCAGCGACAGCCGCGGCCATTTGTTCGCGGTGGAGGCCCGCAGCGGCAGCGAAGTGTGGTCCAACACCGAGCTGGAAAACCGCCGGTTGACCGCACCCGCCGTGTTCGGCGACTACCTGGTGGTGGGCGATGGCGAAGGCTACCTCTACTGGCTCGATCGCCAGAGTGGCGAGATACGCTCATTGCAGCGCATCGACAGCGCCGGCCTGTATGCCGCGCCCCTGGCGGCCGGCGACACCCTATACGTGCAAAGCCGCAGCGGCGATCTGGTGGCCATCGGCCAGCCTTGATCCCGGCGTGGATAACGGCACCACCGGCTCCTGATCCCGCGTCAGGGGCCGTTATTGTTTTCTGGAGAAGCGAAGTATGATGCCAGTAGTGGCCCTGGTAGGCCGCCCCAACGTGGGCAAATCCACCCTTTTCAACCGACTGACCCGGACCCGGGATGCCCTGGTGGCGGACTTTCCCGGCCTGACCCGGGACCGCAAATACGGCCAGGCCAAGGTGGGCGAGCTGGAATTTATCGTGGTCGACACCGGTGGTATCGACGGGACCGAGGAAGGTATTGAGCTTAAGATGGCCGAACAGTCCCTGGCCGCCATCGACGAGGCGGACGTGGTGCTGTTTATGGTGGATGCCCGGGCCGGCCTGACCGTGGCGGACGAAGCCATCGCCAACCACCTGCGCCGCTGTCAGAAGAAGACCCTGCTGGTGGCCAACAAGACCGACGGCATCGACGCCGACTCGGCGGTAAGCGAGTTCTACCTGCTGGGCCTGGGGGACATTTACCAGATCGCCGCCGCCCACGGCCGCGGCGTGCTGAGCCTGCTGGAAACCGCCCTGGCGCCCCAGCTGGAAGCCCTGGCGGCGGAACGGGAAGCGGTGGAGGCCGAGGAGGATGACGGCGAGGAGCTGGAGTTCGACGAGCAGGATCTGGCCGAGGCGATGGAAGCCCTTGACGAGCTGGAGGAGGAAGAAGCCACCCCCTTCGAGGATTTGCCGATCAAGCTGGCCATTGTCGGCCGCCCCAATGTGGGCAAGTCCACCCTTACCAACCGCATCCTCGGCGAGGAGCGGGTGGTGGTATACGACATGCCCGGCACCACCCGGGACTCGGTCTATATCCCCATGCAGCGGGACGAGCGGGACTTTATCCTGATCGATACCGCCGGGGTGCGCCGGCGCGGCAAGGTCCATGAGACGGTAGAAAAATTTTCGGTGATCAAGACCCTGCAGGCCATCGAGGACGCCAATGTGGTACTGCTGGTACTGGATGCCCGGGAAGGCATTTCCGATCAGGATCTCAGCCTGCTCGGCTTCGTGCTCAACGCCGGGCGCAGCATAGTGCTGGCGGTCAACAAGTGGGACGGCCTCAGCCAGGATGTGAAGGACGACATCAAGCGCGAGCTGGACCGGCGCTTAGGGTTTATCGACTTCGCCCGCCTGCATTTTATTTCGGCCCTGCACGGCAGCGGCGTGGGCAACCTGTTCGGCTCTGTGGTCGAGGCCTACGAGTCCGCCACCCGCCGGGTGAACACCTCCATGCTGACACGCATCATGCAGATGGCCCAGGACGACCATCAGCCGCCCCTGGTGCGCGGCCGCCGGGTCAAGCTCAAGTACGCCCACGCCGGTGGCTACAACCCGCCGCGCATCATAGTGCACGGCAACCAGGTCAAGGATCTGCCGGACTCCTACAAACGCTATCTTATCAACTACTTCCGCCGCTCCCTGCAGATCATGGGCACGCCCATCCGGGTGGAGTTCCAGGAAGGGGACAACCCCTACGCCGGCCTCAAGAACAAGCTGACGGCAACCCAGTTGCGCAAGCGCAAGCGATTGATGAAGTTCATCAAGAAAAAATGATACCCAAACGCCGGCAGTGCCGGCGTTTTCTTTGATGGCAAGGACTGAGCATGGAAGCCGCCAGGGTCCCCGGCGGTTATTCGGTGGTGGGCTGGGTCAGAAAATAGGCGCTGTTGCGGCGCAAAATCTTGCGCCGCAGATCCTGCATCATGATTTTGCGGCGCGGCGACCAGCCGGCCGGCTTGCGCTGTCGCAGCAAGGCGCGTCTGCGTTTCAACATGGTGGATTCCCCTTCACAAAACTCGTTCGGCAACACGATGTTGCATTGCTTCAGGTAATAACAGTTTGCCCTGCGCGAGTAAAGTGACATTGCGGTTAAAGTGGCGGAACTGTCGGCGGGCTCTCACGCTGGGCGGTGGCCAGCCCCGGATCCGTGGTCGGATTGTTCAGCCACAGCAGGCTCTGGTAGTACTGGCGCACATTATTGACAAACTTCTGGGCTTCCCGGCCGCGGGCATAGCCATAGCGGGTCTGGCTGTGCCACTGGGGCTGGTGCAGCAGGGGCAGGTTTTCCTTCACCGCCGCCCAGGAATCCGGATCCTGATCCCGCAGCCGGGTCAGCCGGCGCACGTCCAGCAGGTGGCCCAGGCCCAGGTTGTAGGCCGCCAGGGCGAACCAGACCCGTTCATCCTCGGGAATGCTGTCGGGCAGACGCTCGATGAGCGAGGCCAGGTAATGGGCGCCGCCGCGGATGCTCTGTTCCGGATCCAGACGATCTTCCACCCCCACCTGCCTGGCGGTGTCCTCGGTCAGCATCATCATGCCCCTGACGCCGGTGTAGGAGCGGGCCTGGGGATCCCAGTGGGATTCCTGGTAACTCACCGCCGCCAGCAGGCGCCAGTCCAGCTCGCCGGCATAACGTTCGAACAGGGGCTGGTAGCGGGGCAGCAGGTCTTCCGCCCGGCGCAGGAAGGTGCGGGTGTCCACATAATCGAAGTCCTGGATATGGCCGAAGTATTTTTCGTTGAGCCGAGCCAGGGTGCCGAGTTTTTGCTGTTCGCCGAAGAAGGTCAGCATCCGGGCCAGCAGGCTGTCGTCGTCGCGCCGGTCAATAACCCAGGCCACCGGCTGGGGATCGCTCAGGCTGAACGCGGCCTCCACGTTGGGGTAATAACGCTGGGTGCGGGCCAGAAGGGTGTCCTCCACCAAGGTATGGTCGGCGCGGCCCTCGGCGACCTGGCGCAACAGGTCCTCCGCGTCGGCGTCGCGGCGGGTTTCCCAGCGCAGCTCGGGCAGTTCCTGCTGCAGGGCATGCAGCCATTCGGCCTGGCTGGAGCCGGCCAGCACCCGGATGTCGCCCGCTATCTGCTCCGGTCCCTGGGGGCGGGGCTCGCCCTTGCGGTAGACCAGGGTCTGGGCCACTTCGTACAGACTGGGCCCGAAGCGATATTGCTGGCGACGCAGGGGGGTACTGGTGAGGCCGGCGGCCAGCATGTCGACCTTGCCCGCGTCGAGCAGGGCGAAGAGATCGTCCAGGCTGTAGGCGGGTACCATGCGCAGCGCGACGCCGAGGTCATCGGCAAAAGACAACGCCAGCTCGTAATCCAGTCCTTCCTGTTGGTCGTCGCGCAGGAAATAGTAGAGCGGATGATAGAGGGTTCCGACCCTGAGCTCGCCCCTGGCTTGGATCTGGGCCTGCTGGCTCCTGGCCTGGGGCTTGGCATCGCAGCCGGCCAGGGTCATCAGGCCCAGCAGCAGGGTGGTTCGGGAGAGCAAAAGAATACGGCGCAAGGGTCGGTTCCTCTGGTTGTACGACCGGCATTTTATAGCAGAAGTCGACTCATTCGTCAGGTAATTGCGCCTATTCGCGCCGGACAGACCAGTAGCTCGCGCCGGAAATCGGCGTCGACAGGGCAGGGGTGTAAACCTATAATACCGCCAATTTCTCAACCCCCCATTCACTCACGCTTTGAGAATCAGCCACTATGGAAATACTGAGAGGCTCGCCGGCCTTATCCGGTTTCAGAACCCAGGCGATCATCCGCCGCGCCCAGGAGCAGGAACTGCCGCTGGCGGGACTGGACACCGAGTATGTGCACTTTGTCGCGTTGAACGCCAACCTCGAGGCCGACACCCGACAAACCCTGAGCCGCTTGCTCGACAGCCCCGCCCAGGGCATTACCCCGGCCGCCGGCAGCCTGCTGGTGCTGGTCACTCCCAGGCCCGGTACCCTTTCCCCCTGGTCCAGTAAGGCCACCGACATCGCCCGCAACTGCGGCCTGGCCCAGGTCAGGCGCATCGAGCGCGGTATCGCCTATTACCTTAGTTTCGAGCGTGAACCTACCGCCGTTGAGTTAAAGGCCATCAAGAGCCTGTTGCACGACCGCATGACCGAGGTGACCCTCGACAGCCTGGACGCCGCCGACTGCCTGTTTGCCCAGGCCGAGCCGGCGCCGCTGACCTCGGTCGATATCCTCACCGGCGGCCGCGAAGCCCTGGCCGAGGCCAACCTGCGCATGGGCCTGGCCCTGGCGGAAGACGAAATCGACTACCTGTACGAGGGTTTCAGCAAGCTGGGGCGTAATCCCAACGACATCGAACTCTACATGTTCGCCCAGGCCAACTCCGAGCACTGCCGGCACAAGATTTTCAACGCCGACTGGACCATAGACGGCGTCGAGCAGCCCAAGTCCCTGTTCAAGATGATCAAGAACACCTTCGAGCAGGTGCCCGACCATGTGCTGTCCGCCTACAAGGACAACGCCGCCGTCATGGCCGGTTCGCCGGCGGGCCGCTTTTTCCCCAGCCCCGAGTCGGGCGAGTACCGCTATCACCAGGAAGACATCCATATCCTGATGAAGGTGGAAACCCACAACCACCCCACCGCCATCTCTCCCTATCCGGGCGCCGCCACCGGCTCCGGCGGCGAAATCCGCGACGAGGGCGCCACCGGCCGGGGTTCCAAGCCCAAGGCGGGCCTGGTGGGCTTTAGCGTATCCAACCTGAAGATTCCCGGCTACCCGCGGCCCTGGGAGCAGGACTTCGGCAAGCCCGAGCGCATCGTCAGCGCCCTCGACATCATGATCGACGGCCCCCTGGGCGGTGCGGCCTTCAACAACGAATTCGGCCGTCCGGCCCTGCTCGGCTACTTCCGTACCTACGAGGAGCAGGTCTCCAGCTTCAATGGCGAGGAAGTGCGCGGCTACCACAAGCCGATCATGATCGCCGGCGGCCTCGGCAATATCCGCGCCGAGCACGTGCAGAAGGGTGAGATCACCGTCGGCGCCAGGCTGGTGGTGCTGGGTGGCCCGGCCATGAACATCGGCCTGGGCGGCGGTGCCGCTTCCAGCATGGCTTCTGGCCAGTCCAGCGAGGATCTGGATTTTGCCTCGGTGCAGCGGGACAACCCCGAGATGGAGCGCCGCTGTCAGGAAGTGATCGACCGTTGCTGGGCCCTGGGTGACGCCAACCCCATCCAGTTTATCCACGACGTGGGCGCGGGCGGCCTGTCCAACGCCATGCCGGAGCTGGTCAACGACGGCGGCCGCGGCGGCCGTTTCAACCTGCGTGATATTCCCAACGACGAGCCGGGCATGAGCCCGCTGCAGATCTGGTGCAACGAATCCCAGGAGCGTTATGTGCTGTCGGTGGCCGCCGACCGCCTGGCCGAGTTCGAGGCCATCTGCCGCCGGGAGCGCGCGCCCTTCGCGGTGATCGGCGAGGCCACCGCCGAGCCGCACCTCGGCCTGCACGACAGCCACTTCGACAACCAGCCCATCGACATGCCGCTGGAAGTGCTGCTGGGCAAACCACCCAAGATGCAGCGGGACGTGGCAAGCCGTACCCACCAGAGCCCGGCGCTGGATGTGCACGGCATCAACCTCAAGGACGCCGTGGAACGGGTGCTGACCCTGCCCACCGTGGCCGACAAGGGCTTCCTGATCACCATCGGTGACCGCACCGTCACCGGCCTGGTGGCCCGGGATCAGATGGTGGGCCCCTGGCAGGTGCCGGTGGCCGACTGCGCCGTCACCGCCGCTGCCTACGACACCTATGCCGGCGAGGCCATGTCCATGGGCGAGCGCGCCCCGGTGGCGCTGCTCGACTTCGCCGCCTCCGCGCGGCTGGCGGTGGCCGAAGCCATCACCAACATTGCCGCCACCGATATCGGCGATCTCAAGCGCATCAAGCTGTCCGCCAACTGGATGTCCGCCGCCGGTCACCCGGGCGAGGACGCCGGCCTGTATGAGGCCGTCAAGGCGGTGGGCGAGGAACTGTGCCCGGTGCTGGGCCTGACCATACCGGTGGGCAAGGACTCCATGTCCATGAAAACCCGCTGGCAGCAGGACGGCGAGGACAAGGCGGTCACCGCACCGATGTCGCTGGTGATTTCCGCCTTTGCCCGGGTCAACGACGTGCGGGCCACCGTCACCCCCTGGCTGCGTACCGAGCAGGGCGAGACCGATCTCGTTTATGTGGATCTGGGCAACGGCAAGAACCGCCTGGGCGCCTCCGCCCTGGCCCAGGTTTACCGCCAGCTGGGCGACAAGCCCGCCGACCTGGACAACCCCGAGCAGCTCAAGGGCTTTTTCTACGCCATCCAGGCGCTGCTGGCCGAGCAGAAACTGCTGGCCTACCATGACAAGGGCGACGGCGGCCTGTTGGTGACCCTGGCGGAAATGGCCTTTGCCGGCAATACTGGCCTCGATGTCGAGCTGGATCTGCTCGGCGCCGATCACCTGGCCGCCCTGTTCAACGAAGAGCTGGGCGCCGTGCTGCAGGTGCGTCGCGACGACAAGGAAGCGGTGCTCACCTGCCTGGCCGGCCACGGCCTGGCCGCCTGCACCCATGTCATTGGCGCGCCCAACCAGGACGACACCCTGCGGCTGCTGGCAAACGGCGAAGAAATTTACGCCGAGTCACGCACTGCGCTGCGCCGGCTCTGGTCCGAGACCAGCTACCGCATGCAGGCCCTGCGCGACAACCCCGACTGTGCCCGCTCCGAGTTCGACGCCAAGCTGGAGGCCGACAACCCCGGTTTGTCGGTGTCGCTCAGTTTCGATCCCAAGGAAGACATCGCCGCGCCCTTTATCGCCAAGGGTGTGCATCCCAAGATGGCCATACTGCGCGAGCAGGGGGTCAACTCCCATCTGGAAATGGCGGCCGCCTTCGATCGGGCCGGCTTCAGCGCCATCGATGTGCACATGAGCGATCTGCAGAGCGGCCGCCACCGGCTGGACGAGTTCGCCGGCCTGGTGGCCTGTGGCGGCTTCTCCTACGGTGACGTGCTCGGCGCCGGCGGCGGCTGGGCCAAGAGCATTCTGTTCAACGAGGCGCTGCGCGCCCAGTTCGAGGCCTTCTTTCAGCGCGACGACAGCTTCGCCCTCGGCGTGTGCAACGGCTGCCAGATGCTGTCCCAGCTGCGGGATCTGATCCCCGGTGCGGCCCACTGGCCGGACTTTGTGCGCAATACCTCCGAGCGCTTCGAAGCCCGCTTCAGCCTGGTGGAAGTACAGGAGTCGCCCAGCCTGTTCCTGTCCGGCATGGCCGGCTCGCGCCTGCCCATCGCCGTATCCCACGGCGAGGGCCGGGTCCAGCCGCTGCGTGCCGATATTGCGGCTATAGAGGCAAGCGGTACCGTGGCGCTGCGCTATGTGGACCACCATGGCCAGGCGACCGAGCGCTATCCGTTCAACCCCAACGGCTCCGCCAACGGCATCACCGGCCTGTCCAGCGAAGACGGCCGGGTCACCATCATGATGCCGCACCCGGAGCGGGTGTTCCGCACCGTGGCCAACTCCTGGCACCCGGACACCTGGGGCGAGGACGGCGGCTGGATGCGCATCTTCCGCAACGCGCGGAAAAATCTGGGCTAGATCCCAGTCCGGAACCTCTGTTTCAAGCCCGCAGCAATGCGGGCTTTTTATTTTTCGTTTGAGTCTATATGATGGAGCTGCCCGAAAAATAACCAGGCCTGACGACGCCGGACTTCCAACAAGCGGGTAACGGAAACAGCTTCCTCCTCAACTCAACCATAGAGCACGGACATGGACGAAAGCGATTTGTTATGGGCGAGCTCGGCCGATCTGCACCTGGCCAGCGAGGCTGGCCTGCGCGAGCTGGCCAGCAGCTCCATCGCCCTGGCCCGGCAGATCATGCAACATACCCGGGAAGGCATAGTGGTGATGGATGCCCGAGGCCGGGTCGTGGGCGTCAACCCGGCCTTTTGCCGGCTCAGCGAACTGGATGCGGATGCCATTCACGGCTGCCATATCACCAATATCAATGAAGATCTGCACGAGCGTCGCTACTACCGCCAGATCTGGCACCGGCTGCAGCAGGCGGGCTACTGGCAGGGAGAAGTGCAGCACCATACCCGTCAAGGCCGGCTGGCCACCCATTGGCTGATGCTGCACCTGATCCGCGACGACCGCGGCCGGGTCACCCATATCATCGGCATCCTCGACGACATCAGCCGGCTCAAGCAATCGGAAGAAAGGCTCAGCTATCTGGCCCACCACGATGCCCTCACCGGCACCGCCAACCGGGGCTTTCTGCTGAGCTGGTTTGCCAAGGTGCGCCTGGCGCTGGAAGACGGGGAGCAACTGGCGTTGCTGTTTATCGATCTCGACCGCTTCAAGCCGATCAACGACAGCTTCGGCCACGGGGTCGGCGACCAGGTGCTCAAGGCCCTGGCCGGCCGGCTGCTGGCGCTGGTGGATGCCAACGAGCTGGTGGCCCGCATCGGCGGCGACGAATTCGTGATGATCTGGCGCGGCCCGCTGAAGGAGCAGGAACTGCTGGCCAAGGCCGAGCAGTTGCTCGACCAGTTGGAGGCCCCGGTGCTGGTGGGCGAGTACGAACTCTGCGTTGGCGCCAGCATCGGCGTCAGCCTCTATCCCGAGCACGGGGTTGAGATAGAAACCCTGCTGCGCTATGCCGACAGCGCCATGTACGAGGCCAAGACCTTCAGCAGCGCCAAGGTGTGCCTGTTCGACAGTGCCCAGTTCGCCCGGCTGGAGCGGCAACACCGGCTGGCGGGGGAATTTCGGCGGGCGCTGGAGGAGGATCAGCTGTTTCTCGAGTACCAGCCGAGGACGGCGCTTCATTCCCAGCGTCTGCTGAGCCTGGAGGCCCTGTTGCGCTGGCGCCACCCCGAGCTTGGCACCCTCTATCCCGAGCAGTTTCTGCCGGCCGCCAAGGATGCCGGCCTGCTGTGCCGGCTGGCGGAGTGGGTGTTTACCCGGGTGGCCGGCCAGCAACGGTGCTGGCGAGAGGGGGGCGGCTGGCGCGGGCCGGTCAGCGTCAACCTGAGCGGGCTGGAGCTGGAGCAGCACAAGGCGGAGCGGCTGCTGGAGCTGCTGGGCGGAGAGGGCGTCAGCCCCGACAGCATCATGGTCGAGCTGCGCAGCGACTTCATCATGCGGCGCAGCGAGTCGTTGCTGGGGGTGCTGGCCGCCTTTCGTCGCGCCGGCATGGCCATCTACCTGGACAACGTGGGCGACGGCCGGCTCAGTTTCAGCAAGCTGCGCCAACTGCCCATCGACGGCATCAAGCTGGATCGCAGCCTGCTGTCGAGCCATTTCGACCCTGTCGACCAGTCGGTGATCCGGGCACTGCTGCTGCTGGCCCAGAGCCTGGGGCTGGAAGTGGTGGCCTGCGGGGTGGAAACCGCCGAGCAGATGGAGTTTTTGCGCCGCCATGGTTGCGGCTCGGTACAGGGCCAACTGCTGGCCTCGCCGATGAGCCCGGCGCAGCTGGAGCGCTTTTGGCAGGAGCCGGCCGCCCTGGCTTGAGCGGCGCTAGTCCAGACCGTGCAGCCTGAGCCGGCCCGGGTCGATTTCCAGCCCCAGGATCTGCCCCCGCAACTGTTGTTGCAGGGGATCCCGGGCATCGAGCACATATACCGGATACTGAGACAGATAGCCGGCCACGCCCTGCAGCAGCATGGGCAGCATAAAGCCCGCCTGGGGCAGGCCGCCGTCGTCGTTGAGTCGGTAGCTGAGCAGCTCGAACTCGTCCAGGTAAAGGGCGCCCTGCTCGCTGTCGTAGCGGGGGCGGGCGCTAAAATCGCCGTTCAGATCCCAGGTAAAGCGCCGCTCTCCCTGGCTGACGGAAATAATGCCCCGGCCGGTGACTCTGGCCTTGTCGGCCTCCTGGCGGCCGAGTTCCACCCGGAGATCCTCAAGTCGTATTCCCGCCGCCAGCCAGTCGCCCAGGGTCAGCGGAAACTCCCGCCCGAGCTGGCGTTCGAGCTCGCTGTTGAGCTGTTGCTCGGTGATCGTCAGGGTTTGCGCTCCTGCCAGATTGCTTATCCCAATGAGAAATAAAAAAAGTATAATAATCATAGGCCTGTGTCCATGTCCTGGGATTGCCTGTCCTGTTTGAGAGGAGCTAGGCGTTTTTGAGCGATTATATCTATACGGTAATAGGATGGCTGCTGTTTGTCGCCCACACCAGCCTGGTGCTGGGGGTGACCTTCAGGGTGATCATGAAGCGCCGGGCGGTGGGGGTCTCCCTGGCCTGGCTGGCCCTCATCTATGCCATCCCCATCCTCGGGGTGGCGGCCTATATACTGTTTGGCGAGGTTCGCCTGGGCCGCAAGCGGGCAGAGCGCGCCAAGTCCATGTACCGGCCCCATGCCGACTGGATCAATGTGCTGGTATCCCGCTTCCCGGGACAGCAGTTCGAGGTGAGCGATCCGGCTCGGCCCATTTACGAGCTGGTCAAGGCCCGGCTCAACATGCCCATGCTGAGCGGCAACGGCATGACCCTGCTGCAGCGTCCGGACGAGATACTGCAGGCCCTGCGCCGGGATATTGCCGCGGCGCGCAGTTCCTGCTACCTGGAGTTCTACATCTGGCATCCGGGCGGGCAGGCCGACGAGGTGGCCTACGCCCTGATGGATGCCGCCCGGCGCGGAGTGGACTGCCGGCTGCTGCTGGATTCGGTCGGCAGCGCCGATTTCTTTCGCAGCCGCTGGCCCAAGCGGATGCGGGAGGCGGGGGTCAAGGTGGTCGAGGTGCTGCCGGTGGGCGCCCTGCGGGTGTTGTTTGAGCGTCAGGATCTGCGCATGCACCGCAAGCTGGTGGTGATCGACGACGACGTCGCCTACACCGGCTCCATGAACCTGGTGGACCCTGCCTGCTTCAAGCAGGATGCCGGTGTGGGCCAGTGGGTGGACATCATGCTGCGCATCCGCGGCCCCATAGTGCCCATTATCTGGTCCCTGTTCGTGTGGGACTGGGAAATGGAAACCGGCGAACGGTTGCTGGAGCAACTGGAATACCATCCCATCAGTTGCCTGGACAATCAGCTCAAGCTGCAACTGCTGCCTTCGGGCCCCTTTATGGGCGGAGACGCCATTGCCCAGAGCCTGCTCACCGCCGTCTACCAGGCCCGGCGCCGGCTGGTGCTGATCACGCCCTACTTTGTGCCGGACGATCCCCTGGTGGCGGCCCTGTGTTCCGCCGCCGACCGGGGCGTGGAGGTGCAACTGGTGCTGCCGGCCAAAAACGACTCGCGCATGGTCAACCACGCCTGCAACGCCTTTTTCGACGAGCTGCTGCACGCCGGGGTGGAGATCCATCTGTACGCCGCCGGCCTGCTGCATACCAAGTGCGTGCTGGTGGATCACCAGTTCGCCCTGGTGGGCACGGTCAACCTGGACAAGCGCAGCCTGTGGCTGAACTTCGAGATGACGCTGCTGGTGGACGATGGCCAGGCCATGGGCGAGTTGCTGCAACTGGCGGACGAGTACCTGAGCGATGCCAAGCCCCTGTCCTGGCTGGAATGGCGCCAGCGCCCCCTGCGCAAGCGGGTGGCGGAGAACCTCTTCTACCTGATGAGCCCGCTGCTATAAATACTGGGGACTGGGGATCCCTAGTCCCTGATCCCGAGTCACCGCTTTACTGCTGGTAATGCTTGAGGAAGCGGGCAATACGGCTGACGGCGTCCTCGATATCGTCCACCCGCGGCAGGGTGACCAGGCGGAAGTGGTCGGGCTTGGGCCAGTTGAAGCCGGTGCCCTGCACGATCAGCAGTTTTTCCTGCAGCAGCAGGTCGTACACCATCTTCTGATCGTCCCTGATGTCGTACACCTTGGGATCCAGCCTGGGAAACAGGTAGATGGCGCCCTTGGGCTTGACGCAGGACACCCCGGGGATCTGGTTGAGCAGCTCCCAGGCCTTGTCCCGCTGCTGGCGCAGCCGGCCGCCGGGTAGCACCAGCTCGTTGATGCTCTGGTAGCCGCCCAGCGCCGCCTGAATGCAGTGCTGCATGGGCACGTTGGCGCACAGCCGCATGGAAGAGAGCATTTCCAGCCCCTCGATATAATCCCGGGCCTGGTGTTTGGGGCCGCTCAGCATCATCCAGCCCTGGCGGAAACCGGCGGCGCGATAGCTCTTGGACAGGCCGTTGAAGGTGGCCACCAGCACGTCGTCACACAGGGTGCACACCGAGTGGTGGGCCACGTCGTCGTAAAGAATTTTGTCGTAGATTTCGTCGGCGAAAATAATCAGCTTGTTCTGGCGGGCAATTTCCACCACCTCCAGCAAAAATTCGCTGCCGTAGACGGCGCCGGTGGGGTTGTTGGGGTTGATCAGCACTATGCCCTTGGTACGGGGGCTGATCTTGGCCCTGATGTCGTCCAGATCTGGATACCAGTCAGCGCCCTCGTCGCACATATAGTGCACCGCCTTACCGCCGGACAGGGTAACGGCGGCGGTCCACAGGGGATAGTCGGGAGCGGGCACCAGGATTTCGTCGCCGTTGTTGAGCAGGGCTTGCATCGCCATCACAATCAGCTCGGAAACGCCGTTGCCGATGTAGATATCGTCGAGGTCGGTGGTGCGCAGCCCCTTTTGCTGGTAGTACTGCATCACCGCCTTGCGCGCCGAGAACAGTCCCTTGGAGTCGCAGTAGCCCTGGCTGGTGGGCAGGTTGAGGATGGCGTCCTTGAGCAGCTCCTCCGGGGCCTCGAAGCCGAAGGGCGCCGGATTGCCGATATTGAGCTTGAGGATACGGTGGCCCTCGTCTTCCAGGCGGCGGGCCTCCTTGTGGACGGGACCGCGGATGTCGTAACAGACGTTGTCCAGCTTGTGGGATTTCTCTACGGAATACATGGGTATCAAGGGCCTCGGATTATGCAACTGCCAGGAAAACCACGGACAGGAGAGGCCGGCATGAGGCGCGGGCTTCGGTAAAGGCGTGTCCGGGATGGGCAGTACAAACAAGTGATGGCGCCCATGATGGAGCTTTGGCACCCGGATGAAAAGGGGTAAAAGAGGGCTTTTGACGAAAAAAATCCGGGAAATGGGGATTTGGCGATGTTGTTGAGGGCGGCGCAATAAAAAGGCGGCCCGGAGGCCGCCGAAAGGTAGTGCAGTGAAGGGACCAGGGCCGGAGCGAAAACCGGCTCCGGCGCTGAATGGGACCAGTATAAAGGCGGACAGGCCCGGGAATAAATCGTTAATCCATTGTTGATTGATTGGTACGGCCTATGAGGTCCTGGTTCAGGGCATCCTCCAGCCACTGCCGCTCGAAGGCCCGGGCCGGCCATTCCCCCTCGCCCCGGGCCAGTTGCTGCTGCTGTTCGGGACTGATGGACAGGCCGTTTTGCAGCAGCACAAAGGCCTTGCGGCCGCCGTCGGTGTCGATAAAGCCGGCCAGGTTCTGCACATGGGCTATGGTGCCGGTCTTGGCCCGCACCCGTCCCTTGAGCGGCGGCTGGAGTACGCTGTTACGGTACTGGAGGGTGCCGCTTTCGCCGCTCACCGGCAGGGCGTCCACCAGCCAGCCGAGCTCGGGCCGGGCGGCCATGGTCTGCAGCACCGCCAGCAGATCCGCGGCGCGCAGCAGGTTGTGGGCCGACAGGCCGGAGCCGTCCGCCAGCCAGGCAGGACCCAAATCGATACCGGCCTGCTCGAGCAGGATGTCGCGCACCGCCTGGCTGCCGTTGCGAAAGCTGCCGGGCTGGCCGAAGCGCTCGGCGCCCAGGGTGCGCAGCAGGCTGTCGGCATGGAGGTTGTCGGAGTGGATCAGGATGCGCTGCACCAGTTCCCGCAGGGGCGGCGAGGCGTGGCTGGCGAGCACCGGCCAGTCGGCGGCTTGCTGGCGGCTGGCGTGGATCTCGCCGGAAAGCGCGATGCCGGCCTGGCCCAGGGCCCAGCGGCTGAGGGCCTGGCCCCAGGCGTCCAGATCCTGGATGGCGAAGCGCAGCGGCCAGGGCTCCTGGCGTGGCCCCGTGCAACCGCTGAGGTGATAACGGTTGGGCGGGCTCATCTCCACCTCCAGCTCGCAGAAGCGGGCCCGGCGCTCGGCCTCACCCAGCACCTCCACCTCGGCGCTGACCGACACCGGCTGGTGCGCCGGCACCGTAGCGCGGGCCGGCTGGCCGAGGCGGGCGTAGAGGGCGCCCTGCACGCAGTTCCTGTCCAGGATCAGCGCCGCCGGCGGTGCCGTGTAGCAGACCCCGAGGTCGTTCCAGGACCAGCCGTTGCCCCTGTCGTAGCCGCCGAAACGGGACTGGTTGAGCAGCAGGTTGCCGCTGATGCGGCGGATGCCGCTGCCGGCCAGCAGATCCCGCAGCTGCTCCCGGGTAAGGCTGGGATCGCCGACAAAGTCGATCAGCAGATCCCCTACCAGCAGGCCGTTTTCGAGCTGGCCCCGGTAGCGCAGCCGGGTTTCATAGCGCCAGTCGGGCCCCAGGGCCAGGGCGCCCGCCAGGCTGGTGAGCAGCTTCTGGGTGGAGGCGGGCTTGAGCAGCAGCTCGGGGTTGTGGCTCTGCTCGATACGGCCGCTGCCGAGGTCGGCCAGCAGCCAGGCGGCTTGGCCATGCTCCGGCGGCGTGGCCGCCCGGCTGCCGAAGGCCAGGACCAGTAGCATGGTCAGACCGGTGAATGCTTTTCTTGTCATCAGCGCGCTCTTCTTGTCTGTCGGATGTGTTTGTTCTGAGTTCGATCAGGATAATGGGCCAATCCCCAATCCCCAATCCCCAATCCCCAATCCTTACCCCAATTCGTGGGCGCGCCGGTAGCGGCCCTGGTAGTCGAAGATCTTCTCCTTCACCTGCCAGCCCCGTTTGTGCTTGCGGGCGATGACGAAGTCCGGGTGGCGAAAGCGCTCGGCGGCGGCTTCCACCTCGGCCAGGCCGGCGAAATCCGGCTCCAGGCCCGGGGCGGGCCAGTGGGGAGCCACGAAGTCCCGGAAAAAGCGGCCCTTGGGCCCCTTGGCGTCGAAGCCATACCATTGCACCAGCTCGGTGCCGTCCTCGTCGTGATAGGTCACCTTGAGCGCCGGGCCGAACTTGCCCTGCTCCGCCGCCAGCGTCATGCCGGCGCAGCGCAGCACCAGGGCGTCCTTCAGCGCCAGGGCTTCCTTCAGCTGCTTGTCCGGATCCACCAGCAACTGGCCGCAGTCGTGGCACTGGCGGGCGGCGATGTCGTTTTCCGCCAGGCACTGGGGGCAGGACTTGAAGCGAAAACGGTAGCCGCATTCCTCCCGCTGGCCCTCGTCGTCTTCGAACAGGCCCTGGCAGCGGCGGCCGAAGTGCTCCAGTACCCGGCCCTCGGCGTCGGTCTTGCCCCAGAAGATATTGGCGAAACCGCAGGCGGGGCAGGGCACCTGCACCTGGGTGCTGTCCGGATGGGGCCTGGGCTCGCCCACTTCGGGGGCGAAGAGGTCCATGTTGTTGCCCGCGTAATCCAGCACCAGGCAGTCGGTTTTACCGGGGCTGAGGCGCAGGCCCCGGCCCACTATCTGCTGGTACAGGGCCACCGACTGGGTGGGGCGCAGCATGGCGATCAGATCCACATGGGGGGCGTCGAAGCCGGTGGTGAGCACCGCCACATTGACCAGGAACTTCAGCTCCCGGGCCTTGAAGCGACGGATGATGGCGTCCCGCTCCGGGCCGGGGGTCTCGCCGGTGATCAGCGCGGTCTGCCCGGGCGGCAACAGGCCGGCCACCTCGGCGGCGTGGCGCACGGTGGCGGCGAAGATCATCACCCCTTGCCGGGACTCGGCGTAGTCCTGGATTTGCGCCACTATGTGGGGGGTGACCCGGGGCTGGCGGGCCAGTTCCCGATCCAGCGCCTGCTCGCTGAACAGCCCCTGTTCATACAGCCGGGAAAAGTCGTAGTGCACTACGGGGGCGTCCACCAGTTGCGGCGGGCACAGGTAGCCTTGCTTGATCATCAGCCGCAGCGGCAGCTCGAACAGGCAGTGTTTGAAAAAGCGCGGCGCACGGCTGCGCACCATGCCGTGGTGGTGGCTCTGGTAGATCCAGCCCAGCCCCAGACGGTAGGGAGTGGCGGTGAGCCCCAGCACCTTGAGCCTGGGATTGTCCCGACGCAGGTGGTTGACCACCTGCAGGTACTGGCTGTCATCGTTGTCCGACACCCGGTGGCACTCGTCGATCACCACCAGGCTGAAGCCGGAAAAGGCGTCCAGGTTGCGCGCCACCGACTGCACCGAGCCGAACACCACCTGGGTATGGGCCTGCTTTTGGCCCAGGCCGGCGGAGAAGATGGCCGCCTCCCGGCCGTAGGCGCTGTACTTGGCGTGGTTCTGCTCCACCAGCTCCTTGACATGGGCCAGCACCAGCACCCGGCCCCGGGCCAGGCGGGCCAGCTCGGCGATCACCAGGCTCTTGCCGGCGCCGGTGGGCAACACCAAAAGTCCCGGCTCGCTGTGGCGGCGGAAATAATCAAGAGTGCGATCCACCGCCTCCTGCTGATAGGGACGTAATGTAAACATTGTTCTCACCAAAGCTCGAAGCCCGAAATCCACACGTCGACTGTTACCTCCGCAATGCGAAGCACCAGCAGGGTTGCCTGCGCCGACACGCTGCGAGTACATCCATGTAGCGCTCGGCACATGCCATCCATGGCATGTGACGGTCGGCTACGGCAATCCCTGCTGTTGCTTCGTCAAGCAGCGGCGTTGCCTGTTGAATACCAACAGGCGGCCGAGAGCTCCATAAGGAGGGCAAAGGGTGTCTGCTTCGCCGCGCCCTTCGCGCCAAGGATGGCGCGACGGAGCCCCCAGGGAGGGGTTTACGGCGTGCCGGAGAAGCAGTTGCGCTTTGACCGACGCTTGGCACGGCCTGTCTGTCAGCAGATGCATCGTGAGACAAGTAGCAGGCCGATAATTCGGGCCTCACATTTGTCCCGGAATAGGGTATCTTTAGCCCCTATCGTTTGTAATAACCGAGGCAACCATTTCTATGATCATCAAACCCAAGGTCCGTGGCTTTATCTGCACCACCACCCACCCGGTCGGCTGTGAGGCGAATGTACGTGAGCAGATCGCCTACGTCAAAGGCAAGGGCAAACTGGAGCAGGGGCCGAAGAAGGTGCTGGTGATCGGCGCGTCCACCGGTTACGGCCTGGCTTCCCGCATCAACGCCGCCTTCGGCAGCGGCGCCGCCACCATCGGCGTTTTCTTCGAAAAGCCGGGCACCGAGAAGAAGACCGGCACCGCCGGCTGGTACAACGCCGCCGCCTTCGACAAGGCCGCCAAGGAAGAGGGCCTGTACGCCAAGAGCATCAACGGCGATGCCTTCTCCAACGAATGCCGCGACAAAGTGATTGAGCTGATCAAACAGGACCTGGGCCAGATCGATCTGGTGGTCTACTCCCTGGCCTCGCCGGTGCGCAAGCTGCCCGACAGCGGCGAAGTGGTGCGCTCCGCGCTCAAGCCCATCGGCGAGCCCTACCAGTCGGTGGCCCTCGACACCAACAAGGACGTGCTGGTGGAAGCCGTGGTCGAGCCGGCCAACGAGCAGGAAATTGCCGATACCATCCAGGTGATGGGCGGCCAGGACTGGGAACTGTGGATGAATGCCCTGGACGCCGCCGGCGTGCTGGCCGAGGGCGCCAAGTCGGTGGCCTATTCCTACATCGGCACCGATCTGACCTGGCCCATCTACTGGCACGGCACCCTGGGCAAGGCCAAGGAAGACCTGGACCGCGCCGCCCATGCCATCGACGCCAAACTGAAGGCCCGTGGCGGCAACGCCCATGTGGCGGTGCTCAAGTCGGTGGTGACCCAGGCCTCCGCCGCCATCCCGGTGATGCCGCTGTACATCTCCATGGCGTTCAAGGTGATGAAGGAGCAGGGCATCCACGAGGGCTGCATCGAGCAGATCCAGCGGCTGTTCCATGATCGTCTCTACAGCGGCCAGCCCGCCCCGGTGGACGAGCAGAACCGCCTGCGTCTGGACGACTGGGAGCTGCGCGACGAGGTGCAGAACGCCTGCCGCGAAATCTGGCAGCAGATCACCGACGACACCATCTATGAACTGACCGATTACCGGGGCTACAAGGACGAGTTCCTGCGCCTGTTCGGCTTCGGCCTGGCCGGTGTCGACTACGACGCCGACGTCAACCCGGAAGTGAATTTCGACGTGATCGAACTGGTGTAAACCGGTTTTTCCCCGCAAAAGCCCCGGCGACGGGGCTTTCTTGTTTAAAGGAGCAAGCTTATGCCCCACTGCGTCATCGAATACTCCACCACCCTGGGCCGCCAGCTCAGCCCCTCGGCCCTGGTGATGGCCGTCCACGAAGGTGCCCGCGACAGCGGCCTGTTCGGCGAGGCGGATATCAAGAGCCGGGCCATCGGCTACGACTACCACCACAGCGGCGGCCCCAGCCGGGATTTTGTGCACGCCACCCTGAAGATACTGTCGGGGCGCACGCCGGAGCAGAAACGGGCGTTGTCGGCCCGGGTGCTGGACGCCCTGGCCGGGCTCGGCCTCAAGGATATCTCCCTTACCGTGGACGTGGTCGACATGGAACGGGAGTGCTACGCCAAGCGCCTGGACTGAATCCGACAAAAGGGGTCCCAGGGCCGCCTTGGCGGCGTGGCGGGTCCCGGCCACAGGGAGTAGAGTGAAAGGGAAGTCCACCCGCAGGAGGTTCCATGAAAACTCGAATCACATTGGCCGCCCTCATGCTCGGCGGCCTGCTCGGCACGGCGCCGGCACTGGCCCAGCCTCCCGAAGGCCGGGGCCCGGGGCAGGCGCCCGGCCAGCAAAAGGACGCACAATGGCGTCAGGATGAGCACCGGGATCGGGACTGGGACAGGGAGCGCCGGCACGATAACGACCGTAGCTACCGGCGCGAGCCGGACATCGACGAACGGCTGCTGCGCAGCCTGTTCCGCGAGCACAGGGAGTGGATTGGGGTAGATCGCGCCGGTCTGCCGCCGGGTATTGCCAAAAACCTGCGCCGGGGTAAGCCGCTGCCGCCGGGCATTGCCAAAAACTTTGATCCGCGCCTGCGTGATCGGCTGCCCTACTACGAAGGCTACGAGTGGCGGCGGGTCGACAACAAGGCGGTGCTGGTGGAACTGGCCACCCAGAACGTGCGTTACATCCTCGAAGATATCCTCAACTGAGACCACTGCCGGCGGTCCGTACCGCCGGCAACTCGTCGGCCCGGCCCCGTCAGGGCCAGCGGCATACCCGATTGCGTCCCTGGTGCTTGGCCTGGTATAGCGCCTTGTCGGCCAGCGCCAGCCATTCCTGGTGATCTTTGGGCTGTTCGTCCAAGGGCGCCAGGCCCAGGCTGACGGTATAGCGCAGCACCAGCCCCTGGGTGAGCACTTCGGCCTCGGCCATGGTCCGGCGCAGGCGCTCGCAGATGGCCAGGGCGCCGTCCGCATCGGTCTCGGGCAGGATCAGGCCGAATTCCTCACCGCCGTAGCGTCCGGCCAGATCCGTATCACGCAGGCCGGCACGGGTGGTGGCGGCCACATGGCGGATCACCTCGTCGCCCGCCGGATGGCCGTGGGCGTCGTTGATGCGCTTGAAATGATCGATGTCGAACAACACCAGGCAGCAGGGCTGGCCGTAGCGGCGGTAACGGGCGAACTCGGCATGCAGCAGGTTTTCCCAGGCGCCGCGATTGAACAGGCCGGTGAGCCGGTCGGTCACGCTGAGTCGGGCCAGCTGTTCGTTGGCCTGCTCCAGCGCCAGCTTGCTGGTGGCAATATCGGTCACGTCGTAGACCATAAGGCAGACCCGGCGGATGGCGCCGTCGGGATCCGCCAGCGGACTCAGGGTCAGGTTCTGGAACATGTGGTCGTGGGTGCCGGTCACCGGGCGGCTGTTGCGAAAGGGAAACAGCCAGGGGCGTTGCTCCCAGCTGGTAAAGGCCCGGGTGTTGAGGGTGACCACGGTATCGACCTTGCGTTTCAGCCAGGCCCGGGGCAGTGTTGGAAAGAGGTTGAACAGGTTCTTTCCGCGCACGGCGGTCGCGGTGAGGCCACTGTGGTTTTCCATAAAGCCGTTCCACAGCTCGACCTGAAAATCCAGGTCCAGCACCACCAGGCCGATGTCGACCGACTCCAGCATGTCGATCAGCCAGTGAAAACTGTGGGCATCCTTGGTGCTCAGGGTCATGGCTTACTCCGTCAGGTAGGCCAGGCGCTGCTCCAGCCGGTGGACCGAGGCCTCGGTGAGCAGCACCAGCAGGTTGCAGTGGATCTGGTGGTGCTCCAGTACATAGGGGATCTCGATGCACAGGAGCTGTTCGCTCTGCCGGCTGTGGTGCTCCAGCAGGGTGGCGATGGGCCTGTGCCGGCCGAGCACGCCGGGGTGGCCCAGACCCAGTTGCAGATCGAGCTGATCGCCCAAGCCCTTGAGGAAGGCGCCGAACAGTATGCTCGACATGTCCATCAGCACTTCCACCTCCGGGGCCGAGGGGGTGTCCTCGTAGTGCAGCAGACGGGCCATTTCCTCCATCCCCGAGTCGGAAAACAGCAGCAGTGCCTCGCCGGACAAACCGGCGCCCACAAAGCCCTGGCAGACGGCGGAGAAACAGTCGCCGTCGGCGGCACTGATCGCCATGCTGAGCTCGGAGCGGGCAATGCGTGCCACCCGGGGGATGGGCTGATGCACAAAGGTATCGAGCAGGCGGGCCAGCAGATCCGAGGCCCTGCCCATGGCCACGTTGGCGATTTCCTGCAGGAAGTCGTGCAGCGGCAGCGGGCCGCCGGCGGCAATCGGGGCGGGGACGGGCAGGGGGGCGGCGCCGGGCTGGTAGAGGCCGTAGAGCTGCAACAGCCGGGCCAGGGCATCCCGATCGACGGGCTTGGCCATAAAGTCCATGGCTCCCAGCGCCTTGACCCGCCGGCGGGCTTCGGGCTGGATATCGCCCGACACCACCAGGGTCAGCACCGGCAGATCCTGGCGGCGGATGGCTTCCAGTACCGCAAAACCATCCAGCACCGGCATGTTGAGATCGAGCAACAGCAGGTCGGCCGGCGCCTGTCGTAGCTGCTCGAGGGCGTCCTGGCCGTGCTCGGCAAAACGCAGATCCACCGGCCAGTCCCCGGGCAGGGCCCGGGCCATTTGCTTGCGTGCCAGTGCCGAATCGTCGCAAATCAGGATACGGGTGCTCATGCCGTTGCGGGTTCGTCCTTGGTTGGAAAGGCCCTGTCCGGGGCCGTGTCATCAGCGGACGATTTAACCACAGGGCGGGCAGGGATGAAAGCACCGGCAAGGGAGCCGGCTGGCAAAATGCCACATCCGGCTCTCGTGCTGCAAGGGTCAGGGGGCGAGTTCGCAGCGGTTGCGGCCCAGTTCCTTGGCCCGGTACAGGGCCCGGTCGGCGGCATCGATCAGTTGGGTGCTGTCCTGGCCGGGCTGGAACTGGGCCACGCCGATGCTGACGGTAAAGGGCGGCAGCTCGGGATCCCTGAGTTCGGCAATCACCTGGCGCAGCCGTTCGGCCAGCACCAGCGCCTGCTCGGCGGGAGTTTCCGGGGTGATCAGCAAAAACTCCTCGCCGCCCCAGCGGCCGAACTGATCGCCCCGACGCAGGTGCCGGCGTATGGTCTGGCTGAGCAGGCGCAGGGCATGATCGCCGGCGTTGTGGCCGTGGTTGTCATTGAGCTGTTTGAAATGATCCACGTCCAGCAGCATCACGCTGAAGGCCCGCCGGTAGCGTTCGGCGTTGAATTGCTCCTGGGTCAGGCTTTGCTCCAGCCGGTAGCGGTTCCAGATGCCGGTCAGGGCATCGTACTGGGCCATGTGCCGGAGATGCTGGTTGGCCTCGGTCAGTTGGCGGTTGAGCCTGGCCATGCGCGCCGAACCTGCCAGTATGGCCAGGTCCTGGGCCAGATCCCGGGCCGCGTGCAACTGCTGCGCCTGCCACACCGGACTGTGGCCCCTGACCTGCTGCTGCCAGCGTGCGAAGGACGCGCGCGGGTTCAGGCGATACCCCTGTTCGGTGCGGGTCAGATCCTTTTCGGGGGCGCCGGCCCAGTTGATGATTTCTTCCTGTTCGAGGCGGAAAAACAACAGCCAGTCCGTTGACTGGCCCTGGTCCACCGTCAGCGGCAGGGCCAGCAGGCCGGCGAAGGCGTGCCGGCTGTCGAGCGAAAAGGGCAGATCGCGTTCGAGCTGATCCGAAAACCAGCTGCTGCGTCCGGGCAGGGCTGGGGTGAACTGTTGTTCCAGCCAGCCGGCAAGGCGGCGCAGGGACGCCTCCCCGGGCACTGTACCTGCGCACAGCCGCCGCTCCCCGCTCAGGTAGGCGCAGCCGGCGCTTTGCAGCAGCGCCAGCCAGTCGTCGGCACAGTGGCGGAACACCTCGCCGGGCCGGCTGTGCTGCCGCTGTACATGGTGCGCCAGCTGTTCGCGCAGCTGGTACAGGCGCTGCTGGTAGGCCAGTTGTTGCTGGGCATTGACCAGGAACAATCGCTGGCCGGCGAACTGCACCAGTTGCAGCAGCGCCTCGCGCCTGGCCGGAGCCAGGGTCAGGGCGCTGCCGTGGTGGCAGGCCACCAGGCCCCAGAGGCTGCCCTGGTGTACCAGGGCGACGGAGCAGGAGCCGGCCACCCCCATGTTTTGCAGGTATTGCACATGGAGGGGGGATACCGCCCTCAGTATGCCCCGGCTCATGTCGACCGCCGGCAGCCCCGGCCTGGCGCCCAGCAGGGCGACCGGTTGCTGGCGAATATCGTGGATCAGGCGCAGGGGATTTTTCAGGTACATGGCCCTGACCTGGGCGGGCAAGTCGCTGGCGGGGAAATGATGTCCCAGCAGGGGCGGCAGTTCGTCCATTCTGGCCTCGGCCACGACCTGGCCGTGCCAGTCGGGATCGAAGCGATAGACCATGACCCGGTCGAAACCGGTCAGCCGGCGGACTTCCTGTGCCAACACCCGGGTGACGGCTGTACTGTCGTGCTGCTGCAGCAGGCGGCCGAAGGCCAGCTCCAGGCCGGTGGCGCCATCGGGGCGCCGGACATCGTCCCTGGGCTCGATTTCGAGCACCACGAAGGGATCGCTGCGGTAGGCCAGGATATGATGCCGGGCCGACTGATACTGGGCCGAGTCCTGTTCAAGCAGCGCCCGGGCCAGTTCGTACAGGGCCTCGGGCAACAGCTGGCCGGGGCTGGCCCGCAGGCACTGCTCCGGGCTCAGGCCGAAATGAGCGGGGGCATTGGCGCTGAGCTGCTCCACCCGGGTCAGTTCGGCGTTCAGTACCAGCATGATGCCGAACGGCTGTATACTGCCGGGAATATGGATGGGCTCGCTTTCGCAGTGGGCGAGCGCCGCTTCCAGCGGTGTCGGTTCTGGGGCCTGGCTCATCGCGGCTCCTGGTGGTGGGAAAGGGGGGCAAGATCGAGCAGATGCCGGTACAGTCCGTCGAACACCTCACAGGCCTGGGACAGCACCGGACCTGGCCTGGCCCCGAGCTCCTGGTGTTGCAGCAGCTCGCAAAAGGCCGGCCAGTCCCGGGGCCGGCGTCGGCACAGGTGAAAAAAACGGCCGCCGTGATCGCCGTCCAGCCCGAGCCTGGCCAGGCGGGGGGCGATGACCCGGCCACCCTGGCTGGCCCCTTCCAGCACATAGAGGGTGCCCAGCAGCGCCTCCCAGCCGGTCGGCTGGGGGGGCAGCTGGCGGCAGGGCAGGGGCTCACCGGCGCCCAGGTCCTGCAGATCCTGCAGCAGCAGGGGCGTGCGCGGCATAAAAGCATAGCCGCCGGCGGGCAGCAGAGCGAGGGCGGGCGCCAGGGCCTGCTCCAGCGGCTGGTAAAAGCCGGCGAAGGCGGCCACCAGCCGGCCATAGTGCTCCCGGCTCAGGTCCCGCTCCAGCAGGGCGGCGAGCCAGGGATGACGCTCCAGCTGGCGGTGGCCATCACGGGTGGCCTGGCGCAGCTGCGTCAGCAGGGAAGGCGGGGCTGGTTTTGGATTCAAGCAGACCTCGGATAAGCGGGCTTTGCCATGGGGCACAGAGTAAGACCATACTCCGGTCGATACCATTATTCAATTTTGATTAACCATTAACCTTTTGATACTACTTGCTTTTTAATTTGTCCCTCCGCACCCTTGGCCAGGCTGGCCGCAGGCGCGGGACAGGGCCTTGCAGAGGATATAGGACCCAAGATGCGCGATTTCTTTTCCATGGCCCGCTGGATGCCGGGTCTGGTGGCCCTGCTCGGTTACCAGCGAGCCTGGTTGCTGGCGGACCTGAGGGCGGGGTTGTCGGTGGCGGCAGTGGCCCTGCCGGTGGCCATCGCCTATGCGGAGCTGGCCGGCGTGGGCGCCGTGGTCGGCCTGTATTCCTGTATCCTGCCCATGCTGATCTATGCCCTGTTCGGTACCTCCCGCCAGCTGATTGTGGGACCGGACGCCGCCACCTGCGCGGTGATCGCCGCCGTGGTCACGCCGCTGGCGGCGGGCGACGCCACCCGCCACTGGCAACTGGTGATGACCATGACCGCCATGACCGGCATCTGGTGCCTGGTCGCCAGCCGCTTCAAGCTGGGGGTGCTGGCCGACTTTTTGTCCCGGCCCATCTTGCTCGGGCTGTTGAACGGCGTGGCCATCACCATCATGGTTGGCCAGCTGTCGAGCATTTTCGGCTTTACTTTTGACGAGTCCGAACTTATCGAGCGCATTGCCGCCACCCCCAACTACCTGTCGTTGCTGCACTGGCCGACCCTGGGCGTCAGCCTGCTGACCCTGGCACTGATGCTGGCCTGCCGGCGGCTGCGTCCCCAGTGGCCGAGCAGCCTGCTGGCGTTGGCGCTGGCGGCCGCCCTGTTGTGGGGGGTGGGACCCGAGCGCAGCGGTATCGCCGTGGTAGGCGCCATCAGCGGCGGCATCCCCGAGTTCCAGTTGCCGGAGTTTCCCCCCGGGTTGATGCGCGAGCTGGTGCTGCCGGCCCTAAACCTGGCCATGGTGAGCTTTGTGTCCATGATGCTCACCGCCCGCAGCTTTGCCGCCAAGAATGGCTATGATATCGATGCCGACAAGGAGTTTCGTGCCCTCGGCATGGCCAATCTGGCCTCGGCTTTTTCCCAGGGATTTGCCATCAGCGGCGCCGACTCGCGCACTGCGGTCAACGATGCCAACGGCGGAAAAAGCCAGCTGGTGTCCATAGTGGCGGCCACCGTGATTGCCCTGGTCACCTTCTTGCTGACGTCGCCGCTGCAATACATCCCCACGGCGGCGCTCGGCATTGTGCTGGTGATGGCGTCATGGTCGCTGATCGACCTGCGTGGCCAGTGGGCGCTGCGCCAGTCGGACAGCGCCGCCTTCTGGCTGGCCTGGATCACCTTTGTCAGTGTGCTGTTTATGGGGGTCATTCCCGGCATCACCCTGGCGGTGCTGCTCGGCCTGTTCCAGTTTTTGCGCAATGTCATGCGCCCCACAGACCAGTTGATGGGCATGAACGAAGAAGGCGTGGTGCATACCCTGGGCCACAACGAGGAAGTCAAGGCGGTGACCGGCGTGCTGATTTACCGCTTCAACTCGCCGCTGACCTATTTCAACGCCTCCTATTTCAAGCGGCGGGTGCTGATGCTGATCAACGGCGAACAGGCCCAGCCCAACTGCCTGATTATCGACGCTGTTTCCTGCTTTACCCACCAGGATATCAGCGTGATGAGCATGGTGGGCGAACTGCACAAGGAGCTGAGGCGGCGCGGTATCCACATGGTGATGGCCGGGCGGCGTGGCCAGGTCAGCCACTGGCTGCAGCAGGCGGGGATCCGGGTTGGCGAGGAGGGCATACTGGTGTATCCGGATTTGTACCAGGCCCTGCGCATGACCCGGTGCTACCAGGACAGGCCCGATCCGGCCGTGCCCCAGGCCTCCGGGGAGGATACCGGCACGGCGGAGCCGGACCGGGAACGGCTGGCACCGGCGCCGCAGTGGGTGGAATCCTGATGCTGCCCGGGTTGCGCCTGCTGTGGTTGCCGCCTCCCGCCGTCATGGCGCTGACGGGCGGCCTGATGTGGCTGACCCGGTGGCTGGCGGAGCCGTCCTCCTCGCCCTGGACGCCCTGGCTGGCGCTGCCGCCGCTGGCGGCAGGCCTGCTGTTGATGGGCCTGGCGGTGCACGCGCTGCGGCGGGCCGGCACCACTGTGCTGCCGTTTGATCCGCAACAGGCCAGCCGGCTGGTGACCGAGGGCGTGTTCGGCTGTTCACGCAATCCCATTTACCTCGGCGATCTGCTGTTGCTGCTGGCGTGGGGGGCCTGGCTGGGGTACTGGCCGGCGTTCGCCTGGCTGGCCGGTTTTGTCGTGTATATGAACCGGGTGCAGATAGCGGCGGAGGAAGCGGCGCTGGCCGGGCGTTTCGGGGCGGCCTATCAGGCCTACCGGGCACGGGTCCGGCGCTGGCTCTAGTCCGCCAAGAGGTGCTTGCGGGCGCGCGCTTGGATCCTTACACTGGCCGTTTTTTAGCGGCGAGCCCGCCCGCGGGAGGAAAACAGGCCCATGACAGCAGATCACGGCGGCACTCGCCTGAACAAATTCATCAGTGAAACCGGCATTTGCTCACGCCGGGAGGCCGATCGGCTGATCGAGCAGGGCGCCGTGGCGGTGAACGGCCAGGCGGCGGGCATGGGCGTCAAGGTAACGGCAAACGACAGGGTCACCATCAACGGCAAGCCCCTGCGCGCCAGGCCCAGGCCGGTCTATCTGGTGTACAACAAGCCCGTCGGCATTACCTGCACCACTGACCAGGCCATTCCCGGCAATATTGTCGATGCGGTCAGCTATCCTGCCCGCATCTTTCCCATTGGCCGGCTCGACAAGCCTTCCTGCGGCCTGATCCTGCTGACCAATGACGGCGATATCGTCAACAAGATATTGCGTGCCGGCAACGCTCACGAAAAGGAATACATCGTTTCGGTGGACAAGCCCGTGACCGATGATTTCGTGGCCAAAATGGCCGCTGGGGTGCCCATTCTCGACACCGTGACCAAGCCCTGCAAGGTCAGGAAAATCGGTCCGCGCAGCTTCAACATCATTCTTACCCAGGGGCTGAACCGACAGATCCGGCGCATGGCCCACTACCTGGGATTTGAAGTGACCAGCCTGAAGCGGGTAAGGATCATGAACATTTCCCTGGACGGGCTCGGAAACGGCCAGTGGCGGGAAGTCACTCCCCGGGAGCTGGGCGAGATCAACCGCCTGCTGCAGGGCTCGAGCAAAACCGAGGAAGCCTCCCGCCTGGATACTCCCAAAGCGGCCCGCCGGGGGCCGAAAACGGGGCCGGGCAAGGCGGCTCCGGGGCGGCGTCCGGCCAGCTTGGGCCGGGAGCGCCCCGCCGCCGGCAAGGGCGGCAGGGCGGGGAACGCCGGCCGGCGTGGCCGCTAGCCGGGCTGTGGTGTGCCCGCAGGAGCTGTGGTGACCAGGTGGAAATGCTTTTTGCCCCGGCACAATACCAGGTAGCGCTGGTGCAGGGGTGCAACGCCGGCCAGGCTGTCGCCTTCGGCGCGCCGACCATTTAGGCTGATCGCCCCCTGGACGATCAGCTCCCTGGCCTGGCGCCTGGAGCCGGCCAGCCCGGCGGCGACCAACAGCGCCACCAGCGAGTCCGCCGAGTCCACCTGCGTCATGGGGATACCGTCCAGCTCCAGTTGGGAGAACTCGGCCGGGCCCAGCCGGCCAAGCTGTCCCGAGAACAGTGCCGAGCTTATCCGTTCCACGCCGCGCAGCGCTGCCTCGCCGTGCACCAGCCGGGTCAGCTCCCGGGCCAGCACACCCTGGGCCCTGGGCTTGCCACCTTGCCGGTCCTCCGCTTCCAGGGCGGTGATTTCCGCCAGCGGGAGAAAGCTGTAGTAACGCAGCAGGCGGTGGATATCCGCGTCGGCGGTGTTGAGCCAGAACTGGTAGAAGGCGTAGGGCGAGGTCCTGGCCGGATCCAGCCAGACGGTGCCGCTTTCGGTCTTGCCGAACTTGGTGCCGTCTGCCTTGGTGATGAGCGGCAGGGTCAGGCCGAACACCCGTTGCCGGTTGAGCCGGCGTACCAGATCGATGCCGCCGGTGATGTTGCCCCACTGATCGTTGCCGCCGAGCTGCAGGGTACAGCCCTGCTCCCGGTTGAGCACGGCGAAATCGTAGGCCTGCAGCAGGGAGTAGGAAAACTCGGTGAACGACAGCCCCTGCTCGGGCCGGGCCAGCCGCTGGCGGACCGACTCCCGGGCCATCATGGCATTGACCGAAAAATGCTTGCCGATATCCCGCAGAAAGCCGAGCACGTCCATGCCGGCCACCCAGTCGCGGTTGTTGACCAACCGGACCCCGTCATCGCCGTCCGCGTCCAGCAGCCGGACGATTTGTCCGCCCAGCCCGTTTACCCAGCCCTGCACCGTTTGGGCATCGTTCAGGCTGCGCTCCGTGGCCTTGAAGCTGGGATCGCCTATCATGCCGGTGGCGCCGCCGATCAGGGCCACCACCCGGTGACCGGCCTGGCGGAAACGGCGCAACATCAGCAGGGGCACCAGGTGGCCGATATGCAGGCTGCCGGCGGTGGGATCGAAACCGCAGTACAGGGTACGGGGTCCGGCGTCGAGATGGGCTCCCAGGGCGGCGTCGGACTGTTGGGCGACAAGGCCGCGCCGGTGCAGTTGATCGAGCAGGGAAGATGTCATGCTTGGCTCCGTTGGCAAAAGCCCTATGCTGGCCGGTACGGGGCGGTGTCGGTATGTCCTTTTCGGGACGGTTTGCGATAATGGCGGCTTCCACTTCCTTGACACCCACGCCATGAACCCCCTGGATGAAACCCTGCTGACCCGGGCGATCGAGGCCCTGGGCAGCGCCACTTTTCCCCGAGCCCTGGCGGGATTGCTGCAATCCCTGATCGACTGCGACTGCCTGCTGATGGTGGGCTATCGCCAGGGCGGACCCGCCGTTTACCTCTATGACAACCTGAGTCGGCGACGGGAGCTGCTGTTTCAGCGTTACCTCAATGGCCTTTACACCGAGGATCCCTTCTGCCGGGCGCTGAGCGCCGGTCTGGAGCCGGGAGTCTATTCCCTGCGCGGCCTGGCGGCTGAGCAGGGCATGAGCCCCCGTTATCTGGCGGATTTTTACCGGGATACCGGCTGGCGGGAGGAGCTGGGGCTGGTGATCCGGCTCAGCCATGGCCAATGGCTGATGATGTTTATGGGCCGGCTGCAACCCCGGCCCTTCGGTCTGGTGGAGCAGGCGGGCCTGCGCCGCCGCCTGCCGTTGCTGGAGGCCCTGTGCCGGCGGCACTGGCCTGCCGGTACGGCTCCGCTGGCGCTGGCGCCGCCCGGTGGCCTCGACATGGAGCAGCGGGTGCAGGCGGCGCTGGCCAGCTTTGGACGAGGCCGGCTGACCCGGCGCGAAGCTCAGGTAGCCGCCCTGCTGGTGCAGGGCATGGACAACGAGGCCATTGCCGCCAGCCTGGGCATAGGTGAGGGCACGGTCAAAAATCATCGCAAGCATCTCTATGCCAAGCTTGGCGTCGACTCCCGTTCCGCCCTGTTCGCGCGTTTTCTCAGCCATCTGATCACCGCGGCAGGGATCCCCTGAACCGGGCCTGCCCACAGGTTGCACCTGGTCCTGCCGGGGACGGCCAGGCTAACGCCCTGTCCACTCGCTCAAGGCCCCCCGCCGGGTGTATACTGGCCGCCACTTCGGGCGATATCGACAAGGACAAAGGGGACGCAGGTCATGATCCCAAGGTTAGCGCTGCAACAGCAGACAACCCCCACCTATTATTCATTTCTTGAGGCGCTGGCCGACAGCGGTTTTCGCGGCGACATCGAGCGCAGCTATGCCAGCCGGCTGGCGGTGGCCACCGACAACAGCGTGTATCAGTGCCTGCCTCAGGCGGTGGTATTTCCCCGTTCATCCCAGGATCTGGTGGTGATGCTGGGCCTGGCCGCGAAAGACGCCTACAAGGACATTCGCTTTTCGCCCCGGGGCGGCGGCACCGGCACCAATGGTCAGTCTCTCAACGACAACATAGTGGTGGACCTGTCCCGGCACATGACTCAGCTGCTGACCCTGGACGCCGACGGCCGCCGGGTGCGCATTCAGACCGGCATGGTCAAGGACCGGCTCAACCAGCTGGTGGCGCCCCACGATCTGTTCTTCTCGCCGGACTTGTCTACCAGCAACCGGGCCACAGTGGGCGGCATGATCAATACCGATGCCTCCGGCCAGGGCTCGCTGGTTTACGGCAAAACCTCGGATCACGTGCTCGGCGTGACCGCCGTGCTGGTGGACGGCACCCTGATTGAAACCGGCCCGGTCTCCGGCGAGGCGCTGAACCAGAAGCTGGAGGAAGACAGCCGGGAAGGAGAGCTGTATCGCTGTGTGTATCACAGCGTCACCGGCAACGCCGGGGAAATTGAGCGACGCTTTCCCAAACTGAACCGCTTTCTCACCGGCTACGATCTGAAACACGTTTACGACAAGCCTACCCATACCCTGGATCTGACCCGCATTCTGTGCGGCTCGGAAGGGTCGCTTGCCTTCATTACCGAAGCCTGGCTGGATCTCACTCCCATTCCCAAGTACCGCACCCTGGTCAACGTCAAGTACGACAGCTTTGAATCGGCCCTGCGCAACGCGCCGCTGATGGTGGAAGCCAAGGCGCTGTCGGTGGAAACCGTGGACTCCAGGGTGCTCAACCTGGCCCGGCAAGACATCGTTTGGCACTCGGTGAGCGATCTTATTCAGGACGTGCCCGGCAAAGTGATGGACGGCCTCAACATGGTGGAATACGCCGACCAGGACGAGACCGCCCAGCGGGAAAAAGTCGAGGCGCTGTGCCGGCGGCTCGACGGCCTGATTGAACGAGGCGAGGCCGGGGTGATCGGCTATCAGGTGTGCGACGATCTTTCGTCCATTAACCGCATCTACGGCATGCGCAAAAAGGCGGTGGGCCTGTTGGGTAATACCCAGGGTCGCAAAAAGCCGGTGGCCTTTGTGGAAGACACCGCCGTGCCCCCGGAGCACCTGGCCGATTACATCATGGAATTCCGCCAGCTGCTGGACGATCACGGCCTGCAATACGGCATGTTCGGCCACGTGGATGCCGGCGTGCTGCATGTGCGGCCGGCCCTGGACATGGTCGATCCCGAGCAGGAAGTCATGCTGCGGCGTATTTCCGACCAGGTCAATGCGCTCACCGCCAAATACGGCGGCCTGATGTGGGGCGAGCACGGCAAGGGCTTTCGTTCCGAATACAGCCCCACCTTCTTTGGCGAGGTGCTGTTTACCGAGCTGCGCCGCATCAAGTCGGCCTTTGACCCCTTTAACCGGCTGAACCCGGGCAAGATCTGCACCCCGCTGGACAGCCTGGAGCAGCTGGTGTCGGTGGACGCCACCAAGCGCGGCTATTTCGACCGGCAAATTCCGGTGCATGTGCGCGACGGCTTTACCCAGGCCATGGACTGCAACGGCAACGGCCTGTGCTTTGACTTCGATGTGCGCTCACCCATGTGTCCGTCCATGAAGCTCTCCGCCGACCGCCGTCACTCCCCCAAGGGCCGGGCCGGCCTGGTGCGGGAGTGGCTGCGTCAGCTCTCGGCCCAGGGCTTTGATCCCATGGCCGGCGAGGCGGCCGCCATGAGCCGGGGCACCAGTGTCAAGAACATGGTGCTGCGTATCAAGCACACCCTCGACAAGCGCCGGGGCGAATACGACTTCTCCCATGAAGTGAAAGAGGCGATGGACGGCTGTCTGGCGTGCAAGGCCTGCTCCAGCCAGTGCCCGATCAAGGTGGACGTGCCCACCTTCCGGGCCCGTTTTCTGCAGCTCTACTACCAGCGCTACCAGCGTCCGCCAAGGGATTATCTGGTGTCCTGGGTGGAAACCTATACTCCTTGGATGGCAAAAGCCCCGGGCCTGTTCAACCCCATCATGAACCACAAGTGGCTGCAGGGCGGTACCTCCTCACTGCTGGGCATGGTGGACATGCCGGCCCTTAGCCAGCCCAGCCTGAAAAAACGCCTGGGCAAGGGCCCGGCGGCGCAATTCGACCTGGAGCAGTTGCAAGCGCTGGGCGACGAAGAACGGGCCAATACCCTGCTGGTGGTGCAGGATCCCTTTACCTCCTTCTACGACGCCGGCGTGGTGCACGATCTGGTGCGGCTGGCCACGGCGCTGGGCTTTAATCCGGTGGTGCTGCCGTTCAAGCCCAATGGCAAGCCGGCTCACGTGAAGGGCTTTTTGCGCCGCTTTGCCGGCATGGCCGCCGACAGTGCCCAGTTCCTCAACCGGCTGGCCCGGCTCAATATTCCCATGGTGGGCGTGGATCCGTCTTTGGTGCTCTGTTACCGGGATGAATATGCCAAGGTGCTGGGCCCGTCCCGGGGCGATTTTGAGGTGCTGCTGCCCCAGGAGTGGCTGCTGACCGTGCTGGAGCAAATACCGGCCCGGGAAGTGACGGGTGAGCCCTGGCACCTGTTTGCCCACTGCACCGAAAAAACCGCCAAACCCACCACCCACCAGGACTGGAGCCGCATTTTCAGTCACCTGGGAGCAACGCTTAACGCCGTGCCCGTGGGCTGCTGCGGCATGGCCGGCACCTATGGTCACGAGCGGGAGCACGCCGAGGGCTCCCGTACCCTGTTTGCCATGAGCTGGGCCGAGCCCATGAGCAAGCTGCCCCGGCAACGCTGCCTGGCCACCGGCTTTTCCTGCCGCAGTCAGGTCAAGCGCATCGAGGGCGAGGGCATCCGACATCCGGTGCAGGCTCTGCTAAGCTTGTTGGCGTAACGCAACGAGGAGAAGCATATGGGTCTGTTATGGGGATTAATCATCGGCGCCCTGGCCGGCTGGATAGCGGGCAACCTGATGAAGGGGCAGGGCTTTGGCCTGCTTGGCAATATTGTCGTCGGCCTGGTGGGCGGCTTTCTCGGCGGCCTGCTGTTCCGCCTGCTGGGGCTGGCCGCCACCGGCATTATCGGATCCTTGGTGATGTCGGTAGTTGGTGCCCTGCTGCTGATTTTTATTGTGGGAAAAATCAAAAAAAGATGAGGGATTAGGGATTAGGGATTAGGGATTAGGGATTAGGGATTAGGGAGCTTACTAGAAACTGCTGACGGAAAGAAAATCTTGCCAGTCCCCAGTCCCCAGTCCCCAGTCCCCAGTCCCCAGTCCCCAGTCCCCAGTCCCCAGTCCCTGAAGTTAAATATGTGGAAACGTGAATTTACGCTGGACAGTTTGAACCAACTGTCAGAGAATACGCTCGCAGCCCAGTTGGGCATGACCTTTTGTGAAGTGGGTCACGATTTTCTGCGCGGCACCATGCCGGTTGACCATCGTACCCACCAGCCTCTTGGCATGTTACATGGCGGCGCTTCCGTAGCGCTGGCCGAGACCCTGGGTTCAGTAGCTGCCAATATGTGCGTTGAAGCGGGTTATTATTGCGTTGGTCTGGAGGTTAACGCAAATCACGTCCGCGCCAAGCGAAGCGGCCTTGTTACAGGTACCGCACGTCCCCTCCATTTGGGCGCGACGACACAAGTCTGGCAGATCGACATCCATGATGAGAAAAATCGACTGGTGTGTACCAGCCGGTTGACCATGGCGGTGTTGAGACAAAAACGGCCAGATTAGCCTTGTGAATCTATGTGTGACACACACTGTGTGAAGGGAAGCCCTCACCCCCGGTGAGAATGGGTTGTCCCTGGCCTTTTACTGTATCAGTCCGCCGACATTTTATTTATTTCGGAACTGTTAAATGACAAATACTTCTGTTGCTGTACCTGCTTTTGCTGACCTCGGCCTGGCGCCTGCCGTTCTTCAAGCTCTGACCGACGCCGGTTACGAGCAGCCTTCTGCCATCCAGGCCGCCGCCATCCCCACCCTGCTGACCGGGCGGGACGTGCTGGGTCTGGCACAAACCGGTACCGGCAAAACCGCCGCCTTCGCCCTGCCGATGCTGAGCCGTATCAGCGGCGGCAACGCTCACCCCCAGGTGCTGGTGCTGGCGCCGACCCGGGAACTCGCCATTCAGGTGGCCGAGTCCTTTGAAAACTATGCCAAATACCAGAAAGATATCCGCATACTGTCCATCTATGGTGGCCAGGCTTACGACAGCCAGATCCGTGCACTGAAGCGTGGCGTGGACATCGTTGTGGGCACCCCTGGCCGGGTGATGGACCATATGCGCCGCGGCACCCTCAAGCTGGACAGCCTGCAGGCCCTGGTGCTGGACGAAGCCGACGAAATGCTGCGCATGGGCTTTATCGACGACGTCGAGTGGATCCTGGAGCATACCCCCGAGAGCCGTCAGATCGCCCTGTTCTCTGCCACCATGCCGCCGGCCATCCAGCGCGTGGCCCAGAAATACCTGAAAGATCCCCAGGAAGTGCGCATCGCCAACAAGACCCGCACCAATGCCAGCATACGTCAGCGTTACTGGTTCGTGCGCGGCATGTCCAAGCACGAAGCCCTGTGTCGCCTGGTGGAAACCGAGGAGATGGATGCCATGCTGGTGTTCGTGCGAACCCGTAAGGACGCCGAAGACCTGGCCGAGATGATGGTGCGTGAAGGCCATGCCTGTGAAGCCCTGCACGGCGATATTCCCCAGAAGCTGCGGGAAAAAGTGGTGGATCGCCTGAAGAACGGCCGCCTGAACGTACTGGTGGCCACCGATGTGGTCGCCCGTGGCCTGGACGTGGAGCGTATCAGTCACGTGGTCAACTTCGACATGCCCCACGACAACGAGTCCTATGTGCACCGCATCGGCCGTACCGGTCGTGCCGGCCGCGAGGGCGACGCCATCCTGTTTGTGACCGGCCGGGAAAAGCGCGGCCTGTACAACCTGGAGCGCCATACCCGCCAGCCCATCGAAGAAATGACGATGCCGTCTGCCGACGACATCAACAAGATCCGCGCCGAGCGCTTCAAGGCCCGGATCCGCGCCAGTGTGGAAGCCGACGAGCAGGCCCTGGCTCCCTTTGTGGAAATGGTGGCGGCGCTGCAGCAAGACGGCATGGATACCGCCCAGCTGGCGGCCGGCCTGGCCCGTCTGCTGCAAGGTGATCGCCCGCTGTTTGTGGAAGACAAGCCGATGGCCGCGCGCCGTCCCGAGGTGCGTGAAAGCCGTGACGGTGGCCGCGAGCGCTTCGAGCGTGCCGAGCGCCCCCGTACTCCCCGCGGTGGCAAGGACGAGGTGTCCGGCGTGGTGATGGAAACCTTCCGTGTCGATGTGGGCCGGGTACACGGCGTCAAGCCGGGCCACCTGGTCGGTGCCATCGCCAACGAGGCGGATCTGGAATCCCGTTATATCGGCCAGATCCAGATCCACGACGACTTCTCCACCGTTGACCTGCCCGAGGGCATCCCGGCCGAGATCCAGCAGGTGCTGCAGAAAGTCCGAGTTTGCCAGCGTCCGCTGAACCTGGCCAAGTACGAGGGCGGTCCGCTGCCCCGCCGCAGCTTCCGCGCCAACAACGACGACCGTGGCGGCAAGTTCCGTCCCCGTCGCAACGACAAGCGCCTGAACGGCTGAACCCCGTTTCGCGCTGAATGCTGAATGAAGCAAGCCCGCCGGTCACCCCGGCGGGCTTTTTGTTATGTGTTGCGCAGGGTATGAAACAGGAAGTGTGATCGACGGGTACAAAAAAGCCCCGCATTGGGCGGGGCTCGATATGGGCGGCAGGCGCTTATTTGGCCAGCGACTCGGGCAGATGCTCGCGGATGCTGGACAGCATCGCCTTGAGTACCTTGGGGTTGGCGCACACCACATTGCCGCTGTGCTCATAGTTGTGGCCACCGATGAAGTCGGTGACAATGGCGCCGGCTTCCCGGGCGATCAGGCTGCCGGCGGCGAAGTCCCAGGGCTTGAGGCCCAGCTCCCAGTAACCGTCTACCCGGCCGGCGGCGACATAGGCCAGATCCAGGCTGGCAGCACCGGCACGGCGCACATCGGCACACTGGATAAACATATCCTTGAACATGGCCAGGTAGGCGTCGGCCTGGTGCTTTTGCTTGAACGGAAAACCGGTGGCCAGCACGGTGTTCGACAGATCCTTGGCCTTGCCGGTACGGATACGGTAGCCGTTGAGCTGGGCGCCGGCGCCGCGGCTGGCGGTGAACAGTTCGTCGCGGATGGGGTCGTACACCACCGCCTGCTCGGTCCGGCCTTTCACCCGCAGGGCGATGGATACGGCGAAGTGGGGGATGCCTTTCATGAAGTTGGTGGTGCCATCAAGCGGGTCGATAATCCACTGGTAGTCCGGGTTGCTGCCGGCCAGTTCGCCACATTCCTCACCGATGATGCTGTGTTCGGGATAGGACTTGCGGATGGTGTTGACCACGGCGTTTTCCGCGTCGAGATCCACATTGGTGACAAAATCGCTCTGGCCTTTTTGGCGTGTTTCCACGTTGTCCGGGTTGGCGAAACCCTTGACGATAACCTGACCGGCGTTGCGCGCAGCGCGCACCGCAATATTCAGCATCGGATGCATATGAGAAGACCCACTTGATGTTAAAGAACGAAATTTGAGCGGCGAATTATACCAGTGCGTCCGACCCAGGCAAGGATTAAATCCCGCCCCTGCACCCGCCGTGGCGATGGGGCGGGCAAAATAAAACGTGACCGGTCCGTCCGGCTCCCGTGTTATGGCTATATTTTATCCAGTGGCACAGGACACAAGGAGGCGGCCATGAAAGGGAGGGAATGGATGCTGGTTTTGCTGCTGGCACTGCCGGCCTGGGCCGACTGGAGCCTGGTGATCGGCGGCGGTGACGGAGCCAAACATTATTTGCTCGGCGCCGAGTGGCAGGGAGCGGCCTTGGGCGGGGGGGCGGCTCCCAGGCTTTGGTTTGACAGCAGCTACTGGCAGCTGGCGGACGATCAACTGGTCCAGCTGAGCCTGGTCCCGGGCATCGCCTATCGGGCCGGAGGAGAGGGCTGGCAGCCTTTTGTATTCGCCGGGGTGGGGCCTGCCTGGAGCAGTCAGGCCCACCTGGAGCAGCGCCGCTTTTCCACCCGTTTCCAGTTCTCCAGCCGGGCAGGCATCGGCCTGGCCCTGGATCAGCACCGCCTGGCGATAGAGGGATGGCATTTGTCCAATGGTGGCATCAAACAGCCCAACGACGGACTGAGCGCCTGGGGGGTCAGCTACCGTTATGATTTCTGATTAGGAAATCTAGGGCGAGACATTATAAAAGGTCGCTCAGGCGCCCGTTGTCAGTGTATTTGTCTATACATTATGATGCGATCCAAATCACAGTCTGCCCGTCCGGGCGTTTTTTGGAGATCGCGGCCATGTCGGGCCTTTCCCTGGTATTACTTACGGTGTTGATGGTGGCGTCCGGCCAGATGACCCAGACCCTTTATGTGCCTGCCATGGGCGACATGGCGGCGGCGTTGGGCGTGACCAGCCAGGCCCTGCCGCTGGTGATGGCGTTTTACCTGATTCCCTATGGCCTGTTCCAGTTTGTTTACGGACCGCTGTCGGACCGTTTCGGCCGCCGGCCGGTGCTGTTGGCGGGGTTGTCGGTCTATGTGCTGGGTTCGGCCCTGATCCTGGCCTGGCCCAGCTATATCGTGCTGCTGCTGGGCAGCTTTATTCAGGGCGCCGGCACGGCGGCGGCGGGCAGCCTGTGCCGCAGCCTGATGCGGGACAAGTTCGAGGGTACGGATCTGGTGCGCTACAACGGTTATGTTTCCATGGGCATTATGTTGGCGCCCTTGCTGGCACCGTTGATCGGAGGCTGGCTCAACCTGCGCTTTGGCTGGCAGTCCATGTATCTGTTCCTGTTTGCCATGGGACTGGCGATTACCCTGGTGATGGTGTTCTTTTTCCGGGAAACCCTGCCCGCCGCCCGTCGTCACGCCCAGCCCATGCTGCCTGCCTACCGCTATGTGCTGCACGATGCCGGTTTTCGCCGCCAGCTCGGCATGCTGATTGCCACTTTCGCCGGTGTCATTCTCTACGAAGCCGTGTTCAGCGTGTTGGTGGCGGCCCAAAGCGGATTAAGCAGTGCCGAGATCAGTGTGCTCTTTATCCTGCCGTTGCCGCTGTATTTTGCGGGCGCCATGATGGCATCCTGGAAGGCAGGCTCCTGGTCGGTACGGCGCCTGCAGTGGCTGGCCGGCGCCGGTCTGTTGGCCGGTGCTGTTATCGTGCTGGGGACCGCTTTCGATCCCCGGCTGGCGGTGGCCGGACTGGTGCTGGGCGGCAGCCTGTATTTTGCCGGTGCCGGCCTGTTGTTCCCGGTGGCGACTTCCAGGGCGGTGGCGCCGTTTCCCCAGCACAGCGGCACTGCCGGTGCCCTGCTGGGCGGGAGTTCCAACCTGGGGGGCGGCCTGTTCCTGCTGGTACAGGGCGGCTTGCCCCAGATGAATCAGCTGGTATTGGGTGGCCTGCTGCTGGCCTGTGCCGGCCTGGTGGTGTGGTTTTTGCTGCCGGGAAGCGAGGCCGTGCCCGAGCCCGGCATCTGATGGGGTGAGGACAACAGGCCCCGCCTTTGGCGGGGCCTGTTGTCAGGGCTGGTGGTGCAGCAGCACGAACTTGTCCCATAACTGTTCTTCGCTTTCCCGGTGTTCGGGGTGATCGATAATGCAGTCGATGGGGCAGACGCTGATGCAGGTCGGCTTGTCGTAATGCCCTACGCACTCGGTGCACAGGCTCGGATCTATCTCGTAGATTTCCGGCCCGTAATAAATGGCGCCATTCGGGCATTCCGGCTCGCACATGTCGCAGTTGATACAGTTATCCTTGATTAACAGCGCCATGAGCCTGCTCCGCGTGGGGGTTGCGGGTGTCCTGCTGCCCGTTCAGGTTGCGCATCAGAATACCGAAGGAAACATCGATGCCGGCGTCGAGGGGAATGTACATCACGTGGCCGTTGCCCGGTGCCACGTCCACCGCTTCGCCCTTGCGGTTTTTCATTTGCTCCAGGGTGAAGGTCAGGTTGCCCTTGGGCGTCATCAGCTCCAGGCTGTTGCCCACCAGGAACTTGTTTTTGACGGCCACTTCCACCCAGTCGCCGTCGCGGCCGGTGATTTCCCCCACAAACTGCTGGCTGGTGGACACGGAATAGCCGTAGTCGTAGTTCTGGTAGTCGCTGTGAGCATGGCGCTTCAAAAAGCCCTCGGTGTAGCCCCGGTGCGCCAGGTTTTCCAGGGTGCTCATCAGGGTGGTGTCGAAGGGCTTGCCGGCCACGGCATCGTCAATGGCCTTGCGGTACACCTGGGCGGTGCGGGCCACGTAATAGAAGGATTTGGTACGGCCTTCAATCTTGAGGGAGTGAACGCCCATTTGGGTCAGGCGCTCCACGTACTGCACCGCGCGCAGATCCTTGGAGTTCATGATGTAGGTGCCGTGCTCGTCTTCATAGGCGGCCATGTACTCACCGGGGCGGTTGCTTTCTTCCAGCAGTACCGGCTGATCGTGCGGCGCGCCGGCGCCCAGGGTGGGCTCCACCGCAGGCTCAATCGGCTGCACCAGAATGGGCTCCTGCTTGTGCACTATCTGGCCGGCGTCGTCTTCCTTGGCCTCGTGCACCTTGTATTCCCAGCGGCAGGCGTTGGTACAGGTGCCCTGGTTGGGGTCGCGCTTGTTGATGTAGCCCGACAGCAGACAGCGCCCGGAGTAGGCCATGCACAGGGCGCCGTGCACGAACACTTCCAGCTCTATGGTGGGGCAGTGTTGACGAATTTCTTCAATCTCTTCCAGCGACAGCTCCCGGGACAAAATCACCCGCTCGATGCCGTAGTCCTGCCAGAACTTCACCGAGGCCCAGTTGACCGCGTTGGCCTGCACCGACAGGTGAATGGGCATGTGCGGGAAGTGCTGGCGTACCAGCATGATGAGGCCGGGATCGGACATGATCAGCGCGTCGGGCTGCATGTCCACCACCGGCTTCATGTCCCGCAGAAAGGTTTTCAGCTTGGCGTTGTGGGGCTGAATGTTGACCACCACGTAGAATTTCTTGCCCAGGGCATGGGCTTCGTTAATGCCGATTTGCAGGTTCTCGTGGTTGAATTCGTTGTTGCGCACCCGCAGGGAGTAGCGGGGCTGGCCGGCATAGACGGCGTCGGCGCCATAGGCAAAGGCGTAACGCATGTTCTTGAGGGAACCGGCGGGGGAGAGCAATTCGGGTACAAACATGGGAGTCTCGTCTGATGTCAGGTCAGAGGCCGCCACCTGATGGCGGCCGGGGCGGGCATTCTACTCCCGCCGGTCGAGAAATTCGAGCCGGGGTCAGCGGCTTTCTTCGCCGCCCATGGCGTCGATCAGCTCGGGAATGAAGCGGGACAGCTCGCCGGTCACCAGGGCGAAGTCGGCGTCAAAACGGGCGGCGGCGTCCTCGCCGCTGACGTCGTCGTTCTGCTCGCGCAGCTCTTCCGAGAATTTGAGCCGCTTGATGCTCATGTCGTCGACCAGAATAAAACTCAGGCTGTCGCTCCAGTTCAGCGCCAGCTTGGTCACCAGCTTGTCGGCGTCGAGATGGGCCTTCATCTCGTCGCTGAGCAAGTCCTGCTGCTTGGCGCGGATAATACCGCCGTGCTCCAGGGCGGATCTCAGCTCGGCCTCGTCTTCCAGGGCAAATCCGGCGGGGGCGGCGCCTTCCTTCAGCCAGTCGGTCAGGGTCAGCTCGGGCGGGGTGGTCATGGCCAGCGGCACTACCGGCAGCGAGCCGATGCACTTGCGCAGCAGCGCCAGCAGATCCTCGGCGCGTTTGGCGGAGCTGGCGTCCACGGCAATAAAGCCGTCCCGGGGATTGATCCAGGCCCAGGTTTGCTGGTGGCGACTGAAGGCCCGGGGCAGCAGGCTGACGATCACTTCCTCCTTGATCGCTTCCTTTTCTTTTTTCTTCAGTGCCCGGCCCTGTTCGGCCTCCAGGGCCTCGACCTTTTCCGCCACCGCTTCATTGACCACGGAGCCGGGCAGCATTTTTTCTTCTTTTTTGGCGCACAGCAGGATTTGGTGATCGGCGCTGTGGGTCAGGGCCTGGCCCTGACGGCCAAGGGGAGAGACCCAGCCGAATTTGACCTGCTCCTGGCTGCCGCAGGGGCTGAAGATCATGGTTTCGAGTTGTTTCTCCAGCTCTTCGAGGCTGAGTTCGAACGGGCGGGTAAAACGGTAGATTTGCAGATTCTTAAACCACATGGCGTCCTCGGTGACGAGCCGGAAAAGGGGCATTGTACTGCAAAGCGGCTTTGTGATCAGTCTGTCATTCCCGGCCGACAAAGGCGGATCCGGGTCACAGAGGCGGACAAATCCGCCGCCGTCCGGCCCGCCTCCCCATACAATAAGAACAGATACCACCAGGGAGAGAGCAGCATGATACGACAGGCCCGGCCCGAGGATACCGACGCCATTCTGGATGTCTGGCTGCTGGCTTCTTTGCAGGCCCACGACTTTGTGCCCGCAGCCTACTGGTGGCGGCAGCAGGAGCAGATGCGGGCCCGCTACCTGCCCTCGGCCGAGGTCTGGGTGTGCGAGCGGGAAGGGGAAATCCAGGGGTTTATCGCCCTGGTGGGCGACTACCTGGCGGCCCTGTTCGTGCGCCCCGATTGCCAGCAGAACGGCATCGGCAAGGCCCTGATGACAACCGCCAAACGGCTGCGGCGGCGGCTGTCGCTCAGGGTATTCAGCGAAAATGACGTGGCGGTACACTTTTATCGCCAGCACGGCTTTGCAGTAACCGACGAAAGCGTCGATCCCTGCACCGGCCAGCCGGAGCTGTGCATGGGCTATCAGGGCCACTGACATCTGGCTGTCATCCGCCTTTCCCCGGGGCGTCACAATTTCATAAAACTGTCATACTAGCTTCCAATAATGGGTGTTACACCGACAAGACCCGCACAAGAGGCAGTTGAAGAATGACACGGAAAATACTGGTGGTAGAGGACGAGGCGCCGATCCGCGAAATGTTGTGTTTCGTACTAGAGCAAAAGGGATTCGCCACCCAGGAGGCGGAAGACTACGACCAGGCGCTGGCCATGATCAAGGAGCCCTACCCCGAGCTTATCCTGCTCGACTGGATGCTGCCCGGCGGCAGCGGTATCCAGCTTATCAAGCACCTCAAGCAGGACGAACTGACCCGCCAGATCCCGGTGATCATGCTTACCGCCCGGGCCGAGGAAGAAGACAAGATCAAGGGCCTGGACGTGGGCGCCGACGACTACATCACCAAGCCGTTTTCGCCCAAGGAGCTGACCTCCCGGCTCAAGGCGGTGCTGCGCCGGGTGGCACCCACCTCGGTGGAGGATGTGATAGAGGTGCAGGGGCTCAAGCTGGATCCGGTCAGCCACAGGGTCAGCGCCAACAGCCTGCAACTGGACATGGGGCCCACAGAGTTCAAGTTGTTGCACTTTTTCATGACCCATCCGGAGCGGGTATACAGCCGCGAGCAGTTGCTGAATAATGTGTGGGGCACCAATGTGTTCGTGGAGGATCGCACCGTGGACGTGCATATCCGCCGCCTGCGCAAGGCGATTTGTGAATCGGGTCATGATCGCCTGATCCAGACTGTCCGTGGTGCCGGCTACCGTTTTTCCACACGCCTATGAGGCTTGCATGCAGCTACATGAATCCGGCCATGGCCTATGGTGGCGACTGGGGCTTTACTACCTGGCCTTCTTTCTGCTGGGCCTGCTGATCGACGATATCGCCCTGGCATGGCTGGTGGCCACGGTATTGCACCTGGCCTGGCATTATCGCTTCCAGCACAAGCTGTCGGTCTGGTTGTGGCGGGATCGCAGCCTGACCCCGCCCGAAGGCAGCGGCAGCTGGGAAGTCATCTTTAACGGCATCTACCGGTTGCAGCAGCGCCAACGCGCACGCCGGCGCGAGCTGGCCAACCTTGTCCGCCGTTTTCGGGAAGGGGCCGAGGCCCTGCCCGACGCCGCCGTGGTGATCCGCCGCGACGGCAGCATCATCTGGTGCAACAAGCTGGCCCAGCAACTGTTGGGCTTTCGCTGGCCCGACGACGCCGGCCAGCACATCGGCAACCTGATCCGCGCCCCCGTGTTTATCGGCTATATGAAGAGGGGGGATTTCCACGAGCCCCTCGAACTGCCGGCACCGGGCAATGAGGATCGCCTGCTGGAATGCCGGATCATGCCCTATGCGGAAGACCAGGCCATGCTGGTGGTGCGCGATGTGACCCGGCTGAAAAGCCTGGAGCAAGTGCGCAAGTCCTTTGTGGCCAACGTCTCCCATGAATTGCGTACCCCGCTGACGGTGCTCAAGGGCTACCTGGAAATGCTGGAGGAGCCGCCGTCCGAAGCCCGCTGGCGCAAAACCCAGAAGGTACTGCTGGAGCAGACCCTGCGGATGGATGCCCTGGTCAACCAACTGATGACCCTGACCCGCTACGAGGCGTCGCCGGAGGTGGATTTCAGCAAGGTGGTCGACGTGCCCGCCATGCTGCTGATGCTGGAACAGGAAGCGCTGGCGCTGAGCGGTGAGCGGGGGCACCGTTTCAGCTTCAGCATCGATAGTCAGCTCAAGGTGAGGGGCGATCAGGAGCAGTTGCGCAGCGCTTTGTCCAATCTGGTCTATAACGCCATCCGCCACACCCCGGCGGGCACTCATATTCGGGTGGAATGGGGACTGAGCGGCCCATCTGGCCGCTTTGCGGTAACCGACGACGGGGACGGCATAGCGCCCGAGCACATTGCCCGCCTGACCGAGCGTTTTTACCGGGTCGACAAGGCCCGCAGCCGCCAGACCGGCGGCTCCGGCCTGGGCCTGGCCATCGTCAAGCATGCCCTCAGCCATCACGACAGCCACCTGGACATTGCCAGCCGGCCCGGGGAGGGGAGCTGCTTCAGCTTCACCCTGCCCGAACGCCTGCTGGTGAGGGAAGCTCCCAACCGGGAAATTGCCTGACCGGCGCCGCCGGCCCGCGTTCCTGCGGCGCCCGGCGGGCGGTTATTCTGTCATCAAATCGTCATCATTCATTCATATAGTTGTCATTGCCGGCGGCAATACTGGCCGCGTCTTGAAAGACCGAACTCAGATTGGAGATTAAGGATGAAATTGAACAAACTGGTAAGTGCACTTGGACTGACCGCCGCCCTGGCTTCCACCTCTGCGCTGGCCGCCGTCGACAGCGCGCTGCCCGATTACGAGAAAGTCAGCGGTGTATCCGGTAATGTTTCCTCCGTTGGTTCCGACACCCTGGCCAACATGATGACCCTGTGGGCCGAGGAGTTTAAGCGTCAGTATCCCAACGTCAACGTGCAGATCCAGGCCGCCGGTTCTTCCACCGCTCCGCCCGCCCTGACCGAAGGCACTTCCCAGTTCGGCCCCATGAGCCGCGCCATGAAGAGCAACGAAATCGAAGCCTTTGAAAAGCGCTACGGCTACAAACCGACCCCGATCCGGGTTGCCATCGATGCCCTGGCGGTGTTCGTACACAAGGACAACCCCATCGAGGGCCTGAGCATCGACCAGGTTGACGCCATCTTCTCCAGCACCCTGGCCTGCGGCATGGCCGAGCAGATCACCAAGTGGGGCCAGACCGGCCTGTCCGGCGACTGGAGCAACCGCGATATCCAGCTGTACGGCCGCAACTCCGTATCCGGCACCTACGGCTACTTTAAAGACGAAGCCCTGTGCAAGGGTGACTTCAAGAACAATGTGAACGAGCAGCCCGGCTCCGCCTCCGTGGTGCAGTCCGTGTCCTCTTCCCTGAACGCCATCGGTTATTCCGGACTGGGCTACAGCACCTCCAGTGTGCGCGCCGTGCCCCTGGCCGAAGCCGGCTCCACCGACTTCGTGGAAGCCAATGCCGAGAACGCCATCAGCGGCGATTACCCGCTGTCCCGCTTCCTGTACGTTTATGTGAACAAGCACCCCAACGAGCCCCTGGGGCCGATGGAAGCCGAGTTCATCAAGCTGATGCTGTCCAAGCAGGGCCAGGAAATCGTGGACAAGGACGGCTATGTGCCGGTACCTGCCGCCGTGGTCGAAGCCGACCTGGCCAAGCTGGGCCTGAAGTAATCCCGGCAGCTTCCGTCATTGAATTTGGCCCCGGCACAACTCGGGGCTTTTTTTATTTTTATGTTATCTGTTTTTTCATATATTATGATGTTCATATATGTAGCCTCCTAACTTCGACCGTTACAACGGAAAAATACCATGAGCCAGGATTTGCCCAACCTCGACCTCGATGCCTTCCGGCTGCCCGTCCTCGCCGAACTGGGCGCAGAGGAGGGGGCTCCGCCGCCCCGTATCCTGCTGCTCTATGGCTCGCTGCGTGACCGCTCCTACAGCCGGCTGCTGGTGGAGGAGGCGGCCCGGCTGCTGCGGCTGATGGGCGCTGAGACCCGCATTTTCAATCCCGCCGGCCTGCCCCTGCCCGATGATTGCGACGACGACCATCCCAAGGTGCGGGAGCTGCGCGAACTGGCGGACTGGTCCGAAGGCCAGGTGTGGTGTTCTCCCGAACGCCACGGCGCCATGACAGCGGTGATGAAGGCCCAGGTTGACTGGCTGCCCCTGTCCAGCGGCGCCCTCCGGCCAACCCAGGGCAAGACCCTGGCACTGATGCAGGTGTGCGGCGGCTCCCAATCCTTCAATACCGTCAACCAGTTGCGGGTGCTGGGCCGCTGGATGCGGATGATCACCATCCCCAACCAGTCGTCGGTACCCAAAGCCTTTCTGGAATTCGATGAGGCCGGGCGAATGAAGCCCTCTGCCTATTACCGGCGGGTGGTGGATGTAATGGAAGAGCTGATGAAGTTCACCCTGCTCACCCGCGGCCGGGCGGACTACCTGGTGGATCGTTATTCGGAGCGGGTGGAAAGCGCCGAGCAGCTGTCCGCCCGGGTTAATCAACAATCCATATAAACCAACCATAAGGTCGTTAAGAGATGGGACTATTCGAGCGTTACCTGTCGCTGTGGGTCGGCCTGTGCATCCTTGCCGGCGTCACCCTGGGGAGTCTGCTGCCGGACGGCTTTGCCCTGGTGGCGGGTCTGGAATTCGCCCACGTCAACCTGGTGGTGGCCCTGTGCATCTGGGTGATGATCTATCCCATGATGGTGCAGATCGACTTTTCCGCCATCAAGGACGTGGGCAAGAAGCCCAAAGGCCTGCTGCTGACCCTGGTGATCAACTGGCTGATCAAGCCCTTCACCATGGCGGCCCTGGGCTGGCTGTTTTTCCGGGTACTGTTCGCCGACTGGGTCGATCCGCAAAGTGCCGGGGAATACATCGCCGGCATGATTCTGCTGGGAGTGGCACCCTGTACCGCCATGGTATTCGTGTGGAGTCAACTGACCAAGGGCGATCCCAATTACACCCTGGTGCAGGTGTCGGTGAACGATCTCATTATGGTGTTCGCCTTCGCCCCCATCGCCGCCTTCCTGCTGGGGGTAAGCGATATCGTCGTGCCCTGGGATACCCTGCTGTGGTCGGTGCTGCTGTATGTGGTGCTGCCACTGCTGGGTGGCGTCTATACCCGCCGGCGGCTGGAGGCCCGTGGCGATGGCCAGCAACTGCAACAGTTTATTCAGCGCATCAAGCCGCTGTCGGTGGCGGGCCTGCTGGCCACAGTGGTGCTGCTGTTCGGCTTCCAGGCGCCCACCATACTGTCCCAGCCCCAGACCATAGTGTTGATCGCCATACCGCTGCTGATCCAGACCTACGGCATCTTCGCCATCGCCTACGGTGCCGCCAAGGTGATGAGGCTGCCTCACAATATCGCCGCCCCGGCCTGCATGATTGGTACCTCCAATTTTTTCGAACTGGCGGTGGCGGTGGCCATTTCCCTGTTCGGGCTGCACTCGGGGGCGGCCCTCGCCACCGTGGTGGGGGTGCTGGTGGAAGTGCCGGTGATGCTGTCGCTGGTGGCCATCGCCAACCGTACCCGGCACTGGTTTGACTGAACTGCAACCCAACCAAGGAAAGACGATGTCGCAACACCCTTTTGATTACCTTGTTCTTGGCGAAGGCCGGGGCCGGCTGATCCTCACCCCCTGTCCGGGCACCAAGGAAGCATCCCTGGATGCCTCGCTGACGCAATTACGTGACGCCGGTGCCGCCGCCGTGCTGACCCTGATGCCCGGGGAGGAAATGGAAAATAACCGGGTTACCGCCATGCCGGCCCTGTGCGAGGCGCTGGAGCTTTCTTGGTTCCACCTGCCGGTGGAAGACGACGCCGGCCCCGAAGCCGCCTTCGAGCAGGCCTGGCTTGAGGCACGTGACCAGGTGCTGGCGCTGCTGGCCCAAGGCCGGGATGTGGCCATTCACTGCAAGGGGGGCTCGGGCCGCACCGGTCTGATGGCCGCCATTATTTTGCAGGCCCTGGAGGTGCCGCCGGATGAGGCGGTGCAACGGGTGCAGGCGCTGCGGCCCAGGGCGCTGTGCCTGCCGGCCCACCGTAGCTATGTCGAAGCGCTGGAAGGCCAGGCCGGATAAGGCCCGGGCTGGTACAAAATATATTGAAAGAGGGAGACAGACCCAATGACCATCAAGGTAGGAATTAACGGCTTCGGCCGCATGGGACGGCTGGCGCTGCGCGCGGCCTGGGCATGGGACGACGTGGAGTTCGTGCAGATCAACGATCCGGCCGGCGACGCCGCCACCCTGGCGCACCTTATTACCTTCGACTCGGTGCACGGCCGCTGGACCCGGGAGGCCCGGGCCGAAGGGGACCTGATGATCGTCGGCAACCGGCGTATCGCCTGCACCCGCAACAAGGCCATCGCCGACACCGACTGGTCCGGCTGCGACGTGGTGATCGAAGCCTCCGGCAAGATGAAGAGCAAGGCCCAGCTGCAGGCCTACCTGGATCAGGGGGTGAAGCGGGTGGTGGTGACTGCGCCGGTGAAGGAGGAGGGCGTGCTCAACGTGGTGATGGGGGTGAACGATCACCTCTATGACCCGGCGCTGCACCCCATCGTCACCGCCGCCTCCTGCACCACCAACTGCCTGGCGCCCGTGGTCAAGGTTGTTCACGAGCAACTGGGCATCAAACACGGCTCCATGACCACCATCCACGACATCACCAACACCCAGACCATACTGGACGCGCCCCACCAGGATCTGCGCCGGGCCCGGGCCTGCGGCCAGAGCCTGATCCCCACCACCACCGGCTCGGCTACCGCCATCACCCATATCTTCCCGGAACTGAAGGGCAAGCTTAACGGCCACGCGGTGCGGGTGCCCCTGGCCAACGCCTCGCTCACCGACTGCGTGTTCGAGGTGGAACGGGCCACCACGGAAGCGGAGGTGAACGCCCTGCTCAAGGCGGCGGCGGAAGGTGAGCTGGCCGGCATCCTCGGTTACGAGGAGCGGCCCCTGGTGTCGGTGGACTACAAGACGGATCCGCGCTCCAGCATCATTGACGCCCTGTCCACCATGGTGGTCAACGGCACCCAGGTGAAGCTGTATGCCTGGTACGACAACGAATGGGGTTACGCCAACCGCACCGCCGAGCTGATGCGCAAGGTGGGCCGGATTGACCAGGCCTGAGGCGCGGACGATGTGGATGCACCGGCTGGCCGCCCTCCCGCCCGAGATCAGGCAGTACCTGATCGTCACCGGCAACTACTGGGCTTTTACCCTCACCGACGGCGCCCTGCGCATGCTGGTGGTGCTCCATTTCCACGGGCTGGGCTACAGCCCGTTGGAGATTGCCCTGCTGTTTTTGTTCTATGAGGTGTTCGGGGTCATCACCAACCTGGTAGGCGGTTGGCTCGGCGCCCATCTGGGCCTTAACAAGACCATGAACATCGGCCTGGCGTTGCAGGTGCTGGCCCTGGCCATGTTGTTGGTGCCGGCGGCATGGCTGACCGTGCTCTGGGTGATGGCGGCCCAGGCCCTGTCGGGGGTGGCCAAGGATCTCAACAAAATGAGCGCCAAGAGCTCGATTAAGCTGTTGGTGCCGGCCGACGCCCAGGGTCAACTGTACCAGTGGGTGGCCCTGCTCACCGGCTCCAAGAATGCGCTCAAGGGCTGTGGTTTCTTCCTGGGCGGTGCCTTGCTGAGCCTGGCGGGCTTTCGCGCCGCCGTGTTGCTGATGGCCCTGGGCCTGGCCCTGGTCTGGCTGTTCAGCGTGCTCAGCCTGAAGCGGGATCTGGGACGGGCCAAGCACAAACCCAAGTTCCGGGAGATCTTTTCCAAAAGCCCGGCCATCAATGCCCTGTCGGCGGCGAGAATGTTCCTGTTCGGGGCCCGTGATGTCTGGTTTGTGGTGGCCCTGCCGGTGTATCTGGCGTCCCGCCTGGGCTGGGATCACGGCTGGGTGGGCAGTTTTCTGGCGCTGTGGGTGATCGGCTACGGCCTGGTGCAGGGCCTGGCGCCACGGCTGACCGGCCGGCAACGGGGACAGGTGCCGGACGGCCGCCATGCCCTGGGCTGGGCGCTGCCCCTGGCGCTGGTGCCCTGGGCCATTGCCCTGGCGCTGCAGGCCGGTCTTTATCCGGCGGCCAGCCTGGTGGCCGGGTTGCTGGTGTTCGGCGTTCTGTTTGCGATCAACTCCTCCCTGCACAGCTATCTTATCGTCAGCTATGCGGGCGCGGACGGGGTATCCCTCGACGTGGGCTTCTACTACATGGCCAACGCCATGGGCCGGCTGCTGGGCACAGTGCTGTCGGGCTGGGTGTATCAGCAATACGGCCTGGAGGCCTGTCTTTGGGTATCGGGCGGCTTTATTCTGCTGGCAGCGTTGATGTCGACCCGGTTGCCGCGCCACGCAACGGAGTGATCCCCGGCCGGATGAAGACGAGAAATATGACAAGGCGGCGATCAAGCCGCTTTTTTATTGGCCGGAACTATGGCTAGAATAGGCCAACGTCGAGGTCGGGAGTCATTATGGAAATCAGGAAGATCCGCAGTGGTGAAACAGGCAGCATCTGGCGGCTGTTTCACGAAACCGTGCATCTTATCAACCAGGCCGATTACAGCGAAAGCGAGCTGGCGGTATGGGCTCCTGATGAATACGACGAGCCGCGCTGGGTCAGCCGTTTCATCCGCACCCGGCCGCTGGTGGCGATGGAGGGTAAGCGGCTGCTGGGGTTTGCCGAGCTGAGCGAGGACGGGCGCATTGATCTGTTCTATGTGCACCATGCCCATCAGGGGGAAGGCATTGGCCGGGCGCTGATGCAACGGCTCAAGGCCGAGGCCGCCTCCCGCGGCCTGTCCCGGCTCTATTGCGAGGCCAGCATTACCGCCCGGCCCTTTTTCGAGGCCATGGGGTTTGTCGCCCTGGCGCCGCGCCAGCTCGAACGACGCGGCCAGCCGGTGCCGGTGATCCTGATGGAATACCAGCCCTGAGCGTGCCGTCCGGCATGGGAATGACACACAGCAAAAAGCCCACCATGAGGTGGGCTTTTTTAGGGTATTTTGGTCGGCGTGAGAGGATTTGAACCTCCGACCCCTGACACCCCATGACAGTGCGCTACCAGGCTGCGCTACACGCCGAAGTGGGGCCAACTATATAGAGGCGGCCGGTTTGCTGCAAGCCTCTTTTTGCAGATTTAGGCGCGTTTGGCGCTTTCTTCGGCATTGTTGCGTTTTTTTCGGCATTTTCCCGCCGGCGCTATCCGCCGGAGCCGTCCCGGCTTGCAGCCGGGGTGGCTTTTGCCATAATACGCCGCCAACGGAGGCGGTAATGAACGAACAAGACGAATACTGGATGCGCCGGGCTATGGCCCTGGCGGAGCAGGCCGAGCGGGAAGGCGAGGTACCGGTCGGTGCCCTGGTGGTGCACCAGGGACGTTGTATCGGCGAGGGCTGGAACCGTTCCATCGGCAGCCACGATGCTACCGCCCATGCGGAGATCATGGCACTGCGGGAGGCCGGCCTGACCCTCGGCAACTACCGGCTGCTCGATTGTACCCTTTATGTGACCCTGGAGCCGTGCATGATGTGCGCCGGGGCCATGGTGCACAGCCGTATCCGGCGGCTGGTGTACGGCGCCTTTGACGCCAAGACCGGCGCCGTGGACTCGGTGCTGAAGCTGCTGGCTACCCCAGGCCTCAACCATCAGGTGGTCTGGCTTCCCGGGGTGCTGGCCGAGGCCTGTTCAAGCCAGCTCAGCCGTTTTTTCCAGCGTCGCCGGGCGGAGAAAAAGGCCGCCAGGAAGCAGGCGGCCGGGCAATAACCGTCAGCCTCTTATCAGCTATCAGCCTGGCTTTTAGTCACAAGTTTTTATTGACTTTAGATCAGCAAAACATCGGCCAAAGCGCACAGCTCCTCCGGCACGCCGTAAACCCCTCCCTGGGGGCTCCGCCGCGCCCTCCCTGGCGCGGAGGGCCGGCGGAGCCGCGCCCTTTGTCCTCTCTGTCGCCCCGATGCCGCCTGCTGGCACCATCTTCAAACGGCGTCGGGGCTTGAAAGAGGCAACAGGGATGGCCTCCGCCGACCGTCACATGCCAGGGATGGCATGTGCGAGCCTACATGGATGTACTTGCGGCGTGTCGGCGGAGGTAGCCCTGCTGCCTCTTCTCTGCGCTGAATCAGACAGTCGGACTTGTGACTAAGAGTCAGGCTATCAGCTATCAGCTATCAGCTATCAGCGTCAGCTTCCAGCCCACCTTGGCCTGATAGGCCTGCTCCCGCTCCAGGGTGGTGAGCAGCAGGTGGTTGCGGTCGCACCAGCCGGCTGGCAAGCTCAGGCGTAGTTCGTCGTCGGGCCCAAGGCCGAGTTCGAGGGACGGCAGCACCCCGTCCTGGCGGCGGCGGTTCAACGCCACCGCCAGCCGCAGCAGCCGTACCAGGCGCCACAGCTGCTGCTCCGGCAGGTAGTTGAGTGGCTCCAGTTCGCTGAGCTTGAGCGCCTTGCGATGAAAGCGCACCATGGCCGCCAGGGCCTTTTGCTCTTCCTGGGTAAAGCCCGGCAGGTCGGTGTTGCCGAGGATATAGGCGGAATGGCGGTGCACGCCGGTAAAATTGATGTGCAGGCCGATTTCGTGCAGCCGGGCGGCATCGCCCAGCAGGTCGCCAAAGCCCTGATCCAGCCCCCAGGCGTCGGCTACCTGGGCAAACAGCTGCTGGGCGGTGTCCCTTACCCGGCTGGCCTGGCGCTGATCTATCCCGTATTCCCGGCTCAGGGCCTGCAGGGTGTTGAGCTGGATGTCGTGGTGCTTGACCCGGCCGAAAAAGGCGTGCAGCAGGCCTTCACGCAGGGCACCGTCGGAAAAGCCCATTTTATCCAGGTTGAAGCTGCGGAAAATGCCGAGCAGGATCGACAGGCCGGCGGCGATCAAGGGTTTGCGTTCCTCGCTCAGGCCGGCGATGTCCGCCTTGTCGATATGGCCGGCCTTGATCAGCTGGCTCTTGATATGAAGCAGTCCGGGCAGGTCGATCACCGGTTCATGAGTGGCGGCGCTGCACATTTCCAGCAGGGTCTTGATGGTGCCGGAACTGCCCAGCACCTGACCCCAGCCCAGCCCCAGATAGCGGCCCAGCACCGGCACCAGCTGGTATTCGGCGGCCTCGATCGCCTGTTCGAAGCGTGTTTCGCTCAGCTCTCCGTCGGCGAAGTATTTGCGGGTAAAGCTGACGCAGCCCATGCTGCGGCTGGATACCTGCCGGCAGTCGAAGTCCTCGCCGATGATCAGTTCCGTGCTGCCGCCGCCGATGTCGATCACCAGTACCTGGCCCTGGGTGTGCTGGGTATGGGCCACGCCCTGGTAGATCAGGCGCGCTTCTTCGTTGCCGCTGATGATATCGATGGGAAATCCTAGCACCTGCTGGGCCTGGCGCACGAAGTCCTGGGCATTAACCGCCTCGCGCAGGGTGTAGGTTCCCGCCACCCGCACCTGGGTGGCATGAAAGCCGCGCAGCCGCTCCCCGAACAGGCGCAGGCAATCGAGCCCGCGCTCCATGGCTTCCCTGCTCAGGCGCTGTTCGTCGTCCAGGCCGTCGGCCAGGCGCACCCGCTGCTTGAGGCGGTCGACGATGCGCAGGCTGTCGCCATGGTAGCGGGCGATCACCATATGGAAACTGTTGGAGCCAAGGTCGATGGTGGCAACGTACTGATCGGTCATGCGGGCTTATCCCTCCAGGGCTTTCAGATAATCGTAAGTGGCGGTCTGGGAGCGGATTTTACGCCGGTTGCCCCGGTCGACATAGCGATTGCTTTGCTCGGCGTCGATGATGCGGGCCTTGGTAGTGTCGTTGAGCTGGATCTCGAGGATATCGATGATGCGCTGGCGCAGTACCGGATCCAGGATGGGGATGGCCACTTCCACCCGAAAATCGAGGTTACGGGTCATCCAGTCGGCGGAGGAAATGTACACCCTGGGCTGGCCGTTGTTGTGGAATACCATCACCCTGGGGTGCTCGAGGAAGCGATCCACTATGCTGATGGCGCGGATATTGTCGCTTACCTCGGGCACCCCGGGCACCAGGGAACACATGCCGCGCACGATCAGGTCGATTTTCACCCCCGCCTGGCTGGCGCCGTAAAGCCGGTTGATCAGCCCCTTGTCCACCAGGTTGTTGAGTTTGAGGGTCAGTCCCGCCGGCAGCCCCTGGCGGGCATTGGCGATTTCGGCGTCGATCATGCTGTAGAGGCCGCGCCGGGAATTGAGCGGCGACACCAGCAGGTGGTTGAACTTGACCCTGCGGTAGGGCTGGCGGATAAAGTCGAATACCGCCGCCACTTCATTGGTGATGTCGGGGTTGGCGGTGAGCAGCGAAAAATCGGTGTAGATGTTGGCGGTTTTTTCGTTGAAGTTGCCGGTGCCCACATGAGCATACTGCACCAGTTGATCGCCCTCCCGGCGGGTGACCAGGCACAGCTTGGAATGCACCTTGAGGCTGGGCACCCCAAACTCCACCATGATGCCGGCCTCGGTGAGCAGCTTGGCCCATTCGATGTTGGCCGCCTCGTCGAAACGGGCGCGCAGCTCGATTACCACGGTGACCTTCTTGCCGTTGTTGGCCGCGTCCATCAGCGAATACATGATGCGCGACAATGAGGCTACCCGGTAGACGTTCATCTTGATGCTGAGTACCGCCGGGTCGAAGGAGGCCTGGCGCACGAATTCGGTGACGTGGCTGAAGCTGTGGTAGGGAAAATACAGTAGGATGTCGCGCCGGCGGATGGCGTCGAAGGAAGAGGGGCTGTCCTGGAATTCCCGGCACTTGAGCGGCGGCAGCGGCCTGTTCACCAGATGCTTGCGCCCGACGTTGGGAAAACCGATGAAATCCTTGAAGTTGTGGTAGCGCCCGCCGGACATGACGGCGTCGTGGCCCTGGATTTTGAGCTTGCGCACCAGGGTCTGCACCATTTCCGGCGGCATTTCCCGATCGTGCACAAAGCGCACCGGCAGGGCGGTAAGCCGCTGCTTGAGGCCGTCGCTCATTTTTTCGAGCAGGCTCTGGTCGAGCTGGTCGGACAGGTCGTATTCCGCATCCCGGGTCATCTTGAAGGAATAGGCGTGGATGTCCTCGTACTCGAAGAAGCCGGCGAACAGTTCGTTCAGGCACAGCCGGATCACGTTGTCCATGATGATGAGGCTTTTCTTGCGCCGGCTCTTGCCCGGCGGCAGCACCACGAAACGGGGCAGCACGTCGGTGGGGATTTCCACCAGGGCGTAGTGGCGCTCTTCGTCCCGTATCATGCCCACGCACAGGTAGGTGTATTCGTCCTTGAGAAAGCGCACCGGGTCGATTTCGGCGCGCAGGATAATGGGGGAGAGGTAGGCCCTGACCTCGTTTTCGAAATAGCGCTTAATCCAGCTTTCCTGCTCGGGGCTGAGCTGGGATTCGTTGAGCAGGAAGATGTTCTGCCGGGCCAGGGTAACGATCAAGTCCTTGTAGGCTTCGTCGAAGGTGTTGGCCAGGCCTATCACCTTTTGCTGGATGTTTCTGAGCAGGGAGGCGGCACCGTTGGTCTTGCCCTGATCCGCGTCTATCATCACCTGGCGCTTGACGTCGGAGACCCGGACCTTGAAGAACTCGTCCTGGTTGTTGGAAAAGATGCCGAGAAAGCGCACCCGTTCCACCAGGGGGACGCTCTTGTCCATCGCCTCCTGCAACACCCTTTCATTAAATGACAGCCAGCTCAGTTCTTTTTCCAGGTACCACTTGTCCGTGCTCATTATTATTCCTGTCAACCGGGATATGTCAGTTTTAGGCCACTTTTATGACAGAGTTTTATGACGTTTTTGTGACGGCTCAGGTCGGCTCTATATCCACCACCAGGTCGTCGCTCAGGGCTTCGAGACGGGTCTGCAGGTCGGCCAGGGTCTGGCCGTGGGGCAGGGTCAGGGTGCTGGTGGCCTCGAACAGCATGATGCCGGTAATCGGGGCCGGGTGGCTGTCGGTTTTCAGGGTCTTGACGCTGATATTGAGGCCGTTGAGCACCTCGGTGACCTCGTCGACGATGCCGAGGCGATCGTTGGCGGTGACGGTCAGGGTCAGGTGCTGGCCCTGGGGGGCGGGGCTGTTGCCCTCGACCAGTTGCACCTGGAAGTCGGGCAGCTTGCGCAGGGCCTGGCTCAGGGCCTCGCTGTGCTCCTCGGGCACGCGGATTTCGACGATACCGGCGAAATGACCCGCCAGTTCGCTCATGGCGCTGCCCTGCCAACTGCCGTGATGCTGGCGGATCAGGGTGGCCAGTTGTTTGACCAGGCCGGTTTTGTCGGGGCCGATAAGGGTGGCGACCAGTGTTTTCATGGGTTCTCTCCTTGAAGTGTCGGGCTGTCTCCTGTTCAAGATACACCTTTCCGGGCGTTTTTACAGAGCTCTTAGTGTGACAGCGGGGTGTAACAAAACTGTCATTTCTTCGCCATATAATGCGGGCAACTGACCATCGACCGAGGTGACTGATGTCGACCGAAACCCAAACCATAGCGCTGTCGGGCAGCCGCAGCCGCTGGCTGAAAGACCGGCTCGCCCAGATAGGCGTGACCACCGGCGGTATCATAGTGCTGGTGGCTTTGCTGCTGATCTTCTTTTACCTGTTATATGTGGTGAAACCCATCTTCGACGGCGCCCGCGTCGAGCCGGGCCAGCAGATCAGCCTGGCCGGCGACGGCGGCCAGCTGTTGCTGGGCGTGGAAGAGCAGAATGAGCTGGTCTACCACTTCAGCGAGCAGGGCGATATCCATTTTTATTCCCTTCCCCGCCAGGGTGAACGGCTGCAGTCGGTGGCGGTGGAAGGCCGTGTGACGGCGGCGGCGGCCAGCGACACCCGGGCCATGGTGGCCTACGGTTTCGAGGACGGCAGCATCCAGGTGCTGGCACCCAAGTTCAATGTCAGCTATCCGGACAACATCAGAACCATCACCCCGGAGGTGATTTATCCGTTCGGGCGCACGCCCCTGCAGGTGGACGGCGAGGGCCGTGCCCTGCGTTACCTGAGCTTTGCTGCGGGCAGCGAGGATGTGCTGGCGGCGGCGGTGACCGACGACGGCGAGGCGGTGCTGACCCGCTTTGCCGGCAAGGAAAACTTCCTGACCGGCGAGCTGGAGCTGGTCCCCACCCAGGTGGCCATTCCCAGCCTGCCGGCCAGAGTCGACCAGGTGTTGCTGACGCCCAACCTGCGCTTTATGTTCGTGCGCAGCGGCAACGAGGTATCGGTGTATGACGTACGCAACATCGACAAGGTCCGGTTGCGTTCGGTGATCCCGATGAACGCCCAGGGCGCCGACATCAGCACCATGAGCCTGCTGGCCGGCGGCAACTCGCTGCTGGTGGGCAACGACAACGGCGTGGTGTCCCAGTGGTTCGAAGTGGCCAGGGATGGCAAGCGCGAATTTACCTTCATCCGCGAATTCCGCGCCCAGGGCCAGGTGACCCGCATCGCCAACGAAATCAACCGCAAGGGCTTCGTGACCGTGTCCGCCAACGGCAGCCTGGATATCTTCCACACCACCGGCGGCTCCCGGCTGTTCTCCGAGCAACTGGCCGGTGAGGCGGTGTCCGCCCTGGCCATGTCGCCGCGCAATAACCTGTTGCTGATCGCCGAGGGCGATCGCCTGTCGACCTTCCATGTGGAAAACGAACACCCGGAAGTGACCTGGAAGGCAATGTGGACCAAGGTCTGGTACGAAGGCTATCCCGAGCCTCAGTACGTGTGGCAGTCCACCTCCGGCAGCAGCGATTTCGAGGCCAAGCTGAGCCTGGTGCCCATCTCCTTCGGTACCCTCAAGGCGGCCTTCTACGCCCTGCTGTTCGCGGTGCCCATCGCCATTGCGGGTGCCGTCTATACCGCCTATTTCATGTCGCCGGGACTGCGCAAGGTGGTCAAGCCGACCGTGGAGATCATGGAGGCGCTGCCCACCGTTATCCTCGGCTTTTTGGCCGGGCTCTGGCTGGCGCCGCTGATTGAAACCCACCTGCCGGGCATCGTTATCCTGCTGGTGCTGCTGCCCCTGTCGGTGCTGCTGACCGCCTTTGCCTGGCATCATCTGCCGAAGGCCATCAAGAACACAGTGCCGGAAGGCTGGCAAAGCGTGCTGCTGCTGCCGGTGGTGGTGCTGGTGGGCTGGGCCTCGTTTGCCTTCAGCCCGGCGGTGGAAAACATGTTCTTCGGCGGCAACGCCAGGAGCTTCCTTACCAACGAACTCGGCATTGGTTTCGACCAGCGCAACTCCCTGGTGGTGGGCATTGCCATGGGCTTTGCGGTGGTTCCCACCATCTTCTCCATCGCCGAGGACGCCGTGTTCTCGGTGCCCAAGCACCTGACCAACGGTTCCCTGGCCCTGGGCGCCACGCCCTGGCAGACCCTGACCCGGGTGGTGATGCTGACCGCCAGCCCCGGCATTTTCTCGGCGGTGATGATGGGCCTGGGCCGCGCCGTGGGCGAGACCATGATAGTACTGATGGCCACCGGCAACACCCCGGTGATGGATTTCAGCATCTTCAACGGCATGCGTACCCTGGCCGCCAACATCGCGGTGGAAATGCCGGAAGCGGAAGTGAACAGCTCCCACTACCGGGTGCTGTTCCTGGCGGCCTTCGTGCTCTTTGTATTCACCTTCCTGTTCAACACGGTCGCGGAATTCGTTCGCCAGCGGCTGCGTGACAAATACAGCTCAATGTAAGGGGCGAGACGACTCATGAGTAAATGGTTCAAATCAGGGGCGCCCTGGATCTGGATGACCGGCGGGGCGGTCAGCCTCAGCCTGGTGGCGGTACTCGGCCTGCTGCTGTTGATCGGCTGGCGCGGCCTCACCTACTTCTGGCCGCACACCATCTATGAATGGCAGCTGACCTCGGCCGAGGGCGAGCGCTATACCGTCATCGGCGAAATCCACGACCGGGAGGAGGTGCCCGTGGCCCAGCTGCGCGGCGCCGGGCTGACCCTGGAAGGCGTGACCGAGGACACCCTGACCCGCTACCTGGTGAAAACCGGCAACCGGGAATTCGTGCCGCTCGATTTCCGCTGGCTGCTGGAAACCGACATCCTGTCCCGGGACATACCGGCGGACCTGGCGGTGATTGAACGGTCCAACCACGGCAATTTCTACGGTTATGTGGAACGGGTGCTGGAAGGCGACCGGGCCCAGGGCGGCGAGGTGCGCGAGCAACTGCAAAGCCGTATCGAGCGGGTGCTCGAACTCAACGACCAGATGAAGAGTCTGCAGCGCGGCGCCATTGGCAGCATCAACTTCGAACTGGAGAAGCTGCGTCTCAAACAGCGCCGGCTGGACATGGACGGCGAGCTGACCGCCGCCGCCCTGGCCGATATCCAGGCCAGAGAGCAGCAACTGCGAGCCGATTACCTGGTGCTGGAAAAAGAGTTGTTCGAATTGCGGGATCAGGCCCGCCGCGACAGCGTGGTGATCCGCGACATGCGCGGCCAGGAAGTGACCCTGTCGCTTGGCGAAATCCTCGACGTGGCCTGGCCCAACGACATGGGCCTGGCGGCCAAGGTCGGCCACTGGTTCAAGCAGATGGGCAAGTTCATCACCGGCGAGCCGCGGGAGGCCAACACCGAGGGCGGTGTCTTCCCGGCCATTTTCGGCACCGTCTTCATGGTGATCCTGATGGCCATCATCGTCACCCCCCTGGGGGTGGTGGCCGCCATCTACCTGCATGAGTACGCGGGCAAGAACAGCCTGACCAAAATCATCCGCATTGCGGTGATCAACCTGGCGGGGGTGCCGTCCATCGTCTACGGTGTGTTCGGCCTGGGCTTTTTCGTGTACATGCTGGGCGGCTCCCTCGACCGGTTGTTCTATCCGGAAGCCCTGCCCACGCCCACCTTCGGCTCGCCCGGGGTGCTGTGGTCGGCGCTGACCCTGGCGATACTGACCCTGCCGGTGGTGATCGTCTCCACCGAGGAAGGCCTGTCGCGTATTCCCAGCGCGGTGCGCCAGGGTTCGCTGGCGCTCGGCGCCACCAAAGCGGAGACCCTGTGGCGCATCATCATCCCCATGGCCAGCCCGGCGATCATGACCGGTCTTATCCTGGCCATTGCCCGCGCCGCCGGCGAAGTGGCGCCGCTGATGCTGGTCGGGGTGGTGAAACTGGCGCCCAACCTGCCGGTGGACGGCAACTTCCCCTACCTGCACGTGGAACGCAAGTTCATGCACCTGGGCTTCCACATATATGATGTGGGCTTCCAGAGCCCGAATGTGGAGGCGGCGCGGCCCCTGGTATACGCGACTTCCTTCCTGCTGGTCACGGTGATAGTGGGGCTCAACCTGACCGCCATCGGCATCCGCAACCACCTGCGTGAAAAATTCCGCTCGCTCGACCATTGATCGGGCCGGCCAACTGTTTTGAGGTAACGAGATGATTAACGTAGCACCGACCATGAACCAGGACGCCACCCTGGATGTGAGCCGCCTGACCGAGGAGCAGACCGCCCTCGAGATCCGCGATCTGAACCTGTTTTACGGCGACAAGCAGGCGTTGTTCAACGTCGACATGAAGATCGCCCGGGGCCAGGTCACCGCTTTTATCGGCCCGTCCGGTTGCGGCAAGTCCACCCTGCTGCGCTGCATCAACCGGATGAACGATCTGGTGGACAGCTGCCGTATCGAGGGGGAAATCCTGCTCCATAACCAGAACATCTACGGCAAGGGGGTGGATGTGGCCGCCCTGCGCCGCCGGGTGGGCATGGTGTTCCAGCGGCCCAACCCCTTCCCCAAGTCCATCTATGAAAACGTGGTCTATGGCCTGCGCCTGCAGGGCATCAACGACCGTCGCCGGCTGGACGAGGCGGTGGAGCGCTCCCTGCGCGGCGCCGCCCTGTGGGATGAGGTCAAGGACCGGCTGCACGACAACGCCTTCGGCCTGTCCGGCGGCCAGCAGCAGCGGCTGGTGATCGCCCGGGCCATCGCCATCGAGCCGGAAGTGTTGCTGCTCGATGAGCCGACCTCGGCCCTGGACCCCATTTCCACCCTGGTGATCGAAGAGCTGATCAACACCCTCAAGACCCAGTACACCGTGGTGATCGTGACCCACAACATGCAGCAGGCGGCGCGGGTGTCCGATCACACCGCCTTCATGTATATGGGCGAATTGATCGAATACACCGATACCAATACCCTGTTCACCACGCCCAGCAAGAAAAAGACCGAAGACTACATTACCGGGCGCTACGGTTAAGGAGCACAGAAAGGATGGACAAGCATAATCTGAAAAAACACATTTCCGGCCAGTTCAACGCCGAACTGGAAGGGGTGCTCAACCAGGTGCTGGTGATGGGCGGCCTGGTGGAGCAGCAACTGACCGACGCCATTACCGCCATTCATGAACAGGATATGGATCTGGCCCGCCAGATCGTGGCCAACGACCACAAGGTCAATGCCCTGGAAGTGCAGATTGACGAGGAATGCACCCGCATTATCGCCAAGCGCCAGCCGGCGGCGTCCGACCTGCGCCTGGTGCTGGCCATCATCAAGACCATCACCGACCTGGAGCGCATCGGCGACGTGGGCAAGCGCATCGGCATAATGCTGCTGGACAACGCCAACAAGAAACAGCCGCCCCTGGTGTCGATGGAGAACATGGGCCGGCGCACCGTCAAGATGCTGCACGAGGCGCTGGACGCCTTCGCCCGCATGGACGTGGAAGCGGCCATCGAGGTGCACAAGGAAGACGACAAGGTGGACCGGGAATACGAGTCCATTATCCGCGAGCTGATGACCTTTATGATGGAGGATCCCCGCTCCATTCCCCATGTGCTCAACGTCTTGTGGTGCGCCCGCTCCCTGGAGCGGGTGGGGGACAGGGTGCAGCATATCTGCGAATACATCATCTACTTCGTCAAGGGCAAGGACGTGCGCCATACCAGTGACGAGGACATTCACAGCATGCTGGACTAATCACCGCCACAGGGCCGCTCATGCGGCCCTTGTCATTCAGAAACGCGCGTTAGCGCGTTTTTTTTTATCGTTTTTCTCTCCGTCGTCGTGGAAGGCGAGGGACACCGCCAGGCTCTGCACCAGGCACAGGCTGGCGGACTGGGAGCGGAAGGCGTCCACCTGGGCTTCCTTGACCACAAAGCAGATGTCGCTGAAGGAGGCCAGCGGGCTGACCTGGCTGTCGGTGATGGCGATCTGCCTGGCGCCCACGCCGGCGGCGGTTTCGGTCAGCACCAGGGTTTCCTGGGCGTAGGGCGAAAAGCTGATGGCCACCACCACGTCCCTGGGGCCGATCAGCTCCAGCTGCTCCCTGAACATGCCGCCCAGGCCGTCGATCAGGAAGGCGCGGCGGTTGAGGTGGCGCAGGGCATAGGTGAGGTAGGTGGCCACGCTGAAGGAGCGGCGCAGACCGATGACGTAGATGTTCTCCGCCTCGGCCAGGGCCTGCACCGCGCGGTTCAGATCCTCCGCCGAGGTCTGGGCCGCCAGCTGCTGCAGGGCCTGGGCGTTGGCCCGGGCGAACTCGTTGAGGATTTCCTCGGGCCGCTCGGGGGCGGCCTGGTCTTCCAGCTCCCGGAACAGCCGTGCCCGGTCGGTGTAGTTGGCGGTTTCCTCCACCAGGTGGCGGCGGAACACCTGCTTCATGTCGTTGAAGCCGCTGTAGCCAAAGGCGTTGGCGAAGCGGATCAGGGTGGAAGGCGGCACGTCGGCCCGCTCGGCGATGATGGCCACGGTGTCGAAGGCGACGCTGTTGGTGTTGTCGAGCACATAGGCGGCAACCTGCTGCAGCCGCTTGCTGAGCTCGCCGTAACGGCTGCGGATCTGATCCTGTAATTCGGAATAGGTGCTGGGGGCTGGCATGGCGGCTCTCTGTATTGTTATTGGGGTGATCCGGCCCGTTGCCGGCGCTGGTGTTCCAGTGTAAATGAAATATCGCACCGAAATAAATATTCCATCTTGGGTTAATCGATTCAGTGGGCAAAAGATTTTCGATAGCCTTCGATGCCTTCGCACCTCCGGTCACTCTCGCCGGTAGGAAAACGATGTTTGCAGATTGGCCCCTGGCTGGTGGAGCGCAGGCGGCCCGCCTGCTTTCCCGCGCAGCGGGAATCCTCGGGCTGGTCACCCGCGCCCCAAGAACCATCATGCTGCTCAACGTTTAAACTGCGCGATGGGCCAGAGCACCACGCCGTTTGAAACTTAGGCGACCCCTTCCCCCCCGGGATTGGAGGCTTCGATGGCCTATGACGAGGTGTCGTCTGTCGGCCAAAGGGCACTCCTCCCACGGCGTGTCGGCGGAGCTGCGCGCTTTGGCCGAGTACTGCAGATCATCAACAGGCGCTAAGAAGTGCGTGTCGCATCACATTTACATACAAATATTTCACAATGGGTTGATAGTGAAATGATTGTTTCGTATAAATAAGCAAATGAAATATGACAGCCAGCCTGGCGCCAGAAATCGAGGTGTTAAAGATGCAGCAAGTACGTGTGGGACTGATCGGGACCGGTTATATCGGGCGCTGCCACGCCATCGCCTACGCCCAAGCTCCGGTGGTGTTCCCGCTCAAGGGGCAACTGGTGCGGGAGATGCTGGCCGAGGTGACCCCTGAGCTGGCGGCCCGCCAGGCCGATAGCCTGGGCTTCAACCGTTCCACCGGCGACTGGCGCGAGCTGGTGGCCGACCCGGCCATCGACGTGGTCGACATCTGCGCCCCCAACTTCCTGCACAAGGAAATGGCCCTGGCCGCCATCGCCCACGGCAAGCACGTCTATTCCGAAAAGCCGCTGGCGCTGTCCACCCGCGACGCCGCCGAAATGGTGGACGCGGCCCGCCGGGCCGGGGTCAAGACCCTGGTGGGCTTCAACTACATGAAAAACCCCGCCACCCAACTGGCGCGCCAGATCATAGCGCGGGGGGAGATCGGCGAGGTGGTGCACTTCTACGGCACCCATAATGAGGATTACATGGCCAACCCGGCTACCCCGCTGGACTGGCACTGCCGCAAGGACAGCGCCGGCCTGGGGGCCCTGGGGGATCTCGGCGCCCATATCATCAACATGGCCCACTACCTGGTGGGGTCCCGGATAGCCAGCGTGAGCGGCGACATGCAGACCATCATCGGCGAGCGCCCGGACCCGCGCGAGCCGTCCCGGCTGCTGCCGGTGGAAAACGAAGATCAGGCCCACGCCCTGCTGCGCTTCGAATCCGGCGTCATGGGCCAGATCGAGACCTCGCGCATCGCCTGCGGCCGCAAGATGGGCCTCGGCTACGTGATCACCGGCACCAAGGGCTGCATCAGCTATACCCAGGAACGGATGGCCGAGCTCAAGCTCTACCGGCACGACGACGACCAGGGCCGCCAGGGCTTCAAGACCCTGCTGGTGGGCCCGGAGCATCCGGACTATGCGGCCTTCTGCATCAGCGCCGGCCATGGCTTCGGCTTTAACGATCAGAAAACCGTGGAAATTCGCGATTTGGTGGACGGCATCGCCGCCGGCAGCCCCCTGTGGCCCGATTTCGAGGAAGGCTGGAGGGTCTCCCGGGTACTCGACGCCATCGCCCTGTCGGCCGAACGCCGCCAGTGGATCCATGTGGAAGAAATTCAGTAAAAAGGACCAAGAGGGATCCGTCCCGGAGGAGATTAAGAATGTCAGCACGAAAGCACCTGGATGTGATTTGCCTGGGGCGGGTGGCCGTCGACCTGTACGGCCAGCAGATCGGCGCCCGCCTGGAAGACATGGGCAGCTTCGCCAAATACCTGGGGGGCTCCAGCGGTAACGTGGCCTATGGCACCGCCCGCCAGGGCCTGAAATCCGCCATGCTGTCCCGGGTGGGCGACGACCACATGGGCCGTTTCCTGCGCGAGGAGCTGGACCGGCTGGGGGTGGATGTGAGCCACCTCAAGACCGACAAGGACCGGCTCACCGGCCTGGTGGTGCTCGGCATCAAGGACGAGGATACCTTTCCGCTGATCTTCTTCCGGGAAAACTGCGCCGACATGGGTATCCGGGCACAAGACATCGACGAGGAGTTCATCGCCTCGGCCAGGTGCCTGGCCATCACCGGTACCCACCTGTCGCATCCGGACACCCGCGCCGCCGTGGTCAAGGCGCTGGAGATCGCCCGCCGGCACGGGGTGAAAACCGCGCTGGACATCGACTACCGCCCGGTGCTCTGGGGCCTGACCAGCCGCGGTGACGGCGAGACCCGCTTTATCCCGTCCGCCGCCGTCACCGAACAGCTGCAGCAGATGCTGGGTTTGTTCGACGTCATCGTCGGCACCGAGGAAGAATTCCATATCGCCGGCGGCAGCACCGACACCGTCGCCGCCCTGCGGGCGGTGCGCGAGGTGAGCGGCGCCGCCCTGGTGTGCAAGCGCGGCCCGCTCGGCTGCTCGGTGTTCGAGGGCGCCATTCCCGCCACCCTGGACGAAGGGCTGACCGTGTACGGGGTCAAGGTGGAAGTGCTCAACGTGCTGGGCGCCGGTGATGCCTTTATGTCCGGCCTGCTGCGCGGCTACCTCAACGGCGAGGGCTGGGAGCAGGCCTGCCGTTACGCCAACGCCTGCGGTGCCCTGGTGGTGTCCCGCCACGGTTGCGCCCCGGCCATGCCGAGCAAGGAAGAGCTGGACGACTACCTGTCCCGCGCCGAGTCGGTGCCGCGCCCGGATCTGGATGCGCGCCTCAACCACCTGCACCGGGTGACCACCCGGGATCGGGAGTGGGACGATCTGTGCATCCTGGCCTTCGATCACCGTCGCCAGTTCGTGGACATGGCCATCGAGGCGGGGGCGGATATCGGCGAGATCCCCCGGCTGAAAAAACTGATCTTGAAGGCCGGCCGCCAGGTGGCGGAAGAGGCCGGGCTCAAGGGCCGTGCCGGCATACTGGCGGACACCACCTTCGGCCAGCCGGTGCTCAACGAGATCACCGGCCAGGGCTGGTGGATAGGCCGGCCCCTGGAGCTGCCGAGCTCGCGCCCGCTGCGCCTGGAGCACGGCAACATCGGCAGCCAGCTGATCGACTGGCCGCTGGAGCACATCGTCAAGTGCCTGGTGTTCTACCATCCGGAAGATCAGGTGGAGCTGCGCCTGGAGCAGGAGCGGCTGATCACCGAGGTGTACCAGGCCTGCTGCAAGAGCGGCCACGAGCTGCTGCTGGAAGTGATACTGCCGGCGGACATGCCCAAGACCGACGAGCTCTACGTGCGTGCCATCAAGCGCTTCTACAACCTCGGCGTCAAGCCCGACTGGTGGAAGCTGCCGCCGCTGTCCAGCACCGGCTGGGACGAGGTCACCGCCGTGGTCACCGAGCGCGACCCGCACTGCCATGGGGTGGTGATCCTGGGCCTGGATGCGCCCCAGGCCGAGCTGCAGGCCGGCTTCAACGCCGCCGCCGGCAAGGCGCTGGTCAAGGGTTTTGCCATCGGCCGCACCATCTTCGGCGCCCCCAGCCGCGACTGGCTGGCCGGCCGGCTCGACGACCAGGGTCTGATTGAAGCCATCAAACGCAATTACCATCATCTGATCGCCCTCTGGCGTCAGCGTCATCAAGGAGAATGAAGATGTCCCACACCCTTCGTCTGACCATGGCCCAGGCCCTGGTGAAGTTTATGACGGCCCAGAAAGTGGAGCTCGACGGGGAAATCCTTCCCCTGTTCGAGGGGGTCTTCGCCATCTTCGGTCATGGCAACGTGGCCGGGGTGGGCGAGGCGTTGTACCAGGCGCGCGACGTGTTGCCCACCTACCGGGCCCACAACGAGCAGGGCATGGCCCACGCCGCCATCGCCTTCGCCAAGACCCACAACCGCCGGCGCATGATGGCCTGTACCGCCTCCGCCGGCCCGGGCTCCACCAACATGGTGACCGCCGCCGCCGTGGCTCACGTCAACCGCTTGCCGGTGCTGTTCCTGCCGGGTGACACCTTCGCCACCCGCCAGCCGGATCCGGTGCTGCAGCAGGTGGAGGTGTTCAGCGATCACACCATCACCTCCAACGACTGCTTCAAGCCGGTGAGCCGCTTCTTCGACCGTATCACCCGCCCCGAGCAACTGCTGACCTCGCTGCCCCAGGCGATGCGGGTGCTGACCGATCCGGTGGAGTGCGGCCCGGTGACCCTGGCGCTGCCCCAGGACGTGCAGACCATGGCCTACGACTACCCGGCGCACCTGTTCGAGGAGAAGGTGCACCGGCTGCGCCGCCAGGCCCCGGACGAAGTGGAGCTGGCCGAGGCGCTCGAACTCATCAAGGCCGCCAAAAAGCCGCTGGTGATCGCCGGGGGCGGGGTGCACTACGCGGGCGCGCTCCAGGAGCTGGAGCAACTGGTGAGCAAATACCATCTGCCGGTGGGCGAGACCCAGGCCGGCAAGGGCGCGCTGCCCTGGGATCACGCCCAGAACATGGGCTCCATCGGCGTCACCGGCGCGGCCTCGACCAATGCCCTGGCCGCCGACTGCGACCTGATCCTGGCGGTGGGTACCCGGCTCGGCGACTTCGCCACCGGCTCGCGCGCCATGTATCACCCGGATGCGCGTATCATATCCATCAACGTCGGCTCCTTCGATGCCTACAAGCACAAGGCGCAGCCCCTGGTGGGCGATGCCAAACTGACCCTGCCCAAGCTTGTCGCCGGGCTCGAGGGCTGGCAGCCCGAGGGCCGCTGGGTGGAAAAAGCCGCCGAGCTGCGCGCCCACTGGCTGCACGCCCAGGACGTGGCCACCACGGATCGCGGCACCGAACTTCCCACCGACGCGGAAGTGGTGGGGGCGGTCAACCGCGCCGCCGGGGAGCAGGACATCGTGGTCTGTGCCGCCGGCGGCCTGCCCGGCGAGTTGCAGAAACTGTGGCGCACCCGTTACCACAAGGGCTACCACATGGAGTACGGCTACTCCTGCATGGGCTACGAAATCGCCGGCGGCCTGGGGGTCAAGATGGCCAAACCCGAGTCCGAGGTGTTCGTGATGGTGGGGGACGGCTCCTACCTGATGCTGAACTCGGAGATCGCCACCTCGGTGATGCTGGGCCGGAAGATGATAGTGGTGGTGCTCGACAACCGCGGCTACGGCTGCATCCACCGGCTGCAGCAGTTCTGCGGCGGCCCCGGCTTCAACAACATGCTGGACGACTGCCTCACGGTGGCCGGCGGCGCGCCCAAGACCGACTTTGCCGCCCACGCCATCGCCCTGGGTGCGAAAGGCGAGAAGGTGGGCAACATCAAGGAGCTGGAAGCGGCGCTGGCGCGGGCCAAGGCCTCGGACATCACCTATGTGGTGACCCTGGACACCGACGCCCTGGTGGTGACCGAAGAGGGCGGCTCCTGGTGGGACGTGGCGGTGCCGGAAGTGTCGCCCCGCAGCCAGGTGCAGGAAGCCCGCGCCCGCTACGAGGCCTACAAGGCCCGCCAGCAGCAGAATTTGTAAACGACGGCACCCGACAGGCAACGACGTTGCCTGGGGGAGGACAAAGGGAGCGGCTCCGCCGACCGTCACATGCCAGGGATGGCATGTGCGAGCGTACAGGGGGCGAGCCTGTCTCGCCGTGACGAGCAGTTTCAGCCTGACCGAACATCCAGTGAATGTTCGCAGCAGGCTGAAACAGCGAGTGTCACGTCCCGAAGCGTGTCGGCGGAGTCGGCCCTTTGGCCGACCGGCACTGGGGCACAAGTTTTATCCGTTACCTGGAGCAGTCAAACATCTGGCTTCAGGGAGAACCGAGTTTTGGAGAACACCATGAGCGTAAAACTGGGCATCAACCCCCTGACCTGGACCAACGACGATCTGCCGAGCCTGGGCGGCGACACCCCGCTCGCCACCTGCCTGACCGAAGGCAGGCAGGCCGGTTTCGCCGGCTTCGAGCTGGGCCACAAATTCCCCCGGGATCCCGAGCTGCTCAAGCCCATACTGCAGCGCCACGAGCTGGAGCTGGTCTCCGGCTGGTATTCCGGCTACCTGCTGCAGCGCTCGGTGGCAGACGAAATCGAGGCGGTGCAGGAGCACCTCCAGTTGCTCAAGGCCATGGGCTGCAAGGTGATGGTGTTCTGCGAAGTCACCGGCTGCATCCACGGTGACCAGAGCAAGCCGGTGAGCGAGCGTCCGCACTTCCCCGCCGAGCGTTGGGAAGAGTACGGCGCCAAACTGACCGAGTTCGCCCGTTACACCCTGTCACAGGGCGTACAGCTGGCCTACCACCACCATATGGGCACCGTGATTGAAACCGAAGCCGAGGTGGATGCCCTGATGCAGCACACCGGCCCCGAAGTGGGGCTGCTGCTCGATACCGGCCACATGACCTACGCCGGCGGCTCCCCGGTGGCGGTGGCCAAACGCTGGGCCAGACGCATCAATCATGTGCACTGCAAGGACATCCGCGCCAACATCCTGAAGGAAGCGCGCAACCGCAACGCCAGCTTCCTCAACGCCGTGCTGGACGGCGCCTTCACCGTGCCCGGTGACGGCTGCGTCGACTATCCGGCGGTGTTTAAGGTACTGAAAGACAATGACTACCAGGGTTGGCTGGTGGTGGAGGCCGAACAGGATCCGTCCGTCGCCCATCCCCTGACCTACGCCACCCTGGGCTATAACAATCTGCACGCGTTCGCCCGTAACGCCGGCCTGCTGTAACGGAGAAACCTAGCATGGAACAAGTACTGAACTTTATCGGCGGTGAGATCACCGAAAGCCACAGCGGCCGTACCGCGCCCGTTTACAACCCGGCCACCGGCGAGCAGAGCCGCGAGGTGGTGCTGAGCTCGGCGGACGAGGTGCGCGGCGCCATTGCCGCCGCCCAGAAGGCCTTCCCGCGCTGGGCCGGTACCAGCCCGCTGCGCCGCGCCCGCATCCTGTTTAAATTCAAGGCTCTGCTTGAGGAGAACATGGACGAGCTGGCACGCCTCATCTCCAACGAGCACGGCAAGGTCTATTCCGACGCCGTGGGCGAGCTGACCCGCGGCCTGGAAGTGGTGGAATTCGCCTGCGGCATTCCCCACCTGCTCAAGGGCGAGCACTCCCTCAACGTGGGCACCGGGGTCGACAGCCACTCGCTGATGCAGCCGCTCGGGGTCTGTGCCGGTATCTCCCCGTTCAACTTCCCGGCCATGGTGCCCATGTGGATGTTCCCGGTGTCCATCGCCTGCGGCAACACCTTCGTGATGAAGCCCTCCGAGAAGGATCCTTCCACCAGCGTGCGTCTGGCCCAGTTGCTGAAGCAAGCGGGCCTGCCCGACGGTGTGTTCAACGTGGTGCACGGCGACAAGGAAGCGGTGGACGTGCTGCTGACCGACCACCGCATCCAGGCGGTGAGCTTCGTCGGCTCCACCCCCATCGCCGAATACATCTACAGCACCGCCAGCAGCCACGGCAAGCGTTGCCAGGCCTTGGGCGGTGCCAAGAACCACGCGGTGATCATGCCCGACGCCGATCTGGACCTGGCCGCCAACGCCCTGATGGGCGCGGCCTTCGGCGCCGCCGGCGAGCGCTGTATGGCGATTTCCGTGGCGGTGGCGGTGGGCGACGAGGTGGCCGATCGCCTGATCGCCAAACTCAAGCCCCAGGTGGAAGCCCTGCGCGTCGGTCCCGGCGTGGTCGAGGGCCAGGAAAACGACATGGGCCCGCTGGTGTCGGCGGTGCATCGCGACAAGGTGGTGGGGTATATCGACCAGGGCGAAGCCGAAGGCGCCGAGCTGGTGGTGGATGGCCGCGGCCTCAGAGTGGCGGGCCATGAAGCAGGCTATTTCGTCGGCGGCACCTTGTTCGATCGGGTGACCCCGGAGATGACCATCTACAAAGAGGAAATCTTCGGCCCGGTGCTGGCGGTGGTGCGGGTACCCGATTACGCCTCGGCCCTGGAACTGGTGAACAGCCACGAATACGGCAACGGCACCGCCATCTTCACCCGGGACGGCCACGCCGGCCGCCAGTTCAGCCAGGACGTGCTGGCGGGCATGGTGGGCGTCAACGTGCCGATCCCGGTGCCGATGGCGTTCCACTCCTTCGGCGGCTGGAAGCGTTCCATCTTCGGCCCGCTCAATGTGCACGGCCCGGACGGGGTGCGTTTCTACACCCGGATGAAGACGGTGACCAGCCGCTGGCCGTCCAAGCCTCAGCAGGGCGCCGAGTTCTCCATGCCGACCATGAAGTAAGCGCCACGCCGCCAACCGAAGCCCGCCCAGTGCGGGCTTCTTTGTATGGGGAGCGCCGAGAGCAGGCTTGTGGTATAGGGCAAAATGGCGTAAAAACAGGCATTCCGGTGTGGTCAAAAAGTGTGCTCGACAATCTTTATGACAAAATGATGGGGTCTTTATGCACAATTTGTAAAGATCCTGTGACCAAATATTGCATTTGTGCTTTGCCACTTTGTCACTTCACGGGGTAAACTGGGGCACCCAAGCAGTTAGGGTCAACAATCGGTCTACACATAACAGACAACTAGAAGAAGCAACTATGACGGAACGTATTCACCTCGGCACTTTACAAGTCGCTACCGTTCTTCATGATCTGGTAGTAAATGAAATCATCCCCGGCACCGGCGTAGAGCCTGCCGCCTTCTGGGCCGGCATGGAGCAGATCGTCAACGACCTGGCCCCCAAAAACCGCGCCCTGCTGGACAAGCGGGAGCAACTGCAGGCCCGTATCGACGATTGGCACCGGACTCACAACGGTCAGCCTTTCGACGCCGCCGCCTACAAGCAGTTTTTAGTGGATATCGGTTATCTGCTGCCGGTTGTTGACGACTTTACCATCACCACCGCCAACGTGGACGCCGAACTGGCCACCCTGGCCGGTCCCCAACTGGTGGTGCCGGTCAACAATGCCCGTTATGCCCTGAATGCTGCCAACGCCCGCTGGGGCAGCCTGTACGACGCCCTCTACGGCAGCGACGCCATCCCCGAAACCGACGGCGCCGAAAAGGGCAAGTCATTCAACCCGCGCCGGGCCGCCAAGGTAGTGGCCTGGGGCCGACAACTGCTGGATCAGGCCGCCCCCCTGGCCGCCGGCAGCCACGCCGACGCCACCGGCTACCAGGTGGTCGACGGCGAGTTGCGGATAAGCCTGGCAAGCGGTGGCAGCACTACCCTGGCCGAGGCCGGCAAGTTCGCCGGTTACAACGGCGATCCGGCCCAGCCCACTGCCGTGCTGCTTTGCAACAATGGCCTGCACATCGAGCTGCAGTTCGACCGCAACCATATGGTCGGCAAGGACGACAGGGCCGGCATCAAGGATCTGCTGGTTGAAGCCGCCCTGTCCACCATCATGGACTGCGAAGACTCGGTCGCCGCCGTGGACGCCGAAGACAAGGTCGGCGTTTACCGCAACTGGCTGGGCCTGATGAAAGGCACCCTGACCGAAGAAGTGAAAAAGGGCGACCAGGTGATTACCCGCCGGCTCAATCCGGACCGTCAATACCAGGATCCCCAGGGCCGGCCGTTCAGCCTTCACGGCCGCAGCCTGCTGTTCGTGCGCAACGTGGGTCATCTGATGACCAACGACGCCGTGCTCGACAAGGACGGCAACGAGGTGCCCGAAGGCATCATCGACGGCCTGGTGACCAGCCTTATTTCGATTCACGATCTCAAGGGCAACGGCCAGTTCAGAAACTCCCGTACCGGCAGTGTCTATATCGTCAAGCCCAAGATGCACGGCCCCGAAGAAGTGGCCTTCGCCTGCGAGCTGTTCGGCCGCATCGAAGCGGTGCTGGGCCTGGCCAAGAATACCCTGAAAGTGGGCATCATGGACGAGGAGCGCCGTACCAGCGCCAACCTCAAGGCCTGTATCCACGAGGCCCGGGAGCGGGTGGTGTTCATCAACACCGGTTTCCTCGATCGCACCGGCGATGAAATCCACACCAGCATGGAAGCCGGCCCCGTGGTGCGCAAGGGGGCTATGAAGCAGCAGGCCTGGATCCAGGCCTACGAGAACAACAACGTGGACGTCGGCCTGGCCGCCGGCCTGCAGGGCCATGCCCAGATCGGCAAGGGCATGTGGGCCATCCCCGACAATATGGCCGACATGCTGGAGCAGAAGATAGGCCATCCCCTGGCCGGCGCCAACACCGCCTGGGTGCCGTCGCCTACCGCCGCCACCCTGCACGCCACCCACTACCACCAGGTGAACGTGAAGTCGCGTCAGGACGAGCTGAAGGGACGCATCCCGGCCAGCCTGGACGACCTGCTGACCATACCGCTGCTGACCGATACCGCCAGCCTGAGCGCCGAGGACATTCAGCAGGAGCTGGACAACAATGCCCAGGGCATCCTCGGCTACGTGGTGCGCTGGATAGACCAGGGTGTGGGTTGTTCCAAGGTACCCGACATCAACGACGTGGGCCTGATGGAAGACCGCGCCACCCTGCGCATTTCCGCCCAGCACATCGCCAACTGGCTGCGCCACGGTATCTGCAGCAAGGAGCAGGTGATGGCAACCATGCAGCGCATGGCGGCCATCGTCGACCAGCAGAATGCCGGCGATCCCCTGTACCGCAACATGGCGCCGGGCTTTGACGGCATCGCCTTCCAGGCCGCCTGCGCCCTGGTGTTTGAAGGCTGCACTCAGCCCAGCGGCTACACCGAGCCGCTGCTGCACGCCTACCGGCGCAAGCTGAAGGCCCAGGGATGAGTTAAGTCCCGGTAAACAACCATCCCCGGCTTGTCCGGGGATTTTTTTATCCGCCGTTGTGCCGGATGGATTTTTTTGCCGCCGTGACGGGCTGAATGGCGAAAAATGCAACTTATGCTGCTAGAATCCCGCTCGCCCGTCCTGTAGAGGCAATCACCGACCGTTCAGTAAAAGCAACCGGATCCACCCCATGATAAGACGCCTGGTCATTTCCCTGTCCTCTCTCATTTTCAGCGTGTTCCTGCTGATGGGGGGCAACACCTTCGTGATGACCCTGCTCGGGGTCAACCTGGGCCTCAAGGGTATAGAGCCCACCCTGATCGGCAGCATCATGGTCTGTTACTCGGTGGGGTTCGTGCTCGGCTCCCTCTACGGCCCCAGGGTGATCAAAAGGGTGGGGCACATCCGTGCCTTTGCCGTGTTCAGCGCCTTTCTGGCCAGCTCGACCCTGATTTTCCCGCTGACCGACAGCATCCTTGTCTGGGCCTTGCTGCGTGCGCTCAGCGGCATCGCCGTGGCGGGCAGCTTCGTGGTGATCGAGAGCTGGTTCAGCGCCGTGGCCACCAACGACAACAGGGCGACCCTGTTTTTCGCCTACCAGATTTGCGCCTACCTGGCGGCCACCGCCGGCCAGTTGCTGATAGGCTTTACCGATCCCGCCGCTTTCGTGCCCTTTACCCTGGGCGCCATCGTACTGACCGCCGCCCTGGTGCCCCTGTCGCTGACCCGGATGGACGCGCCCACCATAGAGCACAACGAGCGATTGAGCGTCAAGGCCATCATTCGCGATGCTCCGGTCGGCCTGCTGGCGGCCCTGTGCAGCGGCGTGCTGATCAGCAGTTTTTATTCCATGGCGCCGGTATATGCCATCCAGGTCGGGCTGCCGGTCAACCAGCTGTCCTATTTCATGGCGGTATCCATCTTCACCTTTATTCTGTTCGCCTGGCCCCTGGGGCGGCTGTGCGACCGGCTGGATCGCAGCAAAATCATGGTCTGGATCAACGCCATCATTGTGCTCAGTGCCCTGGGAGTGATCTACGCCGGCCATTACCACCTGTGGTTGCTGATCGGTTTTTCCGCCCTCTACATGGGCATGGTGGCCTCCATCTATCCGGTGGCGGTGGCCATTACCAACGACCGCATGGAAGCCAGGCACATCGTCGCGGCCAGTACCACCCTGCTGCTGAGCTATGGCCTCGGCAGTTCCCTCGGCCCGCTGTTCAGCTCCAGCATGATGACCTGGCTGGGGCCCCAGGGGCTGTATTACGGCTGCGGCGGCGTGGCGCTGATGCTGGCCGGCTATGCCTGGCAGTGGCAGTGGCGTACCCGCTCGGTACCGGTGGAAGAGCAGTCGGTGTATATTGCCACCCCGGTGGAAACGGCCGGTGTCATTACCGAACTCGACCCGCGTAACGAGGAGTTCGTGGACGTGCCGATGGAAGAGGTGTTTCCCGATCTGGAAGAGGAGGAAATCGCCCAGGCCCAGGCCAGCCAGCTGGATCTGGAACTGCCGGAGCCCGAGCCGGCACCGGGCCCGGCCCAGGAAGATCCCATGGTGGTGGTTCGCTGAGCTGTCACCGGATTGTCATCGGTAGGGGCTAGGCTGAGGAAGTCTTGACCGAGGAGGACAGGCTGATGCTGTTTGGCGAACTGATGCGCGATACCGATACGGGATCATCGACTCCCTTTTGCGACGATTGCTATCCCCTGGAGTTGCTGCTCTGGCTGCAGCGGGAACAGCAGCGGCAGGAGACACCGGCGGAGCCGTTCCCGGTTGAGGCCATGGCGGCCTGAACCACTGTTTTTCCACGCCGGCCGGCGTTAAGCTTGCCTCATCCCCACCATGATGAGGCAAGCCATGATTGATTTTCGCTCCGATACCGTGACCCATCCCACCCCCGCCATGCGTCGGGCCATGGCCTCGGCGCCGGTGGGCGACGACGTGTACGGCGACGACCCCACCGTCAATGAGCTGGAAGCCTGGGCGGCAGAACGCCATGGCTTTGAGGCGGCGCTGTTCACCAGCTCCGGCACCCAGGCCAACCTGCTGGCGCTGATGGCTCACTGCGAGCGCGGCGATGAATACCTGTGCGGCCAGCAGGCCCACAACTATAAATACGAAGGAGGCGGGGCCGCCGTGCTCGGCTCCATCCAGCCCCAGCCCATCGACAACGAACCCGACGGCAGCCTTTGTCTGGAGCGCCTGGCCGCAGCCATCAAACCCGACGACAGCCATTTTGCCCGGACCCGGCTGCTCAGCCTGGAAAACACCATCAACGGCAAGGTGTTGCCCCTCGACTACCTGGCCGCGGCCCGGGCGTTTGTGGACCGGCACGGGTTGCGCCTGCACCTGGACGGAGCCCGGGTCTACCACGCCGCCGTGGCTCAGGAGGTGGACATCACCGCCATTGCCCGTCACTTCGATTCCATGACCATCTGTTTGTCCAAGGGGCTGTGTGCGCCCGTGGGCTCGCTGCTGCTGGGGCGGCGGGAGCTGATTGGCAAGGCCCGGCGCTGGCGCAAGGTGCTGGGGGGTGGCATGCGCCAGGCCGGTATACTGGCGGTGGCGGGGCGGTTGGCACTGACCGAACAGGTGGCGCGGCTGGCGGAAGATCACCAACTGGCCCGTTACCTGGCCGAGCGGCTGGCCGGACAGACGGCGGTCGAGGTTCGTCCGGAGCTGGTGCAGACTAACATGCTGTTTGTCCGTTTCGAAGGCTGCGACAGTACGGCCTTTGCCGATTTCCTGCTGGCCAGGGGCATCAGGGTCAATCCCGGCCGTCCGCTGCGGCTGGTTACCCACAAGGACGTGGACAGAGCCTCGGCCGATGCCCTGGTGGCGGCCATCGGCGACTTTCTGCGGTGTTAGCAGGGCGGTGGCGGCCATTCCCCTTGCCGGCAATCCCCGTTAGACTTGGGGCCTGAATTAGAAGCCGGCGCCGGGGCGCCGGCGCCGCCATCAAGCCCAGCTGGAAAAAGTGTAATGATTCGACTAGCCATCAACGGCTACGGCCGTATTGGGCGCAGTGTTTTACGGGCTTTCTACGAACGTGACCTGCACCGCCATATGAAGATAGTGGCCATCAACGAACTGGCCGAACCCGAGGCCATGGCCCACCTGACCCGCTATGATTCCAGCCACGGCCGCTTCCGGCACGAGGTGACCCTGCTGCCGGGGGCCTTCGAGATAGAGGATGACCCCATCGCCCTGTTCCACGAGCCGGATCCGGCCAGGCTGCCCTGGCGCGATCTGGGGGTGGATCTGGTGCTCGACTGCACCGGCGTCCTGTCGAGCCGGGCAGATGCTGGCCGGCACCTGGCGGCGGGGGCGAAAAAAGTGTTGTTTTCCCACCCGGCCGACAATGATGTGGATGCCACCATCGTTTATGGTGTAAACCACCAACAATTGACCGGTGCCGAAACCATCGTCTCCAACGCCTCCTGTACCACCAACTGTGTGGTGCCCGTAATTGAGACATTGCACAAAGTTTTTAATATAAAATGTGGTAATATTACTACCATTCACTCAGCCATGAATGACCAACAGGTGATCGATGCCTATCATTCGGATCTGCGCCGGACCCGGGCTGCCAGTCAGTCCATCATCCCGGTCGACACCAAACTGGCCAAGGGGGTAGAGCGCATCTTGCCCCATTTCGCCGGCAAATTTGAGGCCATTTCCGTACGGGTGCCGACCATCAACGTCACCGCCATGGATCTCAGCGTCATCGTCGAGAACAAGGCCACCGTCGAGGCCGTCAACCGGGTGCTGCGCGAGGCCGCCGAAGGCCCGCTGCGGGGCATCCTCGGCTATACCGAGGCGCCGCTGGTGTCGGTCGATTTCAATCATGATCCCCATTCCTCCATCATCGACGGTACCCAGACCCGGGTGAGCGACGCCAATCTGATCAAGATGCTGATGTGGTGCGATAATGAATGGGGCTTTGCCAACCGCATGCTCGACACCAGCCTGGCCTGGCTGGCGACCGCCGAGACCGCTTTCAAAAAACACTAGTACCTTAAAGAGGACGTTCTATGTCTGTCATAAAAATGAATGAGCTCGACCTGTCCGGCAAACGGGTGCTGATCCGCGCCGATCTGAACGTACCGGTAAAGGATGGCAAGGTCACCTCCGACGCCCGCATCCTGGCCTCCCTGCCCACCATCGAAGCGGCATTGGCCCAGGGCGCCAAGGTGATGGTCACCTCCCACCTGGGCCGTCCCACCGAGGGCGAGTATGCCGACGAGTTCTCCCTGCAGCCGGTGGTCGACTACCTGGCCGCCAAGCTGAGCGCGCCCGTGCGCCTGGCCAAGGACTACCTGAACGGGGTGGAGGTGGCCGCCGGTGAGCTGGTGGTGCTGGAGAACGTGCGCTTCAACAAGGGCGAGAAGAAAGACGACGAGACCCTGTCCAAGCAGTACGCCGCCCTGTGCGACGTCTTCGTGATGGATGCCTTCGGCACCGCCCACCGGGCCCAGGCCTCCACCCACGGCGTGGCCAAATTCGCCCCCGTGGCCTGTGCCGGCCCGCTGCTGTCCGCCGAGCTGGAGGCCCTGGGCAAGGCCCTGGACAACCCGGCCCGGCCCATGGTGGCGGTGGTGGGCGGCTCCAAGGTCTCCACCAAGCTGACCGTGCTCGAGTCCCTGTCCAAGATCGCCGACCAGCTGGTGGTGGGCGGCGGCATCTCCAACACCTTCGTGGCCGCCGCCGGGCACAACGTGGGCAAGTCCCTGTACGAGCCGGATCTGATCCCCGAAGCCAAGCGCCTGATGGAAAGCTGCGACATCCCGCTGGCCACCGACGTGCGCACCGCGCCCGAGTTCTCCGAAACCGCCCCGGCCACCGTCAAGCTGGTCTCGCAAGTGACCGACAACGAGGAGATCCTGGATCTGGGTGACGAGTCCGCCCAGCGCCTGGCCGACATCCTGAAAAATGCCAAGACCATCATCTGGAACGGCCCGGTGGGGGTGTTCGAGTTTGAGAACTTCCGTCGCGGCACCGAGATCGTGGCCCGGGCCATCGCCGAGAGCGACGCCTTCTCCATCGCCGGCGGCGGCGACACCCTGGCGGCCATCGATCTGTTCGGCATCAAGGATCAGATCTCCTACATCTCCACCGGCGGCGGCGCCTTCCTCGAGTTCGTGGAAGGCAAGACCCTGCCGGCGGTGGCCATGCTCGAGCAGAGAGCCAAGGGCTGAGTTAACCTTATCCATTTAAAGCGGCCGGGTCATGCCGGCCGACAAGAGCCTCAACAGGAGCAAGAGAATGTCCCAGAAAATTTTTGACGTAGTAAAACCGGGTGTGGTCAGCGGCGACGACATGCAGAAGATCTTCGCCATCGCCAAGGCCAACGCGTTCGCCCTGCCGGCGGTCAACGTGGTGGGTACCGACTCCATCAACGCCGTACTGGAAGCGGCCGCCAAGGCGAAAGCCCCGGTGGTGGTACAGTTCTCCAACGGCGGTGCCGCCTTTTTCGCGGGCAAGGGCCTGAAGCTGGAAGGCCACCAGGCCGCCATCATCGGCGCCATCTCCGGTGCCAGGCATGTGCACGCCGTGGCCGAAGCCTACGGGGTGCCGGTGATCCTGCACACCGACCATGCCGCCAAGAAGCTGCTGCCCTGGATCGACGGCCTGCTCGACGCCGGTGAGAAGCACTTTGCCGAAACCGGCAAGCCGCTGTTCAGTTCCCACATGATCGATCTGTCCGAGGAGAGCCTGGAAGAGAACATCGAGATCTGCGCCCAGTACCTGGCGCGCATGAGCAAGATCGGCATGACCCTGGAGATCGAGCTGGGCTGCACCGGCGGCGAGGAAGACGGCGTGGACAACACCGGCATGGACAGCTCCATGCTCTACACCCAGCCGGAAGACGTGGCCTATGCCTACGAGAAGCTGAGCGCCATCAGCGACAAGTTCACCATCGCCGCCTCCTTCGGCAACGTGCATGGCGTGTACAAGCCGGGCAACGTCAAGCTGACGCCGAAGATCCTCGACAACTCCCAGAAGTATGTGTCCGAGAAGTTCGGTCTGCCGGCCAAGTCCCTGAACTTCGTGTTCCACGGCGGATCCGGTTCTTCCGCCGAGGAAATCAAGGAGTCCATCGGCTACGGTGTGGTCAAGATGAACATCGACACCGACACCCAGTGGGCCACCTGGGCCGGCGTGATGAACTACTACAAGGCGAAAGAAGCGTACCTGCAGGGCCAGATCGGCAACCCCGACGGCGACGACAAGCCCAACAAGAAGTACTACGATCCGCGGGTCTGGCTGCGCGAAGGCCAGGTCAGCATGATCGCCCGCCTGGAGCAGGCGTTCAAAGAGCTGAATGCCATCGGCGTGCTGTAAGTCTGTTTTGATGGATGACAATACCGGCCTCGGCCGGTATTTTTTTGCCAGTCCCTTATCCTCTGGATCCGTTCTAAAAAGTAGAACGAATGCCCGTCGCCCATAGTGGCTCTTGTCTAAATTTTATAAAAGACTCAATTGGATGAAGCTTCTACTCTTGGCGTAGCGCCAGGCTCTTGCGTCGTTTGGCCGATAACGTCCGCTCCGGGCCCAGCGGCCGGCATTGTGCGACTAGACTTACAGCTAACATCGGGCAAGGGGTATGGATTGGGATGCATGATATTCACGCCGTAGGTCAGGACCCTTTGCTGGAAAGCCTGGTATTCCTGACCAAATACCACGGACACCCCTATCAGGGCGAGGCGCTGATCAGCGGCCTGCCCCTGGCCGATGGCAAGCTGACCCCTGTATTGCTGGAGCGGGCGGCCGAACGGGCGGGACTGGCGGTGCGCTTCCAGGCCCAGGAGCTTGGCGAGCTGTCGGAGCTGCTGCTGCCCTGTATCCTGTTGCTGGAGGAAGGCAATGCCTGCGTGTTGCTCGAGCTGCAGCGGGAGCAGGGGCGTGCCCGGGTCATTCTGGCTGCCACCGGCGATGGTGAGCACTGGCTCGATCTTGACCGGCTCGAGCCGCTCTACAGCGGCAATCTGTTCCTGGTCAAACCCCGTTTTCGCTACGATGAGCGTGCTCCGCGTACCCTGGAGACCACGGAGGGGCATTGGTTCTGGGGGACCCTGCGCCAGTCCGCCAGCATTTACCGGGATGTGCTGGTCGCCTCCCTGCTGATCAACCTGTTTGCCGTGGTGACTCCCCTGTTCACCATGAACGTATACGACAAGATAGTGCCCAACCTGGCCTTCGATTCGCTCTGGGTGCTGGCAATAGGGGCCGGCATTGTCTTCCTGTTTGATTTTCTGATGCGCATGCTGCGTGGTTATTTCATTGATATTGCAGGTAAAAAGTCGGACGTACTGCTGTCGGCACGGATTTTTTCCAAGGTGATGGGCATGCGTATGGAGGCCAGACCGCCTTCCACCGGCGCCTTTGCCCGGCACCTGCAGGAATTCGAGTCGATCCGCGACTTTCTGACCTCGGCCACGGTGTCGGCGCTGGTCGACATTCCCTTTACCCTGGTGTTCCTGCTGGTGATCTGGATTTTTGCCGGCCCCATGGTTGGGGTGCCGATCGTGGCGGTGGCGGTACTGGCCCTGTACAGCCTGCTGGTGCAGGGACCGCTGCGGCGCAGCATAGAAGAGGGCTCGCGGCTGGCGTCCCAGAAAAACGCCAACCTGGTCGAGGGTATTGCCGGGCTTGAAACCATCAAGCTGTTTGGTGCCCAGGGGACTTTCCAGCACCGCTGGGAGCAGGCGGTCAGCCACATGGCCAGCTGGGGCATCACCACGCGCAAGCTGACCAATTCGGTCTCGACGCTGGCGCACATCAGCCAGCAACTGGTGACGGTGACGCTGATCATCTACGGCGTTTACCTGATTGCGGACGGCCAACTGACCATGGGCGGGCTGATTGCCGCCGTTATGCTCAGCGGACGGGCCATCGCCCCCATGGTGCAGCTGTCGGTGCTGTCGACCCGTTATAACCAGGCCAGGTCGGCGATGTCGGTGCTGGAGCAGATCATGGCGGCGCCGGACGAGCAGGAAAGCGAGCGTCGCTATGTGCATCATCCGGTGTTTCGGGGCGATATCGAGCTGGACCGGGTGTCCTTTCGTTACCCGGGCATGGAGCACAATGTGCTGAACCGGGTGTCCCTCAGCATTCGTGCCGGCGAGCGGGTGGCCATTATCGGCCGTATCGGCTCGGGCAAGACTACCCTGGAGCGCCTGCTGGTGGGGCTGTACCAGGCCACAGAGGGCGCTATCCGCATCGACGGCATCGACATCGGCCAGTTGCAGCCGGCGGTATTGCGCCGCCATATCGGCTGCGTCCCCCAGGATGTCACCCTGTTTTTCGGCTCCATTCGCGACAATATCGTGATCGCCAACCCCCTGGCGGACGAGAGCCGGGTGCTGCGCGCCGCCCAGCGCGCCGGCGTTACCCTGTTCACCAACCGGGATCCCCAGGGGCTGGATCGTCAGGTTGGCGAAGGCGGGCGGCAACTCTCGGGCGGCCAGCGCCAGGCCATCGCCATTGCCCGCGCCCTGCTCAACGAGCCGCCGATGCTGATCCTCGACGAACCCACCTCCAATATGGACAACCGCTCCGAATCCTATATCCGCCAGCAACTTGGCAAGCTCGATCGCAAATCCACCCTGCTGCTCATTACCCACAGGACCTCGATGCTGGAGATTGTCGACCGCATCATAGTGCTGGAACAGGGTGTGGTGGTGGCGGATGGCCCCAAGCAGCAGGTGCTGCAACAGCTGAGCGCCGGCAAGGTCAGGGCGCAGGAGGTGGCCAATGGCTAGATCGCGCCTGCCCCCCGAGTTGCTCGAATTCAGCAACGACACCGCGGCGGCGGTGATGCTCAACACCCCCTCCCGGGCCCGGTTGCTGCTGTGGTGCATGCTGCTGTTCGTGGTGGTGGCCCTGGTTTGGGCCCATTATGCCCAACTGGATGAAGTGACCTCGGGCCAGGGCCGGGTGATCCCGTCCCAGCAGTTGCAGGTGGTGTCCAACCTTGAAGGCGGCATAGTTCGCGAGCTGTATGTCCGCGAAGGCCAGCAGGTGGAAAAGGATCAGCCGCTGCTGTTGATTGACGACACCCGGTTTCGCTCCGATCTGCGCGAGCGCGAGCAGGAGATCGCCGCCCTGCAGGGGGACATTATCCGCCTGAGGGCTGAAGTGGCCGGCGTGGTGATCAGCGAGGATCCGGCCCTGGCCTGGCGGGAGCAGGTGCAGCTGAGGATAGAGCCGCTGCTGTTCAGCGACAGCTTTAACGATAAGTATCCCGGCCAGGCGGACATCCAGCAGGCGGTATACAGCGAGCGGATGGGCTATATCGGCAACCAGTTGTCCATCCTCGGCCAGCAGATAGAGCAGCGCGAGCAGGAGATCATCGAGACCCACTCCCGTGTCCGCACCCTGCAGCGGGGAGTGTCCCTGGCCGCGCGGGAAGTAGACATCAGTCGCCCCCTGGCGCGGGAAGGAATCGTGCCCCAGGTGGAAATACTGCGCCTGGAGCGGGAACTCAACCGCATGCAGGGCGAGCTGGAGTCGACCCGGCTGGCCCTGCCCAAGCTGGATGCCTCGCTCAGGGAAACCATCTTCAAGCGCAAGGAAGTGGCGCTGACCTTCAGATCCGAATCCCAGAAAGAGCTGAGCGAGCGGCGCAGCCGCCAGGCTTTACTGCAGGAGGGCGAGGTCGGCCTGCAGGACAGGGTGGAACGGACCCTGGTCACGGCGCCGCTCAAGGGCACGGTCAAGACGCTCAGGATCAACACTGTGGGTGGCGTCATCCAGCCGGGCATGAACCTGGTCGAGATTGTGCCGCTGGAAGACACCCTGCTGGTGGAAGCCAGGGTGTCCCCAAAAGACATAGGGTTTTTGCGTCCCGGGCTGGAGGCGATGGTCAAGTTTACCGCCTATGATTTCACTATCTACGGCGGACTCAAAGGAGAGGTGGAAAAGATCAGTGCCGACTCCATCCAGGATGAAGAGGGCAACACCTTTTACCTGGCCACGGTCCGGACCTACGACAGCTTTTTGGGGAGTGAGGCGGCACCCATGCCCATTATCCCCGGCATGCAGGCGGGAGTCGACATAGTGACCGGCAAGAAAAGCGTACTGGATTACATGTTGAAACCGATTTTGAGAGCCAAACAAAGCGCTTTACGAGAGCGCTGAGAGATAAAAAGGAAGGGAATCACTATGAAACACTCGACCCTGGCCATTGCGGTGCTGTCTGCCTTGTGGCTGCCGGCGCAGGCCCAGACACTGGAAGAAGCGGTAACCGAGGCACTGATGACGCATCCCCGGGTGAAGGAAGCCTTTCACCTCTATCAGTCCCGGCAGTATGATCAGGACGCGGCCTTCGCGGGCTATCTGCCGCGGCTGGATGCCAGCGCCGGCATCGGCTACGAAGATACCGACAGCCCGGGTACCCGCAGCAACCCCGCCGCCGATGACAGCCTGACCCGGCGCGAACTGGGGCTGTCCCTGCGCCAGATGCTGTTTGACGGGTTCAAGACCTCGAGCAACGTGGGCCGGACCGGCGCCGAGGCGGATGCCCAGCGCTACAGCCTGCTGGCCACCGCCGAAAACGTGGCCCTCAGCGTGGCCGAGGCCTACCTCAACCTGCTGCGTTATTCGGAAGTGGTCGAGTTGTCCCGGCTCAACCTGGAAACCCATGAGCAGATCCGATCCGATATCCAGAAACGCACCGATTCCGGGCTGGGCTCCAGCGCCGACTATACCCAGATCCAGGGACGGGTGGCGCGGGCCTACGCCAATATGACGTCGGCGGAAAACAACCTGCGCGATGCCCAGAGCCGCTTTATATCGCTGGTCAACCGGGAGCCCGAGGAGCTGCGCCAGCCCAGGCCCGATGCCAACTACATGCCTGCCACCCTGGACGATGCCCTGGTCAAGGCCGGGGAGGGCCATCCCACCCTGCTGATGGCCGCCCATGACGTGGAAGCGGCCCGCTACCAGTACGAAGGAGCCCAGTCCGGCTTTTATCCGACGCTGGCCATCGAGGTCGACCAGAACTGGAACGACAATATCGACGGGGTGGAAGGTCGCAACGAGGACCTGACCGCCATGTTGCGCATGCGCTACAACCTGTTCAACGGCGGTGCCGACGTGGCTGCCAGCAAATCTGCTTCGGCCCTGGAGATGCAGGCCAAGGACATCAAGATGAATGCCCATCGCCAGGTCAGCGAGGGAACCCGCCTGGCCTGGTCCGCCTACGAGACCCTGGGCCGGCAGAAGGAATTTCTGCGCCAGCACGTGGAGTCCAGCTACCAGACGGTGGAAGCCTACAAGAAACAGTTCACCCTGGGAGACCGGACCTTGCTGGACGTGTTGAACACCGAAAACGAACTGTTTGAAGCCCGTCGCTCCTACATTGAAGCGGAGCACGATCACCTGCTGGCCGAATACCGTATCATGAACGCGACCGGCCAGTTGCTCGAAGCGCTGCGATTCACCCAACCCGCCCAGTGGTCGGGCCATCAACAATGAGGGATGCCATCATGAAACCATGGATGATATGTGCCCTGCTGCTGGCGCTGAGCGGTTGCAGCCTGACGGCGGAACCTGAGCTGGAAACCCTGCCGGCCCACGATCTGTCGGATCCCGACTGGGATGGCGTGATCAATGCCCGCGAGGCCTGTAACGATACGCCACTGGGCGCCGAGGTGGACAACGTCGGTTGCCACGGCGACACCTCCCGGGAACTCAAGCAGGATCTGATGGTGCTGTTCGCCCACGACAGCGCGGTGATCAGCCCTGAATATCAGGAGATCATCGGCCGGATGGCGGCCTTTATGCAAGAAGCCCCCGAACAACGCCTGCTGCTGGAAGGGCACGCCAGCCAGGTAGGATCTGCCGAGTACAATATCGCCCTGTCCAAGCGGCGGGCTGAAGCGGTGCGGGCGGCGATGATCGGTGCCGGCGTGGACGGCTCCCGCCTCGACATCATCGGTTACGGAGAAAGCCAGCCGTTGTTGATGGGCGAGGACGAGCAGTCGGCGGCGGCCAACCGCCGGGTAGTGGGGGCCTTGACCAGTTCCCGCGAGGGCGTGCGGATGCGCTGGAATGTCTTCAGCATGGAGCGCTGATCCTACCTTGAGGAAGCCGGCCGGCGGCGCGCGCCTTGTTTGGTGTCTGCTCGGGTGGGTGCTGGCCCTGTCGTGGGGCTGGCCGGCTCGTTCCCTGGATCCCCAGGATAACGACATGGTCTCCGCCGTCGGCGGTTTTTACGGTGCCCGCGCCGAGCAGAGAACAAGGGAGTGGCGGCAATTGGTACGCCAGGGGCAGGGCAGTGGCTGGAGCGAACGGGAAGCGTTGAGCCGGGTCAATATTTTCTTCAACCGGCTGCGCTTTATCGACGATATCCGCCTGTGGGGCAAGGAAGACTACTGGGCCACGCCACTGGAAATGCTCGGCGCCGGGGGCGGGGACTGCGAGGATTTCAGTATCGCCAAATATTTTTCCCTGCTCGAACTGGGCATTGATGACGAAAAGCTGCGCCTGGTTTACGTCAAGGCGCTGGAGCTCGATCAGTTTCACATGGTAGTGGCATTCTATCCCACCCCTGCCTCGGTGCCGCTGATCCTCGACAACCTGGAGGGAACCATACGGCCGGCCACCCAGCGCACCGATCTGCAACCCGTGTACAGTTTCAACGGTCAGCATCTGTGGCTGATGAAGGAAAGGGGGCGGGGGGAACTGGCCGGACAGGCCTCCCGGCTTTCACTATGGAATGACTTGCGCAGCCGTTTCGGTGTCAACCGCCTGAACAGGCCGAACATGGATCTGGACCGCTAATATGACCCTATACAAACAGATACTGATAACCATACTGCTGCTGTTCGCGGTGTTGTTCGTCGCCGCCTATTCGGTACAGTTCAGCGCCACCCGTCAGTACCTGGCCGAACAGCAATATACCAACGTGGTCAATACCGTCACCTCCCTCGGCCTGGCTCTGACCCCCTATCTGGAAACCAGCGACAGGGTCGGCGCCGAGTCGGTGATCAACGCCATTTTCGATGGCGGCTTCTACCGCGAGATCCGGCTTGACCTGCTGGCGGCGGACACCCGCATTGTGCGCGAGAATACCGCCATTCCCCGCCAGGTACCGGCCTGGTTTATGGAGCTGGAGCTGTTCGACGAGGTGAGCCACGAGGCCGTGCTCACCTCGGGCTGGCTGCAACTGGGCAAGCTCTACGTCGAGGGCCATCCGGGGCCGGCTTACTACAAGCTGTGGCAGGGCATGAGCCGCCTGGCCAGCTGGTTTGTGGGGTGTTTTCTGGTGACCTGGCTGCTGTTGGTGCTGGCCCTGCGCTACCTGCTCAAGCCATTGCATCAAATCCAGGAGCAGGCGCTGGAGATCGAACTGCATCATTTTGGTAAAACCATCCCCCTGCCTGCCACCCGGGAGCTGCGAGATGTGGTGGTGGCCATCAATCACATGGCCGGCCTGCTGGAGGAACAGTTCAGGGAACAGGCCCAGGAAGCGGAGCGGCTGCGGCAACGGGCGTTTCTCGATGAAACCTCTGGGCTGGGCAACCGGGCCTATTTCGTTTCCCAGGCCGCCTCCTGGCGGAGCGAGGAGATGCCGGGTTGCGTTGCCCTGGTGGCGGTGGACATCCTGGATAAGATTCACCAGGAAGAAGGCTATGCGGCCCGGGATCAGATGGTTCGGGCAGTGGCCGACAATCTGCAGCATATCTGCCGGCGGTATGACGAATTCGCCCTGGCCCGCATTTCCGCGACCGAATACGCCCTCTTGCTGCCCGAGACCGAGCCGGACAGGCTGAGGGCGCTGGGCAGCGAAATCAATCAGTCGGTTTCGGATCTGGTGGTCGATCCGGTGGAGGGGCTGGAAGTGTCTGCCGTGGGTATGGCGCTCATCAGTCGCGGCGACGATATCGCCAGCCTGCTGACGGCGGCGGACAACAGCCTGAACCGGGCCCGCATCGCGCCGGAGCGAGTGGCCTTGTCGGTGGGTCAGGACGGACACGGGCAGATAGGACGCCAGGTCTGGAAGGGGATGCTGGAGCGGGCCCTGACCGAACATGCCTTCGTACTGTCGGCCCAGGCGGTACTGCATTTCGACGGTCGTCGTTATCACCGGGAGCTGTACATCGGACTGGCGGAAGGCTCGCACAGGTATGGCGCCGGGCAGTTTATGCCTGCCGTTGAGCAGTTCCGGCTGGGCGAGCGGCTGGATTTGCTGGTGATCGAACTCGCCCTGGCCCGACTGGCGGCGGATCCCGAACTGACGCTGGCGGTGAACCTGACCCGCCAGAGTTGTGCCAGCGAATCCTTTTTCGACAAGCTGGCGACCCTGCTGGCCTCCCGGGAAGGGCTCAAGCCGAGGCTGGCGCTGGACATTCCCGAAATCGTCTTCGTGCAGGCATCCGAACACCTGGGGCAGCGGCTGGCGGCACTCAAGCTGGATTGGGGCATTGACCATTTCGGGCGCCATTTCGACATGCTGGGCAAGCTGTCCGCGCTGCGCCCCCACTATGTCAAAATCGACCATGCCTATACCAGCCAGGTCATGGCCGACGACTACGATGATGCCTTCCTGGCCGCCGTCTGCCGGGCGGCGCACAATATCGGCGCCGTGACCATCGCCACCCGGGTGGAGAGCCCGGAACAGCTGGAACGCCTTTCCCGGCTGCATATAGACGCCTATCAGGGCTTTATCAGTCCGGTGGAGGCGCTCTGAGTCCATCCTTCGATTTTTTGGGACATTACGGCGATTGGAGCTTGTCCAATCGCCGATTTTTTGTATAAGACCCGCGTGACCCGCTCTCCTAGACTTTAAGCAAACTCCCCAGAGGCAGGTCATCATGGAAACCATTACTCTCACAACCGCTGTCAAAGTCTCCGAGATTCAGGGTGCGGCCTTCGCCGTATTGCAGGACGGTACCGTGGAGCCGCTTGAAATCGGCAAAATTTACCCTGCCGGCACTGTTTTTCTGGTCGACGACAATACCACGCTGCAATACCTGGAAAGCGAGGGGGCCGCTCTCGACGAAGCGCAAGCAGACGCCCTGGCGGCGGAAGGGCAGGCGGTTCCGGCTGGTGATGTGAGCGAATTGCAGGCCGCCATTCTGGCCGGTATCGATCCGACCACCTTGTTCGAGGCCGCGGCGGCCGGTCCTGCCGCCGGTGCCGACGCGGCAGCGGCCGCTACCGGTGAAGGCAGCGGCAACGGCGGTTTTATCGTGGTCAGTAGGATCGGCGGTTTTACCCAGCCGCAAGCCGGTTTTGATACTGCCTTTGCGCCCCTCGCCGTGGCCGAAGAGCCGGAAGAACTGATCCCCCTTCTGGAACCCGCTCCCAACGCCATTCCTACCATAGACATTATTCCCCTTCCGCCTGTGGACCCGGAGCAAAATCCGCAGTTGCCCGGGGTGGAAGGCGCTTTTTCCTGGGTCACCGAATCTTCCCTTGAAGGTGGCAGCCAGGCTGGAAATGGCCAGAACGTCGCCCAGGGCAGCATAGTGGTCAACACCGGCTCCGATGCTTTGACCGCTCTGGAAGTATTGGTGCAAGACAAGGATGGTGACTGGATCAATGTCACCAATGGCGGCCTGGTGGACGGCCTTTACGGAAACTTGCTGATCAATCCTGACTTTACATGGAGCTATACCCTTAGTGGCCCGCAAGAACACCCCACTGAGGGAGGAGTATTCGATCAAGATATATTGAAGGATCTCTTCCAGATTAGGGTTACCGACGACGACGGTGACATTGCCAGTGCCAGTCTGGATATCTTTGTGCTTGATGATGGCCCTGTAGTCATGGTGGATGGCCCTGATTCCATAGTGGAGGGCGCCACCATCGAAGGAAACTGGAGCCTGGTGGCCGGGGCCGATGGTGCCAGCACGCAGGTGCTGTTCGACGGCCAGGCGTATGACCTGGACGAGGCGATCGACACCGGCAAGGGCACCCTGACGGTCAAGGGCGACGGCACCTGGGTGTTTGTGGCGGCGGCCGGCCTGGACCATCGTCAGGCCCAGGGGCTGAGCTTCAGCCTCCAGGCCACCGACGG
>NZ_PXYH01000016.1 GCF_003012795.1 Zobellella taiwanensis
GACCGGAGTGAACGAACCGCTGGTGTTCGGGTTGTCATGCCAATGGCACTGCCCGGTAGCTAAGTTCGGAATCGATAACCGCTGAAAGCATCTAAGCGGGAAGCGAGCCCCGAGATGAGTCATCCCTGGCTCCTAGAGAGCCCTGAAGGGCCGTTTGAGACTAAGACGTAGATAGGCAGGGTGTGGACGCGTTGTGAGACGTGCAGCTAACCTGTACTAATGCCCCGTGCGGCTTAACCATACAACACCCAAGAAGTGTGAGGCCTTGCAGGTCGAGAACGAACAGCGTTCATCAAAAGAAGCTTTTTCCGGATACCAGTTTATGCCTGGCGGCGATAGCGTTGTGGAACCACCTGACTCCATGCCGAACTCAGCAGTGAAACGCAACCGCGCCGATGATAGTGTGGCAGCTGCCATGTGAAAGTAGGTCACTGCCAGGCACCCAATAAGAAAACCCCGATACCAACGTGTCGGGGTTTTTTGCGTTGGCATTTATGCCGTTCCCTTTTCCTGCCAGGCTGGATGTTCCTGTTCCTGTTCCTGTTCCTGTTCCTGTTCCTGTTCCTGTTCCTGTCGCAAGCTTTCGTGGTGACGCTTTCACTTTGTATACAATTCAAGCCTGTAGGTAATGTCGATGAATCTGCTTTTACCCCACAATGGTGTTGGTTTTTATAACCTCCTTTGGTGTCAGTGAAGAATGTGACTCAAACAATATTGTGTACAAATAAATCACAAAAAAGTAACAAATGTGTTTTTTCTGCGGTATTATCTATACAGCTCTGCACTTGGCAACGCCTTGCAGTGGAGTATGGAGGGATGAGCCAAACGTCTAAAATGGATGTTGGCCTGACGAAATGGCAGCGAAGCCGCCCCGTTGGCAACGATTAACAAAGGGATCTGTTATGACCCAGGAAACAAGAACAGAACAAATCAAGAATCCGGATTTACTGTATTCTCTGCACGACAAGCCGAGTTTTTGGCCGTCTTGCTTTGCTGCGTTGCAGCATGTGCTGGCAAGCCTGGTCGGCGTCATTACACCGACACTGATTGTAGGGGGAGTACTGGGGCTGGGTGAGCATGTGCCCTACCTGATCAGCATGGCGCTGATGGTGTCTGGCGTCGGTACCTTTATCCAGTGTCGGCGTATCGGTCCCATAGGGGCGGGTATGCTGTGCTTGCAAGGAACCAGTTTTGCCTTCCTGACCGCGGTTCTGTCTGCCGGCATGATAGTGAAAAGCCGCGGTGGCTCGCCGGAAGATATACTGGCGACCATCTTTGGTGTCAGCTTCTGTGCCGCTTTCATTGAAATTTTCCTGAGTCGCTTTGTACACAAGCTGCAGCGGGTGATCACTCCGGTAGTAACCGGTACGATTATCATCCTGATTGGTATCCCGCTGATCAAAGTGGCCATGACCGACATCGGTGGTGGCTTTGGCGCAGAAAATTTCGGTGCCCTCGATAATCTGCTGTTGGCCGGGATAGTGCTGGTTACGGTGATACTGCTGAACCGCTCCCGCAATCCCATGATCCGCCTGGCAGCCGTTGTCATCGGCCTGGTGCTCGGCATGGTGGCGGCCTTCTTTATGGGGCGGCTGGACTTTTCCCATCTGAGCAGCCTGCCGGTGATTTCCATTCCGGTTCCCTTCAAGTTCGGTTTCCAGTTTGACCTGGCGGCCTTTATTCCCCTGGCGATCCTGTTTTGCGTGAGTGCCATGGAAACCACGGGCGATCTGACCGCCAACTCCACCATTTCCAAGGAACCGGTGAGTGGGCCCGTGTACATCAACCGTATCCGTGGCGGTGTGCTGGCCGATGGCTTCAACTCTATGCTGGCTGCCGTATTCAATAGCATGCCATCCACCACCTTCAGCCAGAATAACGGCGTTATCGCCCTGACCGGGGTGGCCAGCCGCTTCGTGGGGATCTACATTGCCGCCATCCTGTTTATTATGGGCCTGTTCCCGATTATCGGTGGTTTGCTGCAAACCATGCCCAAGCCGGTATTGGGCGGTGCAACCCTGATCATGTTCGGTACTGTGGCGGTGGCCGGTATCCGGGTCTTGTCCCAGGCTAACCTGGATCGTCGTAACATGATGATCATCGCCATTTCCGTCGGCATGGGGATCGGTGTCTCTACCGTGCCGGATGTTCTGCAGGCTCTGCCCAAGACGGTGGCCAATATTCTGAGTTCGCCCGTTGCCATGGGCGCTATCACGGCCATCCTGCTGAGTCTGGTTCTGCCCGAGAACCGGGTGGAAGAAGACGATCTGGCTGAAGTCGAGCCGGTTACCGATACCGCTAAAAAAAAGTTAGGTGAAGTCGGTTAATACTCACTTTCTCATTGGGCCCTGAACCGGGGCCAATACCCTGGCGTACCTTCCCGGATTGTGCGCCAGGGTTTACTACATCCGGGTGATGCCAACTTTCAAGCAACTGGAGTAGAAAGTCTGATGCAAAACCCCAACACCCTATGGATAAAACATCCCTTGGCCACCCTTGATGCCGCCTGTGCCGGTGGTGTGGTGGTCCAGGGCAATACCATCGCTGAACTGGTCCCTGCCGGGGGTACTCCGGCCATGGCGGTCGATGAGGTGTTTGATGCTTCCGGCCACGTGCTGCTGCCGGGGCTGATTAATGCCCACCATCATTTTTACCAGACCCTGACCCGGGCGCATCCCGTTGCGCTTAACAAAGCCTTGTTCTCCTGGCTGGTTTCCCTGTATCCGGTGTGGGCACGGCTGCATCCGGAGATGGTGGAGGTATCGACCCAGCTGGCCCTGTCCGAGCTGTTGTTATCGGGCTGTACCACCGCCAGCGATCACCATTACCTGTTCCCCGCCGGCCTGGAGGATGCGATTGATATGCAGATGGCTCAGGCCCATCGGCTGGGAGTCCGGGTCCACCTGACTCGCGGCTCTATGAGCCTGGGCAAGGAACAGGGCGGGCTGCCGCCTCAGTCCACGGTGCAATCCGAAGACGCCATTCTCGCCGACAGCGAGCGGCTGATCCGCCGTTATCACGACCATGGGGAGGGAGCCATGACACGGGTGGCGCTGGCCCCCTGTTCACCTTTCTCAGTGAGTACCGAATTGATGAGGGCGTCTGCCAGCCTGGCCGGGCATCATGGTGTGCAACTGCACACCCATCTGGCGGAAACCCACGACGAGACCGAGTTCTGCCTGAAGATGTTCGGCATGCGGCCGGTGGATTACCTGGAGTCGGTGGGTTGGCTCAGCAACCGGGTCTGGCTGGCCCACGGTATCCATTTTAACGATGATGAGATTATCCGCCTGGGCAAGGCAGGGGTAGGCATTGCCCATTGCCCGTCTTCCAATATGCTGCTGGCCTCGGGCCAGTGTCCGACCCTGGATCTGGAAACCGCCGGTTGTCCGGTCGGTATTGGGGTGGATGGTTCCGCCTCCAACGACGGCTCTAACATGATCATGGAAGTGCGCCAGGCTTTGCTGTTGCAGCGGCTGCGTTACGGTGCTGAAAAAATTACCCACCAGAAAGTGATCGGCTGGGCTACCCGGGGCTCGGCCGCCTGCCTGGGGCGTAATGATATTGGCGAGATTGCCGTGGGAAAACAGGCAGATCTGGCCCTGTTCCGGCTGGATGATATCCAGTTTGCCGGTGCCGGCGATCCCCTGGCAGCATTGATCCTGTGCGGAGCCTACCGGGCCGACGAAGTGATGGTGGCCGGTCGCTGGCGAGTGCGCAACCGTCATATTGAAGGGCTGGATCTGGATCGGCTCAAGGCGCGTCAGCGCGAGTTGGCTGCTATCCTGCGCTGAGGATTGCGGCCGTCCATCCGCCACCGGCGCTGGAAAAAATCTTCCGTTCTGGTATAACCCCTGTCATTTAGGGGGTGGCGATGGGATGGGATCTGAAAGGCTGGCTTGGACTGCAATGCCTGGCGCTGGTGCTCTTCGTCAGCTGGTTTGAAGGCCACTGGCTGGGGCTCGACGAAGGGGTGTTCTGGCTGTTCAATGGCTGGCTGGTGACGGTGCCCGGCTGGGCCGGGTTCGTCGCCGTTGCCAATCAGCGCTGGATCGACGGCGTCGTGGCCTTGCTGATGGCCGGATTTGTGTTCCGCCATGCCTGGATGGTGTCCGGCCGTGAGCGCGCCAGGATTTGCTGCCTGCTGTTGCTGATGGCCGGTGCCTTTGCGCTACAGGCGGCGGCAGGCAAGGCCCTGCCCATAGAGCGGCCCAGCCCAACCCTGGTGTATGAGCAGGCCGAGCGGGTTAGCCAACTGGTGCCCCATATCCAGGCCAAGGACGCCTCGAGAGACTCCTTCCCCAGCGATCACGGCATCGGCTTTGCCACCTTCCTGCTGTTTGCCGTTTATCAGTTTCCCCGTCGCTATCTTTATGTGGTCGTGCCCTTGGTGCTCGCATTGGCCATGCCGAGGGTGCTATCGGGAGCGCACTGGCTGACCGATTTCCTGTGTGGTTCATTGCCACTGGCCCTGATCACCGCGGCCTGGTTGTTTCACACTCCCCTGGCCGGCAGGGCGATCGCATTGCTCACCGGCCTGGTCGAAGGGGTGCTACGGCGTCTGCGCCTGATCGGCTAGGAGGCGCCAGTCAGGGTCAGACGCTCGCTGCAGGGCAAAATGTCGTAATCGATCATCACCTCCAGCCCCTGCAGGTGGCGGCGCAGCATGTCGAGTGCCGCCGTGGCCAGCAGTCGGCGGCGGGACAGGGGATCGCGAAAATGCAATTTCAGGGTCTGTACCTGGCAGGCCTGTTCGGTAAGCAGGGCCAGCGGCACCCCGTCCGGGCCTTCTGCACCCACGGCCAGGGCCAGAGGGCGGGTACTGCGTTGTAGCCAAAGTCCCAGATCCTCGGCGCTGTCGGGCAGGCCGCTCAGGTAGTGGCCCTCGAATTCGGCGGTGATGGTGCTGATGGTATCCGTCAGGCGGCCGCCGCTGGCCTCTTCGAACACTGTCAGTCCTTGTTTGTCGAGCAAACCGCCCAGGCTTTCACTCAAATCAAGCCGATCCCTGGCCAGCAGGTGGCTGCCCACTTCCACCAGCAGTTGTTGCTCGGCCTGGGCAAGGGCCTCGGTGCTGGCTTGTTCTGCGATCAGTTTGACCTCGATGGTCGGCAGGCTGGCCCGGTAGCCGAGGGTAATGCCGGCGGGCCAGCCAAGGCCGTCCAGGCGATCGCTCAGGCCCGACTCCGACAGGCCGAACAGGAAAAAGCGGCGGACCTCACTATTGCCGCGGCGGCCGAACCACTGTTCCAGGCGGGGAAAAATTTCCTGTTCCGTCATGGTTTTTAGTTCGGAAGGAACACCGGGAGTAAAAACAAAAATGGCCCGATTGAGCCTGACCGCGAAACCACAGGCGGTGCCCAGCGGATTGTCCACCAGTTCGGCGCCCTGGGGCAGCATGGCCTGCTTGATATTGCTGCTGGGCATGGCCCTGTTGCGATTGGCGTATTTTTGCTCCATCACCGCCAGCCAGTGTTCGTTCAGCGTCAGGGGAACGCCGGCGGCGGCAGCCATGGCCTCGGCGCTGATGTCGTCCGAAGTGGGGCCCAGCCCGCCATTGACGATCACCAGGTCGGCCTGGTGGCTGCGTTGTTCGAACAACTCGACCAGGTCGGCCTTGTCATCGCCCACGGTGAAGCGCCGGCGAACCTGCCAGCCCTGCTCCAGCAGCCGTTGCGACAACCAGCCGGCGTTGGTGTCGGTTATCAGCCCGGTCAGTACCTCATCGCCGGTACTGATCAGCTCAATCACTGCATCCATATACATATCCTTGTTGGGTATTGTGGCGATTTTAACGCAAGTTGCCGCCCCGGCACACGCCGGGGATGACAAGCACAAGGCCTTTGTTGTAGATTTCTAGATGTCTAGACTTTCTTACCGATACTGAGCATGGAGTGAGCAAATGCCCATCAGAATTCCGGATCGCCTGCCCGCGGCCAAGGTGTTGGCCCAGGAAAATATCTTCGTGATGACGGAGACCCGAGCGGTCAATCAGGATATCCGGCCGATGCGGGTACTGTTGCTCAACCTGATGCCGAAAAAAATAGAAACCGAAAATCAGCTGTTGCGCATGCTGTCCAACTCGCCGTTGCAGATAGGGGTAGACCTGCTGCGCATCGACGACAGGCCTTCCAAGAATACGCCCCAGTCCCACCTGGAACACTTTTACTATGATTTCGAACAGGTAAAGGATCAGTTTTACGACGGTCTCATCATTACCGGCGCCCCCTTGGGACTGACCGATTTTTGCGATGTGATTTACTGGGATAAAATCGAGCAGGTCGTCGAGTGGTCCAAGAGCCATGTGACTTCCACGCTTTTCCTGTGCTGGGCGGCCCAGGCCGGGCTCAGGATCCTTTATGGCCTGGACAAGCAGACCCGGCTGGAAAAGCTGTCCGGGGTCTATGAGCACCAGAACCTGGCCCGGTACGAGCCCCTGGTACGCGGCTTTGATGACGCTTTCCTGGCCCCCCATTCCCGTTATGCGGATTTCCCCCTGGATCTCATCCGGGAGAAGACCAACCTCAAGATCCTGGCCGGCTCGGAGCAGGTCGGGGTCTACCTGGCGGTGAGCCCGGACCGGCGCCAGGTGTTTGTTACCGGCCACCCGGAATACGACGCCGATACCCTGCATCAGGAATATGTGCGGGATTTGAGCGCCGGGCTGGAGCCCCGAATGCCGGAGAACTACTATCCCGGCAATGATCCGCAGCAGGCGCCAAAAGCTACCTGGCGCAGCCACGGCCACCTGTTGTTCGCCAACTGGCTCAACTATCACGTCTACCAGCTGACTCCTTACGACCTGCGGACGCTCAGCGCCGCCGGCGATACCCTGACCAAGGACTGGGAAGAATAAAACAGGGGGCGTTCGCCCCCTGGTCGTTTCCCTTATTCGATGGGAAATCCGGCTTTTTCGGCCGCCTTGGCCTTGTTGATCATGGGGGTGATGGTCATGCCCTGGACGATAATCGAGAAAATGACGATGGCGTAGGTCATCATCAGGATCAGATCCCTCAGTTCCACCTGGCCGCTGCTGCCGAGCTTGATGCCGGCCGGAATGGACAGCGCCATGGCCAGCGACAGACCGCCCCGCAGGCCGCCCCAGGTGAGGATGCGTACCGAATATTTGTTGTAGCTGCGCAGCCGGCGGAAGCCCACATAGGGGAGGGCCACGCTGACAAAGCGGCCGGCCAGGGTCAGCGGAATGGACAGCAGCACCAGTATCCAGGCCTGCCAGTGGAATTCCACCAGCAGCATGGCCAGGCCGATTAACAGGAACAGCAGGGCGTTGAGGAATTCGTCCAGCAGGTGCCAGAAGTGATCCAGGTATTTCTGGCTCTGCTCGGAAAAGCCGGTATAGCGGGTCCAGTTTCCGGTAATGATGCCGGCCACCACCATGGCGAGGGCACCGGATACGCCCAGCACATTGGCCAGAGCAAAGCCGGCGGTGGGCACGCACAGGGTCATCAGCAGTTCCATGGAGCCGTCGTCGGTGGCGCTGATCATGATGTGCGACATCAGCCCCAGTAGGGCGCCGAAGATGATGCCGCCGATGGCCTCATGGGTGAACAGGGTCAGTACCGAACCGAATGAGGCCTCGTTGCCGCTGAAGGCGACGGCGAAGATGGTCAGGAAGGCAACCAGGCCGATACCGTCATTGAACAGGGACTCCCCCTCGATCTGGATGGCGATCTGCTCCGGTGCTCCCAGTTTTTTCACTATGGCCAGAACGGCGATGGGGTCGGTGGGGGAGATCAGGGCGCCGAACAGCAGGCAATAGATAAAGGGCAGGGGGATGGCCGCCACATAGGCCAGCAACCAGAGGCCCGCGGCCACCACCAGGGTGGAGATCAGCACGCCCACGATCACCAGGACAGAGATCTCCCATTTCTGGCTTTTCAGCGCCGGCAGGTTGATGCCCAGGCCGCCGGCGAATAGCAGGAAGCCAAGGATGCCCTGTAACAGGAACTCGCCGAAGTCCACCGTCTTGACCACTTCCACCGCGTGTTCCTGCAACTCGGGCCAGGTGGTCTTGCCCAGGATCAGCATCAGGATGGAGATGGCGAGGGCGCCCGAGGTGATGGCGATGGTGGTTTGTATTTTCATGATGTATTGATTGACGAAGGCAATACTGATTGCCATGGCCGCCAAAAAACACAGGGTGTAGTAAACGCTCATAGAGGCACTTCCGGTTGTTATTTTTGATTTGCAAGCTGGGATCGCCGGTCTGTTGCCGGCTCTGCATAGTGTGCCCCAAGCCGGCCCAGTTTCCCTAGTGAAAAGAGTGATTCATCTGCTTCTTTTTGGCGAAAAAATGACACAGACATGCTGGCCTTATGGATGTCTGGATTTCTGCCAGCGTATTTTGTGTTAGCATGGAGGCCGATTACAGGAATCAGGTTGTTACAGGAGTCAGCAGTGTCCAGATCCCCGGTATTTTCCCAGCTCGAACAGGCCCTGGCCGAACGCATTCTGATCATCGACGGGGGCATGGGCACCATGATCCAGTCCCACCGGCTGGACGAGGCCGCCTACCGGGGCGAGCGCTTTGCCGACTGGCCCAGCGATCTCAAGGGCAACAACGATCTGCTGGTGCTGACCCAGCCCGAGATCATCGCCCAAATCCACAGTGACTATTTCGCTGCCGGCGCCGACATCATCGAGACCAACACCTTCAACGCCACCACCATCGCCATGGCCGATTACCACATGGAAAGCCTGGCTGCGGAGATCAACCTGGAAGCGGCCCGTCTGGCCCGCCGGGTGGCCGATGAGTGGAGCGCGAAGGAGCCCCACAAGCCGCGCTTTGTGGCCGGCGTGCTGGGCCCCACCAACCGCACCGCCTCCATCTCGCCGGACGTGAACGATCCCGGCTACCGCAACGTCAGCTTTGATCAGCTGGTGGCAGCCTATACCGAGGCGGCCGAAGCGTTGATCGATGGCGGTGCCGATCTGCTGATGATTGAAACCATCTTCGACACCCTCAACGCCAAGGCGGCGGTGTTCGCCATTGAAGGGGTGTTTGAGCTGCGGGGTGTGCGTCTGCCGGTGATGATCTCCGGCACCATTACCGACGCCTCCGGCCGGACCCTGACCGGTCAGACCACAGAAGCCTTTTACCATTCACTGCGCCATGCCCAGCCCATTTCCTTTGGCCTGAACTGCGCCCTGGGGCCGGACGAGCTGCGCCAGTACGTGGCCGAGATGTCCCGCATCAGCGAGACCTATGTGTCCGCTCACCCCAACGCCGGTCTGCCCAACGCCTTTGGCGAGTACGATCTTGAGGCCGACGACATGGCCGCCCACATTCGCGAGTGGGCCGAAAGCGGTTTCCTCAACCTGGTGGGAGGCTGCTGCGGCTCTACCCCGGGACATATTCGCGCCATGGCCGAGGCGGTGAAAGGCCTGGCGCCGCGCAAACTGCCCGAGCTACCGGTGGCCTGCCGGCTGTCCGGCCTGGAGCCGGTGCTGATCACCGCCGAGAGCATGTTCGTCAACGTGGGCGAGCGCACCAACGTCACCGGCTCGGCCAAATTCAAGCGGCTGATCAAGGAAGAGCTGTACGATGAGGCGCTGGAGGTGGCGCTGCAGCAGGTGGAAAACGGCGCCCAGATCATCGACATCAATATGGATGAGGGCATGCTTGACGCCGAGGCCTGCATGACCCGCTTTCTTAATCTTATCGCCGGTGAGCCCGATATCTCCCGGGTGCCGATCATGATCGACTCCTCCAAGTGGGAAGTGATCGAAGCCGGCCTCAAATGCATTCAGGGCAAGGGCATCGTCAACTCCATCTCCCTCAAGGAAGGAGAAGCCAAGTTTATCGAGCAGGCGAAACTGGTGCGCCGCTACGGCGCCGCCGTGATCGTCATGGCCTTTGACGAAGTGGGCCAGGCCGACACCCGCCAGCGCAAGTTCGAAATCTGCCAGCGTGCCTACCGGGTGCTGGTGGACAAGGTGGGCTTTCCGCCGGAAGACATTATCTTCGACCCCAATATCTTCGCCGTGGCCACCGGTATCGACGAGCACAACAACTATGCCGTGGACTTTATCGAGGCGGTCAAGGACATCAAGGACAACCTGCCCCACGCCATGATCTCCGGTGGCGTGTCCAACGTGTCCTTCTCGTTCCGCGGCAACGAGCCGGTGCGTGAAGCCATTCACGCCGTCTTTCTGTACCACGCCATCAAGAACGGCATGGACATGGGCATTGTCAACGCCGGTCAGCTGGCCATTTACGAGGACATAGATCCCGAGCTCAAGGCCAGCGTGGAAGCCGTGGTGCTTAACCTGAACGACGATGCCACCGAAACCCTGCTGGCGCTGGCCGAGCGTTACCGCGACAGCGGCGGCGCGGTCAACGATGCCAGGGATCTGGAATGGCGCAGCTGGCCGGTGAACAAGCGTCTTGAGCACGCGCTGGTCAAGGGCCTGACCGACTTTATCGAGGAAGACACCGAAGAGGCCCGTCAGCAGGCGGCCCGTCCGCTGGACGTGATTGAAGGCCCGCTGATGGACGGCATGAACGTGGTCGGCGATCTGTTCGGCGAGGGCAAGATGTTCCTGCCCCAGGTGGTGAAATCGGCCCGGGTGATGAAACGGGCGGTGGCCTACCTCAACCCCTATATCGAAGCCACCAAGGCGGTGGGCCAGAGCAACGGCAAGATTGTGATGGCCACGGTCAAGGGCGACGTGCACGACATCGGCAAGAACATCGTCGGTGTGGTGCTGCAGTGCAACAACTTCGAGGTGGTGGATCTGGGCGTCATGGTGCCCTGCGAAACCATCCTCAAGACCGCCCGGGAAACCAATGCCGACATGATCGGCCTGTCGGGGCTGATCACCCCGTCTCTGGATGAAATGGTGCACGTGGCCAAGGAGATGCAGCGCCAGGGCTTCAAAATCCCGCTGCTGATCGGCGGTGCCACCACTTCCAAGGCCCACACCGCGGTCAAGATTGAGCAGAATTACGACGAGCCGGTGGTGTATGTGTCCAACGCCTCCCGCGCCGTGGGCGTGGTGCAGAGCCTGCTGAGCGAGACCAACAAGCCGGCTTTTGTGGAGCGGCTCAATCAGGAATACGAGGTGGTGCGGGATCAGCATGCCCGCAAGAAGCCCCGCACCAAACCGGTGACCCTGGCGGAGGCCCGGGCCAACAAGGTGGACATCGACTGGGACGCCTACACCCCGCCGGTGCCGGTTAAGCCGGGCATTCACGAATTCCACAATGTGCCCATCTCGGTGCTGCGGGAATACATCGACTGGACACCGTTTTTCCTCACCTGGTCCCTGGCGGGCAAGTACCCGCGTATTCTGGAAGACGAGGTGGTGGGCGAGGAAGCCAAGCGGTTGTTTGCGGATGCCAACGCCATGCTGGATCAGCTCACCGCCGAGGGCGAGCTGAGCTGTGCCGGCGTGATTGGCCTGTTTCCCGCTAACAGCGTGGGCGACGATGTGGAAATCTACTCCGACGAGAGTCGCTCACAGGTGCTGCACACCCTGCGCTTTTTGCGCCAGCAGACCGAGAAGAAGGACGGCTTCCCCAACTACTGTCTGGCCGACTATGTGGCGCCCAAGGGCAGCAAGCCGGACTACATCGGCGGCTTTGCGGTCACCGGTGGCATCGGCGAGGACGAGATCGTCAAGCGTTATAAGGACGCTCACGACGACTACAACGCCATCATGGCCAGCGCCGTGGCCGACCGGCTGGCGGAAGCCTTTGCCGAATACATGCACCTGAAGGTGCGGCGGGAATACTGGGGCTATGCGCCGGACGAAAACCTCGATAACGACGAGCTGATCCGTGAGAAGTACCAGGGTATTCGTCCGGCACCGGGTTATCCGGCCTGCCCCGAGCACACCGAAAAGGGCACCCTGTGGCAGTGGCTGGACGTGGAAAGCCGTATCGGCATGAAGCTGACCGAGTCCTATGCCATGTGGCCGGGGGCGGCGGTGTCGGGCTTCTACTTCTCCTATCCGGACACCCGCTACTTTGCGGTGGCCGGCATTCAGGAAGATCAGCTGCTGGATTACGCCGCCCGTAAGGGCATGAGCCGGCTCGAGGCCGAAAAGTGGCTGGCGCCCAACCTGGGTGAATAAGTTTGCCGCCGGCGGCGCCAGACCCGTGCCGCCGGCGTAAATATTTCCCTTTTTTCGTCCTTGCCGATTGCACCGCCATGTATGCTTGTTATAAGACTGGTTGACGTATCGTCCGGCAGCCGTTCACCTACAGAGAAGGCTGGACAGAATTCGGGCGATCGCGTAGTTTCTGCCGGCTTTGTTCAACCTTTGGGAGGAGCGTCCCATGTTTGCCGTACCCCGAGCGGGAAAAGCCCTGATCGGCCTGTTGGCCCTGGTGTTGCTTTTCTCCCTGTCCAGCCAGGCCCGGGCCAATCCCCGTTATGCGGCCATCGTGATTGATGCCGAAACCGGTACCGTGTTGCATGCGGCCAATGCCGATGCCAGCCGCTATCCGGCCTCTCTGACCAAGATGATGACCCTTTACCTGCTGTTTGAGGCCATGGAGAAGGGGCTGATGACCCTGGATACCGCCATGCCGGTATCGGCCCATGCCGCCTCCATGCCCCAGACCAACATATCGCTCAAGGCGGGGGACCGGCTCAAGGTGAGGGATGCCATACCGGCGCTGATAGTGCGCTCCGCCAATGATGTGGCCTCGGTGGTGGCCGAGGCCCTGGGTGGCACGGAAACGGCGTTCGCCCGCATGATGACCGACAAGGCAAAGACGATGAAGATGACGTCCACCACCTTCCGCAACGCCTCGGGTTTGCCTGACTCGGCCCAGACCAGCACAGCCCGGGACCTGGCCGTACTGTCCCTGCGGCTGATGAAGGACTTTCCTCAGTATTACCACTACTTTTCCACCCAGTCCTTTACTTACAAGGGGCGCACCTACAACAGTCACAACCGCATGGTGCGCAACTATCCCGGGGTGGATGGCATGAAAACGGGCTACATTCGTGCGTCCGGCTTCAACGTTGCGACCTCGGCCGAGCGGGACGAGCGCAGGGTGATTGGTGTGGTCATGGGAGGCAAGACCGCCCAGTCCCGGGATCAGCACATGGCTTCGCTGCTGGATCGCAGTATCAGCCGGGCCACCCGTATCGCCAAGGTTTCTGCCGAGCAGGCGCCTGCGGCGGCCAAGCTGGTGGTCAGTACCGAAACCGTGCGCCAGACAGTCCGTCAGGAGCCCCAAACCCGGGCCCCGGCCGTGCTGCAGCGTACCTCCCAGAGCTTGCCGATCGAGCAGAGCCTGATCACCGATGAGCTGGGCTGGGCGGTGCAGATTGGCTCCTTCCGGGTGCCTGAACAGGCCAGGGACAGGGCGTCCGATGCGGCCCGCCGGCTGAACGACGTAGCCCTGGCCCAGATCGCGGTGAGCGAGGTGGAGATCAGCAACCGCAAGCTGTTCCGCGCCCGCCTGGTCGGCCTGGAAGAAGCCCAGGCCAAGAACGCCTGCCAGCGTCTTTCCCGCCAGGGCATGGACTGCCTGGTTGTCAAACTCAGCGGCAGCTGAGATCCCGGGCTCGCCGCCTTCAACGGCGGGCCCGCTTTGGCCGGATCAGAAAGGAAAAAGGGGAGTGACATCATGTCACTCCCCTTTCTCTTGTCGTCTCTGTGGTTCTGTCCCTAAACCCAATTGCTCCCTGCAATCCCTGACGTCTGCCTGTTCCCTTGGGCAATCCTCTTCCCGATCCTTCGGTGTGTCCTTGGTCATCCCGACCGCGCGTCGTCCAGACCCGCTTTGGTCATCTCCGTCCCGGGAGGTGTCCCTGCTCGCATCCTGCGAGTTTCCTTTGCCTTCCTGGCGGCCATCATCCTGACCGGCCTGCTCTTTCCTTGCGAGAGAGATAATAGCCCAACCGGGACGCCGCTCAAGGCACAGGCTTGAGCGCATTTCTGGCTGTAAAATACACAATTTAATTAATGCTTTGATTTTTAATGATTAAACTCCGCTTCTCGGGTTCTTTTTGACAATATAAAACGTTTTCTCTGCCGCCTCCTTGAGAGATCTCTTACAGGCTGCCGGGATTATCCGCCCGCCATGTCGGTGGTCTCGTGGCGCAGCAGCCAGGCCTTGCGTTCCAGGCCGCCGCCGTAGCCCACCAGTTTGCCGCTGGCGCCGATCACCCGGTGGCAGGGAATGATGATGGAAATGGGATTGCGGCCATTGGCCAGGCCCACGGCCCGCACCGCGGCAGGATTGCCGATAAGCAGGGCAATATCTTTGTAGCTGCGGTGTTCGCCATGGGGAATGGTTTGCAGGGCCCGCCAGACGCCTTGCTGGAATGGGGTGCCCCGCGGCGCCAGTGGCAGGTTGAACTGGCGCAGGCGGCCGTCGAAATAGGCCCCCAGTTGGTCGCAGGCGTCCTGCAGCAGGGGGCTGGCCGGCGGGCAGTAAGCCATAGCCGCGTCCTCCAGGAAGTCGACCTCGAGGATGGCGTCATCGCTGGCGGCGATATAAAGGGGCCCCAGGGGGCTTGGCAGGATGGCGTGCATAAGGACTCCGGCTGGTGTAATGGGGATACCCTGATTGTATCCCCATTAGGGCCAGGGTGGCAGTTATCCGGCCCGGCCGCCGCCGGCTCAGAGCTCGGCCAGGGGCCAGGCGTCGAAGGCGGGTTCTTCGTAGGGGTGGGCGGCGCGCAGGGCGGCGACGGCGTCCCGGATCAACTGGTCTTCGCACACCAGCTCGACCCGGACCTCGGCCACCCGTTCCAGCTCGCCGGGGCGTCCGAGAAAGGGGTTGGCCCCGTCCAGGGGGCGGAACTGGCCCTGGCCCCGGGTTTCGAAGCAGCACTGCGCGTAGTCGCCGATCCGGCCGGCGCCGGTGGCGAACACCGCCGCCTTGACCGGTTCCAAATGGGATTCGGGTACAAAGAACACCAGCTTGTACATGGTTAGCTCCCGGCTGCTCAGGCCTTTTTCAGGCATTGGGCCACCCGCGCGATGTATACGCCGCTGACCTTGCCTTCGATATGCTCCGGATTATGGAGCAGGCTGATGTTCTTGACCAGGGTGAGCCTATCGCCGGACGGTTTTTTTCAGGGGGTGCCGCACCGTTCATCACGATCGCCACTGCGTTGACGAAGGGGTTGCTCTATGGCCATGATCCCGGCTCCCGAACGGTCTCAGCAGCGGTGCTGGTCGGCCCAAGAGCGGGCTCAGGTTGTGGTTATCCATGGAATGGCAGACAATGCAGATTCGTATGAGTTTATTTTTTGGACGGGCCCGGACGAGATGACTGCCCCCCTGATCCTGGAAGCCGGTCCGGTGCTCCGTGTCCGTTTGCACGGGGACTGGACCCTGGCCCGCTACCGGCAACTGAGCCAGGCGCAGCTTCCCACGGATGCCTCTCCGATATTGCTTGATGCCGCCGGCCTCACCGCCCTGGACACCGCCGGGGCCGCCCAACTGGTACGGCTGCTGGGGGCGGAGCAACTCGGCCGACTGCTCCCCGACGCCAGTGGACTGTCGGACGAGCGCCGGGCCCTGCTGCGGGCGGTGGCCGAGGCCATGGCCGGCCGGGAGCCGCCGCCGGGGCCGGTGCGCCGCTGGAGCGACGGCCTGGTCCGGCTGGGTGCCCTGGTGGCCGGCGCCGGGCGGCAAGGGCTGCAGCTGCTCGGCTTTATGGGGCTGACCCTGAGCACCCTGCTGGTGCTGATGCCCAGGCCGGGCCGCTGGCGACCGACCGCCCTGGTGGCCCAGATACACCAATGCGGCCTCAACGCCGTGCCCATCGTCGCCCTGCTGACCTTCCTGGTGGGGGCCGTGGTGGCCTTTCTCGGCGCCACTGTGCTGGCCAACTTCGGCGCCACCATCTATACGGTGGATCTGGTGGCCTATTCCTTCCTGCGCGAGTTCGGGGTACTGCTTACCGCCATCCTGCTGGCGGGGCGTACCGCCAGCGCCTTCACCGCCCAGATCGGCGCCATGAAGGTCAACGAGGAGCTGGACGCCCTGCGCGCCCAGGGGCTGGATCCGGTGGAGCTGCTGGTGTTGCCCCGGCTGCTGGCGCTGCTGCTCACCCTGCCGCTGCTGACCTTTATCGCCATGCTGTCGGGCATGGTGGGCGGTGCCCTGGTGGGACTGGTCTCCCTCGATATCTCCCTGGCCCAGTACCTGGCCATAGTGCACGAGGTACCGGTGCGGCACCTGCTGGTGGGACTGGGCAAGGCGCCGCTGTTCGCCCTGCTGATCGCCCTGATCGGCTGCCTGGAGGGCTTCAAGGTCGGCGGCAGCGCCCAGTCGGTGGGCGAGCACACCACCTCCAGCGTGGTGCAGTCCATCTTCGTGGTGATACTGCTGGACGCCATCGCCGCCCTCTTCCTGATGGAGATGGGCTGGTGAGCCGGGAGACGGTGATCCGCATCCGCGGCCTGGACAACCGCTTCGGGGAGCAGGTGGTGCACCAGGGGCTGGATCTGGACGTCTACCGGGGCGAGATCCTGGGAGTGGTGGGCGGCTCGGGTACCGGCAAGTCGGTGCTGCTGCGCTCCATCGTCGGCCTGCGTCGGCCCAGCGGGGGCGAGGTGCGGCTGCTGGGGCAGGATCTGCTCGCCCTGCCGGAACGGGAACGGGCCCGGCTGGAGCGGCGCCTGGGGGTGCTGTTCCAGAACGGCGCCCTGTTCTCCTCCCTGACGGTGACCGAGAACATCGCCCTGCCGTTGATCGAGCACGCCGGCCTGCCCCGGCCGGAGGCGCAGTATCTGGCCGAGGTCAAGCTGGCCCTGGCCGGCCTGCCGGCCGGAACGGGGGAGCGCTATCCGGCCCAGCTGTCCGGCGGCATGGTCAAGCGGGCGGCCCTGGCCCGGGCGCTGGCGCTGGATCCGGATATCCTGTTCCTGGACGAGCCCACCGCCGGCCTGGACCCGATCGCGGCGGCGGCCTTCGATCGCCTGCTGCTGACCCTGAGGGACGCCCTCGGACTGACGGTGTTCCTGGTCACCCACGATCTCGACACCCTCTACACCAGCTGCGACCGGGTGGCGGTGCTGGCCCGGCGGAAAGTGCTGGTGGCGGATCGGCTGGACGCGGTGGCCGCCACCGACGACGACTGGATCCGCGACTATTTTCACGGCCCGCGCGGACGCGCCGCCCGGGCCGCGCAACGAAAGGAGTGACCATGGAAACCCGGGCCCATCATGTACTGATCGGGGTCTTTACCCTGGCGGTGGCCGCGGCCGCGCTGCTGTTCGCGCTCTGGCTGGCCAAGGCCGGCGGCGAGCGGGATGCCCGCCGCTACGATATCCTGTTCCGGGAGCCGGTGTCCGGCCTGTCGGTGGGCAGCGCCGTGCAGTACAGCGGCATCCGGGTGGGGGAGGTGGAACGCCTGACCCTGGATCCGGACGATCCCCGCCAGGTCTGGGCCCGGGTGCGCATCGCCGGCGACGCGCCGGTCAAGACCGACACCCGCGCCCGCCTGGCCCTGACCAACATCACCGGCGCCGCCCACATCGAGCTGAGCCAGGGTTCGCCGGAAAGCCCGCTGCTGGCCCGGGACGACGAGATCCCGGTGATCGTCGCCGAGCCTTCGCCCCTGGCCCGGCTGCGGCTCAACAGCGAAGAGCTGCTGCTGGCCATCACCACCCTGGTGGACAACGCCAACCGCATGCTGTCGGCAGACAACGCCCGCCATCTGGGCCGGGTGCTGGCCAACCTGGACGCCACCACCAGCACCCTGGCGGCCCAGCAGGACAGCCTGGCCGCCGGCCTGCAAAGCCTCGCCGGGGCCGGCGACCAGTTGCAGCGACTGCTGGCCCGGCTCGATGCCCAGGTCGGCCGCCACGGCGAGCCCATGCTGGCCAGCGCCGCCGCCGCCCTGGCCAACCTGGAGCGGACGAGCCGCCGGCTGGACGCCCTGCTGGCCGACAACCGGCCGGCCCTGGACGGGGGCCTGCAGGGCCTGGCCGAGCTGGGGCCGGCCATCCAGGAACTGCGCCGGACCCTGGCCACCCTGGGCGACATCGCCCGCCGGCTGGAGCAGGATCCCGCCGGCTACCTGCTCGGCCGCGACGACATTGAGGAGTTCAAGCCATGATCCGGGTCCTGTTTTGCCTATCGCTGTCCATCCTGCTGGGGGCCTGCAGCGTATTGCCCGAGCCCACTCCCGTGGCCCTGTACCGGCTGCCCCCGTCCGGCCAGCCCCCGGCGGCCGAAGTCCGGAAAGGAACTCAGCTGGCGGCGCTGCGCCTGGCCCGGCCCGCCACCACCGATGCCCTGGGCGGCAACCGCCTGCTGGTGCTGACCGCGGACCACCGCTACCAGGCCTATCCCCGGGCCCGCTGGGCCGCGCCCATGCCGCTGCTGTGGCGGGACTGGCTGCTGGATGCCTTCTGGCGCGACGGCCGGGTGGCCCGGCTCAGCAGCGACGGCGACGGCCTGCAGGCCGGGCTGGAGCTGGGCGGGGTGTTGCGCGCCCTGAACGTGGAGATGCGGGAGGGCGGTCCGGTGGCGGTGATCCGCTACGACGCCCGGCTGGTGGATAGCGGCAGCCGGCGGATCCTGGCCAGCCGGCGGTTCGAGGCCCAGGCGCCGATGGCCGGCCCCGCCGAGGCGGAGGCGGTGGCCGCCCTGGGCCGGGCGGCGGATCGCCTGGCGAGGGAGCTGATCGACTGGAGCCTGGCCCAGGGCATGACGAAGGATTTGCGATGAGCCGGGCTGTCGACTCCTGGCATCCCATACCGCCGCCAGCCTCCGGGCTTCGGCTGGATCAACTGCAGGTGGGCACGCTGGCACCGGTCTCCCTGACGGTGGCCCCCGGCGAGATCCTCTGTCTGTCCGGTCCCTCCGGCTCGGGCAAGAGCCGGTTGCTCAGGGCTGTGGCCGATCTGGATGCCCACGGCGGCGAGATCTGGCTGGGGGAGCTGTGCCAGTCCCGGGTGAAGGGGCATTGCTGGCGGGGTTGGGTGATGCTGGTACCCGCCGACAGCCAGTGGTGGGGAGAGCGGGTCGGCGATCATCTGAACCTGCCCTGTGGCGAGCCGGCGGCGGCGCTGGGTTTTGCCGAGGCTGTTGAGGAGTGGCAGGTGAGCCGGCTGTCCTCCGGCGAAAAGCAGCGGCTGGCCCTGCTGCGGGCCTGGTCCCGACAGCCGAGGGCCTTGCTGCTCGACGAACCCACCGCCAACCTGGATCCCAGGCTGACCGAGCGGACGGAACGCTGGATCCTCCACTGGGCCAGATCAGCCGGCTTGCCGGTGGTCTGGATCAGCCACGATCCGGGCCAGATCGCCCGGGTGGCGGATCGCCACTACCGGATCCACGACCACCGGCTGGAGCAAGACGATGGGAGTGGTTGAACTGAGCTGGTGGCAATTGGCCCTGGCTACGCTGATGATAGTGGCCCTGGCCGCCTGCACCCATGTTGCCCGGCTGGCGGTGGGGCGCAGCCTGCTGGTGGCGGCCCTGCGCACCGTGCTGCAACTGGCCCTGATCGGCCTGGTGCTGGAGGCGCTGTTTGCCACCTCGGCGCTGTACTGGGTGGTGCTGATGGCCACCGCCATGCTGCTGATCGCCGGGCGGGAGGTGATGGCCCGCCAGCAGCGCCGGCTGAACGGCGCCTGGACCCTGGGGATAGGCACCTTTTCGATGCTGTTGTCGGCATTTACCGTGACGGTGCTCTCTCTGACCCTGATCATCGGGCCAGAGCCCTGGTATACCCCCCAGTACGCCATTCCCCTGCTGGGCATGATGCTCGGCAATACCATGACCGGGGTGGCGCTCAGTCTGGACCGGCTGACCGAAGGGGTCTGGCGCCAGCGGGCGCTGATCGAGGGACGGCTGATGTTGGGCCAGCGCTGGCAGGAGGCGGTGGGGGATCTGCGGCGGGACGCCATGCGCGGCGGCCTGATCCCCACCATCAACGGCATGGCGGCGGCGGGCGTGGTCAGCCTGCCGGGCATGATGACCGGCCAGATACTGGCCGGCAGCCCGCCGGCGGTGGCGGTGAAATACCAGATCCTGGTGATGTTCGCCATCACCGCCGCCACCGGCTTCGGCACCCTGCTGGCGGTGACCCTGGCCAGCCGCCGGCTGTTCGACGAGCGCGAGCGGCTGCGGCTGGACCGGCTGGCGCCCCCGCGGAGCAAGGGATGAAGACCGGATGGCTGTGCCTGTTGCTCGCCCTGTTTGGCGGCGGGTGGGCCCAGGCCGAACCGGCCGAGCGGCTGGAGGTCGAGGTGCTGGCGGTGTTGCCCAAGGCCGCCGATGCCTTTACCCAGGGGCTATTGTGGCATCGGGGGCAGTTGTACGAGAGTACCGGGCGTTACGGCCGCTCGGAACTGCGGCAACTGGACCCGGACAGCGGCGAGGTGCTGCGTCGGATCGGGCTGGCCAGGCATCTGTTCGGCGAGGGGCTGGCCCTGGTAGGGGATCGGCTGATCCAGCTGACCTGGCGCGAGGGCCTGGCCCTGGTGTGGCGGCGGGATGATTTTGCCCCGGCGGGGCATTTTTCCTATGAGGGCGAAGGCTGGGGCCTGTGCCACGACGGTGAAGCGCTGTGGATGAGCGACGGCTCCGCCTCGCTGCAGCGCCGGGACGCCGGCGACTTCACCCTGCTGGAGCGGCTGGCGGTCACCCTGGACGGCGAGCCCCAATACCGGCTCAACGAACTGGCCTGTGTGGGGGAGCATGTCTATGCCAATGTCTGGCACGACCACCACATACTGCGTATCCACAAGGCGAGCGGCCGTGTCGATGCGGTGATCGATGCCTCTGCCCTGCTGCCCCTGAGCGAGCGGCCGGCGGACAGGGAGGCGGTGCTGAACGGCATCGCCCGGGATCCCGGGCAGGATGTCTTTTATCTCACCGGCAAGCTCTGGCCCCGGCTGTTCAAGGTCCGCTTCGTTCAGTCGGCGGCGGACTGAACGCCCTGCTCCAGGGATTGCAGGGCCTGGCTGATGTTGTCCTGGCGCAGCAGGGGCTCCCGCGGATAGTAATAACGGGCCTGAGCCAGCAGTTGCGCGGCTTCCTCGGGCCGGTCGAGCCGGTTCAGGGCGAGCACCATGTTGTAGTAGATATTAGCCCTGGGCGTGTGGCGTACGAACTCCCGGCCCCAGTCGAGATAGGCCTGGAAGGCGTCCGTATCCTGGCGGGCCGCGCCCACCGACAGCCGCAGCGACATGGCGTTGAACTCCAGCCGGGTCAGCCAGGCCATGGGGTTGCTGGCCGCCAGCAGCAGCGCCGGCTCACGGGCGCCGCCCCGTTCGTACTGGGTGACCACCCGGGCGGTGTGCAGCCCGGTGAGCATGAAGGGCAGCACCAGCGCCGGTATCAGCAGGGCGGCGAAACGGGCCAGCAGCCAGGGGCGGTAGGTTTTTTGCTGCGGCTCGCCCAGGCGCAGGTCAATCCAGGCAACCAGGGTGAGCAGGGTTATCCAGTGGGCCAGGGAATGGTAGAAGGGATACTCGGTCTGGCTGTGCAGGGCAATGGGCCACACCAGGGCCGCCAGGGCCAGCGCCTGGCGCCAGGGAGCCCGGGCCAGCAGGCGTACAAAGGCCAGCGCCGCCAGCAGGATAGCCAGCATCGGCAGCAGGCCGCCTTCCACTCCCCAGTACAGCAACTCGTTGTGGGGATGGTCCAGGTTGGGCTCCATGGGGGGCAGGGCCGGCAGCCGCTCCCGCCGGGCGGCGTAAAACTCCATGAATTGCCGCTCGAAGTCCCCGTAGCCGACCCCGGTCCAGGGATGCTGGGCGATCAATGCCAGGCTTTGCAGCCAGTAATGGCGGCGCACGCCCGGATTGGTGTATACCTCCAGGCCGCGTTGCACCCCGTCCACCAGTGCCATGGACAGCAGGCCGAGCGCCAGGCCGAAGGCGGTGAGGGCCAGCAGCCCCAGGCAGGCCTTGCGGTGTTTATGCCAGGCCAGGGGCAGCAGCAGCAGCAGGCCCACCAGGCCGCCGAGCTGGCCGACCCGGGACTGCAGCACCACCAGCAGCAGGGCGGTACCGGCGATCACGGTGCCCAGCCAGAGCCGTCGTACCGGCGGGTGCGCCCGCCTGTCCTCCAGCCAGAGATACCAGGCCAGCACCAGGCCGGTGGCCATAAAACTGGCCATGACGTTGGGCTGCTGGAAGATGCCGTAGGGGCGATTGGTCTGGGTGTTGTAGCCAATCCAGTTGCCCGGGGTCAGCAGATAATACTGTACCAGGCCGAGCAGCAGTTCCAGGCTGACCGCCGCCAGCAGCAGGTACAACAGGCGCCAGCGGCCCGCGTCATCGAAGCGGCACTGCAGCAGGGCGAACCAGAACAGCAGGCCGCCTGCCAGGCCGGCCAGGCGGGGCAGGGCGTGGTCGGCGAAGGGGCTGTCGGGATAGAGCAGGGGCACCAGCAACAGGGCCAGGAGCAGCCAGCACCACAGATGAAAGCGGCTGTAACATACCGCCTGGTTGAGGGTCAGCTGCCACAGGCCCAGGCCTGTCATCAGGGCGACGAAGATCCAGCCGGTCATGTTAAAGGGCAGGTAGAGGCCGGCGCCGCCGGGGTTGTGCATAAAGAAATGCATGCCGCCCAGCGCCCAGGCGGCGAAACACCAGAACCAGAGGTAAGGCAAAGAGATTCGGGTCATCCCTGACTCCATCGAGAGTTAGCGCCCTTTCAGCATAGGCTGTAAAAAACGGGCCGTGTGGGAGCCTTCATGCTCCGCCACCTGCTCCGGGGTGCCGGTCACCAGGATACGGCCGCCGCCGCTGCCGCCCTCGGGCCCCAGGTCCACTATCCAGTCGGCGGTCTTGATCACGTCCAGGTTGTGCTCGATGATCACCACCGTATTGCCGTGATCCCGCAGCCGGTGCAGCACCTGCAGCAGCAGCTGGATGTCGTGGAAGTGCAGGCCGGTGGTGGGCTCGTCCAGGATATAGAGGGTCTGGCCGGTGTCGCGCTTGGACAATTCCCGGGCCAGCTTGACCCGCTGGGCCTCGCCGCCGGACAGGGTGGTGGCCGACTGCCCCAGGCGGATATAGGACAGGCCCACGTCCATCAGGGTCTGCAGCTTGCGGGCGATGGCCGGCACCGGGGCGAAGAAGTCGCAGGCCTCCTCCACCGTCATCTCCAGCACCTCATGGATGCTCTTGCCCTTGTACTGGATCTCCAGGGTTTCCCGGTTGTAGCGCTTGCCCTTGCAAACGTCGCAGGGGACATAGACGTCGGGCAGGAAGTGCATCTCCACCTTGATCACCCCGTCGCCCTGGCAGGCCTCGCAGCGGCCGCCCTTGACGTTGAACGAGAAGCGGCCCGGCTTGTAACCCCGGGACCGGGCCTCCTGGGTGCCGGAAAACAGCTCGCGGATGGGGGTGAAAATACCGGTGTAGGTGGCCGGGTTGGAGCGGGGGGTGCGGCCGATGGGGCTCTGGTCGATGTCCACTACCTTGTCCAGCCGGTCCAGGCCGAGGATCTCCCGGTAGGGGGCCGGCTGGCTGACGGTGGCCTTGTTCAGCTCCCGGTGGGCCAGGGGGAACAGGGTGTCGTTGATCAGGGTCGACTTGCCCGAGCCGGATACCCCGGTGACGCAGGTCATCAGCCCCAGCGGCAGTGTGAGGTCGACATCCTTCAGGTTGTTGCCCCGGGCGCCCTTGAGTTCCAGCCAGTGTTCCCCGGGCGGGGTGCGCCGTTCGGGCACGGCGATCCGTTCCCGCCCCGAGAGGTAGGCGCCGGTGAGCGAGTCCGGGTTGGCCATCACCTCGGCCGGGGTGCCCTGGGCCACGATTTGGCCGCCGTGCACCCCGGCGCCGGGGCCGATGTCCAGCACATGGTCGGCGGCGCGGATGGCGTCCTCGTCGTGCTCCACCACGATCACGGTGTTGCCCAGATCCCGCAAATGGGTGAGGGTGCTCAGCAGCCGCTCGTTGTCGCGCTGGTGCAGGCCGATACTGGGCTCGTCGAGTACATACATCACCCCCACCAGGCCGGCGCCGATCTGGCTGGCCAGGCGGATGCGCTGGGCCTCGCCGCCGGACAGGGTTTCGGCGCTGCGCGACAGGCTGAGGTAGTTGAGCCCCACGTTGACCAGAAAACCCAGCCGCTCCACGATTTCCTTGAGGATTTTGTCGGCGATCTGGGCCTTCTGACCGGCCAGCTGCAGCCCGGTAAAAAAGGCATGGGCCTCGCCGATGGCCATGTCGGCCACCCTGGGCAGGTTGTGATCGGCCACATAGACGTGGCGCGCCGCTTCCTTCAGCCGGGTGCCCTGGCAACTGGGGCAGGCGCGGTTGGTCTGGTACTTGGCCAGCTCTTCCCGCACCGAGTTGGACTCGGTCTCCCGGTAACGGCGCTCCATATTGTGCAATATGCCCTCGAAGGGATGCTTGCGCACCAGCACGTCGCCCCTGTCGTTCATGTACTTGAATTCGATGCTGGTACGGCCCGAGCCGTACAGCACCGCCTTCTGGATATCCCTGGGCAACTGCTCGAAGGGCTGCTCCAGGTCGAAGCCGTAGTGGTCTGCCAGGGACTTGAGCATCTGGTAGTAGTAATAACTGCGCTTGTCCCAGCCGCGGATGGCGCCGCCGGACAGGCTCAGTTCCGGGTTGCTGATCACCTTGTCCGGATCGAAGATTTGCTGCACGCCCAGGCCGTCGCAATGGTCGCAGGCGCCCGCCGGGTTGTTGAAGGAAAACAGCCTCGGCTCCAGCTCGGCGATGGAATAGCCGCACTCGGGGCAGGCGAAGTTGGCGGAGAACACCAGGGGTTCGGCTTCCGGGTCGTCCATGGCCACCACAGAGGCGATACCGCCGGACAGCTCCAGTGCGGTTTCGAAGGACTCCGCCAGCCGCAGTTGCAGATCCTCGCGCACCTTGAAGCGGTCCACCACCACTTCGATGGTATGTTTCTTCTGCAACTCGAGGGCGGGCGGATCCGACAGGTCGCACACCTCGCCGTCGATGCGGGCGCGGATAAAGCCCTGGGCCGCCAGGTTGTCGAGCAGCTTGCTGTGCTCGCCCTTGCGGTTGCGTACCACCGGCGCCAGCAGCATCAGCCTTGTGCCCTCGGGCTGTTCCAGCACCTTGTCCACCATCTGGCTGATGGTCTGGGCGGTGAGCGGCAGGGCGTGGCTGGGACAGCGGGGCTCGCCCACCCGGGCGAACAGCAGCCGCAGGTAGTCGTAGATTTCGGTAATGGTGCCCACGGTGGAGCGCGGGTTGTGGGAAGTGGACTTCTGCTCGATGGAGATGGCCGGCGACAGCCCCTCGATATGGTCCACGTCCGGCTTTTCCATCAGCGAAAGGAACTGGCGGGCATAGGCCGAGAGGGATTCGACGTAGCGGCGCTGGCCCTCGGCGTAGAGGGTATCGAAGGCGAGGGAAGACTTGCCCGAGCCGGACAGGCCGGTGATCACGATGAGTTTGTCCCGGGGCAGTTCCAGGCTGATGTTCTTCAGGTTGTGGGTGCGGGCGCCGCGAACTTCGATTTTATCCATCTGAGCATGACCTTGGTGTAAATTCGACCGGCTAGTATGGCACTGGATGAATAGACAGCCAAGGGGACGATAGGGATTAATCTTGACAGTGCCTCCGTGCTAAACTAGCCGCCTTTTATGATTCAGACGGACGGCGGAAGGATAACCATGAGCGACCAGCACGGCTTCAGTCCTCGCGAACGGCGGGCCTCCTTTACCCTGGCGGGCATCTTCGGCATGCGGATGCTGGGTCTCTTTATGATCATGCCGGTATTTGCGCTCTATGGTCAGGATCTGGTCGGCTTTTCGCCATTGTGGGTCGGTATTGTCATCGGTGCCTACGGCCTGACCCAGGCGGTGCTGCAAATTCCCGCCGGCTGGCTGTCGGACCGCATCGGCCGGCGGCCGGTGATCTACGCCGGCCTGGCGCTGTTTGCCCTGGGCTCGGTGGTGGCGGCCCTGGCCGACTCGGTATACGGCGTGGTGGCCGGCCGGGTGCTGCAGGGCAGCGGCGCCATTGCCGGCGCCATACTGGCGCTGGCCGCCGATATTACCCGGGAAGAGCACCGCACCAAGGCGATGGCCATCATCGGGGTGTGCATCGGCATTTCCTTCGCCCTGGCCATGGTGGCCGGTCCCTTGCTGGCGGCCTGGTTCGGCCTGTCCGGGGTGTTCTGGACCACGGCGCTGCTGGCGCTGGTGGGTATGGCCATGGTGCGCTTTCTGTTGCCGGCCTCGGCCAGCAAGGGCCAGATCCGCGATGTGACCGCCGCCCCCGAGTTGTTCGGCCGGTTATTGAAGGACAAACAGCTGCTGCGCCTCGACTTCGGCATTATGCTGTTGCACCTGACCCTTACCGCCGTGTTCGTGGCCTTTCCATTGACCCTGCTCGACGCCGGCCTGGCGGCGGAGCGGCACTGGTGGCTGTATTTGCCGGCGCTGCTGTTGTCTTTCCTGCTGATCATTCCCTTCCTGATCCTGGGGGCCCGGCGCAACCTCAACAAGCCGTTGTTCCAGGCCTCCATCCTGGTGATGATGGTGGCCCTGGTGCTGATGGCGGTGGGCCAGGGCCAGCTGTGGCTGCTGGCCCTGGCCATGGTGCTGTATTTCACCGCCTTCAACTTTATGGAGGCCTCGCTGCCGGCCTTTTTGTCGATGCTGGCGCCGGCGGGGGCCAAGGGCACCGCCATGGGCATCTATTCCACCAGCCAGTTCCTGGGTGCCTTTCTCGGCGGTGTGCTGGGCGGGCTGCTGTTCCAGCAACTGGGCGGCGCCGGCGTTTTCCTGCTGGTGGCTCTGACCATGGCGTTCTGGTTCTGGCTGGCGGCGGGCATGGCCAACGTCAGCCAGGTGCGGTCTCACATCCTGCCCATCGGTGTTAATATAGAAAGCAAGGATGCCCGCGAGCGGCTGTTGCAGCGGCTGATGGCCCTGCCCGGCGTGCATGAAGCCCTGATTATCCCCGAGGAAGGGGCCGCCTACCTTAAGGTGGACGGCAAGATTTTTGAACTGGATCAGGCCAGGCGCCTGATCAACCTGTGAGTACGGAGCGAGTTATGGCCAATAGAGGCATCAATAAAGTCATCCTGATCGGCCACCTGGGCCAGGATCCCGAAGTGCGCTATATGCCCAACGGCAATGCGGTGGCCAACATTACCCTGGCCACCAGCGAAACCTGGCGCGACAAGCAGAGCGGCGAGCAGAAGGAAAGGACCGAATGGCACCGGGTGGTGTTCTTCGGCAAGCTGGCGGAAATTGCCGGTGAATACCTGCGCAAGGGTTCCCAGGTCTACGTGGAAGGCCGGCTGCAGACCCGCAAGTGGCAGGATCAGGGCGGCCAGGATCGCTACACCACCGAAGTGGTGGTGGACATGGGTGGCACCATGCAGATGCTGGGAGGACGCCCCCAGGGTAGTGGTGCTCCCCAGGGCGGTGGCCAGGGCAACTGGGGCCAGCAGTCCGGTGGTAATCAGGGCGGCCAAGGCAACTGGAACCAGCAGGGTGGTCAGCCCCAGGGACAGGCCCCCCAGTATGGCCAGCAGAGCCCGCAGCCGGCCAGCAAGCCCCAGAGCCAGCCGCCGGTGTACAATGAGCCGCCAATGGACTTCGATGACGATATCCCGTTCTGAGTGCGCCGTGTTCAGTTCATTGCTCTCTGGATTTCACTCCAAGGCCCCGGTTTGCGGGGCTTTTTTATGGTTGACGCGCCAGTGGCTGACTCGGTGTGCCCGGTTTTGCTGGCGAAGCGGCGATAATGGAAAAGTCTGGTTGCCAGGCCCCACCCGGGTCTGCGATAACTGCCGGACAGGGAAACAGCGGACCCCAGGCGGTCGACAGGGACAACGATGAAATTTACCAACCAGTTTATCGCCACCATTACCCTCTGTGTGCTGGCGGCCGTGCTGATGGTGCTGGTTGGCGCCGGGATCAGCTTTTACCAGATGGGAACGGCCTACCAGAAACGGCAGGTGGACTCGGTGGTGCGCCTGGTCAATGAAGGCTGGCATCCCGGGGAAGCGCGCCAGGACAGCATAGATCGCTGGCTGCCTGCCCTGCTCGACGTCAACGACATCATCGACTTTTCGGTGTTGCGCGGCGACCGGGTACTGTACCGCTACCAGGCCGACAGCCGGCTGTCGGACAGCGAGTTGTCCCTGGAATACCGGCGTCCCCTCACCGCCCACCAAGGCCTGAGCGTGCAACTGGTACTGCGTCCGCCCTTCTACGAAATCGATCATTCCCTGGCGGCGGTATCCGGGCTGAGTGCCGCCATCCTGCTGGTGTTTGTCGGCCTGCTGTTCAGCCTGCGCTGGTTCCGACGCCAGTTGCGCGGCGCCGAGCTGCTCGATTTGCGCGGCCAGTTGATCCTCGACGGCAAGATCAACATGTTGCAGCACAATCCCGGGGAAGAGTGGCCACATCATGCCAGCCAGGCGCTCGACAAACTGATGCTGGAACTCAAGGACGCCCGCAAGGAACGCAGCCGCTTCGATACCTTCATCCGCGCCAATGTGTTCGTGGATAAAAAGATCCGTATCGGCAACCGGGTATTTTTCGACAACCGGCTGGAGGCGGCGCTCAACGATCCGGCCAGCCATTCCGGCGCCCTGCTGCTGGTGGAGCTGCAGGATCTGGAATACATCAACTACAACCTGGGTTACGAGCGGGGCGACGAACTGCTGTCGTCCGCCTCCGTTTACCTCGGCCACCTGATCCGCCGTTATCCCGGCGCCCTTCAGGCCCGCTATACCGGCAATACCTTTGCCCTGCTGTTTCCCAACCTGGTGGAAAGCGAGGCCCTCGACGCTGCCCGCCAGGTAATGAAACTGCTGCTGCGGCTGCACTGGCCCGACGACATCCGCGAGCCGGCGCTGTTTATTGGCGGGGTTTGCTTCCGCTTTGGCGAGCAGCTCACCCAGGTGGAGGAGGAGGCCGAACTGGCTTTGCGCAGTGCGAACCTGCAGGGCGGCGACGGTTACTTCATGTATTACAAGGGTGTCACCGAGGAAAGCAGCGGCAAGGGGACAGTGCGCTGGCGCACACTGCTGGGGCGCCAGCTGGAGCAGGACAGCCTGCTGCTCGACCGCCAGGGGATCCATACCGGCTCGGGGCAGCCGCCGATCGCCCATGAATTGCTGGCCAGGATGATGGACGAGCAGGGGCGGGAGCTGGCGGCGGGCCACTTTATCCCCATGGCGGAAAAATGCGGCCTGCTGCAGGAGCTGGACCGGAATATCATGCTCCGTTGCCTGACCTTGCTGCAGGAAAGCGACCGGCGCGCCACCCTGGCGGTCAACCTGTCGGCGGCCAGCCTGCTCAACCGGGGGTTCCACCGCTGGCTGATCTTCGAGCTGATCCAGTTGCCCAAGTCCCAGTTGGGCGAGCTGGTGATCGAGCTGTCGGAAGCCCAGGTCAGCCGCCATTTCCAGGCGCTGATCAAGCCGCTGCGGGCGCTCAAGGCGCTCGGCTGCCGGCTGGCGGTGGATCATGCGGGCCAGGATGTGGTCAGCACCCAGTACATCAAGGACTACGAGCTGGATTATCTCAAGTTGCACCCCAGCCTGGTGCGGGACATAGAGCGCAAACCGGTCAATCAGATGGCGGTGCGCAGCCTGGTGGGCAACTGCATCGGCGGCCATACCCGGGTGATAGCGGTAGGGGTGGAAACGGAAGCCGAGTGGGAGTGCCTGCGCCAGTTGGGCGTATATGGCGGCCAGGGATACTACTTTGGCCGTCCCGAGCGGTTCGGGTTGCTATAAGCCGCCGCGCGCGCCCTGCAGGCCGCCGGTGTGCACAAACAGCAGGCGGCTGCCGGCGGGATAGCGGCCGGCTTCAATGTCCCGGAACAACCCCAGTATGGCCTTGCCGCTGTACACCGGCTCCAGGGGAACCGACAGCTCGGCGGCCAGTTCGAGGATGCGCTGCCGGTCTTGGGCCGGGCATTTGGCGTAGCCGCCGCCATGATGCTCCAGCCGCAGTTGCCAGCCCGGATCCAGGGTGGCCGGGGGATACAGTGCCGATACCGTCCGGGCCAGCCAGCCGGCGCCCTTGAGCACGGCATAACCGGTGATCCGGGTGCCGGCCGGCCGCGCCGTGAGCAGTCCCGCCAGGGTGCCGCCGCTGGCCACCGGCAGGATCACCTGATCCACTGCCGGCAACTCCCGCCATAGTTCCGCCACGCCGGGCAGGGCCAGGGCGGTGCTGCCCCCCTCGGGAATGAGGTAAAAGCCGCTATGGCCGGCGGCCAGGGCCGCCAGCCAGTCCGGATCCTGGCGGCGGCGGTAGTCCTGGCGGCTGACAAAGCGCAGGGCCATGCCCCAGGCGGCGGCATCGCTCAGGGTCGGGTTGGCGGCACTGGCCGGCTCGCCGCGAACGATCCCCACAGTGGGCAGGCCGAGCGCTTGTCCGGCGGCGGCCAGGGCATGCAGGTGATTGGACCAGGCCCCGCCGAAGCTCAGCAGGCCTTGCGCGTGCTCCGTCAGCGCCTGGCGCAGCACATACTTGAGCTTGCGCCACTTGTTGCCGGAAATGCGCGGGTGCAACAGATCGTCGCGCTTGATCCACAGGCGCAGCCGGTGTCGTTCGAGCAGGGGATGCTGCAGGGACTGCAGGGGCGAGGGGGAGGCCTGGTCGAACAGGCGCTGCCAGCGTTGAAGTCGGGACACGGTCGTAAATAAAAAGGCGTTTGCGGCAAGTGTAAGGAACTTATCGGTTTATTAAAACTCATAACCGCCGGTGGTGGCTTTGGCCAAGGTTGCGCCTTGCTAGCGGCGGGTTGCGTTGGTAAAGTTAGCCGAATTTTCCGGTTTCTCAATCCAGGATCCCCTTCAGCATATGTTTAAAAAGCTCAGAGGCATGTTCTCCAACGATCTCTCGATCGATCTGGGAACGGCCAACACCCTTATCTATGTCAAAGATCAGGGCATTGTTCTGAACGAGCCCTCGGTCGTGGCCATTCGCCAGGAAAGATCCGGTTCGGCGCAGAGTGTTGCCGCCGTCGGCCATGCCGCCAAACAGATGCTGGGGCGTACACCCGGCAATATTGCCGCCATCCGCCCGATGAAGGACGGCGTTATCGCCGACTTCTATGTCACCGAGAAAATGCTGCAGCATTTTATCAAGCAGGTGCATGACAACAATTTCTTCCGCCCCAGCCCCCGTGTGCTGGTGTGCGTGCCCTGCGGCTCCACCCAGGTGGAGCGCCGGGCTATCAAGGAATCCGCCCTGGGTGCCGGTGCCCGCGAAGTGTACCTGATCGACGAGCCGATGGCCGCGGCCATCGGCGCCGGCCTGCCGGTCTCCGAAGCGACCGGCTCCATGGTGGTGGACATCGGCGGCGGCACCACCGAAGTAGCCATTATTTCGCTCAACGGCGTGGTGTATTCCCAGTCGGTGCGCATCGGTGGCGATCGTTTCGATGAAGCCATCATCAATTATGTGCGCCGCAACTATGGTTCGCTCATCGGAGAGGCCACCGCCGAGCGCATCAAGCATGAAGTGGGTTCCGCCTATCCGGGTGACGAAGTGCTGGAGATCGAGGTCCGGGGTCGCAACCTGGCCGAAGGGGTGCCGCGCAGCTTCACCCTCAACTCCAACGAGATCCTGGAAGCGCTGCAGGAGCCCCTGTCCGGCATCGTCAGTGCCGTCATGGTGGCGCTGGAGCAGTCCCCGCCCGAATTGGCTTCCGACATCTCCGAACGGGGCATGGTGCTCACCGGCGGTGGCGCCCTGCTGCGGGATCTGGATCGCCTGCTGATGGAAGAAACCGGCATTCCCGTGGTGGTTGCCGATGATCCCATGACCTGTGTGGCCCGGGGTGGCGGCAAGGCGCTGGAGATGATCGACATGCACGGCGGGGACCTGTTCCATTACGACTGATGACAAGGCCGGCTTGGCCGGCCTGCCTTTGCTGCCATGAAACCCATTTTCGGTCGTGGTCCCTCACTGCCCATCCGCCTGACCCTGGCGGTGCTGGCCTGCCTGTTGCTCATGGTGGCGGACAGCCGCTATCACGCCTTCGCCGGGGCCAAGGTTTACCTTAACTCCCTGGTCAGCCCGTTGCAGTACATGGCCAACAGCCCTCGCATCCTGCTCGATTCCGCTTCCACCCAACTGATGTCGCGCCAGTCGCTGCTGGCCCAGTCGGAGCGGCTGGAACGGGAATTGTTCCTGCTGCGCGACGATCTGCTGCGCCTGCGCCATCTGGAGCAGGAAAACCAGCGGCTGCGGGATCTGCTCGGCTCGCCGGTGCATTACGATACCCGCCGCATGGTGGCGGAAATCATGGCGGTGGATACGGATCCCTTTTCCCACCAGGTGGTGATCGACAAGGGCAGCCTGCAGGGGGTGTTCGAAGGCCAGCCGGTGCTCAATGAGCAGGGGGTGGTCGGCCAGATCACGTCTGTGGGCAAGACCACCAGCCGGGTGCTGCTGATCACCGACACCAGCCATGGCATACCGGTGCGGGTGGCGCGCAACGATATCCGGGCCATCGCCAGCGGCAGCGGCCAGCTGGACCGCCTGGTGCTGCACAATATCACCCGCAATACCGACATTCAGGAGGGGGATGTGCTGCTCAGCTCCGGCCTGGCCGGCCGTTTTCCGGAGGGTTACCCGGTGGGGCGGGTCAGCCATGTGGGCTATGAGGAAGGCCAGCCCTTTGCCGATATCCGGGTGCAGCCCTTTGCCGCCCTGGACCGGGTGCGCTACCTGCTGCTGCTGTGGCCCGAGCACAGGCTGATCGATGTCCACGAGGAGCCGGTGCCATGAGTGCCTTTTCCCTTAAGGGGCGGCTGGTAATCCTGCTCAGCCTGTTGCTGGCGCTGATCCTGTCGATCCTGCCGCTGCCCGAGCTGATCGCCCCCTTCCGTCCCGACTGGCTGCTGGTCACCCTCATTTACTGGAGCATTGCCCTGCCGCACCGGGCCAACGTCGGCACCGCCTTTGTGGCCGGCCTGATGCTTGATCTGCTGCTGGGCTCGGTGCTGGGGGTGCATGCCCTGGCGCTGGTGATCCCCGTTTACCTGGCGGCGTCCCAGTTCCAGCGTATGCGCAACTATTCGGTCTGGCAGCAGTCCTTTGTGGTCGGTGCCCTGGCGATGCTCAACAAGCTGGTGATCTTCTGGACCGCCTACCTCAACAGCGAAGTCCAGCTCGATTACCACTATTTCTGGTCCATCGTCAGCAGCATGGTGTTCTGGCCCTGGATCTTCCTGCTGCTGCGCAAGTGCCGCCGCCAGTTTGCCCTGAGCTGAGCATGACCCTGGATCCGGTGCTCTATCTCGCCTCCGCCTCGCCTCGCCGCCGGGAACTGCTGGCCCTGCTGGAGCGCCCTTTCGCACTGGTGCTGCCGGCGGTGGAAGAGTGCCGGGGTCCCGATGAGGCCGCCGCCGACTATGTCCGGCGCCTGGCCCGGGACAAGGCGCTGGCCGGTGCCGCCCTGGCGCCCCGGCCGCTGCCGGTACTGGCCGGCGATACCATAGTGGTGGTGGACGGCGATGTGCTGGAAAAACCGCGCGACCAGGAGCATGGCCTGGCCATGCTGCGCCGTTTGTCCGGCCGCAGCCACCAGGTGATGACCGCCATGGCCCTGGCCTGGAACGGGCGCTGCGAGGGGGTGCTGGTCACCACAGAGGTGAGTTTCCGCTCGATGACGGCAGCGGAAATGCTCCGCTACTGGCAAAGCGGAGAGCCGGCGGACAAGGCCGGCGGCTACGGTATCCAGGGCTTGGGCGGACGTTTTGTGGCGCGTATCGATGGCAGCTACAGCGCCGTGGTCGGCCTGCCGCTGGTGGAAACCGAGGCCCTGCTCGATCGGGCCGGCCTGGCGCCGCTCTGATCCCGCTCTTGATACCCGCCATTCTGTGGTAGCTTAAGATATTCCTCATCCGACTGGCGGAGCCATCATGTCTGCAGAACTGATTATCAATATGACGCCCGCGGAAACCCGGGTGGCGCTGGTGGAGAACGGCATACTGCAGGAAGTGCACGTGGAGCGCCAGGCCAGGCGCGGCATCGTCGGCAATATCTACAAAGGCAAGGTCAGCCGGGTGCTGCCCGGCATGCAGGCCGCCTTTGTCGATATCGGCGGCGAGCGGGCGGCCTTTTTGCATGCCTCCGACATAGTGCCCCACACCGAATGCGTGGATACCCGCGAACAGGCCCATTTCCAGGCGGGCAACATCGCCGAGCTGGTGCGCCAGGGCCAGGATATCATGGTGCAGGTGGTCAAGGATCCGCTCGGCACTAAGGGCGCCCGCCTGACCACCGACATTACCCTGCCGTCCCGCTACCTGGTGTTCATGCCCGGCAGCGCCTATGTGGGGGTGTCCCAGCGCATCGACTCGGAGCAGGAGCGGGAGCGGCTCAAGGCATTGGCGGCCGGCTATGTAGACGAGCTGGGCGGCTTTATCATCCGCACCGCCGCCGAGGGGATCGGCGAGCAGGAGCTGGCCCAGGACGCGGCCTTCCTCAAGCGGCTGTGGCGCAAGATCCTGGAACGGCGGGGCAAGTACAAGTCCTGCTCCATGCTGTATGAGGATCTGGGGCTGGCGTTTCGCATCGTACGCGATTTTGTCGGCACCGAACTGGACCGGATCCGGGTCGACTCCCGCAGTACCTGCGATGCCCTGCGCGCCTTCGTCGATGAGTTTGTGCCCGAGCTGTCGGGCAAAATTGAGTATTACCAGGGGGAATCGCCGATCTTCGATCTTTACGACGTGGAGAACGAGATCCAGCGGGCCCTGGACCGCAAGGTGGAGCTCAAGTCCGGCGGCTACCTGATCATCGACCAGACCGAGGCCATGACCACGGTGGACATCAACACCGGCGCCTTCGTCGGCCACCGCAACCTGGAAGAGACCATCTTCAACACCAATATCGAGGCCACCCAGGCCATCGCGCGTCAGCTGCGGCTGCGCAACCTGGGCGGCATCATCATCATCGACTTTATCGACATGTACGACGAGGATCACAAGCGCCGGGTGCTGCACAGCCTGGAGCTGGCCCTGAGCAAGGACAGGGCCAAGACCAACGTCAACGGCTTTTCCCAGCTCGGCCTGGTGGAGATGACCCGCAAGCGCACCCGGGAAAGCCTGGAGCATGTGCTGTGCGGCGAGTGCCCCGAGTGCCGGGGGCGCGGGCGGGTGAAGACGGTGGAGACGGTGAGCTACGAGATACTGCGCGAGATAACGAGGGTCAACAAGGCTTATGACGCCGACAAGTTCGTGGTCTATGCCTCCAGCGCCGTGGCCAGCGCCCTGCAGGAGGACGAAACCCATATGCTGGCGGAACTGGAGGTGTTTATCGGCAAGCAGGTCAAGGTGAGCAGCGAGCCCCTTTACAACCAGGAACAGTTCGACGTGGTGATGATGTAGTGATCAGGCGGGGGCTTAGCTGGGCCTGGTTCGGCCTGGCCGGAATTGCCGTGGTGCTGGCCCTGCTGGTGACCCTGCTGCGCTGGGGCGCGCCGGTGCTGGCCAACTGGCCCCAATACTGGCTCGACCGGGTGTTGAGTGAGCACAGCCTGACCCTGGAGGTGGGCCGGCTGGGGTTGTCCTGGCAGGATTACGGCCCCGTGCTGGTGCTGGAGGGGCTCAGCCTGCACCGCCCCCGGCAGCCGGCGCTTACGCTTGAACGCGCCCTGGTCGATGTCCATCTTTGGCAAAGCCTGCGCCAGTGGCGGCCCGTGCTCAACGAGGTGGTACTGGATGGCCTGCGTCTGCCCCAGGCCCCTGCCGGCGGCGGGGCTGAGGGCGGTGCCGATCTGGCCGCGCTGCGCACCCTGGCCCTGGAGGGCATGGCCCGTTTTGAGCTGCGTGACGCCCGCTTTGTGCTTTCCGGTCCCGGCCGGGAATTGCTTGAACTGCACCTGCCGACCCTGAGCTGGCGCAATGGCGAGGGCCTGCACCAGGGGGAGGGGCGCATCGGCTTTGGTCCCGATCCCGCTCAGCAGTTTCTGTTTCGCGGACGGCTCGAGGGTGATCCGGAGCGGCTGGACGGCGGCATCTACCTGCAGGCCGACGGCGTCGATGCCGGCGCCGTGCTGGCCGGCATCCGGCCCGAGGACGACGCCGTGTCGGCCCGGCTGGCATTTGAGTTGTGGCTGGAATGGCGCCAGGGCGAACTGGCCGCGGGCCTGCTGACCCTGGGGCGCAACCGGCTTGGCTGGGGCGACGGTCATGAGGTGGCCATCGATGGCGGCCGGGTGCAATGGCAGCCGACCGGCGAGGGCTGGCAACTGGCGAGCCGGGACATCGGCATCAGCGTGGACGGCGAGTCCTGGCCGAGCTGGCATTTCCAGCTGGACAGCGACGCCGAACGGCTGCGGGGCTACCTGGATCGGATGAGCTTTACCGATCTGGCCCTGCTGGCCCAGTGGGGCGAGGATTACTGGCCGCGTGCGGCGCGCCAGCTGGCGGGTATTGCTCCCCGCGGCCAACTCACCGGGATCTGGCTGTCGGCCCGGCCTGACGGCCGGGACTGGCGGGTCGGCGGCGCTCTGGAGCAGGTCAGCACCCGGGCCTTTGGCTGGGTGCCTCAGACCGCCGGGCTGTCGGGCTCCTTCGCCCTGTCCGCCGACCAGGGCCGGCTGGCTCTGGCCCAGCGGCAGGCGGCAGACTGGCATTATCAGGATGCCTTCCGCCAGTCCTGGCCGATGCGCCGGCTGGATACCGAGCTGCACTGGCAGCGCCGGCCCGGCGGCTGGCGGCTGTGGAGCGACCGGCTCGGGGTCGATACTGCCGATCTGGATCTGCAGGGCTGGTTCAACCTGGAGCTGGACGCCGACCGTGCGCCCCTGCTCAGCGCCTCGGCGACAGTGGACTTGCACCGGGCCGAGCGGGCGTTTGCCTATTTCCCCGAACCGCTGATGGGTACGGCGCTGGTGGACTATCTGCAGGGCGCCATCCGCGCCGGCCGGGCGGAGCAGGCCCAGGTGCTCTGGTACGGCTCCCTCGACCGTTTTCCCTATGCCGACGGCAGCGGCCTGTTCCAGGCCCGAGTGCCCCTGCGCGAAGCCGAATTTCAATTCAATCCCCACTGGCAACCCCTTACCGGACTCAGCCTGGACCTGCTGTTTGAAAATAACGGTCTGTTCATGTCCGGTCCTGCCGGCCGCCTGGGCGAGGTGGATGCCAGCGCCATTACGGCCCGTATCGCGCCCCTCGCGCCGGCGGCCCGGCTGGAGCTGAACGCCGACATCCGGGGCGAGGGCGATGCGGTGACCGCCTATCTGCAGCAGTCGGCCCTGGCCGACTCCCTGGGGCGAACCCTGGAGCAAATCCAGGTCAGCGGCCCCCTGGCTGGCCGGCTGGCACTGGGTATACCGCTGCGGGGCGGCGAGGTGGACGTGGCGGGCGAGGTGGACTTCGCCCAGAACAGGGTACGGATCCGGCCTCTTGATTTGCCGCTGACCGAGGTATCGGGGCGGTTGCTGTTCGACCACCGGCAGACCCGGTTCGAAGGGCTGAGTGCCCGTTGGCTGGGCCAGCCCCTGACGCTGGATTACCTGGGCCGGGCCGGCGACGACGGCTATCGGGTGGGGCTGGATATGCAGGGTCGGCTGCGGGCCGACGTCCTGGCCGGGAGCCGGTTGCCGGTGAGCGGCGAGACCGACTGGCGCGGGCGGTTGCAACTGGATCTGACGGCGGCGGGCGTGAGCTATGAATTCGAGGCCGACTCCGGCCTGACGGGCTGGCACAGCCGGTTGCCAGCGCCCCTGGCCAAGGCGGCGGAGGCGCGCCTGCCGCTGGCGGTGCGGCTGTCGGGGGACGACGAGCGGGCAACCCTGGCGTTCAGCCTGGCGCCGGATATCGAGGCCAGCGCCCGGCTCGGGTTCGGCCCTGGCGGTGCCCGGATAGAGCGGCTTTGGGTGACGGGGGGCGATGCCCGGGTGCCGGCGGTACGGGCGCCGCTCGATGTGGCGTTGCGCGTGCCCGAGCTGGCGCTGGACGACTGGCTGGCGTTACTGGCCGGGTCGGGCTTGGCTGCCCTTGATACCGCCCCCGGCCCGGCGCTGAGCTGGCCCGAACAATACCGCGTCGAGGTTAGTGCGCAGCGGGCCCGCCTCCGGCAGCAGCCGCTCGATCAATTGCGGCTCGAACTGGTGCCGGCCGAGGCCGGTCGGTACCGGCTGGATATTGATGCCGAGCAGGCGCGGGGTGAACTGGAGTGGGGCGGCGAGGCGCCGGTCGAGGCGGTATTCAGCCGTTTGTGGCTGGATCCCGAGCCGGGTGATGGCGATGCCGGAACCGCGGTCCGTCCGGACCCTGGCCGGCTGCCAGCCCTGCAGTTTCGTTGCGAGGATTGCCGCTGGCGCGAGCTGGCGCTGGGTGGTGCCGGTTTCCGGCTTGACCCGGTCGAGGGACAAAACGGGGTCCGCCTGAGCGAACTCTGGCTTGACGGCCCGCTCTTGCAGGGGACGGCCCAGGGCCAATGGCTGCAGCACGACGGCGGTGACATTACCCGGCTGCAGTGGCAGGGGGGCACCCACTCCCTGCAGGGATTGTGGCAGGGCTTGGGCCAGGCTTCGCCCTTCAGTGACACCCAGGCACTGCTGCAGGGTGAGTTAGGCTGGCAGGATCTGCCCTGGCGGCCCCGGCCAGACAGCCTGCAGGGGCGGGTGGAGGCAGAGACCGGCGCCGGTGTGCTGACTGAGCTGGATGACAGGGGCGCGGGCCTGCTGTCGGCGCTGAGCGTGGATTCGGTGCTGCGCCGCTTGCGGCTGGATTTTCGCGATGTCTTTGAAAAAGGATTCTACTTCGATCGGATCCGTGCCAGCGGCGACTTCGAGCACGGCGTGCTGCACAACGAGGACTTCCTGCTGGAAGGCGCCGCGGGGGATCTGCGTGGCGAGGGCCGGATAGACCTGGTGGCGGAGCAACTCGATTACCGTTTCGACTTCACTCCCCACCTCACCGGCAACCTGCCGGTCCTGGCGGCCTTTGCCGTGACCCCGGTTACCGGTCTTTATGTGCTGGCCCTGTCCAAGGTGCTGGGACCTGTGGTAGATGTATTCACACGTATCCGTTACCGGGTGAGCGGCCCCCTGGACCAGCCCGAGGTGAACGAGCTTGGGCGAGACAGGGAGCGCCTGCGCCTGGCGAATGAGCAATAAGGAGCAAGCCATGGAACTGGTGGCGATTCAACTCAATGGCGCGGCCGACTGGCCGGTCAACAAGGAAAAACTGGCGGGCTTGCTGGAACAGTTGCCGGTTGGCCGGCCGCTGCTGGTACAGCTGCCGGAAAACGCCGTGGTATTCGGCAACCGGGACGCGGTCCGGCGTTGGGCGGAGCCCCTGGGATCGGGCCCGGTGCAGGACACCCTGTCCGGCTGGGCGCGGGAGTTCGGTATCTGGCTGGTGGTGGGCTCCATGCCGACCCTGATCGACGGCAGCGAACGATGGCACTCCACCTGCCTGGTGTACGATGACCAGGGCCGGCAGGTGGCCCATTATCACAAGCTGCACCTGTTCGATGTGGACGTGGCCGACGGTCACGGCCGCTACCGGGAGTCCGACAGCTATGCACCTGGCAATGATCTTTGCGTGGTCGACAGTCCCTTCGGGCGCCTGGGGCTGTCCATCTGTTATGATCTGCGTTTTCCCGAATTGTACCGGGCGCTGCGCGAGCGGGGCGCCGATATCCTGATGGTGCCTTCGGCTTTTACCCGGGTCACCGGCCAGGCGCACTGGCTGCCGCTGTTGCAGGCCAGGGCCATAGAGAACCAGTGCTATGTGCTGGCGGCGGCCCAGTTTGGCGAACACGCCGGGGGACGCCAGACCTGGGGGCACTCGATTATTCTGGACCCCTGGGGCGAGATTTGTGCCTGCCTGCCCAGGGGCGAGGGCCTGATCCTGGCCTCCCTCGACCGACAGCGCCTCGACAGCCTGCGCCGGCAAATGCCGGTGGCCCAACATGCCCGCCTGCGAGCGGTGTGGAGAGACAATAATGAGTATTGAACAGATCAACCAGAGCCTGCTGCAGCCTAACGAGCTGGACATGGCCTTGCTGGATGCCCAGCTGGCGCGACTGTGCCGCCACCAGATCGATTTTGCCGATCTCTATTTCCAGAACAGTGTGCACGAGTCCTGGGTGCTGGAAGACGGTATCGTCAAGGACGGCAGCTATAACATCGAGCAGGGCGTGGGTGTGCGGGCGGTCAGCGGCGACAAGACCGGCTTTGCCTATTCCGACGAATTGACCGCGTCGGCCCTGAGCCAGGCGGTGACCGCCGCCCGGGGCATCGCCGAGCGCGGCGGCGACGGCCGCTTCCAGATTGGCCGGGAGCAGCCGGTGACCGCCCGCTATCTCGGCCGGAACCCCCTCGACAGCCTGCAGCGCGAGCAGAAAATCGCCCTGCTGCAGCAAATGGATGCATTTGCCCGCAGCCTGGACCCGGCGGTGACCCAGGTGATCGCCTCCATTTCCGGGGTCTACGAGGAGATACTGGTGCTGGGGACAGACGGCACCCTGGCCACGGATCTGCGTCCCCTGGTGCGGCTTAACTGCTCGGTACTGGCCGAGCGCAACGGCCGGCGGGAGCGGGGCGGCAGCGGCGGCGGCGGCCGGGTTGGCTATGACTATTTCCTGGAGGAAGAGGACGGCCAGCCGCGCGCCCTGGGCTATGTTAAGGAAGCGGTACGCCAGGCCCTGGTCAACCTGGAGGCGGTGGATGCCCCCGCCGGCACCATGCCGGTGGTGCTGGGCGCCGGCTGGCCCGGGGTGTTGCTGCACGAGGCGGTGGGCCACGGCCTGGAGGGGGATTTCAACCGCAAGGGCTCTTCCGCCTACTCCGGCCGTATCGGCGAGCAGGTGGCCTCCAGCCTGTGCACCATAGTGGACGATGGCACTCTGGCCAACCGGCGCGGCTCACTCAGCGTCGATGACGAAGGCACCGCCAGCGGCTACAACGTGCTGATCGAGAACGGCGTGCTCAAGGGCTATATGCAGGACAAGCTCAATGCCCGGCTGATGAAGATGGCGCCCACCGGTAACGGCCGGCGCGAATCCTATGCCCACCTGCCCATGCCGCGCATGACCAACACCTATATGCTGCCCGGGCAGACACCGCCGGAGGAGATTATCCGCAGTGTGAAAAAGGGCATCTATGCGCCCAATTTCGGCGGCGGCCAGGTGGACATCACCTCTGGCCGGTTCGTGTTCTCCGCCTCCGAAGCCTATCTGATCGAAGACGGCAAGCTGACCGCTCCCATCAAGGGGGCCACCCTGATTGGCAACGGGCCCGAGGCCATGAGCCAGGTTTCCATGGTGGGCAACGATCTGGCGCTGGACAGCGGCGTCGGAGTCTGTGGCAAGGATGGCCAGAGCGTGCCGGTGGGGGTAGGCCAGCCGACCCTCAAGCTGGACCGGATGACGGTTGGCGGCACCCAATGAGCCGCCAGCCCTGATAACGACAACGCCGGCATCAGGCCGGCGTTGTCGTTATCGGAGAATGGCGCCCGGAAATCAGGGCTCTATATTCTCCTTGAGGTACTGGAACAGCTCCCGGTAGGCCTTGGGGGGCAAGCCGGCGGCCTGCTCCTTGCGGCCGGTACGGGCCAGCTGGCGCAGCTTTTGCCGATCCAGGCCGTGGAATTCCGCCATCAGGGCGTCCACCCCCTTGTCACCTTCCCGGATCAGCCGGTCCCGCCACAGCTCCAGCTTGTGAAAACGGGCATTGGCCACGGCACTCTTGTGGTCGAAGGCGGCCAGGGCCTCCTGGATGGCTGACACGTCCCGGTTGCGCATCAGCTTGCCGATAAACTGCAGGTGGCGGCGCAGGGCTTCCCGCTTGTTGCCGAGCTTGTGGGCCAGGGCGATGGCATCCTGCAATTCTTCATCCAGGGGCACCTTGGCCAGCTCGCTGGGCTTGAGCCGGACCAGATCCATGCCCAGCTGCTGCAGGGCATGGCTTTCCCGCTTCATTTCGCTCTTGCTGACCCACTCGATGTCGTCGTCGTGGTCGGTGTGCTCGTCGTGTTGGCGCATGGCTTTTCCGTTCAAACAAAGATTTGCATATATATTACCAGCTTCTCCCAAGGGGCGCAGGGGTCTGTTATGCTAACCCCAAACAGAGCCAGCGATTTCATTTATGACCCCGGAAGAGATTCAAACCGAACAGCGCCAGCTCGAACTGGCGGTAGAGCAAGCCCTGGAGGCGGCCAAGCGGCTGGGTGCCGAGGCGGCCGAAGTCTCCATCAGCAAGCAGACCGGCCTGTCGGTCAACACCCGCAATGGCGAGCTGGAAAACATTGAATTCAACAAGGATGGCGCCCTGGGTATCGCCGTGTATCGGGATGGCCGCAAGGGCTCCGCGTCCACCTCGGACCTGCGTCCCGACGCCATTGCCCGCACCGTGGCGGCGGCGCTCGATATCTCCCGCTATACTGCCGCCGATCCCTTTGCCGGTATAGCAGAGGCGGCCGACCTGGCCTGGGACGCCCCGGCGCTCGAGTTGTGTTTCCCGACGCCGCTGGAGCCGGCGGATGGCCTCGAGCTGGCACTGCGCTGCGAGCGTTCGGCCCTGGGCCGCGACAGCCGTATCAAGCAGTCGGACGGGGCCAGCTTCTCCACCAACCTGGGCATCAAGGTTTACGGTAACAGCCATGGCTTCATCAAAGGCTATGCGGGCAGCCGCTTTGGCCTGAGCTGCGTGCTGATCGGCGAGCAGGACGGCGACATGCAGCGGGAATACGGCTATACCTCGGCCCGCAGTTTCGACGATCTCTGGACGCCCGAGCGGGTGGCGGACGAGGCGGTCAGCCGCACCCTGGGCCGGCTGGGCGGGCGCAAAATAGGCACTACCCAGGCGCCGGTGCTGTTCCATCCGGACGTCGCCGGCGGCTTGTTCGGCCATCTGGTGATGGCCATCAGCGGCGGCAACCTTTACCGCAAGTCCTCCTTTTTGCTCGACGCCAAGGGCAGCCGCCTTTTCCCCGACTGGCTGGACATCCACGAGCAGCCACATCTGGACAAGGGCCTGGCCAGCGCCCCCTTCGACAACGAAGGGGTACGCACCCGTGAGCGCCACATCATTGAGCAGGGCGTGCTGCAGACCTACCTGCTGACCAGCTATTCGGCGCGCAAGCTGGGGCTGCCGCTCACCGGCCATGCCGGCGGCATCCACAACTGGACGGTCTCCAGCAGTGGCCAGAGCCTGGCGGAACTGCTGAAGATGATGGGCTCCGGCCTGCTGGTGACCGAGATGATGGGACAAGGGGTGAACATTGTCACCGGCGACTACTCCCGTGGTGCCGCCGGTTTCTGGGTGGAGAACGGCGAAATTGCCTATCCGGTGGAGGAAATCACCATTGCCGGCAACCTGAAGGGTATGTTTGCCGGTATTCAGGCCATCGGCACCGACATAGAAACCCGCTCCAGCCTGCAGACCGGCTCTGTGCTGATCGACAATATGAAGATAGCTGGACAGTAAAAACCGGGATTGGGGACTGGTGATTAGGGATTAGAAACCATACCTTCAGTCCCTAGTCCCTAGTCCCTAGTCCCTAGTCCCTAGTCCCTAGTCCCTAGTCCCTAGTCCCTAGTCCCTAGTCCCTAGTCCCTAGTCCCTAGTCCCTAGAGCACCGATCAGTTTAAAAGTTGAGCAGATCGACATGCGTTCTGATACATGATCAAATACACAGTATCTGTTCAGACTTAGAGTATTGATGCATGTCCGATCCTCGCTATTGGGACTGTCCCGTTGAATTGACCAAAAAAGAGAAATTTATCTGCAGTAAGCTGAAAACAACCGGAAAATTGTTTGTCTTCCTGCGGGAAACGCGGCATCTCATCTTCAATGACGAGCTCAACCATCAGCTGTGTGCCATGTACGCCGATCACCCCAAAGGCAAGCCGCCCGTACCGGCGGCACAACTGGCCATGGCCACCCTGTTACAGGCCTATGAACAGAAATCTGACGCCGGCGCCACCCTGGAGGCGATGTTCGATGTACGTTGGCGGATGGTGCTCAACTGTCTGGGGGATGACGACACCGCGCCCTTTTCTCAAGGGACCTTGTGTGACTTCCGCCATCGCTTGATCAAACATAACTTGGACGTCACCCTACTGGAGCGAACCGTCCAGATTGCCAAGGAATTTGGTGGTTTTGGCCACCAGCAGCTCAGGGTCGCGCTGGACTCCGCCCCATTGCAGGGCGCTGGACGGGTGGAGGACACCTTTAATCTGGTGGGGCACGCACTGGCACTGGTGCTGGACTGTGCCGCCCGGCTCAGGATGGTCAGCGAAGAGCAGATTATCGCGGAGGCGGGGACCCGCCTCCTCGGTCAGTCCAGCATCAAGGCGGCGCTGGATATAGATTGGTCGGTTCCGGAAGAAAAGCACAACGCCATCAATACGTTGCTTGATGATGTGGCGGCGATGAGGCAATGGCTTGAACGTCAGCCGCCGGGGATGGTGGAGCACCAAGAGCTGCAAGCGTGCCTGTCGCTGCTGGAAAAGGTGTTGGCGCAAAATATCGAGCCCGATCCGGATGGCGGCGCACGGATCAAGCAAGCCGTGGCCAAGGACCGGCAGATCTCGGTTACCGACGGCAGCATGCGGCATGGGCGTAAATCGCGCTCTCGCACCATTAACGGCTTCAAGCAGCATATTGCCATTGATATGGACAGCAAGCTGGTGCTGGCCACCTGTGTTCGCCCGGCCAATGAAGCGGAGCACGAGGCGTCGACATGGCTGAAGCCTAAGGTGTTGAACTATGGTCCGGTGATTGAACTGAGCATCGATCGCGGCTATCTGGCGTCCGCCTGGACAAAGGAGCTGCATGAGCAGGGCCAGAAAATCATTGCCAAGCCGTGGAATCCGGGCAACAACGGCAAGTTCAACAAGAAGGCGTTCGACATTGATCTGGTAGCGGGGCAAGTCACCTGCCCGACAGGGCACAGCGTTGCCATCCGCGTCGGTCAGGTTAGCCGGGCCCATTTCCCAGCCAGCCACTGCAACCGGTGTCCGAAGCAAGCGCAGTGTACGAGCTCAGGGCAAGGCAGGATACTGACCCTGCACCCGCAAGAGGCGATGCTGCAAGGCCTAAAGCCGTATGTAGAAACGGCGAAAGGACGGGCCGATGCCAGAGAGCGAGTCAAGGTAGAGCACGCTCTGGCATCGATCTGTAATCGGAAAGGGCCCAGGACCAGGTACCTGGGCCTGCGACTGAACGAATACGATCTTAACCGGACAGCGATGATCACCAACTTGCATATAGCACTGCGTCTAGCTGCCTGATTTTTAAACTATATGGCGCTCTAGTCCCTAGTCCCTAGTCCCTAGTCCCTAGTCCCTTTTTCTTATTCAGTGCAGCAGGATCAGCGTGGCCAGGCCCAGAAACGACAGCAGGCCCACGGTATCCGTGATGGTGGTCAGGGCCATGGAGCCGGCCAGGGCCGGATCTATGTTGAGCCGCTTCATCACCAACGGGATAGTGGCACCGGCGATCCCGGCCACCGACAGGTTGATGAACATGGCAGCGGCAATCACCAGGCCGATTTCCCAACTGCCCTTCCACAGGCTGACCACAACGGCGATGGCCAGGGCCCAGACCATGCCGTTAATAAGGCCCACCAGGGCTTCCTTGGTCAGCAGCCAGCGGGCATTGCTGTCGCCGATATGGCCGACCGCCATGCCGCGGATGACCAGTGCCAGGGTCTGGTTGCCGGCAATGCCACCCATGGAAGGCACTATGGTCATCAGGATGGCCAGGGTGGCCAGCTGGGATAGGGTGGCTTCAAACATGTTGGACACGCTGGCCGCCACCAGGGCGGTGCCCAGGTTGACGGTAAGCCAGATGGAACGGCGCCGGGCGCTGGTCAGCACGGGGGCGAAGGTGTCCTCGTCGTCGTCCATCTTGGCCATCCCCATCATGGAGTGTTCGCCCTCTTCCCGGATGATGTCTACAACATCGTCTATGGTGATCCGCCCCAGCAACTGGTTATTGTCGTCGACCACCGGCGCCGACAGCCAGTCGTGGCGTTCGAACAGGTTGGCCACCTCGGTGTCGGTCATGGTCAGGGGAATGGCCTCGACCGAGGTGTCCATCACCTCGGCCACGGTGGCGGTGGGCGCCTGCACCACCAGGCTGGCGAGCGGCATGTCTCCCAGCAGGCGGTTGTGCTGATCCACTACATAGAGGGTGTCGGTGCCTTCGGGCAGCTCGCTGTGGCGGCGCAGGTAGCGCAGCACCACGTCGATGGTCACGTCCGGACGCAGGCTGATGAACTCGGTATTCATCAGCGAGCCGGCGGTATCTTCCGGGTAGGACAGGGCCTGCTCGGCCCGCTGCCGATCCTGTTCGTCCATCTGGTCCAGCACCTGGGTGAACAGCTGCTCGGGCAGATCCCGCAGCACATAGGCCAGATCGTCCGACTCCATGTCTTCCAGGGCGATGGCCAGTTTTTCCGGATCCATCAGCCGGATGATGCCGTCGCGCACTTCTTCCGACAGTTCTTCCAGGATCTCGCCGTAGTCGTCGGGGTCGATCAGCTGCCACAGCACCTTGCGGCTGGGGGAGGGCGACGACTCCAGCAGCCAGGCCACATCCCCCGGGCGCATTTGCTGCAGCATGCGCCGCACGTGCACGAACATGCCGCTGTTGAGGGCCTGGGTGATGGTTTCCAGGTGATCCGGTGTTCTGGGTTGTTCGGCTGGCTCAGTCATCCGGGCTCCGGCGCGGCTGGGGAGGGTTATTCCGATTCGTTAAAGCGAGCCGCCACCAGCCGGGCCACGGCCTCCATGGCGGCTTCGGCGTCGGGGCCTTCGGCGACGACCCGGATGGCGTGGCCCTGGGCGGTTTCCAGCATCAGCAGTCCCATCACGCTGTTGGCGGGGGCCTGCTTCTCCTGGTTACAGACGGTGACCACGGCATCGAACTGCTGGGTCAGCTGCACCAGCTGGATGGCGGCCCGGGCGTGCAGGCCCAGCTTGTTGACGATTTGCAGGTCCCGTTCAATTTTCGGCATTGCGTTTTTCCAGGGTACGGTGACGGATTTGGACACTCTTGCCCAACTGGCCGAAGACCCGCGCCAGTTGCTCGGCGATGAATACCGAGCGATGCTGGCCGCCGGTGCAGCCGATGGCCACAGTGACATAGCTGCGGTTGTTGCGCTCCAGGTGGGGCATCCAGGTGATCAGCAGGTTTTCCAGCTGCCACAGGTATTTCATGACCTCGGGCTGGCTGGCCAGGTAATCGGCCACCTGCTGATCCTTGCCGGTAAAGGGGCGCAGCTCGGCCACCCAGTGGGGGTTGGGCAGGAAACGGGCGTCGAACACAAAATCGGCGTCCTTGGAGACGCCATATTTGTAGCCGAAGGATTCGAATACCCAGTTCAGCTCCTTTTCCTTTTTGCCGAGAATGCGCTCGCGGATAATCTCGCTCAGGTCGTGGATGCTCAGGGCCGAGGTATCGATGCGCAGGTCCGCGTCCGAGGACAGGGGGGCCAGCAGGTGGGTTTCTTCCCGGATGGCCTCGTCCAGGGTCAGGCTGTGACGGGACAGGGGGTGCAGCCGGCGGGTGTCGCCAAAGCGGCGGATCAGCACCGAGTTGTCCGCATCGATGAAGATACTCGACAAATTGACCCCGTCCATCGCCCTGACTTCCGCCAGGAAGGCTTCGAGCTGCTCGCTGCTGTCTGGCAGGTTGCGCACGTCTATGCTGACTGCCACCTCGCCCGGCCGGTGCCGGCGCAGGCGGACCAGTTCCGGCAGCAGTTCCACCGGCAGGTTGTCGACACAGTAATAGCCCAGATCCTCCAGTACCCGCAGGGCCACCGTCTTGCCGGAGCCCGAACGACCACTGACGATAACCAGCTGCATGGCGGCTTTCCTCAGGCTGAAGTGATGATACGGTAGAGTTCGTCGTCGCTGCCGGCCTGGCGGAGTTGCTTGCAGACCTGCTTGTTGCTCAGCTTTTCGGCGATAAGCGACAGGGTTTTCAGGTGCTGCTTGCACTCCTGCTCGGGGACCAGCAGGGCGAACACCAGGCCGACCGGCTGGTTGTCGATGGCATCGAATTCCACCGGTTCGGCAAAGGTGAGTAATACGGCGGTCGCCTGGTTGTCATTGCTGATACGGCCGTGGGGAATGGCGATACCGTTGCCGATACCGGTACTGCCCATTTTTTCCCGGGCCAGCAGGCAATCGAACAACTGTTGACTGCTGACGTTCAGGTGCTGGGCGGCAAGCTCGCTGATGATTTCCAGGGCTCGTTTCTTGCTTGTGCAGGGAACTGCACTGCGGGTGCAGTCCCTGCTCAGTATATCGGCGACTTCCATGGTTATTTTTGCTTGAGCTTCTCTTTGTGTTTGATGATCTGGCGATCCAGCTTGTCGACCAGGCTGTCGATGGCCGCGTACATGTCTTCATGCTGGGAATTGGCGAAGACTTCACCGCCGCTGACGTTCAGCTTGGCCTCGGCAATCTGCTGCATTTTTTCCACATTCAGGATGACGTGAGCGTTGGTAATGTGATCGAAGTGGCGCTCCAGCTTGGAAAATTTGCTGTTCACGTAGTCACGCAGTGAGTCGGTGATTTCCACATGGTGTCCAGTCAGGTTTATTTGCATAACGTCTTCCTTCTTTGTCTGCCTTTAAACCAGGCGTTTGCGCTGATTGGAAGGGGGGATGGCCAGTGACTCCCTGTACTTGGCGATGGTTCGCCTGGCCACCTGTATCCCCTGGTCGGCCAGCAACTGGGCGATTTTACTGTCGCTCAGCGGCTTGGCCGGGTTTTCCGCCCCCACCAGTTTCTTGATCAGGGCGCGAATTGCCGTTGAAGAACACTCTCCGCCGTCGTCGGTGCCCACGTGGCTGGAGAAGAAATACTTCAGCTCGAACACTCCCCTGGGGGTGTGCAGGAACTTCTGGGTAGTCACCCGCGAGATGGTGGACTCGTGCATTTCCACCGCCTCCGCCACATGGTTCAGTACCATGGGCTTCATGGCTTCCTCACCATACTCAAAGAATGCCTGTTGTTGCTCGACAATACAATTGGCAACCTTGAGCAGGGTCTCATTTCGGCTCTCCAGACTCTTGAGGAACCACTTGGCGTCCTGCAGATGGTTGCGGATGAACTGGCCGTCCTCGCTGCTGCGCGGCTGCCGGGCCATGGCGGCGTAGGTTTGGTTGAGGCGCACCCTGGGCATGGCTTCGGGATTGAGTTCCGCCACCCAGGCGCCGTTGCGTTTGAGTACCACCACGTCCGGGATAACGTACTCGGAGCTGCTTTGGATCACGCTGTTGCCGGGCCTGGGCTCCAACTGCTGGATCAGCGCCAGCACTTCCTTGAGCTCCTCTTCCTTGAGCCGGGTCTTGCGCTGCAGGGTGCGGTAGTCCCGGTTGCCGAGCAGATCCATGTGCAGGTTGATCACCTCCTGGGCCTGTTCCAGCCAGGGGGTATCGGGCGGGAACTGTTCCAGCTGGATGCGCAGGCATTCCTGGACGCTGCGGGCCGCTACCCCTATGGGGTCGAAGTGCTGGATGCGCTTGAGAACTGCCTCCACCTCGTCCGCTTCTATGTCCAGCTCATCGCCGGACACCGCCTCCAGGATGTCGGACACCGTTATGGTAAGGTAGCCCGCGTCGTCGATGGCGTCGATAATGGCCAGGGCGATGGCCTGGTCGGTGTCGCTGAAAGGGGTCAGGCGCATTTGCCACAGCAGGTAGTCCTGCAGGGTTTCGGTGGTTTCCCCCTGGTAGACGTTATCCTCGATGCCGTCGGGCAGGCCGGCTCCGCCGCCGGAAGAGGCGGTGTAGACATCGTCCCAACTGGTGTCCATGGGCAGGTCGTCGGGCAGCTGGCTCTGCTCCATGGCGGTATCCGTCGCCATCTGCTCTTCATTGTGGTTGTCGGCCACCGCTATGCTGTCCGTTTCCTCCTGTTCCAGCAGGGGATTGCTCTCCAGGGCTTGCTGGATTTCCTGCTGCAGCTCCAGGCTGGACAACTGCAGCAGGCGAATCGCCTGCTGCAACTGGGGCGTCATGGTCAACTGCTGCCCCAGGCGTAACTGAAGAGTTGGCTTCATCTGTTAAAAAAGTCCTTCTGTATCAACCGCCGTCGGGCGGTGCCCACTCAGAGGCTGAACTGTTCACCAAGATAGACTTTCTTGACCTGCTCGTCGGCGAGGATCTCGGCCGGGGTGCCGGCGGCGATGCGGTGGCCGTGGCTGACGATATAGGCACGCTCGCAGACATCCAGGGTTTCCCGCACATTGTGATCGGTGATCAGCACGCCCAGTCCCCGGTCCCGCAGGTGCAGAATGATTTTTTTGATGTCTATCACCGAAATGGGGTCGACCCCGGCAAAAGGCTCGTCGAGCAGAATAAAGCGCGGATCAGCCGCCAGCGCCCGGGCGATTTCCACCCGCCGGCGCTCGCCACCCGACAGACTCATCCCCAGGCTGTCGCGGATATGGGTGATATTGAACTCTTCCAGCAGCTGTTCCCGTTTCTCGTCGCGGCCGGCGGCGTTCAGATCCTTGCGGGTTTCCAGCACCGCCATCAGGTTGTCGGCCACGCTCAGCCGGCGGAAGATGGAGGCTTCCTGGGGCAGGTAGCCGATGCCGGCCCGGGCCCGTACGTGCATCGGCTGGTGGCTGATATCCTGGTCGTCGATGGTGATGCTGCCCGCGTCCCGCTGCACCAGGCCTACTATCATGTAAAAGGAGGTGGTCTTGCCGGCGCCGTTGGGGCCGAGCAGTCCCACCACCTGGCCGGTGTTGACGGTGAGGCTGACGTCGGCCACCACCTTGCGGCCCTTGTAGCTTTTCTGCAGTCCGCGTGCCTTGAGTACCGCCATGGCTCAGTCCTGGCCCTGATTGTCGAGCTGTTGGACCTGCTCGGGCAGGAAAATGGTGGTCACCCTGTCCGTGCCGCCCTGGCTTTCTGCCTCCATTTGTTCACGGTCGATGTGGTAGCGGATGCGGTAGCCGGTCACGATATTGTCGTTCTGGGTCAGCTTGGCGTCCTGCACCAGGGTGATGGTGCGGGCGCGCATGTCGAAGTGGATTTCCCGCGCTTCGGCCTTGACCGGCTGGCCGTTGTCCAGGGTCTGCTGGTAGGTGGCCGGCGCGCCCCGTGCGGTCATTGACTGCAGGCCTTGCTCGTTGCGGATCACCACCAGCTCGTCGGCACGCACGTCTATGGTGCCCTGCCTGACCACCACCCGGTCGCTGAAGGTCACCTTGTCGTCGGCCAGCTCCACCAGCTGGCGACCGGCATCTATGGTCACCGGCTGGCGGAAGTCGGATTCTTTGGCTGCGGCCTGTCCCAGGCCGAGCAGGCCGCCGAGGCTAAGGATTGAAATAAGTTGCCCGGGTTTCATGCAGTAATTCCACCGTTTGTTGGTCAAGCTGGCCCAGCAGTCCCTGGCCCTCGGCCAGGTATTGGGGGCTTTGCAGTCGCACTTCCTTGTTGGAGCGCAGCTGGTTGTTGATAAAATCCAGTTCCAGATACTCTGTGGTCAGGGTGTCCACCAGGGCGTCCGGCAGCAGCCCCCGCCCGACTACATTGCCATTGAGCACGGCGTTGTCGCCGGTGTTGAGGGTGCCCTCGTCGCCACTCAGCCGCCACTGGGGCTGGCCGTCGGGCGAATAGAGCAAGATAACAGGTTTTTCCATCAGGGTCATGGACAGCGGATCGTAGTACTCGGCGTACTCGGCCGCCAATCCCCGGTAGGGCAGGCCGAGCCGGTTGTACTGGATGCTGGCCAGGTCCCTGGCCACGAAATCGGGCTGGAAATCCCTGTCGTTAAGGGCGATGTCGCCGTCCTGGCGAAACCACTGGAAACACACCAGGGCCAGCACAAAGAGAATACCGAACAGCCAGGTCTGGCGGTTCATAGGCTCATGCCCCTGGCCTGCTCCAGCTCGCCGCGCGCTTCCAGGATCAGGTCGCACAGCTCGCGTACCGCCCCCCGGCCGCCGTGCAGCCGGGTCACATAGTCGGCGCCCCGCAGTACCAGCGGGTGGGCATCGGCCACTGCCACCCCCAGGCCGCAGTGGCGCATCACCGCAAGGTCAACCACGTCGTCGCCGATATAGGCGGCCTGGCTGGGCTCAAGCTTGAGGGTGTCGAGCAGGGCCCGGTAGCTCGGCATCTTGTCGCCCTGGCCCTGGTACACATGGCGGACGCCGAGCGATGCCATGCGCTCGCTGACGATACGCGAGTCGCGCCCGGTGATCACCGCCACCTGGATGCCGGCGTTGAGCAGGGCCTTGATACCAAAACCGTCCTTGGTGCAGAAGCTCTTGTATTCCTCGCCCTGGTTGCCCAGATAGATCATGCCGTCGGACAACACGCCATCCACATCGCAGATCAACAGGCGGATAGCCGCCAGCCGTTGCCAGACTTCCCGTGGCAGTGGACCGTAAAGACTGTGCTCTATCATCAAATCACTCCGGCGCGCAGCAAATCGTGCATGTTGAAGGCCCCGACCGGCTGGTTGTCTTCGTTGACCACCAGCAGGCCGCTGATTTTTTTCTCTTCCATCAGGTTGACCGCTTCCGCTGCCAGCATGTTGGCGCGGGCGGTTACGCAGTGCCGGGTCATCACCTGGTCGATGGGGGTATGATGCACATCTATTTTGTGATCCAGGGTCCGGCGCAGATCTCCATCAGTATAGATGCCCACCAGCCGTTGCCGGTCATCGACCACGGCGGTAAAGCCAAGCCCGGTGCGGCCGATTTCCAGCAGGGCATCGATGATCAGGGTATTGAGCGCCACCCTGGGCACCCGGTCGTCCTTGTGCATCAGGTCGGCGACCCGCAGCAGCAGACGCTTGCCGAGCGCACCGCCGGGGTGGCTAAGGGCGAAATCGTCGGCGGTAAAACCGCGCGCCTCGAGCAGGGCTACGGCCAGGGCATCGCCCATCACCAGGGCGGCGGTGGTGCTGGCAGTGGGGGCCAGGCCGAGGGGGCAGGCTTCCTGCTCGACCCGGGTGCAGAGATGGACTTCGGCTTCCCGGGCCATGGTGGAGCCGGGGTTGCCGGTCAGGCAGATAAGCTTGAGTCCACGGCGCTTGAGCACCGGCAGCAGCGACAGTATTTCGTCGCTCTCCCCCGAGTTGGACAGGGCCAGTACCACGTCCTGATGGCCAATCATGCCCAGGTCGCCGTGACTGGCTTCACCGGGATGGACGAAAAAGGCCGGTGTGCCGGTACTGGCCAGGGTGGCGGCAATCTTGTTGGCAATATGGCCCGACTTGCCCATGCCGGTAACAATGACCTTGCCCTGGCAGGCGAACAGCAGGCGGCAGGCCTGGCTGAAGGCGTCATCCAGATATTGATAAAGGCCGTCGATGGCTGCCTTTTCAATATCGAGAACACGGCGGGCGGTTTTGCGGTAATCAAATTCTGCTGACATAAGGCTCTCCACGGCTTGGGCTGCGCCATTATAGAAAAGCTCGGCCCGATAAGCGACTGGCGCGGCACGGATTCATGGACGCCGCCGGCGCCGGTCAGGGGATGGCGTAGCCGCAGCCGAAATCCTGCCCCCGCGGTTGCCGAGCCGGCGGCGAACCCATACAATTCTCTCTTTTTTACGGGGAATCAGTTTGAACCAAAGCCTTGTCGAGATACGGGATCTTTGTTTCAGCCATGGCGATCGCACCCTGTACGAGCGGATCAACCTGCGCATCCCGCGCGGCAAAATCACTGCCATCATGGGGCCGAGCGGCATCGGCAAGACCACGCTGCTGCGCCTGATCGGCGGCCAGATCAAGCCCGACAGCGGCGATGTACGCTTCGACGGCGAATCGATCCCGGCCCTGGGCCGCTCCCGCCTGTACCAAGTGCGCCGGCGCATGGGCATGCTGTTTCAAAGCGGCGCCCTGTTCACCGGTATGTCGGTGTTCGACAACGTGGCCTTTCCGCTGCGTGAGCACAGTGGCCTGCCCGAAGCCATCATCCGCACCCTGGTCATGATGAAGCTGGAGGCGGTGGGCCTGCGCGGTGCGGCGGGGCTGTTTCCGGCCGAGCTGTCCGGCGGCATGGCGCGGCGGGCGGCACTGGCCCGCTGCATTGCGCTGGATCCGGAACTGGTGATGTACGATGAACCCTTCGCCGGCCAGGATCCCATCAGCATGGGGGTGCTGGTCAAGCTGATTTCCGAACTCAACCGGGCCCAGGGGCTGACCTCCATTATCGTCACCCATGATGTGGATGAGGTGATGGGGATCGCCGATTACGCCTATATCATCGCCAACCGGCAGGTGATCGCGGCAGGCTCGCCCGCCGAGTTGCAGGCCCATGCCGATCCGCGGGTGGTTCAGTTTCTGCGCGGCGAGGCGGACGGCCCCGTGCCCTTCCATTATCCGGCGCCCGCCTTCAGAGAGTCGTTAGGTTATGTTGATTGATGTAATAGGGCGGCTGGGGCGCCGTGGCGTCGGCGGCATCACCGCCCTGGGCCGCGCCGGCTTTATGCTGCTGCACGCCCTGCTGGGCCGACCCCAGCCGCGCAAGCATTTCCCGCTGTTGGTACAGCAACTGCAGGTGGTGGGGGTGCAGTCGGTACTGATTATCCTGGTGTCCGGCCTCTTTATCGGCATGGTGCTGGCCTTGCAGGGGTACAACGTGCTGGTGGACTTCGGTGCCGAGGGCAGCCTGGGGCCCCTGGTGTCCCTGTCGTTGCTGCGCGAGTTGGGCCCGGTGGTCACCGCCCTGCTGTTTGCGGGGCGGGCCGGTTCGGCCCTGACCGCCGAGCTGGGCCTGATGAAAGCCACCGAACAGCTGTCCAGCCTGGAAATGATGGGCATAGATCCGCTGCGGCGGGTGGTTGCGCCCCGCTTCTGGGCCGGTTTCATCAGCATGCCGCTGCTGGCCTTCATGTTCAGCCTGGTTGGCATCTGGGGCGCCAAATTGGTGGGCGTGGACTGGCTGGGCGTTGACGAGGGCGGTTTCTGGTCGGCCATGCAGGCGGCGGTGGACTGGCAGCAGGATATCATGCAGGGATTCATCAAAAGCCTGGTGTTCGCCCTGGTGGTGACCTGGATTGCGCTGTTCAATGGCTTTGATGCCCGGCCCACGGCGGCGGGCATCAGCCAGGCCACCACCCGGACCGTGGTTCATTCATCTTTGGCGGTACTGGGGCTCGACTTTGTGCTCACCGCCGTCATGTTTGGGTAAACAATAATGAAATACAGCAAACTGGAATTCAGCGTCGGCTGCTTTATGCTGGCCGGGATAGGCGCCCTGCTGCTGCTGGCGTTCAAGGTCGCCGGCGTCAGTGTTAACGGCCAGGGCGAGAGCTATACCCTGTATGCCAAGTTCGATAATATCGGCGGCCTCAAGGTGCGTTCGCCGATCAAGGTGGGGGGCGTGGTGGTTGGCCGGGTGGCCGGCATCAGCCTGGATCCCCGGGATCAGGTGCCGGTGGTGACCCTGGTGATGAACAAGGATGCCGGCGAGTTCGCCGAAAGCAGTACGGCGTCCATCCTGACCTCGGGGCTGCTGGGCGAGCAGTACCTGGGGCTCAACCCGGGCTTTGCCGACGAGGAAATGGGCATCGGCATGCTGGAGGATGGCGATACCATAGCCCATACCCAGTCCGCGCTGGTGCTCGAAGAGCTGATCGGCAAGTTTATCTACTCCATCGGCAACAACTGAAACCACGGCGATCCTGAGGAGGAAACATGAAAAGATGGTTATCCTGGCTGCTGGTCCTGACCGGCTTCTGGGCTCCGCTGGCGGCATCCGCCTCGGCGTCCGATCCCTATCGCCTGGTCAGCGAAGTGGCCCAAAATACCTTTGACCGGCTCAAGCAGGAGCAGGCCGAGATCGGCGCCAATCCCGAACACCTGCGCACCATAGTGCGCGAGGAAATGCTGCCGGCGGTGGACGTGCGTTTTTCCGCCTTCCGGGTCATTGGCAGCCAGCTCAACAGCACCACCGCCGAGCAGCGCGAGCGCTTTGTGGAGGCTTTCAGCGACTACCTGGTGGTGACCTATGCGGATGCCCTGGCGGCCTATAACAACCAGACCCTGGATATCGGCCGGGGTCAGGTGGGCAGCGATGACAAGCTGGCTTCGGTGCCGGTCACGGTGCAGGATCCCGGCAAGCCCGATATCAAGCTGGAGTTCAAACTGCGCCAGAACAGCCGTACCGGCGAATGGAAAGTATTCGATATGGTGGCCGAAGGCATCAGCCTGCTGTCCGCCAAGCAATCCGAACTGAGCGGCCTGATCCGCCAGAACGGCATCGACGAGGTCAGCCGGCAGTTGCAGGAGCATACCCGCAAACCGGTCACCCCGCTGGATGTGACCCAATGAAACTGACGCGGCCGCTGATCCGGGAGCAGTTGCCGGCCTACTGGGCCGAGCGGCATGCCCTGTTTGCCGAGGACAATGCCGAGCTGGGCGAGGTCGAGCAGATCGACTCGGTCGGCCTGGCGTTCCTGGTACAGTGGAGCCAGGCCCTGTCGGCCGCCGGCCGCGGGCTGACCCTGAGTGCGCCGCCGGCCAGTTTCTACCCCTTAGCCGATTTATATGGTGTCAGTGAACTGTTTACACTGGCCGACAACGATTCCGGGAGCCAACATGGATCTGAATAACGAAGTCGAGCGCTTGTTGCGGGAAGCCCTGCCCCTGGATGAGCTCCACGTCAAAAGCGAAGGCAGCCACTTCCAGGTGATAGCGGTGTCCGGGGCCTTTGCCGACATGAGCCGGCTCAAACGCCAGCAGGCCATCAATGGTCCCCTGATGGAGCTGATTGCCCAGAACGCCATTCATGCGCTGACCGTCAAAACCTTTACTCCCGAGCAGTGGGCTCGGGAGAAAAAATTCCTCATGCCGTCCTGACAGGAGCCCAGATGGACAAATTCAAGATTCAGGGCCCTTGCCGGCTCGCCGGCGACGTCAACATTTCCGGTGCCAAGAACGCCGCCCTGCCGATACTGTTCGGCACCCTGCTGTGCGACGAGGAAGTACGCCTGACCAATGTCCCCCGCCTGAAGGACGTGGACACCACCCTGCAGTTGCTGGCTTCCATGGGAGTCAATGTCAGCGTCAACGGCGAGGTCACCGTGCTGGCGGGGGCGGTGAACAGCCATGTGGCGCCCTACGATCTGGTACGCACCATGCGAGCCTCCATTCTGGCCCTGGGGCCGCTGGTGGCTCGCTTTGGCGAGGCCGATGTGTCCCTTCCCGGTGGCTGCGCCATCGGCGCCCGCCCGGTCAACCTGCACATTCATGGCCTGGAGCAGATGGGGGCCCGGATCCGGGTGGAGGATGGCTATATCAAGGCCAGGGTCGACGGCCGGCTCAAGGGCGCCCATATCCTGATGGACATGGTCAGCGTGACCGGCACCGAAAACCTGATGATGGCGGCGGTGCTGGCGGAAGGACGCACCATCATTGAAAACGCGGCGCGTGAACCCGAGGTAGTGGATCTGGCCCATTTCCTCAATGCCCTGGGCGCCAACATCCAGGGCATTGGCCAGGACACCCTGATCATCGACGGGGTGGAAGCCCTGCACGGTGGCCAGTACCGGGTTCAGCCCGATCGTATCGAGACCGGTACCTTCCTGGTGGGAGCGGCCATTACCGGCGGGGACATCACCTGTCGCAATACCGACCCGCGGTTGCTGGAGGCGGTACTGGTCAAGCTGAAGGACGCAGGTGCCCTGGTGGAAACCGGCGAAGACTGGATCCGCCTCGACATGACCGGCCGTACCCTCAAGCCGGTGGACATCAAGACCGCGCCCTATCCGGCTTTTCCCACCGACATGCAGGCCCAGTTCACCGTGCTTAACGCGGTGGCCAAGGGAGTGGGACGGGTTACCGAAACCATTTTCGAGAACCGTTTCATGCATGTGCCCGAGCTCAACCGCATGGGCGCCAACATCGAGCTGAACGGCAACCTGGCGATCTGCGGCGACACCGAGCAGCTGACCGGCGCCACCGTCATGGCCACCGATCTGCGTGCTTCCGCCAGCCTGGTGCTGGCCGGCTTTGTGGCCCAGGGCACCACCATAGTGGACCGCATCTACCACATCGACCGGGGCTATGAGGTGATTGAAGCCAAGCTGTCCGCGCTGGGCGGCAAGATAGAGCGCATTAAAGACTAACCCCGTGACTGGGGACTGGGGACTGGGGACTGGGGTTGACCTGGTTTCCAGCCCCATTCATTACGTTTTACCATTCCCTAATCCCTAATCCCTAATCCCTAATCCCTAATCCCTAATCCCTAATCCCTAATCCCTAATCCCTAATCCCTAATCCCTAATCCCTAATCCCTAATCCCTAATCCCTAATCCCTAATCCCTAATCCCTTTCTTCACCGCAGCCGCTGAAAGCGGCGGTCTTCTTCGATGTGCACTGTCAGGGTCAGGGTGTTGCCTGCGCGCAGCAGGGTGACGGCCAGGCCGTTACCGGGCCGGGTTTCTGCCACCATATCCATGGCATGGCGGGCGTTGGCGATGGGTTTGCCGTCCATTTCGAGCAGTACATCGCCGCTTTCAATACCGGCCTTGTCCGCCGGGCTGCCCGGGCTGACGCTGTCTACATAAATACCCGAACGTTCGCCCAAATTGAGCAGCTGGGCCATCACCGGCGGGATGTCGGCACCGCTTATGCCGAGATAGCCGCGGATCACCCGGCCGTGTTCGATCAGTTCGTGCATGATGCGATGAGCCAGGGCATAGGGAATGGCGAAGTTGATGCCGTAGCTCTCCTGGTGGGCTACGCTCTGGAAGGAGGCGGTGTTGATCCCCACCATTTCCCCGTAGACGTTGACCAGGGCGCCACCGGAATTGCCGGCGTTGATGGCGGCATCGGTCTGCAGCAAATCCTGGCGGCCATTGCTGTCCGGGCCCATGCTCGACAGGCCGCTGCGGCCGGTGGCGCTAATGATGCCCTGGGTGATGGTCTGGCCCACGTTGTAGGGATTGCCGATGGCCAGAACGATATCGCCGACCTGGGGGTTGAGCTCGTCGTCCTGGGGGATCACCGGCAGTTGCTCGGCCTCTATCCGCAACACCGCCAGATCCGTGGGTACGTCGAAGCCGATGACATCGGCGCCGATGATACGACCGTCCTGCAGTGCCACTATCACCTGATCCGCTTCGGCGATCACATGGTAGTTGGTCAGCACATAGCCCCGGGCGGACATGATCACGCCCGAGCCCAGGCCGGTGGGGCTGAGCTCGGGCGTGCTGTCGCCGCCCTGGAAACTTCTGGTGTAGATGTTGACCACGGCCGGCCCGGCCCTGCTGGCGGCATAGGAAAAACTGGTGACGCCGACCTGCTTGTTGCGCCACCAGTGTTCGAAGGACTGGGTGCGCAGCTGGGGGAACAGCAGCAGCAGCAGGGCGGCCATCAGCACGCCATAGGCGCCGGCCTGAAACAGGAATTTGAGGAAGGAAGCTGGCCGCATGGGGAGCTGTGGTTGCTATCGGGTCCCCAGAGCATAACACAAAGGGAGGGGCAAGGGAGTCCACCGTGTGGTGGACCCCTTGCGTATCAAGCGGTTATCTGAGTACCAGATAGATGGAGGAATTACCGCGCTGGATATTGAGCGCCATCACCTCGGGCTTGGCCTGGATGATTTGGCGCAGATCGTTGAGGTTGCGCACCCGCTGGCGATTGACGCCGATAATAATGTCGTCCGGCTCCAGCCCGGACAGGGCGGCCGGTGAGCGGGCTTCCACCCCGGTGATCTTCACGCCCTGCACGGTGTCGCCGGCGGCGGTATTGGCGAGGGCGGCGCCTTCCAGGGCCTGGTGCAGGGTATTGGCCTGGACGTTGTCGTCGTCGGCCCGGCTCAGGGTCACGTCGACCTTGCTTTCCTTGCCATCCCGGAACAGTCCCAGGGTGACCGTCTTGTCGGCGCCCATGGTGGCGACCTTGGCGCGCAGTTCACTGAAGGAGCGGATGGGCTTGCCGTCCAGGCTGATGATGATGTCGCCGGCCTGCAGCCCGGCCTTGGCGGCGGCGGAATCTTCCAGCACCTGGCTGACAAAGGCGCCGTGCTGGCTGCGGTAGCCAAAGGTGCGGGCCAGCTCTGAGGTCAGCTCGCCGCCCATGACGCCCAGCACGCCCCGGCGTACCTCTCCGTATTCCAGGATCTGATCCGCCAGGTTCTTCACCATGTTGGCGGGGATGGCGAAGCCGATACCGATGTTGCCGCCGCCCGGCCCCAGAATGGCGGTGTTGATGCCGACCAGCTTGCCTTCCAGGTTCAGCAGGGCGCCGCCCGAGTTGCCCGAGTTGATGGCGGCATCGGTCTGGATGAAGTTTTCGAGGTTTTCCACATTGAGGCCGGAGCGGCCGAGGGCGCTGATCACCCCGCTGGTGACCGTCTGGCCCAGGCCGAAGGGGTTGCCGATGGCGATGGCGAAGTCGCCGACCCTGAGCTTGTCCGAGTCGGCAAACGCTACCTCGACCAGATCCTTGGCATCGACCTTGAGCAGGGCGATGTCCGACTGCTTGTCGGCGCCGATGAGTTCGGCCTCGTATTCCTGGCCGTCGATCAGGGTGATCAGTATTTTGTCGGCGTCCTCGATAACATGGTTGTTGGTGATCACATAGCCTTGATCGGCATCAATGATGACCCCCGAGCCCAGGGCCTGGAAGGGCCTTTCCTGGATTTGCTCGCCGGGCATGTTGGGGCCGAAGAAAAAACGGAAGGGCTCGGGCAGCACCTGGCGGCTGATCTTGCTGCCGGAAACCGAGATATTGACCACGCCGGGACTGACCTTTTCAATGACCGGCGCCAGGCTGTTGATGTCGGAACCGGCCCCGAACGGCAGGGCGGCCTGGGCGGCGGGCAGAGCCGCCAGACCCAGGCTCAGGGCCAGGGCGGAAACCAGGGGGAGTCGACCTTTCATGCTCATGCTCCTAACTCGATGTTTGAATACGCGAAATTGTTCAGTCAGACCAGGCTGCCATGGCAAGAGTTCCGGGCCGCGCGCAATGACTGCATTGCCTACCGTAAATTGTGCCGCCGGTGAGCAACTTCAAGCCCAAAGGCGACAGGGGTTGCCGGAGAAGGGACCGGGCATTTACACTGAGGGCCCCAATCGCATTCATACACACTAATGACCCCGAGTACAAAATACCAGGCGGATTTGACCCGCGCCGACTTTGTCCGCGATCCGGCCCAGGCAATGGCCGTGTCCCATCTGCAGCGCCTCTACGATGATCTGATGGCGCCACCGCCGGCGCAACCCAGGCCCAGCCTGTGGCAAAAGCTGATCGGCCGCCAGGAGACAGCGGCTCCGGCCATTCGCGGTCTGTACTTTTGGGGCGGGGTCGGCCGGGGCAAAACCTACCTGGTGGACACTTTTTACGACTGCCTGCCTTTCGAACGCAAGCTCAGGGTCCATTTCCACCGTTTTATGGGACGGGTGCACGACGAGCTGAAAACCCTCAAGGGCCAGTCCGATCCGCTCAAGGCGGTGGCCGAGCGGCTGGCACAGGAAGCCAGGGTGATCTGCTTCGATGAATTCTTCGTGTCCGATATCACCGATGCCATGATACTGGGCACCCTGTTCCAGTATCTGTTCGGCCATGGCGTGGTGCTGGTGGCGACCTCCAACATCCCGCCGGATGAACTGTACCGCAACGGGTTGCAGCGGGCCCGTTTCCTGCCGGCGATAGCGCTGATCAAGGAAAACTGCGAGGTGATCAATGTCGACTCGGGCGTGGATTACCGGCTGCGTACCCTGGAGCAGGCGGAAATCTACCATTCCCCCCTCGACACCCAGGCCAGGACCAACCTGGAGCAGTATTTTGCTCGTCTGACCAACGAGCCGGGCAGCTGGGGGGGGAGCATCGACATCAACCATCGCCAGCTGCAGACCATAGCGGAAGGGGACGGGGTGCTCTATATCGACTTCCAGGAGTTGTGCTGTACCGCCCGCTCCCAGTATGACTACATCGAGTTGGCGCGCTGCTACCATACGGTATTGCTGGCCAACGTCCAGCCCATGGGACTGGACAGCGACGATGCGGCTCGCCGCTTTATTGCCATGGTCGACGAGTTCTATGAGCGCCATGTCAAGCTGATTATCTCGGCGGCGGTGCCGATGGAGCAACTCTACGGCGAGGGGCGGCTCAATTTCGAGTTCAAGCGTTGCCTTTCCCGGCTTACCGAAATGCAATCCCATGAATATCTTGCCAGAGAGCACCTTCCTTAGTCACAATATGCGCCCCGTGATCAGGGCATGGTTGCGGGGAAGGGGCGGGCGGGCCGACTAATTTTGACGGGCATTGAAATTAGCAGGTGATTTTTAAGGCAACTTTACCTATAATCGCCCGGCCCACGTTACACAGCCTCCGATAAGGTGGCATCACAGTAAGCAGACTGGCGCTCGAAGGGGTGCAAGGTCTGGTCGTGTTTTGCGCATGTGCGCAAGTGTAGGATTCATTTTCAGTAATTTGGGTTCATCCATGAAAACTTTTGTTGCTAAGCCAGAAACCGTAAAGCGTGACTGGTATGTTGTTGATGCAGAGGGCAAAACTCTGGGTCGTCTGGCCACCGAGATCGCTCGTCGCCTACGCGGTAAGCACAAGCCGGAATTTACTCCCCACGTTGACTGCGGTGACTACATCATCGTCATCAATGCCGAGAAAGTTCAGGTCACCGGTAATAAAGCCGAAGACAAAATTTACTACTCTCACTCCGGTTTTCCGGGTGGCATCAAGTCCATCAGCTTCGAGAAGCTGATCGACCGCAAGCCCGAGATGGTAATTGAGTCTGCCGTTCGCGGCATGCTGCCCCGTGGCCCGCTGGGTCGTGCTATGTTCCGCAAGATGAAAGTCTTCGCCGGCAGCCAGCACAACCACGCTGCGCAACAACCTCAAGTACTGGACATCTAAGACGGGATTAGGCAAATGGCAGAAACTCAATACTACGGTACCGGCCGTCGCAAAAGCTCCACTGCGCGCGTATTCGTAAAGCCGGGCAGCGGTAACATCGTTATCAACAAGCGCTCACTGGATCAATACTTTGGCCGCGAAACCGCCCGCATGGTGGTTCGCCAGCCGCTGGAGCTGGTCGAGATGACCGAGAAGCTGGACCTGTACATCACCGTTGCTGGTGGTGGCATCTCCGGTCAGGCCGGCGCTATCCGTCACGGCATTACCCGTGCCCTGATGCAGTATGATGAAACCCTGCGCGGTGCCCTGCGCAAGGCCGGCTTCGTGACCCGCGACGCACGTCGCGTGGAGCGCAAGAAGGTCGGTCTGCACAAGGCCCGCAAGCGTCCCCAGTTCTCCAAGCGTTAATTGGGATCGCAGTTTCTTGTATGTCAAAGCCCGGGTCGCCCGGGCTTTTTTGTTTATGGAAAGTCCCTCAGGGCAGAGTAATAATTTGTTGTTTTAAAACAAATTATCTCGCTAAATAACGGATTTTTTGAACCTTGGCCGTCCTTGTAAAAGACCGCGCTTTTCTTTAGAATTTCGGGGTTTTTTTGTGGCAATTGAAACCATGATATCCGCCGCGGTTGTCACACAGCAGTATCAATGCATGGAACGAACAATAAATGCGCGGAGACCAAATGGGAGAGTTTTTGGATGAGCAATGCGCCAGTTGATACCGGTCGCCGCAGATTTCTGACCTGGTCAACCACAGTCGTGGGTGGGGTCGGAGCTGCCTTTGCCGCTGTGCCCTTTATCGCATCGTGGAACCCCAGCGCCAAGGCGAAAGCCGCCGGGGCCCCGGTAGAAGTCGACATCAGCAAAATGGAGCCCGGTCAGCTGATCCGGGTGGAATGGCGTGGCAACCCGGTATGGATAGTCCGCCGGACCCAGGAAATCCTGGATGCCCTGCCCAAGCACGACAACCAGCTGCGGGATCCCGCGTCTGATGAGCCCCAGCAGCCGGAGTACGCCAAGAACGCCTATCGTTCTATCAAGCCGGAAGTGTTCGTGGCCGTTGGCCTGTGCACCCACCTGGGCTGCTCCCCTACCTACCTGCCCAATACCTTTGGCGAGCAGGTACAGGGCGTGAGCGCCGGCTTCTTCTGCCCCTGCCACGGTTCCAAATTCGACATGGCCGGACGGGTGTTCCAGGGCGTTCCCGCTCCGCTGAACCTGGTCATTCCCCCTTATTACTATGTCACCGACAGCAACATCCTGATCGGCGAAGACAAGGAAGGAGCCTAAACCATGCTGGGTAAACTCGTAAGCTGGATCGACGAGCGTATTCCGATGACGGCGACCTACAACAAGCATGTAGGTCAGTATCCCGCACCGAAAAACTTCAATTTCTGGTATTTCTTCGGCTCGCTCGCCATGCTGGTCCTGGTCAACCAAATCCTGACCGGCATCTGGCTGACCATGAACTACAACCCCTCCGGTGAGGGCGCCTTCGCCTCCATCGAGTACATCATGCGCGACGTGGAGTACGGCTGGCTGCTGCGCTACATGCACTCCACCGGTGCTTCCGCCTTCTTCGTGGTGGTCTACCTGCACATGTTCCGCGGCCTGATCTACGGTTCTTACCAGAAGCCGCGTGAACTGCTGTGGATCTTCGGCATGCTGATCTTCCTGGTGCTGATGGCCGAAGCCTTTATGGGCTACCTGCTGCCCTGGGGCCAGATGTCCTACTGGGGTGCACAGGTTATCATCTCCCTGTTCGGCGCCATTCCGGTGATCGGCGACGACCTGACCCTGTGGATCCGCGGTGACTACGTCATCTCTGGCGCCACCCTGAACCGCTTCTTCGCGCTGCATGTCATCGCGCTGCCGCTGGTACTGGTGCTGCTGGTGTTCCTGCACATCGTTGCCCTGCACGAAGTCGGTTCCAACAACCCTGACGGCATCGACATCAAGAAAAACAAGGATGAAAACGGCTGGCCGAAGGATGCCATTCCCTTCCATCCCTACTACACCGTGAAAGACATCGTCGGTGTAGCCGGCTTCCTGTTCTTCTTCGCCTTCGTGATCTTCTTTATGCCCGAGGGGGGCGGCTACTTCCTGGAAGCGCCCAACTTCGAGGCGGCCAACCCGCTGAAGACCCCGGAGCACATTGCGCCGGTGTGGTACTTCACTCCCTTCTACGCCATCCTGCGGGCCGTACCCGACAAGCTGATGGGCGTCATCCTGATGGGACTGTCGATTGCCGTACTGTTTGTACTGCCCTGGCTGGATCGCTGCAAGGTGCGTTCGTTCCGCTACCGCAGCAAGCTGCACCTGCTGAATATCATCCAGTTCGTCGTCTGTTTCATCATCCTGGGTATACTGGGCGCCTTGCCGTCCACCCCGGTGCTGACTTTGCTTGCTCAGGTTTGTTCGTTTGGCTATTTCGCCTTCTTCGTCCTGCTGTTCGTATACAGCAAAAACGAAAAAACCAAGCCGCTGCCAGAGAGGGTTACGTTCAAATGAAGAAGTTAATCATTGCTGTATTTGCCTTTTTGCCGGCGCTGGCAATGGCGGCAGGTGCCAACGTCCACCTCGACAAGGCCGATTACGACCTGAGCGACAAGGCTTCCCTGCAAAATGGCGCCAAGCTGTTCATGAACTACTGCGCCGCCTGTCACAGCACCCAGTACCAGCGTTATAACCGGGTGGCAGAGGACCTTGGTATTCCCGAGGAGGTGATGCTGGCCAACCTGAACTTTACCGGTGCCCCCATCGGTGAACTGATGGAGAATGCCATCCCCGAAGTGGACGCGGCCAACTGGTTCGGTGCCGCGCCCCCCGACCTGACCCTGGTGGCTCGGGTGCGTGGCGCCGACTGGCTGTATACCTACCTGCGTTCCTTCTATAAGGACGACAGCCGTCCCTTCGGCGTGAACAACCTGGTCTTCCCGTCCGTGGGTATGCCTCATGTGCTGGAGCCGCTGCAGGGTTCTGCCCGTCTGGAAACCGTAGTTCGAACCGTAGACGGAAAGGAAGTGGAAACCCCGGTCGGCATCAAGGCCGACGGCAACGGCGAAATGACCGCCGAGGAATACGACAATGCCGTACTGGATATCGTCAACTTCCTGGTTTACTCCGGTGATCCGGTGAAGCTGGAGCGCCACCGCATGGGTTACTGGACCCTGGGCTTCCTGGCGATTTTCTTTGTCTTTGCCTACTTGCTGAAGAAAGAATACTGGCGTGACGTACACTGATTAGACATCGTCTAAGCTGAACCGGGGAGCGGCAATGGGGCGAAATGCTTCCATTGCCGTTCCTATTTATGATTTCGGAGGATTCAATGGCAGTTGCGGCCAATAAGCGTTCCATCATGACGCTGTTTTCGGGTGCGGATGACATCTACAGCCATCAGGCGCGAATCGTGCTGGCGGAGAAAGGGGTGAGCGTGGAAATCAGTCAGGTCGAGCCTGACAGCCTGCCCGAGGACATGCTCGAACTGAACCCCTACGGTACCGTGCCCACCCTGGTAGATCGGGAACTGGTGCTCTATGAATCTCGTATCATCATGGAATACCTGGACGAGCGCTTTCCTCACCCGCCGCTGATGCCGGTGTATCCGGTGGCGCGGGGCAACAGCCGGCTGATGATGCACCGCATCGAGCAGGACTGGTACTCCCTGGTCAAGCGCATCCAGCGCGGTGACAAGGCCGAGGAGGCCCGCAAGGAGCTGCGCGAGGCACTGCTGGCCATCGCTCCGGTGTTTGCCGAGTATCCCTACTTCATGAGCGAAGAATTCAGCCTGGTGGATTGCTACATGGCGCCCCTGCTGTGGCGCCTGCCGTCCCTGGGCATAGAGCTTTCCGGCCGTGGTGCCAAGGAGGTCAAGGCCTACATGATCCGGCTGTTCGAACGGGAGTCCTTCCAGGCCTCCCTGACCGAGGCCGAGCGCGACATCGGCGGCAAGGTATAACCATGGATAACATGACCCCCAGCCGGCCCTATTTGCTGCGGGCCTTCTACGACTGGCTGCTGGACAACGAGCTGACACCGCACCTGCTGGTGAATGCCGGGGTACCCCACACCGCCGTGCCCGGCCAGTATGTACAGGACGGCCAGATAGTGCTGAACATAGCGCCCCGGGCGGTCGTGGGATTGCATATGGACAACGAGGCGGTCAGCTTCAGCGCCCGCTTCGGCGGCAGCCCGTTCCAGGTCTATATACCGATGGCGGCGATCATCGCCATCCAGGCCCGGGAAAACGGCGCCGGCACCTTCTTCCCGCCCGAGCCCGCCTACGAGGAGTGGCTCGCCCAGGCTGACGAAACGGCCGGGGAGACCGGCGATACGCCGCCGGAGATGGACGAAGCCCAGCCTGCAAGCCCCAGGGGCAAGCCGATCCTGAGGGTGATCAAGTAATAAAAAAACGCAGCCAACAGGCTGCGTTTTTTTATCCCGCTGCCTGCCTCAGGGCGCCGACTGCACATACTCGAAAACCGTCACCACCTTGGCGACTCCGCCGATATTGCGCGTCAGCTGAACGGCGATGTCCGCCTCCCGCTGGGTGACCAGGCCAATCAGGAACACTTCGCTGTTTTCGGTGACCACCTTAATCTTGGTGCCGTCCAGGTTTTTTTCCGCCAGCAAGGTGCTCTTGACCTTGGAGGTCAGCCAGGTATCCCGGCTTTGCACCGAAAGCGACACCGGCTGGCCGATGCGGATTTCATTGAACACGTCCTGGACTCCGGGCACGCCGCGCACTACTTCCTCGGCCTGGCGGCGGCCGTTGTCGTCGGGAGTCTGGCCGAGCAGCAGCGCCTTGCCGTTGGTGGTGACTACCGCCAGCCGGCTGTTGTCCCACAGCGGTTTGGTTTCTCCCAGGCGATGCAGGGCGCGCATCTCTATGGTCTGGTCGCTGAGTTGGGTACCGACGGTGCGGCGATCGGTGGCCATGGCGCCACCGGTAGCGCCGCCGGCCACCAGCAGGCCGGCACAACCCTGCAGCAGGACGAGGGAAGTCAGGATCATCAGCAATTTGTACATGGTCAGTCCTCCTGTTGGGGAAAGAGGGTGCGGTCGATAAGATCGCACAGGCAATGGAGTGTGAGCAGGTTGACCTCGTGGATGCGGGGCGCGCGCAGCGCCGGCACCCGGATTTCCACGTCGTTGGGGCCGAGCAGGCCGGCCAGCTCGCCGCCGTCGCCGCCGCTCAGGGCCACTATGGTCATATCCCGGCTCAATGCCGCTTCGGCGGCCTTGATCAGGTTGCGGCTGTGGCCGCTGGTGGAAATCACCACCAGCACGTCGCCGGCCTGGCCCAGGGCCCGGATCTGGCGGGCGTAGGCTTCGTCGAAGTGCTGGTCGACGGCGATGGCGCTGATGCTGCTGGTGTCCATGGTCAGGCAAAGGGCGGGCAGGGCGGGTCGCTCGGTTTCATAGCGGTTGATAAGCTCGCTGACAAACAGCTGGGCCAGGGCATTGGAGCCGCCATTACCGCACACCAGCAGCTTGTTGCCGTTGAGCAGGCACATCACCATCATCTGGGCGGCGGCCAGGATATCGTCGGGCAATGCCTCGGCGGCGGCGATTTTGGTCTGGATACTTTCGGTAAAGCTGGCTTTGATTTCTTCCTGCATGGGATTCCTTAAAAGGCGTTGGGGATCCAGTGGATAAGGTCACCTTCACAGGCGACCAGGTCGAAGCGGCAGGACTGGCGGGCCTCGTTCAGTCCCTTCATCTGCAAATAGCAGGAGGCGGCCCGGCGCAGCCGCTGTTGCTTGGCGGCAGTCACCGAAGCGGCGGCGCCGCCAAAACGGCTATTTTTGCGGTAGCGTACTTCCACGAACACCAGGGTGTCGCCCTGGCGCATAATCAGATCGATCTCCCCGAGCCGGCACAGGTAGTTGCGGGCTTCCAGCCGCAGCCCCCGGCCGAGCAGGTATTGCTCGGCCCGGCGCTCAAACTGATCGCCGCAGGCGCGTTTATCGTTGCCCGGCGGGGATCCAGTCGCCATTACTGTACTCCATCCATTGCAGGCGCCGCTGCAGTACGCCGTCTGGCGTGACCGACAGCTCGCCGGTCAGGGCCGGCACCGGATGAGCGCCCTGGCGCAGGGGGTTGAGCTGGGGTATCAGCGTCAGGGCATCATACCCCATGGCGAACAGTCGTAGCCAGCTGGCCCCGGCGGCGGGCCACAGGCTCAGTACTTCGTCCTTGAGCTGGGGGGCGCCGTCGAAAAGCCAGGGCATGTCCGCCAGCCAGAGGCCATTGAGTTCGCTCATGGGGGCTTCGCCGGCGGGCACATGGCTGCGCGAGGTGACATAGGTGGGCAGGCGGGCGGCCCGGCTGTCGCGCACAAAATCGAAGTAGGGCAGGATGAAGCGGGTTTCGGTGGCGTTGGAGGCCATGAATACCGAGTCGATTTCCCGGGGCGGCAGCATGGCGCCGGCCGGCTCGCCGACGGGCTGGACCTGGCCGGCAGGCATGCTCGGCCGGCTGTTCAGGGCGCGGCGCACATCGGCCTCGATGCCGGCCTGGTTATTGAAGTAGGCAACGATAGCCGGATGGCCGCTCTGCTGCTGCCACTGGCGGTTGAACTCCGTCGCCATCCGCCGGCCCAGGTCGTTGGCCGGGGCAAAGACCAGGGGCTGCTGGTGGCCGTTGTCCCACATTTGGCGCGCCGCTTCGGCGGCCTCGGCCTCGGGCGACAGGGAAAAGTAGTAGATATTGGCCAGGCCTGGCAGATAGGAGGGCTGGTTGAGGGCCAGCACCGGCATGGACAGGTTCTGCCCGGTCAGGGCGTCGATCTCCTCCTTCAGCAGGGGACCGAGGATGAAGTCGGCGCCGGCCTGTTCGACCTGCTGGTACAGGCTGGCCATGTCGCGGCCCTGGGTATCGAAGAAGCTCAGCCGGGAGGACTGTCCCTGGTGGGCGCTGAGGATGCCACTGCGAAGGGCATTGCCCTGTTCCGCCAGCCTGCCCGACAGGGGCAGCAGGACGGCGATGTGGCTGGGCCTGAAATCCTGCATGCTCACGCCGGACAGGCTGTCGGGCAGGTAGGCCCGGGCAGGGTGCTCGGGAAAGCGGGCGTTCCAGGACTGCAATTGCCATTGGCGCTGGGCCGGCTGCAGATCCGGGTTGCCGAGGATGGCCATCAGCCTGAACCAGCCGTTGGCCTGTTCGCTGTACTGGGCGCCCTGGGCCTGCTGCAGGGTGCGTGGCGACTGGGTGTTGAGCAACTGGTGGATGCGCTCCCGGTTGTTGTCCTGCTCCCGTTGTGCCAGCAGATCGTGGCGTTCAATCAGGGCCCGGGCAGCCTCGATGGGCTGTTGCTGCTGTTCGTGGGCGTTGGCCCTGAGCAGCAGGTAATAGCCGCGGCCGTTGGCCGGCAGGCTGTTTGGATCCAGTCCGGACAGCCGTTGCAGGGCCTGGTCCGGCTGCCTGCCGGCCAGGGCGGCGGCGGCGTCGAGCAGGGTGACAACCGGTTGTTGTGCCAGCGGCGCCGCGCCGCGCAGGGTATCGAGCAGCGGTGCCGCGGTGGCGGTATCGCCCTGCTGCAGCAAGGCTCGGATAGCCAGGACCTGCCAGCGCAAGGCATCGTCGCCCTCGGCCAGGGCCGCCTGGGCGCGGTATTGTTCTGCCGGCCGGTCGAGCGGGCTGAACATGTCCGGCGCCGGCTCGCTGACGACCCCGGGTTGCTGCTGCAGGCCGCCGGAGCAGGCCATCAGTATGGAGGAAAGCACCAGGGTGCACAGCAGTCGTGTTACACTCGCGCGTTGATATTGTGTCGCCAATCCCATTACCCCAAGCTGTGTCATTCTGGTCCTAAGTGTAATAGGGCCATGACGGTGAGACAATTGCTTGCACAGGAGTCCCTATGAGCCAAGCGGCCGAACTGTATATTGTGCCCACCCCCATCGGCAACCTGAATGATATCAGCCAGCGCGCCCTGGATACCCTGCGCGAGGTAGATCTGATCGCCTGCGAGGATACCCGCCATACCGGCAAACTGCTGTCCCACTACCAGATCGGTACGCCGACCTGGGCATTGCATGATCACAACGAGCAATACAAGGCAGAGCAACTGGTCGGCCGGCTGCTGAACGGCCAGCGTATCGCCCTGGTGTCCGACGCGGGCACACCGCTGATCAGCGACCCCGGTTATCACCTGGTCAATCGCTGTCGCGAGGCGGGGATCCGGGTGGTGGCCCTGCCCGGTCCCTGTGCCGCTGTGGCCGCCCTGTCCGCCGCCGGCCTGCCCACGGATCGTTTTGTTTTCGAAGGATTCCTGCCGGCCAAGGAGAAGGCGCGTTTCGACAAGCTCGAAAGCCTGAAGGAAGAACCCAGAACCATGGTGTTTTACGAATCGCCCCGGCGCCTGCTCGGCACCGTGGCAGCGCTGGTGGAGGTAATGGGCCGGGAGCGGCGCCTGGTGGTGGCGAGGGAGCTGACCAAGACCTTCGAAAGCATACAGGGCCTGCCGGCGGCCGAGATGCTGACCTGGCTGGGTGAGGACGACAATCGATGCAGGGGCGAAATCGTGCTGATGGTGGCGGGCCACCAGGCCGACGGCGAATCCCTGCCGGCCGAGGCCCTGCGTACCCTGGCCCTGTTGCGGGCAGAGCTGCCCCTGAAGAAGGCGGCGGCGCTCACCGCCGAGATCCATGGAGTCAAGAAAAACGCCCTCTATAAATACGGTCTTGAACAGCCGGAGTAGGGCCGCTGGTATCGGGGGAGCGGCTGGTGTACACTGCGCCGCGGAGTTGGCCGGACAGTCGCTGCTTCGTCGTTGTGCTTTCGGGCAAACGGGCGGAGGGGAGGAAAGTCCGGGCTCCACAGGGCAGGGTGCCAGGTAACGCCTGGGGGGCGCGAGTCCACGACCAGTGCAACAGAGAGCAAACCGCCGATGGCCCGCAAGGGATCAGGTAAGGGTGAAAGGGTGCGGTAAGAGCGCACCGCGCGGCTGGCAACAGTCCGTGGCACGGTAAACTCCACCCGGAGCAAGACCAAATAGGCCTCCTACAGGCGCGGCCCGCGCTGGAGGCGGGTAGGTTGCTTGAGCCAGCGAGCGATTGCTGGCCTAGAGGAATGATTGTCAATCGGGCTTGCCCGATACAGAACCCGGCTTACAGGCCAACTCCGACCTATTCGCGAAAAACGCAGCCCAGGCTGCGTTTTTTCGTTTGCGGGTATTCCTTAGCCGGAAATTAAATTTTCTCCAGTTTCCGGGAAATCTCCTTAAAAAGCAGCCGACTATTTACCGCTGTCCGACTCTTCAGCGTCCTTTGTCGTGAGCGAGCATTTCCTTGCTTGAAAAGCTGGTATGGCCTCCTTACACTTGAGCCGGGTGGTAAAAAGTGGATCTTTGTGGAACAAAGTAGATTAACAAGGACTCAGAATGCTGCGTGGTGCTCACGCCATCAGCCTGGACAGCAAGGGGCGGTTGGCCATACCGACACGATTCCGGGATGCGTTGCGCGATGAGTGCGACGGCCTGTTGATCTGCACCATCGATATCAGTAACCCCTGCCTGCTGCTCTACCCCCTCGCCGAGTGGGAACTGATAGAAAAAAAGCTGCGCACCCTGTCGAGTACCCATCCCCAGGAACGGCGCCTGCAGCGCCTGTTGCTCGGCCATGCCGCGGAATGCGAGCTGGACGGCAACGGCCGCTGCCTGATCCCGGGTCCGCTGCGTCAGCATGCGGGGCTGGACCGGAAAATCATGCTGGTGGGACAACTCAACCGTTTCGAAATCTGGGATGAGGGACGCTGGCAACAACAAATCAACGACGACTTGCAGGCCCTGCCCAAAGAAGGCTGGGAATGCTCGGAACGACTGCGGGACTTTTCGCTATAACATGAGTGAACAACAGGCACACATCACAGTACTGCTGCACGAGGCCGTAGCCGGGCTCAATATCCGCCCCGACGGCATCTATGTGGACGGTACCTTCGGCCGGGGCGGCCACTCCCGCCATATACTGTCGCAGCTGGGTCCCGAAGGACGCCTGCTGGCCATCGACAGGGATCCGGCCGCCATCGCCGTTGCCCGGCAAATCGCCGATCCCCGCTTCCGTATCCTGCACGGTCCCTTCTCACGGCTGGCGCAAATGGTCGAAGAGGCCGGCCTGGCCGGTCGTATCGATGGCGTGCTGCTTGATTTGGGCGTGTCTTCGCCGCAACTGGACGAAGCCGAACGGGGCTTCAGCTTCCAGAAGGATGGCCCCCTCGATATGCGCATGGATCCGGGCTCTGGCCAAAGCGCGGCCGACTGGCTCAACCAGGCGGCCGAAGAGGACATCGCCTGGGTGCTGAAAACCTTTGGTGAGGAAAAGTTTGCCCGTAAAATCGCCCGCGCCATCGTTCACGATCGCCAGATCACGCCCTGGAGCCGTACCCGCCAGCTGGCGGAGATGATAGCCCGGGTCAGCCCCAGCCGGGAAAAGAACAAGCATGCGGCCACCCGCAGCTTCCAGGCGATCCGTATTTACATCAACAGCGAGCTGGATGAGATCGAGCAGGCCCTGGACGGTGCCCTCAAGGTGCTGGCGCCGGGGGGGCGGCTGTCGGTGATCAGCTTTCATTCCCTGGAGGACCGGCTGGTCAAGCACTTTATCCGCAAACAGGAAAAGGGGCCCGAAGTACCGCCCGGATTGCCGCTGACCGAGGCCCAGCTGGCCGGTGGCCGGCTGCTGAAAAGCGTCGGCAAGGCCCAGAAGCCTTCGGCCGCGGAAGTGGCGGCCAACCCGCGTGCGCGCAGTTCGGTGCTGCGGGTGGCACAGCGTCTGGAGACGCCGGCGTGATCGACGGTCGTATCAACCTGGCCCGGGAAATCGGCCAGGATCTGCTGCGCCACAAGTGGCATCTGCTGCTGGCCATGGTGACCGTGCTGTCGGCGATGGCGGTTATCGTGGTGACCCATGGTACCCGTCAGCTGACCAGCGAATACAACGAGCTGATGGCGGAGCAGGACCGGCTCGACATCGAGTGGCGCAACCTGCTGCTGGAGCAGAATACCCTGATGGAACACAGCCGGGTCGAGGCCCTGGCCCGGGACAAACTGGGCATGCACAGGCCCGACCCCGGTAAGGAAAAACTGGTGACCCAACCATGAGCAGGCGCAACAAAAGCAAGAAAGAACCCATGCTGGCCGGCTGGCGCTTCCTGACGCTGTGCTCGGTGATCCTGCTCGCCTTTGTGGCGTTGTTTGCCCGGGCCGCCTGGATCCAGGTCATTTCCCCGGATCGGCTGCGGCTGGAAGGGGATCTGCGGTCATTGCGCTCCACCGCCGTCAGCAGTACCTCCAGGGGCATGATCATGGATCGCAATGGCGAGGAGCTGGCGGTATCGGTGCCGGTACAGGCGGTGTGGGCCGATCCCAAGCAGATCCACGCCGAGCACAGCCTGGATCGTCAACAGGCCTGGCAGGCCCTGGCCGACGTGCTGGGCGTGCCCCACGATACCCTGCTGTCCAGGGTGCAGGATCCCAAACGCCGCTTCGTCTACCTGCAACGTCAGGTAACGCCGGCAGTGGCCGAATATATCCGCAAGCTGCGCCTGCCCGGCGTCCATCTGCGGCCCGAAGAGCGGCGTTTTTATCCCACCGGCGAGATCAATGCCCATCTGGTGGGCATGACCAATATCGACGGCACCGGCATCGAGGGCATCGAGCGGGCATTCAATGAATGGCTCACCGCCCAGCCGGGCGAGCGCAAGGTGCGCAAGGATCGCATGGGTCGGGTGATCGAGGATCTGGGGGTGGTGTCCGAGGCGCGGGAAGCCAACAACGTGCAGCTGACCATAGATCAGCGCATTCAGGCGCTGGCCTATCGTTCGCTCAAACGGGCCTCCGAGTTCCATCGGGTAACGTCCGCCTCCCTGGTGATGCTGGACGTCAAGACCGGCGAAGTGCTGGCCATGGTCAACACTCCTTCCTACAACCCCAACAACCGTGGCCAGTACCAGAGTTTCCGTGCCCGCAACCGGGCGGTGACCGATACCTACGAGCCGGGCTCGACGCTCAAGCCGCTGATTGTGGTCAGTGCCCTTGAAAACGGCGTAGTACAGGCCGATTCCATCATCGACACCAGCCCGGGCTGGGTCCGGCTGGGTGGCAAACGGGTATCCGATACCCGCAACCTCGGCAAGATCAGTGTGCAGACGGTGCTGCAGCGCTCTTCCAACATGGGCATGGTGCGCATGGCCATGCAGGAAACCCCCGAACAACTGCTCGACACCCTCTACCGTTTCGGCCTCGGCATCGATTCGGGCATGGGCCTGGTGGGCGAAAGCACCGGTATGGTGCCCCAGCGCCGGCGCTGGTCCGATATCGAAAAGGCGACCCTGTCGTTCGGCTACGGCGTGACCGTGACCCCGCTGCAACTGGCCCAGTCCTACGCGGTGCTGGCCAATGGCGGCGTGCGTTACCCCCTGACCATCGTCAAGCGCAGCCAGCCGCCGGTGGGGGAACAGGTGATTGCCCGCCAACATGCGGACGATGTGCTGATGATGCTGGAAACCGTGGTGGGTCCGGGCGGCACCGCCCGCAACGCGGCCATCCCCGGTTACCGGGTGGCGGGCAAGACGGGGACCTCGCGCAAGGCGGTGGCGGGGGGCTACGGCAGTGATTATGTGGGGGTGTTTGCGGGCATGGCGCCGGTCAGCGATCCCCGTCTGGCCATGGTGGTGGTGATGAACGAACCCCAGGGCGAGCAGTATTACGGTGGCCAGGTGGCGGCGCCAGTGTTCGCCGAGGTGATGAGCGGCGCCCTGCAACTGCTCAATATCCGCCCCGATGCGGCCACCGAAGAACAATTCCAACTGGCAGGCCAGGAGGCAGCCCTTGTCCCTCACACTTAGAGATCTGGCGGTGCCGCTCGGCCTGTCGGCCCCGGCCATCGCCATCGAGCGCATGACCCTCGACAGCCGGGACGTGGCCCCAGGCTGTCTTTTTGTTGCCGTCCGCGGCCACAGCGCCGATGGTCGCGACTTTATCGCCGAAGCACTGGCCCGGGGCGCGGCGGCGGTGATGTTCCAGGCAGACAGCCCGGAGCAGGCCGGCCTGGCGCGCGATGACCACCGCCTGCTCGGGGTGTATCGCTTGCCCGAGCAACTGTCGCTGCTGGCCGGGGTGTTCCATGGCGATCCGTCCCGTCAGCTGCAACTGGTCGGGGTGACCGGCACCAACGGTAAAACCACGGTCACCCAGCTTGTGGCCCAGTGGAGCCGCCTGCTGGGAACCCGGGCCGGGGTCATGGGGACCCTGGGCAACGGCCTCGACGGTGCCTTGCGTACTACCGCCAATACCACCGGCTCGGCCCTGGATGTACAGCGGGAGCTGGCGGAACAACTGGCGGCCGGTGCCAAACGGGTGGCGATGGAAGTGTCTTCCCACGGTCTGCACCAGCACCGGGTGGCGGCGCTGGATTTTGACGTGGCAGTGTTCACCAACCTGAGCCGCGACCACCTGGATTACCACGGCACCATGGCCGAATACGGCGAGGCCAAGCGACAGCTGTTCGAACTGTGCTCCCGGGCCAGGGTGATCAATGCCGACGACGTGGTGGGGCGGCGCTGGCTGGGCCGCTATCCGGACGCCGTGGCCTGCAGCCTGCATGGTCGGGTGGCGGATTTCCCCGGCCGCCAGCTGGTGGCGGAAACGGTGCATTTTTATGGCGACGGGGTGAAAGTGACCGTTAACTCCGACTGGGGGAATGGTGTATTATCCGCACCCCTGATGGGACGCTTCAACGTGGCCAACCTGCTGGCGGCCATGGCGAGCCTGCTGGCGCTGGGTGAATCCTTCGACCGGTTGCTGGCCACGGCGCCCGGCCTGGCCGGCGTGGCCGGCCGGATGGAGCCGTTCCGGACGGCCGGCAAGCCGCAGGTGGTAGTGGATTACGCCCATACTCCCGATGCCCTGGAGCAGGTGCTGCAGGCGCTGCGCCAGCATTGTCGGGGCCGGCTCTGGTGCCTGGTAGGCTGCGGCGGCGATCGGGACAAGGGCAAGCGCCCGCTGATGGCGGCGGCGGCAGAGGCCGGCGCCGATGTGGTTATTCTGACCGACGACAACCCCCGTACCGAGTCACCCGAGGCCATCATCGATGATATGCGGCGAGGCTTGTCGGAGCCGGAGGCGGCCCTGGTGATCCACCAAAGGGCCGATGCCATCCGCCATGCCATTGAGCAGGCGGGCGTGGACGATATTGTTTTGGTAGCAGGCAAGGGCCATGAGGATTATCAGATAGTGGGTACTCACAAATTGCACTATAGCGACCGGGAAACGGTGGCACAGCTGCTGGGAGCCGGCGCGTGATCCCGCTTGGCCTTGAATGGCTGGCCCAGGCCTCCGGTGGCGAGTTGCGCGGCGCCGGGGGCGATATCCTGGCGGTCACCACCGACAGTCGCCAGCCGATGGCGCCGGGCAGCCTGTTCGTGGCCCTGGCCGGCGAGCGCTTCGACGGGCACGACTTCGCCGTCCGGGCGGCAGAGCAGGGCGCTGCTGCGCTGCTGGTGGAACGCTGGCTCGATATCGACCTGCCCCAGATCAAGGTGGCCGACACCCGGCTGGCGCTGGGCGTGCTCGGCGGCCTGGTGCGCGAGCGGAGCCGGGCCCGCGTCCTGGCCATCACCGGCAGTTGCGGCAAGACCACGGTCAAGGAAATGGCGGCCGCCATACTGCGCCAGAAAGGCTCCGTGCTGGCCACCCGGGGCAACCTCAACAACGAGATAGGGGTGCCCCTGACCCTGTGCGAGCTGACCGAGGACATCGAATACGCGGTGATTGAGCTGGGGGCCAACCATATCGGCGAGATCGCCTGGACCAGCTCGCTGACCAAGCCCCATGTGGCACTGATCAATAATGTGGAAGCGTCCCACCTGGAGGGCTTCGGCTCCCTCGAGGGTATTGCCCGCGCCAAGGGCGAGATTTACGACGGCCTGGTCGAGGGTGGCGTCGCCATCGCCAACGGCGACAGCCCCTTCTGCGCCCTGTGGAAGGAAAAGCACCACCTGGTCTATTTCGGCGAGCGGCGCGAGTACGAAGCCCGCCAGGTAGTGCTGGACAAGACCGGTTGCGCCCGCTTCCGGCTGCTGACGCCCAACGGCGAGGTGACGGTACAACTGCCGGTGCCCGGCAAACACAACGTGACCAACGCCCTGGCCGCTGCCGCCGCCACCGAAGCCCTCGGCGCCAGCCTGGAAGAAATTGCGACGGGGCTTGCCGCCTTTGGCTCGGCCAGGGGACGGCTGCAGGTGTGGACGCGACCCGGGCTGACGGTGCTGGATGATACCTATAACGCCAGCGTGGCGTCGGTACTGGCGGGGCTCGATACCCTGGCCAGCCTGCCCGGCTATCGCATCTTCGTATTCGGCGACATGGCGGAGCTGGGCGACTACAGCAAGGAGATGCACCTCAAGGTGGGCGAGCATGCCCGCAAGCTCGGCATCGATCTGGTGCTGACCGTAGGCCGGGACAGCAAGGATACGGCCATGGCGGCCCATGGCCGCCATTTCGACAACAAGCAGCAGCTGTGGCCGGAGCTGGCCGCGGCGCTGGCACAGCACAACAAGGTGGTGGTTTTGGTCAAGGGTGCACGCAGTGCCCGGATGGAAGACATGGTCCGGGCGATTCAGGAGGGCAAGCTATGCTAGTCTGGCTGGCGGAATGGCTGACCCCCCATTTCAGTTTTTTCAACGTTTTCTCCTATCTGACCTTCAGGGCCATCATCTCGATCCTGACCGGCCTGTTCGTTTCCCTGTGGATAGGACCGCGGCTGATCCGCCGGTTGCAGATGTTGCAAATCGGCCAGGTGGTGCGCAACGACGGCCCCGAATCCCATTTCAGCAAGGCCGGTACCCCCACCATGGGCGGGCTGATGATCCTGATCGCCATCTTTGTGTCGGTGTTGCTGTGGGCGCGCCTGTCCAACCCCTATGTGTGGGTGGTGCTGTTCGTGCTCGGCGCCTTCGGCGCCATCGGCTTTGTGGACGACTACCGCAAGGTGGTGCGCAAGAACACCGACGGCCTGATCGCCCGCTGGAAGTATTTCTGGCAGTCGGCGGCGGCACTGGCGGCGGCCGTCTTTGTTTACTGGATTGCCAAGGATCCGGCCCAGACCCAGCTGGTGGTGCCCTTCTTCAAGGACGTCATGCCCCAGCTCGGCCTGCTGTTCATCGTGCTCAGCTACTTTGTCATCGTCGGCTCCAGCAACGCGGTCAACCTGACCGATGGCCTCGACGGCCTGGCCATTATGCCCACTGTCATGGTGGCGGCGGGCTTTGGCCTGGTGGCCTGGGCCACCGGCAACGTCAACTTTGCCGCCTACCTGCACATTCCCTATGTGGCCCACGCCGGCGAACTGACGGTGGTGTGCACTGCCATGGTGGGGGCGGGCCTGGGCTTCCTCTGGTTCAATACCTTCCCGGCCCAGGTATTCATGGGCGACGTGGGCTCCCTGGCTCTGGGGGCGGCCTTGGGCGCCATCGCGGTGCTGGTACGCCAGGAGTTCCTGTTGGTGATCATGGGCGGCATTTTCGTGATCGAGACCCTGTCGGTGATCCTGCAGGTCGGCTCCTACAAGCTGCGCGGCCAGCGGATTTTCCGCATGGCGCCCATTCACCACCATTACGAGCTAAAAGGCTGGCCCGAGCCCAGGGTGATCGTCCGCTTCTGGATCATCACCCTAATGCTGGTGCTGGTCGGCCTGGCCACCCTGAAGCTGAGATAAGGCCATGATCCCAGAGCGCGTCGTGATCATCGGATTGGGGCAAACGGGACTTTCCTGTGTGCGCTATTGCCTGGCCCGGGGTATCCTTCCCCTGGTCATGGACACTCGCGCCCGGCCCCCCGGGGTGGAGCAATTGCCCGCGGGGCTCGACTGCCGTTTTGGCGACCTGGACGCCGCCAGCCTGCTGGCGGCGGACTTGATCGTGGCCAGCCCCGGTGTGCCCCTGGCCACGCCGGCGCTGCGCCAGGCCCGGGCCGCGGGGGTGGAGATTGTGGGTGACGTGGAACTGTTCCTGCGCGAGTGCAAGGTTCCGGTCATCGCCATCACCGGCTCCAACGGCAAGAGCACCGTCACCACCCTGGTGGGCGAGATGGCCGCCGAGGCCGGCCTGGCGGTGGGGGTGGGCGGCAATATCGGCACCCCGGCGCTGGAGCTGCTGGACGGTCCGCTGGAACTGGCGGTACTGGAGCTGTCCAGCTTCCAGCTGGAAACCACCCCCGGCCTGCGCGCCCTGGCTGCCACCGTGCTCAATATCAGCGAGGATCACCTGGATCGCTACGACTCCCTGGCCCATTACCGGGATACCAAACTCGGCATTTATCAGGGGGCCGGGTTGTGCCTTTATAACCGGGAAGACGACCAGACCCGTCCGCCGGCAGACCTGCCGGCGCTGAGTTTTGGCCTGGACGAGCGCGAGTACGGCCGAATCGCACAGGGCGGCGAACTCTGGCTGTCCCATGACGGTCGCCCCCGGCTGCCGGTGTCGGCGCTGCGAATTGTCGGCGCCCATAACCAGCTCAATGCCCTGGCGGCGATGGCGCTGGCGGATGCGGCCGGGATCGCCCCGGCGGCCCAGGACGCCGTGCTGCGCCGGTTCGAGGGGCTGCCCCACCGCTGCCAGTTTGTGGCCGAAAAGCACGGCGTGCGCTGGATCAACGACTCCAAGGCGACCAATGTGGGCGCCACCCTGGCGGCCATCGCCGGAGTGGCCGAGGCGGTGCCCGGCCGGTTGTGGCTGATTGCCGGCGGCCAGGGCAAGGGCCAGGATTTCGGTCCGCTCAAGCCCTTGCTCGTGCATACCCTAGCCGGCATGGCCTGTTTCGGCCAGGACAGGGCCGAACTGCTGTGCCTGGCCGCCAATACCCGGGAAGTGGCGAACCTGGAGCAGGCGGTGGCCTGGTGCGCGCGCCAGGCAGTGCCCGGCGACTGGGTACTGCTGGCCCCGGCCTGTGCCAGCCTCGACATGTACCCCAATTATCAGGCCCGGGGAGAGCATTTCCGCGCCCTGGTGGAGGCCCTATGAGGTGGCTGCCGGCCTTCAGCAGTGATTGGCTGCTGCGCCCTTCCCAGGGGCTGATCTACGATCGCCAGCTGGTGGTGCTGTCCCTGTCGCTGATGGCCATCGGGCTGGTGATGGTGTCTTCGGCCTCCATTGCCGAGGGTATCGCCGTGGGCGACGATGCGTTTTATTTCGTTAAGCGCCACGGTATTTTCCTGTTGATCTGCCTGTTCCTGTCGGCCCTGCTACTGCAGGTGCCCATGGCCCGCTGGCAGCGGTTCAACATTGCTTTCCTGATCCTGGCGCTGGTGCTGCTGGTGCTGGTGCTGGTGATTGGCCGCGAGGTCAACGGCAGCCAGCGCTGGCTGGCGCTGGGGCTGTTCAACGTACAGCCGGCCGAGATTGCCAAGCTGGCCCTGTTCACCTTCCTGGCGGGTTATCTGGTGCGCAAGCAGAACGAGGTCCGCCAGCAGTGGATCGGCTTTCTCAAGCCGCTGGTGGTGATGGGGCTGATGTCCTCATTGCTGCTGATGCAGCCGGATCTGGGCTCGGTGGTGGTGCTGTTTGTGACCACCCTCGGCATGCTGTTTATCGCCGGCGCGCGCATGGCGCAGTTCATCAGCCTGCTCACCCTGGGGGTGGGGCTGGTGGTCGGCCTGATTGTCGCCGCTCCCTACCGGATGAAGCGGGTCACCTCCTTCCTCAACCCCTGGGAAGATCCCTTCGGCAGCGGTTACCAGCTGACCCAGTCGCTGATGGCCTTCGGCCGCGGCGGCTGGTTTGGCGAGGGCCTGGGCAATTCCATCCAGAAGCTCGAATACCTGCCCGAAGCCCACACCGACTTCGTGTTCGCCATCCTCGGCGAGGAGCTGGGTTTTACCGGCGTCATGCTGGTGTTGCTGCTGCAGGCCTGGCTGGCGTTCAAGGCGCTGCACATCGGCCACAAGGTGTTGCTGGGCGGGCGTCAGTACGAGGGTTACCTGGCCATGGGTATCGGCATCTGGTTCAGTTTCCAGACGGTGGTGAACGTGGGGGCCGCTTCGGGCCTGCTGCCCACCAAGGGGCTGACCCTGCCGCTGGTCAGCTACGGCGGCTCCAGCCTGATGGTGATGAGTGCGGCGGTGGCGGTGATGGTACGGATTGATTTTGAATGGCGTCGCGACAACATCCAGGCCCGGCACCGGGAGGCAACATGAACAACGGCAAAACCCTGCTGGTGATGGCGGGCGGCACCGGGGGCCATGTGTTCCCCGGGCTGGCGGTGGCCGACGTGCTGCGTGAGCAGGGCTGGACGGTGCACTGGCTCGGTACCGCCGAGCGGATGGAAGCCCGGCTGGTGCCCGACCACGGCTATCCGCTGCACACCATCGATATTGCCGGGGTGCGCGGTAACGGCGCCAGGCGCCTGCTGCTGGCGCCCTTCCAGATTATCAAAGCGGTCTGGCAGGCGCGGCGGGTGCTGCGCCAGGTCCGGCCGGCGGTGGTGCTGGGCATGGGCGGCTTTGCCGCCGGTCCCGGCGGCGTGGCGGCCTGGCTGGCGGGCATTCCGCTGGTGCTGCATGAGCAGAACGCCGCCGCCGGCCTGACTAACCGCCTGCTGGCGCGCATTGCCGATCGGGTGCTGATGGCCTTTGCCGGCGCCTTTGCCCGCGGCGAGGTGGTCGGCAACCCGGTGCGCCCCGCCCTGGTGGCGCTGCCGCCGCCCGCCGAGCGCATTGGCCTAGAGCCGCAACCGCTGCGGCTGCTGGTGGTGGGCGGCAGCCTGGGCGCCAAGGTGCTGAACGAAGTGCTGCCCCGGGCGGTGGCCCTGGCGGGCAATATCCGGGTCCGCCACCAGACCGGGCGCGGCAATGCCGAGGCGGTGCGCGCGGCCTATGACGCGCTCGCTATCGAGGCCGAGGTGAGCGAGTTTATCGACGACATGGCCGCCGCCTATGGCGAGGCCGATCTGGTGGTGTGCCGGGCCGGCGCCCTGACCGTGTCGGAACTGGCGGCCGCCGGCCTGGGGGCGATTTTTGTGCCCTTGCCCCATGCGGTGGATGACCACCAGACCAAGAATGCCCGCTCCCTGGCGGATCAGGGCGCCGCCCTGGTGCTGCCCCAGTCCGGGTTCAGCGCCGAGGCGCTGGCGGCGCAACTGCAGCGCCTGGCGGGCGACCGGGAGCAACTGCTGGCGATGGCCGGCCGGGCCCGGCAACGGGCGATTACCGATGCCGCACAGCGGGTGGCCGAGTGCCTGCGCGATGTGGCCAAATAAATTGAGAGAATGGCATGACCAAGGTTGAACTGGCGAAATTGAGAAGCATGGTACCCGAGATGAGACGGGTGCGGCGTATCCACTTTATCGGCATCGGCGGTGCCGGTATGGGCGGTATTGCCGAAGTGCTGGCCAACGAAGGCTATGCCATTTCCGGCTCCGATATCGCCCATAACCCGGTCACCGATCGGCTGGCGGCCATGGGCGCCACCATCTACCTGGGCCACCAGGCCCAGCAGGTGGCCGGAGCCAGCGTGGTGGTGGTCTCCACCGCCATCAGTCCCGACAACCCCGAGCTGCTGGCGGCGCGGGATCTGCGCATTCCGGTGGTGCGCCGGGCCGAAATGCTGGCCGAGCTGATGCGCTTTCGCCACGGTGTGGCGGTGGCCGGCACCCACGGCAAAACCACCACCACCAGCCTGGTGGCCAGCATCTACGGCGAAGCGGGCAGGGATCCCACCTTCGTGATTGGCGGCCTGCTCAACAGCGCCGGCTGCAACGCCCGCCTGGGCAGCAGCCGTTATCTTATCGCCGAGGCGGATGAAAGCGATGCCTCCTTCCTGCACCTGCAGCCCATGGTATCCGTGGTGACCAATATAGAAGCGGATCACATGGACACCTACGGCGGCGACTTCAGCAAGCTGGAAGGCACCTTTATCGATTTCCTGCACAACCTGCCCTTTTACGGCCTGGCGGTGCTTTGCGTCGATGACGACGTGATCCGCAGCATGTTGCCCCGGGTATCCCGCCAGTTCGTGAGCTACGGTTTCGCCGCCGACGCCGACTACAGGGTGGAGGATTTCAGCCAGCACCGGGATCACAGCCGTTTCCGGGTGTGCCGTCCCGACGGCAGTTGCCTGGAGGTGCAGCTCAACCTGCCCGGCCGCCACAATGCCCAGAATGCGGCGGCGGCCATCGCCGTGGCCTGCGAGGACGGCATCGCCGACGAGGCCATACTGGCGGCGCTGAAAAAATTCGAAGGGGTGGGCCGGCGCTTCCAGCAGTATGGCGAGTTCGACACCGGTCGCGGCCTGGCCAAACTGGTGGACGACTACGGCCACCACCCGAGCGAGGTACGCGCCACCCAGAATGCGGTGCGCGCCGGCTGGCCCGAGCGCCGGTTGGTGACCATTTACCAGCCCCACCGTTATACCCGCACCCGGGATCTGTACGAGGACTTCGTCGATGTGCTGTCGAAAAGCGATGTACTGATCCTGCTGGAGGTGTACAGTGCGGGCGAAGCGCCCATTCCTGGTGCCGACAGCCGGGCCCTGTGCCGCTCCATCCGCAGTCGTGGCCAGATGGAGCCGATTTATGTGGCTTCCCCGGACGAGGTGCCGGCGGTATTGGCGGAGCTGCTGCAGGACGGCGACCTGGTGCTGACTCAGGGCGCCGGCAATGTGGGCGGGTTGGCGCGCAGGCTCGGCCAGCTCAAGTTATCCATAGCGGCGATGAAACAACAGGGAGAGCAGTGATGAGTGATTTCGGCAAGGTTGCGGTACTGTTCGGCGGACGCTCCGCCGAGCGGGAAGTGTCGCTGCGCTCCGGTGCCGCCGTGCTGGCCGGGCTGGAGCGGGCCGGGGTCGATGCCCAGGGCATCGATACCCGGGATTACCCCCTGGCCCGGCTGAAGGAAGAAGGCTTTGATCGCGCCTTTATCGTGGTGCACGGCCGTGGCGGCGAGGACGGCACCCTGCAGGGAGCGCTGGAGCACCTGGGATTACCCTATACCGGTTCCCGGGTGCTGGGCGCGGCGCTGGCCATGGACAAGATCCGCACCAAGCAGGTATGGCGTGCCATGGGACTGCCCACCGCCGACTTTCGCATCGTCCACAAGCAGGATTTCAACCCCGGGGACGCGGCGGCCCTGCTGGCCCAGTTCATGGGGCCCGTGTTCGTCAAGCCGTCTCACGAGGGATCCAGTATCGGCATGACCAAGGCCACCGATGCGGCCACCCTGGCCAAGGCCATCGAAGAGGCCTTCAGGTTTGACGACGAGGTGCTGATCGAGAGTTTTATCGAAGGCGACGAGTACACCGTCAGCATTCTGGGCGATGCCGCCCTGCCGGCCATCCGGCTGCGCACGCCCCATGATTTTTATGATTATTCCGCCAAGTACCAGTCCGGCGATACCGAATACCTTTGTCCCTGCGGCCTGGATCGGGCCGACGAGCAGGAACTCGGCGAATTGTGCCTGGCGGCGTTCCGGGCGGTGGCCGCCAGCGGCTGGGGCCGGGTGGATCTGATGCGCGACAGGCAGGGTCAGTGGTGGCTGCTGGAGGTGAATACGGTCCCCGGCATGACCGAGACCAGCCTGGTGCCCAAGGCGGCCAAGGTGGCCGGGCTGTCCTTCGACCAGTTGGTGGTTCGGGTGTTGGAGATGGCACACTGATATGAATGACGCCGTGGTCGTCCGAACCCGACTGGGGTTTATTTCCGGACTGGTGTTCTTCCTGCTGGTGCTGGCGGCACTGGTCTGGGGATTGTGGCACCTGGCGATGTGGATGACGGCGGCCAACCAGGTACCGGTGAACAGCCTGATCATTCAGGGCGAGCACCGTTACCTGGGCCGGGATGAAATCCGCGAGGCGGTACTGGAACTGCCCGAGGTGGGCAATTTCTTTACCCTGGAGGTGGACCAGGTACAGCAACGGCTGCTGGCCCTGCCCTGGGTGTACCAGGCCTCGGTGCGCAAGCAGTGGCCCGATACCCTCAGGGTTTATATCGTGGAGCAGCCGGTGGTGGCCTTCTGGAACGAAGACGCCATGCTCAACAGCCATGGCGACATCTTCCGGGCCCGGCGCGGCGAGCTGGAACTGGTGAGCCTGTCCGGGCCGGATCAGGAGGCGGGCAGGGTACTGCAGGAGTACCAGGCCCTGCAACGTCAGCTGGGGGCGCGGGGTTACCGGATCAGTCGGATTCACCTGACCCCCCGATTTTCCTGGGAGCTGACCCTGGAGGACGGGGTCAGGCTGATCCTGGGGCGGGATGATATCGAAGCCAGGTTACAACGATTTATTGATGTCTATCCGGGCATCGTCGGGCGCGAGCGGGTGGCTTACCTCGATCTGCGCTACGACACCGGGTTGGCGGTAGGATGGAAGCAGGACGAAGAGACTGATAATGACCAAGAGCGCGGAACGAAATCTGATCGTCGGGCTTGATATCGGCACGGCCAAGGTCACGGCCCTGGTGGGCGAAGTGCTGCCGGACGGCGAGCTGAATATCATCGGCCTCGGCAGCCACTCCTCCAAGGGGATGGACAAGGGCGGCGTGAACGATCTCGAGTCGGTGGTCAAATCCCTGAAGCGGGCGGTGGATGAGGCCGAGATGATGGCCGACTGCCAGATCACCTCGGTTTACCTGGGGCTGTCGGGCAAGCACATCGAATGCCGCAACGAAACCGGCATGGTGCCCATTTCCGACGAGGAAGTGACCCAGGAAGACGTGGACAACGTCATCCATACCGCCAAGTCGGTGCGCCTGTCCGATGAACACCGGGTGCTGCATGTGCTGCCCCAGGAGTTTTCCATCGACTTCCAGGAAGGGATCAAAAATCCCATCGGCCTGTCGGGGGTGCGCATGCACGCCAAGGTGCACCTGATCACCTGCCACAACGACATGGCGCGCAATATCGAAAAATGCGTGGAGCGTCTGGGCCTGCGAGTAGACCAGCTTATTTTCAGCGCACTGGCATCCAGTTATGCGGTGCTGACCGACGATGAGAAAGAGCTGGGTGTATGCGTAGTCGATATCGGCGGCGGCACCATGGACATGGCGGTGTTCACCGGCGGCGCCCTGCGCCACACCAAGGTGATCCCCTATGCGGGCAGCACCGTGACCAGCGACATCGCCTATGCCTTCGGTACGCCGCCGCTCGATGCGGAAGCGATCAAGGTGCGTCACGGCTGCGCCTTCAGCCGGTTGGTGAGCAAGGAGGACACCATAGAAGTGCCCAGCGTGGGCGGCCGCCCGGCCCGCAGCCTGCAGCGCCAGACCCTGGCCGAGGTGATCGAGCCGCGCTACAGCGAGCTGCTCGGCATGATCAATCAGGAGCTGGCACGGGTACAGAGCGAACTGAAAAAGGCCGGGGTCAAGCATCAGCTTGCCGCCGGCCTGGTGCTGACCGGCGGCGCCGCGCAGATTGAGGGACTGGTGGAGTGCGCCGAGCAGATCTTCCAGTGCCAGGTGCGCATCGGCCAGCCGGACGGGGTCAGGGGATTATCGGATTATGTTGAGACGCCGGTGTACTCCACCGCCGTGGGGCTGTTGCAATACGGCAAGGAGCACCAGTCGGCGCCGCAACTGGACTACAACAACAAGGCCAGTGTCACCAGCCTGATTAAACGGGTCGGCAACTGGCTGCGTGGCGAATTTTAATCTTGGCAGGAACCAACCAAGAGCAAAGCGGAGAGAGACTTATGTTTGAACTGATGAATGATCACGAGCAGGAAGCCGTCATTAAGGTGGTCGGTGTGGGTGGCGGCGGCGGCAACGCCGTCGAGCACATGGTGCGCGAAAACCTGGAAGGCGTCGAATTCCTGGCCATCAATACCGATGCCCAGGCGCTGCGCAATTCCAGTGCCAGCACTACCCTGCAAGTCGGCAGCGCCATTACGAAAGGCCTGGGCGCGGGCGCCAATCCGGAAGTGGGCCGCGACGCGGCGCTGGAAGACAAGGACGCCATCCGCGACCTGCTGGACGGCGCCGACATGGTGTTCATCGCCGCCGGCATGGGTGGCGGCACCGGCACCGGCGCCGCGCCGGTGGTGGCGGAAGTGGCCAAGGAGCTGGGTATCCTGACCGTGGCGGTGGTGACCAAGCCCTTTGCCTTCGAAGGCAAAAAGCGCATGAACTACGCCCAGCAGGGCATCAACGAACTGGCCAAGCACGTCGACTCGCTGATCACCATTCCCAACGACAAGCTGCTCAAGGTGCTGGGCCGGGGCATTTCCCTGCTGGACGCCTTCAAGGCCGCCAACAACGTGTTGCTGGGTGCGGTGCAGGGCATTGCCGAGCTGATCACCCGCCCCGGCCTCATCAACGTCGACTTCGCCGACGTACGCACCGTGATGCGGGAAATGGGCACCGCCATGATGGGCACCGGCAGCGCCACCGGGGAAGACCGTGCCGAGGAAGCCGCCGAGAAGGCCATCTCCAGCCCCTTGCTGGAAGACGTGGATCTGGCCGGCGCCAGGGGCATACTGGTGAACATCACCGCCGGCCTCGACATGACCATCGAGGAGTTCGAAACCGTGGGCAACGCGGTCAAGGCCTTCGCCTCCGAGAACGCCACCGTGGTGGTGGGCACCGTGCTGGATCCGGAAATCAGCGACGAACTGCGCGTCACCGTGGTGGCCACCGGCATCGGTGCCGAGCGCAAGCCCGACATCACCCTGGTGAAGTCCGGCTCCAGCCGGGACGACAACGGCATGCGCCGGCTCGACAGCGGTCGCGAGGAGCAGTCGGGCAAGCTGGCGGTGAATGCCGACAATACCCAGGTCAAGACCGATCTCGACTACCTGGATATTCCGGCCTTCCTGCGCAAACAGGCTGACTGAAAAACGTACTGCATTGAGGCAGGCGGATAACTGTGCTAGCATGTCTGACCACTTTAATCTGGTTCGGACCGGGCCCTTTTGACTGGCGGAAACCCTTATGATTAGACAACGAACCCTGAAAAATACCGTGCAGGCCACCGGAATCGGCCTGCATTCCGGCCACAAGGTGCAGCTGCGCTTTGTTCCCGCGCCGGCCAACACAGGTATCGTGTTTCGTCGTACCGATCTGGATCCCCAGGTCGAAATCCGGGCCGACGCCGACCTGGTGAAGGACACCATGCTGTGCACCGCCCTGGTCAACGAGCAGGGGGTGCGGGTTTCCACCATAGAGCACCTGTCGGCGGCGCTGGCCGGGCTGGGTATCGACAACCTCTATATCGAGGTGGATGCCCCCGAGGTGCCGGTGATGGACGGCAGTTCCCATCCCTTCATCTATCTGCTCCAGTCCGGCGGCATCCGCGAACTGAACGCGCTCAAGCGCTTCATCCGCATCAAGCAGCCGGTGCGGGTGGAAGACGGTGACAAGTGGGCGGAATTCCGGCCCTACCGGGGCGGTTTCAAGATGGATCTGACCATCGACTTCAAGCACCCGGTATTCGAAGGCCAGAGCCAGCATCTGGTGCTGGATTTTTCCGGCGCGGCCTTTGTGAAGGAACTGAGCCGAGCCCGGACCTTCGGTTTTATGCGCGACATCGAGTACCTGCATTCCCAAAACCTGGCCCTGGGCGGCAGCCTGGAAAACGCCGTGGTGCTGGACGACTACAAGGTGCTGAACGAAGATGGCCTGCGCTACCCCAACGAGTTCGTCAAGCACAAGATGCTGGACGCCATCGGCGACCTCTACATGTGCAACCACAGCATCCTGGGCGAATTCCGGGCCTACAAGACCGGGCACGCCCTCAACAACAACCTGCTGCGGGCCTTGCTGGCGCAGACCCAAGCCTGGGAAATCGTGACCTTCGGTGACGAAGGGGCCGAATCGCCGATTCGCTACTACGATACCGCCTTTAATCCTGCCTGACCCTGTATCCAGCACGCCGGCATCTCTCCGCGCCGGCGTGTTTTCTTTTTTTTCTGCAGTGTAAACCATGACTTCATCCTCCCCGTCCGCGCCGGTTCGCGCCACCCGTCCCCCGCTGTTCCGGTTGTGGGTGCTGCTTGCCCTGGTGCAACTGCCGGTGGCTTTCTACCTTTACAGCCAGTGGCAGCTGAGTCTGCAGCAGAACCAGCAGCTCAGCCGCCAGCTGGAACGCCAGCAGCAGGGCCAGCAACGCCAACTGCAACTGATTGGCGAGCGCCTGGGCCGGTTACAGGCGGATCTGGGCCAACTGGGTGCCCTCGGCCAGCGGCTGGTCAACGACTACGATCTGGGCGATGAATTGCCGGTCCAGCGGCTGGATCCCAACCTGCTCAAGCGCCCCTTCAACGGCTTCGCCGAGCTGAACCAGGCCCTGACCCAGGTGTCGGAACAGACCCGGGAATACGGCATGACCCTGGCTGCCCTTGAATCCATGCTGCTTAATCTCCATATAAATGAAATCACCCAGGTACACGGCCACCCGGTGCCGGACGGCCGGGCCCGCCTGAGCTCGGGATTTGGCCAGCGCCGTGACCCTTTCACCGGCCGTACCCGCTGGCACAAGGGGGTCGATTTTTCCGGGCGGCGCGGCCAGCCCATCGCCGCCACTGCCGCCGGCGTGGTCTCTGCGGTAGAATACCATCCCGCCTTCGGTGGCCTGGTCGAAATCAGCCATGGTCGGGGCTGGGTAACCCGCTATGCCCACGTGGATTCGCAACTGGTGGAAATCGGCGAGCGGGTCGAGGCCGGGCAGCATATCGCCCTGATGGGCCGGACCGGTCGGGCGACCGGTGTCCACCTGCATTATGAAGTGCTCAAGGGGAACAAACAGCTGGATCCGGCACGGTTCCTGCCCCGGTAGTGTTACGTTTACGGCGTCGCCCGCGGGCGGGGCTTTATTTTTCCAACAGCATAATTGGCCAAGCATGATTACCAAACTCTTCACCAAGATTATCGGCAGCCGTAACGACAGAACACTCAAACGGCTGCGTAAAGTTGTTAATGAAATCAATGCCATGGAGCCCAAGTTCGAGGCTCTGTCCGATGCCGAGCTGCAAGCCAAGACCGCCGAGTTCCGCGCCCGCCTGGAGCAGGGGGAAACCCTGGAGCAAATCCTGCCGGAAGCCTTCGCCACGGTGCGCGAGGCCTCCAGGCGGGTGTTCGAGATGCGCCATTTCGATGTGCAGATGATCGGCGGCATGGTGCTGCACCACAACCAGATCGCGGAAATGAAAACCGGTGAGGGCAAGACCCTGACCGGGACCCTGCCGGTCTATCTCAACGCCCTGACCGGCCGCGGTGTGCACGTGGTGACGGTGAACGACTACCTTGCCCGCCGGGACGCCGAAGCCAACCGGCCGCTGTTCGAATTCCTCGGCCTGACCGTGGGCTGCAACCTGCCGGGCATGGGCCACCAGGAAAAGCGCGACGCCTACGCCTGCGACATCACCTATGGCACCAACAACGAATTCGGCTTCGACTACCTGCGCGACAATATGGCCTTCACTCCCCAGCAGCGGGTGCAGCGACCGCTTTATTACGCCCTGGTGGACGAGGTGGACTCGGTATTGATCGACGAGGCCCGTACCCCGCTTATCATCTCCGGGCCGGCGGAAGACAGCTCCGAGCTGTATATCCGTATCAACACCCTGATCCCCAAGCTGGTGAAGCAGGACAAGGAAGACACCGAGGAATACACCGGCGACGGCCACTACACGGTGGATGAAAAGAACAAGCAGGCCCTGCTCACCGAAAACGGCCAGATCTTTGTGGAAGAAGAGCTCAAGCGCATGGGGCTGCTGGCGGAAGACGACTCCCTGTTCTCCGCCGGCAACATCACCCTGCTGGCCCACGTCAACGCCGGCCTGCGCGCCCACACCCTGTTCGAGCGCAACGTGGACTACATAGTGCAGGACAACGAAGTGGTGATCGTCGACGAGCACACCGGCCGGACCATGCCGGGCCGGCGCTGGTCCGAGGGCCTGCACCAGGCGGTGGAGGCCAAGGAAGGGGTCAAGATCCAGAACGAGAACCAGACCCTGGCCTCCATTACCTTCCAGAACTACTTCCGGCTGTACGACAAGCTGGCCGGCATGACCGGTACCGCCGACACCGAAGCCTTCGAGTTCCAGCACATCTATGGCCTGGACACCGTGGTGATCCCCACCAACAAGCCGATGATCCGCAAGGACATGGGCGATCTGGTCTACCTGACGGCCCCGGAGAAATACAAGGCCATCGTCGCCGATATCAAGGACTGCGTGGAGCGGGGTCAGCCGGTGCTGGTGGGCACCGTTTCCATCGAAAACTCCGAACTGTTGTCGGGCATCCTCAAGAAGGAAGGCATCAAGCACCAGGTGCTCAACGCCAAGTTCCACGCCAGGGAGGCGGAAATCATCGCCCAGGCGGGGCGCTCGGGGGCGGTGACCATCGCCACCAACATGGCCGGCCGGGGGACCGACATCGTGCTCGGCGGCAGCTGGCAGGCGGAAATTGAAGCCCTGGGCGAAGCCACGCCCGAGCAGATTGCCGCCATCAAGGCCGACTGGCAGCCGCGCCATGATGCCGTCATCGCCGCCGGCGGCCTGCACATCATCGGCACCGAACGGCACGAATCACGCCGTATCGACAACCAGCTGCGGGGCCGGGCCGGCCGCCAGGGCGATCCGGGATCCAGCCGTTTTTACCTGTCGATGGAAGATGCCCTGATGCGCATTTTCGCCTCCGACCGGGTGACCGCCATGATGAAAAAGCTGGGCATGGAAGAGGGCGAGGCCATCGAGCATCCCTGGGTGACCCGGGCCATCGAGAATGCCCAGCGCAAGGTGGAGACCCGCAACTTCGATATCCGCAAAAACCTGCTGGAATTCGACGATGTGGCCAACGACCAGCGCAAGGTGGTGTACGAGCAGCGTAACGAGCTGCTCGATTCCGGCGACATCAAGGAGACCATAGACGTTATCCGCGAGGACGTGCTGAGCGGTGTGGTCGACGAATACATCCCGCCCCAGTCACTGGAGGAAATGTGGGACGTGGCCGGCCTGGAGCAGCGGCTGAAGGGGGATTTTGCCCTGGAGGCGCCGGTTTCCGAGTGGCTGAAGCAGGATGACAAGCTGCACGACGAGCAGATCAAGGAGCGGGTGCTGGAGGCGGCTTCCCGGGCCTACGCCGACAAGGAAGCCGTGGTGGGCGCGGCCGTGCTGCGCCAGTTCGAAACCTCGGTGATGCTGCAGACTCTGGATACCCTGTGGAAGGAGCACCTGGCGGCCATGGATCACCTGCGCCAGGGCATCCACCTGCGCGGTTACGCCCAGAAAAACCCCAAGCAGGAATACAAGCGCGAGTCCTACGAGCTGTTCACCCAGATGCTGGACAACCTCAAGCGGGAGGTGGTCAGCATTCTCAGCCGGGTCCGGGTCCAGACCCAGGAAGAGGTGGAGGCGGCGGAGGCCAAACGACGGGAGGCGGCCGAGCGCCTGCCCCAGAGCTACAGCCATGCGGAGGCGGAAAATCCCCTGGCCGGGAGCCAGCCGGCCGGTGCCGAGGGCGCACCCTTCGTGCGCGAGGGCGAAAAGGTGGGCCGTAACGACCCCTGCCCCTGTGGCTCGGGTAAAAAATACAAGCAGTGCCACGGCAAGCTGAGCTGAACCGAGTCACCCGTGACCATGCCAAAGCCGCCTTCGGGCGGCTTTTTTTGTTTGCCCGGCGAAGCCGGCAAACCCGGCCATCTGAAAGAAGATGGCGTCACCCCGACTGAGGGGAAGACAATCCGACTGGCAAGGGCGCCACTGGCCAACGGTGGGGTCTGAAGGAAGC
>NZ_PXYH01000017.1 GCF_003012795.1 Zobellella taiwanensis
GAAGGTCAAAACCGGCATCACTGTCCCCGAGTTCGGGGTAAGTTAATGGCATGAGCCGTATACGTGGCCCGTATGTACGGTTCTGTGAGAGGGATGAGGCGGTAACGCCTCACCCTACTCGATGTGCGCCCGGCAGCGGCATATTTCACTATTGTTACAATTGGAGCATAATTGCGAATCTTTTGTATTCAATATTGTTTTAGGGAATGGGGAGAAGGGAATGGTGGCTAGCATGAGCCTCAGGGGTGTGATCCGGGTGATCATCGGGGTGGTGCTCGGCTTTGCGCTGATCCAGGGCGGTGCTCTGTATGGGCTGCTGCAGGCCCAGCGGGGTGTGGAGCAGGCCCAACAGAAGCGCTTCGAGTACTTCAACTCCGCCAACCTGCTGCGGATGATGTCGTCGGAGCTGACAGCGCGCATCCGCAACTATGTGTCTACCGGCGCGGAGCGGGAACTGGCCGTCTACCACAATGTACTGGCGATGACCGAAGGTCAGCAGCCCAGGGTGGACGGCAAGATGCTGTCCAACGAGCGGATGCTGCAGGCCATGGCGTTGACCCGGGAAGAGCTGTCCCTGCTGGAACGCGGGCGTCAGGCCACCCTGACCATGGCCCGGCTGGAGGCGGAGGCCGTCCGGCTGATGGAAACCGGCCAGGCCGAGCAGGCGCGGCAGAAGGTGTTCCATCCATCCTACGACGAATACCGCGACATCATGCTGGCCTCGGTCAACCAGTTCATTACCATGCTGCTGGCGCGGCTGGACGGGGAAATCCTCGAACGGGAGCGGCAAAACCGCAACATGGTTGTGGTCATGGTGCTGATGTCGGCGCTGTTGCTCGGCCTGGCGCTACTGCTGGGCTGGACCCTGAGACGCACCGTATTGCAGCCCCTGGGCACCGAGCCGGGCGAAATGGCACGGGTGGCCAGCCGCATTGCCGCCGGCGATCTCAGCCTGCGCTTCGGGCCGGGCACCCGGGGCGTATACGGCCAGCTGCATCACATGACCGACCAACTGCGCGAACTGATCGGCCAGATCAACCAGTCCAGCGCCGGCCTGGCCTCGGCGGCGGAGCAAACCTCGGCGGTGTCGCGGCAGACCAGCGGCAACCTGGAGCGCCAGCAGCAGGATACCGAGCAGGTGGCTACGGCCATCAACCAGATGTCGGCCACGGTACAGGAGGTGGCCCTGCATACCGGCCAGGCGGCGGAGTCCGCCCGTACGGCGTTCGAGGCGGCGGAGCAGGGGAAAAAGGTGGTACAGCAAACGGTGCTGTCGATCCACCGGCTGGCGGAAGATGTGGCCGCCACCGGCCAGGTGGTGCAGTCCCTGTCCGACAGCAGCGGCCGTATCAGCTCTGTGGTCGAGGTGATCCAGGAAATTGCCGATCGTACCAACCTGCTGGCGCTCAATGCCGCCATCGAAGCAGCCCGGGCCGGCGAGCAGGGGCGGGGATTTGCGGTGGTCGCCGAAGAGGTACGCAACCTGGCGGCCCAGACCCAGCAGTCGTCCCTGGAGATAGTGGCCACCATAGGCCGGCTGCAGGCGGACGCGGAGCAGGCCAGGGCGGCCATTGTCAACGGCCGCGGCCAGGCGGAGCAGACGGTGGCCCGGGCGCGGGAGGCGGAGCAGGCGCTGGAGCAGATCAGCCGGGCGGTGCAGAGCATCCACGACATGAATACCCAGATCGCCAGCGCCGTGGACGAGCAGGCGGCGGTCACCGAGGATATCAGCCGCAATATCACCCATATCCACGCCATGGGCGGCGACACCGCTGCCGGCGCCGAGCAGACCGCCGGTGCCAGCCGTGAACTGGCACAGCTGGCCGAGCAATTGCAGTTGGCGGTACGCGGCTTTCGGCTGGAGGCGGAGGGCGGCCGGGGCTGACGGACCGCCGGCCTTGTCGGTGCCGGGGGCGGTCAGTATACTGCCGTCTCCCAAATTGCGAGGATCCTTCATGTTAAAGCTGTTGCGGATGCTATTGCTTGGCCTGGCCATGATAGTCGTCTTTGTACTGGGTACCCTGCTGTGCCTGCTGCGCCCCCGTCATCCCAACAACGTCTACCTGCTCGGCCGGCTGTTCCACCGGGCCTGTCCCCTGGTCGGGCTCAAGGTCCGGGTGCGGGGGTATGAGCATGTCAGGGATCTGCACTCGGCGGTGTATATTGCCAACCACCAGAGCAACTGGGACATCATCGCCCTGCCGGGGGCCGTCATGCCGCGCACCGTGGCCATCGGCAAGAACAGCCTGTTCTGGATCCCCCTCTTTGGCCAGCTGTTCTGGCTGAGCGGCAACCTGCTGATCAACCGGGAAAACAAGGCCAAGGCGGCGAGTACCATCGGCAAGGTGGTCGAAAAAATCCGCCAGCGCAGCATGTCCATCTGGATGTTTCCGGAAGGGACCCGCAGCAAGGGCCAGGGCCTGTTGCCCTTCAAGACCGGCGCCTTCCATATCGCCCTCCAGGCCAGGGTGCCGATCGTGCCTATCGCCTGCTCCAGCTATTTCGGCCAGGTGGACCTGAACCGCTGGGACAACGGCGAACTGATCGTCGAGATCATGCCGCCCATCGCCATTGACGGCTACGAACCCGGCCACCTGCGCGAGCTGCTCAGGCACAGCCGCCAGCGGATTGCCGACCGCATTGTCGAGCTGGACAGGGAAGCCCGCCGTCCTTAAGCTTTTGCCACCCTATCCGGCCCAGGAGCCCCTATGAGTGAACAGCAAGACTGGCGGGAAGAAACCCGCGAGATTATCGCCTCCCTGCTGGAGGATGGCAGCAACCCGGATGTGCAATACACCATAGAGCATCACTTTTCCGGCCAGGATTTCAACCGGCTGGAAAAGGCGGCGGTGGACTGTTTCAAGGCCGGTTTCGAGGTGACCGACGCCGAAGAGCTGACTCTGGAGCGGGGACAGCTGTTGCTGTGTTTTGATGCCATTAAGGACGGCGCCCTCACCGAGGACGCCATCATGGCCCAGATTGAGCAACTGCTGCCCATTGCCGCCAAGTACGGCATCGAGTACGACGGCTGGGGCACCTATTTCGAGGAGTGACCGGTCAGGGGGCGCATCAGGGTGATTTCACAGTCGTTGTGCCCCGTGTCCCCCAATCGTCCGCAGGGCTCGAAGCCGAGCCGGCGGTACAGGGCCAGCGCTTCACCCAGGCAGGCGGTGGTCTCCAGGTAACAGTGGCGATAGCCCAGCGCCTCGGCCTCGGCCAGCAGGTGCAGGGCCAGCCTGCGGCCCAGCCCCATGCCCCGGCCAGTCCTGGCCAGGTACATCTTCTGCAGTTCCACCGTGTCTTCCCGGCCAGCCACGGGCCCCAGCCCGGCGCCGCCGAGGAGGGCACCTTCGGCATCCTCCGCCACCCAGTAGACACCCTTGCTGGCCCGGTAATGGCCGAACAGATCGTCCAGTTGCGGGTCTGCCACGCTGAAGCCGCGATCGGCGGTAAGGCCGTATTCGGCGGAGACTTCGCGGATAATACGGGCGATGGCATCGTTGTCGGTGGCGGCCAGCGGGCGCAGTCGTACCCTCTGGCAGGTGTTCATGGTCATACTTTTTCCTTCTGGTGGTGGTCTCGCTATCTTGCCAGAGCCGGCGGCACGGCTCGACTAAAATAGGGGAGAACGGGCCCGGAGGAAAGACGATGCAAAAGGGATGGCCGCTGCTGGTGCTGCTGTTGGCGGGATGTACCCCGCTGGCCCAGTGGCTGGGTAAGGAGTTGCTGCCGGTGCCGCCGGATGCCCTGGTCGAGCGGCTGCCGCCCGGTTACCATCCCTCGGCCCCCCAGCCGCCCTATGGTGGACCCCATCCTTCCCGGGTGCCGCTGGACCTGTCTTCTTTCCCCCTGCCGGTGCTGCCCGGCGAAACCGGGCCCATCGATACCAGCCTGGGCCCCCTGCAATACCCCTTTGCCTGCGGCACCGAGGAGTCCGGCCTGGGCCAGCCACTGGTGGATAACCGGGACGGGGGCGGCACCCCGGTATACGCCGAGGCAGGGGGGAGCAAGCTGAAGGGCATCATAGCGGGCTACAGCCGGGACTGCCTGACTCCGACTCGCATGGACTATTTTTACCAGCCCGAGGGCCGCGAGGATTTCCTGCCCCTGCCCGCCGGCCCCCTGCCGGCGGACATGGCCTGGCTGAGTCGCGACGGCGGGCGCATTCCCTTCGTGCTGCGGGTGGAGCGGGGCAGCCTCAACCGTTTCCTCTACGCCATTGCCATGCTGGCGGATCCGGCCGAGCCGGTGACGGCGACCCAGAGCCCCTACTGGAACCGACGGCTGATCTTCCATTTCCGCGGTGGCGTCGGCATCGGCAAGCGCCAGGGGCACATGAAGATGAGCACCCTCACCAAACGGCTGAGCGCCCAACTGGCCGAGGGCTATGCCGTACTCGGCACCAGCGCCAATGTCACCGCCACCCAGTATAATGTCTGGCTGGCGGGCAATACGGCGCAACTGGCCAAGGCCCAGTTCGTGGCCCGCTATGGCCGGCCAGACCACACGGTGGGCCTCGGCGCCTCCGGCGGGGCGGTGCAGCAATACCTGCTGGCCGAGACCCACCCCGGCCTGCTGGACGCACTGATCCCCCAGTACAGCTACCCGGACATGATCACCCAGAGCATCTGGGCGCTGGACTGCGAGCTGCTGGAGTATTACTTCGACGTCACCGCCCGGGACAATCCCCGCTGGCGGGTGCAGGAAAACCGCAGCCTGGTGCTGGGGCTGCCGGCCAACAGCCGGGTCGAAAGCCGGGAGCGGCGTTATTACCGCTGGGCGCGCTGGGCCGGACTGGGGCTGCGCCTGCCGCCGCTGCCGCCGGGCGCCACCGAATGCAGCCACAGCTGGCGCGGCCTGGCGCCGCTGACCAACAACCCCCACTATTCCCACCACGCCCATCGCTATGTGCCCGAGGTGGCGGCCCGCGCCCGCTTCAGCCACTGGCACGACCTGGCCCATGTCTACGGGGTGGATGAGCACGGCTTCGCCCATCGCACCTACGACAACACCGGGGTGCAGTACGGCCTTGCCGCCTTGGTAGCCGGCGACCTGAGCCTGCCGGAGTTCCTGCATCTCAACGCCCATGTCGGCAGCTGGAAGGCGCCAAAGGACATGGTCCAGGAGCGTTACTGGCTGCTGTCCGGCGACACCAGCCTGGCGCGGGCTTCGATCTGGAGCCACCACAACATGCGCCAGGTCAGGCCGGTGGCCCTGCGGGCCTTCGCCGACAACCGGGTGGACGAAATCCGGGTGGCGCCGCGCGCCCGGGGACACCAGGAAGCCATGGCGGCGGCCTATCGCGCCGGTCAGGTGTTTCTCGGGCGGGTAGCGATTCCGATCATCGACATCCGTCATTACCTGGATCCCGAGCTCGACATGCACCACTCCTTCGCCAGCCTGTCGAGCCGGCTGCGCCTGCTGCGTACCCGGGGCCAGAGTGACAACATGCTGATCTGGCAAAGCCTGGAGCCCTTCGATCCTACCCCGGCGGCCTTTGTCCTGTTGGAGCGCTGGTTGGCCGCCGGGCGCCGTCCGGCGGATGCCGAGGATGCCTGCTGGGACGGGAAGGGCGGGCTGATTGCCCGGGGCCCGGATGTCTGGCGGGGGCCCTGGCTGGGGGTGTCCGAGCCCGGCCCCTGCCTGCGGGCCTACCCTCCCTACCAGAGCCCGCGCAACGTGGCCGGCAGCCCGCTGGCCGGGGATCTGTTCCGCTGCGCCCTGATGCCCGTGGCCGAGGCCATGGCGCTGGGGCTCTACGGCGACGTCGAGGTCGGTCCCTATCGGGCCATGCTGGAAAAGATCTTTCCCGACGGGGTCTGCGATTACCGCCTGGACGATCTGGCGCGCCCGTCGGACGCTGAGCTGGGGCTGGCGCCCGTGCTATAGTGGCGCCATGCAACAAGCCGGAGAGCACGCGAGTGGAGCAAAGCGAAGAGGCGCACGCCCTGCTGTGGGACGAATACAAATACCGCCACGACCATATCTGGAAAAAGCTGTTCCAGATCACCGCCGCCGTGGTGCTGCTGGGCGCCGTGCCTTACCTCAAGCCCGACATTACCCGGGTGCTGCAGGGCTGGATCCTGATCGCGCCCCTGCTCGGTACCGTGCTGTCGTTGATCACCCTGTTCCTGATGCACTTCGAACTGGGCCTGTTCGCCAGGATTGCCGGCGCCCATCGTCGCATCCAGGAGGAGCAGGGCATGATCCGCCACACCCGCAGCAATTACTTCCGCCTGCTGGTGATGATCTACGTGGCCTTCCTGTGCCTGGTCAGCCTGGCCAACGTGGCGGTGGTGCGGCTGCTCTGGCTGGGATTGTTGCCGGTGGCCTAAAAGCAGTGGCGGGCACGGAAGTGATGCTCTCCCGGCGCCATCTCATTGCGGATGGCGGCAAGCACGGCCGGCGAGATCTGGCCGCCGTCCGCCTCGAAGGTGCTGCACAGCCTGAGGGTGCGGCGGATGTCCACCCGGTGGCCCAGGTACTCGAACACCACCCGGGTGCAGCTGGGAATGCGCTCGCCGCTGGCCGAGGCCCCCAGGCGCAGGCCGCTGAGCCGGCCCACCCGGCTCTTGAAGGTAGGGATGAGAATGGTCTGGGTCAGCTGGTTGCAGGTCAGCGACTCGTAGTCCACCAGGAAGATGCGATCTGCCAGCAGGTGGGCCATGCCCAGATATTTGCTGTGGTAGACCCGCTCGCCGGGGCTTTGCTGCAGCCGCTCGGTGCGCTGGTAGTAGACGCGGCCGTCCCGCTTCTCCAGGCACACCAGGTTGCGCAGTATCTTGCCCGGAAAGGCCATGGAATAGTGGTATTCGAAGTAGTAGCCCAGGTACTTGTCGAGCCCCTGGGAGTTGGCCTGCAGCAGATCCAGGTGGCGGTATTCCGGATGTTCCTCCGCCTCTTCCCGCGGCCGGGGCCGCACCTGGATCAGCAGCTCGAACTGGCTGTGGGGCATCAGGATCTCGTGCTCCTCCACCCCGAAGAAGTCGCACAACCGGCGCAGGCTGTGGGCCGAGGGCTTGTAGCGCCCGCTCAGGTAGCGGTTGAACTGGGGCCGGTTGACCTTGAGCTTGCGGCACACCTCGGCCACCGACTTGTAGTAGCTGCACAGCAGGCGCAGGTTCTTGGCGAAATCGTGATGCATAGGGACTCCGGGAAAACTGCGCCCAGTGTACCCAAAGTCGGTTTCCTGCAACAGAGTGCGCCTGTATCTGATTGATGCAGCCAGTGCGCCAGACAGCGCCACTTTGCTACAGGGCGCCAACTTCCCCGCCAGTCCCCCTTGTTGCTGTAATAACGCCAACAGATGAACCTGTGCGAACGCGCTCAGGCACCGGAAGGCACAGCACGCCGACACGCTGTGGGATATGACACTCACTGTTTCAACCTGCTGCGAACATTCACCGGATGTTCGGTCAGGCTGAAACAGTTCGTCACGGCGAGCAAGCACGCCCCATGTACGCTCGCACATGCCATCCATGGCATGTGACGGTCGGCTTAGCTGTATCCTTCCGTTGCCTGTTCGGGATCCCGGTCGTCTGACTCGTCAAATAACAGTGCAAGCCGGTGGGAGAAGCCAAATGCAAACACGTACCGAATACGATCTTCTGGGCGAACAACAGGTGCCGGCTGAGGCCTGGTACGGTATCCAGACTCAGCGCGCCAAGCAGAACTTCAACATTACCGGTGTGCCCATCAGCCACTTCCCCGAACTGATCCGCGCCCTGGCCATGGTCAAGGCCGCTGCCGCCCGTGCCAACCACCAGCTCGGCCTGCTGCCCGGCCACAAGGCCGAGGCCATCGAGGCCGCCTGCGCCGACATCATCCGTGGCGAGCTGCACGACCAGTTTATCGTGGATCTGATCCAGGGCGGGGCCGGCACCTCCACCAACATGAACGCCAACGAGGTGATCGCCAACCTGGCCCTGAGCAAGCTGGGGCACGAGCGCGGCCGGTACAAGGAGCTGCACCCCAACAACGACGTCAACCGCTCCCAGTCCACCAACGACGCCTATCCCACCGCCGCCCGCCTGGCCATCGTGTTCGCCGCCCGGCCGCTGAAGGAAGCCATTGCCGGCCTGCAGCACAGCCTGGCCGACAAGGGCCGGGAGTTCGCCCATATCCTCAAGATGGGCCGCACCCAGCTGCAGGACGCCGTGCCCATGACCCTGGGGCAGGAGTTCGAGGCCTTCGCCGTCAACCTGGGCGAGGAAGAGGCGCGCATCGACGACGCCTGCCGCCTGCTGTGCGAGGTCAACCTGGGCGGCACCGCCATCGGCACCGGCATCAACGCCCACCCGCGTTACGCCCGGCTGGCGGTGAACGAGCTGGCCGACATCGCCGAGCTGCCGGTGAGCCTGGCCGGCAACCTGGTGGAAGCGACCTCCGACATGGGCGCCTTTGTTACCTTCTCCAGCGTGCTCAAGCGGCTGGCGGTGAAGCTGTCCAAGCTCAGCAACGACCTGCGCCTGCTGTCCAGCGGCCCCCGCACCGGCCTGGGCGAGATCAACCTGCCGGCCATGCAGCCCGGCTCCTCCATCATGCCCGGCAAGGTCAACCCGGTGATCCCCGAGGCCATGAACCAGACTGCCTTCCAGGTCATCGGCGCCGACCTGGCGGTGACCCTGGCGGCCGAGGCCGGCCAACTGCAGCTCAACGCCATGGAGCCGCTGATCATCTACAACCTGCTCAACAGCTGCCGTATGCTGGGCGAGGCCATCCGCATGCTGGACGAGCGCTGCGTGCGCGGCATCGAGGCCAACGAAGCCCAGTGCGCCAGCCATGTGGCGAACAGCATCGGCATCGTCACCGCCCTGGTACCCCATATCGGCTACGACAATGCCAGCCGCATCGCCGGCCAGGCGCTGCTGAGCGGCGCCGGGGTGGCCGAGCTGGTGCGGCAGGAAGGACTGCTGAGCGAGGCGCAACTGGCCGCCATCCTGAGCCCGGCGGCGATGGTGGCGCCGGTGGAGGCCTGAAATGGGACGGGTACTGATACTGCATACCGGCGGCACCATCGGCTGCCGGGCCTCCAGCGAGGGACACAAGCCGGATCCGGAGTTCGCCCGGCTGCTGCGCCGGCGGCTGGCGGACAGCGGCGAGCCGGAACTGCCCGAGTTCGATGTGATCGAGCTGCATACGCTTATCGACAGCGCCAACCTGACCCCGGCCCACTGGGCCCAGATCGCCGGCCTGCTGGTGATCCACTGGCAGGACTACGACGGCTTCCTGGTGCTGCACGGCACCGACACCATGGCCTACAGCGCGGCGGCGCTGTCCTTTATGCTGCCGGGGCAGGACAAGCCGGTGATCTTCACCGGCTCCCAGATCCCCCTGTCGGAGCGACGCAGCGACGGCCTGGACAACGTCATCAACGGTTTGCACCTGTGCCAGCGGCCGGGGCTGGCCGAGGTGTGCATCTATTTCAACGGCCGGCTGCTGCGGGGCAACCGCACCACCAAGCTCAAGGCCACCGAGCTGGACGCCTTCGCCTCGCCCAACCATCCCCCCCTGGGGGTGGCCGGCATCCGCCTGGAGCCGGAGCCGGACCTGCTGCTGCCGCCGACGCCGCTGTGCTTCCGCATTCCCGAGTTCGACCCCGAGGCGGTGACGGTGCTCAGCCTCTACCCGGGCATCAGCGCCCGTGCCGCCCGTGCCCTGCTCGACGACGAGGGGGTGCGTGGTGCCGTCATGCTGAGCTTCGGGGTGGGCAATCCGCCCGACGCCAATACCGAACTGATGCAGGTGCTGGCGGCGGCGGTGGAACGGGGCCAGGTCATCGTCAACCGCACCCATTGCCTCTACGGCAAGGTGGATCAGGGCACCTATGCCACCGGCAACAGTCTAAACCGTATCGGCGTGACCCCGGGCGGCGACCTGACCCTGGAGGCGGCCTTCGCCAAGCTGCACTACCTGCTGGCGATGGAAACCGATCCCGGGCGGGTGCGCGAGCTGATGCGCCGGCCCCTGCGCGGCGAGATGAGCGCCTGAGCGACAGCAGCCTGCGCAGGACCTTTCCTCCCGGCTGGGCAGCTTTGCCTGCCGGGCATAGACTGAGGAAGTCATGGTCGGCATGGCGTTGCCGGCGTCATCGAGGAGGAATACAACATGTGCAAGGGCAAATTGACCACGGCCGCATTGGCCGCGACCCTGCTGCTGGGCCTGTCTGCCTGCAGCAATATGTCTGAACGGGACCGCAATACCGCGATCGGCGCTGGTGCCGGTGCCGTAGGCGGCTCGGTACTGACCGGCGGCAGCACCCTGGGCACCCTGGGCGGTGCCGTGGTGGGCGGGGTGATCGGCAACCAGATAGAAACCAAGAAATAATCCTGTCTCAATAGGCGCTTTCCCCCAGGTAATTGCCCGGGGGAAAGTAGTTGCATACCAGAATAAGATTGCCGTCGCAGCGGGATGTGGCGCAGCCCAGCTCCCGGGTCGCAGGCCAGATCATCTGGGTGTAATGCCCCACCACCGGTGCCATCGCCCGGGTCAGCGGCTGGCCCGCATAGTGTCTCTTTTCTTCTTCCCAGGCGCGGACCCCGTCCAGTTCGTCGTAAAAGCCCAGCGTGCCCATAAAGAGGTTTTCGCCAAAGCCACTGCCCTGGCTGTGCTCCAGCAGGCAGCGTCCGGCCAGGATGGCGGCCCAGCGGCGCGCCTGCGCGGCGGCACCTTCCGACCAGGACAGGGGCGGTGCGCCCACCTCGGCCCGGGCCCGGTTGTGGGCCTCGAGCAGGGCCGTGGCGGGCAGGGTGTCGGCCTGTGCCGGCCCACAGGCCAGCAACAGGGCGAGAAATACCAATCGGTGGCGCATTGTCTTGACCTCGAACATGACTGGCGGAGATTCGCCTTGTCCTTTCCCGAGCGGCGATGTAAAAACGCGATCCGGCTCGTCATCCTGCTACAAACTTAAGCCCTGATGAATATAAAACGCCAGCATCCGGGTCTTTAGCGGGCCATCTTTTCTTTCTTTTCTTTCGCATTCCATCCAGGAGTTCAAGCCACCATGTTCGGCAGCACAAAACGCAAGCAGCAACGGGAGCAGGAGCGGCAACGGTGTGAACAGCGCCAGGCGGAACATGAGGCGCTGCGCGCCCACCTGGCGGTGATTGAGTTCAGCCCGGAGGGAGAGATACTGGATGCCAGTCCGGCCTTCCTGGCCATGGTCGGGTTTTCGCTGGCGGAGCTGGCGGGGCAGCCTCACCGGCTGCTCTGCCTGCCCGGCCAGGCGGATTCGGCCCGGTACCGGGAGTTCTGGCAGCAACTGCGCCGGGGGCAGGGACAAAGCGGGACTTTCGGCCGTCGCCACCGCAACGGCAACCCCCTCTGGCTCGAAGCCAGCTACATGCCGGTGTTCGACACCGCAGGCCGGGTGGCCCGGGTGCTCAAGGTCGCCAGCGATGTCACCGCCCGCCAGCGGCAGCATGAAGCCCGCCAGGCGGTGCTCGACGCCCTGCACAGGTCGATGGCGGTGATTGAGTTTACGCCGGACGGTACCGTCCTCGACGCCAACGACAACTTCCTGGCCACCATGGGATATCGCCGGGAGCAGCTTCAGGGCTAGCATCACCGGATCTTCTGCGAGCCGGAGTTCTACCGCCGGCATCCGGAGTTCTGGCGGGAGCTGGCGGCGGGAGAGCATAAAACCGGACGCTTCAAGCGGTTGCACGGCAGCGGCGGGGAAATCTGGCTGGAAGCCAGCTATAACCCCATTCTCGATACCCAGGGACGCACGGTGCGGGTGGTCAAGCTCGCCAGCGACATTACCGAACGGGTACAGCAGGCGCTGCGGACCCGGGAAGCTGCGGAGCTGGCCAGTGTCACCGCCGTGCAGACCGCCCATATTGCCGAGCGCGGCAACGGCTCACTGCAGGCCTCGGTGGACTTATCTGCCCGCATCGCCCAGCAACTGGAGCAGGCGGTACAGGTCATCGGCCGGCTCAACGAACAGGCGCGCAGCATAGAGGATATTGTCGCCACCATCAGCAGCGTGGCGGATCAGACCAACCTGCTGGCGCTGAACGCGGCCATAGAGGCGGCGCGGGCCGGCGAGTTCGGACGAGGCTTTGCGGTGGTGGCCGACGAGGTGCGCCAACTGGCGGGACGCACCAGCCGGGCCACGGCGGAGATTGGCCGGGTGGTGCAGCAAAACCGGGAGCTGACCGGCGAGGTATCCTCGGCCATCAGCCAGGCCGCCGAGGTGGCAGGGCAGGGGCGCCAGCAGGTGCTGGAGGTGGAAGCGATCATGGACGAAATCTGCCAGGGCGCCCTGGCGGTGCAGCGCGCGGCGGCAGCGGTAACCTGAGCCCGGCCGCAGGCACAAAAAAGCCCCGGCGCAGGGCGCCGGGGCGATAGCAGGGGGTTGCCTCAGAGGCTTGCTATCTGCTCGCGCTGGGCCTGTAGCTTGGCCAGAGTGGCCTGGTAGTCGGCCAGCTTCTCCTGCTCCTTGGCCACCACCTCGGCGGGGGCCTTGGCGACGAAGCCCTGGTTGTTCAGCTTGCCTTCCAGCCGCTTGATCTCACCGCCAACCTTGTCCAGCTCCTTCTGCAGGCGCGACAGCTCCGCGTCCTTGTCGATAAGTCCCGCCATCGGCAGCAGCAGCTCGGTATCGCCGATCAACTGCTTGGTGGACACCGGTGCCTCTTCATCGGCGGCCAGCAGGGTAATGGACTCGAGCTTGGCCATGGCCTTGAGGAAGGCGTCATTGTCGGTGGCGCGGCGGGCGTCGTCCCCGGCCGGGCGCAGCAGCACGTTCAGGGCCTGACCGGGGGGGATGTTCATCTCGGCGCGCAGGTTGCGGATGGACACGATAAAGCGCTTCACCCATTCCAGATCCGCCATTGCCTGCTCATCTTCCAGCGCCTTATCCAGTTCGGGATAGGCGGCCAGCATGATGGTCTCGCCGCCACGGCCGGCCAGCGGGGCCACCCGCTGCCAGATCTCCTCGGTGATGTAGGGCATCATGGGGTGGGCCAGGCGCAGCAGGGTTTCCAGCACCTCGATCAGGGTCTTGCGGGTGGCGCGCTGCTCGGCCTCGGCACCGTGCCACAGCACCGGCTTGGTGAGCTCCAGATACCAGTCGCAGAACTGGTTCCAGATAAACTCGTAGAGCGCGTTGGCGGCGCGGTCGAAGCGGTAGCCGTCCAGCGCCTGACGCACGTCGGCGATGGTGGCCTGCAGCTGGGCGCGGATCCAGCGATCCGCCAGCGAGTACTGCAGTTCGCCACCGCTCTGGCCGCAGTCCTGCTCCTCGGTGTTCATCAGCACGTAGCGGGAGGCGTTCCACAGCTTGTTGCAGAAGTTGCGGTAGCCGTCCAGGCGCTTCATGTCCCAGTTGATGTCACGGCCGGTGGACGCCATGGCACACAGGGTGAAACGCAGGGCGTCAGTGCCGTGGGGCTCGATGCCCTCGGGGAATTCCCGGCGGGTGTTCTTCTCGATCTTGGCGGCCAGCTGGGGCTGCATCATGTTGCCGGTGCGCTTGGTGACAAGCGACTCCAGATCGATGCCGTCGATCATATCGAGGGGGTCGAGCACGTTGCCCTTGGACTTGGACATCTTGTCGCCGTTCTCGTCGCGAATAAGGCCGGTGACGTAAACGGTCTTGAAGGGCACCTGGGGCTTGCCGTTTTCGTCCTTGATGAAGTGCATGGTCATCATGATCATGCGCGCCACCCAGAAGAAAATGATGTCAAAGCCGGTGACCAGCACGCTGGACGGGTGGAAAGTGGCCAGTTCCGGGGTTTTTTCCGGCCAGCCCAGGGTGGAGAAGGTCCACAGGGCCGAGCTGAACCAGGTGTCGAGCACGTCTTCGTCCTGGCTGAGTTTCACCTCGTCGCCCAGGTTGTGGGTGGCGCGCACTTCGGCCTCGTCCCGGCCCACGTAGACCTTGCCGGACTCGTCGTACCAGGCGGGGATGCGGTGGCCCCACCACAGCTGGCGGGAGATGCACCAGTCCTGAATGTCGCGCATCCAGGAGAAATACATGTTTTCGTACTGTTTAGGCACGAACTGGATGTCGCCATTCTCCACCGCCTCGGTGGCCACCTTGGCCAGGGGGGCGGCGCGTACGTACCACTGGTCGGTCAGCATGGGCTCGATTACCACGCCGCCCCGGTCGCCGTAGGGCACGGTCAGCTCGTGATCCTTGACCCCGTCGAGCAGGCCCAGTTGTTCCAGCTCGGTCACCAGGGCGGTGCGGGCCTCAAAGCGGTCCAGGCCGCGGAAGGCGGCGGGCAGCTCGGCGCCGTAGGCGTCGGACGGCTCGCCCTTGGTGGTGAACACCTCGGCCTCATCGCGGATCTCGGCGTTCAGGGTGAGCACGTTGATCATCGGCAGACCGTGGCGCTTGCCCACCTCGTAGTCGTTGAAGTCGTGGGCCGGGGTGATCTTCACGCAGCCGGTGCCCTTTTCCATGTCGGCGTGGTCGTCGCCCACGATGGGAATACGGCGGTTGACGATGGGCAGAATGATGTCCTTGCCGATTAGATCCTTATAGCGCGGATCTTCCGGGTTTACCGCCACCGCGGTGTCACCCAGCATGGTCTCGGGCCGGGTGGTGGCCACCACCAGGTAGTCCTTGCCGTCGGCGGTCTTGACGCCGTCGGCCAGGGGATAGCGGAAGTGCCACATGTGGCCCTTCATCTCGCGGTTTTCCACCTCCAGATCGGAGATGGCGGTGTGCAGCTTGGGATCCCAGTTCACCAGCCGCTTGCCGCGGTAGATAAGGTCATCCTCATACAGGCGGACGAACACTTCCTTCACCGCGTTGGACAGGCCCTCGTCCATGGTGAAGCGCTCGCGATCCCAGTCCACCGAAGCGCCCAGGCGGCGCAACTGGCGGGTGATGGTGCCGCCGGATTCCTTCTTCCACTCCCAGATCTTGTCGATAAAGGCCTCGCGGCCGTAGTCGTGGCGGCTCTTACCCTCTTCGGCGGCGATCTTGCGCTCCACCACCATCTGGGTGGCAATGCCGGCGTGGTCGGTGCCCACCTGCCACAGGGTATTCTTGCCCAGCATGCGCTGGTAGCGGATCAGGGTGTCCATGATGGAATCCTGGAAGGCGTGGCCCATGTGCAGGCTGCCGGTCACGTTGGGCGGGGGGATCATGATGCTGTAGGCATCTTTGCGGGTGTCGCCGTGGGGCTTGAAGTAGCCCTTGCTTTCCCACTGCTGGTACAGGGCCTGTTCGATGGCGCTGGGATTAAACGTCTTTTCCATGGTGTTATGCGTCTTGAGTGTGAGGTGGTACCGGCTCTGTGGTCAGCTCGAAGCCGGCCTGCCGATAGGCTTTGAAACGCTCCCGCGCCAGCTGTTTGCCCGCCTCGGCGGCGGGCACAAAGTCGTACAGCTGGCCGAAGCGCCGGGCAAAGGCGGGGGCCTGGGGCGCCAGGTTGATCAGCACCGGGCGTCCGCTGTGGGGAGCCTGTGGGCTGATCACCACCGGCGCGCCCTGGCGCGGGCCTTCGCCTTGCAGGTTATGGGCCACGAAGCTGTCGGGCTCCTGTTGCCACAGTCGTTCGTCGATGGCTTCGGCCTGGGCCTGGTCGACGGTGTGGATAAACACGCCCAGGCCCTGGCGGTAGCAGTCGGTGGCCAGCCGGCACACCCACTGCTCCAGCAGGTGGCCGTCGTCCTCCGGCAACAGGTAGAAGCAGCCCCGGCTCATGCTCATTCTTCGGCGTTGTTGACGCCGGAGCGGTTCAGCAGGAACTGGGTCAGCAGCGGCACCGGGCGGCCGGTGGCGCCCTTGTCCTTGCCGCTCTTCCAGGCGGTGCCCGCCACGTCCAGGTGCGCCCAGTTGTACTTTTTGGTGAAGCGGCTGAGGAAGCAGGCGGCGGTAATGGCGCCCGCCGGCCGGCCGCCGATGTTGGCCATGTCGGCGAAGGGGCTTTCCAGCTGCTCCTGATACTCGTCGTTCATGGGCAGTCGCCAGGCCCGGTCGCCGGCCTGCTCGGAGGCATTGAGCAACTCATGGGCCAGGGGGTTGTGGTTGGCCAGCAGCCCCGAGGTATGGTGGCCCAGGGCGATGATGCAGGCCCCGGTGAGGGTGGCCACGTCGACCACGGTTTCCGGCTCGTAGCGCTCCACGAAGGTGAGGGCGTCGCACAGCACCAGACGGCCTTCGGCATCGGTGTTGAGCACTTCCACGGTCTGGCCGGACATGGTGGTGAGGATGTCGCCGGGACGGTAGGCGTTGCCGTCGGGCATGTTCTCGCAGCCGGCCAGCACCGCCACCACGTTGATGGGCAGCTGCAACTGGGCCAGGGCGTGCATGGTGCCCAGTACGGAGGCGGCGCCGCCCATGTCGTACTTCATTTCATCCATGCCGTCGGCGGGCTTGAGGGAAATACCGCCGGCGTCGAAGGTGAGGCCCTTGCCCACCAGCACGATGGGGCGGGCGGCCGGATCCGGGTGGCCCTTGTATTCGATCACCGACATCATGGCTTCGTTGTGGGAGCCGCGGGCCACCGCCAGGTAGGCGTTCATGCCAAGCTCCGCCATTTCTTCCTCGCCGATCACCCGGGTGCTGATGTTGTCGTGGGCGTCCGCCAGCTGGCGCGCCTGGGAGGCCAGGTAGGCCGGGTTGCACACATTGGGCGGCATGTTGGCCACGTCCCGGCAGATACGCACGCCCTTGGCCACGGCCAGGCCGTGCTGGATGGCGCGCTCGCCTATGGTCAGTTCCCGTCGCGTCGGCACATTGAACACCATCTTACGCAGCGGGCGGCGCGGCTCGGCCTTGTTGGTCTTGAACTGGTCGAAGCTGTAGAGGCTGGCCTTGGTGGTTTCCACCGCCTGGCGCACCTTCCAGTAGGTGTCGCGGCCCTTGACGTGCAGCTCGGTGAGGAAGCACACCGCTTCCATGGAGCCGGTTTCGTTCAGGGTGCTGATGGTTTTCTGGATAATTTGCTTGTACTGGCGCTCGTCCAGCTCCCGTTCCTTGCCGCAACCGACCAGCAGCACCCGCTCGCCCAGCACGCCGGGTACCTGGTGCAGCAGCAGCATCTGGCCGGCCTTGCCTTCCAGATCGCCGCGACGCAGCAGGGAACTCAGGTAACCGTCGCTGATCCTGTCCAGCTGTTCGGCCACCGGCGACAACCGGCGCGGCTCGAAGACACCTACCACTATGCAGGCACTGCGCTGTTTTTCGGGACTACCGCTTTTTACACTGAACTCCATGGATTCTCCTGAGCCTGAAGACAATGGGCGCCAGATGAACGATAATGGCGGTTATCGCCAACGGCGCCGATCTTCGCGTACTTAATATGCGAAAATCGTGATTTTACGCTTATTCTTAAGCGTTTCCATTAAAAAAGACAAGTTTACACTGGGATTAACGGTGATTGCATTCCGCTATTTGTTTCGGGAAACCCTGAAGACCCAAGTGGCCGTATTGTTCGTCCTGCTGCTTATCTTCATCAGCCAGAACTTTATCGAGGTGCTGGGCGATGCCGCCAGCGGCGACATTCCGGGCGCCCTGGTGGGCAAGCTGCTGCTGCTCAACCTGCCGGAAATGGCGACCCTGATGCTGCCGGTCAGCCTCTTTATCGGCATTCTGTTCGCCCACGGCCGCCTCTATGCCGAAAGCGAAATGACGGTGATGAAGGCGGTGGGAATGGGACCGGCCGACATCATGCGCTCCACCCTGTTGCTGGCGTTGCTGTGGACGGGGGTGGCGCTGTTCAACTCGCTCTGGCTCAATCCCTGGTCGAAGGCACAGGTGTATCAGTTGCTGGAAGAGGTCAAGGCCGATCCCGGATTTGCCGTGTTGCGCGAGGCGCGTTTTATGAGCCTGGACGGTGGCCGGGTGGTGGCGTATGTGGAGGAGCTGGAGCAAGACGACGAGGGCAACCGCCTCAACCGGCTGTTTGTGGTGCAGCGGGCCCAGGCCCAGCGGGCGCCGGCCATCGTGGTGGCCGAGGGTGGCCGGCTCCACGAGCGTGCCGGCGGCCAGTGGCTGACCCTGGAAGAAGGCCGCCGCTACAGCGGAGTCCCGGGCGATCGCCAGTTTGACGTGGCCGAGTTCAGCGAATACAGCGCCTATATCCGGCCGTCGGAAGTGGGCGAAGCGCGCAGCCGGGACGAGGCCCTGCCCAGCCTGGCGCTGTGGCATTCGGACCAAACCGGCCACCAGGTGGAGTTGCAGTGGCGGCTGGTACTGCCGCTGTCGATGCTGGTGCTGACCCTGGCGGTGGTGCCGCTGGCGGTGGTCAACCCCCGCCAGGGCCGTTATGCCAAGCTGCTGCCGGCTATTTTACTGTACCTGGCCTATTTCCTGCTGCAAAGCGCCGCCCGCTCGGCGGTCAACGGCGGCAGCCTGCCGGTGTGGCCGGGGCTTTACCTGGTGCCGCTCGGCTTTTTGCTGCTGGTGGTGATACCGCTCAACCTGGCGGAAACCGCCTGGTGGAACCGGACCCGCGAAAAATTCCAACGGAGCAAGGCCGCCTGATGTTCAGTATTCTCGATCGTTACATCGGCCGCACTGTGCTGATGTCCATATTGCTGTGTGAATTTACCCTGGTGGGACTGTCCGCCATTATCCGCTATGTGGAGCAACTGCGCAGTGTGGGCGAGGGCAGCTATACCCTGCTGACCGCCTTCTACTATGTGCTGCTGTCCATGCCCAAGGAAATCGTGCTGTTCTTTCCCATCGCCGCCCTGCTCGGGGGCCTGATTGGCCTGGGGCAACTGGCCAGCTCCAGCGAGCTGGTGGTGATGCAGGCGTCCGGCAATTCCCGTTTCAACATCGTGGCCAGCGCCCTGAAAACGGCGGTGCCGCTGATGCTGGTGGTGATGCTGGTGGGGGAATACCTGGCGCCGGCCACCAAGCTGGCGGCCGACGACCTGCGCACCCAGTCCCGTTCCGACGGCCAGGTGGTGCTGTCGGTATACGGGGTCTGGGCCAAGGACGCCGAGGCCTATATCAATATCGGCCAGGCCCGGCGCGACGGCACCCTGAGCAATGTGCTTCTCTATTACTTTGGCGACGACATGAAGCTTGATCGTATCACCCAGGCTGCCGAGGCGGAGTACCGGGATGGGCAGTGGCAACTGCTCAACGTGACCCATACCCGCTTCAATCATGGTGTGGCCGTGACCACGGAGCAGCAGGCGGCGCTGAATTGGCAAACCAGCCTGACGCCCGACAAGCTGGGAGTGGTGGCGATCGATCCGACTGAGCTGTCGATGCGCGGCCTGTGGGAGTACCGCGGTTACCTGGAAGACAATGGCCAGGACGGCAGCCGTTATGCCCTCGAATTCTGGCGCAAGGCGCTGCAGCCGGTGATGGTGGTGGCCATGATGCTGCTGGCCTCGTCGTTTGTGTTCGGCGCCCTGCGCAGCGTCAGCATGGGCGCCCGGCTGTTGACCGGCATACTGTTTGGCTTTGGTTTTTACGTGGCCAACGAGGTGTTCGGCCCCATCAGCCTGGTGTATGAGGTGCCGCCGGTGGTCGGGGCCCTGGGGCCCAGCCTGCTGTTTATCGGAGTGGCGCTGTTCTTGCTGAATCGCCGGGCTTAAAAGCGGGGATTAGGGATTAGGGATTAGGGATTAGGGATTAGGGATTAGGGATTTTATAGGTAGGTAGTTGACTTAGAATGTTTTTATCAAATCCTGCCAGTCCCCAGTCCCCAGTCCCCAGTCCCCAGTCCCCAGTCCCCAGTCCCCAGTCCCCAGTCCCCAGTCCCCAGTCCCCAGTCCCCAGTCCCCAGTCCCCAGTCCCCAGTCCCCAGTCCCCAGTCCCGGTAATTAATCCCGGCTCAGCAACTGCCGGTTTTGCTCCTTGGTCAGTATCACCACTTCGCAGTCGGCAATTTTATCCTGCAGCGCCAGTTTGGTGCCCGGATTGAGCCAGACCCAGAAATTGCCCAGGCCCAACAGGGCGCTGGCGGCGCGGATCAGTGCCTGGCTGATGCGCAGCCGGGAGCCGTCGGTATTCTGTACCCTCAGCCGCCAGGCGCGCATGCCGAGGGTCTGGCCGCTGGTGTGCCAGAACCAGCCGTAAAAGCCCAGCACCACGCTCAGCAGATACAGGCTGTACAGACGGCTGGCGCCGAGCAGGGCGGCGGTGTCCGGGTATTCGCCCAGTTGCAGCCAGCCCAGCACCAGCGCCAGCTGGACAGCGCCAAAGCCGACAAAACCGGCCACCATCAACAGTGCCACCACGACCAGAACATCATACAGCCAGGCGCCCAGGCGGCGCAGCACGCCCGCCCTGGGCAGGCCGGTAAATACGGAAACTCCCATCTGTTTACGCCATTGCCATGCAAAAGTGGCTGCATTCTAATGAACTGGCGGCCAGACCGCCACCACAGCGGCGCCGGCAGGTGGACGGATATTTAATATGCAATTGCGAATCGGGATGCGACAATCTGCTTGCGGGCCACCAGGGGATACGTATAATGCAAGCCGCTCACCCTGTGAGCCTACCAAGTGGCAGTGTGATGGAATTGGTAGACATGAGTGATTCAAAATCACTTGCCTTCGGGCGTGCCGGTTCGAGTCCGGCCACTGCTACCATTAAACCCAGCATCGGCTGGGTTTTTTCGTTTTTGCCAAGCTGACACCAGCGCCAATTTGCAGAGTGTAAACCCATGTTTAAACCCGGCCAGCAGGTTACTGTTTCCGTTCATAGCCTTACCGACAAAGGCGATGGTATCGCCACCCTGGATGGGCGTCCGCTTTATGTGGAAGGCGGGCTGCCGGGCGAGGACGTCGAGGTGCGGCTGACCCTGGCCAAGCCCCGTTTTTTCCAGGGCCGGCTGCTGCGGGTGCTACGGGCAGCGCCCTGCCGCCGTGAGGATTTTTGTCCCCATACCGCGTGCGGGGGCTGCCAGCTGCGGGTGATGGATTATCCGGCCCAACTGGCGCTCAAGCGCAGCCTGGTGGCGGAAGCATTGCAGGGCCAGGGCCTGGACTGCCCGGTCGGCCAGACCTTGGGTATGGAGGATCCCTTTCATTACCGCAACAAGGCCCAGTACGCTGTCCAGCCGGGCCCTTTTATCGGGTTTTATGCCAAGCACAGCCACCAACTGGTGGAAGTGGACGAGTGCCGGGTGCAGGCGCCGGCTACCGCCGAGGTGGCACAGCGGGTGCGTGGCTGGATGCGCCGGCAGGCGGTGGCCGCCTACAACGAGCAGAACCGGCAGGGCTGTGTCCGCCATCTGGTGGTACGCAATGGCGTATACAGCGAAGAGGTAATGGTGGTGCTGGTGGTGGCCGAAGAGCCTTCCACTGAGGCGCTGGAACAGCTGGTGGCCGAATTGCAGGGAGTGGCGGGCCTGGCCAGCATCCAGCTCAACCTCAATCCCCGGGAGGGGAACCGCATCCTCGGGGATGAGACCCGGGTATTGTGGGGGGAGCCCTGCATCAGCGATCGCCTGGGCGGGCTGACGTTCGCCATTTCCCCCCTGTCCTTTTTCCAGGTCAATCCGCGTCAGACCGAGGTGCTGTACCGGGAAGCCCTGCGCCAGGCGGAACTGAAGGGGGATGAGGTGGTGTTCGATTTGTATTGCGGTATCGGCACCATTGGTTTGTTCATGGCCGCTCATGCGGCCAGGGTGCACGGGGTTGAAGTGGTCCCCGAGGCTATCGCCGATGCCAGGGCCAACGCCGAGCGCAACGGCCTGACCAATGCGGTGTTCCACCAGGGCTCTGCCGAGGACCTGGTGCCCGGCCTTTATGAAGCGGGGATCCGGGCCGACGTCGTGGTGGTGGACCCGCCCCGCAAGGGCTGTGATCAGGCGTTGCTCGATACCCTGGCCGCCATGGGGCCGCCACGGCTGGTGTATGTGTCCTGCAACCCCAAGACCCTGGCGCGGGATCTGGCCTGGCTGTGCCAGCATGGATACCGGCTGGAGCAGGTCACACCGGTGGACATGTTTCCCCACACCATGCACGTGGAAACGGTTGCTCGCCTGACTCGAGAGCCATAAAGGGCTTGCAATAATATTAATGATAACTATTATCAATAAATCGGCAGCAGGAGGTCCCTATGGTCGTGTTATTGGTATTGGCATGGTTAACGCTGGTGTGGTGGGTCCCTACTTCCTCCCTCACCTTGTGGCTGAGCGCGGGCTTCGCCCTTTTTGCCCTGGTGCTGGCATTGCCGGCGGTCAGCCGGCACTGGTATTGGTTGCCGGTAGGCGGGCTGGCAGGGCTGGGGCTGACCCTGGGCCTGTTGCTGGCCCAGGCGCCCTGAACCCTCAGGGGGATTTGTTCGTGTTTCGTAGCAGGGTTTCCACCCGGTCCAGCTGTGCCCGCAGCTGGACCAGCTCCTGACGCAGGGCCCGGTTGTCCAACTGAGGATCATCCCCTTGCTCGGCCTTGTACTTCTCGCTTTCACTCTGCATGACTTCCAGTACTATGCCGATCATCATGTTGAGAAAGATAAAGGCGGTGAGGAAAATAAAGGTGACGTAATAAATCCAGCTGTAGGGATACAGCTCCATGGTGTCGTACATCACATCGGTCCAGTCCTCGAAGGTGGCGATGCGAAACAGGGTCAGCATCGCCAGGCTGATGTTGCCCCACAAAAACTCGTCTACCCCCTCGAATACAAAGCTGCCGATGGCGGCGTAGATGTAAAAGATGATGAACATCAACAGGGCCACATAGCCCATGCGCGGTATCGAGACCACCAGGGCGTTGAGCAGTACCCGCAGCTCGGGGATCATCGAGATCAGCCGCAAGGCGCGGAACACGCGCAGCAGCCGTGCGATCAGCACGGTATCGGTGCTGTCCACCGGTATGATGCTGGCAAGCACGATAATCAAATCAAAAACATTCCAGCCGGATTTGAAAAAATCCCTGAGGCGGGGCTCCGCCGCCATGCGGATGGTGATTTCGGCCAGGAAGAACAGGGTGACCGCCGTATCCAGCAGGGACAGGAGGTACTCGAAGCGACTGGTGGTGTCGTAGGTCTTGGCGCCCACCACCAGGGCCGACAGCACGATCACACTGATCACAAAACCTTCAAACAGCTTGTTGCTGCGCAGGCGCAAAAACCGGGCCTGCAACTGGGCAAATCCATTATCCATGGTGATTGAATCTCTTAAGCCGAAAAAAGCCGGCAGGGCGCCGGCGCGGCCGCATGGTAATACAGCCCCGGGGAGCTGTCATCCCGGGGTGGGCCGAAGAGAAAGCGGCGGCCGGGGCCGCCACAGTGTCAGGCCGGCAGGGAGCCGAACAGGTTGAGGAAAGTGGGGGGAGTGTGAATATCGAAGCGCATGCCCAGGCGCTGGGCGATATCCCGTGCGCACAACACGCCGCGGATTTGGTGTGACTCCCGCTCGATCACCAGGCAGTGCTGCTCGCCGCTGGATTGCAGGGCATGGATGACATCGGCGATGCTGCAGTCCTGCAACTGCTGATAGTCGAGAGCCCTGAGCTTGTCGCGCGGGCACATCAGGTCGCTGACCGTGATGTCGTTGCGGTGATCGCCGTTGGCGACCCGCCGAACAAAGGCCTGGCCGTTCAGCTGCTCGAGATGGATGATGCCGATCAACTCTTCCTGCTCATCCACCACCAGTTTCAGGCGGGTATGATCATGGTGCATCATGCCCAGCAATTCAGCCGCGCGGGTGTTGGCATCGATCATGGTGGGGGGATTTTGCCGAAAATCGTTCAGCAGCTCCCGGGCGGGGGAGCTTAAGTCCAGATCGCGGATTTCACCGGGCTGGATCAGGTGGTCGCCCTGCTCTACGGCATACAGATTCAACGTTTTCATGGTGTTTCTCCTCGGTCCGGCCGGGTGGCCGTGACCACAGACAAATGACGGGGTAACAGGTGGATCAGGCAGGCTGATCGGGTTGTCTGCGGGAGGAAGAAGGCGGTGCCCGGGCCTGGCATTCGGTAAGGCAGGGATGAAGGGAAGGCGCGGCGCTGATCGGCGACCAGCCATGTTGGCGCGGCACCAGGCCCTGGCCGTTGTTTGCGGCCAGGGCGCTATCGTGGTCGTCACTGCCTTCCTGTTCGGGCGGCAGCCAGGTCTGCCCGACCGGCGGGTTGACCAGTTGCGCCTGCTGATCGGTCAGCTCCAGCCATGACGGCCCGGCCACGGTGGCGGGGGACGAGCACAGCAGGCTGAGATACAGCAGCAGGGCAAGGGTACTGAGCCAGGGCAAGGCAGGACTCCGTTAACCAAAAATTAACAATGGAGTCATCATCCGACGAAATGCCGGCAAAAACAAGAGGGGCAGCAAAAACAGGAAAAACCCAAAAAAGGGGAAGGTTTTGCTAAACAAGGGAAAAAACAGAGAGAATTTTTAACAATCGTGGTGCGAAGGGGGGGACTTGAACCCCCACGTCCGAAGGACACTAACACCTGAAGCTAGCGCGTCTACCAATTCCGCCACCCTCGCGTACCTGATTGTCCGGCTGTTTTAGATGGGCCGCCATCATGAAGTCCGGGTATGTCGTCAAACCTGACCGGTTTGGTGCGAAGGGGGGGACTTGAACCCCCACGTCCGAAGGACACTAACACCTGAAGCTAGCGCGTCTACCAATTCCGCCACCCTCGCATACCCGAATTGTCCGGCTGTTTTCGATGAGGCCGTCATCCTGTTGACTCAGTCGTGGTGCGAAGGGGGGGACTTGAACCCCCACGTCCGAAGGACACTAACACCTGAAGCTAGCGCGTCTACCAATTCCGCCACCCTCGCCCGTGCTGAGGACTGCGAATTCTATAGATTTTTTATCGGTCGTCAATACGCAGCTTCCGGGAAAAATTAAAAAAAACCGGCATAGGCCGTCAGCCAGTCAAAAAAGCCGCAAACTGCGCAAAATCTCAACGCCGGGCTCGATAAATCCTGAACTTGCCGTTGGCCGCCAGGGTGTCGCAATGGCCAAATGCCTGGCCGATGATCTCCGGATAGGGCAAGAAGGCATTGGCTACCAGCAGCAACTGCCCGCCCGGAGCCAGGTAATCGCGGGCCTGGCGCAGCAGGGTTTCGGTGGTATGGTAAAAGGTTTTCAAGCCAGCATGAAACGGCGGATTGGTGACGATGCAGTCGAAGGGACCCCGCACCTGGGCCAGGCCGTCGGAGGCATACACTTCCCCCGCCAGGCCGTTCTCGGCCAGGGTCAGCCGGCTGGCCTGCAGGGCCAGGGCGCTGATGTCGGTTTGCTCCAGGCGGATGGCGGGGTTGCGCTTGAGCAGGGTAGCGCCGATGACACCGGCACCGCAGCCGACATCCAGTACCCGCCCTTCCACCTGATCCAGGGTGTCGAGCAGCAACCGGGTGCCGCTGTCCAGGTGCTCGGCGCTGAATACCCCGGGCAGGCTACAGATGCTCAGGCCGTCCCTGGCCAGGGAATAACGGCGCACCCAGGCGGCCGGGTCCGGCGGGGTGACCGGGCGGCTCAGTTCGGCCTGGTAAAGGCTGGCGCGGCGGGCGCTGTCGAGCTTGTTGACCTGGTCGCAATAGGCGGCCAGCAAGCGGGGCGCGGCCTTGACGCCGCCCTTGTTGTCGCCGGCGATAAACACAGGTGCGCCCGGGGCCAACAAGGGCAGGCAGGTGGCCAGCAGGTATTCCGCTTCGGCCTTGGCCTTGGGCATCAACAGCAACAGGCCGGCAGCCGGCTCCTGGGCCGGCAGGTGGCCGAACTCCACCGCCAGGCCCCGGTTTTTGCCCTGCAACCACTGGAAATAACGAAAATCGGTGGTGAATATCCGGGGGGCCGGGCCTGCGTCGGCCAGCAGTCCCGGCAGATCGTCTTCGAGCAGGCCGCAAACCAGCAGCGGCTGGCGGCTCAGGGTATCCAGGTTGCGGGTCAGCATCTCGCTGACCGGGGTCAAGGCCTCAAACATTTCTGCGTCCGTCGTCAATTGGCAGGAATCGGCATTATACATGCCGCCACCCCCCTTGACATTTGCCGGCCATTGGCAAAATATGCAGTTCAGGGTCTTTTCAGGTGCAACTCATGATTTTCATCGTTAAACGCAAACCGGCCAAACCGCTCAAACGAAAGGCGGCCTTATTTGTTTGCGTGACCGACGCCTGATCTTTATCAAGACCAACATTTCTCAAACCCCGGTTACGCAGCAGCGACCGGGGTTTTTTATCTGCACTATTTCATCCTCTAGCCAGGAGAAGGAGTTTCCATGTTTCGCGGTTCTTTAGTTGCCCTGCTTACCCCCTTTGACGGTGACCGGCTTGACGAGGCGGCCCTGCGCCGCATGGTCGAGTGGCACATCGGGGAGGGTACTCACGGCATTGTGCCGGTGGGCACCACCGGGGAAAGTCCTACCCTGAGCCATGACGAACATTGCCGGGTCATTGAAATCGTGGTTGAGCAGGCCGCCGGCCGGGTGCCGGTGATTGCCGGCGCCGGCTCCAACAACCCGGTGGAAGCCATTGAATACAGCAACTACGCCCAGCAGGTCGGCGCCGACGCCACCCTGCATGTGGCCGGCTATTACAACAGGCCGAGCCAGGAAGGCCTGTACGCGCACTTCAAGATGCTGCACGACGCCACCGAGCTGCCGATCATCGTGTACAACATACCGCCGCGGGCCGTGGTCGACATAACCCCTGCCACCATGGCGCGGATCGCCGAGTTGCCGCGGATTGTCGGCGTCAAGGACGCCACCGGCGACCTGGCCCGGCCCTGGGCCGAGCGGCAGCTGATTAAAAAGCGTTTCGCCTGGCTGTCCGGCGAAGACGGCACCGCCGTTTCCTACAATGTGGCCGGTGGCCAGGGCTGTATTTCGGTCACGGCCAACGTGGCGCCCCGGCTCTGTGCCCAGGTGCAGGAGCTGACCCTGGCGGGCAAGTGGGAAGAAGCCAGGGCCCTGCAGGACAAGCTGCTGCCGCTGCACCAGGCCATGTTCGCCGAACCCAACCCGGCCTGCCCCAAGTACGGCCTGTCCCTGCTGGGATTGGCCAGCGAACACTGCCGGATCCCGGTGGTGCCGCTGCAGGAGGGCACCAAGGCGCGCATCCGCGCCGCCATGGAAGCCCTGGAATTGATTTAACCCCCAATGGCCGCGCGAGCGGCCATCTTATTTTGGTAATCCCGATGATTCCTGAACATTGTCATGCCCTGCTGTTCGACCTGGACGGCACCCTGGTGGACACCATGCCCCTGCACCTGGCTTCCTGGGAGCGGGCGGCGCGGGAGTTTGGATTTGGCTACGACGCCGACTGGCTTTATGCGCTCGGCGGGGTGCCCAGCCGCAAAATTGTCGATATCATCAACCGGGAGCAGGAACTTGCCCTGGACCCGGAGCGTGTTGTCCGGGTGAAGAATGATCACTACCAGACGCTGCTGCCCACGGCGCGGCCCTTTCCCGCCATGCTGGCGCTGTTGGAACAATACCGGCACTTGCCCCGGGCCATCGGCACCGGATCATCTCGCGCCAACGCCGAACGGGTGCTGGCCAGCACCGGCCTGCATGAGTGGTTTTCGGTGGTGGTGACCGCCGACGACGTTGAACGGCACAAGCCGAATCCGGATACCTATTTACAGGCGGCGCTGAAGTTGGGGCAGGAGGCGGAACACTGCCTGGTATTCGAGGATACGCCTATTGGCCGGCAGGCAGCCACGGCAGCGGGCATGGCGTGTATCATGGTGGTCGGGGGCCGGCCGCAGACAGGCCGGCCCTGAGCCGATCAGGGCTGGTCGTCCTGACCGTCTTCGTGATGATGATGGTCGTCGCGATGGCCGCCGTGGTCGTCGCGGTGGCTTTCATAGCGCGGGCGGCGCGGCTTGTTGATGATCACGCCGGTGCGCGGCGGACGGCGTGTCGCCGGCGAAATGGTGGAAATCTTCGCTTTGTAAATCAGTTGCTGCTGGCCGCGGGGATCGGACAGCAGGATGCTGTATTGGTCGAAAGCACTGATCATCCCTTCCAGCTTGATGCCGTTGGTGAGGAAGATGGCGCAATGGGTCTGGTTCTTGCGCAACCAGTTCAGTGCCGCATCCTGTCCGTTACCCAATGAAAAGGCCTGCTGCAGCGATTGGGGGTTAGATGATGGGGCGGTCATGTGAGGAAGTCCTTTTTGTAATTTTTCAGCCCTGATTGTGCTTAATGAATACCCAGCTTGTCAAAGCAAAGCGCAAATTAATCCGTCAACCCAAGGAGTTAACGTGGCGCCTTCCGCTTCTACCGCCGGCACAGTGGCGTTGGCCTGCCTTATCGTCAGCATTGGCCAGCTCAGCCTGGGGCTGGTGTTCCCGGTGCTGCCCGCCATCAGCCAGGCCCTGGCGGAAGATCCGGAGCGGATACAGTGGCTGATCTCCGCCTATCTGTTCGCCTTTGGCCCTGTGCAGCTGCTGTATGGCCCGCTCAGCGACGCCCGGGGCCGGCGACCGGTATTGCTGGGCGGCTTGGCGCTGGCCCTGCTGGGGGTGGCGCTGTGCCTGTTGCCGGGCGCATCTTTTGAGTCGCTGTTGGTCGGGCGGCTGTTGCAGGGCATGGGGGCCGGCTGTAGCGCCGTGGTTTCCCGTGCCATGTTGCGCGACAGCTTCGACGGACCGGCGTTGCGCAATGCCCTGTCCTACGTCGCCATGGCCGCGGCCTTCACCCCCATATTGGCGCCGGCCCTGGGCGGCCTGATTGGTCATTATCTTGGCTGGCAGAGCGTGTTCGCCGCCATGCTGCTGTACCTGAGCCTGTTGTGGCTGTTGTTGCTCGGGCGCTTCCGGGAAACCCACAACGGCCGGCGTTATCCGCTGCGGCTGGCCACAGTGCTGGGCAGCTACCGGCAATTGCTTGGCGAGCGCCACTTTCTCGGCCACGGCGGCATGTTGTGGGGACAGTTTTCACTGATGATGACGGCGGTATCGGTACTGCCCTATGTGCTGCAGCAGCAAATCGGCATGAGTGCCGCCGAATACGGCCGCTGGGCCCTGCTGCCGGCAATGGGATTGTTGTTGGGCGGGATCATCAACAACCGCATCCAGCACCGGGTGGGGGCAGAACAGGTATTGCGCTTTAGCCCCTATCTCCAGCTTTCCGCCGGGCTGTGGATCATGCTGATGCCACTGTCCCCCGGCCTGGTGATCGCCGGGGTCTTTATCCAGGCCCTGGGCAACGGCATGGCCTTTCCCAACGCCATGAGCCGGCTGCTGGAACCCTACCGGGAAGGGACCGGCGCGGCCGCGGCCCTGTCCGGAGCCCTGCAAATGCTCTGCGCCAGCCTGCTGACTGCCGGCCTGGCCCAGGCCGGGGTAGACACCGCCTTCAGCCTGGGGCTGTGCATCGTGCTGGGTGCCCTTGTGCTCAAGATCTTGTCGTTTCTTGCCGTGGGGCGGTTTTAGGCATCCGCATCGGCCAGCCGGCGCTGTTCTCGCGGCAGCCAGGCAAGGGCAAACAGACCGCAGCCGGCCAGAATGAGGATGGCCAGGGCACAGGCTTCCCCCGGCGGCAACGGCAGGCGCGAGGCGGCATAGGCGGCGGTGGCGGCCCCCGCCATTTGCAGGCAGCCGAGCAAAGCGGCGGCGCGTCCGGCCCTGTCGGCAAAGGGAGCCATGGCGGAAGCCGCCGCCGCGCCCAGCACCAGGGAGAAACCCACGGAACAACCGGCAACCGGCACCATGAAGGCGGCCACAGAGGGGGCCACCTGCATCCACATCAACATGGCGCCACCGCCGGCCAGCAAGAGCAGGGCGCCGATATGTACCACCCTGTGTCGGCCCAGGCGACGGCTCAGCCGGGGCGCGGAAAAACTGGCCGCCATCACGATCAGGGCATTGCTGCTGAAAGCCAGGGCAAATTGAGCCTCACTGAGCCCCAGTTGTTCCATCAGGATCAGGGGTGCAAAGGTGACGTAGGTCAGGATACAGCCCATGGCGGCGATGCAGGTGGTGACGTAGACCCGAAAGGCCCGGTGCCGCCAAACCGACAAATAGGCGGCCGGGGACAATATGGACTGGTGGCGGGTGTCCGCGGGGCGGCTTTCCTGCAAACGGATCAGCACCGGCAGCAGGGCCAACACCGCAAACAGGGCCAGGAACAAAAAGTTGGCCTGCCAGCCGGCATGCAGGGTCAGCCAGGCGCCCAGTACCGGGGCCAGGGCCGGCGCCAGGCAAAGGGCGCCATTGAGATAAGAATAGGCGCGGGCGCTGTCGGCGGCATTGAGCCGGTCGCGCACCACAGCAAAGGCCACCACCGAAGTGCCGCAGGCCCCCAGGCCCTGGATCAGCCTACCCAACAACAGCTGGGGTAGCGCCTGGGCAAAGGCGCTGACCAGGGCGCCGGAAAAGAACAGGACGATGGCCGCCAGGGCCACCGGCCGCCTGCCGAGATTGTCGACCAGGGGGCCGAACACCAGCTGTCCCAGGCCGAGCGCCAGCATGAACAGCGACAGGCTGAGCTGGATATCGGCGGTACTCACCGCCAGGGCGGTGGCCATCTGCGGCATGGCGGGCAGGTAGATATCGATACCCATGGGGCCGAACAGGATTAACGGGAGCAGTAGCAGAACCAGGCTGATAACGGGGTTTTTGGCCATCGTATCTGTCCTTTCGCAAGAAAAGGGCGAAATTATAACCTAAAAGTCAGCTTGCTGGCAGCGCGGAAAACGGGCAATAAAAAAGCCGCGCCCTGGGGGCACGGCTTAGGAATTCTTGGTGAGGTAGTCTCTTACAGAGGAACTACGTTCTCAGCCTGAGGACCTTTCTGGCCTTGAGCTACAGTGAACTGTACTGCTTGGCCTTCAGCCAGAGTTTTGAAACCCTGGGTCTGGATGGCGCTGAAGTGAACGAACACGTCAGGACCCTGTTCTTGCTCGATGAAACCGAAACCTTTGGATTCATTGAAGAACTTAACTTTACCTTTAACGATATTAGACATACCTAAATCCTGTAAACAAACTTACATAAATAACTAGCTGTGAAAAATACCGGTTTAACTTATGAAATACAGGACGAGGTACTACTAGGAACTTCGTAAGCAAGAACATAAATAAGCCGCATCTTCCAAGCCGAGGCCACTCTAACCCGTTACCTGGTGGGGGTCAACAGGTATTTCTGTGACCCCGCACCCTTTAATGGAAGTTTCACAACGCGCCGAGATAGTCGCCAATTAGTTCCGTTTGGGTTTGGTTTTTCCTGGAATCCGCCGTTCCGGCAAGCCCGCCGCCGGCTGTGCGGCGGGACTGGTGTGGTTGCGGTGATTAACGGCGCAGGATCAGATCACCCCGGAACATCATCTCCAGGCGCAGGGTAATGCCGAACTCGGGGTCGTAATCCTGCTCCCGGGGAAAATGCAGTTCGGGGATGACGTCGAGAAACAGGATTTCCCGGTGCAGGTTGCGGCGGTACTGGCTGAGCAGGTAATAGTCGTGCAGGCGGGGATCCGAGGTGCTGCGGCCCACAGCCACGGCGGCGTAGCGAATGGCACTGCGCCGGCCCAGGATCTGGTTTAGCTCAACCGACTCCGAATACTCCAGGGTATCGACCGTTTCCAGCCACTGGATATTGGTGACGAAACGCAGGTGGCGGATCTCGTCCAGCGGCCGGCCAAAATCCCAGCGGCTGCGCACCGAGTAGCCTTCTTCGTTGAACCAGGACGCCCGGTTGTAGGTATCCAGTTGCCAGGGCGATTCACCCAACTGCCACAGCCGTTCACCGGTAAAGCGCAGATAGGGATCCAGCGGCAGCCTGACCTTGACCCCGGCTCCGGCCTGCAGGTTCCAGGCATCGGCCTTGTCGCGCTTGCCCAGCCGGCGCAGGCCGACCAGGAAATTGTCGGTACCGGTCTGGTTGGCGCGCAACCGGCTGGAGCCCTGCTCCGCCAGGGTGCCCTGGGTTTCTTCCGGGTCGCTTTCGATGATAAAACGCAGCCGCTCTTCCGTGGTGGGCAGGTCAAGGCGCAGGCGCACCGCGGTTTCGGCGTTGAAGTCGTCGGTATCGTTCCATTCCAGCTCCTGGCTCAGGCGCAGGTAGGAGCCGTTTTCCACCGTCAGGCTGTCGTCGGTGCCGAAAAAGCCGTCGATACTGCGGGAACTGTTGTCGAGCCAGCGGGATACGCTGTCGTGCACCGGGGTGATCCTGTCGATGGCCCAACGGGGCAGGTCGGAGTCGTCTTCGGGGGTGGCTGCCGCCACCGAGGCGCTGAGCAGCAGCGCGAACAGGGGAAGTGTTTTCATGGCATCATTCCTTTGCCGCATCAATACAAGCCTAGGTAACCGGGGCGGGAATACCATGTCTTTTTCTGGATAGTCGTCAATATCTTGCATCAGGAGACGACGGATTTGAAGTGTTCGCCGTCGGGGCTCACCATCACCCGGTTGCGGCCTGCCTGCTTGGCCTGGTAAAGCGCCGCGTCGGCGATTTTCAGGCTCTGGCGCACCGCCGGCCCCCGGGCGGCATGGTGGGTGACGCCCAGTGAAATGGTCAGGGAGTCCACAAACGGCGGCGTGCTGTGGGCCACGTGACGGCGCAGCCGCTCTGCCACCTGGCTGGCCACCGCCAGGGTGACCTCGGGCAGCAGCATCACAAACTCTTCTCCACCGCTGCGGCAGAGGATATCGCTGTCCCGGGAGTTCTCTTGCATCATCCGCGCCAAAAAGCGGATCACCTCGTCGCCGGCGGCGTGTCCCTTGCTGTCGTTGATTGCCTTGAAATGATCGATGTCGAGGGCAATTACCGCAAAGGCGGTGTCGTCACCCAGCCGATCCAGCATGGTTTGCAGGCCGCGCCGGTTAAGCAGGCCGGTCATGGGATCGGTGAGACTGTCGATATTGAGCTGGGTGATTTTTTCATGGAGCAGGCCAATCCCCTTGAGCATGGCCTGGCGCAATTGCCGCGCCTCGAAATACCAGGAGCGGATCCGGCGGATCTGCTGGGGCACCTCGGGGGAGTCCATATGCTGGGCATGGCGGGCCAGTTGCCACAGGGGCCGGGAAATCAAGGCCGCCAGCAGCCAGATGCAGGGCAGGGTAAGCAGGGTGAGCGGCAGTATGCCGATAAAAATCCCCCGCATCTTTGCGTTCAGCTCGGACAGGGTGGCGGCGGTGGGGCGCTGGGCCACCACCCCCCAGCCGGAGAGGGGCACGGGGGCGAAACCGGCCAGCATATCGAGGCCCTGGCTGTTGAGGAGCCTCTGCTCGCCGCTGTTGCCCAGCAATACGCTGTCGATGACCGGATTGCCTTCAATTTGCTCTCCCAGGCGGGTGTTATCCGGGTGGTAGATCAGGTGTTTTTCACTGTCGACCACATAGAGATAGGAGCCATCCTGGTAATAGTGCTGCCCCAGCAACAGGTTGAGCACATTTGCTTCGGTCAGGAAAATATCCGCGCCAAGATAGCCCTGATATTCACCGGCGCTATCCAGCAAGGGATAGGACAGGGTGACCACCAGCCGGTTGTCGGCAGACAGATAAGGCTGGCTGATCAGGGGCGCGCGCCGGCGCAAAATGGCCTTGTGCCCCTCGGTGTCGAGCCGCAGGGCTTTATGCTGCTCAAAGGGGGCCGCGGCCAGGATCTTGCCGTATTTGCTGACCACCGCCACAGCGTTGAAATTGTCGCTCTGGTAGAGCAGATCCTGTGTTGCCTGTTGCAGCCGGGCGGGATCGTCCAGCCGGTCGCGGACCTGGCCGGTGCTGTAGGCCAGCTGTTGCCAGGCGGTGCGAAAAAAGTGATTGGTGACCTCGGCCAGCTTGGTGGCATAGACCCGGTTGGCCTCCAGGGTGGAATGCAGCAACAGGCGATGCTGGGCCTGGTAACTGGCGTAGAACACATTAAGCAGGGTCAGCAGGGCACTGCCGATGGCCAGTAACAGGATCAGCGTTCTCAGATCCAGGCGAAACAGGGTGGATAGTTTCATCACTCGTTTAGCGAATCCCTTCCATGGATTTGAATGAGGACGTGGGAATGTTTGTATACATTGTGGCAGCAAAGCGGCACCATCTCCACCGCAAAGGGAAGGGGAGGCGCGGGTACGGATGGCGGGCACAAAAAAACCAGCGCTCTGGCTGGTTGGGATGGTGCCGGCAGAAGGAGTCGAACCCTCGACCTACTGATTACAAGTCAGTTGCTCTACCAACTGAGCTATGCCGGCACAAAACAGATGGTGCCCAGAGGCGGAATCGAACCACCGACACGGGGATTTTCAATCCCCTGCTCTACCGACTGAGCTATCTGGGCGTTGGGCTTTTGCTGGAAAAGACACCGAAAATGGTGCCCAGAGGCGGAATCGAACCACCGACACGGGGATTTTCAATCCCCTGCTCTACCGACTGAGCTATCTGGGCGTTGGGCTTTTGCTGGAAAAGGCACCGAAAAATGGTGCCCAGAGGCGGAATCGAACCACCGACACGGGGATTTTCAATCCCCTGCTCTACCGACTGAGCTATCTGGGCAACGGGGCGCCATTAAATAAGATTGGCCAGGGCAAGTCAACCGGTTTTTAGGCGCCCCGGATGCGTTCGCTCAACCCTTGAACAAAGCGGCGATTTACTCCGCGGAAGGGGGGGTGTAGCCCTCGATTTTCACGTCTGCGCCTTCAAACAGGTAGGCAACCATTTCCTGCTCCAGCAGTTGGCGATGCTCGGCATTCATCATGTTGAGCTTCTTCTCGTTGATCAGCATGGTCTGCTTTTTCTGCCACTCGGCCCAGGCTTCCTTGGAGATATTATCGAAAATGCGCTTGCCCAGTTCCCCCGGGTAAAGCTGGAAATCCAGGCCATCGGCCTCTTTTTGTAAACGCTGGCAAAAAACGGTACGGCTCATCGGATCCTCTCTTGCAGTTGCGGGTAGGCCAGCAGCTTTTTGGTGGCGGCCGCCAGACCCACCTCGGCGGGTTGCTGCAAGTTATACCAAAGACGCTCATCCCCTGCCATGACCTCGTCCGGCATCCTGGACAATTGTACCCGCCAGGGGGTGATGTCCAGGTGGAAATGGCTGAAGGTATGGCGAAAGCCGGGCAGCGGTTCGGGCGCCCCCGCATCGGGAAAGCGGCTCAGCCAGCGGTGCATTTCCTGCTCGTCGGCAAATTCCGGGAAACAGTACAAACCGCCCCACAGTCCCTGGGGAGGGCGCTGCACCAGCAGCAGCCGGTGTTCATGCTGGAGCAGCACAAAGCAGGCCTGTTTTTGCGGCTGTTCGGTTTTTTTCGGCTTGCGGTGGGGAAAGTCGGTGGGGCGTCCCAGGGTCCTTCCCTGACAATCTTCGCGCACCGGGCACAGCTCGCACCTGGGTTTGCTGCGGGTACACAGGGTGGCGCCAATATCCATCATCGCCTGGTTGTATTGGCTTACCCCCTCTCTGGGCGTGAGCCGTGCCACCTGTTCCCAGAGCGCGTTTTCCACTTCTTTTTTACCGGGCCAGCCTTCCTGGGCCAGCCAGCGGGCCAGCACCCGCTTGACGTTGCCGTCCAGGATGCCGTGGTGCTGGCCCAGGGACAGGGACAGCACGGCCCCGGCGGTGGAGCGGCCAATGCCCGGCAGGCCCAACACCTCTTCGAAACGTTCGGGAAAACGGCCCTGGTAGTGATCGCGGATCACCTGGGCGGCTCTGTGCAGGTTGCGGGCACGGGCGTAATAGCCCAGCCCGGTCCAGTGATGCAGCACCTCGTCCTGACCGGCGTCGGCCAGGCTGACCACATCGGGAAAGCGGGCCATAAAGCGCTGGTAATAGGGGATCACGGTGACGACCTGGGTTTGCTGCAACATGATTTCCGACACCCACACCCGGTAGGGGGTTTTATCCTGCTGCCAGGGCAGGGTTTTGCGGCCGTGCTGGTCATACCAGGCCAGTATCCGTTCGGCAAAAGAAGCTGTATTCACGGGGATCAACACTGGAAAAGAATGGCGGGATCTCAGCACAGCCCGCCCGCCAGTGCAAATCCGCTGCCAACAATCTTTCCCCGCCATGGTTTGTTATTTGAATGTTTTCTGATACAAAAGATGCAGTTTTGTTGGCGCCCGCCATGCCTGTAATCTAGAGAGACCCCTATGCAGCCCTTTTTCGCCCAGCGCTTTGCCAAGGTAGAGCCTTCCTTCATCCGTGAAATCCTCAAAGTCGCCGTCAACCCGGAAGTCATTTCCTTTGCCGGCGGCCTGCCCAACCCCGATTTTTTCCCGAATGAAGAGCTGCAGGTGGCCACCGCCAAGGTGCTGGGCAACAAGGGCAATGGCGCGCTGCAATATGCCGCTACCGAAGGCTTTGGCCCGCTGCGGGAATATATCGCCGAGCGCTACCGCACCCAGCATGGCCTGCAGGTCTCGCCCGACAACATTCTGATCACCAACGGCTCCCAGCAGGCGCTGGATCTGATCGGCAAGGTGCTGGTCAATGAAGGCGACGATCTGATCATCGAAGAGCCGGGCTACCTGGGCGCCATCCAGGCGCTGTCGGTCTACCAGCCCAACTTCCGGGGTGTTTCCCTCAACGACGACGGCCCCGACCTGGCCGAACTGGACGCCTTGCTGGCCGAACCCAACCACGCCCGGCTGATGTATGGCGTGACCAACTTCCAGAACCCGTCGGGCCTGAGCTACAGCCTGGAAAAACGCCGGGCGGTGGCCGAACGGCTGATCCGCCACAATGTGCTGATGGTGGAAGACAACCCCTATGGCGAACTGCGCTTCGAAGGGGAGCATCTGCCGCCCATTGCCAAGCTGGCACCCGAAAACGTGGTGCTGCTCGGCTCCTTCTCCAAGGTGGTGGTGCCGTCCTTCCGCCTGGGCTGGATGGTAGTGCCGGACTGGCTGCGCACCAAAATCACCATCGCCAAGCAGGCGTCCGACCTGCACACCAACGGCTTCGTGCAACAGGTGCTGTTCAGCTACCTGCAGGACAACAGCCTGGACGCCCATATCGATCGCATCCGCACCGTCTACGGCCAGCAGAAAAAGGCCATGGAGCAGGCGCTGCTGCGCCACTGCCCGGGGCTGGATTTCACCCGGCCCGAGGGCGGCATGTTCCTGTGGCTGAAGCTGCCGCAGCACCTGAGCGCCATGGACTTGTTCAACCTGGCGATCAGGGAAAACGTGGCCTTCGTACCGGGCCGGCCCTTCTATGTGCGTCCGGACATTCTCAACACCGCCCGTTTCAGCTATTCCGGCGCCGATGCCGCCACCATAGAGGAAGGCATCAGCCGGCTGGGCCGGGTTATCCAGCAGGTGCTTTGAGCGCGGCCATCGGCCATAAGAAGCCGCCGGTTTATACCGGCGGCTTCTTTATATCTGGTGAACGCTTCCCGCTTGCAGCCTGACGTTTTTTGCCCTTGCACCTTTGGGCTAACTTTGGATAATTCGCCTTCCCAAGCCAGCCGGAGAAAGCCAATGACAGATCAACACCCGCCCGCTCAAACCGAGGAAGCGCTGCGCCAGCGCAAGATCCGCAGCTTCGTGCGCCGGGAAGGCCGCCTCACCAAGGGCCAGGAAAAGGCCCTGGCCGAGCAATGGCCGCGGATGGGGCTGGAATTCAGCGGTCGGCTGCTGGATCTGGATGCGGTGTTCGGCCGCCGCGCGCCCCGGGTGCTGGAAATCGGCTTCGGCATGGGCGCGTCCCTGGTGGAAATGGCCGCCGCCGCCCCGGAGCAGGATTTTATCGGTATTGAAGTGCACACCCCCGGCGTGGGCGCCTGCCTGATGGCGGCGGCGGAAGCCAATCTGACCAATCTGAGGGTGATGTGTCACGACGCGGTGGAAGTGTTCGAACAGATGCTGCCCGAGCAGAGCCTGGATCGGGTACAGCTGTTTTTTCCCGATCCCTGGCACAAGAAGCGCCACCACAAGCGGCGCATCGTGCAGCCGGCCTTCGTGGAGATGGTCCGCAGCAAGCTCAGGATCGGCGGCGAATTCCACATGGCCACCGACTGGGAAAACTACGCCGAGCACATGCTGGAAATCATGCAAGCCGCCCCCGGCTACGCCAACGCCGCGCCCGAGGGCGACTATATGCCCCGGCCCGACTACCGCCCGCTCACCAAGTTCGAGCAGCGCGGCCACCGCCTGGGCCACGGGGTCTGGGATCTGATCTTCACCCGTACCGCCTGATCCGGCCCACTCCCTCCCCCGAACACGGCATTGCCAGAATGGCGCCGGAGTATCGCGAGGGGGAGGGCTGGGGTGGGGGTGTTGGTGGTGTGCCGGCCAGGATCGGCTGATATACTCATCCGGCTTATTTTCCTATTGCTGGCTCCATGACATCAACGCACACACACGCCGCCCGCTGGGTACTGCTCATCTTCGCGCTCTGGTGCCTGGTGGGGCAGCACGTCTTTATCCATCATCTCGGTGGCGTCGGGTTGGACTTGCCGTTCAACGCCATCAGTTGGCTGTTCGTAGGAGCCATGCTGGCCGCAGGCGCCGGTTGTGTGAAACCGGTAGTGATCACCTCTCGCTGGTGGCTTTGCATGGCGGCCGGTGCCCTGATGTTATGGATTCCCTACTTTTACCCCCATGCCGAAACCACCCGCATCCAGGCTTTGCCACGCTTGTTGGGGCTGGCCGGTGGCCTGCTGTTTTACCTGATGTTGCAACAATGCCGGTTCAACAGCGCACAGCGCCGGGGGCTGCTAACCGGCCTGCTGGTGCTGGCCTCGCTGCAAATGCTGTTTGGCTTTATTCAATTTTTTCTGCTGCCGGCGGAAAACTGGTTTCACTTCAACACCAGCGTCAGGTTGCCCTACGGCATATTCATGCAACGCAACGTTATGTCCAGCTTTGTAGGATCGGCCGTGTTGCTGGCGCTTTACCTGCTCATTGTGGCGCGGGCCGGCCGGGGACACTGGCTGATGTGGCTGTGGGGCGGCACCGCAGCCGTGGCCGGCATTGTGCTGGTAGTACTGCTGCAGAGTCGGGCGGGGTTGTACAGCTTGCTGGCTGGCCTGTTGCTGTTGTTGCCGGTGTGCTGGCTGCGCCTGAACACCCGCTGGCAACGCTGGTTACTGCTGGCGGTGGTGGTAATGGCCGTTGTGGCCGGCGTGGTGTTGTTGCTGCAGTCCGATTTACACCGGCGAATGCTACAAGTGTATGGCGAGCTTGGAGTACGCCACGAAATATGGCTGACCACCCTGGGCCTGATTGGCCGGCACATTTGGGCCGGCATTGGCTATGGCGGCTTTGAACCCGCCTATTATGCCGAAGCTGCCAGCATCATGGTACGCAGTGGCATTGCGCCGCAAATGCCCGGCGGGCTGCACCATCCCCATAACGAAATACTGCTGTGGTTGGTTGAAGGTGGCGTGGTTGCCCTGCTGGCATGGCTGATTTGGGCGCTGGGCGTGGGGCAACTGCTCCGGCGCCTGCCCTGGAGCGAACGCCTGGCCATGGTGGCCCTGTGCCTGCCGGTGCTGGCCCACCTGATGTCGGAATATCCGTTTGAGCACTCGGTATTGCACTGGCTTTGGCTGCTGATCCTGCTTTACTTTTTCGATAGCCAAAACAACAAAGGCAAGGTCCTCAGCGTAACCACCGCCTGGCCGCTTAGGGGCATACTGCTGGCCTCCGGGATGGGGCTGGTGCTTTATATGGCAACCGGGTTGCAAACCACCTATCAACTGACCCATTACCAGCGGGAAGGATACAGCAGGCCAGGGCGCTTGAGCACCGTGCTCAACCCCTGGTTCTGGCCCGAGCGCCTGCAACTTTACCAGCAGAGTGAAAACCTTGTCCTGGCGTTGACACAACAGCGGCCAGAGGGAGTAAAAGCGTATTTAAACTGGTCGGAGCCCCTGATCACTCGCCTGCCCAGAGTGACCCTGATGCACAACCACCTGGTTGCCCTACTGGCGTTGGGCAAAGACCACCAGGCGGAAGAACTGGCGGCCAGGCTGCGGCTGGAATATCCCAAGGTTGGGCACTATTCGGTCGCGGCGCTCAACAAGATCCGCGCGCAGTTGCAGCAGGGCAAGGCTCAGGTGTATCGCCACCTGTCCCAGCCCGTGGGCAGTGCAACCTACTATGGGCAATGGCATTACCCATCGCCCTGAGCCGGTGCTAGTGGCGTGTTCGGTTGGTGCGCGTTTTATCGTGCTTGCCGGCCAGCACGGCAATGGCGCACAACACCACAAAGGTAGCGGCATTGGCCGGAATTTGCAGGTTAAAGTCGGTAAAGGAATGGATCATCAACGACACAATCCCCATGCAGGCCGCAAAGCCCACGCCACTGCGATACCACGACTCCCGCTGCCATAACGCCCGCAGGGCATGCCATAACGCCAGCAATACAAAGGCCGCCAGCGGCAGGGTACCGAGCAGGCCGTACTCAAGGGCGAACTGAATAAAGTCATTATGGGCATGATCAAAATGGCCAAGCAGCTCGGGCCCTGCATACTGCGGAAAGATCGCTTCAAAACTGCCGGCACCGCTGCCCGTGAGCCAGTGCTGCTCCAGTGCGGGGAGCGCGTCCCTGTAGGCATCGTCGCGCAAATCGTTGCTGCTGGCCCTAAGCTGGCCTTCCACCAGCTGCACCTCTACCTGGGTGGCGGACAAACGCTGTTTAAGTTCATCCAGGCCAAAAAACTGACTGATAACCAGAATGTCAATCGCGATAAAACTGCTCAGCAGCACGGCGTTTCTTAGGCGGTTTTGCTTGTTCAGCAAAATAAAAGTGCTGCCAATCACCACCAGGCTAATGAAAAAAGCGGTGTTGCCCATGCGCGATCGGGTCATTACCAGGCCTATCACCATAATAACCAGGGCGATACGCAGTCGCGCCTTGGGGCTCATAACCAGTTCCAGCAGCGCCTTAAGATTAAATGGCTGGCCGTCGCGTAACGCCATCATCAGGCCAATGCCGCAGGCCAGGGTTATTTCCAGGTAGCCCGCCAAATGATTGCGGTTGACAAAAGTGCCGGTGGCAACCGCCTTGGAAGTTAAAAAGCCCCACTCCAGATTTGAAAGCACCATAAAGGTACCCACAAACGCCTGCAAGGTACCGCTGGCCACCAGCACCGCCAGCAGTACCGTAAGCCTGCGGCGGGTATGAAAAACGCTGAGCACCATCACAAACAGCAGGGTATAAGCCAACCCCAGCATCAAATACTGGAAAGTCGCGCCCACATCCAGGCTAAGGCCCAGCCACCATTGCGCAGCCACCCAGGCCTGGGTGGCCAACAGCAAGGCCACCATGGGGCCAGCGGCCGCCAAAACGCGGCCAAAAGGGCGCTCCTTATCCAGGCGGCTCCAGGCCCAGAGCGTTCCCAGCAGGCTCACCAACAGCACCAGCAACCCCACAGACCAATCCCGGTTGCTGCCCAAGGGCAGAGGCAACCATAACAGCAGGCCCAACAGGCCAACATAAACAAAAGAATCGAGAATCGAGCGCTTTTCCATTGTGCTTCCGTAACAACAAGCGACAGCCCCAAGGAGCCTGACATGGCGGGTATTCTATAGTCCGGGGCGCACCAGTAACAGGTTAAACAGCGCCGTTAAAAACGAAAAAACGCGCCCGATGGCGCGTTTAAGGCAATAAAGACAGTCGAACTCAGCTTTCGCTGGCGGAAGAACCGCCGCCACCGCCACCACCACCGGCAGACGGGGTAGAGCCGGTGTTGCCGGTGCCGGTAGTGCCACCAGCAGCGGTACCGCCGGCAGTAGCGGCAGCGGCCACGCCGGCAGCCACGGCGGCCTGCACGGCAGCCACATCGGCAGACGGCACGGCCTGGGTGACGGCGGCGGCAACCTGGGTAGCGGCCTGCGGAGCAGCCTGGGCTACCGCCTGGGCAACCTGGGCTGCAGCGGCAGGCACGGCGGCAGCCACGGAGGCGGCAACCTGGGCTGCAGCGGCGGGCACGGCGGCAGCCACGGAGGCGGCAACCTGGGCTGCAGCGGCGGGCACGGCGGCAGCCACGGAGGCGGCGATGGCGGCAGCGGCGGCGGGTGAAGCCTGGGCGGCGGCAGATGCAATGGCGGCAGCGGCGGCCGGGTTGGCGGCAGCCACGCTGGCAACGGCGGCGGCAATGGCCTCGGCGCCTTCGGCAGCCAGTACGGCGTCGGCTTGTTCGGCGGTTAATTCAATACCGGCTGCTTGCAAAGCAGCCAGCGTAGCCTGGTCGGCCAAGGCAGGGCCTGCGGCCAAAGCCGCGGCCAGCGAAAGGGCGGTAAGCGTTTTACGCATTAGTCAACATCCTCGTCTTTGTATCGGTAAGCGACATGCCATACGGCCGGCAGCATGCAGGCATTACCCCATATGGTGTTTTTCAAAGCCTTGCTAAATTACCTTAAGCTAAAGCGGAAAGTAAAAACAGCTCCGATTGTATATGCACTGTGCGATATGGGCAATTGGCTAGCCGGGAAAATCCCGTACCCGTTCAAACGGTATTTCAGTTGGCCATAATGAAGTTTTAATTACTACAGGTGCCGGCCCGGGGCCACTTTTCCTTAACGTTTTGGTTGATCAATGAACAGTGGCCGAGAGGGCTTCCTTATGACGGCTGAATGTGTGTAAAATGTCCGCCCGAAAGATCCTGAAAATGGCCTGCTGCTCAAATTTTATTGTAACTATTTGATAATACAGGATAAATGCGTGATTTTCCCGGTGTTGAGGCAACTGTCATCAAAGCGTGACAGACACATCGTTAAACTCACTACGAAAAGAATGGTCGTGCTGGTTGGCACGTGTGACAGCGGCAGGCGCAGCAGTACCAATAGGCAAAAAACAGCAGTGCGCCGTGTGGCTTAACGCCAGGCTGCGGCAGAAAAACCCAAACACAAGCCGCCAGTCCACCATCAGCAGTCTTGGATTGCGCGAAGGTAGGTTAGCGATAAAAAGGTGAAGGAATCCTGAACTATGCATAAAAAAAACAAGTTGTTCACCCTGTCGGCAGTGGCCACCGGCATTCTGTTTGCTGGCCAGGCGGCCGCCATTGAACCGCAGGCGGTAGACCTGGGTGGTGTAGGTTTTATCCCTACCGTCAAGCTCAGCGAAACCTACGACGACAACATTTGGGAAGCCTCAGGCCTGGCCGGCGATGAAGAGCAATCTTCCTGGGTAACCAGCATCGAGCCCAGCTTTACCCTGGCAGCGCGCGACCGGCTGAACACCTACCAGTTCAACTACCGCTTCAACAACACGACCTATCATTCCAGCCATGATGACGACAAAACCGACCATTTTGTCTCGGCCAACAGCCACATGGAGTTCAACGCCCGCAATCGCCTGGACCTGAACGCCGGCCACAACCGCCAGCAGGACACCCGCGACAGCACCAACCGCCAGAACGATGAAGTAGGCAACAAGTATCACACCACCAACCTGGGCGGTTTGTACGGCTTTGGTGCCGAAGCGGCCAGAATGCAGCTGGAGCTGGGCGCCAACCACGAGTGGCGCCGCTACACCAACAACCGCGACAGCGGCTCCCTTACCCGTGAAAAAGATCGCGACACCCTGAGCCTGGTGACCACCGCCTACTACCGTATTGGTCCCAAGACCCGCCTGTTGGCCGAGATCCAGCGCAACGACTACGACTACCAAACCGCCAACCTGGACAGCACTTCCTGGCGCTACCTGCTGGGTGCCACCTGGCAGGCCACCGCCAAGACCAGCGGTACCGTAAAAGTGGGTTTTGAAGACAAAGACTTCAACGACGCCACCAAGAATGACCCGAACAACTCCACCTGGGAAGCCGGCATTACCTGGGAGCCGCTTACCTACAGCCGGGTCAAGCTGAATACCAGCAGCCGCGCCGAAGAAGGCAGCGCCACCGAAGATTACATCGACACCGACAGCTACGGTATCGGTTGGGAACACGACTGGACTCCGCGCATCACCAGCAACCTGGGCTACAGCCTCACCGAAAAGGCCTACAAGGGTGGCGGCCGCGAAGGCCGCAAGGATGATCTGGACGTATACAACATCGGCGTAAACTACAAGATGCGCCGCTGGCTGGACCTGGGCGTGGGCTACACCCATAAAGACAACAGCTCCAACTCGGCCACCGACAGCTACGACCGTAACCAGGTGTTCGTAAACGCCAATATCAGCCTGTAACGGCACCCCTTAAACCGGCAAGGCTAACACCTTGCCGGTGTTAGCCTTTTTTGTAATGAGCCTAAAAACAGGATGTAAATGACCATGAAGCTGCTGCAATCCCTGCTTCTTTTACTGGTGTTCACCTTTACCGGGACCGCCATGGCCCAGACCGACTCCAGCTATACCCTGGGCTCCGGCGACCTGCTGCGGGTAAGTGTGTTCGGCGAACCTGATCTCAGCATTGAACAGATCCGCCTGAACGACGCCGGCACTTTTTCCTACCCGTTTTTAGGCTCCATTAACGCCAAGGGCAAAACCGCCAAACAGGTGGAAGCCCAAATAGCCAACGGCCTGCGGGGCGACTACCTGATTGATCCCAAGGTGACGGTAAGCATACTGGAATATCGCGAATTTTTCGTAAACGGCGAAGTGCGCAACCCCGGCGGCTACCCGTTTCAGCCGGGCATGACCCTGCGCAAGGCGGTGGCCCTGGCCGGCGGTTTTAGCGAGCGCGCCTCGCGCAGTGCCTTTAGCATCATTCACGACAACGATCCTGGCCGCACCCCCCGCAAAGCCACCCTGGATACACCGGTTATGCCGGGCGACATTATTACCATTGATCAGAGTTTCTTCTAAGCATGGACATGAGCAAATTCCCCGGCTTTAACAACAGCGGCACCGGCAGCGACGACGAAATAGACCTGCTGGCCCTGTGGCGCAGCATTTACCGCCGCAAATGGAGCATTATTACCCTCACCCTGGTGGTGGCCATGCTCACCGTGCTGGTGGTATTCAACATTACCCCCATCTACCGTGCCAGCAGCACCCTGCTGATTGAAAACAAGTCCGCCAATGTGGTGTCCATCGAGCAGGTATACGGCATTGAAGGTGCCGGCAGCGAATATTTGCAAACCCAGTTCGAACTGCTGAAGTCCCGCGCCCTGGCCGAACGGGTAGTGCGCCAGCTGGCACTGGACACCCACCCCGAGTTCGACCCCCGCCAGCAGCCCGAGCCGTTGCTGAACTGGCGCGGCTGGCTGAGCGGCATCAAGCCCTTTATTATGCCGGGCGATCTGGAGCCGCAAACGCCCCCCAGCGAGGCCGAAATTTTTGATGCCGTGGTGCGTAGCTTTCGCGAGCGCATTACCGTGGCGCCCCAGGGCAAAACCCAACTGGTGCAGGTAAGCGTGGACATGGCCGATGCCCACACCGCCGCCATGGCGGCCAACGCCCTGGCCCAGGGCTACATAGAAAGCCAGCTGGAAGCCAAGCTCAACATGACCCAAACCGCCACCAGTTGGATGAACGAACAACTGGGCGGCCTTAAAGGCAAGCTGGAAGACTCCGAAGCCCGGCTGCAGGCCTTTATGGAGCAGGAAAACCTGGTTAACCTGGGCGGTATTACCACCGTTAGCGCCAGCGAACTGAGCAATACCGGCGAGCGACTGACCGATGCCCGTCGCGAGCGCAACGCCGCCGAAAGCATGTATAACCAGGTGGCCGCCATGAAAAGCGCCGGCTATATGCGCCTGGCCAGCGTGCCGGCGGTAATGGCCGACCCGGTGGTGGCCCAGTTTAAGGCCGCCGAAGCCACCGCCAGCGCGCGGGTGCAGGAGCTAAGCCGCCGCTACGGCGCCAAGCACCCCGCCATGGTGGCCGCCCAGAGTGACCTGAACTCCGCTCGGGCCAGCCTGCGCGCCCAGGTGGAACAGGTGGTGGCCAGCATAGAAAACAGCTACCAACTGGCCCTGGCCAACGAACGCGGCCTGCAAAGCAGCTTTGAGCAGAACAAAGAGCAAATTCAGAACATCAGCCGCAACGAGTTTCGCCTGCGCGAACTGCAGCGCGAGGTAGAAACCAACCGCTCGCTGTACGACACCTTTATGACCCGGCTGAAGGAAACCACCGCCACCCAGGATCTGGAAACCGTATCCGCCCGCATCGTGGACCAGGCGGTGGTGCCGAGCCAGCCGATCAAGCCCAAAAAGAGCCTGATTGTCGCCCTGGCCACCCTGCTGGCGCTGATGGTGGGCGTGGGCCTGGCGCTGCTGCTGGAGATGCTCAACAACACCTTCAAGGGCACCGAAGAAATTGAAAACAAGCTCAACCTGCCGGTGCTGGGCATACTGCCGCTGCTTAAGGGCAAGCAGAACAACAACGTGGCCAAGCTGTTTGAACAGGGGGGCAACAAACCCTTCAGCGAGGCGGTGCGCACCATTCGTACCAGCCTGGTGCTGTCGGGCATAGACAACCCCTACAAGGTAACGGTGGTGACCTCTTCCGTGCCCGGCGAGGGCAAGAGCTCGGTGGCCAGCAACCTGGCCAATGCCCTGGGGCAGATGGAACGGGTGCTGCTGGTAGATGCCGACATGCGCCGGCCCACCGTGGCCAAGAACTACGAGTTTCCGGTGGGAACGCCGGGCCTGGCCAACCTGATTGCCGGCACCGCCAAGCTGGACGAGTGCATTCAGCAGGCCGACGGCATAGACGTTATGCCCGCCGGCACGGTGCCGCCCAACCCGCTGGAGCTGCTGTCTTCCGACCGCTTTGCCAGCATCATCAAGGTACTGGCCGACAAGTACGACCGGGTGATCATCGACTCCGCCCCCACCCAGGCGGTGAGCGACGCCCTGGTGCTGAGCCGCCATGCCAACGCCGTGATCTACGTGGTGAAGAGCGAAGCCACCAGCATTCCGCACGTAAAAGCCGGCATTGGCAAACTGCTGCAAATGGGCGCGCCGGTAAAAGGCGTGGTGCTCAACCAGCTGGACGTGAAAAAGGCCGCCAAATACGGCTACAGCTACGGTGGTTACTACGACTACTACGGCTACAGCAGTACCAAGGCAGAGGCCTGATCCATGGCGGCACGGCTTGTTGATATTCATAACCACCTGCTGCCGGGCATAGACGACGGCGCCGCCACCCTGGCGGACGCCCTGGAGCTGGCCCGGGCGGTGGTGGCCAATGGCATTACCCACTGCGTGTGCACCCCGCACATGCAGCCGGGCAAGTTCGACAACGACCGTGCCTCCATCAGTGCCGCCTTTAACCTGCTCAAGGCGGCACTGATGGAGCACCAGATACCGCTGCACATTGCCATGAGCGCCGAAGTTCGCTTTGGCCTGGAAGTGATGCAACAGGTCATGAACCAGGAAATTCCCTACCTGGGCCAGTGGCAGGGCAAACCGGTGCTGCTGCTGGAATTCCCCCACAACGAGGTGCCCTTTGGCGCCGACAAGCTCACCCAGTGGCTGCTGAAGCAGGGCATAATGCCGATGATTGCCCACCCCGAGCGCAACAGGGGCATTCAGCAAAGCCACCGCAAACTGGCCCCCTTTATTGCCCAGGGCTGCCTGTTCCAGGTGACCGCCGCCTCTGTGTGTGGCTATTTTGGTGAAACCAGCCGCGACATAGCCGAGCAACTGCTGAAAGAAGGCATAGTAACGGTGCTGGCCAGCGACGCCCACAACGTAAAATACCGCCCCCCCATGCTCAAGGAAGGACGCGAAGCCGCCGCCAAAATAGTAGGTGACGTGGCCGCCATGCAACTGGCCAGTGTTAATCCCTGGAACATCAGCGAACCGCTGTTCCGGGAGCAAAACCCATGACCCAAGCTCTGGGCCGCGGGCGGCCCGCCCGCATTTCGCGCACAGCGCGTCCAAAGCAATACCTTATTTTGGCCGCCATGCTCCTGCTGGCCCTGGGCATGATCTACACCGGCGCCCGCATGACCCTGGCCGGCGCCTACCTGCACCAGACCGACCTGTTCCTGGACGACTGGGCCGCCAAAAATAGCCAGCCCCCGGCCGCCGCCTGGCAAGTGGCCGAACAGGCCGCCCAAAGCGCCATTGCCCTTTACCCCACCGCCAATGGCGGCTATTACGACAGGCTGGGCCGGGTATACGACTGGCAGCAAATCAACGAGCCCATGTCCAGCCCCGCGGCCATGCAGAGCCGCGCCAATGCCATAGCCGCCTATCGCCAGGCCATTGCCAGCCGCCCGCAATGGCCTTTTAGCCACATCAACCTGGCCACCGCCAAACTGCGCCAGGGCGAGCTGGACGACGAATTTAAACAGGCACTGACCCGCGGCTTTGAACTGGCGCCCTGGCGGGCCCTGGCCTACCAGCAAACCGCCTGGCTGGGCCTGGTAAGCTGGCACACCCTGAATGCACAGCAGCAGGCCACGGTGGCCCAGGCCGTGAACCACGGCCTGAGCCACACCGCGCGCAGCAGGCAAGATACCGAGCAATTACTAACCCGGCTACAACGCACCGACCTGCTTTAAAAGCCGAGAGCCAGAAGCCAAAAACAACCCGCTCAATGGAGCAATGGGGCGCGGGCGGCCCGCCCGCCACTTCCCGCGAAGCGGGAACCCGTAGGGTCGACTTCAGTCGACCAAAACAACCCGCTCAATGGAGCAATGGAACGCGGGCGGCCGGGCAAGGGCCAAAACAAGCAAAACCGGCAATGGGAGCAACGCCAAACAACTCCACGGGCGGTAGCGTACCCAAACGCCGCCGGAAGCCAAAAGCAACTCGATCCGCCCCTCCCCCTTGGCAGCGGCCAAGCAGGCACCCCAGCGGGGAAGAGCGAGGGGGAGGCCGGGTGGGGGTGTTGCCCTAAAGCCAGAAGCCAGCAACCAAAAACAACCCACACCTTGGAGCGCGGGCGGCCCGCCCGCCACTTCCCGCGAAGCGGGAACCCCGTAGGGTCGACTTCAGTCGACCAAAAAACTTCAGTCAACCAAAAACCGGTGCCAGCACAATGCGCATTACCGAACAACAGCACAACACCATCATCACCCTGGCCCAAAAACAATTTGGACCAAGCGTAAAAGTGTGGCTGTTCGGCTCCCGCGCCAACGATCAAAAACAGGGTGGCGACATAGATCTGCTGGTAGAAAGCAGCACCGCGGTTAACAACCACATGCTGGCGGCGGCGCAGTTCAACGCCGCACTGCAACTGGCCCTGGGCGAACAAAAAATAGATGTGCTGCTGCTGGATCCACAAACACAACCCCAGCCCATACACCAAATAGCCAAACGAGAAGGCATAGAACTCACCGCCATGCAGCAAGATCCGGAACAACTCAGACTGCTTAATCTGCTTGAGGTAGTACAAAGGGAAATCCACTGGCTGCAGCGGGCAGAAAAACGCCTGTTTGCCTACCCCATGGACGAAGCCTGGTTCAACGGCCTGGCGAACGACGATGCCGCCGCCGAAACCCTGGAGGCATTTGTATCCCGTTTTGCCCGCCTGCAAGACAACCTGGGAGACAAACTGATCCCGGCCACCCTCAAGGCCCTGGCAGAACGCACCGGCAGTGCGCTCGATAACCTGAACAAGGCAGAAAAACTGGGCCTGCTATGGTCCGCCCAAGACTGGCTGGCCGCCCGCAACCTGCGCAACCGCATGGTGCACCAATACCAACCCCTGGCCCGGGATTTTTTACAGGCCCTGCAGGCCGCCCATGGGCTCATCCCCAACATGGTGGATACCTACCGCAACATACAGCAAAAACTGAGCCAAAGCGGTGTGATAAGGGCTATCAAGCCCTAGAATGAAAACAACCCGCGAAGGCGGCAACCCCGTAGGGTCGACTTCAGTCGACCAAAACAACAGTGGGGACCAGCCAGGGGCAGGCCGGGTGGGGGTGTTGCCCCAGGCCAAGCAGTTAAACATGATTGATTCACCAATCAAGGAGCCAGCAAGATGCGCATAACACCGGAACAGCATCGGCACATTACCGGCATCCTGAAAAAACACTTCGGCCAGGGCAGCAGGATCTGGCTGTTTGGCTCCCGTATCAACGACCAGGCCAAAGGCGGCGATATAGACCTGTACCTGGAGCCCGAATACCAAAGTGCCAAAGACATCGTTGCCGCCCGGCTGGCCGCCATGGCAGAACTGCACCAAGCCCTGGGCGACCAAAAAATAGACCTGGTCATCAACCGCCATCAGGGGCCGCGGCAGCCCATTTACGACATCGCCAAAACCAGCGGAATCGAATTATGAACAGCACCGTATTCCAGGGGATTCAGGACATTTGCCACACCCACGCCGAGCGCCTGAGCTGGGCCATGCACACCCTGGCGGACAAACAGCCCTTTACCCCGGCAACACTGCAACAACTGGATGCGGTAGACCTGGCGGTAATGGACCAGTTCATCGTGCGCTTTTCCAAACTGCAGGACGCCATGGGCGCCAGGCTGATGCCGGCCATACTTGAGCTCACCAAAGAGCAGGGCAGCCTGAGCACCTTTATCGACAAACTGAACCGGCTGGAAAAAATCGGCGCCATCAACAGCGCGGAGCAATGGCTGCAACTGCGGGAAATGCGTAACCAGTTTGCCCACGACTACCCGCAAGACAGCGAAATACAAGCCGAACTGCTGAACGCCGCCTTTGGCATGGCAGAACAAATGCTGGACATACTGAAACAACTGAACGACTTCGCCAAAAACTACCTGCCATAGGCCAGAAATATCCTCCCGCGAAGCGGGAACCCCGTAGGGGTCGACTCCAATCGACCAAAAAACTCGATCCGCCCCTCCCCCTAAACAGCGGACCAACAGGCACCCCAGCGAGGAAGAGCGAGGGGGAGGCCGGGTGGGGGTGTTGCCCTAAAGCCAAAAGCCAGAAGCAACTCGATCCTTGGAGCGCGGGCGGCCCGCCCGCCACTTCCCGCGCAGCGGGAACCAGGAACAACAACACCAAACTTAACAGGCAAAAACAGATGAAAATCGCCATCGCCGGCACCGGCTACGTCGGCCTCTCCAACGCCATGCTGCTCGCCCAGCATAACGAAGTAGTGGCCCTCGACATCATCCCCGAAAAAGTAGCACTGCTGAACAACCGGCAATCGCCCATCGTGGATGCCGACATCACCGACTTCCTGCAAAACAGGCCCATCGACTTTTGCGCCACCACCAGCAAGGAAGAGGCCTACCGCAACGCTGACTTTGTGGTGATAGCAACACCCACCGACTACGACCCCGATACCAACTACTTCAACACCCAAAGCGTGGAAGCGGTGGTAAAAGACGTAATGGCCATCAACCCCAACGCGGTGATGGTGATCAAATCCACAGTCCCGGTGGGCTACACCCAAAGGCTCAAGGAACAAACCGGCAGCAACAACATTATCTTCAGCCCCGAATTTTTGCGCGAAGGCAAGGCCCTGCACGACAACCTTTATCCTTCCCGCATCATCGTGGGCGAACAAAGCGAGCGGGCGGAACAATTCGCCGGCCTGCTGCTGCAGGGCGCCATTAAAAAAGACGTGCCGGTGCTCTACACCCACAGCACCGAGGCCGAGGCAGTAAAGCTGTTTTCCAACACCTACCTGGCCCTGCGCGTGGCCTACTTTAACGAGCTGGACAGCTACGCCGAAAGCCATGGCCTGGATAGCCGCCAGATTATAGAAGGGGTGGGGCTGGACCCGCGCATTGGCAACCACTACAACAACCCCAGCTTCGGCTACGGTGGCTACTGCTTGCCGAAAGACACCAAGCAACTGCTGGCCAACTACCGGGACGTGCCCAACAACATCATCCAGGCGATAGTGGACGCCAACACCACCCGCAAAGACTTTATTGCCAACGCCATCCTTAAAAAGAACCCCAGGGTAGTGGGTATTTACCGGCTGGTAATGAAAGCGGGATCGGACAACTTTCGCGCCTCCGCCATCCAGGGCGTGATGAAACGCATAAAAGCCAAGGGCGTGGAAGTGATCGTATACGAGCCGGTGCTCACCGAGCCCGAGTTCTACCACTCCCGGGTGGTGAACAATCTGGAAGAATTCAAGCAGCTGGCGGAGGTGATTGTGGCCAACCGTCCTTCCGCCGAGCTGCAGGACGTAGCAGACAAGGTATATACCAGAGACCTGTTCGGGAGCGACTAATGAAAATCCTGGTCACCGGCGGCGCCGGTTTTATTGGCTCGGCCGTCATTCGCCATATTATCCGGCACACCCAAGACAGCGTGGTGAACGTAGACAAGCTCACCTATGCCGGTAACCTGGAAAGCCTGGCAGAGATAAGTGGCAGCGCCCGCTACGCCTTTGAGCAGGTGGACATTTGCAACCGGCCCGAACTGGAGCGCGTATTTGCCGAGCACCAGCCGGATGCGGTGATGCACCTGGCAGCAGAAAGCCACGTAGACAGATCTATCGATGGCCCGGCGGAATTTATCACCACCAACATAGTGGGCACCTACACCCTTCTGGAAGCTGCGCGGCATTATTGGAATGGCCTGAGTGCAGAGCGCAAACAAGTGTTCCGTTTTCACCACATCTCAACCGACGAAGTGTACGGCGACCTGCCGCACCCGGAAGAAGACGAAGCCGCGCACCAAACGCTGTTTACCGAAGCCACCCCCTACGCCCCCAGCAGCCCCTATTCCGCCAGCAAGGCCAGCTCCGATCATTTGGTGCGGGCCTGGCGACGCACCTACGGGCTGCCAACCCTGGTCACCAACTGCTCCAACAACTACGGCCCTTACCATTTTCCGGAAAAGCTGATACCGCTGGTGATCCTCAACGCCCTGGAAGGCAAACCCCTGCCCATTTACGGTAAAGGCGACCAGATCCGCGACTGGCTCTATGTGGAAGACCATGCCCGTGCACTCTACCAAGTAGTGACGGTCGGCAAAGTAGGCGAAACCTACAACATCGGCGGTCACAACGAAAAAACCAACCTGGAAGTTGTACAAACCATCTGCACCCTGCTGGATGAACTGGCACCAAAAACTTCCAGCTTCCAGCTTCCAGCTTCCAGCTTGATCACTCATGTAAGTGACCGCCCCGGCCATGACCGCCGCTACGCCATAGACGCCAGTAAAATTGAGCGGGAACTGGGCTGGAAGCCGGTTGAGACCTTTGAATCCGGCATTCGCAAAACCGTGCAGTGGTATTTAAACAACCTGGAATGGTGCCGGCGAGTACAGGATGGCAGCTATCAACGTGAACGCCTGGGAGTAACTTATGCATAACCGTGCCCTGCATACCAACCTGGATACGTCCATGAAAGGCATCATTCTGGCCGGCGGCTCCGGCACCCGGCTTTATCCCATTACCATGGGTATTTCCAAGCAGTTGCTGCCCATTTACGACAAACCTATGATCTACTATCCCCTGTCGGTGCTGATGTTGGCGGGCATTCGGGACATTCTGATCATCACCACACCGGAAGATAAAGCAGGGTTTGAACGTTTGCTGGGCGATGGCAGCCAGTTTGGTATTAACCTCAGCTATGCGGTGCAGCCCAGCCCAGATGGCCTGGCTCAGGCCTTTATTATTGGTGAAGACTTTATTGGGCAGGATCCTGTTTGCCTGGTACTGGGTGACAATATTTTTTATGGCCAGGGTTTTGGCCCTATGCTGCGCGATGCAGCCAAGCTCACGCACGGTGCCAGGGTGTTTGGCTATCAGGTAAAGGATCCCGAGCGCTTTGGCGTGGTGGCATTTGATGAAAACAAAAAAGCCATTTCCATCGAAGAAAAGCCAGCTAAGCCTAAGTCCCATTATGCTGTTACCGGGCTGTATTTTTACGATAACCAGGTGGTGGAAATCGCCAAGTCGGTGCAGCCTTCTGCCCGCGGTGAACTTGAAATTACCTGTGTAAATAATGCCTATCTTGAGCAGCAGGCACTGTCAGTAGAATTGCTGGGCCGGGGTTTTGCCTGGCTGGACACCGGCACCCACGACAGCCTGTTGGAAGCAGCCCAATTTGTGGAAACCATTGAAAAACGCCAGGGCTACAAGGTGGCCTGCCTTGAAGAAATCGCCTTTTATAATGGCTGGCTTAGTAAAGAGCAACTGAGTCTGGTTGGCCACCGCCTCAGTAAAAACAGCTACGGTCAGTATTTGTTATCCTTGGTGCAAGAGGAGCAAGAGGACTGATGATTTTGCATGTGGCCAGTCTGGATAAGTTTATCCCTCCCTTTATCGAGCTGATAAATGAACACTTCGATTCATCAAAGCACCAGTTTTGGCTGAGCGGTGATAAAGAAAAATATCCATATCAGACTAGCAATAACATTTACCAGGTAAAAAGAACAAAAGCAGGAAGGCCAAAAGGGCTGCTGTATCTTGCTGTTCAACTGCATAAGGCAGATAAAGTTATTCTACATGGTCTTTTTAATCCATACGTAGTCGTTATGCTTTTCTGCATGCCCTGGTTGCTCAAAAAATGCTACTGGGTAATGTGGGGGGGAGATCTTTATACCTATCAGCTGGGTGAGAAAAACTGGAAGTGGAAAGTAAAAGAGTTCTTCCGGCGACCGGTTATAAAAAACATGGGGCATTTGGTAACTTATATATCTGGTGATGTAGAGCTTGCCCGCCAATGGTATGGTGCCAAAGGGCAGTATCATGAATGTCTTATGTACACCAGTAATCTGTATAAAGAACTTAAGTTAGAGCCTAAAGCCAGTAGCACATTAAATATACAGGTGGGCAACTCTGCCGACCCAAGTAATAATCATATTGAGGTGCTGGAAAAATTATTACCTTACAAAGAACAGGATATAAAAATATTTGTTCCCTTGTCCTATGGTGATCAGCAACATGCTGAGAAAGTAATTAGGCTGGGGAGAGAATGGTTTGGTGATAAGTTCTATCCATTAACAGATTTTATACCGATTGATGATTATTTGAAGTTTCTGGGCGATATTGATATTGCTGTTTTTAATCACAGGCGTCAGCAAGGTATGGGGAATACCATAACCTTGTTAGGGTTAGGTAAAACTGTTTATCTTCAGCAGGATACATCGCAGTGGCAGTTTTTTAAATCATTGAATATAAAGGTTAAAAGTGTTCGGTGTGGTGATATCTCAGTGTTAGCTGATAATTTGACTGAGAGTAATAAATTAAAAATTAAAGAGCACTTCTCAAAAGAAACTCTTTTGGAACAGCTTTCGCACATATTTGGAGAGGGCAATGGCTTACCTTACCAGAGAGCAGCTTGAAACAGTTGGTTTTAAAAAATTAGGTAAAAACATCAAGGTTAGCGACAAGGCTAGTATATATAATCCTGAGTTAATAGAGTTGGGTGATTATAGCCGAATAGATGATTTTTGTATTATTTCTGGGAATGTAAGGATTGGCCGGTTTGTTCATGTTGCGCCACAGTGTTTATTGGCTGGTGGAGAAGAGGGTATTGTTATGAGTGATTTTTCTGGACTAGCTTATCAAGTTCAGGTTTTTACTCAGTCTGATGATTATTCTGGAAGAACATTAACCAATCCAAATATTCCAAGTAAATATAAGCGGGAAAAGAAAAGCTCTATTTTGTTAGGTAAGCATGTAATCGTAGGGGCAGGCTCTATCATTTTTCCCGGAGTTGAAGTGAGTGAAGGCTGCTCTGTGGGCGCAATGACCTTGGTCAATAAGAGCACTCAGCCATGGGGTATTTATGTTGGCAATCCTGCTCGTCGAGTAAAAGAACGTAAAAAAGATTTACTTGCACTTGAAACCGAATTCCTGAAAGAGATTGACAATGATCCCATTCAATAAGCCTCCTTATACTGGCAATGAGCAACAATATGTTATTGCAGCCATGCAGAGCAATAATATGTCTGGTGATGGCCCCTTCTCTAAAAAATGCCAGACATGGTTTGAGCAACAGCTTGATGCACCTAAAACGCTGCTTACGCCATCTTGCACCGCAGCGTTGGAAATGGCCGCCATTCTTATTGATATACAGCCTGGCGATGAAGTCATCATGCCCAGCTACACCTTTGTAAGCACGGCTAACGCCTTTGCCTTGCGTGGTGCAAAAATGGTATTTGTTGATATTCGCCCGGATACCATGAATATCGACGAAACCAAAATTGAAGCGGCCATTACCGATAAAACCAAGGCCATAGTGCCGGTTCATTACGCCGGCGTAGGCTGCGAAATGGATACCATTATGGCCATTGCCGAACGTCATGGACTCTTTGTGGTGGAAGATGCCGCACAGGGCATGATGAGCAGCTACAAGGGCAGGGCACTTGGCAGCATTGGTCATCTGGGTGCGTTCAGCTTTCACGAAACCAAAAACTACACCAGTGGTGGTGAAGGTGGTCTGCTGATCATCAACGACAGCCGCTTTAAAGAGCGTGCCGAAATTATTCGTGAAAAAGGCACCAACCGCAGCCAGTTCTTTCGTGGCATGGTAGACAAATACAGCTGGGTAGACATTGGCAGCAGTTTCCTGCCCAGCGAGCTGCAGGCCGCCTATCTTTGGGGCCAGCTGGAAAAAGCTGATGAGATCAACAACGCTCGTCTGTCTGCCTGGCAATACTACCTGAACAAGCTGGCTCCTCTGGCTCAGGCAGGCAAAATTCAGCTGGCAACACTACCGGAACACTGCCAGCACAACGCGCATATGTTTTACCTGAAAGCGGCTGATCTTGATGAGCGCAGCCAGTTACTCGATCATCTCAAGAAAAATGATATTCTGGCCGTGTTTCACTATGTGCCACTGCACAGTGCTCGTGCTGGCCTGCAGTTGGGCTATTTCAATGGAGAAGATAATTACACCACCACAGAAAGTGAACGGCTTATCCGCTTGCCTCTGTGGTTTGGTATCAGCCAAGCGGAACAGCAGCAAGTGATTGATGCTGTTAATGAGTTTTACGCGTGACCCCACGTAAAATAGCTGCCTTCGCCATCGGCCCTATCGGTGGCGCATTGCTGGGCTTGATCACGTTGCCGATCATCACCTGGTTTTTTTCGCAGGAAGATGTGGGCAGAATGGCAATGCTGCAGGTTACCATTGGCTTCAGCACACTGCTGTTCAGCCTGGGGCTGGATCAGGCCTATGTGCGTGAGTTCCATGAGGCGAATGATAAACCGGCACTTCTAAAGCGCGCTCTGTTGCCGGGTTTGTTTTTACTGCTGCTTACCCTGGCTATATTGCTGTTATTTGGCGGCACCCTGGCTAATTGGTTGTTTGAACGGCCTGATTGGTATTTAAGCTTGCTTATAGTTACTGCCTTACTGGCTGCGTTCATATCCCGTTTTCTGTCATTGGTACTACGGATGAACGAGCGGGGGCTGGCATTCTCACTGAGTCAGTTATTACCCAAGCTAGTATTGATCGCCATTATTAGCGGTTATGTATTATTGAGAGCTGATAAAAGTCTGACCAATCTTGTTTTGGCAAACACCATTGCCTTGCTGTTAGTCTGTGTTGTGTTTGCGTTCAATACCCGTAAAGAGTGGATAGCTGGGTTACGCACATCACTGGATTGGCAGCACCTTAAAAGCATGCTGAAATTTGGCATGCCTTTAATACTGGGAGGCATTGCCTACTGGGGCCTTACCGCCATCGACAAGGTATTTTTACGTACACTGGCAAGTTTTGAAGAGCTTGGCGTCTACTCAGTAGCCGTGAGCTTTGCCGGAGCAGCGACCATTCTGCAAAGTGTTTTTTCTACTGTATGGGCTCCAACAGTTTACAAATGGGCCAGCCAAGGTGAAGGGCTTGAAAACGTACACAAGGTAAGTCGCTACATACTCGGTCTGGTTGTATTGTTATTTTGCTTTGCGGGCCTGCTGTCATGGGTAGTGACACTGTTTTTGCCAGCCAACTATATGGCAGTGCAATGGATCCTGGTTTCGTGTCTTGGTGCTCCCTTGCTTTACGTCTTGTCGGAAACCACCGTGGTAGGCATTGGCATCTCACGCCGCAGCAGTTTCGCCATGTCGGCCGCACTCATTGCTTTTTTAGTTAACCTTGCAGGCAACTGGCTGCTGATCCCAACCTTTGGTGCTGCAGGCGCGGCGGTCAGTACTTGTATATCTTTTTGGGTGTTCTTCGTACTGCGTACCGAGTTTTCAATTTACCTGTGGAAACCAATGCCAAGGCTGTTGCTTTATGGATACTCAGCGCTGGTAGTAGCAGGGGCCAGCGCCTTTACGCTATATGGCGAGACTATTTATTCATTCATGCTGGCATTTTGGTGCTTGCTGCTTGTTGCAGCATTATTCAGCTTCAGAGCGGAAGTGCGCGAAGCATTGGGGTTTGTAACCGTCAGATTCAAAAAAACAGTATCAGGGTAACACTTTCAGAACACTGCTAACGACTATATTATTCAGGTGTATTGCTATGCTTGCAAGAATCCCTGCGGAGTATGCTCAGCCGGAACAACGCTTTCCTGTTAAAGGGCATTATTCAGTATTATTATGAATACACCTAAATTAAAAACCTTTTTTCATAATTTATGGCCTAAGCTGTTGGTGATTGCAGCAGGCGTGAGCTTGTTTTTATTAGCCAGCGAGCTGTTAAAAGACGATATCAAAAGCCTGGTGATTGGTATAGCAGGCGGTTTGATATCCATTCCGCTGGTTTTTATCAGCTATGAAGTATGGCAAAAGAAATCTCAAAAAAAGCTAAACCTAAGTGTTTATGAGTTTGCTGAAAGAAAAGTGCAAACCAGCATTGCTGCAGTAAAAACCAAGTTAGAGTTGTTGATGGAAGGTGCCTTTGGTTACTTTGAAAAAGGCAGCATCCTGATAGACGATGCTGATATAGAAAATATCAGGATTAAATTTCATCAACAGCAGCATGAAGATACAGAAGAAAATTTCCAGAATGATGACGATTTATTAAGCTTTGAATATGCCAGTATATTTGAAAACCTGACCGATGCCCGTTACCTGGAATTTCAGCTGAGTGAGTTATCGTTGGCAGGAGAACTGGAGCATTTGCAAAGCCTGCTTGCTAACGCATTTATCATGCAACGATTGGAGGATGAACAAGTACGAGCCATTATTTACTTGATAGAAACCATCAGCCAGCTGGTGGCATTTTTTAATCATCATGCAGATGTATTCTGTAGAACCAGCATTAATCTGCATGGTTTTAATATTGGAGTTTTCAGCGAACAGCCAGCTATCAGTGCCTTGCTGTTTACAGAAAACGAAGCCGAAGAACCTGCGCTGCTGGATGTGAAACCGGCACCACAAGCAGCAGTTAAAGCATCACCATTACCTGCTTATGTTATCAATCCGGATTATTATAACATTTTAAGCGACTTAATCTTTGACGTTATCAACGCCATTAACAACTGGAAAAGCGTATTCAATCCAGTATTTATAGACTATGAAAATGCTCAGATAACGGTGTTGTAGCACTATAAAAAGTAGTTGTATTAATTGCCATCAATAAACTCGGCCTATGGGGCCATATTTTCTCAGGGCAAGATTATGAAAAAGCCTTATGGGATAAGGCTTTCGGCGTACTAAAAATTTAAACACTGACAGCCATGTTGTACAGCGGAGAGCACACTTTTGGAAGAAATATCTCGATGGGGAAGGATCGCTTTGACGATCAATATCAGCTGTGAACCTATGCTGTCTTTTCAACGACAGATGATCGCCATGAACGGACTCGGCCTCTTGCAGCACCTCTCCATCAGCCAGCGGGCCATCGCCTAGAAGGTGATCAACAAGTGGGCGGACTACCTGCTGGCGGTAAAGAGCAACCAGCCTAAATTAGAGGAAGCCTTTAACAACGACTTCCGCATGGAGATGTTCCAACATCCCGATAGTGACAGCTACAGCACGCAGGAAAGTGGCCATGGCCGCAAGGAAACCCGGCTGAGCCTGGCGGTGGACGACTTGTCCATCCTGGGTGACCTGGTGTTTGAATGGCCGGAGCTGAAGACGCTGGGGATAGTGGCGGCAGTGCGGGAAGTGGGCGGCGAACCGGCCAAGGACATCAAGGTGCGCTACTACATCAGTTCGGCCAAGTTGTCGTCGGCCAAGGAGCTGCTGGAAGCGACCCGCTCGCACTGGTCGATAGAATCCCAACTGCACTGGCAACTGGATGTGAGCATGCGTGAAGACGACTGCCGCATCCGCCGTGAGCAGGCCGGCGAGAATATGGCCACCATCCGGCATATCGCCTTCAATGCGTTGAAGGGAGAGACCAGCTTCAAGGCCGGGATGAAACGCAAGCAAAAGCGGGCAAGCCGAAACAACGCCTACCTGTCGCACGTCTTGGCAGGACTGGGGGTTTCGTAATCTTGCCCTGAGAGACCAGCTTCAAGGCCGGTAACAAACGTAAACAGAAGCAGGCGTCGCAATACCGATTACCTGTCTCAAGTCCTGACAGGGCTAGGGCTTTCGTTATCTTGCCCTGAGTATTGCTCTTCTGTGTTGAATTCATGGTCCATTTTTTATAAGGGGTAAGCTTTTCGTGACCACAAATAGGTTGATCGGCTCTGTTTTTATTTTTGTTTCACTATTTCCCTGGCTTTCATTTAGATTAACAAACTTAGACACGCAGCCTTGGTCCATTATCTTTGCTGTTTTGTTTTTGTTCTCTTGTCTATTTACTTCAAAGCTTGTTATTAAAACTAAAGATTTGGCTTTGCTCTCTATTCTTCCCATTTTTTTTGTTGTGCTTATTTTTGATGATTGGGTTGGTTTTTTGACTTTTAGAGCATTTGCATCTTATGTTGGCTTTTCTGTGGTTCTTTTTTCATTTATTCAGTACATTCGTAAGTATGGCCCTCCTGTTAAAATCGTTGCATTATCTAATTTGATATATATTGCATTTGCGTTATTGCAAGTTAATCTTGGTAATGGAGTTGTCGATAGCTTATTGGCAGCTCGTACTTCAACAGCAAGGGGGGTTACTAGCCTTACAGTTGAGCCAACATACTTCGGAGTGGTTCTTTTCTTTTTTTCGTGGCTGTATCTGTTTTATTGTAATTATAGACCTAATAAATTGTTTTCTTTTTTGGTTTTGGTTAATTTTATAACTACACTTTTTGTCGCCAAGTCATCTATGGCGTCTTTGTTTTTCTTGATTTTGCTTAGTGGGGTTCTTTTACCTAAGATTGGTTTTTTTAAATCTTTGTTTTTGTTTTTTCTTTGTCTCCCTTTCCTTTACTTTTTCATTGAGCTATATTTGCCTGGTTCTCGTATCTACTTGTTTTACAGTTATGTGATTGAAAGAGGTGTGGCCGATTTTTTTTATTATGATGCAAGCGCCAATGCTAGACTGGCGGCAGTAATTCTTCCTCTACATGGTTTTTTATATAACTATCTTATGCCGGGAGGGTTTTATTCATACCCCGATATCGTGCAGGAAATATTTTCATTTTATGACGGTTTTTTTTGGTATGGTTACAATAATGACAAAATCATGTCCTTTACCGGCGCCTTTGTTTATGAGTTGGGTTTTTTAGGCTTGATCTATATTTTAACTATTTCATTTTATTTATGTAATGGAAAGGGGTTTAGGGTTTTTGAAGTTCTTATTTTGAATGTGCTACTTTTTTCTGCCATTCCAGTTGGATTCACAATTGCTCCCCTTTTGATGTCGTTTATGTTTCTAGATGTGAGTCGGCGAATCAATGAGTCTCAAGGTGGTCGCTTTTAGTATATAGGTTTCACATATGGATGAAAAGGTTAACGTTTTTGTATTTTCTCCTTTCTACATACCTGGTTACAAAGGCGGTGGTCCAATAAAAACCATGAAAAATCTATTCGATAAAACAGGAAGTGATATAGACTATAAGCTTATCACCAGCGATAGAGATTTTGGTGACGTTTCACCCTATGCCTCGGTAACTTGTGGTGCTTGGAATAAGGTGGGTAATGCATTAGTTTTTTATGCGCAACCAGGGAAGGTCGGATATGTTCAAGCCTTTAGGGAATTGCGTGAAAATAACTATGATTTAGTTTATCTTAATAGTTTTTTTTCACCCCGCTTTTCATTGTTTCCCCTTTTGGCTACCAAAATATTAAGAGGAAAAGTCCTGCTCGCTCCTAGAGGAGAGCTTTCCGAAGGTGCACTATCTATTAAGTCTTTCAAAAAGCGAGTTTTTATCACCTTTTTCAAACTGCTAGGGTTTCATAGAAACACCATATTTCAGGCATCAACTGATTATGAAAAGGAAGATGTTCTGCGTAATTTAGGTGAGGGAGTGGATGTGTATGTTGCTGAAAACATAGGGACGCAAGAGCTCGCTCAGCATCTACAAGAACGAATACCGGATACTTTGAAGGCAGTTTTCGTTTCACGTATTTCTCCAAAAAAAAACCTACTGACAGCGCTCGAAATTTTACACAATGTTAAACATCCTCTTGAGTACGATATTTTCGGGCCGATTGAGGATGTTGGATACTGGCAACAGTGTGAGAAGGTGATTGCAAGTTTGCCCTCTCATATTAAGGTTATACACAAGGGCTCTCTATCACCAGATGAGGTAGTTAACACGCTTAGCAACTACGACGTTTTTTTCTTTCCGACGATGGGTGAAAACTACGGCCATGTTATTGCTGAAGCACTGTGTGCAGCATTGCCCATCGTTATTGCCGACACAACTCCTTGGCGCAACCTGCAACAACAAGGCATCGGCTGGGATCTTCCGCTCAATAACCCTGAAGCTTTCAGTTTCGTATTGGATGAACTGGCGACCATGCCGCCGGATCAGCACCATAAAATGCGTGAAAACGTGCTGGCCTGGGCCAAAAATAAGTTCTCCCAGCGCGATGCCATAGAAGCCAATATCGCCATGTTTAAATACGCCTACGAAAAAAAGTAAGGACAACCCTAAATGCCCTTCAAGACAAAGACACTTCTCATCACCGGCGGCACCGGTTCCTTTGGCAACGCCGTACTCAATCGCTTTCTCGATACTGACATTGCTGAGATCCGCATTTTCAGCCGTGACGAAAAGAAGCAGGACGATATGCGCAAGCGGTACGCCAATCCCAAGCTCAAGTTCTACATTGGCGATGTGCGTGACTATAACAGTGTACTCAACGCAACCCGTGGGGTGGATTATATCTACCATGCGGCGGCGCTTAAGCAGGTGCCCTCCTGCGAGTTTCACCCCATGGAGGCGGTAAAAACCAACGTGCTGGGCACCGAGAACGTGCTGGAAGCCGCCATTCAGAACGAGGTAAAGCGCGTTGTCTGTCTGAGTACCGACAAAGCGGTGTATCCCATCAATGCCATGGGCATTTCCAAGGCGATGATGGAAAAGGTGATGGTGGCCAAGTCGCGCAATGTCGATCCTGCCAAAACCGTGATCTGCGGCACCCGCTATGGCAACGTGATGGCATCCCGTGGCTCGGTGATTCCGTTGTTTGTGGATCAGATCCGTGCCGGCAAGGCGCTGACCATTACCGACCCCAATATGACCCGCTTTATGATGACCCTGGCCGACGCGGTGGATCTGGTGCTCTATGCCTTTGAGCATGGCAGCAACGGTGACTTGTTTGTACAAAAGGCACCGGCGGCAACCATTGAGACGCTGGCCCAGGCGCTAACCGGTTTAATGGACAAGCCGGATCACCCTATTAATGTGATTGGCACCCGTCATGGTGAAAAGCTGTTTGAAGCGCTGCTCAGCCGTGAAGAAATGGCCTGTGCCGAGGATCTGGGCGGTTACTACCGGGTGCCGCCGGATTTGCGCGACCTCAACTACGGCAAGTTTGTGGAGCAGGGCGAAGAAAAAATCTCCCACACCGAAGACTACAACTCCCACAACACCGAGCGGCTGGATGTGGCCGGCATGCAAAAACTGCTGCTCAAGCTCGACTTTATCCGTGCCCTGCAGCAGGGCGAATACATCAACCCGGAGGAATAAGCATGCGCGTGCTCATCACCGGCGCCCACGGCTTTGTGGGCCAGAACCTGGTGGCCCACCTCGGCGAGCGGGCCAATATCACCCTGGTGCCCTTTACCCGTGAGCATCGGCCGGCCGATTTGCCGGCGTTGCTGGAGGGGGTGGATTTTGTATTCCACCTGGCCGGCATTAACCGGCCGCAGGATCCCGCCGAGTTTGCCAGCGGCAATGCCGACCTTACCCGCAGCCTGTGCCAGGCCATTCGTGAGTCCGGTCGTGCTATTCCCGTGCTTTACACATCCTCCATTCAGGCCGAGCAGAGTAACCCTTACGGCCAAAGCAAACGCCAGGCCGAGCAGGCGTTGCTGGATTTGGCCGGGCAGCATGGCAGTGCCGTGCACCTGTTCCGCCTGCCCAATGTGTTTGGCAAGTGGGCCAGGCCCAACTACAACTCGGCGGTGGCCACCTTCTGCCACAACATCAGCCGTGATCTGCCCATTCACATCAACGATTCCGCCGCCGAAATCCGCCTGGTGTACATCGATGATGTTGTTCGCCATTTTGTGGCGGTCATGGAAGGGCAACTGGCCGGCAACCCCTTTGTGGCGGTGGCGCCGGAATACCGCATTACCGTGGGCGAGCTGGCCGGGCAGTTGCAGCGCTTTCGCGACAGCCGCACCAGCCTTATCAGCGAGCGGGTGGGCACCGGCCTGGTGCGGGCGCTCTATTCCACCTACCTCAGCTATTTGCCGCCCGAGCGCTTTACCTACCCGGTGCCCAAATACGGTGACGAACGCGGCGTGTTTGTGGAAATGCTCAAAACCCCCGATGCCGGCCAGTTCTCGTTTTTTACCGCCCATCCCGGTATTACCCGTGGCGGCCACTATCACCACTCCAAAACCGAAAAGTTTCTGGTGATCAAGGGCCAGGCCTGTTTTCGGTTTCGCCATATTATGAGCGGCGAGTTTTATGAGCTGTTCACCAGCGGCGAGCAGCCGGAAATAGTGGAAACCGTGCCGGGCTGGACCCACGATGTAACCAACGTGGGTAACGATGAAATGGCGGTCATGCTGTGGGCAAACGAAATTTTCGACCGCGAGCACCCGGACACTTATGCCCGCCCGGTGGGCTCCCAGGCCTGAGCAAGCAAAAGCAGGAATAATAATGAACAAGTTAAAAGTCATGACCGTAGTGGGCACCCGGCCCGAGATCATTCGCCTTTCCCGTGTGCTGTCGGCGCTGGATGCGCATTGTGAGCACATTCTGGTGCACACTGGCCAGAACTACGATTACGAGCTGAACGAGATCTTTTTTCAGGATCTGGGCATTCGCAAGCCGGATTATTTTCTTAACGCGGCCGGTGCCAGTGGTGCCGAGACCATTGGCAACGTGATTATTGCAGTAGACAAGGTGCTGGCCGAAGTGCAGCCCGAGGCACTGCTGGTGCTGGGCGACACCAACAGTTGCATGGCAGTGATCCCGGCCAAGCGCCGCAAGATCCCCACTTTTCATATGGAAGCGGGCAACCGCTGTTTCGACATGCGGGTGCCGGAAGAAATTAACCGCCGCATTGTGGATCACACCGCCGACATCAACCTTACCTACAGCACCATCGCCCGCGACTACCTGCTGCGCGAAGGGCTGGAGCCGGACCGAGTGATCAAAACCGGCAGCCCCATGTTCGAGGTGCTCAACCATTACCGTGGCGGCATAGAGGCTTCGAACGTGCTGGAGCGGCTGGGCCTGGAGGCCGGCAAGTTCTTTGTGGTGAGTGCCCACCGGGAAGAAAACGTCGATTCCGACAAAAACTTTCTCAAGCTGGTGAATATCCTTAACACCGTGGCCGAGCAGTTTGGCTACCCAGTGATTGTGTCTACCCATCCGCGCACCCAAAAACGGGTGGATGCCATGGGCGTTACCTTTCATGCCAATGTGCGCTTGCTCAAGCCGCTGGGCTTTAAGGATTACAACAAGCTGCAACTCACCGCCAAAGCGGTGCTGTCCGACAGCGGCACCATCAACGAGGAATCCTCCATCCTTAACTTTCCGGCGCTGAATATTCGCGAAGCCCACGAACGCCCGGAAGGCATGGAAGAAGCCGCCGCCATGATGGTGGGCCTGGAGCTGGAGCGGGTGCTGCAGGGCCTGCAGATCCTGGAAAGCCAGGCCAGAGGGGAAGAGCGCAGCCTGCGCCTGGTGGCCGACTACAGCATGCCCAACGTGGCCGATAAGGTAGTAAGAATTATTCACAGCTACCGGGATTATGTAATGCGTACCGTGTGGAAGCAGTATTGATGACCCGCAAACCTGTTAAAGTTGCTGTTATTAATCGCAGCTTTTGGCCGGTATACCCTGTAATCGGCGAAGCCCTTTTGCGATTTGCGGAAGGCGCATCGACCAAGGGATACTCTGTGTCGGTGATTATGCAGGATCATACTGGGATCAAGGCCCGGCTGATAAAAGAGGAGCGGGGAAAGGGTGTAGGCTTTTACCCTGCCAAAGCCTTAACTACTTCAGCTAGTGGTGTATTGTTCAGGGCATTTGATGCCATTTTTTTCATGTTTTGGGTGCTGGCGGTGTTGCTCTGGGTAAGACCCCAAAAGGTCTATATTTCTACGGATCCGCCGGTTGTTGTTCCTTTTATTGTTATGCTTTATAGCCGAGTGTTTGGTGCCGAGTATATCTATCACTTGCAGGATATCCATCCGGAAGCTGCTAACGTTGTTATACCGGTTAACAAGTGGGTGTATAAAATCCTGCTGAAGATGGATGCTCTGACCATGCGCAAGGCGAAGTGCCTGATCACCATCACCGAGCAGATGGCAGCTGAAATTAAAGCCAGATCAGGCACTACCGCACCTGTTCATGTGTTGGACAACCCGGCTGTATCATTCGACGGTATTGATACAACCAAATCCAAAATTCCGGGTTTCTCCTTCTGCGGCAATGCAGGACGGTTGCAGCGTATACCTTTGGTGCTTAATGCGATAGAAATGTACTTTACCCGGGGAGGCCAGCTTGCATTTAGTTTTGCAGGTGGTGGCGTATATGCAGACCAATTAAGATCCTTTTCTGAGAAATTCGAGCGTTTTCATTACCACGGCCTGGTTACTCCCACTGAGGCTGCTCAGATTAATGCGGATTACACCTGGGCCTTGCTGCCTATTGAAGATGATGTAACGCGGTTTGCTTTTCCCAGCAAGTCATCATCCTATATTTTTTCAGGTGCAAATATCCTGGCCGTTTGTGGTGAACATACGGGGGTGTCGCAATGGGTGAAGGAAAATCGCGTGGGTCTGGTTGTAAAACCAGAGGTTGAAGCATTGGCTGGCATTTTTTCAGAAATTGAAAATGGTACTGTAAATGAAGCCAGTGATCAAAATGCAAGGGAAATACTGAAGGCCAGGCTCAGGTTTGAGGTATTTGTAAGTGCGCTAGACAAGATAGTGCTGGAGTAACATGAATCTACTACTGACAGGTGCCACTGGTTTTCTGGGTGGCCGGCTTGCTGAGGTACTGCAGTCCAGTCAGGATATTAACCTGACTGCCGCCGTGCGCCGCCATGCTGAAGTATGGGCGGCTTGCATTGTTGAAGTGCAGGGGCTTGATGCCAACACTGACTGGACAGCAGCGCTGGCCGAACAACAAGTTGTTATTCACGCTGCTGCTCGTGCTCACATCATGAAAGATGAATTGGCGAATCCGCTGGCGGAGTACCGCAAGGTAAACGTAGATGGCACGCTAAACCTTGCCCGTCAAGCGGCTGCGGCAGGTGTAAAACGCTTTATCTTTATCAGCTCAATCAAGGTTAATGGTGAGCAAACGCCGTTGGGCAAACCCTTTACGGCAGAAGACGCTCCCGCACCGGAAGATGCCTATGGTATTTCCAAGCTGGAAGCCGAGCAGGGTTTGCAGCAACTGGCTGCCGAAACCGGTATGGAGGTGGTGATTATTCGGCCGCCACTGGTATATGGGCCAAACGTTAAGGGCAACTTTGCCAGCATGATCAAGCTGGTTCAAAAAGGCTTGCCCTTGCCATTAGGTGCCGTGCACAACCATCGCTCGCTGGTGGCGCTGGATAATCTGGTTGACCTTATTATCACCTGCATTGATCATCCCAGCGCCGCCAACCAGGTGTTTCTGGCCGGGGACGGGGAAGATCTTTCCACTACCGAGTTGTTGCGAGGGGTGGCCAGGGCCATGGGCAAGCCTGCCCGGCTTATCCCGGTGCCCGCCGGTTTGCTGCAGCTGGGGGCCACCATGCTGGGCAAAAAAGCCATGGCCCAGCGGCTGTTGGGCTCCTTGCAGGTGGATATTTCCAAGGCGCGTAACCTGTTGGGCTGGACGCCACCGCTTACGGTGGAACAAGGGCTTAAACGCTGTTTTGAAACTAAAAAGGGTTAATCCGTGATCCGTTTATTTGATATTGTGTTTTCCTTGCTGGGGCTTGTCTGCGCTTTCCCTGTGCTGCTGCTGCTGACGATTATCGGCCTGTTTGATACCGGCTCTCCCATTTTTCGCCAGGTGCGGGTTGGCCGGCACCAAAAGCCGTTTACCCTGGTCAAGTTCCGCACCATGAAGGTAGACACCGCCCATGTGGCCAGCCACCTGGCCAGCGCGTCTTCCATTACCAGGTTTGGTCACTTTTTGCGCCGTACCAAGCTGGATGAACTACCCCAGCTGTGGAACGTGCTCAAGGGTGAAATGAGCCTGGTGGGGCCACGCCCGGGTTTGTTCAACCAGGAAGAGCTTACCGCCGAGCGGGCCAGGCGCGGCGTGTACGATGCCCGCCCCGGCATTACCGGCCTTGCCCAGGTGAACGAAATTGATATGTCCACGCCCCAGTTGCTGGCGGAAACCGATCAAAAGATGATTCAGTCGCTCACGGTAAAAGACTATTTTCGCTATATCCTGATGACGGTAGCGGGCAAAGGCAGTGGTGACAGGGTCAAAAGCTGAGTTTTTATTACGGTGTAGGCATGCTATGCGGTGCCCAGTACACTGTTGAAGCCAAATAACAGAACACCCACGGGATAATAATGAACTCACTCATCCAATGGTTATTTGAACAGCCCAGAGGAACCAAGCGAACCATCAGCGTGCTGATGGATGTGCTGTTTATCGGCTTTGCCTTTTGGGCGGCTTTTGTGCTGCGGCTGGAGTCGCTGGCCGTGCTGGGCTCTGCCGCCCACTGGCTGGTATTGCTGGTGATGCTGCCGGTGTCGTTGCTGTGCTTTGTGCGGCTGGGGCTGTACCGGGCTGTGCTGCGCTATTTGGGCTATCACGCCATTGTTACCATGGTAGCGGGTATTGTGATATCGGCCGTGGCCATGGTAGTGGCTGCTTACTACCTTAATGCCCAACTGCCGCGCTCGGTGCCCGTTATTTATGCCGTGCTGGCCCTGGTGCTGTGCGGCGGGGCGCGTTCCACTGCCCGGGCGCTTTATAACCAAAGCACCAAGCGGTTTAAGGAGCCGGTGATTATTTACGGTGCCGGCGACGCGGGGCGGCAGCTGAATACGTCTTTGCTGCATGGCAACGAATACCGGGCGGTGGCCTTTGTGGATGACGACCCCGCCATGCATGGCTCTTTGCTGCACGGGCTTACGGTGTTTGCCCCACAAGACATGGAAGCGCTGATGGTGCGTTTTAACGCCCGCAAGTTGCTGCTGGCCATGCCCAGCATCAGCCGCCAGCGCCGGCGCGATATTGTAGACGGGCTCGAAGGCCTGCCGCTGGAAATTCTTACCATCCCCGGCATGGCCGATATGGTCAGTGGCCGCGCCAGGGTTAACGAGCTGCAGGAAATCAGCATTGAAGATCTGCTTGGGCGCGATCCGGAGGAGCCCTTTCCCGAACTGATTTCGGCCAATATTCGTGGCAAGGTGGTGATGGTAACCGGGGCCGGTGGTTCCATTGGTTCCGAGCTGTGCCGGCAAATTATCCAGCAGGGGCCCCAGGCGCTGGTACTGTTCGAAAACTCCGAATATGCCCTTTACCAGATTGATCAGGAACTCAACAACCTTTGCCGGCAGGCGGGCTGGTCTATTCGCATTGTGCCCATTATGGCCTCGGTGCAGCGGCAAAACCGGCTGGAAGCGGTAATGAAGTCGTTTGGCGTGCAAACGGTTTACCATGCGGCTGCCTGCAAGCATGTACCCCTGGTGGAATACAACGTGGTGGAAGGGGTGCGCAACAATGTGTTCGGCACCTGGCGCACTGCCGAGGCGGCCATTAACTGCGGGGTGGAAACCTTTGTGCTTATTTCCACCGACAAGGCGGTGCGGCCCACCAACGTAATGGGCACCAGCAAGCGCCTGGCCGAGCTGGTGCTGCAGGGGCTGGCCATGCGCCAGAGCAACACCCGCTTTTGCATGGTGCGCTTTGGTAATGTGCTGGGCTCTTCGGGCTCTGTGGTGCCGCTGTTTAAAAAGCAAATTCGCGCCGGCGGGCCCATTACCCTTACTCATAAAGACATTACCCGTTACTTTATGACCATTCCCGAGGCGGCGCAATTGGTTATTCAGGCCGGGGCCATGGGCAAGGGTGGCGATGTGTTTGTGCTGGACATGGGCGAGCCGGTTAGAATTATTGACCTTGCCCGCAAGATGATTCGGTTAATGGGCTATGAGGTAAAAGACGCCAAACACCCGGACGGCGACATAGAAATTCGGGTTACCGGCCTGCGCCCCGGCGAGAAGCTGTATGAAGAGCTGCTGATTGGCGGCAACGAGCAACCCACCCGCCACCCGCGCATTCGCACTGCTCATGAGGTGCACCTGCCCTGGCAGGACATGGCTGCCCTGTTGCAGGAGCTGAACACCGCCTGCGAGCAATATAACCAGCCCCGCATTCGCGAACTGCTGCTGCAGGCGCCCACGGCGTTCAACCCCCAGGACGGCATTTGCGACCTAGTATGGCAGCAAAGCCAGGCTGCATTGCCGCCGGCGGGAGATGACAATAAAGTGGTAGCGCTGGTGAGGTGAGTTTTTAGTGATGAGTTGTGAATGTTGAGTTTTTGGTGGTGATTGAATGCCCGTTGTTTGATGTGACAGCGGGCATTTTTGTTTTTTGCGGGCTATGGTCTTCCGTGCATGTTGTAGGCACCGCTTTAGCGGGGCAATCGCTTTGGAGCGCGGGCGGCTCGCCCGCAATAGCGCCGGCAGGCGCTTTAAGGTTGCCGCTTCGCGCCAAATTGCAGGCGGGCCGCCTGCGCTCCACATGAGATGTGCATTTTGTGTAGGCCCCGTTTTAACGGGGCAGGGGTGCTACATGTGGGATGGTTTGCCCGGATAAATCCGGGCCTACAACGGAATAAAACAACAAGGAGAGCACATGACCAAGGGACTGGAGATTTTGCATCACGGGGCGGTGAACGGGGTTACCGGCTCGTGTCATGAATTGCGCGCGGGCGATGCCGGCATTTTGATTGACTGCGGTCTGTTTCAGGGGCTGGAAGGCAAGCGCGAGCTGGCCATCGACTTTGATATTGCCCACATCAAGGCGCTGGTGGTTACCCATGTGCATATCGACCACGTGGGCCGGCTGCCTTACCTGATGGCAGCGGGGTTCAACGGGCCCATCTATTGCTCGCAGCCCTCCGCTTTGTTGCTGCCGGCCATGCTGGAAGACGCGCTGAAAATCGGCTTCACCCGTAATGAGCAGCTCATTAACCGGGTGCTCAAGCTGCTCGCATCGCGCTTGCGGCCCTTGCCCTATAACCAGTGGCAGCCAGTGGAAGGCAGTAACATTGCCATTCGGCTGCAGCGGGCCGGGCATATTCTGGGCTCGGCCTATGTGGAGTGCGAGGTGGCTGGCCAACGGGTGGTGTTCAGCGGTGATCTGGGTGCGCCCCATTCGCCGCTGCTGGTGTCGCCGGCCCCGCCCGAGCGCTGCCATGTGCTGGTGCTGGAAAGCACCTACGGTGATAAAAACCATGAAAGCCGGCATGATCGCCGCCTGCGGCTGAAGGCGGCGGTGGAGCATGCGCTGGAAGACGGCGGCACCTTGCTGATCCCGGCATTTAGTCTGGGGCGCACCCAAGACCTGCTTTATGAGCTGGAAAGCCTGATTGCCGAATTTGGCGGCCAGCAGGCAGCGCCGGGCCTGCCCTGGAACGAGCTGGAGGTGGTGGTGGATTCTCCCCTGGCGGCCAATTTTACCCAGCTTTACCGCGAGCTTAAGCCGTTCTGGAACGCAGAGGCCCGGGAGCGGGTAAGCGAAGGGCGGCATCCGCTGTCGTTTGAGCAGTTAACCGTGGTGAATTCCCATAACGATCACCTTAATGCGGTGGGTTACCTGGCCCGCTCCCACAAGCCCTGCGTGGTGCTGGCGGGCTCCGGCATGTGTGCCGGCGGCCGGGTGGTAAATTACTTGAAGGCGCTGCTCAATGATCCGCGCAACGATGTGCTGTTTGTGGGGTATCAGGCAGAGGGCACGCCGGGGCGGGATATTCTGGATCACGACCCCAAAGGCGGCTGGGTAGAACTGGACGGCGAGCGCTATCACATTAAAGCACGAGTGCACCAGGTAAGCGGTTATTCCGCCCACGCCGGGCAGGAGGATTTAATAAACTTCGCCACCGGCATTGCCCCGCCGCCCCGGCAGATACGCCTTATCCACGGCGAAGCCAACGCCAAAGCAGCACTGCAGGCGCGGCTGAAGGAGTTGCTGCCGGAAACGGAAGTGGTGATAGGGGAGTAGCGGCAGCGGTTTTGGAGCGCGGGCGGCTCGCCCGCTATTGGCGCGCAGCGGCAAGGTTTTTGAGCGCCCTTGCGGTCGCTAATGCAGGCGAGCCGCCTGCGCTCCACGTAGGGCGCACATCTTGTCTCGTTCCCACGCTCTGCGCTCAACAACACGTAGGGTGGAGCGGTAGGGACAAAACGCTAAGGAAGTCATTGCGATGACAGAAATCATACCGCTTAAGCATTATCACTTTCTGGGTGAGCTGGTATCTTTGCCCTTTGTTGAAGCCGTATACCTGTTTGGCTCAAGAGCGCGCGGCGACCACAGAGAGCGATCCGATATCGACCTGGCCGTTTTTTGCCCGAGTGCAAGTGCGCAGGACTGGCTGCAAGTGCTGGCCATTGTTGAGCAGGCCGATACGCTATTGACGATAGATTGTGTCCGTCTGGATGCCGAGCCCGAAAACAGTCCGTTACGGGCGGCGATAGAGCGAGATAAAAAGGTACTGTATGAGCGTTGATCTGAACCTGGAGCTGCTGGGTAAGGCCCTGGCCCGTTTGCAGGAGTCCCTGGATTTTCCGGCCAGTCAGCCGCTGGTGGTGGACGCCAGTATCCAGCGGTTTGAGTTTTGCATTGAACTTACCTGGAAAACACTGAAAAAGGCACTGGCCATGGAGGGTATTGCGGCCAATACGCCCAGAGAGTGTTTGCAGCAGGCCTATGCGGCCCATTGGCTGCAGAATGAAAGCGAATGGCTCTCTATGCTCAAAGACCGGAATCTTACGTCTCACACCTATAAGGAAGAGGTGGCGCTGGATATTTACCAACGGCTGCCAGCACATTTGCGTGCCATGCAGGCACTGCATCAACTGCTTGGCCAGCGTTTTGACGCATAGGCACTAGCGGCCTTGGAGCGCGGGTATTATCCCCGAATGGGGGTGGCTCGCCCGCATTAGCGCCGGCAGGCGCTTTAGGTTGCCGCTTCGCGCCAATTTGCAGGCGGGCCGCCTGCGCTCCACTTAGAGTGCATATCTTGTAGGCACCGCTTTAGCGGGGCAGCTGTGCTACATGTGGCATGGTTTGCCCGGATAAATCCGGGCCTACAAGGTCAGGGGTTTTGGAGCGCGGGCCGCTGGCCCGCATTAGCGCCGGCAGGCGCTTTAGGTTGCCGCTTCGCGCCAATTTGCAGGCGGGCCGCCTGCGCTCCACCATCCGCCAGGCGCCAGTAGCATGTTACACTGCAGGCCGGTTGGCATTGCGGGAGAGCATCATGACCAGGCGTAAACTGCCTATAGGTATACAAACCTTCGGGGAGATCATTGCCGGGGGCTATTACTATGTGGACAAAACCCCCTTTATTTATCGCCTGATTGAAGAGGGGAAATACTATTTTCTCTCCCGCCCGCGCCGTTTTGGCAAAAGCCTGCTGCTCGACACCCTGCACCAGTTGTTCGCGGCCAAAGAGCCCTTGTTCCGGGGGCTGTTTATTCACGATAAATGGGACTGGTCGCGACCCCGGCCGGTGGTGCGCCTGGGGTTTGGCAGCGGGGTGATGAAAACCCGGGAAGAGCTGGAAGCCCATATCCGCTACCAGCTGCGTATTAACCGGGAGCGTTTGAATATTGCCGTTGGTGAGGCGGAAGATATTTCTGCCGAGTTTGACGAGCTGCTGCGCAAAACCCATGAGCAATACGGCGAGCAGGTGGTGGTGCTGATCGACGAATACGACAAGCCCATTCTCGACAATATCACCGAGCCCGGCGTGGCCGCCGAACAGCGCGAAGGGCTGAAAAACCTTTATTCGGTGCTGAAAGACGCTGATCCGCACCTGTGCTTTTGCCTGCTGACCGGCGTGTCGAAATTCAGCAAGGTCAGTTTGTTCTCTGGGCTGAACAACCTTAACGACATCAGCCTGGACGCACCCTACAGCGCCATTTGTGGTTATACCGAGCAGGATGTGGATGCCACGTTTGCCCCCGAGCTGCCGGGGCTGGACCGGGCGCAGATCAAAACCTGGTACAACGGCTACAACTGGGGCGGCGAAGCGGTATACAACCCCTTTGATGTGTTGCTGTTGCTGCAAAAGCGGGTGTTTTCGTCCTACTGGTTTGAAACCGCCACGCCTACGTTTTTGGTGACGGTGCTGGCGGAGCGGGGCCTTTACAGCCCGCAGTTCAGCCGTTTGCATGCCCGTGAAGCGCTGCTGTCCCGTTTTGATGTGGACAATATCAGCACCGAAGCGCTGATGTTTCAGACCGGCTATCTCACCATTAAAAAATCTGAACAGCTGCTGCCTGGCCGCACCGTCTATCAGCTGGGTTTTCCCAACCTGGAAGTGGAAACCAGCCTGAACGAGGCCCTGCTGCCGGCGCTGGGCGTGGAGAACGTGTTCACCGACGACAGGCTGATTGCCTTGCCCGGCCTGTTGCGAAACAACGACTTTGCCGGGCTGGAGCAGCATTTTCGCTCGCTGTTTGCGGCGCTGCCCCACGACTGGTATCGCAATAATCCCATTGCCCGCTATGAGGGGCATTACGCCAGCGTGTTTTACAGCCACATGGCGGCGCTGGGGTTTGGCATTACGGTGGAAGATGCCTCCAACACCGGCAAGGTGGACATGGCGCTGGAATTTAATGGCCATGTCTATCTGTTTGAGTTCAAGGTGGTGGAGCAGGTGCCTGAGGGCAAGGCACTGCAGCAGCTGAAAGACCGCAATTATGCAGAAAAATACCGTGCCCGCGGCCTGCCTGTTTATTTGATGGGGGTGGAGTTCTCCCGGGAGCAACGGCAGATAGTCGCGTTTGAATATGAGCTGGATGCCTGACAGTGTGGAGCGCGGGTAAGCATTGGAGCGCGGGCGGCTCGCCCGCTATTGGCGCGCAGCGGCAAGGTTTTTGAGCGCCCTTGCGGTCGCTAATGCAGGCGAGCCGCCTGCGCTCCACAATACCTGCGCTCCACAATACCGCGCTCCCAAAATCATACTAATTGCTTGCACTCATCTGCATATCACCGGAAAATCTGCTGATTTCAATTAATAAAAAGAGATAAACAATGACCATTCTGGTAACCGGCGGAGCCGGGTATATTGGCTCTCACACTGTGGTGGAGCTGCTGAACGCCGGTAATAATGTGCTGGTGCTGGATAACCTGTCCAACTCTTCTTCCGAATCACTGAAACGTGTGGAGCAAATCACCGGCAAGGTGGTGCCCTTTGTGAAAGGGGATATTCGTGACTCGGCCCTGCTGGAGCGGGTGTTTGCCGAGCACAGCATTAATGCGGTGGTGCATTTTGCCGGGCTGAAGGCAGTGGGCGAGAGTGTGCAAAAGCCACTTGAGTATTACGACAACAATGTTAACGGCACCCTGGTGCTGGTGGATGCCATGCGCAAGGCCGGGGTGTTCAGGCTGGTGTTCAGCTCGTCGGCTACCGTGTATGGCGAGCCGTCTCATATGCCGATTGGCGAGGATGTTGCCGTTGGTGGTACCACCAATCCCTACGGCACCTCCAAGCTGATGGTAGAGCGTATATTGCAGGATTTGGCTGCTTCCGATAGCCGCTGGTCCATTGCCCTGTTGCGTTATTTTAATCCGGTGGGGGCCCATGAGTCCGGCTTGATTGGTGAAGATCCCAATGGTATTCCCAACAATCTTGTGCCCTTTATCGCCCAGGTGGCGATTGGCCGGCTCGATAAGCTGTCGGTGTTTGGTGGTGATTACGCCACCACCGATGGCACCGGCGTACGCGATTACATTCATGTGGTGGATTTGGCGTTGGGGCATCTCAGGGCGCTGGAGCGAATTGCCGGGCATCCCGGTGTGAGCATTTACAACCTGGGCACCGGCCAGGGGTATTCGGTGTTGCAAATGGTGCGCGCGTTTGAGCAGGCCAGCGGGCGGAATGTGCCCTATGCCATTGTGGCCCGGCGGCCGGGGGATGTAGCCGAATGCTGGGCCAACCCTGCCAAGGCAAAACAGGAGCTGGGCTGGGTGGCCGAGCGCGATTTGGCGCAAATGATGGCGGATACCTGGCGCTGGCAGTTGCAAAACCCGCTGGGGTATGGCGGCTAGGCGCAACGGGCTTTGGGTTCACGCTGCGCGCGAAATGCAGGCGGGCCGCCTGCGCTCCGTTTGGGTTGTGCCCTCGGTGCGGTGCTTGCTGGTTGGGGCGCGGGCGGCTCGCCCGCAATGGGGTGGCGCCGTGCTACACTGTCGGCCTTATCTGTTTGGTGGGAGCAGTAATATGACCCAGCGCAAGTTGCCCATAGGGGTGCAGTCGTTTGAAAAAATCCGTACCGGTGATTATTACTATGTGGATAAAACGTCCTACATCCACCGGTTGATCGAGCAGGCCGGCTACTATTTTCTCTCCCGCCCGCGCCGTTTTGGCAAAAGCCTGCTGCTCGATACCCTGCACCAGCTGTTCGAGGCGAAAGAGCCGCTGTTCCGCGGCCTGTTTATTCACAACAAGTGGGACTGGTCCCGACCCCGGCCGGTGATCCGCCTGGGCTTTGGCAGCGGGGTGATGAACGGACGGGAGCTGCTGGATCAGAATATCCATGAGCAACTGAACGAGCAGGCCGTGCGGCTGGGGGTGACCCTGGTCAACCAGACCATCGGCGGCCGCTTTGCCGAGCTTATCCGCCGCACCCATGAGCAATATGGCGAGCGGGTGGCGGTGCTGATTGACGAATACGACAAGCCGATACTGGACAATATCACCAACGCCCCCGTCGCCACCGAGCTGCGTGAGGGGCTGAAAAACCTGTATTCGGTGTTGAAGGATGCCGACCCGCATTTGTGCTTTTGCCTGCTGACCGGGGTGTCCAAGTTCAGCAAGGTGAGCCTGTTTTCGGGGTTGAACAACCTTAACGACATCACCCTGGATGCGCCCTTCAGTGCCATTTGCGGCTATACCGAGCAGGATGTAGATACGGTGTTCGCCCCCGAGCTGGCGGGGCTTGACCGGGAGCAAATCAAAACCTGGTACAACGGTTACAACTGGGGTGGCGAGGCGGTGTACAACCCGTTTGATGTGCTGCTGCTGTTGCAGAAACGGGAGTTTCGCGCCTATTGGTTTGAGAGTGCGACGCCCACCTTTTTGGTGAAGATGCTGGCGGAGCGGGGGTTTTTCACACCGCAACTGGACCGTCTGGAAAGCCCGCTCAACCTGCTGGGGCGGTTCGACGTGGACGACATCAGCACCGAGGCGCTGCTGTTCCAGACCGGTTATCTCACCATCCGCCGCAAGGAAG
>NZ_PXYH01000018.1 GCF_003012795.1 Zobellella taiwanensis
CTACGCAATCCTTGGTATTCGTCAAGCAGTTAAACCGAAGTTTTTACTGCTTGTTGACGTTGGCGTGTTGTGCCGTGTCAGTGAGGGCGCATTATAGGGAGCCGCCGGATTTGCGCAAGGGCTTTTTGGGCTAAAATATTCGTTTGCTCAAAAAACAGACCAAGCCCGGCTTTCTTGCCTTGTTTTGATCCTGATCCGGTTTTTTGCATGGGGGCCTGCCTATAATTAGCATATTAAATGCAAGTATAGGTATCCCCTCATGCAAATCCTGGACGCACAAAAAGAAAGCAAAATATGGCCCCTGTTCCGACTGGGCTTCAGAACCTTTTTCCTGGGGGGGGCGCTGTTCGCCACCGGAGCCATGTTGATGTGGCTGCTTACCCTGCTCGGCTTTAAGGTGCTACCGGGAGTCGTCAACCCCATCTGGTGGCATGCCCACGAAATGATCTTCGGCTTCGGCCTGGCAATCGTCGCGGGCTTTGTGCTGACCGCCATCCAGAACTGGACCGGGATTCCCGGCGTGCGCGGCTGGCCCCTGGCCACGGTATCGCTGCTATGGCTACTGCCACGGTTGTTGATGCCCTTGCGCGGTGAGCTGAATCCCCTGGTGGTCGTGCTGGATTTACTCTGGCTGCCACTGGTGGCCGGCCTGCTCGCACGCCCTATTATTCAGATCAAACAATGGCGCAACCTGTTCTTTGTTCCCCTGCTTGGTTTTATGACCCTACTCAATGCCCTGAGTTACTATGCCGCTTTCAGTGGCAACTGGTTGCTGGCCGAACGGACATTTATTGCCGCTGTTCTGGCCCTGTCGGCATTGATTGCTGTGATGGGCGGCAGGGTCATTCCGTTTTTCACGTCCCGCGCCACTGGTACGGAAAAACCCCAGCCGATAGTGCTGCTCGAAAAACTGAGCCTGGGCAGCTTTTGGCTGGCGACCCTAGGCTGGCTGCTGCTGCCCAGAGCTCCCCTGTTCAACGGCCTGCTGGCGTTGCTGCTGCTGGTCGCAGCGCTGAGTAATCTGGCTCGCCTGGCACGCTGGAATAGCAAGCTGACGCTGAACATTCCCCTGTTATGGATACTGCACCTGGGGTATCTGTTTATTCCGATTGGCCTACTTGCCCTGGCGGCTGCCCTGCTCAACCTGGGCATCAGCGTTTCCCTGGCTAGTCACTGGCTGACCGCAGGAGCCCTGGGGGCCGTTATCATCGGCATGATTGCCCGGGTTTCACTCGGTCATTCGGGACGCCCGCTGGAAATAGGCCGCACCATGGTGGTCGCTTTTGCACTGGCAATCCTCGCTACTCTGCTGCGCAGCCTGTTGCCCTTGCTGGCACCGGGAGTCACCACCCCGGCCTATCATGGCAGCGCCCTGGCCTGGATTGGCGCCTTCGGCATCTTCTGCTGGGTGTACTGGCCGGTACTGACCCGCCCCCGGGTTGACGGGCGGCCAGGCTGACATTTTGCGGAAATAAGTAAAGAAGGGGGAGGCATGGCCTCCCCCTTCTGCTGATCCGGCTACTGGCTTAGCACCAGGCCGTTGCTGTCCGCATCCAACTGCAGCGGTTTACCGGGCACCACACGGCCGGAAAGAATCGCCTGCGCCAGTGGATCCTCCACCTTGTGCTGTACCGCCCGCTTGAGCGGCCGGGCACCGAACAGGGGATCGAAACCGGCGTGTGCCAGCTTCTCCAGCAGCCGGTCTGTGATGGTAACCTCATACCCCATGGCCTCGAGCCGGTTCACCAGCCCCTGCATCTGGATGCGGGCGATCGACTTGATGTGATCCTCGCCCAGGGGATGGAACACCACGATTTCATCAATCCGGTTAATGAACTCGGGCCGGAACTGATGCCCCAGCACTTCCATCAGCATGGCCTTCATCTGATCGTAATCCTTGGAAGCACTGTGCTCCTGGATCAGATCCGAACCGATGTTGGAGGTCATGATCACCACGGTGTTGCGAAAGTCCACGGTGCGGCCCTGACCGTCGGTCAGGCGACCGTCGTCCAGCACCTGCAACAGAATGTTGAACACGTCCGGATGGGCCTTTTCTACCTCATCAAGCAGGATCACCGAGTAGGGCTTGCGCCGCACCGCCTCGGTGAGGTAGCCGCCCTCTTCGTAACCCACGTAGCCGGGAGGCGCGCCCACCAGCCGGGACACCGAGTGCTTCTCCATAAATTCCGACATGTCGATGCGCACCATGGCGTCGCGGCTGTCGAACAGAAAATCAGCCAGTGCCTTGCACAGCTCGGTCTTGCCCACTCCGGTTGGTCCCATAAACAGGAAGGAGCCCACCGGCCGGTTGGGATCCGACAGCCCGGCCCGGCTGCGGCGAATGGCGTTGGCCACCGCGTCCACCGCCTCGTTCTGGCCAATCACCTGCTCGTGCAGGCTGTCTTCCATGCGCAACAGCTTTTCCTTTTCCCCTTCCAGCATCTTGGCCACCGGAATGCCGGTCCAGCGGGACAGCACATCGGCGATCTCCTCGTCGGTGACCCGGTTTTTCAGCAGGTGCTGCTCCTGCATCTCGGCCTGAGCAGCCAGGTCCAGCTGTTTTTCCAGCTCCGGAATACGGCCGTACTGCAGTTCGGACATGCGCGCCAGATCGCTGGCCCGGCGGGCCACTTCCAGTTCCTGCCGCACCTGCTCCAGCTCGGCCTTGATATGCTGAGTGCCGGCGAGTGCCGCTTTTTCCGACTTCCACACCTCTTCCAGCTCGGCGTATTCCTTTTCCTTCTCGGCCAGCTCGTCACGGATCAGTTGCAATCGCTTGCGGCTGCCTTCGTCGTCTTCCTTGAGCAGCGCCTGCTCTTCCAGCTTGAGCTGAATAATGCGCCGATCCAGCCGATCCAGGGGCTCGGGCTTGGAGTCGATCTGCAGGCGAATGCTGGAGGCCGCCTCGTCAATCAGGTCGATGGCCTTGTCGGGCAGCTGACGGTCGGCAATGTAACGGTGCGACAGGGTCGCCGCCGCCACAATAGCCGGATCCGTGATCTGCACATGGTGGTGCAGCTCGTAGCGCTCTTTCAGCCCGCGCAGAATGGCAATGGTGTCCTCTACCGTCGGCTGGTTGACCAGCACCTTCTGAAAGCGCCGCTCCAGGGCCGCGTCCTTTTCCACGTACTGGCGATATTCATCCAGGGTGGTGGCACCCACGCAGTGCAGCTCGCCCCGAGCCAGCGCCGGCTTGAGCATGTTGCCCGCATCCATGGCGCCCTCACCCTTGCCGGCACCCACCATGGTGTGCAACTCGTCGATAAAGAGGATCACCCGGCCCTCTTCCTTGGCCAGCTCGTTGAGCAGCGCCTTAAGCCGCTCCTCGAATTCGCCGCGATACTTGGCACCGGCCACCAGGGCGCCCATGTCCAGGGACAGCACTCGCTTGTTCTTCAGGCCTTCCGGCACTTCGCCGTTGATAATGCGCTGTGCCAGCCCCTCGGCAATGGCGGTTTTACCCACGCCGGGCTCGCCGATCAGCACAGGGTTGTTCTTGGTGCGTCGCTGCAGCACCTGAATGGTGCGGCGAATTTCATCGTCCCGGCCAATGACCGGATCAAGCTTGCCCTGCTCGGCCCGCTCGGTGAGATCGATGGTGTATTTTTCCAGGGCCTGGCGGTTTTCTTCGGCATTGGGATCGTCCACCTTCTGGCCACCACGCACCTGATCGATAGCCTGGGTCAGCCTGTCCTTGGAGAGCCCTACCCGCTTGAGCAGCTCGCCCAGTTCGCCCTTGTCATCAAGCGCCGCCAGCAGAAACAGCTCGGAAGAGATGTAGGCATCCTTACGCTGCTGAGCCAGCTTGTCGCACTGATTGAGCAGGCGGCCCAGCACCGGCGACACCTGCACGTCCATGTCGCCGCCGCTGACCCTGGGCAGGCGGTCGAGGGATTTATCCAGTTCTACCCGCAAGGTGTTGCTGTCCACGCCGGCGGAGGTCAGCAAGGGGCGCAGGGTACCCCCTTCCTGGTTGAGCATGGCCACCAGCAGGTGGGCCGGCTCGATATAGGCATGATCCCGCCCCAGCGCCATGGACTGGGCGTCTTGCAGGGCAAGTTGGAATTTACTGGTCAGACGATCAAGACGCATCAGTGCTCTCCTCGAAAACCCCGCCGCAAGGCGGGCACACAGGCTCGATTACTGATACTAAAGATGGGGGGTTGTGGCCGAATTTCAACCGGCCACAAGATAAGTTTTTACTAATCCAGCCAGATCAGGCTGGCCATGCGCCCGGTACGCCCGTCGCGACGATAGGAGAAAAAGCGCTCCGGCTCGCCATGGGTGCAATATTCCCCCCCATAGATGTGTTGTACGCCGGCCGCCGCCAGCCGCAACCGGGCCAGGTGATAGAGATCCGCCAGCCACTTGTCGCCGTGGGGAACAAAGGCATCTGCCGCCAGCGGCATCTGGCGCACAAACTGCTCCCGCACCTCAGTGCCCACTTCGAAGGCACGGGGCCCGATAGCCGGCCCCAGCCAGGCCAACACGGTGTCGGGAGCCACCTGCATTTCCTGCAGGGTGGCTTCCAGTACGCCAGCCGCCAACCCGCGCCAGCCGGCGTGGGCCGCCCCCACCACGGTACCGGCCTCATCGCAAAACAATACCGGCAGGCAGTCGGCGGTCATCACGGCACACACCTGTCCCGGCGTGCGGGTCACCACGGCATCGGCGGTGAAGTTGTCACTTTCCACCGGTAAGGTCAGCACCCGAATGCCATGCACCTGCTCCAGCCAGACCGGCTCGGCAGGCAAATTAAGAAAGGCTCCCAGCCGTTCCCGGTTGGCTGCGACACTGCGCACTTCATCACCCACATGGCGGCCCAGGTTGAGGGTATGGAAAGGCGCATGGCTGACGCCGCCAATACGGGTGCTCTGGGCCGCGCACACTCGGGCAGGCGCCGGCCAGTCGGGCAGGATTACATCCATACCAGATCGTCCGGATGGGCCTGGGTATCGGCGCGCAATACCTCCATCAGGGCCACCATGTCATCGGGAATGGGTGCGTGCCACTCCATCAGCTCACCACTGATCGGGTGCTCCAGACGCAGCATCACCGCATGTAGCGCCTGGCGCTTGAAGCCGCGCAGGAATTCCAGCAGTTCGGGATCGGCCCCGCGCGGCGGCTTGAGCCGGCCACCGTAGACAGGATCACCGACCAGCGGGTGCTTGAGATAGGCCATATGCACCCGGATCTGGTGGGTACGGCCGGTTTCGAGCCGCAACCGCAGCCGGGTATGGGCGCGGAATTTTTCCATCACCCGGTAGTGGGTCACTGCCGGCTTGCCGGTCGGCGTCACCGCCATCTGGATACGCTGGGTAGGATGGCGGCCGATATTGGCATCCACGGTGCCACCGGCGGTCATGTGGCCGATGGCTACCGCCTCGTATTCCCGGGTGATGTGGCGCGCCTGCAGGGCCGACACCAGGTGGGTCTGGGCCGGCACCGTTTTTGCCACCACCATCAGGCCGGTGGTATCCTTGTCCAGCCGGTGCACAATACCGGCCCGGGGCACTTCGGCAATGCATGGGCAGTGATGCAGCAGGGCATTGAGCAGGGTGCCATCGGGAGTGCCGGCACCCGGGTGTACCACCAGGCCGGCAGGTTTGTTGATCACCAGAATATCATCATCTTCATAAACGATATTGAGATCGATGGCCTCGGGTTCGAACCTCACCTCGTCTTCCAGCTCGGCGCTCACCAGCACCTGCTGCCCCGGCAGCACCTTTTCCCGCGGCTTGCTCACGACTTCGCCATCCAGCTTCACCTGCTCCTGCTGGATCCAGGTTTTTATGCGGGAACGGGAGTAATCGGGGAACATTTCCGCCAACGCCTGATCCAAGCGTTGACCGTATTGGTGATCGGCGACCACGCCGTTCAGTTCGATTTGCTGGCTCATAGAGACCACTGGTTACCAAATGATATTTAATTGGGTATTCTAGCGGTTCTTGACGCTGAGCTTAATCAGTTTCCGAATTTTGCAAAAAGAATGGACTAATCAATGGCTAAACAACGAAGCGTATGGCTCACCCTGACCCTCGCCCTGGCGCTGGCCGCCACCGGCTGCTCCAGCACCAAGAAAGACGACGTTCCGGACGAGCCGCCCGAGGTACTGTATCAGGACGCCCAGGAGCGCTTGCAGGCCGGCAACTATATTCGCGCCGCCGAATTGCTGGAAGCCATGGATTCCCGTTATCCCTTCGGACCCTACTCCAACCAGGTCCAGCTCGATCTGATCTATGCCTATTACAAGCAGGACGACACCACCCGGGCCCTGGCCAATATCGACCGCTTCATCCGCCTCAACCCCAACCATCCCAGCGTCGACTACGCCCAGTACATGCGTGGCCTGACCAATATGTCGGCGGATCACAACTTCTTTCAGGAACTGCTCAATATCGACCGGGCCGACCGGGATCCCGCCTATGCCCGCCAGGCTTTTGCCGACTTCCGCCAGTTGCTGCGCCAGTACCCCGACAGCGTGTACGCCGCCGACGCCAAAGCCCGGATGATCAGCCTGAAAAACCGCCTGGCCAGGCACGATCTGGCGGTAGCCCAGTACTATATGAAGCGGGGGGCCTGGCTGGCGGCCGCCAACCGCGCCAAGTTCGTGGTGCAGTCCTACCCCGATACCGACATGATGAAACCGGCCCTGGAAATTATGGCCCAGGCCTACGACACTCTGGGCCTGGACGACATGGCCAGCAACGCCCGGGCGGTCCTGAAAGCCAACTTCCCAGCCGGTTAAGCCCTCAGCAACAACGACAAAGCCCCATACGGGGCTTTTTTTACAGCTGCTGATGACTGAAGTAACCCTGCAGAAATTCGTCGAAGCTCAGGGTATCGGCGCGTTCTATTTTGCGCTGGCGGGCCAGGGAGCGCGCGCCTTCCTCGTCGAAGTAGCCGTCCTCCCAAAAGCGGGGACGGGATTGCTGTAACAGCAACTGGTAGCGGCGGGACAACGCCAGGCCGTAAGGCAGGATGTCCTCGTTGCTTGCCATCAGTTCTTTCAGTACCCGGGCGGACAGGGTGAGGGAAGGATCGCGGATGGCCTCAAGCTGTTGCTGGTGGGCCTTGCCGTAGCAGCCGCGGCCACAACAGGCATCGAGCAGCCCGGCCACCTCGGCCAGTTCGGCAAAGTACCGTTCGCCCAGCGCGGCCAGCGGCAAGGTGTCGCCGCCGAACACTTCCAGCTCCAGGCCGGGCTTGCGTCCTTCCAACACCACCTTGGTAAAGTTGCGGCGGTTCAGGGCTATTTCCTCTTCGTGCAGGGGAGCGGAAGGGGTCAGCAGGCACCAGAGCACAAAGGTATCGAGAAAACGGATCTGGCCAGGCTCAATGCCCACCGCCGAGAAGGGATTGACGTCCACCGAGCGGACCTCAATGTACTCCACCCCTCTGGCGGCCAGGGCTTCGGATGGCTTTTCGCCGCTTTCCGTGGTGCGCTTGGGACGAATGGGGGCATACAGCTCGTTTTCGATTTGCAGCACATTGTCGTTGAGCTGGCGGTATTCGCCGTCCACCTTGACGCCGATACGGGCGAATTCAGGGGCATGGGTGCCGATGGCCCGGCGCAGCGTGGCCACGTATTCATCCAGGCTGTTGAGGGAAATATTGAGCCCGGCCTGGGCACTGTTGGTATAGCCCAGATCCGACAGCCGCAGCGAGGTGGCGTGGGGCAGGTAAAGGGTGCCCTTGCCCAATTGCTCAAAGGGCAGCCGGTGCTCGCGTCCCTGCAGGAAGGAGCCGCACAACGCCGGCGAGGCGCCAAACAAATAGGGAATGAGCCAGCCGAAACGATAAAAGTTGCGGATAAGCCCCAGGTAGGCCTCGGAGACAAAATCCTGCAGGCAGCCGCCGTTGCCTTCCAGTTCATGCCATTCAATCCAGAAACTGTCGGGCATGGACACGTTGAAATGCACGCCCGAGATCACCTGCATCCGGCTGCCGTACCGGTGATGCAGGCCCTGGCGGTAGAGGGTTTTCATCCGGCCGATGTTGGAACTGCCGTAACGGGCCAGGGGGATGGGCGCATCGGCCTTGAGCAGGCAGGGCATGCTGAGCGGCCATAACTGCTCCTCGCCCAGATGGCGGACCACATAACGATGAATGTCGGACAGTTGTGCCATCAGGGTTTCCACCGAGTCGGACACCGGCGTGATGAACTCCATCAGGGATTCGGAAAAATCGGTGGTGATATGGGCATGGGTCAGGGCCGAGCCCAGGCTGCCGGGATGCGGGGTTTGCGCCAGCTGGCCGTCCGGGGTGATGCGCAGACTTTCGCGCTCAATACCGCGGCGGATGCCCTTGATGGCGGGAAGCTTGTCGGGCGCCTGCAAGGCCTGGATACGTTGCGCCAGTGAGAGGGGTGTTTGGGTCATTATGTTTCGCTCTGTGACGTGGTGCCGCGCGCGGCACCACGGGAGGCCGGGCCTCATTATTCAATGGTTAAATCGTGCATCGGAAGATTGAGTTGCGCCAGCGATTTTTCAAGTTTTGCCTTGTCGCCAGCCACCACTATCACCATGTTTTCCGGCTCCAGCCAGCGCCGGGCCACGTCGGTCAGGGTAGCGGCGTCAACCTCGGACACGATTTCCTGCTGGCGATCCAGGTAGTCGGGAGAGAGCTCCATCATGGCCAGTTGCAGTAAAAACCCGGCTTTCTTGCCGAGGGTCTCGTAAGACAGGGCATCCTGCTGGGAATAGCTGCTGCGCAGATAGGCCAGTTCGGCGTCGTCCGGCCCCTCGTCGGCAAAGGTCGCCATGTCGTCGATTATGGCCCGCACGGCATCGGCGGTGGCATCGCCGCGCACGTCGGTGGACACCACAAACACCCCCGCCTCCCGGTTACCGGTGAAATAGGAATAGGCGCCATAGGTAAAGCCCTTGTCCTCCCTCAGGTTTTGGTTGATCCGGCTGTTGAAGTTGCCGCCCAGGTTGAAGTTCATCAGGTTGGCATGGAAAAAGGGGCCGGTGGCATCCAGCGGCAGCGCCCGGCGCCCTACCCGCAGCACCGACTGCACCGCGCCGGGCAGATCGACCAGGTAAATACCGGGTTGTGCCGGTTGCGCCTGCACCGCCACCTCCGGCAGTTCGGGCGCGCTGCCCTGCCATTCGGTCAAAAAGGCAAAGGCCTGCCGTGCCGCTTGGGGTTGCAGATCGCCGGCAATAATCACATGGCCGTTTTCCGGGTGGTAATAACGCCGGTAATAATCGCGCACCTGCTCCAGACTGAGTTCCGCGACAATAGCGGGCCGGCCGTCGTCGGGCAGCCCCATGCGGGTGTCGCCATACATCAGTTGACGAAAACCATGCTGGGCCAGCCAGGAAGGCTGTTTGCGGCTTTGGGCCATGGATTCGAGCAAACGGGCCCTGGCCTGCTCAAAATCCTGCTCGCGCAAACCGGGGCGGAACAACAATTCTTCAACCAGCGCCAGGGTCTGGGGCAGGGTTTCGGTCAGGCTGGTCACCTCGATTAAATTGGTATAAAAACCGCTGCGCACATTGACGCTGGCTCCCAGCCGCTCCAGCGCCTCGCTGAATTCGCCGGCGGACAGCCGCTCCGTTCCCTGGTTCATCAGGGTCGCGGTCAGGGCCGCTATGCCCTCCTGGCCGGGGGGCTCGGCGCGCTGGCCGCCGGGCAAGGCCAGGATCACCGATACTGCGGGGATTTCATCGTTGACGGTACCCAGCAGCTGGATGTTGTCACCCAGGGTTTCCCGCCACAGGGGGGGGACGTCAATGTGCACCGGCGCAGCCGCCTCGGGCATACGGCCGCGGTCGAAGTCATCCTCCACCTCGCGCAGGGGCAAGGCCGCCCGTGGCGGGTGCTCGGCCAATTGCCGCTCGGCGATGGCGTAATCCGGCTCTGCCGCCTGCCATTCGGGCTTGTCGGCCGGCACCACGCTCAGCACCGCCCGGGGACGCTGTTGCAGGTAATGATGGTAGGCTCTGGTTACCGCCTCGGGGGTGGTTTGCGCCAGGCGACGCCAGGCATTGATCGCGTAGAGAGGATCCCCGCGCAGCACCTGGCCCAGGGACAACTGCCGCGCCTTGCCCTGGGCGCCGTCGAGGCCGAGGATCAGGTCGGCACGCAGGCTGGCCACCGCTTTGTCTACATCGTCCCTGGCAATCCCCCGCTCGGCGATACCGGCGACAATGCTGTCGATGTCCTGCTTCAGGGGCGCCAGCCGCCCATCCCGGGAGGGGTTGGCATAGGCCCAGACGCTCAGGGTACAGGCCAGCTCGGCGCAATAATGACTGGCACCGGCACTGACTGCCTTGCCGGTTTCCACCAGTTGCTGGTACAGCAGCGAACTCTTGCCGCCACCCAGTACATCGGCCAGCACATCCAGCGCCGCCTCGTCCTCGTGGCCGAGGTGTACGGTCGGATAGGACAGGTACAGCATCGGCATACGGATACGCGCGTCGGGCAGGGTCTGGTGGCGGTCCTGCTCCAGCCGTGCCGGCGCCGGCTCAGCCCGGGCCACCGCCGGGCCGGCGGGGATGGAGCCAAAGTACTGCTCAACCCAGGCCAGGGCCTGCTCACTGTTGAAATCACCGGAAATCACCAGGGTAGCATTGTTGGAGCCGTACCAGCGCAGGAAAAAGGCCTTGAGATCGTTCACGTCCACCCGGTCCAGATCCTCCACATAGCCGATGGTCGGCCAGCTGTAGGGGTGCTCACGGGGATAGAGCAGTTCGTCCATGCGCTCGCCCACCAGGCCATAGGGCTGGTTATCGACCCGTTGCGCCCGCTCGTTCTTGACGGTATCTCGCTGGATCTCAAACTTGCGCTGGCTCACGGCCTCCAGCAAAAACCCCATGCGATCCGCCTCCAGCCAGAGCACCTTCTCCAGGTGGTTGGCGGGTACCGTCTGGAAGTAGTTGGTCCTGTCCTGGTTGGTAGTGCCGTTCATGGTGCCGCCGGCTTCATTGATCAGCCGAAAGTGCTCCTGATCGCCCACATGCTTGGAGCCCTGGAACATCATGTGCTCGAAGAAGTGGGCAAAGCCGGTTTGATCCGGCTCTTCTCTCGCCGAGCCCACGTGATACGTCACTTCCACATGCACCAGGGGATCGGAATGATCCGGATTCAGGATCAGGGTCAGGCCGTTGTCCAGCCGGTACATCCGATAGGGGATCACCAGTTCATCCCCTTGCGCTTCCACCTCCTGCACCAGCACGGGCGCGGCGGTGGCCAGCAGGGGACACAACAGCAACAGCAGGGACCAGTACTTCATGGGGTTTCCTTATTTTTGCAGCATCATTCAGCCCCGCAGCAACACCTTGCCGCGGGTATGGCCGGTTTCAATCTGGCGGTGGGCGGCCGGGCCCTCGGCCAGTTCGAACACCCGGGAAATGTCCACCTTGAGGCGTCCATCCGCCACCATGGCAATCAGGCTGGCGAGCTGGACATTGTCGGTGCGGCGCAGCATGCCGGCCGCCCTGAGCCCCCTGGCCTCGGCAGCGGCAATCACCTGGGGCGCGGTAATGGTCGGCACCGTGATCACCCGGCCATCGGGTTTCACATGGGACAAAAGCGATTCGCCGGAAGTTCCGCCGACCAGATCGAACAACAAATCCACCGGCGCCAGTGCCGCCATCGCCGCCGGATCCCGGTAATCCAGGATTTCATCGGCACCGAGCTGGCGCAGGAAGTCGTGATTGGCACGGGAAGTCAGCGCCACCACCACGGCGCCCAGCGATTTGGCCAGTTGCACCGCCAGGTGCCCTACCCCACCGGCAGCGGCGGAAATCAGCACCCGCTCACCGGCCTTGAGGCCGCCGTGATCGGTCAGCCCCTGCCAGGCCGTGGCCCCCGCCAGGGGCAGGCCTGCCGCCATTTCGTCACTGACGCCGGCAGGCACCGGCAACAGGCTATCGGCCGCCACCACCAGTTGCTGGCTGTAGCCACCCCCGGCCACCATGCCGAAAACCCTATCCCCGGGCTGGAAAGCGGTGACCCCCGGCGCCGCCTCCGCCACCGAGCCCATCAGCTCAAACCCGGGCGACCAGGGCAGCCGGTCCTTGACCGCCTCGGCTCCCCAGCCCAGGCCGGCCCGGGTCTTGGCGTCGATGGGGTTGACCCCGGCAAAATGCATTCTGACCCGTACCTGACCCGGCTCCAGCGCCACGGCCGGCACGTCGGCCAGCTCCAGTTGATCCGCGTCACCAAAGGCCTTGATCACTAACTGCTTCATCGCTTCACTCCTTGTGGGGGTTCGAAAGGGCATCCACCGGAAGATAGCACGGCTTCAACTGGCCCTGAATGATAATTGGCTCGACTATGCTCTATTGATACAGTTTGAAGAAGGATTCACCCGCGTCGTCCGACGCGTTCGCCATTAAGGTATGCTGCCATGACCCGACTGTTCCTGCTGCCCCTGATCCCCGCCCTGTTCTGGTATCTGTTCCTGCTGTACAACCACATTCCCATCAAGCGCGGCGCCCGGGTATTTTACTGGATCATAGGCCTGGGTTGGGGCCTTGCTGCCTTCTTGAGTCTGATGATGTTCTTGACCCGGTGAAGCCAGGCTGGAAGCCGGAAGATAAAGTCATTTGCGGCTCACGCTTCCGGCTTTGTGTTCACCAGTAATTCTCCATCAGGATCTGGCCGGGTTTGCGACGCAGGTGTTTTTCCAGCCCCCGCTCCCGGAGTTCGGCAATGGTATCCCGCACCATCTGGGGATTGCCGCACAGCATAACCCGGCTGTGCTCCGGCGTCAGCACCAGGCCGGCCCGGGCTTCCAGGCTGCCGTCGGCGATGGCATGGGTAATGCGTCCGCCCAGTGCCCCCTCGGCCGGCTCGCGGGAAACGAAAGGGACATAGCAAAAACCGGCCCGGCCCGCGGTAAGCCGTTCTATTTGCTGGCGATAACCGAGTTCATCGGCAAAACGCACCCCGTGCACCAGCACAATCCGTTCGAAGCGCTGCCAGCACTCGCCCTCGGCCAGTATCGAGACAAAAGGCCCCACTCCGGTACCGGTGGCGATCAGCCAAAGATCCCGGCCCGGTGGCACCTCGTCGAGGGTAAGGAAACCGGCGGCGGTGCGCTGCACCAGCAGTTCGTCGCCGGGCAACAACTCCGCCAGCCGGGGTGTGAGCTGGCCTTCGGGAATGGTGACCAGGTAAAACTCCGGGTCCTGTCCCGGCGCGTTGACGTAGGAATAGGCGCGCGCCACCTTTCTGTCATCGCCCTCCAACGCCAGCTTGGTAAACTGGCCGGCCTTGAACGGCGCTACTTCGGCCTCCACCACCAGCGAAAACAGGTTCCGCGACCAGTTAGTGCGGGCCTTGACCCGTCCCGTGATCCATTCTGCCATCGGTTTGCCTCCGTCGGGGTTTACCTCACTTTAGCCGTATTGCGGGCAATAAAAAACCCGCGGCCAGCGCGGGTTTTTTTCAGGCAGCAGCCAGACTTAGGCGGCAACCACCTGGATCTTGACGGTGGCCTTGACGTCGGCGTGCAGTTGCACACCCACTTCGTATTCGCCAACGTTGCGGATAACGCCGTCGTACAGGCGCACTTCGCTCTTGGCCACGGCCACACCGGCGGCAGTGATGGCCTCGGACACGTCGCGGGCACCGATGGAGCCGAACAGCTTGCCTTCGTCACCGGACTTGGACGCGATAACCACGTTTTCCAGGGCAGACAGTTGGTCGGCACGGGCCTGGGCGGCAGCCAGCTGCTCGGCCAGCTTGGCTTCCAGCTCGGCGCGGCGGGCTTCAAATGTAGCCACGTTGTCCTTGGTGGCCAGCACGGCCTTGCCCTGGGGCAGCAGGTAGTTACGGGCATAGCCGGACTTGACGGTGACCTGGTCGCCCAGACCGCCCAGTTTGGCGATTTTATCAAGCAGGATAACTTGCATTATTACCTTTCCTCTTTACAGGTACGAGTTAGGCCGCAGCTTACTTGTGCAGATCGGTGTAAGGCAGCAGGGCCAGGTAACGAGCGCGTTTGATCGCACGGGCCAGCTGGCGCTGATATTTAGCGCGGGTGCCGGTGATGCGGCTCGGTACGATTTTACCGGACTCGGTGATGTAGTTCTTCAGGGTAGCGATGTCTTTGTAATCGATCTCGGTAACACCGTCAGCGGTGAAACGGCAGAACTTACGACGACGGAAATAACGTGCCATGATTCTCTTCCTCTACTAAAACGTGGATTACTCGGCAGCGGCTTCGGCGCGAGCATCGTCGCGGCGCGGCTGGCGCTCTTCCTTGGCCTTGGCCATTTCGGAAGGCTCGGTGATAGCCTGCTTGGTGCGCATGATCATGTTGCGCAGCACAGCGTCGTTGTAGCGGAAGTTGGTTTCCAGCTCGTCGATCACAGCCTGGTCGGCTTCAACGTTCATCAGAACGTAGTGAGCCTTGTGCAGCTTGTTGATCGGGTAAGCCAGCTGACGACGGCCCCAGTCTTCCAGACGGTGAATTTGACCACCGGAAGTGGTGATGGCGCCGGTGTAGCGCTCGATCATGCCGGGAACCTGTTCACTCTGGTCAGGGTGAACCATAAATACGATTTCGTAATGACGCATGGATTGCTCCTTACGGGTTATAGCCTCGGCGCGGGCTCAGTCACACCAGCGGAGGCAAGGAACGTGTTATTGATGACTGATTTCAAGGCGGCGTAGTTTAAGGGATAACCAGCCGGGCGGCAAGGTATTAAATACGGGGACTGGGGACTGGGGACTGGGGACTGGGGACTGGGGACTGGGGACTGGGGACTGGGGACTGGGGACTGGGGACTGGGGACTGGGGACTGGGGACTGGGCGTGTTTTACTAATCCATATTCCCTATTCCCTATTCCCTATTCCCCGATATGGTCAGCGTAACCGCCGCTGCAGTCCAATGGCCGCGATCACCACCAGCGCCCCGAGATATACATTCCAACCGGGAAACTCGCTGAACAGCACCATGCCCATAAGGGTAACGAAAACCAGCCCCGAGTATTCACTGGCGGCAATCTTGCTGGCATCGGCCATGGCGTAGGCCATGATGCAGATGCCCTGATAAACAATGCCCAGCAGGGCGCTGCCCACCAGCAGCAACCAGACTTCCGCCGCCACCGGCTGCCAGCCGGGCAGGGCCAGGGCGAGGCTTGCGGGCAATGCCAGTGCCTGGGTCAGGAACAGGGTGGCCAGCACAGAGCGTCCCTGGGGCAGGCGGCGCACCAGCACATTGCTGGCGGCCATGGAAAAGGCGGTCAGCAGGGCCAGCCAGCCGGCCCAGTGCCATTCGGCCGGATTGAGCACCACCAGGATGCCGCCGAAACCGAGCAAACTGATCCCATAGGCGGCGGGCCTTACCTGCTCACGGCTGAGCAGGACGGCGAGGGGCAGGGTCATCAGGGGCGCGGCATAGAACACGGCGTTGGCGGTAGCCAGGGGCAGGTAAATCAGGCTGACAAACACGCAGGCCGAGCCCATCAACAACAGATGGCCGCGCAGCAGATGGATTTTCCACTGCCCCAGCCCACGGCGGGCCGGGGGCAAGCGCCACCAGAACGGCAGCAGCAGCAAGGAGGTCAGCAGAAAACGCAAGAACACATACTGGTAGGGGTTGGTGCCGGTCTGGCCAAGCAGTTTGACCAGGACATCGCCAAAGGAAATCATCAGGTTGCCGAGCACCAGCAGCAATATCGCCAGCAACTGGCCATCGGCGGCCATGCGCGCCCTTATGCGCTGCATGCAAACATCATCCGGCGATGGGGAATACCGTCTTCCAGGTACTCCTCCCCCACTGGTACAAAGCCCAGGGAAGCATAAAAGTCCAGCACATAAACCTGGGCACCCAGCCACAGCGGCTGGCCGGGCCAAAGCCGCCCGGCCTCGGCCATGGCACGACGCATCAGGGACCGGGCCAGGCCACGGCCGCGCTGTGCAGGCGCCACCATCACCCGCCCAATCCATACCTGGTCGGGGGCCAGCACTCCGGGACCCAGCAGGCGGGCACCGGCCAGCAACTGCTCTCCCTGCCACAGGTTGAGATGGCGAACCTGCGGATGCAGATCAAGGCCATCCAGATCCTGGTAGGCGCAATCCTGCTCCACCACAAACACGGCCGAACGCAGTGCCAGCATCCGGTAAAGCCGGGCGGCCCCCAGTTCATCAAAACGGCTCAGTTGCCACTCCATTGCCTACCCCGGTCTATTGGCCACGCTGGCGCACCATTTCGAACAGACAAATGCCGGTGGCCACCGATACGTTCAGGCTGGACACCGACCCGGCCATGGGGATACTCACCAGCTCGTCGCAGTGCTCCCGGGTCAGCCGGCGCATGCCCTTGCCCTCGGCGCCCATCACCAGCGCCAGCGGTCCGGTCAGTTTGGCCTGGTACAGGCTGTGATCCGCCTCGCCGGCGGTGCCCACCACCCAGACACCCTTGTCCTGCAGGCTGCGCAGGGTACGGGACAGATTGGTCACCTGGAACAGCGGCACCACCTCGGCGGCGCCGCAGGCCACCTTGCGCGCCACCGGTGTCAGGCCGGCGGACTTGTCCCTGGGCACGATGACGCCGTGCACCCCGGCGGCATCGGCGGTGCGCAGGCAGGCGCCCAGGTTGTGGGGATCGGTGACGCCGTCCAGCACCAGCAGCAAGGGCGCGGTCAGGCTGCCCAGCAGGGCGTCAAGATCCGCCTCGTTCAGGGCTGGCTGAGCCTTGACCCGGGCCACCACCCCCTGGTGTTGATGGCCGTCCGCCTTGCCGTCCAGAGTCTGGCGGCCGGCAAACTGGACCTTGACCCCCGCCGCCTGCAACCGGCCTTGCAGCCCCTGCAGGCGGGCATCGTCCCGGCCTTTCAGCAGCCAGACTTCGAGGATATGCTCAGGATGGGATTCGAGGACGGCATCCAGGGCGTGGATGCCGAAAATCAGTTCACTACTCATTGTGTTATCTCGGGGATGGGGGGATTGAAGACCGGACCGGGGTTAATCCCCCGTCCCCGGTCCCCACTCCCTGACGTGGTCAGCGGCGCTTTCTGCTCTTGGGTTTGCCGCCCTTGTCGGCCGGCTTGGCCTCCGCCTTGCCGCCGCTCTTGGGCTTGGCCCGCTGGCGCGACTTGAGGTTTTTCGCGCCCTTGCCGGATTTGGCGCCGGCAGGCAGGGCCTCTTCCACCGTTTCGAAATCGATCTTGCGATCGTCCAGGTTAACCGCCATCACCTTGACCCGGATCTTGTCGCCCAACCGGTAACGGCGGCGGAAGGTCTCGCCAATCAGCTGCTGGCGGGCCGGATCGAACTGGTAATAGTCGTTTTGCAGGCTGGAAATGTGCACCAGGCCGTCGATATGGATCTCGTCCAGTCGCACGAAAAAGCCAAAGCCGGTAACGTTGGCGATGGTGCCGCCGAACTCGCTGCCCACATGGTCGAGCATGTACTCGCACTTGAGCCAGTCGGCCACATCACGGGTGGCGTCGTCGGCCCGGCGCTCGGTCAGGGAGCAGTGCTCGCCCATGGGCGCGACCTGGTCATACTGGTAGGCCACACCGCCGGTATGGCTGCCGCCTCCCCCCTGGATCCGGGCCAGCTGGGCCTTGATCGAACGGTGCAGGATCAGATCCGGATAACGGCGGATGGGCGAGGTAAAGTGGGCATAGGACTTCAGCGCCAGGCCGAAGTGGCCCATATTGTCGGCCTGGTAGACCGCCTGCTTCATGGAGCGCAGCAGCATGGTCTGGATAAGCTCGGCGTCGGGCCTGTCCTTGATTTGCTCGGCCAGCAGAGCATAGTCCGCCGGCTGCGGTTCCAGCCCACCCTTGAGCTCAAGCCCCAGCTCGCCGAGGAAACTGCGAAAACCGGTAAGCTTTTCCTCGCCCGGCTTGTCGTGCACCCGGAACAGGGCGTGGGCTTCCTGCTTTTCGATAAAGCGGGCGGCGGCCACGTTGGCCATGATCATGCACTCTTCGATGATCTTGTGGGCGTCGTTGCGCACCAGCGGCACAATACGCTCGATCTTGCGCTGGGGGTTGAACACGAAGCGGGTTTCTTCGCTCTCGAACTCGACCGCCCCGCGCTGGTGGCGGGCATGCTTCATCGCCTGGTAGAGCCGGTTCAGTTCTTCCAGGTGGGGCACCAGGGGCGCATAGCGCTCGCGCAGACCTTCGTCCCCTTCCAGGATGGCGGCCACCTTGGTGTAGGTCAGGCGGGCATGGGAGTTCATTACCGCTTCGTAAAACTTGAAGCCGGACAGCTTGCCGGTGGAGGAGACCGTCATTTCCGCCACCATGCACAGGCGATCGACCTGGGGGTTGAGCGAACAGAGGCCGTTGGACAGCACCTCGGGCAGCATGGGAATCACCTGCTCGGGGAAGTACACCGAGTTGCCACGCTGGTAGGCTTCGTTGTCGAGAGCCGTGCCCGGACGCACATAGTAGGACACGTCGGCGATAGCCACCCACAGCCGCCAGCCGCCGGAGCGTTTGGGCTGACAGTAGACGGCATCGTCGAAGTCGCGGGCATCTTCCCCGTCGATGGTGACCAGGGGCAGGTCGCGCAGATCCTTGCGGCCTTTTTTGGCTTCCTCAGGTACCTCTTCGGACAGCCTGGCCACTTCCTGCTTCACCTCCTGCGGCCAGACATGGGGAATGCCGTGGGTACGCAGGGCAATCTCGATCTCCATGCCCGGATCCATGGTCTCGCCCAGCACCTCGGTTACCTTGCCGATGCCGGTCATGCGCTTGGTGGGCCGCTGGGTAATGGTGATCACCACCACCTGGCCCATGCGCGCGCCCAGGGTTTCGCCCTGGGGAATGAGGATATCCTGGGCGATGCGGCTGTCGTCCGGCACCACATAGCTGACGCCCTGCTCGACAAAGTAGCGTCCCACCACGCTCAGGTCACGGGACTGGAGCAGGCGCACCAGGCGGGCCTCGCGCCGGCCCCGGGCATCGATACGCAGGGGTTGCACCAGCACATAGTCGCCGTGCATCAGGGCATCCATTTCCCGCTGGGCCAGGAAGAGGTCGTCGCCGCCATCGTCGGGGCGCACGAAGCCGAAGCCCTCCCGGTGGCCGATAACATGGCCCTTGATCAGGTTGAGCTTGTCGGGCAGGGCGTAGCACTGGTTGCGGGTGAACACCAGTTGGCCGTCCCGCTCCATGGCGCGCAGCCGGCGGCGCAGGGCTTCGGCCTGCTCTTCGCCGGCCAGGGTCAGTTCGGCGAACAGCTCATCCCGGCTGACCGGCGTTTGCCGGGCCTTGATGTGTTCCAGAATGAATTCCCGGCTGGGAATGGGGTTTTCGTATTTTTCGGCTTCCCGCTGCAGGAAAGGATCTTGATTTTGTGACATAAAGTGGTCCATTTGAGCACTGCAATAAGAGAAGTATATCAGTAGAGAAAGAATAAAGAGTGACAGGACGCCCGTTCAGGCCAGTGCTTGCCGGAACGGGCGCGACGCCACTTGGGGAAGCCGGAGGATCAGAGGTTCTTCAGCATCTCGTCCGGCAGGGCAAGCGTGTCGTTGCTGTTGATGCCGATACCGCGCTCGAGAATGTTGCGGGCAATGGCCTGGGCCTCCTCCAGGGAGTGCATCACATAGGTGCCGCACTGGTATTCGTTCAGTTCGGGGATGCGGGACTGGTCTTTGACCTCTAGCACATCCGCCATCGCCGCCTTCCAGGCATCGGCTACCCGCTGTTCATCCGGCGCACCGACCAGGCTCATGTAAAAGCCGGTACGGCAGCCCATGGGGGAGATGTCGATGATCTCCACGCCGTCGCCATTGAGGTGGTTGCGCATAAAACCGGCGAACAGGTGCTCCAGGGTATGGATGCCCTTTTCCGACAGGATTTCCTGGTTGGGCAGGCAAAAGCGCAGATCGAACACGGTAATGGTGTCGTTGTGGGGGGTAGCCATGGTTTTGGCGACCCGCACCGCCGGGGCTTCCATACGGGTATGGTCGACGGTAAAACTGTCCAGCAGTGGCATGGAATATTCCTCGATTCAGTAAACAACGGGCGATTGTGGCAAAAAAGCCGGACGGTGGAAACCGAAGAACGGGGATTCGGACTCTGCCGCGGCCAGTCTCTGACCGGTCACGAGCCCGGTCACCCGTCCCGGCCTTGTTATACCGCTTCTTCGTTCTGTTCGCCGGTACGGATGCGGATCACCTGGCCCACATCGAACACGAAAATTTTGCCGTCGCCAATCTTGCCGGTGCGGGCGGTGGTTTCGATGGCCTCGATACAGGATTCGACCAGATCGTCCTGCACCACCAGCTCCAGCTTGACCTTGGGCAGAAAATCCACCATGTATTCGGCACCCCGATACAGTTCGGTGTGGCCCTTCTGGCGGCCAAAGCCCTTGACCTCGGACACCGTCATGCCGGTGATGCCGCGCTCGGCCAGGGCTTCGCGCACATCGTCCAGCTTGAAGGGTTTGATGATGGCTTCGATCTTCTTCATCGGTGGCTCCTTACCAATTTATTTTGCCAAACCCGGAGGTGATGGGGTAGCGCCGGTCCTTGCCGAAATTGCGCGGGGTAATCCGCGGCCCCACCGCACTCTGGCGGCGTTTGTATTCGTTGATATCCACCAGCTTGATCACTCGGCGTACATCGGCCTCATTGAAACCGGCCGCCAGCAGCTGTTCCAGGGATTGGTCCCGCTCCACATAGGCTTCGAGGATGGCATCGAGCACATCATACGGGGGCAGGCTGTCCTGGTCGAGCTGATCCGGCGCCAGCTCGGCGGATGGCGGCCGGTCGATAACCCGCTGGGGGATCACATAGCCCAGGGTATTGCGGTATTTGGAAAGCTCGAACACCAGCGTCTTGGGCACATCCTTGATCGGCGCAAAGCCCCCCACCATGTCGCCGTAGAGGGTGCAGTAGCCGACCGCCACCTCGCTCTTGTTGCCGGTGGTCAGCACCAGGCGGCGGCGCTTGTTGGAAATGGCCATCAACAGCACGCCCCGGGCCCGGGCCTGCAGGTTTTCCTCGGTGGTGTCGCGCTCGGCGCCCTCGAACAGGGGCGCCAGCTGGCCCATAAAGGCGTCGAACATGGGTTCGATGGACACGATATTGAACTCAATGCCCAGATGGCGGGCTTCCTCTTCCGCGTCTTCCACACTCATGGAGGCGGTGTAGCGGAACGGCATCATCACCGCCTGCACCCGCTCGGCGCCCAGGGCGTCGACCGCGATAGCCAGGGTCAGGGCCGAGTCGATACCGCCGGACAGGCCGAGCACGGCGCCGTTAAAGCCGTTCTTGTTGACATAATCCCGGGTGGCCAGCACCAGCGCCTGGTAGACCTCGGCCAGGGGGTCCAGCACAGGCCGGATCTCGGCCGCCACCGGCGCCTTGCCGGCCAGGCGCACCAGCGCCAGCTGCTCCTCGAAGGGGGCCAGGCTTTGGGTCAGCTCACCCGCGGCGTTGAACACCTTGGAGCGGCCGTCAAACACCAGCTCATCCTGGCCACCCACCAGGTTCAGATACAGCAGGGGCAAGCCGTTCTCCTTGCTGCGCCGGGCCAGCAGGCTTTCGCGGATCCAGGCCTTGCCCCTGTGGTAGGGAGACGCATTGAGGCTCAGCACCAGCTCGGCGCCGGCGGCTTTTGCGCCCGCCATGGGCGCGGGCTCCCACACGTCCTCGCAGATCAGCAGGCCGAGCTGGTGGCCCTTGAAGTCGATAACGCAGGAGGCATTGCCGGCGCTGAAGTAGCGTTTTTCATCGAAGACACCGTAGTTGGGCAGCAGTTGCTTGAAGTAGCGGCCCAGCAACTGGCCCTGGTAAAAAAAGGAAGCGGCGTTGTAGAGCTTGCCGTCCTGCCGCCAGGGGTGCCCCACCACCAGGGCGGTGTGAGTGCTGGCGGCGGCCAGCCTTTCCAAGGCAGCATTTACCCGCAGGTAAAGGTCGTCGCGAAACAGCAGATCTTCCGGCGGGTAGCCGGTGATGGCCAGCTCGGGAAAGAGCACCAGTTCGGCGCCCTGATCCGCCGCCCGCCCGGCGGCGGCCAGCATGGCATCGGTGTTGGCTTCAATGGCGCCCACGGTCAGATTGAGCTGCGCCAGGGCCAGGGTGAGGTGTTGGGACATGGGTCTGTGTGTGGTTGAGTCCTGATAGCTGCATAGTAAAGAAAGAAGAGGGGCTTGTCAGGCCCCATGCTTACATACATATCGTGCACCATCTCACTGCCCACAGACGTCAGGCAATGCTGCTTCAGGATCGTCTGGTCGATTCAGCACCACGGTAATGCATGGCCCAGGAACATACACAGGGTCAGTCCCAGTTACCGACACTGGATTATCCTGACTTAGAAGAAACTCTATCTTGGCAATACCAGCATTATACTGAGGAGTGACGGTAACATCCCCAGCATTAGGGTCAACAAAGCAGTTATAAAAGCCTTCCAAGTTTCCGACTACAGGTGTTATCAAGCAGCCACCAGAACCAGAGTAGCTTACTGTTATGCTAGAAAACTGTTCTTCGGAACAAGCCACAATATCATATTCACCATCAACATTTAGCTCATAGGTTTTACACTGAAGAGCCGAAGAAATGCTGGATTTATTACTAAAATCCCCAAAAGCCCCTATTTTTATATCAAGATACGAGCTTCTAATATAACTGAACTCAAATGGTGATATCTCCTTAAATGATGTAATCCCACTATTGCTTCTTCTAATATTAGCCGTCACTCTTGCTGTACCAGAAGCCACTCCACTTTTAATACTGACACGCCCTCGGCTGTAGATCCCATCCTTGTTATTACCTGATTTTGCTGGTATATCCTGACTGGTAACACATAGGACATCGAACCCACCCCCTTCAGGATAAGGTGAGCAACCTTTATTACCATCGACTGGCAGCCAATCAGCTAACAACGTTAAATTCACCTCATAAAAAGGAACATAATTTAATAACTCTTCAATATTTGAATCTGCACTTATTTTCTCTTGTAGAAAAAGCCGAAGCTCTTCGGATAAAAGATCAACATACACCCCCCTCGCCATAAGTTGGCGACTCATGGGTGATATGGAAATATCAGTCGTGGAGAATGGAGAAGATGGAACACCCTCGCTTACAAGATATTCTGACAAGGTCATAACTTCATCATCTTTTAAGCCAGGGAAGTCACCATCTTTATTTAGTTGCTTATCTATATAATCAACAACCACACTCCTAACATAGCCTTGATAAACCGGGGCAAAATCAACATTGGTAAAAAGCCCATCATCAAGAATGTTAAAAGCAATCAAGTTCCAGTCTTGAGCCACTTCGAAAAATCCATCAATCCTGATAAACCTGCATGCTTCCAGATAAGTTTGAGTACCGCTGACTGGGGTGTCACTAGAGCTGGGATAATGCTCATGGGGTTGATTGTTAGCAGTATATTTAAACGCATCATACCAGTTTGAAAACTCGCCACTACTACCATCGAAATGACGTTCACAGCAACGAACACAGAGTGGATCCTGATCGTTATTTGCTACTTTCCCCTTTGGTTTTGCAATAGCAGCAGCCTCTCCCTTTTTCCAATAGACATAATCACCGGCCAAGGCCCGCTGCGCCGGTAATTGCGTAGTCCCCGAGCCATCCAGCTGACAATTGCAAGAGACAGTAACCAAATCTTGCTGCACCCGGCTTTGAGTGTTTTCATCGTAAACGAATGTATCAAAAGTAACTCGGACGCCCTCTATACTTTGTCCTTTCTTGATGATATCAGGCAGCGGTTTGGTTGTTTCTTGTGTCATCCCATTGCCTAGTTCAATGGGTATTACCATTGGAAACTCACCCGGAGTGTAAGCCACATCGGGTCCGCCCAAGCCCAACTTCGCGTTACCACTTCCGGTGCCGAAGGGGCCGCTGCTGATGGACAGATTGGGGGAAAGTACCGATTCGGCCAGCAAGACTTCATCGCTCTCGGGCTCGCTCCAGCCCACGGCGATTTCGATCTCCTTCTTCCCGGAAGCCACCCCCGAAGGGGGCGGCGTCACCCAGGCGCTGCCGTCCCAGCCATAATCCGTTACTTCCCACTCGATGGCATAATCGGTATCGTCCACCTGGACCGACTCGGGAGCGCTGCTGCCTACTATGGCCTGGTAATCGGTAATATTGTCAAAGCCTCTCAGCTCATCGAGCTTCGACTCGGCCAGACGCATCGCCACTTCCCGGTAACGGCCGTCCCGGCTGTACTCCAGGTACACCTTGTTCAGTTGCAGCAGGGTTCCCGCCGTAACCGCCACCAGAATAAACGCAATCATCACCTCCAACAGGCCGAAGCCGCTCTGTCTCCTCATGGCCTTACTCCCAATCCTTCCAGCTGCCGGGCACATAGCTGATGGCGACAAAGGGGTTGCCACCAGGACCCGAGCCTCCCCCATTACAGAAGTTGATACTGCACAACACCTCGGGGTCGTAGATGGCGGCATAGCTGCCGTTGGGCAAATCGATATTGTTATGATTGGCCAGCATCATGCCGAAGAACTTGGCGCCGCCATTGATTTTGATGTCATAGTTGTCCCCATCCGCCGGGTTGGAGTCGTAGGCAAAGACCAAGCCATAAACCTGGCTATTGGCGTTGATGGTGAGGTTGCTGTCCTTGGTGATCAGCACTATAGGCGCCGCCCGGCTGCCGATGGAGCCGATGGTGCAGTCTGATACGTTTTCCACGATAAAAACGCCGGCACCGCCGGTGATCCTGGGATCGGCGCAGCTGTTGACGATCGCCGTGGCCCGCGATTCTATCCTGGCCCAGCCTTCGGCGGTATCCGGCTCACCGAACACATAGTCCACCAGATCATCGGGAAAGTCGGGATCGTTGGCGACGATATCCGGGCCGATAATGCTTTCACTGCCCGATTTGTAGCTGTAGGCGTTCTCCTTGTTGCAACCACCGTTCTGATATTCATCGAGGCCGCAGGTCGTGGCACTGCCGCCAATATTGACGTCCCCGGCCGACCATATAGACACGGGCACGCCAGGGCCACCGCCGTTGGGATTGGCCACTATGGTGATGCTGCCGTTGGCGGGAAGGGTGCCGGCCACCAGCAAGGGCGCAGCGGGTCCTGAGTTGTTAGGGTTCAGGATCCCCCACTCCGCCACCTGCACAGTGACGATGGCGGTGGTGCCGCTGTCCAGCGTGCCCACCGAAAGGATATCGGTGACATCCGCCATCCCACTGGGGCTAATGGTCACCTGGTAGCTGCCATTGGCGGCGGCGGTGGCGATACTGCCGGAGATGGCCGTGACGGCGGGATTGACCTTGAGCTCCGCCATTGCCTCGGCTATGCCTTTTTCGGCCGCCGCCATGGCTACCCGGTATTCGATTTCGTTCAGGGTAAGCCGCTTGTCGGCGATCAGCACCTTGCCGATAAAGGCCGATACCGCCACCAGTATTGACAAGAGTATCAAGGTAACCACCAAGGTGGTGAAGCCGCCGTGGATGCTATTTTTTATATCAGTAGCCATCGTTTCTTACCTTTACCCGTCGCTCCAGGCTGATGGACAGATCCGGGTTGCTGGCATGGGAGGCGCTAATGCGGATATTCACCGCCCGCACTCCGGTGGGAGTACTGCCGGAAACCAGTTCGAAACTCAGGTTGTCGATCACGACTTCGGTGCTCGACACCAACTGGTTGCCGCCGGTGCAGTCAGCATTGGTCAGGGCAGCACTATCTGGTTCAGTATAGAGGGTGTACACCCGCAGCAACTTGCTGGACGAGGCGTAGCCATAAGTCCGGACAACGCTGCCGGTGCCTGAAGCCGGCTCAGGATCCCAGTACTTTACCCTGATGCAGCTGGGTTGTGCTTCACCGGCGGCGGTATAGAGGTCAGCCGTGGTGGAAAAGATGTATTTCCTGGCCACCGACAGGGCCGGAGAAACCTCATTGGCTATATCTATGGCCGCGCTGGGGTGATATCCCGCCCGCTGGATATCCCGGGCGATGATATCGGTGACCGCCTGCACGTCCTGGTTCAGGCGGGACAGCATCAGGGTGGTATTGCCGGAGACGATCACCGAGGTGAAGAGGGAAATCCCGCCGGCCACCACCACCAGGCCGGCCACCAGCGATACCAGCATTTCCACCAGAGTCATGCCTTTTTGTGGATTCAGGGACATGAGGAAGGCACCCCCAGCAGATTATGCTCAGAGCAGGTTCGAATTCTTCCGGAAGAGGAAACGACTACCTTCATCTCATAGCTACCGTTCTTAACAGTGATATTCCCAGCAAAGAAAGTATTGCGGCGCGGCCTGAAGGTGATTTTGGTTCCTATATTTGACTTAAGGTGAATGGAAGGGTAATTCCGACTATCTGTGCTTTCGATCTCAGTACCGCTGCACTCGTCTGAATCATACAGCCTGTAGAGCCAATCAACAGAATCAGAATTGGTAAAACAAAGGCTCACCGCCCGGTTGCGCTTGATCGCCTCGCTTCGCGCCAGTTGCAGATCCGCATAAACAGCCATGCCGGCGCTGCGCACCTGGTACTGCTGGCGCAGACTCTGGAAGCTGGGCACGGCAAGGGTCAGCAGTACCGCCATAACGGCAATACCGACCAACAGCTCGACCAAGGTGAGACCAGCCTGAACCCTTGTCACCCGCTTCCTCCATGAGGCAGAGATCCGCTGCGGTAAATGGCGCAGCTTGGTTTAAGCTTTAGCCAAAGCCCGCGGTTAGACAAGGATGGTCAGGATGAAAAGGTATTCAGGTTTTACGCTGATCGAACTGTTGATCAGCGTGGCCGTGCTTGCCCTGCTGATTGCCGTAGCCTATCCCTCTTTTTCCTCTTTCCTGATTAAAAGCAAGCGGATAGAAGCGATCCAGACGCTCTACAAAATGCAGCTGGCCCAGGAGGAGTGGCGCATTTCCCATCCCTCCTATACCAGTTCGGCGGTAGATCTTATCGGCGGCTCAGCCAGTGCCCATTACCAGTTCAGCGCCGCCCTGTCCGGCGCCGGCTATGTGCTCAGGGCCGAGGCCAAGTCCGGCTCCAGCCAGCAGCAGGACAAAGAGGGCGCCACCAGTTGCAGCGAGCTGACCCTCACCAGAGACAGCGACAAGGCCCCCGCCATCTGCTGGCAATAGGTTCGCCGGCACGGATAACCGGACCATGCCGGGAACGAAGGGCACTGTCCATTATGGACATGGGAGCCGCTGTTGCGAGGCGGACGGGCGCCATGGCACCCGCACCGCCTTGATATCAGCTTACCGGCCTGATCTTGAGCTCGGCGGGCACCTCGAACACAATGTTTTCCTCCCGTCCCGGATGCTCCACCACCGTGCTGCCGCCCAGGGCCTGCAGGTGGGAGATCACCTCCTGCACCAGCACCTCGGGGGCCGAGGCGCCGGCGGTCACGCCGATGCGCGCCGCGCCCTCGAGCCAGGCCGGCTCGACCATCTCCACGCAGTCGATCAGATAGGCGCGGGTGCCCATCTTCTCGGCCAGCTCCCGCAAGCGGTTGGAATTGGAGGAGTTGCGCGAACCCACCACCAGCAGCAAATCCACCTTGGCGGCCAGCTCGCGCACCGCGTCCTGCCGGTTCTGGGTGGCGTAGCAGATGTCGTCCTTGCGCGGCCCCTCTATGGTGGGAAAGCGCGCGCGCAGGGCGTCGATCACGTCCGAGGTTTCATCTACGCTCAGGGTAGTCTGGGTGACGAAGGTGAGATTGTCCGGGTGCTTGACCACCAGGCCCGCCACATCGGCCGGGCTTTCCACCAGGTACATGCCGCCCTCGGCACTCTCGTACTGGCCCATGGTGCCTTCCACCTCAGGGTGGCCGGCGTGGCCGATAAGGATGGTCTCAATCCCCTTCTTGCTGGCCCGGTGCACCTCCATGTGTACCTTGGTCACCAGCGGGCAGGTGGCGTCGAACACCTTGAGGCCACGGTTTTTCGCCTCTTCCCGCACGGCCTTGGACACGCCGTGGGCGGAGAAGATGACGATATTGCCGTCCGGCACCTGCTCCAGCTCGTCCACGAACACCGCGCCCGCGTCCTTGAGCTTGTTCACCACATAGCGGTTGTGCACCACCTCGTGGCGCACATAGATGGGCGCGCCGAATTTCTCCAGGGCGCTCTGCACTATGCTGATGGCCCTGTCCACGCCGGCACAAAAGCCGCGCGGGTTGGCGAGTAATATCTCCATGTCAGGCTCCGTTCTGATCCACGGCCAGGATCTCGACCTCGAAGGTAACCCGGCGTCCGGCCAGGGGATGGTTGAAGTCCACGGTCACCGAGTCGCCGGCCACCCCGCGCACTATGCCGGGGATTTCGGCACCGTTGGGCTGGGTGAAGGAGAGGATGGCGCCCTCCTCCAGCTCCATGTCGGCGGCGAAGCGGCTGCGCTCCATATGGTGGATATTGTCCGGGTTGACCGGGCCGAAGGCGTCGTCCGGCGCCAGCTCGAAGCTGGACTTGTCGCCCTCGCTCAATCCCAGCAGGCAGGCCTCGAAGTTGGGGGTCAGGCTGCCGTCCCCCATCCGCAGCTTGGCGGGCTTGCCGTGCAGTTGGGTGCTGTCGGCCACCGAGCCGTCTTCCAGCTTGATGGTGAAGTGGAACAGCACCTCGCTGCTCGGACCTATCTGTTTGCTCATTGGGACGGCTCCTTTCTGAAACTGTCGATGATGATCATGGCGGCGCCGACGAAGATGAAGCTGTCGGCCAGGTTGAAGGCCGGCCAGTGCCAGTTGCCCACGTAGAAGTCGAGAAAATCGACCACATGGCCCAGGGCCAGGCGATCGATCACGTTGCCCAGGGCGCCGCCGATGATCAGGGCGTAAGCCGCCGGCAGCCAGCGGGCGCTTTTGGGTGCCTTGTACATCCAGCGGCTTAGCAGCACGGTCACGGCGCAGGCCAGGCCGGCGAAGAACCAGCGCTGCCAGCCACCCTGATCGGCCAGGAAGCTGAAGGCCGCCCCCGGGTTGTACACGTGCACCAGGTTGAAGAAGGGGGTGATCTGCACCCCCGGGTAGCCGTACTCCAGGTAGGACACGGTCAACCACTTGGTCACCTGATCCAGCACCATGGCGACGATGGCCAGCCACCACCAGCGCAGACCGGTATCGAACAATGGCTTCATCAGGCGAACCGGCGAACTTCGCCGTCCCCGGCCACGTTGGACACGCAGCGGCCACAGATGCCCTCATGGCCCTCGTGGCTGCCCACGTCCTCCACATGGTGCCAGCAGCGATCGCACTTGGCGGCGCCGCTCTTGGCCACCCGGACCTTGAGCCCGGCCAGTTCGGTGTCGGCTGCGCCCTCGGCCTCGGCCAGGGGCCGGACCACCGCCCTGGAGGTGAGCATCACGAAGCGCAGCTCGTCCTCCAGCCCCGCCAGCCGGGTGGCCAGGGCCTCGTCGGCGAACAGGGTCACCTCGGCTTCCAGGCCGGCGCCGATCACCTTGTCGTTGCGGGCGCTTTCCAGCGCCTTGTTCACCGCCTGGCGCACCTTGAGCAGCTCGGCCCAGAAGGCGTCGTTCAGGGTTTCGCCCTCGGCCAGACCGAACAGGCCGTCGTAGAATTCCTGGGTGAACACGAAGCGATCCCGCTCGCCCGGCAGCAATGCCCAGATCTCGTCGGCGGTAAAGCTCATGATCGGTGCCATCCAGCGCACCAGGGCCTCGACGATGTGGTAGAGGGCGGTCTGGCAGGAGCGGCGCGCCAGGCTGTCGGCCTTGGCGGTGTACTGGCGGTCTTTGATCACGTCCAGGTAGAAGGAGCCCATCTCCACCGAGCAGAACTGCATCAGCTTCTGGGTCACCAGGTGGAAGTTGTACTCGTCATAGGCCTTGGCGATGTCCTGCTGGATGGCCCGGGCACGCCCTACTGCCCAGCGGTCGATCACCACCATGTCTTCCGGCGCCACCATGTCGGTGGCCGGGTTGAAGCCGTTCAGGTTGGCCAGCAGGAAGCGTGCGGTGTTGCGGATGCGGCGGTAGGCGTCGGCGCTGCGCTTCAAAATCTCGTCGGACACCGTCATCTCGCCGGAATAGTCGGTGCTCGCCACCCACAGCCGCAGTATGTCGGCGCCCAGCTTGTTCATCACCTCCTGGGGGCTGACCACGTTGCCGATGGACTTGGACATCTTGCGGCCCTGGCCATCCACGGTGAAGCCGTGGGTCAGTACCTGCCGGTAGGGGGCGTGGCCCTTCATGGCGGTGGAGATCATCAGCGACGACATAAACCAGCCCCGGTGCTGATCCGAGCCTTCCAGGTACATGTCGGCGGGATGGCCCTGGAACTCGGGGCGCACGTCCACCACCGAGGCGTGGGTAGAGCCGGAGTCGAACCAGACGTCCAGGGTATCCAGCACTTTTTCGTACTGGTCGGCTTCCTCACCCAGCAACTCGGCAGGATCCAGATCCCACCAGGCCTGGATGCCGGCCTGCTCCACCCGCTTGGCGACGTCTTCCATCAACTCGGTGGCGCGGGGGTGCAGCTCCTGGGTGTCCTTGTGCACAAACAGGGCAATGGGCACGCCCCAGGTGCGCTGGCGGGAGATACACCAGTCGGGGCGGTTTTCCACCATGGCCTCGATGCGGTTCTGCCCCCACTCGGGCACCCACTGCACCTGCTGGATTTCCTTCAGTGCCTGGCGGCGCAGCCCGGCCTGCTCCATGCTGATAAACCACTGGGGCGTGGCGCGGAAGATGATGGGGGTCTTGTGGCGCCAGCAGTGCGGATAGGAGTGATTGTAGGCCTCATGGTGCAGCAGGGCGCCGCGCTCCTTGAGCACTTCCACCACGGCGTCGTTGGCCTTGAACACGTGCTGGCCGGCGAACAGCTCGGTGTCGGGCAGGTAGACGCCGTTGCCGCCCACCGGGTTGGCCACTTCCAGGCCGTATTTTTGCCCCACCACAAAGTCTTCCTGGCCGTGGCCGGGGGCGGTGTGCACGGCGCCGGTGCCAGAGTCGGTGGTGACGTGGTCACCCAGAATGGCGGGCACATCAACGTCGTAGAAGGGGTGACGGAAGCGTTTGAGCTCGAGCGCGGCGCCCTGGCAATAGCCCAGGTTGTGGTAATGGGCGATACCGGCCCGGTCCATCACGTCCTTGACCAGATCGGCGGCCAGGATCAGACGCTCGGGGTGGTCGCCCTCCACCTGCACCAGGGCATAGTTGAGCTCGGCATGCAGCGCCACCGCCCGGTTGGCGGGCAGGGTCCAGGGGGTGGTGGTCCAGATCACCACCGATACCGGGCCCTGGCCGACGTGACCCTCGGCGCAGTCGAAGCTGGCCACCACCGCGGCTTCATCCACGGCGTTAAAGCGCACGTCGATGGCCGGCGAGCGCTTGTCCTCGTATTCCACTTCCGCTTCTGCCAGGGCGGAGCCGCAGTCGGTGCACCAGTGCACCGGCTTGGAACCCTTGTGCAGGTGGCCGTTGTCGATGATTTTGGCCAGCGAACGGATGATGTTGGCTTCGGTGTCGAAGTTCATGGTGAGGTAGGGATTGTCCCAGTCACCCAGCACGCCCAGGCGGATAAAGTCGGTCTTCTGCGCTTCTATCTGCTCCTTGGCGTAGGCCCGGCAGGCCTCGCGGAATTCGGCGGCGGACACCTTGACGCCGGGCTTGCCGACCTTGCCTTCCACCTTCAGTTCGATGGGCAGGCCGTGGCAGTCCCAGCCGGGAATGTAGGGGGAGTCGTAGCCCAGCAGCCCCTTGGACTTGACGATGATGTCTTTCAGGATCTTGTTGACCGAGTGACCGATGTGAATGCTGCCGTTGGCGTAGGGAGGACCGTCGTGAAGGATAAAGGGCTTGTTGCCGGCCTTGGCGCGACGAACGGCGCCGTACAGGTCTTCCTCGAGCCAGCGCTTGAGCATCTCCGGCTCGCGCTGAGCCAGGTTGCCGCGCATGGGAAACTCCGTTTCGGGCAAGTTCAGGGTATTTTTATAGTCGCTCATGAGTCCTACATTCCGTCCGGTTCTGACACCGCCAGCCCGAACCAGGCCCGGGCAATGGCGGCATCGCGTTGAATCTGTTCCTTTAGCAGCGCAAAGGAAGCGAATTTTTGTTCATTCCGCAACTTGTGGCGGAGCACCACTTCCACCTGCCTGCCGTAGAGGTCGCCGGCAAAGTCGAACAGGTGAACCTCCAGCAGAGCAAGGGTGCCGTTGACGGTAGGCTTGTGGCCGATATTGGCCACCCCGGGATGACGCCGGCCATCCAGCAGCAACTCAACCGCATAGACTCCGGCAACCGGTATTACCTGGCGCTTGAGCGCCACATTGGCGGTGGGAAAACCGATGGTCCGCCCCAGCTTGGCGCCGTGGGCCACCCGGCCGCACAGGCTGAAGGGCCGGCCCAGCATCTGCTCGGCCTGGTTCAACCTGTCTGCCGCCAGAGCTTCTCGGATCAGGGTGCTGCTCACCCGCTGGCTGTTCATCCGCCAGCTCTGGGTACTGACCACCTCGAAATCGAAGGCGCGCCCGGCCCGGGTCAGCCGTTCAAAATCCCCATCCCGGTTGCGGCCGAAGCGGAAATCGTCGCCCACCACCAGAAAGCGTACCCCAAGCCGGTCCACCAGCAGGCCGCGGATAAAGTCGTCCGGCGACTGGGCGGCGAAGGCGGCGTTGAAGCGCACACACAGCAGGCGATCGATGCCGAGCCGGGCCAGTTGCTGGTATTTTTCCCGCAGCCGGGTCAACCGGGGCGGCGCTTCGGCCCCGGCGAACAACTCCTGGGGCTGAGGCTCGAACACCATAACGCAGGACGGCACCCCGAGCCGGTGCGCCTGCTTGGTAAGCCGGTGCAAGACCGCCTGGTGACCCAGGTGCACACCATCGAAATTGCCGATGGTCAGTACACAGCCGTGATGCCATGGCTTGATGTTGTGAATGCCGCGAATAAGCTCCATAAACCCTGCTGCCGGCCCCTGCAAATCGGCGGATTATACCCCAGCCGGCGTTCGGGATCAGCCCTTGCTACCGGGTTTTCAAGTGCTTAATCCGCACTCCGACCAACAGCAACAGAGCACCATAGCAAAGTGCCCCCGCTCCTATGTAACCGAGCAGGTGCAGGCTGCTGCGGGCCAGGCTCCAGTCGGCCCAGGCCGCCAGCGGGGGCGACAGCCACCGCAGCAAAACCGCCATGCCGGCCCCCGCCATCACCACCTTGAGCGCAAACAGCCAGGTGTCACGGCCGGGACGGTATACTTCACGCCGGCTCAGGCCCCAGGCCAGCAGGCCGGCGTTGAGCACCCCCGACAGGGCGGTGGCCAGGGCCAGTCCCACATAGCCGAGGGGGAAGATCAGGATGGCGTTGAACACCATATTGGCCACCATGGCGATAATGCCGAAACGCACCGGGGTACGGGTGTCCTGGCGGGCGTAGTAGCCCGGCGCCAGCACCTTGATCAGCATAAAGGCCTGCAGCCCCAGGCCGTAGGCCACCAGGCTCTTGCCTGCCGCCGCCACCTCCTCCATGCCAAACTCGCCGCGCATGAACAGCACCCTCAGCATGGGCTCGCTCAGCACGATGAGCCCCAGCATGGCGGGAAAGCCCATCAGCAGCACCATGCGCACCCCCCAGTCCATGGTGGCGGCAAAGCCGTCTTTGGCGTCGTCCACATGACGGCTGGACAGGGCCGGCAGGATCACGGTGGCGATGGCGATGCCGAACAGGCCCAACGGAAACTCCAGCAACCGGTCGGAGTAATACAGATAACTGATGGAGCCGGTGGCCAGGAAGGAGGCCAGCATGGTATCGAACAGCAGGTTGACCTGGCTCACCGACACCCCGAACAGGGCCGGGATCATCAGGGTACGGATCTTGACCACCCCCGGATGACGCCAGGCCCAGCGTGGGCGCACCAGCAGTCTGAGCTTGGCCAGAAACGGAAACTGAAACAAAAACTGCACCAGGCCACCGGCGAATACCCCTATCGCCAGGCCGATTTCCGGCTGCGCCAGGCGGGGCGACAGCCACAGCGCCGCAGCGATAATGCACACGTTCAGAAACACAGGAGTAAAGGACGACACCGCGAATTTGCCGAAAGTGTTGAGAATGGCCCCGGCCATGGCGGTAAAGCTGATAAACCACAGGTAGGGAAAGGTGATTTTCAGTAGCAGCGAGGCCAGCTCGAACTTGTGCGCCTCGGGGCCTTCGTTCAGCCATTCCATAAACCAGCCGGCGCCGAACAGGGCGGTGACCAGCCCAGAACCGACGATACCCGCCAGGGTTACCGCGGTCACGATCAATCCCAGGGTGCCCGACACTGCCGCCAGCAGATCCTGGGTGTCCTTGAAACTGCGGGTTTGCTTGTATTCGGTCATCACCGGCACAAAGGCCTGGTTGAAAGCCCCCTCGGCAAACAGCCGGCGCAGGAAGTTGGGAATACGGTTAGCGAAGAAGAAAACATCGGCCGATGCCCCGGCCCCCATCAGGTTGGCGATCACCACGTCACGCACCAGCCCCAACACCCGGGAAACCAGGGTCATGGCCGACACGATAAGGCCCGACCGCAACAGCGCCTTGCTCAAAATGAAAACCTCTCGGTAAGAAAATTGCTGAATGCAGGCGAATGCTGCTAGAATCCGGCCGACAGTTTAACCCCCCGCCCTGTGCCTGGCCACAGGCGGTGTTTATTTGTACAAATCAATTGACAATCTGCGGTGAAAAAGGCATATTCCTCGGCCTTTTAAGAACACTCGCTAAGACAGTTTCAGGAGTTTTACCTTGGCTAATATCAAATCTGCTAAGAAACGCGCGATTCAAGCAGAGAAACGCCGTAAGCACAACGCCAGCCGCCGTTCCATGGTGCGCACCTACGTCAAGAAAGTGGTTGCCGCCATCGCCACCGGCGACAAGGCCAACGCCCAGAAAGCGTTCGATGCCGCCCAGCCGCTGCTGGACCGCATGGCTACCAAAGGCCTGATCCACAAGAACAAGGCCGCTCGCCACAAGAGCCGCCTGAACGCCCAGATCAAAGCCCTGTAATCCGGCTTTAATCCAGGTGTCGAAAAAACCGGCCTAGCGCCGGTTTTTTGTTGCCTGTCTGTCGGGCCGCCTGTGCTAGCGGCAGTACAGCTTGTGCAGCAGGGCGATCACCTCCCGCACCTCATCGCTCTGCAGGGAATAATACACGGTCTGGGCCTCCTTGCGGGTAGCCACCAGTTTGTCGTTGCGCAATATTGCCAGATGCTGGGACAGGGCCGACTGGCTCAGGCCCAGATGCTGGTTCATCTCGCCCACCGACAGCTCCTTGTCGAGCAGGTGGCATAATATGAACAGCCGCCGTTCATTGGCCAGGGCCTTGAGCAGCTTCACCGCTTTGGCCGCGTTGGCTTCCATTTCCTCGATATTCATTGCCATAGTCGTGTTCACGTTCAGGTTCTCAGCTTAATTCACTGTCGAAGGTGGGCGGCGGGACCTTGACCGCCGAAAAATCATCCAGGCCGGAAAACAGCAGGGTAAAGTCGCTCTCGCACAGCCGCTTTACCGCCGGGTGCTGGATCATCCGCTCGGCAAAGATCACATAGTACTCTTCCTTCAGCTCGGATGCCCGGCCGATCTCAATCACCGGCTGATACTGCAAGATGGCGTCCCGGTAAATGGCCGGCGCCACAAAGATGCCCTGGTTGAAAAAACCAAAGGCCTTCATCAGGGCGGCGTCGTCGAACTCGCCCAGGATCTGGGGCTTGAGGCCCTGCACTTCCAGCCAGTGCCGCAGTTGCCGCCCCATGGCGGTGCGCCGGCCCGGGATCAGCAGCTTGCGTTCTTCCAGGCAGGCAGGAAAGGGCTTGGTAGGCAGCGGCTCGCGGCAGTAGAAGCCGATATCGCACTCTCCCAGCTTTTTCGACAGCAGGCCCGCATGCTGTGCCGAGTCCACCGGACAGTCGGACAATATCATGTCCAACTTGTGCTGGCTGAGTTGCTCCAGCAGCATTTCGTGGGTGGACTCATAACAACGCAGGTGAATGGAACCGTCGTTGGGGATCACCGACAGCAGCACCCGGCTGGCCAGACGCTTCGACAAGGCATCGGCGATACCCACCTCGAATACCAGATGGTCTTCCTTGCGGTAGTTGACGATATCCAGCATTTCGTAGGACAGGCTGAACATCCGGTCGGCGTACTGGAATACCAGCTGGCCCAGTTCGCTCGCCTCCAGCTGGCGCCCCTTGCGCTTGAACAGCTTGCCACCCAACCGTTGCTCCAGCTGGCGGATCTGACCGGTTACCGTCTGGGGAGTGAGAAACAGGGCCTCGGCCGCCTTGGTCACCGAGCCCTTTTTCTGCGTCATCCAGAAGTAATACAGGTGGTTGTAGTTAAGGTGTGACAACGCCGTTTCTCCGGGGCCTGGATGCCCCATGATAAATAAAGCGGCCGGGTTTGAATACCCGGCCCGGGATCAGACCGCCACCGGCGCCTTGATATGGGGATGGGGATCATAACCTTCCAGGATAACGTCCTCGAAGGCGTAGCCGAACAGCGAGTCGGGCCGGCGCGCCAGCCGCAGGGTCGGCAGCGGCCGGGGATCGCGCGCCAGCTGCAGCCGGGCCTGCTCCAGGTGATTGCGGTAAAGGTGCACGTCGCCACCGGTCCAGACAAAATCGCCCACCTCCAGCCCCGCCTGCTGGGCCATCATATGGGTCAGCAGGGCATAGCTGGCAATATTGAAGGGCAGCCCCAGAAAAACGTCGCAACTACGCTGGTAGAGCTGGCAGGACAGCCGGCCGCCGGACACATAAAACTGGAACAGGGCATGGCAGGGCGCCAGGGCCATCTGTTCCAGCTCGCCCACGTTCCAGGCCGAAACCATGATGCGGCGGCTGTCCGGATTGGTTTTAATGGTGTCGAGCGCCCGGCTTATCTGATCGATCACCCGGCCGTCGGCGCCCTGCCAGCTGCGCCACTGCTTGCCGTACACCGGCCCCAGCTCGCCCTGCTCGTCGGCCCACTCGTCCCAGATGCTGACGCCGTGCTCCTTGAGATAACCGATATTGGTGTCGCCGTTGAGGAACCACAGCAGTTCATGAATGATCGACCTGAGGTGGCATTTCTTGGTGGTGACCAGGGGAAAGCCCTCGGACAGCCTGAAGCGCATCTGGTAGCCGAACACCGACAGGGTACCGGTACCGGTTCTGTCTTCCTTGTATTCCCCCTGGTCGAGGATGTGCTGCATCAATTCGAGATAGGCTTTCATGCGGTTTTTGCTCCCTTGCCAAACCAGTGGGGACGACGCCAGGCCGCCCATAACATCAGGCTGCCCGCCACCATCATCGGCATTGACAACAGTTGTCCCATGCTGAACAGGTCGAGGTAAACCCCCAGGTGGGCATCCGGCTCGCGCACAAATTCGACCAGGAAACGGAACAGGCCATAGCACAGCAGGAACAGGCCCGAGATGACCCCCCGGGGCGGCCGGGCCCGCCAGGCCAGGTTGAGGATAAGCAGCAAGACCACACCCTCGAGCGCAAACTGGTACAGCTGGGAGGGATGGCGCGCCAGGTCGCCGGCGGCAGGGAAAACAATGGCCCAGGGCAGCTCGCTGGTCCGTCCCCACAGTTCGCCGTTGATGAAATTCCCCATACGTCCGGCGCCCAGGCCAAACGGGATCAAGGGAGCAATGAAGTCGGACACCTCGAAAAAAGTCTTACGCTGGCGCCGGGCGAACAGCCAGAGCGCGACAATCACCCCGACCAGGCCGCCGTGGAAGGACATGCCGCCGGTCCAAATCTTGATGAGGTAAACGGGATCCGCCAGGAAGGTGTCAAGCTGGTAGAACAGCACGTATCCCAGGCGCCCCCCCAATATGACGCCGAGAAAGCCGTAAAACAGCATGTCGGAGACCTGATCCCGGGTCCAGTCAGAGCCCGGCAGCGCCGCCCGGCGGTTACCCAGCCACCAGGCGAAGACAAAGCCGAGCAAATACATCAGGCCGTACCAGTGCACCGCCAGCGGGCCGAGCTGAACGGCGACGGGATCGAATCCGGGAAACACCCAGTGACTTTCAGACATGCAGTTACCCTGTCAAAAATGAAAGCGGTATTGTGCTATCTGAAGGTCGGAATTGCCAGTAGCCACTATCGGCCGGTGCGCAACAAGCCGCCCAGGCCGCGCTCTTGCAGGTAACGCCCGAATACCCCCTTGAAGGCGCCGCCGTGCCGGTGGCTGAGTGCCTCGCGCAGCACCTTTTGCAATTCGTCGGTCCGGGACTGTCGCACTATGTACTTGATGCGCATGATGTTGCTGTTGTTCATACTGAACCGGCGATATCCCATGGCCAACAGCACCAGTACCCCCACCGGATCCCCCGCCAGTTCGCCACAGATCGAAACCGGTTTGGCGTGGTGGCGGGCGGCGTCGATAATCTGCTGCAGGGCGCGCAGTACCGCCGGGTGCAGGGTGTCGTAAATGTCCGCTACCCGGCCGTTGTTGCGATCCACCGCCAGCAGGTACTGGGTGAGATCGTTGGTGCCCACCGACCAAAAATCCACCAATGGCGCCAGTTCGGACAGCTGATACAGCAGTGAGGGCACCTCTATCATCACCCCCAGGCTGGGGTAGCGCACCACCCCCTGCTGTTCGGCGGTTTCGGCCGACACTTCGCGCCAGGCTCGATCCAGCAGCCGGCGAGCGACCCGCACTTCCTCCAGGTTGCCCACCATGGGCAGCATAATCGACAGGTTGTCCAGGCCCTGGCTGGCGCGCAGCATGGCCTTGAGCTGCACCAGGAAGATCTCCGGATGATCCAGCGTCAGGCGGATACCACGCCAGCCGAGAAAGGGATTTTCTTCGACGATAGGAAAATAGGGCAACTGCTTGTCGCCGCCAACGTCCAGGGTACGCATGCACACCGGCTTGCCCACATAGCTGGTCAGCACCCGCCGGTAGCTGGCCACCTGCTCCTGCTCGGAAGGAAAGCGGTCACGCATCATAAAAGGGATTTCGGTGCGGAACAGGCCAACGCCATCGGCAGTGTCGTTCATGGCAATATCGGTATCGGCGCTCAGGCCGGCATTGAGCAGCAACGACACCCGCACCCCGTCCAGGGTCTGGGAAGGCTCCTGGCGCACGGTGGCGAACAACTCGTCCATCTGCGCCTCTTCCGCCATCAGCTGTCGGTATTCCCGCAGCACCGAGGCCACCGGTTCAACCAGCAGCTCGCCGCCGTAGCCGTCGACGATCAGCTGTTTTTCCTCCAGCAGCTCGAAGGAATGATCGATCCCCATTACCGCCGGTATGCCCATGGCCCGGGCCAGGATGGCGGCGTGGGAGTTAATGGAGCCGCGCGCCGACACAATGCCCTTGAGCTTGTCGCGCGGGATCTCGGCGATCAGGGTGGCGCTGATTTCGTCTGCCACCAGGATCACCGGTTCGAACAGGGCCAGGGGACCTTCATCCTCGTGGATCAGCCGGGTCAGCAGGCGCTGGCCCAGATCGCGGATATCGGCAGCCCGTTCACGCAGGTAGGGATCGGCCATGTTGGCGAACTGGGCAATTTGTTTTTCACACACCCGCTTGACCGCACTGCCGGCGCTCCAGCCGTGCGCGATTTCCTCGCGGATCAGGCCGATAAACACCGGATCCTTGAGGATGTACTGATACACCTCGAATACCGCCACCGACTCGCTGGCCTGGGATTCCTTGAAGCGCAGCGCCATGCTGTCGAGCTCTTCCTCCACCTGCAGCAACACCTTGTCGAGCCGTTGCTGCTGCAGCCCCAGGTCATCCACCTTACGCGCCTTGACCTGGTTCAGCTCGACCCGGGGACGCCACACCCAGGCCTTGCCGATGGCAACGCCGGGAGAGCCGGCCAGGCCGCGCAGCACGCCGTGCCAATTGCGCGACTTGAGGTTGCCCTTGGCCTCCGCATGGGCAATCACGGTGGCCAGCTGGGAAGCCAGGGTCACCAGGAAAGACTCTTCGCTTTCTTCAAACAGGCGTACCTGCTTTTGCTGCACCACCAGCACCCCCAGGGTCTTGCGCTGGTGGATGATGGGGGCGCCGAGGAAGGATCTGAATTCGTCTTCGTGGGCTTCGGGCAGGTATTTGAATTTGGGATGATGCTGGGCGTCGGCCAGGTTGATTAATTCTTCCTTCTCGCCAATCAGGCCGACAATCCCCTCCCCGAGGGGGATCTTGGCACGGCCCACCGCTTCCTGGGCCAGGCCTTCGGTGGCCGCCAGCCCGTAGGCTTGTTCGCTCTCACGCAGCAGGTAGATGGAGCAGCAGTCGACCTGCATGACGTCCCGAGTCTTGCGCACCAGCTCCGACATGGCTTCGTTCAGATCGGAGCTGGCCGTGACCCGTTGGACGATTTCCCGCAATTCCTTCAACACTGCCGCCTACTCCCTTATTGAACCTATGATCTGTGCCGTTTGCGTCCGTCCCGTTGGCGGCCCTGTTCGGCCATGACGATGGGCGCAAACTCCCGCAGCACCCGCCGGTATACCTCCCGCTTGAAAGACACCACCTGGCGAACCGGGTACCAGTAACTGACCCAGCGCCAATCGTCGAATTCCGGATGCCCGTGGCAGCCGAATTCGATATGGGATTCATGCTCTGCATCCAGTCGCAACAAAAACCACTTCTGCTTCTGGCCAATGCAAACAGGGTTGCTGTCCCACCGGACCAGCCGCTTGGGCAGCTTGTACTTGAGCCAGTGGCGGGTCACCGCCAGCAGGGTCACGTTTTCGGGCCTGAGCCCTATCTCTTCGTACAGCTCCCGATACATGGACTGTTCCGGGGTTTCCCCCTCGTCCACCCCACCCTGGGGAAACTGCCAGGAATGCTGACCGTAGCGCCTGGCCCACAACACCTGGCCTTTGCGATTGCAGATCACTATGCCTACATTGGGACGAAAGCCGTCACCATCTATCACGCAATCACCAGACTAAAAAGCTAACATGGGGATGATTGTTCCATATTCCCCTATTCCCGGCAAATGGTGCTGTCATCCTGGTAACACTCATAAAAATTGAATAACTTGGTCTATTGTCAATAGTTATAAACAGAAAAAGGATCGCGTTGCCTCTGGTTGCCCCCAAAAGGTGTGGATAATGTTGTGATAAAGGCGGTATAGCCAGATCCTGTCCGCACAAGTACAGCTATCGGGATCTCCGGATCCTTTAAAACGAAAAATAAAATAACAAATATAATCAAATATTTAAAAATGAATCATTGGATCGCCCTGGATCTTTAGCCAGGCTTGATCGCCTTCCCTATCGTGTTGATAAGTTACCCTGCTCAAAGATCAACCAGCAAGGTGTTATCCACAAGCCCGGAGGAAAGCCGCGCCGTTATCCGGTTCCAAATTCTTCCGCCGGCCCCGGTAAGAGGGCAGAAAAGCCAATTTTGTGGTGCAGCTCCAGTTATCCAGTTTTTCTGTGGATAAGGCTGTGCAACAGCATGTTTATACCCGGGTAAAACCGGTATATCATCGGCCACCCTGAACAGCCCCCGGCAACAGAAGGCTAACTTCTTTAAAATCAATCAATTGCCTTTCCATCCTGAGGATGGGGCAGAAAAGGGAACAGACTCGACAAGTGGTGATATTTTGAACAAAATCGTATCCCGCCCGGCCAGTGTCGCCGCCCTGCTGGACAACGCCCAGGCGCTCGCCGGACTGTCCATCGGAGAATTGGCCGCACGGCTGGCCCAGCCGGTACCGGCGGATCTGCGCCGGGACAAAGGCTGGATTGGACAATTGCTGGAGCTGGCACTGGGTGCCAGTGCCGGCTCCAAGCCGGAACAGGATTTTCCAGAGCTGGGCGTCGAGCTGAAAACCCTGCCCATCGACGAACGAGGCCGGCCGCTGGAAACCACCTTTGTCTGTGTCGCTCCCCTGACCGACATTGCCGGCCTGCGCTGGGAAGATTCCAACGTACGCAACAAGCTGTCACGGGTACTGTGGATACCGGTGCTTGGCAACCGGACACAAGCCCCCGGTGAGCGCCTGCTCGGCCCTCCCCTGCTGTGGACTCCGGATGAGCGGGAAGCGCAGCTGCTACGCCAGGACTGGGAGGAGATCATGGAACTGATCAGCCTGGGCCGGGTGCAGGAAATCACCGCCCGCCACGGCCAGGTGCTGCAGTTGCGCCCCAAAGCTGCCAACGGCCGGGCCCTGACCGACGCTATTGGTCCCGCCGGCCAGTGGATCCAAACCCGGCCCCGAGGCTTCTACCTGAAAACCACCTTCACCGCCGGCCTGCTGGCCCGCCATTTCATGCTGTAGCCGCCGACCGGCGGTCGAGCCGCAGGATCAGCGCAAACACCAACAGTATCCAGGGCAAAGACAACAGGTTGAGCCAGGACCAGCCGAGCAGGACCACACCCTGACCGGCAAACAGGCTGCCCACGGCCGCAGCCCCGAACACCAGGAACTCGTTGATACCCTGCACCTTGGCCTTTTCCGCCGGCCGGTAACTGAAGCTGAGCAAGTGGGTCGCGCCGATAAAGGTAAAATTCCAGCCCACGCCGAGCAGCAGCAAGCCCCACCAGTAATGCCAGTATCCCTGCCCCGACAGGTTGACCGCCACGCTCAGTGCCAGGGCGGAGCAGCCCCAGAGGATCACCCGGCGGGTGGTAAAGCGGCGGATCAGGTGACCGGTAAAGAAGGAAGGCACGAACATGCCGAGCACATGCCATTGGATGACACTGGCGGTGGCCGGAAAATCGTGCTGGTGATGATCCATCGCCAGGGGAGTGGCCGTCATCAACAACACCATAATGCCGTAGCCAATCATGCCCGACGCCACCGCCGCCAGCAGCAGGGGCTGGCGGAACAGTTCACGGTAACTGCGCACCGCCTCGGCCCGGTCAACCGGACGGGCCACCGGCAGCGGCAACAGCAGGATCAACAACAGCGCCACCAGGTAGAGACCAAACAAGCCGTAAAAGGCGCCGCCATAGGGATTATCCGGATACCAGTCCCGGGACCAGACCGCCAGATTGGGGCCGATCACCGCCGCCAATACGCCGCCGGCCATCACCAGGCTGATGGCCCGGGCATGCAGGCCGCTGTCGCAGGCTTCCAGAGCGGCAAAACGGTATTGCTGGCCCACCCCGATGGCCACACCGATCAGGAAGGTCCCGCAGGCGAACAGGGCCAGACTGGTGCTGGCCAACCCCTGCAGCGCCACCCAGGTCCCCAGCAGGCCGACCAGGTTGCCCAGGACAAAGCCGCTCTTGCGCCCCAGCCGTTGCATCAGGTGGGCGGCGGGCAGTGTCGACAGGATCAGGCCCAGAAACTGGCAGGCCACCGGCAGGGTAATCAGCCAGGGCTCGGCCGCCAGGTAGCGTCCGATCAGGGCGGACACCGAAACCAGCAGGATATTGCCCGACGACAGCAGGGCCTGGGCGATGGCCAGTCCCCATACGGTGAGCGGCATGTGGCCTCCCTTTTATATTAGCAACAATGGATAAATCATAAGCCTTTGTGCCACAAACAAAAAGACCCGCAGATGCGGGTCTTTTCCGACAGCCGGTTCGGCTTATTTGGTGGCCAGGCGCTCTTTGATACGAGCGGACTTGCCGGCACGGTCGCGCAGGTAGTAAAGCTTGGCACGACGCACGGCGCCGCGACGCTTCACTTCCACGCTGCCGATCAGCGGGCTGTGAGTCTGGAAGGTACGCTCCACGCCTTCGCCGTTGGAGATTTTACGCACGGTGAAGGAAGAGTGCAGACCGCGGTTACGCTTGGCGATGACCACGCCTTCGTAGGCCTGCAGACGCTCTTTGCCGCCTTCGGCAACGCGTACCTGTACACGCACGGTATCACCCGGACCGAAGTCGGGGATATCGCTGCGCATTTGTTCGTCTTCAAGCTGCTTAATGATGTTGCTCATGATATTTCCTTACCTAGGGTAAACTGAAAACTCTACTGGTTAAGTTCGCGATATTGGCGAACAAATTCGGCAAGAAGCTGTTCTTGCTCGTCAGTCAGAGCTAGGTTGTTCAAGAGTTCCGGCCTTCTCAGCCAGGTCCGGCCCAACGACTGCTGCATTCGCCAGCGTGCCACCTCGGCATGGTTGCCACTGAGCAATACGTCGGGAACGACCATTCCCGCCAGTTGCTCGGGGCGCGTGTAGTGAGGATGGTCCAGCAAACCTTCACTGAAGGAATCCTGCTCCGCACTCGCCATGTCGCCGAGTACGCCGGGCACCATTCGGGCCACCGCGTCAATCAGCACCATGGCCGGCAATTCGCCGCCACTGAGCACATAATCGCCAATCGACCACTCTTCGTCGATATCGGCCTGGATCACACGCTCGTCCACCCCTTCGTAGCGCCCGGCCACCAGGATGAGTTTGTCCCGGCCGGCCAGCTCGCGCACGCCCTGCTGATCCAGGCGGCGGCCCTGGGGAGACAGGTAAATGACCCTGGCTCCTTCGCCCGCCGCCGAACGCGCGGCCGCTATGGCCTCGCGCAAGGGTTGTACCATCATCAGCATGCCCGGTCCGCCCCCGTAGGGTCTGTCATCGACAGTGCGGTGTTTGTCCCGGGTGAAATCCCGCGGATTCCAGCATTCGAATGTCAGCAGGCCATCTTTCACGGCCCTGCCTGTTACTCCATAGTCACTGACCGCCCGGAACATCTCCGGGAAGAGGCTGACCACCCCTATCCACATGATTTTCTCCGCGCAGGGTAACTGGAATTAAAAATCCGGATCCCAATCAATGTCGATGATCTTGTCCTCGAGATTGACGGACTTGATCACCTGTTCTTCCAAAAACGGAATCAACCGTTCTCGTTGACCAAATGCATCGTTGGCATTGGCTTTGACCACCAGCACGTCGTTAGAGCCGGTTTCCATCAGTTGCGCCACCAGGCCAAAATCGTAGCCCTGCAGGTTACGCACCCGACAGCCGATAAGATCGCGCCAGTAAAACTGGTCTTCCGGCAGCGCGGGAAAGGCATCCCCGTTGACCGCGATATCGGCACCGGTCAGTGCCTGGGCCTCTTCCCGCTGGTCGATACCGTCCAGCTTGCAGATGAGCGCCTTGTTGTGGCGTTTCCAGCCGGTTACCCGGATTTCACGCCAGCCTTTGCCCTCTTTTATCAGCCAGGGCTGATAATCGAAAATGCCATCCGGCTGATCGGTATAGGAGTTGACTTTCAACCAGCCCTTGATGCCATAAACGGCACCCAACTGGCCTACTATTACAGGTTCGCTCACCTTCACTCCCTACCTGTCCAGACTCAGGCCGCGGCTTTGGCTGCGTCTTTCACCAGCTTGGCGACGCGATCGGACACGCTGGCGCCTTGAGCTACCCAGTGGTTGATGCGATCCAGGTCCAGACGCAGTTTTTCTGCCTGGCCAGATGCGATCGGGTTGAAGAAGCCTACACGCTCGATGAAACGACCATCGCGGGCATAGCGGCTGTCAGCAACGACTACCTGGTAGAACGGACGCTTTTTCGCGCCACCACGTTGTAAACGAATGGTTACCATACCGTCCTCTATTTACTTGAAACAAACAAGGTTCGCAGACAATGCGAACCCCGGCTTAAAATAAGCCGCGCAATTGTACTCCGATACGGTGAGAATGCAACCGAATAGGGACAGGCGCGGCGCCTGGCAATGCCGACTGGACAGCGCAACCAAACAGGTTCAGAAGGGACCGCGACGTCCGCCGCCCAGGCCGCCCGGGCCCATCAGCCCCTGCATCTGGCTCATCATCTTGCGCATACCGCCCTTGCCGGACATTTTTTTCATCATTTTCTGCATCTGGGTGAACTGCTTGAGCAACTTGTTCACTTCCTGGACCTCGGTGCCGGAACCCAGGGCAATGCGCCGCTTGCGACTGCCCTTAATCAGATCCGGATGGCGCCGCTCTTTCGGCGTCATGGAGTTGATGATGGCTTCCATGCGCACCGTCAGTTTGTCGTTGACCTGATCCTTGACGTTGTCCGGCAGTTGGCTTATGCCCGGCAACTTGTCCATCAGGCTCATCATGCCGCCCATGTTGCGCATCTGCACCAGCTGGTCGCGGAAGTCCTCCAGATCAAAGCCCTTGCCCTTTTTGAGCTTATCGGCCATTTCGGCGGCCTTGCCCTTGTCCACCGAGCGTTCCATCTGGTCGATCAGCGACAGCACATCCCCCATGCCCAGTATGCGCGAGGCCACCCGGTCGGGATGGAAGGGCTCAAGGGCATCGACCTTTTCGCCCATACCGATAAACTTGATCGGCTTGCCGGTGATATGACGTACCGACAAGGCCGCGCCGCCACGGGCATCGCCGTCCGCCTTGGTGAGGATGACACCGGTCAGCGGCAGGGCCTCGCTAAAGGCCTTGGCGGTATTGGCCGCATCCTGACCGGTCATGGCATCGACCACGAACAGGGTTTCAACCGGTTTGATGGCCGTATGCAACTGCTGGATTTCGCTCATCATCTCTTCGTCAACGTGCAGCCGGCCGGCGGTATCCACCAGCACCACGTCGAAGAATTTCTTGCGCGCGTAATCCACGGCGTTGCGCCCGATGTCCACCGGCTTCTGGCTGATGTCGCTGGGGAAGCATTCCACCTCCAAATCCGCGGCCAGGGTCTCCAGCTGCTTGATGGCCGCCGGACGATAAACGTCGGCACTGACCACCAGCACTTTTTTCTTGTGGCGCTCTTTGAGGTATTTGGCCAGTTTGCCTACCGAGGTGGTTTTACCGGCGCCCTGCAGGCCCGCCATCAGCACCACCGCCGGCGGCGTAACCGCCAGGTCGAGCCCCTCGTTGGCCTCGCCCATCACCGCTACCAGCTCGGCGTTGACTATCTTGATGAAGGACTGGCCCGGGCTCAGGGACTTGGAGACCTCCTGGCCCACCGCCCGCTCCTTAACCCGGTTAACGAACTCCCGCACCACCGGCAGGGCCACGTCGGCTTCGAGCAGGGCCATGCGCACCTCGCGCAGGGTTTCCTTGATATTGTCTTCGGTCAGGCGTCCGCGGCCACTGATGTTCTTGAGGGTCCGCGACAGCCTTTCGGTGAGGTTTTCAAACATGGAATGCGTCCGCAAATGGCGAAAATTGCGACCAGTATACCCAAGTTGGGCGCCGAACTTAAGCGAGCGCAGGTAGCGATATGTGCGGCCTTGGGGGTATACTGCCTTTTCTTCTTTATATACCCATGAATGGCTTACGTTAATTATGGAATTGCTTGCTGTGTTGGCGATGGCATTTTACCTGTTGGCGGCCTTCGCCTGTGTGCACAACCTGTTCAACCCCCACAACCAGGGGCGGCGTTACGGTTTGCTGGCGGCGCTATTCGCCCTGGCGCTGCACGCGGGCTGGCTGTTCGATACCGTGGTGCTGGTACCGGGCCAAAACCTGAGCATGCTTAACGTGGCCTCCCTTATCAGCCTGATCATCTGTTTGCTGATGACCCTGCTGGTGACCCGTTTCAATGTCTGGCTGCTGATGCCGGTGGTCTATGGCTTCGCCGGCCTGCTGCTGGTGGCCGACTTCCTGCTGCCCGGTTACTACGGCATGTATCTGGAGACCCGCCCCGAGGTTTTGCTTCACATCGGCCTGGGGCTGATGTCCTACTCGCTGCTGACCATCGCCTGTCTGCTGGCGATACTGCTGGGTTTTCTCGACCACCGGCTGAAAAAGCACAAGCTCACCAACCTGCCCGCCATGCCGCCGCTGATGACCATAGAGCGTTACCTGTTCAGGCTGATTTTCGCCGGCGTGGTGCTGCTGACCCTGTCCATTTCCAGCGGGCTGTTCTTTTTGCAGGAAATGTTCAGCCCGGGCAAGGCCCATAAGGCGATCCTCAGTATTCTTGCCTGGTGCGTCTATGTCGGCCTGCTGTGGGGACACCACCGTCTGGGCTGGCGCGGGCGCAAGGTGATCTGGACCAGCGTGGCCGGCAGCCTGTTGCTGACCCTGGCCTATTTCGGCAGCCGTTTCGTGCGCGAAGTGCTGCTCGGCCAGGGCTGACCTTGACAGCCCGGGTGTAAACCCGTAGAAATTGATCAGATTTTTTACACAGGACGGTCTGCTTGGACGACATATCGACGGGTACCCTCACCGGTATCCTGATAGCCTTACTTTTTATCTCCGCCTTCTTCTCCAGTTCCGAAACCGGCATGATGTCGCTCAACCGCTACCGGCTGCGGCATTTGGTGCAAAACCGCCACAAGGCAGCCACCCGGGTGGACAAGCTGCTGGCCCGTCCCGACCGCTTGATTGGCCTTATCCTGATCGGTAACAACCTGGTCAATATCATGGCTTCGGCCATCGCCACCCTGATCGCCATCCGCCTGTTCGGCGATTACGGCGTGGCTATCGCCACCATAGGCCTGACCCTGGTGGTGCTGATCTTCTCGGAGGTCACCCCCAAAACCCTGGCCGCGCTCTACCCCGAGAAAGTGGCCTTTCCGGCTTCCCTCATCCTGCGGCCGCTGATGGTACTGCTGTATCCGGCGGTGTGGGCTATCAACGCCATTTCCAACGGCCTGCTGGCGCTGCTGCGCATCAACCCCCATGGCCGGGAAGACACCGCCATCAGTTCGGAAGAGCTGAGAACCATCGTCAACGAGGCCGGCGCCCTGATCCCCCGCCGCCACCAGGACATGCTGGTGTCCATTCTCGACCTGGAAAAGGTCACGGTGGACGACATCATGGTACCGCGCAACGAGATCTACGGTATCGATGTCACCCAAGACTGGAAGACCATCAGCCGGCGGCTGCTGCAGAGCCCGCACACCAAGGTGCTGCTGTATCGGGACAATATCGACGATGCCCTCGGCTTTATCCACGCCCGCGACGCCCTGCGGCTGCTGGCCAAGGAAGAGTTCAGCAAGCCGACCCTGATGCGGGCGGTGCGCGAGGTATACTTCATTCCCGAGGCCACGCCGCTCAATGTGCAGTTGCTCAAGTTTCAGCGCAACAAGGAGCGCATCGGCCTCATCGTGGATGAATACGGCGATATCCAGGGCCTGATCACCCTGGACGATATTCTGGAAGAGATAGTGGGAGAATTCACCACTACCATCAGCCCCACACTGAGCGACGAAATCCGTCCCCAGGAGGACGGCTCCTACCTGATCGAAGGCTCGGCCAGTATCCGGGACATTAACAAGGAGCTGGGCTGGAACCTGCCCACGGACGGCCCCCGCTCACTGAACGGCCTGATCCTCGAATACCTGGAAGAAATTCCCCAGGCCAATATCGGCCTGCGGCTGTCGGGTTACCCGATAGAAATTCTGGAAGTGGAAAACAACATGGTGAAACTGGCCCGGGTCCTGCCGCATTTCTACCGGGCCTAGGCCCGGCTGCGCTGCTCCGGCTCGAGCTGGTTGAAGATCACCATCAGTTCTTCCCGGTTACCCACCAAATCGGCCAAGGTGTAACTCTCCATCACCCGCAAAAAAGCTTCCATCGCCAGTTGGAGTGCATCCTTGAGCCGGCAGGCCGGCACCAGGTAACAGGCCGGGCTGCCACAGTCGATGCCCTTGAGGTTATGCTCCAGACTTCTGATCACCTTGCCGATATTGATCTCTTCAGGCTCCCTGGCCAGGCGGATCCCGCCGTTTTTGCCGCGTACCGCATGGATATAACCTTCCCGCGCCAGCTGGTTGACCACCTTGACCATGTGGTTGCGGGAAACATCGTAAAGATTGGACACATGGGCCACGCTGGTCAGTTCGCCTTTGGGCAGGGTGGCCAGGTACATCATGGTTCTCAGTCCGAAGTCGGTATAAGTGGTCAGCTTCATTCAGCGAAGGTCCTGGATTGGGGGCTAATATATATACATGATACACATTCGTGCCTAAGTTGACATGAAATGTCAGCGCTGGCAAGGGCGGTCGCCCCCGAAAGAAGGGGTCCGACGACAAGCGCCGGACCGAGAAGAAGTCAGAACAACAGTTGCTGATCGAGCTCGCGCACCAGGTGGGGGGGCATCCGGGCAGCCAGTGCCTGGCTCAGGCGCAAGGCCTCCCGGTGCTTGTTGCTGTCATCGGTCACTATCTGCTTGAGCCAGAGGTAAGCCTGGGGATAGTCAAGAGGACTGCCGGCGCCCTCCACCAGCCAGCGCGCCCAGCCGAACTGGGCTTTTTCAAAGCCCAGGCTGGCCGCCTCCTGCATCAGCGGAAATGCCCGTTCCCGATTCTGCTGAACCAGGGTACCGCTGTAGTAATAGCGCCCCAGTTGCTCAAGCGCCGCCGGCAATCCCTGGCGGGCCGCAGCCCACAACATGCCCATGCCACGGCGGGGATCCGCCGGTACACAGATACCCCAGGCCAGCATATCCCCCCACAGGAACTGGTAGGCCGGCATACGCAGCACTTCGGCCCTGGCCTCGATATCTTGCACCAGCTGGCAATCGTCCCGATCGCGCACCTGCTGCAGGTGGCGGTTGCTGTTGATCCAGCCAATCAGATCGTGTTCTTCATACAGGGGCACCGCCTGCAGTTCTTCCTCCAGAACGACCGGCGTTTCTCCGCCAGTGACCGGGGTCCCGTTCTGGGCCTGAAGCGACCAGCTGCAGCAGCACAATAATAAAGCGGATATATACTTCATGGAACATCCTCCTGAGGCTGGTTATCGGCCCGGATCGCCAAAGGTTGAGCCGGTTTTACCGGCAAGGCACAGTTCAATAGCCGCAAGCAAGAATGCCGAAAATGTGTGCTTGATCCCCATTTTAGAACTATAAGTTGCACAGCTGAATCGATTCAATGAATATAGCCATCCATCGGTCCCTGGCCGCCTCAGCCTCGGATATTTCCTTCAGCCCGGAGTGTGTTTATGCTTAAAAACGCCTTTTCCAACCTGCAAAAGGTCGGCAAATCGCTGATGCTTCCCGTATCGGTGCTGCCGGTCGCCGGCCTGCTGCTTGGTATCGGCGCCGCCGATTTCAGCTGGCTGCCCCATATCGTGTCCATGCTGATGGCCCAGGCCGGCGGCGCCATCTTCGGCAACCTGCCGCTGATCTTCGCCGTCGGTGTGGCCCTCGGCTTCACCAACAACGACGGTGTGGCCGCCCTGGCCGCCGTGGTCGGTTACTTCGTGCTGACCGCCGCCATCGGCGTCATGGGCCCCATCGTCACCGGTCTGGATCCGGCCACCGATGCCACCCTGATCAAACAGTTGACCGATACCGGCGTGCTCGGCGGCATCATCGCCGGCGGCATCGCCGCCTACCTGTTCAACCGCTTTTACCGCATCCAGTTGCCCGACTACCTGGGCTTCTTCGCGGGCAAGCGCTTCGTGCCCATCATCACCGGCGTCACCGCCATCTTCACCGGCGTGGCCCTGTCCTTTATCTGGCCGCCCATCGGCAGCGCCATCAACAGCTTCTCCGACTGGGCCGCCTACCAGAACCCGGCCCTGGCCTTCGGCATCTACGGCGTGGTAGAGCGGGCGCTGATCCCCTTCGGACTGCACCACATCTGGAACGTGCCCTTCTTCTTCGAGGCCGGCACCTACACCAACGCCGCAGGTGAAGTGTTCCGCGGCGAAATCGCCCGCTATATCGCCGGCGATCCCAGCGCCGGCAACATGGCCGGGGGCTACATGTTCAAGATGTACGGCCTGCCCGCCGCCGCCATCGCTATCTGGCACTCCGCCCGCCCGGAAAACCGCGCCAAGGTCGGCGGCATCATGATCTCCGCCGCCCTGACTTCCTTCCTGACCGGCATCACCGAACCCATCGAGTTCGCCTTCATGTTCGTGGCGCCGGTGCTTTATGCCATCCACGCCCTGCTGGCCGGCTCCGCCTATGTGCTGACCATAGTGCTGGGCATGAAGCACGGCATGACCTTCTCCCACGGCTTTATCGACTTCGTGGTGTTCTTCTCGCAATCGACCAGGGGCTGGATGTTCCCCATCCTGGGCCTGGCCTACGGCGCTCTCTACTACACCCTGTTCCGGGTCGCCATCGTCAAGCTCAACCTGAAGACACCGGGCCGGGAAGAGGCCAGCGAGGAAGGCGCCAAACAGGGCGGATCCGAAATGGCCGAGCAACTGGTCATCGCCTTCGGCGGCAAAGACAACATCGCCAGCCTGGACGCCTGTATCACCCGCCTGCGGGTGGGCGTGAAGGACGTGGCCCAGGTGGACCAGGCCCAACTGAAGAAACTGGGTGCCGCCGGCGTGGTGGTGGCCGGCTCCGGGGTACAGGCCATCTTCGGCACCCGCTCCGACAACCTCAAGACCGACATGGACCATTGGCTCCGGGACCACTGATCCCGCCATTCCTCCGATAGCAAAACGCCACCCGCAGGGGTGGCGTTTTTTGTTTTCATCCGGGCCGGCGGCTCAGGACTCCTGGCACTTTACCCGATTCCAGTAGCTGTCCAGCTCTTCCAGGCTGCAGCCCCGGCTGTCCTTGCCATCGGCCCGCAGCGCCTGCTCCACCGCCCGGAAACGGCGTTCGAACTTGTCGTTGGCCCGGCGCAGCACGGCTTCCGGATCCTGCTTGAGATGACGCACCAGGTTGACGGTAGCGAACAGCAAGTCACCCAGTTCGTCAGCAATGCGATCCGGGTCGCGCTCATGCTGGTTTACTTCTTCCAGCACTTCATCCAGTTCCTCGCGGATTTTATCCACCACCGGCGGCAACTCGCGCCAGTCGAAGCCGACCGCGGCACAGCGTTTCTGGATCTTGTTGGCCCGGGACAGGGCCGGCAGGCCGCGGGGAATGTCGTCCAGGGCGCTGGTGGCCGCGGCGTCCTTGGCTCTGCGCTCCTCGGCCTTGGTGTGTTCCCAGTTGGCCTTCACCTGCTCCTCGCTGTCGAAATCGGCGTTGCCGAACACATGGGGGTGGCGCGCCACCAGCTTGTGGCTGATGGCCTGCACCACGTCGCCGAAGTTGAACAGGGAGCACTCTTCCCCCAGGCGGGAGTAGAACACCACCTGGAACAGCAGGTCGCCCAGCTCCCCGGGCAGCTCCGCCAGCGCCCCCCGCTCTATGGTGTCGGCTACCTCGTAGGCCTCTTCCAGGGTGTGGGGCACTATGCTGGCGAAGTCCTGCCGCAGATCCCAGGGACAGCCGCTTTCCGGATCCCGCAGCGCCGCCATGATCGCCAGCAGGTCGCTGAGTGAATAATGATGTTTTTCCATGTCGCTCCCGTTACAGCCGCCTGGCTTCGAGTATGTCCGGCAACTGGCTGATTTTGGCCAGGGTCCGGCTCAGGGTGTCAATGTTGTAGACCTCGAGCTCCATGTCGATGGTCGCGGTTTGCTGCTTGCGGTTGGAACGGCTGTTGACGCCCATCACATTGATCTTCTCGTTGGCGAGAATGGTGGTGATGTCCCGCAGCAGGCCGGATCGGTCGTTGGCCACCACCCGCATGGTGAGGTTGTAGCCGCCGGAATAATTCTCGCCCCAGACCGCGTCCACCATCCGCTCCGGGTGCTGGGCCGCCAGCTCCTTGAGCTGCTCACAGTCGGCCCGGTGGATAGAGATGCCCCGCCCCTGGGTGATGAAACCGACAATTTCGTCTCCGGGTATGGGCTGGCAGCAGCGGGCGGTGTTGGTCAGCAGATTGCCCACCCCCTGCACCACTATGTGGCCATTGGCCTTGTGATCCTGTGGCTTTTTCGCCGCCTTTTGCTCCAGCTGGCGAAGCACCTGCTCGTCCTGCTCGGCACTGGTCGGTTTTTTGTGCTGGCCCTGCAGGTAGTTGAGCAACTGGTTGATGCGCAGGTCGCCGCCGCCGATGCCGGCCAGCAGGTCGTCCAGGGTGGCCACGTTGAACCGCTCCAGCGCCTTCTTGTCTATCTGGCCAAAATTCAGTCCCAGGCGGTCCAGCTCCTTGTCGAGCACCTCGCGGCCGGCGTGGATATTCTTGTCCCTGTCCTGCTTTTTGAACCAGGTGGCCACCTTGGAACGAGCCCGGCCGGTGCGCAAAAAGCCCTGGTTGGGATTCATCCAGTCACGGCTGGGGTTGGGCTGTTTCTGGGTGATGATCTCCACCTGATCACCGGTTTGCAGCTGGTAGGTGAAGGGCACGATGCGGCCGTCTATCTTGGCGCCGATGCAGCGGTGGCCAATCTGACTGTGGATATAATAGGCAAAATCAAGCGGGGTGGCGCCGGCGGGCATGTCCACCACTTCCCCCTTGGGGGTAAACACATAGACCCTGTCCTCGAACACCTGGCTGCGCAGCTCATCCACCAGGGAGCCGCTTTCGGCCATGTCTTCCTGCCAGGCCAGCAGCTTGCGCAGCCAGGCGATTTTTTCCTCGAAGCCGCTCTGGCGGCCACCGGCTGTGCCTTCCTTGTACTTCCAGTGGGCCGCCACTCCCAGCTCCGCGTCCTGGTGCATCTGGTCGGTGCGGATCTGGATCTCCACCGTCTTGCCCTCGGGCCCGATCACCACGGTATGAATGGACTGGTAGCCGTTGGGCTTGGGATTGGCGACATAATCATCGAACTCCCGGGGAATATGCCGCCACTGGGTGTGTACTATGCCAAGCGCGGCGTAGCAGTCCTGCAGCCGGTGGGTCACTACCCGTACCGCGCGGACATCGAACAATTCGTCGAAATCCAGGTGCTTTTTCTGCATCTTGCGCCAGATGCTGTAGATATGCTTGGGGCGGCCGTAGACTTCCGCCTCGACACCGGCCTCCCGCAGCGCCGCCTTGAGGCCGGCGACGAAGTTGTCGATATAGGCTTCCCGGGCCAGCCGCTTTTCATCCAGCAGCCGGGCAATGCGCTTGTAGGTATCCGGATGCAGGTAGCGGAACGACAGATCCTCCAGCTCCCACTTGAGCTGGCCGATGCCCAGCCGGTTGGCGAGCGGTGCGTAGATATTGGCAATCTCCTTGGCCACCAGCACCCGGGTTTCCTCGTCGGCGCTTTTCACCTCGCGCAGGCAGGTAATGCGCTCGGCCAGCTTGATCACCACCGCCCGAACGTCTTCCACCATGGCCAGCAGCATGCGTCGGACCCGGTCGACCTGGGCTTCGCTGCTCTTGTCACTGTGCACATGCTGCAACGAACGAATGGCCTCCATATCGGCCACCCCCTGCAGCAGGCGGGCAATATTGTCGCCGAAATCCTCCCGGGCCCGTTCGGGGGTCAGCTCGCCGTGCTCCAGGAAGGGATAGAGCAAGGCCGCCTTGAGGGTATCCAGATCCATGCTCAGGGTCAGCAGAATGCCCACCATCTCGACACCCTGGGCATGCAGCCTTGGCTCGGCCTCGACCGGCACCTTCAGCCGCTGACAATAGAGGTAGACGGCTTGCAGCTGTTCCCGCTCCGCGCCCGCCAGCGGCAGGCTGCCAACCCACTCCTCCAGGCTGAAGGTCGACTTGAGATGAGTATCGCGCACTGAAACCATAAGCGTCCTTAACTGAGTTCGAACAGGGCCATCGCTTCGCAATGAACCGTGTGGGGGAACATATCAATGAGGCCGAGGCGGGTCAGCCGGTAACCCCCCGCCAGCAGGGCCTCGCTGTCCCGGGCCAGGGTAGCCGGATTGCAGGACACATAGAGCAACCGTTGCGGCGAGAGCTTCAGCAAATAGGGCATGACCTGTTCGGCGCCGGCCCGGCCCGGATCCAGCAGCACCCGTGAGAACCCCTGCCGGGCCCAGGGTTCCCCGATAAAGTCGGCGGCCAGATCGGCCCGGTAGAAACGAGCCTGGTTCAGGCCATTGTCCTCGGCGTTGCCACGGGCCTGCTCCACCATCTCCATCACTCCCTCCACCCCCACCACGGGATGGCCGGCTGCGACCAGCGGCAGGGAAAAATTGCCCACGCCGCAGAACAAATCCAACACCGGCTGGCCGGGCTCGGCGTCCAGCCATGCCAGCGCCTGGTGCACCATCTGCTCGTTGAGGGCACCATTGACCTGGATAAAGTCGCCGGGAGTGAACGACAGCCGGATATCATCTATTTGATAATAAAGTGGAAAAGGCACATGCAACGGGCGTCGGCCCTGATCATCCTGCAAAAAAAGCGCCAGGTTGCGTTGCTGGGCAAAAGACAGCAGCAAATCCAGATCCTGGCCGGACAGGGTACCGCCATGACGCAGCAACAGGGCCTGGCCTTCGGCAGCCTGGTACAGTTCCAGGTGGCCAAGCTGGCGCTGGCCGCGCAACCGGTTGAGCAGCTCCCGCAAGGGCGGAATCAGGGCGGACAGGGCCGGGTGGAGTACGCCACAACGGTCGATTTGTGCCAGTTCATGGGATTGGGCGCGGCGAAAGCCCAGCGCCACCCCCTTACCCTGGCGACGGATCGCCAGCCGGGCCACCCGCCGGTACCCCTGCCCCTGTCCCGCCAGCCACTCGGGCTCGGGCAGCGAATCAATGCGCTGGCGGGAAAACAGCCTGGCCACCGCCGAGGCCTTGAGATCGCGCTGTTCCGGCAATGGCATATGTTGCAGATTGCAGCCTCCACATTCGGCAACATGGGGACAAAAGGGACGGATCCGTTCAGGGGCAGCCTGCAGTACCTTATGCAACACCGCGGTCTGGTAGCGGCTGTGCTGAGCGGTCAGCCGGACCCTCACCTGCTCCCCGGCCAGCACGCCGGCCACGAACAAGGGCTTACCCTGATGGCGGGCCACGCCCATGCCATGGCCATTGACCTCCTGGATACGGACATCCAGCAACGCCGGTGCCGGGCTGGCAGGCTTTTTGACCTTAAAGAACTGAACCATAAAACGTGGAGCCCTCGAACCGGCTATGTCATCATAAGCTTATTGTCTGTCAAGCGCGCATTGTCCCACATTCACCCCCTATGACCAAATACGGCCTGCGAGCCCGGGTACTGGCTTTTACCATATTACCGACCCTGATCATCGGCATACTGCTGGCCGGCTATTTTTCGGTAAATCGCTACCAACAGCTGGAAGACGCCCTGATCAAGGAAGGGGTCAACGTCATCGAGCCACTGGCCCTGGCCAGCGAACTGGCCCTGACCGGCCGCAACCGGGAAGCCCTCAACCGCCTGCTCAGCAACATTCATCGCAACAACAGCCCCCTGGTCAAGTCCATCGCCCTGTTCGATCTGGAAGGCAGGCTGCTGGTCACCTCCAACTATCACCGTGATTTCAATGCCATGCGCCTGCCCGAAGGCCTGCCCCTGCCCCGGGTAACCCTGGTGGAAACCGCCCCGGACGGCATTATATTGCGTACCCCTGTAGTCACCGACAGCATCCGGGTCGACGCCCTGTGGGAAGAGTCTTCCGCCACCCCCATCGGCTATGTGTCGATGCAGTTGACCAACGACTCGGCCATGCTGCTCCATTACCGGGACAGTTTTTTCGCCGGCCTTATCGTCCTGCTCGGGGTCTGCCTCAGCACCCTGTTCGGGGTCAGGCTGATCAAGGGCGTGTCCCAGCCGATCACCGACATGGTCAGCGCCGTCTACAAAATCCGCGAGGGCCGGCTCGATACCCGAGTCAGCGGCGAATTCACCGGCGAACTGGAAATGCTCAAAAACGGCATCAACGCCATGGCCAAATCCCTGTCGGAATACCATGACGAAATGCAGCAGAATATCGACCAGGCCACCTCGGATCTGCGCGAGACCCTGGAGCAGATCGAAATCCAGAACATCGAGCTGGACATGGCCAAGAAACGGGCCCAGGAGGCGGCACGGGTCAAGACCGAATTCCTGGCCAATATGTCCCACGAACTGCGCACCCCGCTCAACGGCGTGATTGGCTTTGCCCGCCAGTTGCAAAAGACCCGGTTGACCCCGAGCCAGCTGGACTACCTCAAGACCATCGAAAAATCGGCCCAGAACCTGCTTGGCATCATCAACGACATCCTCGACTTCTCCAAACTGGAGGCCGGCAAGCTCAAGATGGAGCAGATCCCCTTCTCCCTGCGCGATACTCTGCAGGAGGTAATGACCCTGCTCGCTCCCAGTGCCCACGACAAGGGGCTGGAGCTGTCACTGCGGGTCGATACCGCGGTATGCGACAGCCTGGTGGGCGACCCGCTACGGCTGCAGCAGGTGCTCACCAACCTGGTAGGCAACGCCATCAAGTTTACCGAGCAGGGCAACGTCGACGTGCGGGTCGACGCCCGCCCGGCCCAGCACCCGGACCAGGCCGGCCTGTGCATCCATGTACAGGACACCGGTATCGGCATTTCCGACAGCCAGCGCCGCCAGCTGTTCCAGGCCTTCAACCAGGCCGACTCCAGCATTTCCCGCCGCTACGGCGGCACCGGCCTGGGCCTGGTGATCACCCAGAAACTGGTGCACCAGATGTCCGGCGACATCGAGCTGTATTCCGAGCTGGGATCGGGTTCGGTATTCAGCTTCACCCTGGCCCTGAACCGGGCCGCCCTGCCCCTGGCAGAGCCGCTGCCCCTGAATGAACTGGCGGGCAAGACGGTGCTGTATCTGGAAGAAGACAGCTTCAGCCGCCGCGCCACCACCGCCCTGCTGCGGGAATGGGGTGTCCAGGTTCTGCTCGAACCTTATCCGGGCATGCCCATCGACACCGCACTGCTCGGCTTCGGCCCCCATACCCTGCCCAGCCAGATGGAGCAGGAAATCCGGCGCCAGAAAGGATACGACAACCGGGTAGTGGTGCTGCTCAGCTCCACCGACCCTATCCTGATCGACGCCCTGCTCGACAGCGGCGCCAGCCATTGCCTGAGCAAGCCCGTGCACTACCAGAAACTGGCCCACGCCCTGGTGGAGCAGGATAGCGCCCCACCCGAGGCATTGCTTCCCGCCATGCTGCCGGCACCCAGCCGGCGCCAGCCGCTGCGGGTACTGGCGGTGGACGACAACCCGGCCAACCTCAAACTGATCAGCGCCATGCTGGGCGAACTGGTCAATCAAGTAGAATGCTGCAGCAACGGCCGGGAAGCGCTGAACCTGGCCACCGCCAACCGCTACGACATCATTTTTATGGATATCCAGATGCCGGTGATGGACGGCATCCAGGCCACCCGGGAAATCCGCACTCAGGACGGCCCCAATGTCAGCACACCGATAGTGGCGGTCACGGCCCATGCCATTGCCGGCGAGCGCGACCGACTACTGCGCCAGGGCATGGACGACTACCTGGCCAAACCCATCGACGAAGCCATACTGGCCCGCATCATAGAGCGCTTCAGCCACCGGCCGGCGCCCCCGGGCCAGATAGACTGGCCACTGGCAGTCAAACAGGCGGGCGGCAAGGACCCCCTGGCCAAGGAAATGCTTACCCTGCTGCTGCAGAGCTTCGACGAATTCGCCCCCCTGCTGGACGCCGCCCTGTCCGGGGAGCTGGACGGCGAGCGGCTCTACCCGCCCCTGCACAAGCTGCACGGCGGCACCGCCTATTGCGGCGTACCCCAGTTGCAGGCGCTGGTAGCCCAACTGGAGCGGGCCCTGCTGGCCAGTCAGCCGCTGGCGGAGCTGGAGCCCGAGCTGCTGGAGCTGGAGGAGCGGATGGGGCAGATCCGGGAAGAGGCGAAGGGATATTTGTAGCAGGGATTAGGGATTAGGGCCTGCAGGGGCGACGCTCAAGTCCCCCTTCCCCAGTCCCGAATCCCGGGTTTTAAACGCCCTGTCTGGCTTCGCGCATCAGCCGTTTCATGTCGCGCACCGCCTTTTCCAGGCCGTCGAAGGCGGCACGGGCGATGATGGCGTGGCCGATATTCAGCTCCAGCATCTCGGGGATGGCGGCGATGGGCTTGACGTTGTGATAGTGCAGGCCGTGGCCGCCGTTGACCTTGAGTCCCAGATCATGGGCGTAGGAGGCGGAAGCGGCGATGCGCTTGAGCTCAGCCAACTGTTCCGCCTCGTTCGGGGCATCGGCGTAATGGCCGGTATGGATCTCGATATAGGGCGCACCGGCGGCCACCACGGCATCGATCTGGGCCTTGTCGGCATCGATGAACAACGACACCTTGATCCCCGCCCCGGTCAGCCGGCTGACCGCGTCCTTGACCTTGTCGAGCTGGCCGGCCACGTCCAGGCCGCCTTCGGTAGTGACTTCTTCCCGTTTTTCCGGCACCAGGCAAACAAAGGCCGGTTTGGTACGGCAGGCAATATCGAGCATTTCCTCGGTTACCGCCATCTCCAGGTTCATGCGGGTCTGAATGGTCCGAGCCAGGATCTCCACGTCCCTGTCGGTGATATGGCGGCGATCCTCGCGCAGGTGCACAGTAATGCCGTCGGCACCGGCCAGCTCGGCCACTGCCGCCGCCTGCACCGGATCCGGATAACTGGTGCCCCTGGCGTTGCGCAAGGTGGCGATATGATCGATGTTGACCCCTAAATACAATTCACTCACTGCGACTTCCTCTCTTTCCTTTGACAAACAGGGCCCGGCTGCGCAACGGCCGGCCGCCGAGATAGGGCCCCAGGGCCTGGCGGCTGAAGCGCTTGGCGGAAATCAGGACCTCGGTCCGGCTCAGGTCGAGCTCGGCCAGGGCATGAAGGTGATCGCCCGGGTAGGCACCGGGCTCCGGTCCGGCCAGGGCCACGAAGCCCGCTTCGGGCCGATAGCCGTACCAGGCCCCGGAGCGGACAGCGTCGCCGGTTTCGGCGTCCAGTGTAAAGTCCACGCCGTAGCCCAGTATATTTAGCATATAAAACTCGAAATGACGCAGGCATGGCTCTATCCCCTCGCCTTGCGCCAGTTTTTTCAGGGTATTGTGATAGGCATCAAACACCTCGTCGAACGGCGTCTGGGCTTCCAGCAGGTAATAGATGAGTTCGTTGAGGTAAAGCCCGCTGTACAGGGCCGTGCCGGTCAGGCGGATGGCGGGGGCCGAGGCCTCGGCGGCGTGCAGGTTTTTCAGCTCGCCCCGCCCGGCAAAGCTGACCCGCAACGGCACAAAGGGCTGCAACAGCCCCTTGAGCGGCGAGCGGGGCTGGCGGCTGCCCTTGGCTACCAGGCTCTGCCGCCCCTGCTCCCGGGTAAATACCTCGACCAGCTGGCTGGTCTCCCGGTAGGGCCGGCTATGGATGACGAAGGCGGCCTGGGCCATGCTCAGTCGTCGCCATACCCCAGGCTGCGCAGGGCCCGCTCGTCGTCGGCCCAGCCGGACTTGACCTTGACCCACAGCTCCAGATAGACCTTCTGCTCCAGCAAACGCTCCAGGTCGATGCGGGCCTCGGTGCCGATCAGCTTGAGCTTTTCGCCCTTGTTGCCGATCACCATTTTCTTCTGGCCGCTGCGTTCCACCAGGATCAGACCGTTGATATGCACCACGCCCTTGTCGTCCGTCTGATAGCGTTCTATTTCCACCGTTACCGAATAGGGCAGCTCCTCCCCCATAAAGCGCATCAGCTTCTCGCGGATGATCTCCGCCGCCATAAAGCGGGAAGAGCGGTCGGTGATGTAGTCTTCCGGGAAATAGTGCAGCGAAGGCTTGAGCCGCGAACGCGCCAGCTTGGCGATGGTATCCACGTTGGTGCCCTTCTCCGCGGAAATCGGCACTATGTCGGCGAACGGCATCTGCTGGGACAACCACTGGATATGGGGCAGCAGCTCATCCTTGCTGTTGAGATTGTCAATTTTGTTGATCGCCAACACCACGGGGCAAGGCAGGTGGCGCAGCTTGTTCAGCACCATGTCGTCGTCGGCGGTCCATTTGGTGCCGTCCACCACAAACACCACCATTTCCACGTCGCCCAGGGAGCTGGTGGCCGCCCGGTTCATCAGCCGGTTGATCGCCCGCTTTTCTTCGATATGCAGCCCGGGGGTGTCCACATAAATGGTCTGGTAGGCACCGTCGGTATCTATGCCCATGATCCGGTGGCGGGTGGTCTGGGGCTTTTTCGAGGTGATACTCACCTTTTGCCCCAGCAGTTGGTTGAGCAGGGTGGACTTGCCCACATTGGGCCGGCCGACAATGGCCACGAAGCCGCAATAGGTTTGTTGTTGTTCGGTCATAGCAAGGTATCCAGGGCTTGCTCGGCGGCGGCCTGCTCGGCCTTGCGGCGGCTGGTGCCAATACCAACCACTGGCTCGGGCAAACCGTCCACCAGGCAGTGCACGGTAAATTTCTGATTGTGGGCCTCGCCAATCACGTCCACCACCGTATAGGTGGGGAGCGGTTTGCGCTTGCCCTGAAGGAGTTCCTGCAACCGGGTCTTGGGATCTTTTTGTTCCACCCCGGGCTGGATGTCGCTCAGCCGCTCATCGTACCAGGACAGCAACAAATCGCGGATATGGCCGATATCGGTGTCCAGGTAGATGGCGCCGATCAGGGCTTCCACCGCGTCCGCCAGGATGGACTCGCGCCGGTAGCCGCCGCTTTTCAGTTCGCCCGGTCCCAGAATCAGGTATTCGCCCAGCTCGAAGGCCCGCGCCAGCTCGGCCAGGGTCTTTTCCCGCACCAGGGTCGCCCGCATGCGCGACATGTCCCCTTCATTGACCTTGGGAAAACGGTGGAACAGGGCATCGGCGATCACCATGCTGAGGATGGAGTCGCCCAGGAATTCCAGCCGCTCGTTATGGCGGGAGCCGGCGCTCCTGTGGGTCAGGGCACGCACCAACAAGGTTTCGTCGTGGAAGGTATGGCCCAGCTTTTGTTGCAGAATATTCAGTTTTTTCATCAATGAATCGCGCCTATTCGGCTGAAACGCACCTGGCTCGGCACCCATCCGGGCAGCCAGCTGTCGGCGTCACGTTCAAACTCAAAGCTTATCCAGATGGCGACAGCCTTGCCCACCAGGTTCTGTTCGGGCACAAAGCCCCAGAACCGGCTGTCGGTGCTGTTGTCCCTGTTGTCGCCGATGGCAAAATAATGCCCTTCCGGCACGACCCATTCATCCCGGGCGGTATTCGGCTGGCGGTAATACATAGACACCCGATCCGGCAGCAGCGGATTGATCAGCACCTCATGGGACCGCTCGGTCAGGCTCTCGCGATAACGCTCGAGCGGTATCCCCATTTGGGTAAACTCGCCACTTTGCTCGAAAGTGAGCGGTACCGGGGCAAAATCCGGGCAGGCATCGCCGTCGCAGGCCGGCTTGATGTACAGCTGCTTGTCCCGGTAGACGAGGCGGTCACCGGGCAGGCCGACGATGCGTTTGATATAGTCGATGCGCGGGTTTTCCGGATATTTGAACACCGCCACGTCGCCACGCTCGGGCCGGCCGGTGGGGATCAGGGTGGTATTGCTGACCGGTTCCTTCAGCCCGTAGGAAAATTTTTCCACCAGGATGAAATCGCCCACCAGCAGGGTGGGCATCATGGAGCCGGAGGGGATCTGGAACGGCTCGTAGATAAAGGAACGCAGCACCAATACCGCCGCGATCACCGGAAAGATGGACTTGGCCTGCTCAATCCAGCCCGGCGCCGTGGCAGCCCGGGCCAGCACGGCCTTGTCCACCTTGTTGCCGTGGGCCAACTGGGCCTCGGCCAGCCGGTGGGCGCGCTTGGGAGCCCAAATCCACTTGTCGCACGCCCAGATGATGCCGGTGACCAGGGTCACCAGTACCAGGATCAGGGCAAAGGTACTTGCCATGGTTACTTGTCCTTACCTACATGGAGGATAGCCAGGAAAGCGTCCTGGGGAATATCGACCCGCCCCAGGGATTTCATCCGCTTCTTGCCTTCCTTCTGCTTGGCCAGCAGCTTCTTCTTACGGCTGACGTCGCCGCCATAACACTTGGCGGTCACGTCCTTACGCAGGGCCTTGACCGTGCTGCGGGCAATGATCTGGTTGCCGATGGCGGCCTGGATGGCAATGTCGAACATCTGGCGGGGGATCAGTTCGCGCATCTTCTCCACCAGCTGACGCCCCCGGAACTGGGCGTTCTCCTTGTGGGTGATGATGGCCAGGGCATCGACCCGGTCGCCGTTGATCATGATGTCCAGGCGCACCATATCGGCCGCCTCAAAACGCTTGAAGCCGTAATCCAGCGAGGCATAGCCGCGGCTAGTGGATTTCAGCCGGTCGAAGAAGTCGAGCACCACTTCCGCCATGGGAATGTCGTAGGTCAGGGCCACCTGGTTGCCGTGGTAGACCATATTGGTCTGCACACCGCGCTTTTCGATGCACAGGGTAATGACGTTGCCCAGGTACTCCTGGGGCACCAGTATGTTGCACTCGGCGATGGGCTCGTGGATTTCCTCTATGCTGGTGACCGCCGGCAACTGGGCGGGGCTGTCGATATAGACCACCTCGCCATCGGTCTTGACCACTTCATACACTACGGTCGGCGCCGTGGTGATCAGGTCCAGATCGTACTCCCGCTCCAGCCGCTCCTGGATGATCTCCATGTGCAGCATGCCAAGGAAACCGCAACGGAAGCCGAAGCCCAGGGCATTGGAGGTTTCCGGCTCGTAGAACAGCGAGGCGTCGTTCAGGGACAGCTTGTCGAGGGCGTCACGGAAGGCCTCGTAATCATCGCTGGAGATGGGGAAGAGGCCGGCATAAACCTGGGGCTTGACCTTCTTGAAGCCCGGCAGCGGCTTGTCGGCACCGTGCTTGGCGTGAGTCAGGGTATCCCCCACCGGCGCACCGTGAATTTCCTTGATACCGCACACCACCCAGCCGACTTCGCCGCAGTTGAGGCCCTCGGTATCCTTCTGCTTGGGAGTGAAAATGCCGATGCGATCCACCCCCCATACCTGGCCGGTGCTCATCACCTTGATTTTGTCGTTTTTCTTCAGGCTGCCGTGCTTGATGCGCACCAGTGACACCACCCCCAGATAGGAGTCGAACCAGGAGTCGATGATCAGCGCCTGCAGCGGCGCCTGCGGATCCCCTTCGGGCGCGGGAATTTTCTGCACTATGGTTTCCAGCACCTCGTCCACCCCCAGTCCGGTCTTGGCCGAACAGCGCACCGCGTCGAGGGCGTCGATACCGACGATATCCTCGATTTCTTCCGCCACCCGCTCCGGCTCGGCCTGGGGCAGGTCTATCTTGTTCAGTACCGGCACCACTTCCAGGTTCATGTCCAGGGCGGTGTAGCAGTTGGCCAGAGTCTGTGCCTCAACCCCCTGGCCCGCGTCCACTACCAGCAGCGCCCCTTCGCAGGCGGCGAGAGAGCGGGACACTTCATAGGAAAAGTCCACGTGTCCCGGGGTATCGATAAAGTTCAGCTGGTATTGGTTGCCGTCTTTGGCCTGGTAGTTCAGGGTCACACTCTGGGCTTTGATGGTAATGCCGCGCTCGCGCTCCAGGTCCATGGAGTCGAGCACCTGTTCCTGCATTTCCCGATCCGACAGGCCACCGCATACCTGGATCAGGCGATCGGACAGGGTCGACTTGCCGTGGTCGATGTGGGCGATGACGGAAAAATTACGAATATGCTTCATGATGCGATAAGGCGTCCGTAGTCTGAATGGCGACGATAAAGGCGAGATTCTACTGGATTAGCGTGGCAGTGGCCAATCCTTAGTCGGCGTTCATGACCGGAATCAGCGGCCCCAGCAGCACGGGGCCATGCTGTTTGGAGGCACGGCGAGCCAGGCGCGCGGCCAGCAGGAAACCACCGGTGCCGCCCAGCAGCGCTCCCAGTATGCTGCCGGCTTCCCCTTGCAGCCAATGGCCCGCCAGGGCGGTGGCCAGCAAGCTGAGCAGGGGCAGCAGGTAAACCAGCAGGGCACCGCCGATCACGCTGGGTTCGGGGATGCCGATACGCACCTGCTGGCCGGCCAGCAGCGTCAGCGTAGTGGGGACGAAAAAACGGTGCTCTCGCCCCGGCAGTGCCTTGGCCACGAGGCCGGTGCCGCACTGGCTGCTTTGCCGGCACTGGCCGCAGGCGGACTTGCTGAAACAGGCAACTTCGACGCCGCCTTCGCGCACCGCGACGACGGTGGCAATTTCTTCCATCATGGCTCAGGGCTCCACCGGTTTGACCGACTCGGCAATGCGCCGGGCAGTCTCGGCGGGAATATCGCCCACCACGGTAATCTCGACCCGGGACGGACTCACCAGGCTGACCAGGTGAGTGGCGCCCTGGCGCACCAGCTGCTGGCGAGGTTCGCTGGCGGCACCGGCCTGGGAGACATACACCGAAATGTCCACCACCCCGTTGGAAGCCATCAGGTAGTCCACCGGCTGCTCGGTGACAGGCAGCTTGTGCTTGTCCCGGGACAGCACCTCAAATCCCGCCGGCAACCACTGGGCATGCCAGGACAGGGGCTGCTGGGGCACCGGATACAATTCGGACAGGGACATGGCCGGGGGCAGGGCGGCGCCTTTCAGTTCGCGCAGAAAACCGGCCGGCTGCTCACTGATGGTGAGCGCCACGCCCATGGTCTGCTCCACCAGCCCCGCTTCCGGATCCAGGGTATCGAGCTTCAGCAACAAGCCGGACTCCTGGTCCAGCCACAGTACATAGCCATAATAATGCTCGGCCCTGGGCACCAGCCGCACCACTTCGGCGACCCGGCCCAGCACCCGGCTGCGTCCGGCGATCACCGCTTCGTAATGGGTCAGCAACTCCTTCAGGGACAACTGTTGCAGGCGATTGAACAGGCCCGGCAGGCGCGAGTGGCGCAGGGTATAGCCATCATGGCTGGCATCGAAAAAACTGATCTCGTCGTTGCGCTGCACAAACTCCCGTGGCCGGCCGTTGAGATGGGTCAGGTGGGTCAGCACCTGATCGTCGAGGTGTCCCCGGGTCAGGCGCTTGGGTTCGAGCTGCCCCTGGCGGGACTCCACCAGGGTCAGTTCGAAATTGAGCTGATGGTAGGCCTGCTGCATCCGCTGCAACAGCGTTTCGGAGGGCCCGGCCTCGGCCAGCACCCTCGCGGGCAGCAGGGCGGCACACAATAGTATTGCCGCCCGCAGTCCATGGATGATCAAGTCGGATTCACCTCAGTTCTGGCGCAGCCTTTGCTGCAATTCGTGATCCATCAGGAGAGCATTGATGCGCCGTTGCTGCTCAAGCAATGCCTGTTCACTCATCCGTTCCTGGGTATCGGCCTGATAGTTGAGGCTGACCGGCGCAGCAGCGCCGCTCAGGGGGATGGTGTTGAGGACGGGTGCCTGGGGATCACTCTGGCTGTACTGCTGCACCCCGAAGATCACCGCCGCCGACACCGAGGCCGCCACCGCGAACTGGCCCGCATGACGCAGCACCGGCGCCAGCCGCCCGAACCGTGCCCGCAGCACCTGGCCCGGCTGAGGACTGGACTTGCCGGGGCTCGCCGAGGCCACTATGGCCGGCTCCTGCTCCAGTGCCGCCGCGATACGGTCGCTCAGGTCCAGCTGCAGCCGTGCCGGCAGCTCGTTGCGCATGGCATCGCCGTAGAGGTGGTAACGCCCGAAGGTATCCGACAGCTCGGGATCCCGCCCCAGTTGCTCCAGCAGCACCTTGTCCTGGATTTCTCCGTCCACCAGTGCCGAAATGTGCTCTTTGTTGGCCATAACACTCATTTCCCCGTTCAACCCTGAAGTAACGGCTGGACCCGCTTGTCAATTGCTTCCCGTGCCCGGAAAATCCGGGAGCGGACGGTACCGACCGGACAGTCCATCACGCTGGCAATGTCTTCATAGCTCATCCCTTCCAGCTCGCGCAAGGTAATCGCTGTTTTGAGATCCTCCGGAAGCGAATCAATGGTCTCGAATACGGCCCGCTTGATTTCCTCCGACAACATGAGGTTTTCCGGTGACGACAGCTCTTTCAGCGCATCGCCGCCCTCGTAGTATTCCGCATCGTCGATTTCCACATCCGACCCCGGCGGACGCCGCCGCTGGGAGACCAGATGATTTTTGGCCGTATTGACCGCAATGCGATACAGCCAGGTAAAGAACGCGCTTTCTCCGCGAAATCCGGGCAACGCCCGATAGGCCTTGATAAAGGCTTCCTGGGTCACGTCCGGCACGTCGCCTTGGTTGGACACATAACGGGACACCAGGTTCGCTACTTTGTGTTGATATTTTCTGACCAGCAGGTTGTATGCATTCTTATCGCCACGCTGGACCCGTTCGACCAGTTGCTGGTCCGTAAAATGATCGCTCATGCGAGCCGCGTAACCTCCGATTCTTCCAGTGCTTTCCACCGGCCCGTGACAAGCGCACCTTGGTAGACTGCGGGTGCGGAAAAAAGTTCTGAACTCATTTGAGAAAGCTGATTCCGGCTGCGCGGGGGAACAGCTTGGGATAACATAGAATCACTATCCATACCGGGCCAATGATACTTTATGAACGATCCTGTTGAATACCTCTGCGACGTGCTCATCATTGGCAGCGGTGCCGCCGGCCTGTCGCTGGCACTGAAACTGGCCGACCATGCCAGGGTTCATGTGCTGAGCAAAGGTCCGCTTGCCGAAGGTGCGACCCTTTACGCCCAAGGAGGCATCGCCGCCGTTTTCGATGAAACCGACAGCATCGAATCCCACGTGGCCGATACCCTTATCGCCGGTGCCGGACTGTGCGACGAGCAGGTGGTGGAATTTACCGCCCGCCAGGCGCCCGGCGCCATCCAGTGGCTGATTGGCCAGGGAGTTCCCTTCGACACCGAGGAATCGGACGCCGGCGAGCCTTCCTATCACCTCACCCGGGAAGGCGGCCACAGCCACAGGCGCATTTTCCATGCCGCCGACGCCACCGGCCGGGCGGTACAATTGACTCTTACCGAGCAGGTACAGCGCCACCCGAATATCCACATCCTGGAGCGGGTCAATGCCCTGGACCTGATCACCACTGCCAAGCTGGGTCTGCCCGGCAACCGGGTGCTCGGCGCCTATGTCTGGAACCGCAACAAGGAGCGGGTGGAAACGGTGCGCGCCAAATTTATTGCCATGGCCACCGGCGGCGCATCCAAGGTCTATCAGTATACCTCCAACCCGGACGTCAGCTCCGGCGACGGCATTGCCATGGCCTGGCGCGCCGGCTGCCGGGTGGCCAACATGGAGTTCAACCAGTTCCACCCCACCAGCCTCTATCACCCGGCCGACAACAACTTCCTGCTGAGCGAGGCCCTGCGCGGCGAAGGTGCCCTTCTCAAGCGTCCCGACGGCAGCCGCTTTATGCCCGACTACGACGAGCGGGCCGAACTGGCGCCACGGGACATCGTCGCCCGCGCCATCGACCACGAGATGAAGCGCCTGGGCGCCGACTGCATGTACCTGGACATCAGCCACCAACCGGCGGACTTTATCGTCAAGCACTTCCCCACCATCCATGAGCGCTGCCTCAAGGTGGGCATCGACATTACCAAAGAGCCCATGCCGGTAGTGCCCGCCGCTCACTATACCTGCGGCGGCGTCATGGTCGATCGCCAGGGTCGCACCGACATCGAAGGCCTATATGCCATCGGCGAAGTGTCCTACACCGGCCTGCACGGCGCCAACCGCATGGCGTCCAACTCGCTGCTGGAGTGCATCGTGTTCGCCCGCGCCGCCGGCGAAGATATGCTGGCCAAGCTGGCCAACACGGCAGAGCCGCCCAGGCTGCCCCTGTGGGACGAGAGCAAGGTGACCAACTCGGATGAAGAGGTGGTGATCCACCACAACTGGCACGAACTGCGGCTGTTCATGTGGGACTATGTGGGCATAGTGCGATCCGACAAGCGGCTGGAACGGGCCAAGCGGCGCATCGATCTGCTCAAACAGGAGATCCAGGAGTACTACGCCAACTTCCGGGTCAGCAACAACCTGCTGGAGCTGCGCAACCTGGTACAGGTGGCGGAGCTTATCGTGCTGTCGGCCATGGCACGCAAGGAGTCGCGCGGCCTGCACTTTACCCTGGACTACCCGGAACCACTCGAGCACAGCGGGCCGACCGTGCTCACTCCCCCCAACTATCCGGAGCCGAGCACCCGCTGAGCCAGGCGCCGGTAGACGACGTCGGGCACGGCGTCCTGGAACAGCCAGAACGGCGGCCAGGGGTCGCCTTCCAGCACCAGCAGTAAAAAGCCGGGCCCGGCCCGGCTGTGGTGCGACAGGCGACCGCTGCGCCCGTCCAGGGTGAGGCGGCCGGCGTTGAACTCCCCCTGCGGCCGATACCGGTAACCATGACGCCACATCAGCCCCGTCGCCAGCAGCCAGCCCGGCCAGAACCAGGCCAGCCGATCAGCGTCCAGCAGCAGGCCGGCGGGCAGCCATAAGGCCGCCGCCAGCGCCAGCAAATACAGACGGTGCAGCCGCGAGGGCTCAGCGTTGATTGCGAACCTGATTGCGTTCAAGGATATGCTCCACCATGCCCTGCAGGGCGGCATCCCGGGAGCGGTCGTGGCCCATGAACCAGGCGAACAGATCCGGATCGTCGCACTCCAGCAGGCGGCGGAAGGTTGCCCGCTGGGCTTCCTCCAGACCGTCGTACTCGTGCTCGACAAAGGGAGTCAGAATGACATCGAGTTCGAGCATGCCGCGGCGGCAGGCCCAGATCAGGCGGGGTTTGTCAGAAGAGTTGAGCATGGGAATATCCACAAAATAAAACAAAGCTCATGTTATAAGGTCGAATGAGTACTGACAAATATGTTGGTCATCTTTACCATGAGGCTCACACTTCTTTTATCGCAACAGAGGATGTACCCGTGTTGACCATCCCCGCTACCCCCCGGCTTTACCCCCTTACCGACCGGGCCGTGATCAGCCTGACCGGCGAAGACAGCGTCAAATATCTGCAGGGCCAGGTCACCTGCGACGTCGCCGCCCTGGCCGCCGGTGACGCCTGCGCGGGCGGCCATTGCGACGCCAAGGGCAAGCTGTGGGCTCCCTTCTGGCTGGCCAACCTGGGCGAGCAGTTGCTGCTGGTCTACCAACATAGCCTCAAGGCCCGACAGTTGGCCGAACTGAAAAAATTCGCGGTGTTTGCCAAGACCGAGGTCAGTGACGCAGGCGAACACTGGCAGGTATTCGGACTGGCCGGCGAAGGGCTGTCCCACTGGCTCAACAGCCATGTGGGCGACGGCAACCTGTGGCAGGGCGGCATCATTATGCCGTTAGCCGCCGAGCACGCCCTGCTGGTACTGCCGGTTGGCGCCGAACTGCCCGAGCTGCCGCAGGGCAGCGAGCAGGAATGGCAGGGCCTGATGATCCAGGCCGGATTGCCCGACATGAGCGCCGAACACCAGGGCGAATATATCCCGCAAATGCTCAACCTGCAGGCCATTGGCGGCATCAGCTTTACCAAAGGCTGCTACCTGGGGCAGGAAACCGTGGCCCGGGCCAAGTATCGCGGAGCCAACAAGAAGGCCATGTTCGTACTGGAAGGCAAGGCCGGCGGCCCCATCGCCGTCAACCAGGATCTGGAACTGCAACTGGGCGACAACTGGCGCCGGGCCGGCACCGTGCTGAGCCACTGGCAGCAGGGCGAGGACTGCCTGCTTACCGCCGTGCTCAACAAGGATCTGGAAGCAGACGCCGTACTGCGCCTCAAGGAGCAGCCCGCTAGCCGGCTGCGGCTGCGCCCGCTGCCCTACGACCTGGTAGACTGAGCCGCGCCGACGGCGGCGTTCTTCAGCCAGGCGGCGGCCTTGCCCAGGGGCCGCTGCTTGTGCCATACCAGTTCCAGCGCCACCTGCCAGTCGGTCTCGTCGAAGGCCAGCCGGGGTGACACCAGCAACCCCTCCCCCAGCGCCCGTGCCACCACGTGCTCGGGCACATAGGCCCAACCCAGCCCGCGCTGCACCAGTTCGACGATGACCCAGTGGCTTTCGACCCACCAGACTTCCGAGGCCACCCGCAAGCGCACCTTTTCCTCGCTGTCGTTACGGGTTGCCACCATCAGCTGGCGGTGACGCTTGAGCTCCTCCCAGCCAACCCGCTGGCCGGCCAGCGGGTGGACCGGAGCACAGACAATTTTCATCGGCATCCAGCCCAGAGCGTGGAAATCGAGGGCCGAGGGCAGTATCTCCTGGCGCCACATGATCCCCAGATCGACCCGCTCTTCCAGCACCATGCGGCTGACATCCTCCATCAGCGGAAACAGCAGTTCCAGCTCCACGCTGGGAAAACGGCGGGCAAACTCGTCCATCAGCGCTCCCAGCAAATCGGAGGGATACAGCTCGTCCACCGCCAGCACCAGCCGGCTTTCCACCCCCTGACCCAGGCTTTTGGCCACGCCCCGAAAGTACTCGCACCGCTCCAGTATCAGCCTGGCTTCCGCCAGCAGCCGCTCGCCGGCCGGCGTCAGCCGAGGGTAGCGCCCCTCGCGGCTGAACAGGGGATTGTCGAGATCAATCTCCAAATTGGCCACCGCCGAACTCACCACCGACTGGGCCTTGCCCAGCCGGCGGGCGGCGGCGGAAAAGGAGCCGGTCTCCACCGTGGCCACGAAGGCCTGCAATTGTTCCAGGGTAAAGCTCATCTATCTGTTATTCCGATACAAACCAACTTTTACTCTCGATATTAGCAGATAGAATTGCCCTCCAGAGCCTTTACGGAGAACACACCATGCGCACCACCAAAGACCGCATCCGCCATACCCTGGGATTTGAGATCATCGGCCTGCTGATCTTCGCCCCCCTGGCCAGCCTGGTATTCGATCACAACCTGCTCGACATGGGCATGATGGCGCTGGTCGGCTCTCTTATCGCCACCGTCTGGAACTATGTATACAACCTGCTGTTCGACCATGCCCTGCTTAGGCTGCGTGGCGACGTACGCAAAACCACCTCCATCCGGGTGCTGCACGCCTTTTTGTTCGAAGGCGGCCTGCTGCTGCTGTTCCTGCCGATGATCGCCTGGCACCTGGGCATCACCCTGTGGGAAGCCTTTGTGATGGACATTGCCATGTCCGCCTTCTACCTGGTTTATGCCTTCCTCTACAATCTGGCCTACGACCGGCTCTTTCCCCTCCCCCTGGCGACCGCCTCCCAGCAATAAAAAAACCGCCGGTTGGCGGTTTTTGAGATTGTCCTTCGTTCTCAGGCTTGCTCTTCCCGGGGTTTGATCCCGGCGGCCTGCTCCAGGCTGTCTGGATTGCCTTCCATTTTGGCCACTATGGTGTTGACGGCGGTATCCCCCACCACGTTGGACGAAGTGCAAAACATGTCATTAATGCGATCCACCGCCATGATGATGGCCATGGCTTCCACCGGCAGCCCCATCTGGTGCAGCAGTACGCCGGCCATCACCACGGCACCGCCGGGTACACCGCCGACCCCGACCGACATCAACAGCACGGTCACGCCAACGGTCAGCAGGTCGCCGGCAGGAATGGGAGTACCGGAGATGTTGGCGGCGAACATGGCCGCCAGGGTGATATAGATGGCGGAGCCGGACATATTAATGGTGGCGCCCAGTGGCACCCCGAAGCCGGCGATGGCCTTGGACACACCCAGTTTCTCGGTCAGGGTACGCATGGTGACCGGAATGGTGGCGTTGGAGCTGGCGGTGGAAAGAGAAAACAGCACCTGCTCCCGGGTCGCCTTGCGGAACTCAGCGGGCTTGATGCCGGTAGTCAGCCACACCGCCAGCGGGTAGACCACCAGGATCCAGAAGGCCAGAACCAGTACCACCATGGCCACATAGCCGGCGACCGACATCAGGGTATCCGCCTCCAGGGTGGCGCCCAGGCTTATCATCAGCGCGAACACGCCATAGGGCGCCAGGGTCATCACCAGGCCGACCAGTTTCATCATCACTTCATTGGCCATGCGGAAGGCACGGGCGGCGGGCGCCGCCGTGGCACCCAGGCCCTGAATGGCCAGGCCGGTCAGAATGGCCATGAAGATGATCTGCAGCATGTCGCCGGAGGCGAAGGCCTGTATCGGGTTGCTCGGTACTATGCCCACCAGCATGGCGCCGATGTCCGGGGTTTCGGTGGTCGCCAGCTCGACTGCGCCCGAGGCGCCATGGGGCAGGCTGGCCCCCATGCCGGGCTGGAAGATCACCCCGACCAGGATGGCGGCGGCAATGGATAGGATGGTATTGATGATGTACAGCCCGAAGGTCTTGCTGCCCAGGCGACCGAAACTGGCGATATCGCGCAGTTCGCAAATACCGGTGACAATGGAGATGTAAACCAGGGGCACCACCATCAGCTTGATCAGGGACACGAACATGCCGCCAATGCCCTCGGCCAGGCCGACCAGACTGCCGCTCAGCAGGGCCACATCCTGGAACAGGTACTGTACGGCGCTGCCGATCAGCAGGCCGACAAAGAGACCGGCGAAAATCCGGGTGGAAAGGGACGCTTTCATTAATGTATTCCTCAGCAAAGCCTGAACTATTTATCTGCCATTAGTTATTTTTATAGATAAGTTAACCAGCCTGTTGGCAGGTGGCGGGATTTTACATTTAAAAAACAGCACTGCAACCGGGATTGTTCACAATAGGCCCGCATCGTGAGCGCCCTCACAAAAGCAGTAAAGCATAAAAATTTGTTTAGTCTCATCTGTACCCCGGATAGAGCCCGGACAATAAAAAACCCCGCCGGCACGGCGCCGGCGGGGTTTGGCAAAGGAAATGGCGGCTTACTTGCCGAAGGCCAGGTCCCGCAGGAACAGGGCAATTTGCGGAAACAGGATCAGCAGCCCCGACACCAGTACCAGCAGCAGCACGAACGGCAGGGAGCCCCGCACCACGTCCACGTAGCGC
>NZ_PXYH01000019.1 GCF_003012795.1 Zobellella taiwanensis
GCAGAAGATAGCCAGCATGAACACAGACTATCTGGATCAGGTCTTGGCAGCGGGGCTGAGGGCAATGGCGGCGCAGTGAGCATGAACACCTTGGTTTTTTAACAAAATGTTCACGCTCTCACCCTGGGGACAGTGCTCATGATAGAGAAAGGAACTTGGCTAAAAAACGGAGAAAAACCAAAACCATCTATTGTAAAAACTGGTTAAACCTTATCGATCAGGGATGAACAGTTTACAGCCCCCGTTTCCCCGTGCAGCCAGTCGCAGAACAGGCGGATTTCCGTCAGGCGGGGCGAGTCGGGTCGCCACACCAGGTAGTACTGGTGCAGGGGCTTGAGTTCAGGGGCGAAGGGGCGGCACAGCCGGCCGTCGCGCAGCAGATCCGCCACCAGCACCGAACGGCTCAGGGTCACCCCCTGCCCCGCCAGCACCATGTCCAGCGCCAGGCTGCCGTCGTCCACCGTCATGTGCCGGCAGCGGGCGAGCAGTTCGGGCCGGCCGGCCAGCGCCAGCCAGTTGGCCCAGCTCACCCCGGCGTATTCCGGCGCCGTCACCAGGGGCACGCCCGCCAGCTCATCCAGGGAACCTAGCCGTCCGGCCAGGGCCGGGCTGCACACCGGAAAAGCGGTGTCCGCCATCAGCAGCTCGCAGGCGAGATCCGGGTATCGGCCCCGGCCATAGCGGATGGCCAGATCGACCTCTCCCCCCGCCACATCGGCAAGTTGCTGGCTGGGTTGCGGACGGATCTCGATATCGGGGTGGGCTTCGGCGAAGCGCCATAGTCTGGGCATCAGCCAGCGCGCCGCCAGGGACGGCAGCACGCTGACAACCAGAGGCCTGGCGCCGGACGGGACCAATTGTTCCAGCCCCTGGCGCAGCAAAGCCAGCCCCTGCTCCACAAAAGGCAGCAGTTGGCGCCCTTCCCGGGTCAACACCATGCCTGCGCCCCGTCGCACGAACAGCCGGCAACCGAGGGACCGCTCCAGGTTGCGGATTTGCTGGCTGACCGCCGCCTGGGTCACGCACAGTTCGGCGGCGGCGGCCGAATAACTCCCATGGCGGGCGGCGGCGGCGAACACCCGCAGGCCGCTCAGCCGGCTGGCGGTAAGGGAAGGCGCGCGCACAGGCCCGGACTCAGTCCTTGTTCAGCACGGGCCGGGCATACATGGAAAGCACCCGCTCGCGCAGATCGGCGGGAATGCCCGTCATGTGCCGCTCAAATGCCTCGGCGGCGGCGGGATCCACGCCGGCGGTTTGTCCGGCGGCCAGCAAATTACTGGGGAACAGGTGATAGTTGGCGTGGATTTCCCGGTCGATGGCCGCCGCCAGGTCGTCGGCGTTATCGAAGTCGCCGTGCACCGGCTGGCCAAAGGTCACGTGTACCCGGCCCTTCTGGCCGACGATGCCCTGCACTATGCTCTGGATATCCTCGAACTCGCTCTTCTCGTAGCCGCCGTGGGTGGCCTTGGCATGCAGTTCCCGGGCCTTGGCCAGGTCGCCCGGGTCATATTCGTAGGAAATGGACACCGGCACCAGGTTGAGGCTGCGGATATAGTCGCCGAAGGGGATTTTCTGCCGCTTGCCTTCCATATGGAACATCTTGAGGATGGCCGGATCCGTTTTGTCGTCGCCGTCCTTGGCCCGTCCTTCCTTCTGGGCTATCCAGATGGAGTGGCCTTCGTCAATGGAGTGGCGCAGGTAGGAGGACAATTCGCTGAACGCCTTCATCATTTCCCGCGGCCCCTTGGCCGAGCGCTTGACGATAAAGCTTTTGTTCAGCTTCATCAGCTCGGTGACACAGGGCTTGCGCAGCAGGTTGTCACCGATGGCGATGCGCACCGTGTCCAGGCCATGGCTGTGAAGGCCCCAGTTGACGAAGGCCGGGTCCAGGGCAATATCCCTGTGGTTGGAGATGAACAGGTAGCCCACCCCGGGCTTGATGTTCTCCAGGCCGGAGTAGGTCACGCCGGAGGTGGTGCGCGCTATCATCTTTTCCATGTAGGTCGCCACTTCCAGCTGCACCTGGCGGATGCTGTTCACCTTGCGCCAGCGCCAGCCCAGATAGAGGCGGATCAGGGACCTGATGGCGGCCCCGCCCCAGCGGGACAGGCCGGAAAAGCGGTACTTGGCAATGGCGCCGATAAATTCGTCGTCGTGTATCAGGCGCTGGATGGCGCCGGCGACTTCGTCGTCCCGGTAGGGACGGATTTCCTTGAATACGTCTGTTGTGTCAGAAACCATGACAGCCTTGATCTAGGGACAAAAAACGGCCAGATTCTACACCCTTTGCCGCCAAACTCGAACGATTAAGCGCAAAAACGGGATCACCACCAGATCATCGCCACGCTCCCGGCGGTGAGCAGCGCCATCAGCCGGTTGAAGCGACGCCAGTCGGTATCGGTACGCAGCCAGCGTCGCACATGGATGCCGAACAGGGCCCAGACATGGCCGGTCAGCAGTCCAAAAAACAGGAACACCGCCAGTACCAGCGCCGCCGACGGCCAGTACTGCTCCCCGGCCAGGGTGAAACCGCTGATCGCCGAAATGGCCATCAGCCAGGATTTGGGGTTAAGGAACTGGAACAGGGCGCCCTGGTGCCAGCCCATGCCCAGACGCTCCTCTTCGGCCCCGGGCGGCGGTGCGCTGGCAATCTGCCAGGCCAGCCACAGCAAGTAGCCGCTGCCGGCCATTTTCAGGCCCCACTGCAGCGCCGGCCAGTGCAGGAACAGCCGGCCAAGGCCGAGGGCGGTGAGCAGCATCAGCGCCTGCAGGCCCAGCATGATGCCGAGCAGCAGCTTGAGCGTGGGCCGGTAGCCAAAGCGGGTGCCGGAGCTGGTCAGCAGCATGTTGTTGGGGCCGGGGGTGCCGCAGGTAGCCAGGGCAAAACCGGCAACGGAGCCAAGCAGGGCAAAGTCCATGATGGTTAGCAAGAAATAAGGAAGAACACTGTTTTACTCGATTTTCCGGACTGCGCCCAGTATTTTATCAGCACAATGACCGGCCCCGCCGCTCACCCCAGGTACAGCAACAGGAAGCCATGATCCATCCCAGCCGATTCCAGTCACCCTGGTGGGCCCGCAACCCACACCTCCAGACCATACTGGCCAAATACCTGCATCGCGCCCGGCAGCCCTGCCAGACGGAGCGGCTGGAGCTGCCGGACGGCGATTTTGTCGACCTGGCCTGGGGCACCCCGCGGCTGGAGCCGCACCGGCCGTTGGTGGTGCTGTTTCACGGGCTGGAAGGGAATATCGAATCCCACTATGCCCAGGGCATGATGGCGGCCCTGTATCGGCGCGGCTGGCAGCCGGTGCTGATGCACTTTCGCGGCTGCAGCGGCGAGCCCAACCGCCACCTGCAGGCCTACCATTCCGGCGCGACCGAGGACCCCCGCCATGTGCTGGACACCCTGCGCCAGCGCTTTCCCGACCGGCCCATGGCAGCCATCGGCTATTCCCTCGGCGGCAACATGCTGGTCAACTACCTGGCGGAGCAGCCGCGCAACCCGCTGTGCGCCGCCGCCGTGATCTCGGCCCCGCTGCATCTGTCGGCCTGCGCCGATCGCATCAACCGCGGCTTTTCCCGGCTCTACCAGCACTACCTGCTGGCGCGCATGAAACACAATTGGCGCCAGCGCCTGGGGCGCCACCCCCACCATCGCTGGGCGGGCAACCTGGACCATATCCGCAGCCTGCGCCAGTTCGACGATCTGGTCACCGCCCCGGTGCACGGCTTTCGCAATGCGGAGGATTACTACCGGCGCTGCTCGGGCTTGTTCCGCCTGTCCCGGCTGGCCACCCCGACCCTTATCCTCCATGCCGCCGACGATCCCTTTATGAACGATGCCGTCATCCCCGATGCCGACTTGCTGCCGCCGGCGGTGACCTACGAGTTGAGCCGCCATGGCGGCCATGTGGGCTTTATGGCGGGTGCACCCTGGCGCCCCAGTTACTGGCTGGAGCAGCGCATCCCCGAGTGGCTGGAACAACATTGGCCCCCTTATCAGGAAAAAGCATGATTATTCCCTTTGCCGAGTTGCCGGAAGAGACCCTGAACAATTTGATCGAACATTTCGTGCTCCAGGAAGGCACCGAGTACGGCACCCAGGAGGTGTCCCTGGAGCAAAAAGTATCCCAGGTAAAACAGCAACTTAAAGTTGGAGAGGCGGTTATCGTCTACAGCGAGCTGCACGACAGCGTCAATATAGTACCGGCCCGGCGCTTCCATCAGAAACCTTGACCTGGCCCCGGCGCACTGCGTATAAACATTCACGGTTCATTCAATTTTAAGGTCTGTTATGTCTGCCAAGCACCCCATCATAGCGGTGACCGGCTCTTCGGGTGCCGGCACATCGACCTCCACCGACGTTTTCCAGTCCATGTTCGCCCAGCTCGGGGTCAAGGCCGCCGTGGTGGAAGGCGACAGCTTCCACCGCTACACCCGCCCCGAAATGGATGTGGCCATCCGCCGGGCCAGGGAGCAGGGCCGGCATATCAGCTATTTCGGCCCCGAAGCCAACGACTTCGAGCTGCTGGAGCAGTTTTTCAAGGAATACGGCGATACCGGCACCGGCCAGTTCCGCCGCTACCTGCACACCTTTGACGAGGCGGTGCCCTTCAACCAGATGCCGGGCACCTTCACCCCCTGGCAGCAACTGGCCCAGGACACCAACCTTCTGTTCTACGAAGGGCTGCACGGCGGCGTGGTGACCGAAGAGCAGAACGTGGCCCAGCATGTGGATTTGCTGGTGGGCATGGTCCCCATCGTCAACCTGGAGTGGATCCAAAAGCTTATCCGCGATACCGCCGAGCGCGGCCATTCCCGGGAGGCGGTCACCGACTCCATCGTCCGCTCGATGGAGGACTACATCAACTTCATCACCCCCCAGTTCTCCCGCACCCACATCAACTTCCAGCGGGTGCCGACGGTGGACACTTCCAATCCCTTCAGCGCCAAAATCATTCCGACCCTGGACGAAAGCATGATGGTGATCCGCTTTCGCGGCATCAAGAACGTCGACTTCCCCTACCTGCTGGCAATGATCGACGGCTCCTTCATGTCCCGGCGCAACACCATAGTGGTGCCCGGCGGCAAGATGGGCTTTGCCATGGAGCTGATCCTGCGCCCCCTGATCGAACAGCTGCTGGAAACCGGCAAAATCCGCTAAATGTAAACAGGCCCGGCGGTGCCGGGCCTCAGACTGCTGACAAACCTTCAGGCTTACCTAAGCAGGTAACACCCATGCCCAAACAGGCGGACAAAGGGAACGGCTCCGCCGACCCTCCGCGCCAGGGCCGGAAAATGCTCCTGCCGTTCCGACATTCCCGCCATCCCTGGCGGTCAGAAGCGCGGCGGAGCCTCCATGGATGGATTACGGCGTGACGGCGGAGTTGGCCTTTTGGTTGACTTATGCGGCCGCCCTTAACCGAAGGGCTCCGGCGCCGGGGTCTCGTTGGTGGACGGCGGCAGTATCGGCAGCTCAAAGCGTGGCTGCTCGCCGGTCAGCGACTTCAGGAAGGCGACGATCTGGCCAATTTCCTGCTCCGAATACACCCGCCCCAGCTGCAGCCGGCCCATAATGTCTACTGCCTCTTCCAGGGTGGCGGCCTCGCCATCATGGAAGTAGGGGTAGGTCAGCTCCACGTTGCGCAGGGTCGGCACCTTGAAGGTAAAGCGATCCGCATCCTTGCCGGTGACAGCGGCACGGCCGATGGCGTCGGAGTCGGACCGGTAGGGCTCTACTACCCCCATTTTCTGGAAGGAGGTGCCGCCGAGGTTGGGGCCGTTGTGGCAGGCCACGCAACCGCTTTGCTTGAACAGCTGATAACCGGCCAGGGCCTGTTCGGTAATGGCGTCGTCATCGCCCAGCAGCCACTGGTCGAAGGGCGAATGGGGGGTGACCAGGGTTTCCTCGAAGGCGGCGATGGCATCGGTCACCATGTCGATATCCAGTTCGCTCTTGCCGAATACCACCTCGAACTCGGCCACATAGCCGGGGATGGATTGCAGCACACCGATGGCCAGTTCGTGGGTAAAGGCCATTTCACCCGGGTTGGCGATGGGGCCGCCGGCCTGCTCTTTCAGGTCCGCCGCCCGGCCGTCCCAGAACTGGGCCAGGTTAAGGCTGGAGTTGAGCACGGTGGGCGAGTTGATCGGCCCCTGCTGCCAGTTGTGGCCGATGGAGGTCTTGAGGTTGTCGGTGCCGCCCATCGACAGGTTGTGGCAGGAGTTGCAGGAAATAAAACCCGACTTGGACAGACGGGGATCGAAGAACAGCTTTTTACCCAGTTCGGCCAGGGCCGGCTGGCTGATATTGGCGACGGGGACCGGCTGGACCGGTTCGCTGCGGGGAGACTCGGCCCAGGCGACCTGGGCGGCCAGGGCCAGCGCCACGGCGGTGGTGGTAATGCACATTTTCATCCTGCTTCCCTCTGCATGATTGGCAATTTCCTAGAGCCCTGTATGGCTCTCTTTGCCTATCAAGATACCACCTTAGAGGTATTTTTTGTTGACCTGGATCAGGGAAACCGCCAGGGAAGGGCACCCGCCTGGCGGGTGCCCGCAGCCCTGGCTCAGGCTTCGCGGATTTCAAAGGAAGAGGAAACGTCCACCGCCTTTTCCAGCATTTTCATCACCGAGCAGTATTTTTCCATGGACAGTTCCACCGCCCGGGCCACCTGCTTTTCGGGCAGCGCCTGGCCGGTCACCACGAAATGCAGCCGGATACGGGTAAAGACCCGGGGCGGATTCTCGGCCCGGTCCGCGTCCAGCTCCACCTCGCAACCGGTCACCTGCTGGCGTCCCTTCTCCAGGATGGACACCACGTCGATGGCGCTGCAGCCACCGGCGCCCAACAGCACCGCTTCCATCGGGCTCGGGCCCTGGCCCGGATTGGTGCCGTCCAGCAGGATTTTGTGGCCGGACTCGGACACCCCTTCAAAACACATGTTTTCCAACCAGCGAACCTGGGCTTTCATAACACCTCCCTCAACGGAAAAGCCAAATACTAGCGGATTGCGCCGCCGCCGACGAGCAGATCTGGCCTTGGCGCTTGATGCCCGGAGCCAAGCCTTTTATGCTAGCCGTCTATCCACGAAGTAAGGCAAGGCTGCCTGCTTGCCTGGGTGTTGCGCCCGCGTCAATAAAGAGGAAAGTTCATGGTTATTGGCAAGTCCCAAAGTGACCCTACCCTGGAATGGTTTTTGTCACATTGCCATATTCATAAGTATCCGGCCAAAAGCTCGCTGATCCACGCCGGAGAAAAGGCCGAAACCCTCTACTACATCGTAAAAGGCTCGGTCGCGGTATTGATCAAGGACGAAGACGGCAAGGAGATGATCCTGTCCTACCTCAACCAGGGCGACTTTATGGGCGAGCTGGGCCTGTTCGAGGAAACCGAAAACCCGGTGCGCACCGCCTGGGTCAGGGCCAAGACTCCCTGTGAAGTGGCCGAGATCTCCTACAAGAAATTCCGCCAGCTGATCCAGGTGAATCCGGAAATCCTGATCCGCCTGTCGGGCCAGATGGCCAAGCGGCTGCAGAGCACCAGCCAGAAGGTAGGAGACCTGGCCTTTCTCGACGTGACCGGCCGCATCGCCGAAACCCTGCTCAACCTGGCCCGCCAGCCGGACGCCATGACCCACCCGGACGGCATGCAGATCAAGATCACCCGCCAGGAAATCGGCCAGATCGTGGGCTGCTCCCGGGAAACCGTGGGCCGCATCCTGAAGATGCTGGAAGAGCAGAACCTGATCTCCGCTCACGGCAAGACCATAGTGGTGTTCGGCACCCGCTGAGGCCCGGACCTCCCCTCGCATACGCCGCCGTCATGGCGGCGTTTTGTTTTTGGCCTACGACGGGGCCGCCTTTCACAGGAGAAAGAGAAAGATGTCCAGCAAGATATATTGTATCGCCAGCTTCGAGCCCAAACCGGGCAAGGAAAGGGCGCTGTTCCGGGTGCTGCAGGGGCTGGAAGCCGACACCCTGCGCGAGGACGGCTGCCTCCAGTACAGGGTCACCCGCCACATTCCCAGCCCCTTCGCCGGCGGCCAGAGCTATCCGCTGGTGTTCAACGAGATCTGGGCCGACATGGCCAGCTTCGAGGCCCACTGCCAGCGCAGCGCCATCGCCGAGTTTTTCGAGACCCACTGCGTCAGTCCCGAGGGCCTGGTGGCCCGGCACAACGTCTGCATCTACACCGACGAGCCGGAAGACTTCGACGCCCCCCGCTTCGGCTGAAGCCGCCCCGGCAAGAAGGCATTAAAAAACCCGGGATGTCCCGGGTTTTTATCGTTTGAGCTGATGCTCAGTCGATCAGACCGTACTGGTCGCGCAGTATGGCGATGATATCCGCCTTGGGATGGTCGGACAGCTCCAATTTCTGGCCGGTGATCTTCTCGGCGATGCCCACATAGGTGCGGGACACGTCCATCAGCACCTCAGCCGGCAGGGCATTGTCCCGGGCCAGGGCCTCGCGCTCGGGCATGCGGTCCTTGTTGAGCAGGATATCCGGGTCCGGGAAGTGGTTGAGCAGCACCTGGCGGAAGTCCTCCTTGGAATTCTCCACGATGCGCCCTTCCCGCCAGGCGGGGCCGTCCCAGATGCGCGACGAGTCGGGGGTACCCACCTCGTCCATGTAGATCAGCTTCTCGTTGCCCGCCGCGTCGGTGACATAACCGAACTCGAACTTGGTATCCACGAAGATCTGGTCGAGCTTGGCCAGCTCATCGCTGATCACCTCGAAGCCTTCCTTCAGCAGCCGCTCGTACAGGGCGATATCGTCCTTGCTCCTGAAGTTGAAGGCGGCGAAGTTGTCTTCGATATTCCGGCGGGTGATGTTGACGTCGTCCGCCTCCGGCACCCCGGGAATACCCCTGAGGATGCCCTTGGTGGAGGGCGTCATCAGCAGTTCGGGCAGCTTCTGATCCTTTTGCAGGCCGTCCGGCAGACGGATGCCGCAGAAGTCCCGCTCGCCCTTGGCGTAGCTGCGCCACATGGAGCCGGTGATGTACTGGCGGCAGATGGCTTCTATCTTCACCGGGGTGGCCTTCTGCACTATCCACACGAAGGGATGGGGGATGTCGAGGATATGGCTGTCGGCCAGGCCCCGCTCCTTGAACAGCCGGAACCAGTGGTTGGAGATGGCATTGAGCGCCGCTCCCTTGCCGGGCACCCCGTTCAGGCCACCCTCCCCGTGCCAGATGCAGTCGAAGGCGGAGATGCGATCGCTGATCACCATGATGGCCAGGGGCGCGTCGGGCGCCACGTCATAGCCCTTTTCCTCGATCAGGCGGCGGCTGTCCTCTTCGGTCAGCCAGTAGACGGAGCGCACCTTGCCGCTGTGCACCGGCTGGCGGGTACGGATGGGGAGGTCGTTGTTAACGGCCAATACCTTGTCTGCAAGACTCATCGGTGTGTCCTGTGTGGAATGTTGAACCTGTACTGGAAGTCGGCCCCGGTGGTTATTGTGTTTATATTTGGGAGACGGCAGGGCTTGCCAGCGGCGCCTATCTTACCAGAACTGGGAAATCGGCAATAGCCGCGCCAGCAGGCCGGATGATACGGGCGCCAGCCACCAGCCGCCCGCCAGCAGGCAAAGCAACAGCAGGTTGGCCAGGGGCGCGCGCCACTCGATAAGCTTCAGGGCGGTGCCGAAGGATTTTTTGATGCGCCGCCCCTCCAGATCGATGCTGTACAGCTCATCCAGCAGCAGGTGGATAAAGGCGCCGACAAAGACGAAGACACCGGTCTCCCAGGCAAGTCCGGGGGGCAGGCCGAACAGCCGGTGGCCGATCACCACAGTGGCCAGGGCGAAGACCCCGTTGGCCAGCAGCGAATGCAGGCTGCCCCGGTGCACCGTGAAGCGGGCGAAGACCCAGCACAGGGGATAGCGGACCAGGCCGTAGGCGACGGCGCCCAGCACCAGGGTATCGGTAAGCGCCAGCCGCTCCCGGCCGTAAAGCAGGGCCAGCAGGGCCGCCAGCACACCGAACAGCCGAAAGACGATGCGGATGGAGCGGGAGCTGTCGGCGTCGATGTCCGGCAGTATGCCGCCCAGGGTGCCGGCCAGCCACAGCAGTACCCCCTCGGCCAGGGTCAGTTGCTGGGCCCACACCAGGGCGCCGGCCAGCAGACCGCCGGCCACGGTGGCCACCTGGATATGGGTTCTGAAATCCGCCATCGACCGTCCTCCCCGGCTGACAAGGGGCGCGAGTCTAGCACGAAGGTGCTGGATAAAAAAACAGGGCTGCCGAGGCAGCCCTGTCAAATTCCCCGCAAGCGGAGTCGTGCTCAGTGACTGGGCAGCAGGTCCTTCGGAACCAGGCGGCTCAGGCTGCCCGCCTTGAGCAGGGCGTCGGCCTGCTCGATGTCGGGGGCGAAAAAGCGGTCCTTGTCGTAATAGCTCACCTTCTCCCGCAGGGTCTGGCGGGCCAGCTCCAGCGGGGCCGTGGTCTTGAGGCCACCACGGAAATCCAGGCCCTGACAGGCCGCCAGCCATTCGATGGCCAGCACGCCCCGGCTGTTTTCCACCATGTCCCACAGCCGGCGACCGCCGTTGGGGGCCATGGAGACGTGGTCTTCCTGGTTGGCGGAGGTGGGCAACGAGTCCACCGAATGCGGGTGGGCCAGCGCCTTGTTGTCGGACGCCAGGGCCGCGGCGGTGACCTGGGCGATCATAAAGCCGGAGTTGACGCCGCCGTTTTCCACCAGGAAGGGCGGCAGGCCGGACATGTGGGTATCCATCATCAGCGACACCCGCCGCTCGCTTAAGGATCCGATCTCGGCAATCGCCAGGGCGATGTTGTCCGCCGCCATGGCCACCGGCTCGGCGTGGAAGTTGCCGCCGGAGATGACGTCGTTGTCCTCGGCGAACACCAGGGGGTTGTCGGACACCGCGTTGCCCTCGACGAGCAGCACCTCGGCGGCCTGGCGCAGCTGGGTCAGGCAGGCGCCCATCACCTGGGGCTGGCAGCGCAGGGAGTAGGGATCCTGCACCTTGGCACAGTTGACATGGGTCTTGCTGATATCGCTCTGCTCGCCCAGCAGGTGGCGGTAGGCAGCGGCGGCGTCGATCTGGCCGGCCTGGCCGCGCACCTCGTGGATGCGGGCATCGAAGGGGCGACGGGAGCTCAGGGTGGCTTCCACCGTCAGGCCACCCACCACCACGGCGCTGGCGAACAGGTCTTCCGCCTCGAACAGGCCGCGCAGGGCGAAGGCGGTGGACACCTGGGTACCGTTCAGCAGCGCCAGGCCTTCCTTGGGCGCCAGGCCCATCGGCTTCAGGCCGGCGATCTCCAGTGCCTGGCCGGCGCTGATGATCTCGCCCTGGTAGCGGGCCTGGCCCTCGCCCAGCAACACGCAGCTCATGTGCGCCAGGGGCGCCAGGTCGCCGGAGGCGCCGACGGAGCCCTTGCCGGGGATGCAGGGGTAGACGCCGTGGTTGACCAGCGCCATCAGCGCCTCCAGCACCTGCAGGCGGATGCCGGAGTAGCCGCGGGCCAGGCTGTTGATCTTGAGCACCATGATCAACCGCACCAGCTCGTCGCTGACCAGCGCCCCCAGGCCGGTGGCGTGGGACAGCACCAGGGAACGCTGCAGGGTTTCCAGGTCTTCCGGTTTGATGCGGGTATTGGCCAGCAGGCCGAACCCGGTGTTGATACCGTACACGGTGCGGTCTTCCGCCACCATGCGGTTGACGCAGTCGACCGAGGCCTGGATGGTGCCGTGCACCGCAGGATCCAGCGCCAGCTTCACGGGCTGTTCATAGGCCTGGCGCATCTCGGCCAGGGTCATTTTTCCGGGATGGATAGTCAGAGTGCTCATAAATTAGTCCTTGTTGCTCAAGCCATTAACCATGGGCAGGTCCAGGCCGTTGTCACGGGCGCAGTTGATGGCGATATCATAACCCGCGTCGGCGTGGCGCATCACGCCGGTGCCCGGGTCGTTACGCAGCACCCGGCCCAGGCGCGCGGCGGCGGCGTCGGTACCGTCGGCCACGATTACCACGCCCGAGTGCTGGCTGAACCCCATGCCGACCCCGCCGCCGTGGTGCAGGGACACCCAGGTGGCGCCACCGGCGGTGTTGAGCAGGGCGTTCAGCAGCGGCCAGTCACTGACGGCATCGGAGCCGTCCATCATCGCCTCGGTTTCCCGGTTGGGGCTGGCGACGGAGCCGGAGTCCAGGTGGTCACGGCCGATCACGATGGGCGCCTTGAGTTCGCCGTTCTTGACCATCTCGTTGAAGGCCAGGCCCAGGCGGGCACGGTCTTTCAGGCCGACCCAGCAGATACGGGCGGGCAGGCCCTGGAAGCTGATGCGCTCGCGCGCCATGTCCAGCCAGTTGTGCAGGTGCGGGTTGTCGGGGATCAGCTCCTTCACCTTGGCGTCGGTCTTGTAGATGTCCTCCGGATCGCCGGACAGGGCCACCCAGCGGAAGGGACCTATGCCCTGGCAGAACAGCGGACGGATATAGGCCGGGACGAAGCCGGGGAAGTCGAAGGCATTCTTGACGCCCTCTTCCAGCGCCATCTGGCGGATGTTGTTGCCGTAGTCGAAGGTGGGCACGCCCATCTGCTGGAAGTCGAGCATGGCCTGCACGTGCACCGCCATGGACTGCTTGGCCGCCTTGACGGTAGCCTCGGGCTGGCTCTTGCCACGCACCACGTACTCCTCCCAGCTCCAGCCCTGGGGCAGGTAGCCGTGCAGCGGATCGTGGGCGCTGGTCTGGTCGGTGACCATGTCGGGCTTGACGCCGCGCCTGACCAGTTCGGGCAGCACGTCGGCGGCATTGGCGCACAGGCCGATGGAAATCGCCTTGCCCTCGGCGGTGTAACGCTCGATGCGGGCCAGGGCGTCATCCAGGCTCTCGGCCTGCTCGTCCAGGTAGCGGGTGCGCAGGCGGAAGTCGATGCTGGACTGCTGGCACTCGATGTTGAGCGAGCAGGCGCCGGCCAGGGTCGCCGCCAGGGGCTGGGCACCGCCCATGCCGCCCAGGCCGGCGGTGAGGATCCAGCGGCCCTTGAGGTTGCCGTCATAGTGCTGGCGACCGGCCTCGACGAAGGTCTCGTAGGTGCCCTGGACGATGCCCTGGGAACCGATGTAGATCCAGGAGCCGGCGGTCATCTGGCCGTACATCATCAGGCCTTTTTTATCCAGCTCGTTGAAGTGCTCCCAGTTGGCCCAGGCCGGCACCAGGTTGGAGTTGGCCAGCAGCACCCGCGGCGCGTCGGCGTGGGTCTTGAACACGCCCACCGGCTTGCCGGACTGGATCAGCAGGGTCTCGTCGTCTTCCAGCCGCTTGAGCACATCGACGATGCGGTCGAAGCAGGGCCAGTTGCGGGCGGCGCGGCCGATACCGCCGTACACCACCAGATCCTCGGGCCGCTCGGCCACGTCCGGGTGCAGGTTGTTGTGCAGCATGCGGTAGGCGGCTTCGGTCAGCCAGCTTTTACAGACTTTATTGACGCCGGTGGGCGCCTTGATAACACGGCCGGGAGCGTGACGATCGTTTTGTTGTGACATGTGGGTTTCCCTCTTTACAGTGTCAAAGTATGAATCAACCGAGCCGCCAGCCTGGCCGTGTGGCCATCCACGTCATACTCGGGGTTGAGCTCGGCCAAATCGGCGAGCCGGAGCTTGCCACTGGCCTTGATCTGTTCAATTACGGGTTCAATCAAATCCAGCCCCACCCCCCGGGCCGCCGGCGCACTCACGCCGGGCGCCTGGGCGGCGGGGAACACATCGATGTCGATGGTCAGGTAGAGGTGGTCGCAGCGACCGATAAAGTCCGCCACCTCCTGCTGCAGCCGGGGCAGGGCCGCCGCCGTCATGGCCCTGTCTTCCCATGCCAGCACCCCGAGCTCTTCGGCGCGCCGGAACAGGTTCTGGGTGTTGGCGGCCCGGCTCACTCCCAGGCAGGCATACTGGAAGGGCCAGCCCCGCTGCGCGCTCGCCTCCGCGATCTGGGCAAAGGGGGTGCCGGACGACACCACGAAGCCGGGGTCGCGCAGATCGAAGTGGGCGTCGAAGTTGATGATGCCGATGCGCGGGCGCTGCTCGCGTGGCGCCAGATGCGCGGCCAGGCCAGACCAGGAGCCGAAGGCCACCTCGTGGCCGCCACCCATCACGATGGGGAAATGGCCCAGATCCAGCGCCTCGCTCACCCGGGCGGACAGGGCCTGGTGGGCCCCTTCCAGATCCTCGCCCTGGCAGACCACGTCGCCGGCGTCGAACACGGCCGTGCCCTGGTGCCAGGCCAGGCTGCCCAGCATCCTGCGCATGGCCGCCGGGCCCTTGGCGGCGCCGACGCGGCCCTGGTTGCGGCGAACCCCTTCGTCACAGCCAAAGCCGATCAGCACGGCGCCCGGTTCCCGGGCCTGCTCCAGCGGCTGCACCTGCTGGTGCCAGCGATAGGTGTCGGGCTCGGGATCGACCCGGCCGGTCCAGGGGGTCATGTCAGTCTTCATGCAGGCTCTCCCGCTACGATGCGTTGAACGAGCCGGGGCAGGCCCAGGCTATAGGCCAGCTCGGCGTAATTGTCGGTTTCCCACAGGCACAGATCCGCCGCCATACCCGGGACGATGCGGCCGCACTCGTGCGACAAGCCCAGGGCCCGGGCGCCCTGGGCGGTAACGCCGCGCAGGGCCTCCACCGGGGTCAGGCGGAACAGGGTGCAGGCCATGTTCAGCATCAGCCTCAGGCTGAAGATGGGCGAGGTACCCGGGTTGGCGTCGGTGGCCAGGGCCATAGGCACCCCGTGGCGACGCAGCAGCGCGATGGGCGGTACTGTTGTTTCGCGCAATATGTAGAAGGCGCCGGGCAACAGGGTGGCGACGGTGCCGGCCTCGGCCAGGGCCTTTACCCCCGTCTCGTCCAGGTATTCCACATGATCCACCGACAGCGCCCCGGCGCGGGCGGCGGCGGCGCTGCCGCCCAGGTTGGACAACTGCTCGGTATGGCCCTTGATGGCCAGGCCATGGGCCTTGGCGGCGGCATAGACCCGCTCGCACTGGGCCACCGAGAAGGCGATGTTCTCGCAGAACACGTCCACCGCATCCGCCAGCCCTTCGGCGGCGGCGGCCGGGATCATCCTCCGGCACACCAGCTCGATATAGCCGTCGGCATCGTCTTTGTATTCCGGCGGCAGGGCGTGGGCACCCAGCAGGGTGGTGACCACCCGCACCTTGAGCTCCCGCCCCAGGCGGCGCGCCACCCGCAGCATCTTGAGTTCGTTGTCCACATCCAGGCCATAGCCGGACTTGATCTCGACCGTGGTCACCCCGTCCGCCATCAGCGCCTCGAGGCGCGGGCGGGCAGCGGCGAACAGCTCGTCCTCCGAGGCGGCGCGGGTGGCCCGCACCGTGCTGAGGATGCCGCCGCCGGCGCGGGCGATTTCTTCATAGCTCTTGCCTTCGAGCCGGGCCTCGAACTCCCCGGCCCGGTTGCCGCCGTACACCAGGTGGGTATGGCAGTCCACCAGCCCCGGGGTCAGCAGCCGGCCTTCGGCATCGATAAGCTCGAACCCGGCACGGTCGGCCTTGCTCAGTTCGCTCATGGGCTTCAGCCAGGCGATGCGGCCCTCCTTAACTGCCACCGCCATGGGCTCGGCGGCGGCGTCGAGGCCGTCGAACAGGGTGGCATTGACCCAGAGGCGGAGGGATGACGATGGCATGGCTGGCTCCTTGAATCGCTATTTGTATATACATTTAAATCATACCCCACCTCTTTGCAAGCAGGCCCGCACAATAAACCCGGATTAATAGAGATGGATCACATAAAAAACATACAGATCATTAACATTGACATCATTTTTGTATATACATTAATCATCGTTAACAGGGAGGCCCCCATGCACCAGACCAAGGAACAATCCAAGGCTCAATCCCGGCCCCAGGGCAAGGCCATAGGCCGGCTGCTGGGCCTGAGCGCCATCGGCATCTTTATTTTCTTTATTCCCATCACCCTGCAGGGCAAAACCAGCATACCGCTGGATCATATGGTGGGCTGGCTGCGCGCCGCCCTGGGCGAAAGCGGCGCCGGCTGGTACGCCATGGGGATGATAGTGGCGGGAGCGGTTTATCCGCTGGTCACCGGCCGCTGGAAACAGAGCCCGACCGACACCGTCTTCCTGGTACTGAAATGGCTGGGGGTAGTGGCGGGCCTGATGGCGCTCACCGGCCTGGGCCCGGCGGCGCTGCAGGCGCCGGACATGCTGCCCTTCCTGTTCAACAAGCTGGTGATCTCGGTGGGGCTGATCGTGCCCATCGGCTCGGTATTCCTGGCCTTCCTGGTGGGTTACGGCCTGCTCGAGGCCATCGGCATCCTGGTGCAGAAGCTGATGCAGCCCATCTGGCGCACCCCGGGCCGCTCGGCCATCGATGCGGTGGCCTCCTTCGTGGGCAGCTATTCCATCGGCCTGCTGATCACCAACCGGGTGTACAGCGCGGGCCACTACTCGGCGCGGGAAGCGGCTATCATCGCCACCGGCTTTTCCACCGTTTCCGCCACCTTTATGATCATCGTGGCCAAGACCCTGGGGCTGATGGAGATCTGGAACCAGTACTTCTGGCTGACCCTGGTGATCACCTTTATCGTTACCGCCATCACGGTGCGGCTGCCGCCGCTGTCCCGCATGGACAACAGGGCCGAACACCGGGAGCCGGAAGGCGAGCCCGGCAACCGCCTGGCCACCGCCTGGCAGAACGGGCTGGAAGTGGCCGAGCAAGCGCCGCCGCTTGGCCGCAACGTGATAGACAACTTCAAGGACGGCCTGGTGATGACCATCAGCATACTGCCGTCCATCATGTCGGTGGGGCTGATTGGCCTGCTGGTGGCCAAATACACCCCGGTGTTCGACTGGCTGGGCTACCTGTTCTACCCGGTGACCTGGCTGTGGGGCCTGGAGGACGGCATGCTGCTCGCCAAGGCCACCGCCTCGGGGCTGGCGGAAATGTTCCTGCCGGCGCTGCTGATGGCCGAGGCCGACTTCGTGGCCCGCTTCGCTGCCGGCGTGGTGTGCGTGTCGTCGGTGCTGTTCTTCTCGGCCTCGATTCCCTGCATACTGGCGACCCGTATCCCGCTCAAGGTGGGCACCCTGGTGCTGGTGTGGTTTGTCCGCGCCTTCCTCAGCCTGCTGCTGGCCATCCCGGTCGCCATGCTGATCGCCCCCTGAGCCAATGACGGCCCGGCGCCGGGCCGCGTCGGGCTGGATACCGCCCCGGCTTGCCGTTAAGATGGCGTTTTTGTTAACGAGATCCTTTCATGGCCCTGACCGCCACCCTGCACAAGGTGCGGCTGAATATCAGCGATCTGCACCGCCACTACTACCAGGAACACAGCCTGACCGTGGCCCGCCATCCGTCGGAAACCGAAACCCGGATGATGGTGCGGCTGCTGGCCTTTATGCGCCATGCCGACGAGGATCTGAGTTTTACCAAGGGACTCAGCACCGACGACGAACCCGAACTGTGGCAGAAGGCGCCGGATGGGCGCATCCTGCTGTGGGTGGAACTGGGCGAGCCCAGCGTCAAGCGCATCAAGCAGGCCCTGTCCCGGGCCGAGCGGGTAGTGGTGTACAGCTATGGCGGGCGCTCCGCCCTGGAATGGTGGAGCAAACACCAGGTAGAGCTGGGGCAGTTGCCGCGGCTCGAAATCTACCACCTGGCCGATCCCCAGCCGGCCCGGCTGGCCGAGCTCTGTAGCCGCAGCATCGATCTCTTCGCCACCCTGCAGGAGCTGGACATCCAGGTCACCGACGGCAAGAACAGCCTGGATCTGCAACTGACCCAGTGGCGCTGACCCAGGTGGGAAGTATTGTGGCTCCGGCTTGCGTCCGCCACCCTGAGCGCCGGGATGGCGCTCAGTCCAGCTTGAGGGTGGAGCGCAGCTTGTAGCGGTTGCCCGGGTGCCAGAGCCGGGCAAAGCTCACCAGCTGGTGCAGCGACCAGGTACGGCGGGTCACCAGCAGGCAGGGCTCTTCGGACCCTATCTGCAGCCAGTCGCACACCTGGGCCGGCGCCAGCCGCGCCTCGACGATATGCTCCAGATCCGACAGCGGGCAGTGCTGCACCAGGTAGGCATTGGGGGTCATCCGAGCAAAGTCGCAGCCCAGGTAGCCGGGTGCCAGCGCCGGATTGACGAAGCGCTCTTCCACCTGGATCGGCGCCTGGTTTTCCAGATGGACTATCACCGAGTGGAATACCCGGGCATTGAGCCGCATGCCCATCTGCAGGGCCACTTCCTCATCGGCGCGCAGGCTTTCCAGCAGCAGTACCCGGTTGCCGTAGTCGTGGCCGCGACTGCGTACCTCGTCGGCGATATTGTTGATGTCCGCCAGCGGCGACTCGGCCTTGGGCTCGGTGACAAAGGTGCCCAGCCCGGCCCGGCGCATCAGGTAGCCCTCCTGCACCAGGTCGCGGATCGCCTTGTGGGCCGTCATCCGGCTGACACCGAACTGACCGGCCAGCTCCTGCTCGGGGGGAATTTGCTGGTGCAGCGGATATTCACCGGACTGGATGCGGGCCAGGATATGCTGCTTGATCTGCTGATAAAGGGGAATGGATTGCGTCACTGGACCTCCTGCGTCAGGGCAATTGTACATACAATTGCCGCCGGCTCCCAGCCTGGCCCGGGACTTTCCAGTCCGCGTGTTTTGCGCTAAGGTGCGCGCACATCCAGCAAGCCCACATCGGCAGGTATATTGTGGAAAAACATGAAGAAGTGCTGGTGGCCCTGCGCCAGATCATCCGTGCCATCGACCTCCATTCCCGCCAGCTCAGCAAGGCCTCCGGCCTGACCGGCCCCCAGTTGCTGCTGATGCAGGCGATCAGCGAACATGGCGACATCACCATGCGCAAACTGGCCCAGGCCACCAACATGAGCCAGGCCACCGCCACCACCATCATCGACCGGCTTGAGCAAAAGCAGTTGGTGCGCCGGGAGCGCAGCCTTACCGACAAGCGCAAGGTGCACGCCGTGCTCACCGACGAAGGCAAGGTCAAGCTGAAAACGGCCCCCCGCCCCCTGCAGGAAAGCTTTATCCAGCGCTTTCAGGCACTGGAAGCCTGGGAGCAGAACCTGCTGCTGTCGTCGGTACAGCGCATCTCCTCGATGATGAACGCTCACGAACTGGACGTGGCCCCCCTGCTGCAGGTGGGCAGCCTGGTTCAGGAAGAAAAGTATTAATCCTGCAGGCTGATGCCGATATTGGACACCCCGTCCTGGGCGGCGAGGTCGCGGATGGCCAGAATGGTTTCGGCCTCCCTCGGTTGGGCCACCTGCTCCAGCAGTGCCACCTGAAACTCCATTTCCGCTTCCACCAGCTCGTGCTCGTACAGCTCTTCCTCACTCAGATCCCGCTCGGCCAACAGCTCGGCAAAGCCGGCCACCGTCCCCAGGGACGCACTGCTGGCTTCCATGGCTTCCTCGCCGATACGGCAGATCACCGAGTTGTAGGCCGCCCCCAGGGCCACGCAGGCATCCAGCGCCGGATAGGCACCATAGGACTCAAAGCGGCTTGGATCGGGAATAAGAGGTTCGAACGATTCCAGTTCGGCCGACAAGTCCACCCTTGAGCCCTTGATCGTGAGGTAGGTCCAGAGCACATCCAGGCAGTGGCGAAAACGGGCTCCGTCGCCAAACCCCGAGGCCTCGGCGAAAAGGTGGTAGTTGGGATACATGCGCTCCGCCAGGGCCAGGGCGAATACGGTCTGCTGCCAGGGCATCAGCTTGTTGAGTTTCTTGTAGAATTTGTCGCCGAACACGGTCTGTTCCTTGTGGTTGTATGGCCGCCCCTGCTGACGAACTGACCGATTGCCGCCGGGGCTCACACTTTGCAGGGGAAACACTGGTATAAGTTTTTGCTTGTGCCATTGTCTCATAAAAGTCAGCACACACCGCATTTTGAGGAGACGATGGTATGGCCCATCATACCCTGTTACTGCTCAGCCAGGACAATGCCCAGTATCACGCCCTGTTGAACCAGGCCTACCTGCCGGGGCTGACCATACTCGAACCCAGGGACGAGGCCGGTATCCGGGAAGGCCTGGCCCGGGCCGATATCCTGCTGGGCGAGCCGGCGCGCATCCGGCCCCGGCTCAAGGACGCCCGGGCACTGAAGTGGGTCCAGTCCACCTATGCCGGGGTCGATGCCCTGCTGGCGCCGGGCACCCGCCAGGACTACCTGCTGACCAATGTGCGCGGCATCTTCGGCCCGTTGATCAGCGAATACGTGTTTGCCCATCTGCTGTCCATCACCCGCCATCTGCGCCACTACCGGGAACAGCAGCGCCACCACAACTGGCAGCCGATTCCCTACCAGAGCCTGCAGGGCAAGACCATGCTGATCATCGGCACCGGCAGCATCGGCCAGCACGTGGCCGGCACCGCCCGCCACTTCGGCATGGAAGTGCTCGGCATCAGCCGCTCCGGCCACGAGGCGCCGAACTTCGATCGCACCTATCAAACCCAGGCCCTGAACAAGGTGCTGCCCCGGGCCGATGTGGTGGTCAGCGTAGTGCCCTCCACGCCCCAGACCCGCGGCCTGTTCAATGCCGAGCGGCTTAATCACGTCAAACCGGGTGTCGTGTTCTGCAACGTGGGCCGGGGCGATGCAGTAGATGAAACCGCCCTGGTACAGGCCCTGCGCAGCGGCCGCATCGGCGCCGCCGTGCTGGACGTATTCGCTACCGAACCCCTGCCGGCGGAAAGCCTGCTGTGGGACATGCCCAATGTGATCATCACTCCACACAATGCCGGTTACAGCTTTCCGGATCAGATAGTGACGCGCTTTAGCCGTAACTACCTGAAATACATAGAAAACAAGGCAATGGAAGGAGTGGTCAACTTCGATCTGGGATACTGAGCATGGAGTCCCTGCTGCGGGAAGTGCGGGCCTGCAGGCTGTGTGAGGCCCATCTGCCGCTGGGGCCCAGGCCCGTGGTGCAACTGGGCGGCGGCGCCCGTATTCTCATCATCGGCCAGGCGCCGGGCACCCGGGTGCACAACACCGGCATTCCCTGGAACGATCCCTCCGGCGACACCCTGCGCCGCTGGCTGGAGGTGGGCCGGGAGCAGTTCTACGATCCGGAGCTGTTCGCCATCATGCCCATGGGCTTTTGTTATCCGGGCAAGGGCAAGAGCGGCGACCTGCCGCCCCGGCCCGAATGCGCCCCCACCTGGCATCAGCGGATACTCGACGCCCTGCCCCACATTGAACTGACCCTGCTGATCGGCCAGTACGCCCAGCGTTACTACCTGGGCAACCGCTACCCTACCCTTACCGAGACGGTACGCCACTGGCGGGAATTCGCGCCGACGCAACTGCCCCTGCCCCATCCCTCGCCCCGCAACCGTCGCTGGCTTACTCAAAACCCCTGGTTCGAGCGGGAGGAACTGCCCGCCCTGCGGGCTCGGGTGCATCAGGCACTGGGGCAGAGTTAACCCCGTTTCGGCAACAACTGGGACAGCAGGAACAGGCCGGCGGCCACCACCACCACCGAAGGGCCACTGGGCGTATCGTAACTCACCGACAGCTGCAGTCCGCCGAGCACCGACAGCACACCCAGCCCGGCGGCATAACCGGCCATCTGCTCGGGCGTGCGGCTGAAACGCCGGGCGGTGGCGGCAGGAATGATCAGCAACGAGGTGATGATCAGCGCCCCCACGAATTTCATCGCCACCGCAATCAGCACGCTGATCATCAGCAGCAGCAGCAGCTTGAGCGGCTCTACCCGCACGCCTTCCACCCGGGCCAGCTCCTCGCTGACGGTAATGGAAAGCAACTGGCTCCAGAAGCGGCGCAGGATCAGCAGCAACACCACGCCTCCCCCGTAGATCCAGTACAGATCCACCGGCTGGATCGCCAGCAGATCCCCGAACAGGTAGGCCATGAGATCGACCCGCACATTGTCCATAAAGGCCAGCGCGACCAGGCCGAGGGACAGGGCCGTATGGGCCAGGATGCCCAGCAGGGTGTCGGTGGCCAGCCAGCTGGCCCGCTGCAACGCCGCCAGCAGTATCCCCAGCACCAGGCAGGCCACCAGCACCGCCAGGGTCAGGTCGATGTGCAACAAGAGGCCAAGCGCCACCCCCAGCAGGGAGGAATGGGCCAGGGTATCGCCAAAATAGGCCATCCGCCGCCATACCACAAAACTGCCCAATGGCCCGGCCAGCACGGCGATGCCCAACCCCGCCAACAGGGCATAAAGCAGAAAACTATCCCACATGGCGTACGTCTCCGTGGTGCTCGTCGTCACAATGATGGTGGTGGGTATAGACCGCCAGTTGGGCCAGCTCGGGCCGCCCGAACAGACGGGCGAACTCGGGATGACGGGCCACCTGCTCAGGCTCCCCATGGCAGCAGATATGCTGGTTCAGGCAAATAACCCTGTGGGTGCTGGCCATCACCAGATGCAAATCGTGGGATACCATCAGCACACCGCAGCGCAATTCGTCGCATAATCGCTGGATCAGGGCATAGAGTTCGGTCTGCCCATGCACATCGACCCCCTGGGCGGGTTCGTCCAGGATCAGCAGCTCAGGCTCCATCATCAGGGCCCGCGCCAGCAGTACACGCTGCATTTCACCACCGGACAGGGCCTGCATGCCACGTTCGGCCAGCCGCTCCGCCCCTACCCGTGCCAATGCCCGGGCTACCGTCAGCCGGCGACCGTGGGACAGGCTGAGAAAGCGGGCCACAGTCAGCGGCAATACCGGATCCAGGTGCAACTTTTGGGGCACATAGCCGATACGCAGGCCCGGCTTGCACCACAGGCTGCCGCTGCTCGCCTGGCGCAGGCCCAGCACCAGCTTGACCAGCGAACTTTTGCCGGCGCCGTTGGGGCCGACGATGGTCAGTATCTCGCCGCCATTCAGGGTCAGGGAGATCCGCTCCAGGATCAGATTGCCGTCGGCTTCCAGGCCGACCTCCGTCAATTCCACCAGTTTGGTCATCCGCCGCGCGCCTTTACTTTGTGATATGTAATATTATAACATTCTCGACCAGCCGAACTCCATCAACAAATTCAGAGCGCCCCCGCCGATGAAAGCCCTGCTACCCTTAGCCCTGTCCCTGCTGCTGATCAGCCCGGCCCGGGCCGTTGAGATTGTCACCACCATCAAGCCGCTGCAACTGATCGCCGACGCCATTACAGATGGCGCCGCCAACTCGGAGCTGTTGTTGCCGCCCGGTACTTCGCCCCACGACTATGCCCTCAAGCCCTCGGACTTGCGCCGGGTAAACAATGCCGACCTGGTGATCTGGGTCGGTCCCGAGCTGGAAGGTTTCCTGGCGCCGCTGCTGGAAAGCCACCCAGGCAGCCTGGCGTTGATGGCCCGCATTGAGGCGGAACCGCACAACCACCAGGAACCTGCCGACGCCCATGACCATGACCATGACCATGACCATGACCATGATCATGATAACGGCAAAATCGTGATCGCCCACCAGGAAACCGCAGATCCCCATCATGACCATGATCATGGCGCCCGGGATCCCCATATCTGGCTCGATCCCCATCACGGCCGGCAGATTGCCATCCTGATCGCCGCTCGCCTGGCCGAACTTGATGCCGCCAATGCTGATCGATATCAACAAAACCTGGCCCGTTTCGAGGCAGAATTACGGCGCACCAATGCCGAGGTCGAAGCCCGGCTGGCGCCGGCCCGGGGCAAGGGCTATTTCGTGTTCCACGATGCCTACGGCTACTGGGAAGAACACTACCGCCTGCCATCGCTCGGCTATTTCACCGTCAACCCCGAGCGGGCTCCCGGCGCCCGGACCCTGAGCCTTATCCACCAGGCACTGAAAGACGCCCGGGCCGAATGCGTGTTTGCCGAGCCCCAGTTCCGCCCCGCTGTGATCGAGGCGGTACGGCGCGGCACCCAGGCCCGGATCGGCGTGCTCGACCCGCTCGCCGCCAGGGTGGAAAGCGGCCCTCAGGGATATTTTGTCTTCATGCGACAAATGGCGGACGCCATGGCCGCATGTTTACTTAACGAATCATAAAAAACTGAAATTAAATTCTGTATAATGGTGAACTTTCATATCACCCCATGTACTAACCATGGTGGCCCGCCCAGCGGGCCGTTTTGTGATAAGAATCCGGCCGCTTTATTATCCTTGGATCCATGCCTGGATAGATAAAGCGGTTTTTGCATGCACAGTTCAGCAACCAACAGGCACAGGTAATCCGGATGAATCCTCTCCGCCCGATACAAACCCGACTGCAAGGAATGCCCACGCAACTACCCAAGCGGCATCTGTACGGCATCATCTTCCTGAGCGGCCTTACCCTGACCACAGCGGTCATGATGCCCTCCCCCAATGAACTGATGGAGCAGCCGGTCAGGATCAGCATCCCCGCCAGCCTCAACCTGCCCAAGGAAGCCCGGGAGCAGGTCGACAACACCGAATTTTATTCCCTGCCCAATGACGAGATAGGCCCGGTCGAACCGGTGGACGCCCTCGATGCCATTGCCTCCGAGGAACCCGAATGGCAGGAATATGTGGTGCAAAACGGCGATACCCTGAGCACTATCTTCAACGGTCTGGGGCTGCCCCTGGCCACCATGTACAAGCTGCTGGACGCCGACAAGGAAAGGGTGCTGGATGGACTCAAGCCAGGCCAGACCCTTTCCTTGCTGATCGATGAAGACAACCTGCTGCAGGAATTCAAAATCCAGCAGGATCTGATGCACAGCCGCCTGTTCACCCGCACCGGCGAGGGCTACCAGAGCAACCTCAAAACCGAGGAAAGCCGTTGGGAAAGCCGCACCCTCGGCGGCGTCATCAGTGGCAGTTTTTATATCAGCGCCCGGGATGCCGGCCTTTCGCCCAGCCAGATCCAGCGGGTGGCCAACCTGTTCCAGTGGCAGCTCAACTTCGCCCGCGACCTGCGCCAGGGCGACAGCTTCAAGGTGGTGGTGCAGCGCGAGTTCGTCGATGGCCAGAGCACCGGCAAGTCCGAGCTGCAGGCGGTGGAGATCACCAACAAGGGCAAGACCTACCAGGCCTTCCGCCATGAAGACGGCAAATTTTACGACGCCAGGGGCGAAAGCATGGAGCGCGGCTTTGTACGCATCCCCCTGGAGCGCAATGTCCGCATCAGCTCCAACTTCAACCTGACCCGCAAACACCCGGTCACCGGCCGGGTCCAGCCTCACAACGGAACCGATTTCGCGGTGCCGACGGGCACTCCCGTTGTCGCCCCCGGCGATGGCGTGGTGGTCAAGGCCACCCGGCATCCCCTGGCGGGCAACTATCTGGTGATCCGCCACGGTCGTCAGTACACCACCCGCTTCCTGCACCTGAGCCGCTTCCTGGTCAAACAGGGCGACACGGTCAAGCGCGGCCAGCGCATCGCCCTGTCCGGCAACACCGGTCGCTCTACCGGCCCGCACCTGCATTATGAGTTCCACGTCAACAATCGCCCGGTGGACCCCATGCAGGTCAAACTGCCCATGGCCGAGGGCCTGAACGGTGCCGAGCGCCGCGCCTTCCTCGCCAGGGTGGAGCAGTACAAAAAGGAGTTCGCCGGCTAACGGCCCCCATCACCATCAAAAAAGCGCCCTAGGGCGCTTTTTTGATTCCGGTTCAACACCAGCCTGCTCAGCCCTGGTGGTAGGGCCGGGACAGGCGGTGTACCGCTTCGATAAAGGCACCGGCGTGCTCGGGATCCACGTCCAGGTGAATGCCGTGCCCCAGGTTGAACACATGGCCCGGGCCCTGGCCATAGCCTTCGAGTATGGTCGCCACTTCCTGCTCGATGCGGGGAATGGGGGCGTAAAGCATGGACGGATCCATGTTGCCCTGCAGCGCCACCTTGTCGCCCACCCGTCGCCGGGCGTCGGCGATGTTGATGGTCCAGTCCAGGCCCACTGCATCGCAGCCGGTGGCGGCGATGGCCTCCAGCCACTGTCCCCCGTTCTTGGTGAACAGGGTCACCGGCACCCGGCGGCCGTCGGCTTCGCGGGTCAGGCCGTCGACTATCTTGGCCATGTACTGCAGCGAGAAGTCGTTATAGTCGCGCGGGGTCAGCACCCCGCCCCAGGTGTCGAAGATCATCAGCGACTGGGCGCCGGCCGCCACCTGGGCATTCAGGTAAGAGGTCACGCTGTCGGCCAGCTTGTCGAGCAGCAGATGCAGGGTTTGCGGCTCGGCGTACATCATCTTCTTGATTTTGGTAAAGGCCTTGGAGCTGCCGCCTTCCACCATGTAGGTGGCCAGAGTCCAGGGGCTGCCGGAAAAACCGATCAGCGGCACCTCGCCCTTCAGCTCGCGGCGGATGGTGCGCACCGCGTTCATCACATAACCGAGTTCGGCTTCCGGATCGGGCACGCCTATCTTCTGCACATCGGCAAGGGAGGCCACCGGCCGCTCGAACTTGGGACCTTCGCCCGTTTCGAAATACAGTCCCAGGCCCATGGCGTCGGGAATGGTGAGGATATCGGAGAACAGGATGGCGGCATCCAGCGGGAAACGACGCAGCGGCTGCAGGGTCACCTCACAGGCCAGCTCGGCGTTCTTGCACAGCGACATAAAGTCGCCGGCCTGGGCCCGGGTCGCCTTGTATTCCGGCAGGTAGCGGCCGGCCTGGCGCATCATCCAGACCGGAGTGTAGTCTACCGGCTGGCGCAAAAGGGCACGTAAATAGCGATCATTCTTGAGTGTGTTCATCCCGTCGTTCCGGATCAGGTGGCAAATTGGCCGCATTGTACCATCATGGCGGAAAATCGGAAAAAACTGCGTCCATCCGCCGAATGGCGAGCCAGGACGCAACTTGTCGACGCCGCTATTGACCGGAGCCGGTCTTTTCTTTACTTATATTCCATCACCCTGTACCTGGCAGCCCACGGAGGGAAACATGCTCGGGAAAATGGAACGGACCAAGACCCGGCTCGCCGGCAAACACCGGGCGCTGGACGCCTTTCTCAATGCCCGCCAGAGCCTGCTGGTAGAATACATCCGCCTCAGCACCCATCAGAAAACCCTGCCGACACAGGCCGAACTCGAAGAGTTTTGCGGTCAACTGGTGGATTACGTCTCGGCCGGGCATTTTGAAATCTATGATTATGTCATGGCCGCCTACGAGGCCACCCGGGGCAACGCCCGCGTATTGGCCGAGCGCATCTACCCGCGCATCAAGCACAATACCGACGAGGCGCTGAATTTTCACGACAAATACACCCAGGCCGACGAGGACACCCTGATGGAGCTGGATCGGGATCTCAGCCACCTGGGGGAATTGCTGGAAGAGCGGTTCGAGCTGGAAGACCGGCTGGTCTCGGCCATCGACCTGGTCGATCACCTCGATACCAGCCAACCCGCCTGAACAGGAGGCCACCATGGCCGAGCGCAGAGTGTTTTCCCGAATCGGATTCAAGGCCCAGGCCTGGCTGGTCGACGCCGGCGGCCGCCATCACCGGGGGCTGGTGCGCGATCTTTCCCTGCACGGGGCCCTGGTGGCGGTAGAAGACGACTGGGCCGGGCAAAACGGCGACGAGTTCGAACTGCTGCTCGATCTGGACGGACACGGTCAACGTATCGTGATGCAGGGACGCCAGCGCCACCACCACGGCACCTGCATCGGCCTGGAATGCCAGCGGATGGACATCGACAGCGCCGCCCACCTGCGCCGGCTGGTGGAGCTGAACCTGGGCGACGACGCCCTGCTCCAGCGCCAGTTCGCCCAGTTGGTGGACGAGGACTAGAGCGCCTCGAGCGCCTCTTCCAGTTTTTTCACCGCAATCACTTCCATACCCTCGGGGGCCTGCTTGGGCCGGTTGGCCCAGGGCACAATGGCCCGGGTAAAGCCGTGCTTGGCCGCTTCCATCAGCCGCTCCTGCCCCGACGGCACCGGCCGGATTTCCCCCGACAGGCCCACCTCGCCAAACACCACCAGCTCTTTCGGCAGGGCCTTGTCGCGAAAGCTCGACACCAGCGCCAGCAACAACGCCAGGTCGGCGCTGGTGTCCTCTACCCGCACGCCGCCCACCACGTTGACGAACACATCCTGATCCGCCATCTGCATGCCGCCGTGGCGGTGCAGCACCGCCAGCAGCAGCGCCAGCCGGTTGTGCTCCAGGCCCACCGTCACCCGCCGCGGGTTGGCCAGTTGGGAATAATCCACCAGCGCCTGCAGCTCCACCAGCAAGGGCCGGGTGCCCTCCCAGATCACCATCACCACGGATCCGGTGGTCTGCTCCTCGCCCCGGCTGAGGAAAATGGCGGACGGGTTGCTCACCTCCTTCATGCCGGTTTCGGTCATGGCGAACACCCCCAGCTCGTTGACCGCGCCAAAGCGGTTCTTGTGGCTGCGCAGGGTGCGAAAGCGGCTGTCGGCGGCGCCGTCGAGCAGCACAGAGCAGTCGATGCAGTGCTCCAGCACCTTGGGGCCGGCCAGGGTGCCGTCCTTGGTGACATGGCCCACCATCAGGATCACCACCCCCTGCTGCTTGGCGAAGCGGGTGAGCTGGGCCGCTGCTTCCCGCACCTGGCTCACCGAACCCGGCGCCGACTGCACATCGGCCACGTGCATCACCTGGATGGAGTCGATCACCATCACCGCCGGTTGCTCTTGCCGGGCCACCTGGCAGATTTGCTCCACGCTGGTTTCCGACAGCATACGCAACTGATCCCGGGGCAGGCCCAGGCGCTGGGCGCGCATCGCCACCTGCTGCAACGACTCCTCGCCGGTGACGTACAGAGTTTTCATACGCCCGGCCAGGCCGCACATGACCTGCAGCAGCAGGGTACTCTTTCCGGCGCCGGGGTTGCCGCCGATGAGAATCGCCGAGCCGGGCACCAGGCCGCCGCCCAGTACCCGGTCCAGCTCGCGAAAGCCGCTGTCGATGCGCGGAATTTCGGTCATGGCGATTTCATTCAGGGTCTGGACCTTGTTCTCCAGCGCGCCGGCATAGCCGGAAAAACGGGCATTGCGGCCTGACGAGGCGGCCGGCGCCAGCCGGATTTCGCTGAGGGTATTCCACTCCTTGCACTCGGAGCACTGCCCCTGCCAGCGGGGAAATTCGGCACCGCATTCACCGCATACAAAGGCGGTCTTGGACTTGGCCATGCTGACTCACTCATTCATTAACGAGCTGTTATACTGGACCAAGTTTTTACCTCACTCAACCACAAGCAAGATGGATCTCAGCCCCTACAAAGCCCTGGTGACCAAACTGGTACCGCTCAGCTATCAGCACGATCTGGATAGCCTGCTCGACAGCTTTCTGCCCGGCCTGGATACCCAGGCCCGGTTCCAGATCCAGGCGGAAATCCGGCGGCTGACCTCGCCCTGCCTGCGCGTGCTGGACTTGCGCAGCCTGTTCCCGGAGCAATGCCGTCTGTTCCGCCACCAAGGGCTGGACCACATGCTGCCTCCCCGGCTGGAACAGCGCTTCCAGCAGCTGCTCGACGACTACCACGGTGAATATACCCGCGGCCTGTACGAAGCATTGATCGCCGACCTGGCCGCCCTGCGCAAACAGCCGGCCATGCTCAATGCCAGCCCCTGGCACCTGCCTGCCTTCGGTACCCGGCGCAAGGAAACCCGGCTGCAGTTCGTCACCCCTGTGCTGCTGCACGGCAAGGGAACCACAGTCCAGGCCAACAGCCTGAACATTTCGGTGGGCGGCCTGCTGCTTCATCTGGGAGCGCCCCTGACCCTGGCGGACGGCACCGACATCCTGGTTTCCTTTCCGGAACTGGCACAGCAGCCGGGACTGGACTGTCTGGCCCGGCCCGGGCGTTACCAGGTGATCGGCGGCCAGGAACGGGGCGAGGAATCCAACCGGCTGAAGCTGCGCCGGCAGGAAGCCAGCGAGGAATGGGACAAGGCGCTGCACGACTTTATTGAGCAGAAGCGGCCACGCTATGGCAGCGATGCCGAAGACCTCTACAGCACCACCCTGTCCCAGTGCTGGGGCCAGGCCCTGCTGGAAACCGGCCTCGGTATGTCCCTGTTCTGCGACCGGCAGGGAGGGATCCGGGAAGTGCTCAGCAACCGCTTCGGCAACCGGCTGCTGGAACGCTGGCGCCTGCGGGACACGGGCGATTTGCTCGCCAGCCTGCTGCCGCCCGAGCGGATCATGCGCATGGCGCAAAATCCGGCACACCCCGTGCTGCTGTACAGCTTCCAGCTCAAGGGGCAGCAGCAGGCCTATTACTTTGCCGCCGACCAGCGCCAGCTGGCCGATGCCGGCCTTTACCGGGAGTTTATCGCCGAAGGCAACCGCGCCGGCAGCCTGCAGCTCTATTACCTGAACATCCGTCCCGTCACCTTCACCGACCAGGTGATCGAAAGCCTCGACAGCCAGGGAGTACAACGGCTGCAACAGCTGGGCTGGCACCTCTGGCTGACCCCCTTGCCGGCTCCGGAATACCGGCCCGAGGGCAAGGCCAACATCCGGCCCCTGGCTCCCTTCCTGCTGCAACCCCAATCCCGGCCGGTCAGCCTGGTGCCACTGCGCCAGCCTTCCCTGCGCCAGGAAACCCGCTTTCGTTATGAAACCCCGGTAGAGCTGGAGCTGAACGGACAACGGCTGCCCGGACGCACCGAGGACATCTCCGCCAGCGGCCTGAAGATCCTGCTCGATGCTCCGCTCGAGCTGGCCCTGCCCGCCCGGATCGCACTGACCCTGCCCGAACTCGACAAACTCGGCCGGGCCTGGAAGCTGCGCGGCCTGGACTACGAGGTGGTCAACCAGAGCGGCGGCGGCAAGGTATTGCACCTGCACCTGCTGGGTGAGCCCAAGACCCATGTGGGATTCCAGTTTTTTTCGGCCCTGCTGGAACAAAACCAGGACAAACTCCGGGCCCGTCCCCAAAGCCACCATCAGCCGGCCTGGCTGATGTGGCTGAGCCGGCAGGCCCAGCAACAGCCACCCTCGCCCACCTTCCTGCTGGGCCGCAACGACAGCGGCTTTTATGTGCAGGGCGCCATCGCCTGCCTGGCCCAGCAGGGACTGATGTCCTTCCTGTCCAACGAGTTTCAGCAGGCCTACCTGAGCCGGCTGATCTCCCGTCAATTGATGCAGTCGATCGCCACCGCCCTGCACCGTCCCGACGGCAAGAGCCATCTGATGGTGGAAATCTGGACCGCCAGCCATGCCGACGGCGAAGGCAAATCGGTGCTGGTGGTCAACCCGACACCGGCCCGCCAGGCAGAACTGTTCGATCCCGGACGCTATCGCCAGCCCAGGGTCAGCCTTGCCGTCGTCAACCGGCTGCAATTACGTCAACTCGACTTTTTTATCCCCGAGTGGCAAAACCTGACCCAGACCGCCCTGCACAAAACCCAGTTGCTGGAACAGCAGCTGGCGGAGCTGGCCGCCCTGTGCCAGGTATTCGACCTGACCGATCTGGCCCTTTCCCGGGTACGGCTCAGCGCGCCTGCAGCAAGCCCAGCACCCCTTCCAGGCTGAGCCGGTTGAGGCAGACCGGCGCCTTTTCCTGCACCAGGGGCTTGGCGTGCAGCGCCACGCCCAGACCCGCCTGGGCCAGCATCAGCAGATCGTTGGCCCCGTCGCCGACGGCCACGGTCTGGCTGATGGGAATATTGTGCTCATGGGCCAGGTTGACCAGGATGTTGGCCTTGGCCTCGGCGTCGACGATGGCGCCCAGCACTTCGCCGGTCAGCCTGCCGTCGCGGATTTCCAGGGTATTGGCAAACACCGCGTCCAGTCCCAGTTGCTGCTGCAGGTGACAGGCGAAAGGAGTGAAACCGCCGGAGGCGATGGCCACCTTCCAGCCCATCTGCTTGAGGCCGGCGACCAGTTCGGTCAGGCCCGGCATCAGCGGCATCATGCCGATGACCTCCTCGATGATGGCAGCATCGGCGCCGGCCAGGGCCTTGACCCGACGGCGCAGGCTCTCGGAAAAGGGCAAGGCTCCTTCCATCGCGGCCCGGGTGATGGCGGCCACTTCCTCGCCCACCCCGGCCAGACGGGCGATTTCGTCGATGCATTCAATCTGGATGGCGGTGGAGTCCATGTCCATCAACACCAGGCCGGGCCGGTCGCAGACGGGCAACTCGGGCACACAGGCCAGATCCCAGCCCTGGGCCACCCGCTGCAGCCCGGCCTTTAGCGACGGCGACCAGTGCGACAGGCGCAGGCTCAGCAGCTCCCGCTGCGCCACTCGTGTCATCCGCTCGAGTTCGGCGGTCACCCCGGCCTGTTCCAGGACCGCCAGGCTGCGAGTCAGGGCGGACTTGTCCAGCTGCTCGGCCAGCAGCACCAAATGTCCCTCGGCCTGGGCCAGGCTGCCCGGCACCAGATGCGCGCCACGGCACAGGTGCGATTCCCGCCCCAGCACGGCTTCCCACTCCAGAACCCTGTCGGGCAGGGCTTCCATCAATAGCGCCACGTGAATTCCTTCAGTAAGTAATGACAAACCGGCGCTCAGGGTAGCGTATTGCTTTTTCCACAGGCAAGGGACAATATGGACCGCTATGTGGAAAAACACCCTCACTTCCAAACCCCTCTGGCGGCTCCTGCTGCTGCTTGTACTGTTGCTGCTGGCCGGCTGGCAGTGGAGCGGTATCCAGCAATTGGGCCAGCGCTGGCAACAGCTGCCTCACCGCCACTCGGCCGCGGCTCTGGCCGATTTTGCCGAGTTCCAGGCCCTGCGTGCCCTGGCGGCAGAAGACGGAGAGGTGCAGCAACAGTTGGTGGACGAACTGGCCGCCGCCGCCCCGACCCGCTCGGTCCGGCTCCATGACGCGGGCGGCCGCCTGCTGGCCGAAGCCGGCACCCCGGATGGCACTACCCTGCCCTATGTGCGGACACTGTACGAAAACGACCGGCCGGTCGGCTTCTTGCATCTGGAGTTGTCCGAATCGGCGTTGACCTCGGCCCAGAGCCATATCTGGCAGCGGCTGCAACATCATCTGGCCTGGCTGGTGCCGCTGGCGGCCCTGCTTGGCGCCGCCGTTTCCCTCTTTCCCCTGGGCCGCCGGGCGGCGGCCAAAAAACAGGAGGCCGGGCGGCCTCCCGAAGGAAGTTCAGGCTGAGTCGCCCAGCAGCACCGACTCCAGCGCCACTTCCATCATGTCGTTGAAGCTGGTCTGGCGCTCGTCGGCGCTCAGGGCCTCGTGGCGCAGTATGTGGTCGGACACGGTGCAGATGGTCAGGGCCCGGGCGCCGAACTCGGCGGCCACGCCGTACAGGCCCGCCGCTTCCATCTCCACCCCGAGGATGCCGTAGTCCTTCATCAGCTGGAACAGATCCGCCTGGGGCGAGTAGAACAAGTCGGCCGAGAAGAGGTTGCCCACCTTGACCGGCACGCCCCTGGCCCTGGCGGCCGCCACCGCGTTGGCCACCAGCTCGAAGTCGGCGATGGCGGCGAAGTCGTGATCCTTGAAGCGGATGCGGTTGACCTTGGAGTCGGTGCTGGCGCCGAGGCCGATCACCACGTCGCGCAAGTTGACATCGTCGCGCACGGCGCCGCAGGAGCCAACCCGGATCAGGGTGTTCACGTCAAACTCGGTGATCAGTTCCTTGGCGTAGATGGATACCGAGGGGATGCCCATGCCGTGGCCCATCACCGAAATCCGCCGGCCCTTGTAGCTGCCGGTGAAGCCGAGCATGTTGCGCACCTTGTTCACCAGCTTGACGTCGGACAGGAAGGTGTCGGCGATGTACTGGGCGCGCAGCGGGTCGCCGGGCATCAGTACGGTATCGGCGAAATCGCCGCGTTCGGCGTTGATATGTGGGGTTGCCATAATATTCCTCGTTAATCTTGTCGGTTACATCAAAACTGAAATCATTGCTGCCGCACCGCGGCCACTGCTGTTGCCTCTTTCAATCCCCGCCGCGGCCCGAGGGTAACGTCGGCAAGCGACACCGACGCTCCGGGGAAGGACAAAGGGTGCTGTTCTGCCGACCCTCCGCGCCAGGGATGGCGCGGCGGAGCCCCCAGGGGGCGAGCTTGCTCGCCGTGACGAGCGGTTTCGGCCTGACCGAGCATCCAGTGAATGCTCGCAGCAGGTCGAAACAGCGAGTATCAGGACCCACGGCGTGTCGGCGGAACAGTGCGCTTTGGCCGAGTACACCAGATATCAAACAGGCCCTAAAAACGACTTGCCGTAATCCATCGGGCTCAGGCCGAAATAGGCCGCCAGGGACTGGCCGATATCGGCAAAGGTCTCGCGCCCGCCCAGGGAGCCGACGGCGAGGCCGCCGCCCAGGCAGATCACCGGGATATGCTCGCGGGTGTGATCGGTGCCGGTCCAGGTCGGGTCGCAGCCGTGATCGGCGGTCATGATCAGCAGATCCTCCGGCTGCATGATGGCCAGCAGCTCGGGCAGGCGGCGATCGAAAGCCTCCAGGGCGGCGGCGTAGCCGGTCACGTTGCGGCGGTGGCCGTAGCTGGAGTCGAAGTCGACGAAGTTGGTCATGACAATGGTATCGTCGCCGGCCCGCTTCACCTCCGCCAGGGTGGCGTCGAACAGCTCGTCCAGGCCGTTGGCCTTGACCTTGCGGGTGATGCCGCAGTGGGCGTAGATATCGGCAATCTTGCCGATGGACACCACCTCGCCGTTTTTCTCCTCCACCAGCTTCTGCAGCACGGTCGCGGCCGGCGGTTCTATGCTGTAGTCGCGGCGGTTGCCGGTGCGCGCGAAGTCGGCGGCGCTCTCCCCCTTGAACGGGCGGGCGATAACCCGGCCGATGTTGTAGGGCATCAGCAGCTCGCGGGCCAGCTCGCACAGTTCATAGAGCCGATCCAGGCCGAAGCTGTCTTCGTGGCAGGCAATCTGGAACACCGAGTCCGCCGAGGTGTAGCAGATCGGCTTGCCGGTGCGCACATGCTCCTCGCCCAGTTGCTCGAGGATGGTGGTGCCGGAGGCGTGGCAGTTGCCGAGAATGCCCGGCAATTTGGCCTTCTCCACCAGCTCGTCGATCAGCGCCTGGGGGAAGCTGTTTTCGGTGTCGGTGAAATAGCCCCAGTCGAACAGCACCGGCACCCCGGCGATCTCCCAGTGGCCGGAGGGGGTATCCTTGCCGGAGGACAGTTCCCGGGCATAGCCGTAGCTGCCGGTCACCTCGGCGGGCAGGGTCACCCCTTCGGCCACCCGGCCGGTGCTCTCGGCATGGGCGTGGAACAGGCCGAGCCGGCCCAGGTTGGGCAGCCACAGCGGCCCCCGGCGGCCGTTGTCCGCCTCGCCCCGGGCACAGACGGCGGCGATGTGGCCCAGGGTGTCGGCGCCTTCGTCGCCGAAGCGGGCGGCATCGGGTGCGGCGCCGATGCCGAAGGAATCCAGTACCAGTACTATTGCGCGTTTCATGCTACCTCCTCGGGGCGGATCACGTCGTAGACGCTGCGGGGCGCCTCTTCCCGTTGCTCGCCCAGCACCATGGCGCGGCGGACCTGTTCGGCCGCGGCGGCATAGTCGTCTTCATTGCGGGCATGGACGATGGCCAGCTCGGTGCCGACCTCGACCCGGTCGCCGATGCCGGCGATGGCGGTCAGGCCGACACTGTGGTCGATGACGTCGTCGGCCCGGCGGCGACCGCCGCCCAGGCCCACCACCGCCATGCCGATGTCGCGGGTGTCCATGTCGATGATATAACCCTCCGCCTCGGCCAGCACCGGGCGGATCACCGGCGCTCTCGGCAGGTGGCGCTCGAAGCCGGTGAGGATGTCGGTCGGGCCGCCGAGCCCGGCCACCATCCGCTCGAAGCGTTCGGCAGCGGCGCCTGAGCTGAGCGCGCCGTAGAGCTTGCCCCTGGCGTCGTTCTCGGTGTCGGCCAGCCGGCCCGCCAGCAGCATTTCCACCGCCAGCGCCTCGGTCACTTCATAGAGGCGGCCCTGGCGGATCTCGCCCTTCAGCATGGCGATGGCCTCGGCTACTTCCACCGCGTTGCCGGCGCAGCTGGCCAGCACCTGGCTCATGTCGGTGAGCAGGGCCGAGGTGGGGGTGCCGGCGCCGTTGGCCACGGTGACGATGGCTTCCGCCAGTTCCCGCGACGCCGAGGCGGTCGCCATAAAGGCGCCCGAGCCCATCTTCACGTCCATCACCAAAGCATCCAGGCCGCAGGCCAGCTTCTTGCCGAGGATGGAGGCGACGATCAGCGGAATGGACTCGACGGTGGCGGTGACGTCCCGCACCCCGTACAGCCGCTTGTCGGCGGTGGCCAGGCTGCCGGTCTGGCCGATGATGGCCACCCCCACCTCCTGCACCAGCCGGCGGAAGTCGGCGTTGGAAGGCATGATGTTGTAGCCGGGAATGGACTCGAGCTTGTCCAGGGTGCCGCCGGTGTGACCCAGGCCGCGGCCAGAGATCATGGGCACATGGGCGCCGCAGGCGGCCACCCAGGGCCCCAGCACCAGGGACACCAGATCCCCCACCCCGCCGGTGGAATGCTTATCGAGCACGGGGCCGTTCAGGCCCGCACCGGACCAGTCCAGCACCTCGCCGGAATCGCGGATACCCAGGGTCAACTGGATGCGCTCGTCGTCATTCATGTCGTTGAAGTACACCGCCATGGCGAAGGCGCCGATCTGGCCCTCACTGATGCTGCCGTCGGCGATGCCCTTGACGAAGAAGGCGATCTCCTCGGCACTGAGGGCCTGGCCGTCGCGTTTGTGGCGGATGATTTCCTGGGGCAGCATCAGTAGCCTCCTTCGGCGGCACCCTTGTCGCTTTCACCCAAGGTATGCAGCAGGTTGGCCAGCAGGCTGGAGGCGCCGAAGCGAAAATGCCGAGGAGAAATCCAGTTGGACCCCATAATGCTGGCCGCCATCGCCAGGTATTCCGCCGCTTCCTCGGCGGTGCGCACACCGCCGGCGGGCTTGAAGCCGATATCCCTGCCACTGTCGCGGATCACCCTGAGCATGATGTCGGCGGCCTCCAGGGTGGCGTTGACCGCCACCTTGCCGGTGGAGGTCTTGATAAAGTCGGCGCCGCCCTCGATGGCGAGCTCGGAGGCGCGCCGGATAAGCGCAGGATCCTTCAGTTCGCCGCTTTCGATGATCACCTTGAGCAGCACCTCGCCGCAGGCGGCCTTGCAGGCGCGCACCAGTTCCAGGCCGCGTTGTTCGTCGCCGGCCAGCAGGGCGCGATAAGGGAAGACCACGTCCACTTCGTCGGCGCCATAGGCGACGGCGGCGCGGGTTTCCCGCACGGCGATCTCGATGTCGTCGTTGCCCCGGGGGAAGTTGGTGACGGTGGCGATCTTCACCTGGCCTTCCACGCCCAGTTCGCGCAGGGTCTTGCGGGCCACGGGAATGAAACGCGGGTAGATACAGATGGCGGCGGTGTTGCCGGCCGGGGTGACCGCCTGTTGGCACAGGGCGATCACCTTGGCGTCAGTGTCGTCGTCATTGAGGGTGGTCAGATCCATCAGGCCCAGGGCCTGGCGGGCTGCGGTGTGTAAGTCTGTCATTTGCTTCTCCAGTCTTCACCAGGTGTGAACGAGCGGACTTGGTTCCTTGAAGACAGTTTAAATCCGTTTAACCGCAAATAGGGGCGGCCGACATATCCGGTTGTTGCTGATACCTGCCGAGCAAGTCGGCCAACCGGCAGTGGCTGCCGGGTGACTCATCAACAGACCGGGGAAAGGGCTCGCCTAATCCTTTTACAGTGCCGCCAGGGCCAGAAAGAAACCGGCGATGGTGGCGGACATCAGGTTGGACAGGGTGCCGGCCAGCACCGCCTTGAGGCCGAAGCGGGCAATGTCGTGGCGGCGGTTCGGCGCCATGCCGCCCAGGCCGCCGAGCAGGATGGCGACGGAGGACAGGTTGGCGAAGCCGCACAGGGCGAAGGAGATGATGGCCTTGGTATGGTCGGACATCACCTGGCCGGTGCCTTCCACCAGCAGTTCGTTGCTGAGGTAGGGGGCGAAGTTGATGTAGGCCACGAATTCGTTGACCACCAGCTTCTGGCCGATGAAGGAGCCGGCGATGGTGGCTTCTTCCCAGGGCACGCCCAGCAGGAAGGCCAGGGGCGAGAACAGCCAGCCGAGCAGCAGTTCGAGGCTCAGGTTGTCCATGCCGATCCAGCCGCCAACACCGCCCAGCATGCCGTTGATCAGCGCAATCAGGCCGATAAAGGCGAGCAGCATGGCGCCCACGTTCATGGCCAGCATCATGCCGGAGGTGGCGCCGCCCGCGGCGGCGTCGATGATATTGGCGGGCCTGTCCTCTTCCGGCATGTCGGCGTTGATGCTGGATTCATCCACCTCTGGGGTATCGGTTTCGGGCATGATCAGCTTGGCGAACAGCAGGCCGCCGGGGGCCGCCATAAAGGAAGCGGCGATCAGGTATTCCATGGGTACACCCATGGAGGCGTAACCGGCCAGCACCGAGCCGGCCACCGAGGCCAGGCCGCCGCACATCACCGCGAACAGCTCGGAGTCGGTCATCTTGGAAATAAAGGGACGCACCACCAGCGGGGCTTCGGTCTGGCCCACGAAGATGTTGGCGGTGGCGGACATGGATTCGGTGCGCGAGGTGCCCAGCACCTTTTGCAGGGCGCCGCCCAGGATGCGGATAATCCATTGCATGATGCCCAGGTAGTAGAGCACGGCGATCAGCGAGGAGAAGAAGATGATCACCGGCAGTACCCGCAGGGCGAAGATAAAGCCGAGGCCGCTTTCGAAGGCGGCGTCGCCCACCAGGCCGCCGAACAGGAAGCCCATGCCGTCGTTGGCGAAGGCGATCACCTGGGACACGCCGGCGGAGATGGACTGCAGTATGTCCTTGCCCACGGGCACGTAGAGCACAAAGGCGCCCAGGCCGGCCTGGATGGCGAAGGCGCCGCCCACGGTACGCAGCCGGATGGCACCGCGATTGCTCGAAAACAGTATGGCAATCAGGATAAGCGTCGCCATCCCCACCAGACTCATGATCAACGTCATAGTTCTATCCTTCAGTAGCAGCGGAAAACAAGGGCCCGACAGTCATTGTCAGCTGGGCGGGATTATACGAGTTCGCTGACAACAGAATAGGAAAACAGCGGCAATAATCGAGCAAAAAGCCAATAAAATTATGGTTTTTAGAACGAAAACGTTTTTCTTGGCACGGCCTCAGCGCCAGCCGAACAACCGTTCGACATTGGCTTCCAGTTGTGCGGCCAGCGGCTCGGACTCCTCGCCGCGCAGCTCGGCGAGCGCGGCCAGCACCAGGGGCAGGCGGGCGGGATGGTTGGGCTGGCCCTGAAAGCCGCACAGGGGCATGTCGGGGGCGTCGGTTTCCAGCACCAGGGCGTCTGCCGGCATGGCGGCCAGGGTGTGGCGGGTCTTGCGGGCCCTCGGATAGGTGATGGTGCCGCCCACTCCGAGGTGAATGCCCAGCCGCCAGAAGGCCTCGGCCTGCTGCAGGGAGCCGGAAAAGCCGTGCACCACCCCACCCTTGGGGGGATGGCGGCGCAGCCATTTCAGCAGGGTGTCGTGGCTCTTGTGGCTGTGCAGTATCACCGGTAACTCCCGTTCCCGGGCCAGCCCTAGCTGGAACAGCAATGCGGCTTCCTGCTCCGCCAGGGGCAGCGGGATGGCCGCATCCAGCCCCATCTCGCCGAGGGCGACACAGCGGTGATCGGCTTCGTCCAGGGCTTGCACCAGCCGCCCTTGCCAGTCGGCGGACGCCCGCTCCACCCACCAGGGATGCAGCCCCAGGGCGTAATGCACGCCTCCCAGTCCGGCGCAGAGGGCCGGCAGCCGTGGCCACTGGGCCTCTTCCACCCCGGGGATCACCAGGCGGCGCACCCCCAGCGCGTTGGCGCGTTGCCAGTGGCCCGGCCTGTCGTCATCGAAGGCGGCAAAGTCGAAATGGCAGTGGCTGTCGGTCAGGCGCATGATTTTCCCTCCCTCGGGCCGGGTTTCAGCCGGGCCGAAACAAAAAAGCCCCGGCGACCGGCCGGGGCTTGGGGCGTTGTTAGTGTTCCCGGGTTTTGCTGAACTCGATATCCGGGTAACGCTCCCGGGTCAGGTTGAGGTTGACCATGGTGGGGGCGATATAGGTGAGGTTGTCGCCCCCGTCGAGGGCCAGGTTGAGGGACATCTTGCGCTGGAACTCGTCCAGTTTTTTGGCGTCCTTGCAGTATACCCAGCGGGCGGTAGACACGTTCACCGCCTCGTACAGGGCATCCACGTTGTATTCGGATTTGAGCCGGGCCACCACCACGTCGAACTGCAGCACCCCCACGGCGCCCACGATCAGGTCGTTGTTGTCGAGCGGACGGAACACCTGCACTGCGCCTTCCTCCGAGAGCTGTACCAGGCCCTTGAGCAGTTGCTTTTGCTTGAGCGGGTCGCGCAGCCGGATACGGCGGAACAGTTCGGGGGCAAAGTTGGGGATGCCCGAGAACTTGAGATCCTCACCCTGGGTAAAGGTGTCGCCGATCTGGATGGTGCCGTGGTTGTGCAGGCCGATGATGTCACCGGCAAAGGCTTCCTCGGCCCGCTCCCGGTCGCCGGCCATAAAGGTCACGGCGTCGGAGATGCTGACCGTCTTGCCGATGCGGACGTGCTTCATCTTCATGCCCTGGCTGTACTTGCCGGACACGATGCGCATAAAGGCGATGCGGTCCCGGTGCTTGGGATCCATGTTGGCCTGGATTTTGAACACAAAACCGGAAAATTTCTCGTCCGAGGCCGGCACTTCCCGCTCGTGGGCCTGGCGCGGCAGAGGCGCCGGCGCCCACTCGGTGAGACCGTCGAGCATGTGATCCACGCCGAAGTTGCCGAGGGCAGTGCCGAAGAACACCGGCGTCAGTTCACCGGCCAGGAACAGCTCCCGGTCGAACTCGTGGGAGGCGCCCATCACCAGCTCCAGCTCTTCGCGCAGCTGGGCGGCGAAGTCGTCGCCCACCGCCTCATCCAGCTCGGGATTGTCCAGGCCCTTGACAATGCGCACTTCCTGTATGGTGTGGCCCTGGCCGGACTGATAGAGGATGGTCTCGTCCCGGTGCAGATGGTAGACCCCCTTGAACAGCTTGCCGCTGCCGATGGGCCAGGTGACGGGGGCGCACATGATGTTGAGCTCGGTTTCCACCTCGTCGAGCAGCTCCATGGGATCGCGGATGTCCCGATCCAGCTTGTTCATAAAGGTGACGATGGGGGTGTCGCGCAGGCGGGTCACTTCCATCAGCTTGCGGGTACGGTCTTCCACGCCCTTGGCGGCATCGATCACCATCAGGCAGGAGTCCACCGCAGTCAGGGTGCGGTAGGTGTCTTCCGAGAAGTCTTCGTGACCTGGGGTATCGAGCAGGTTCACCAAGCGGTCGTTGTAAGGAAACTGCATCACGGAAGTGGTGACCGAGATACCCCGCTCCTTTTCCATCTCCATCCAGTCGGACTTGGCGTGCTGGTTGGATCCCCGCCCCTTGACGGTGCCGGCGGTCTGGATGGCGCGCCCGTGCAGCAGCACCTTTTCGGTGATGGTGGTCTTACCCGCATCCGGGTGCGAAATGATGGCGAAGGTCCTGCGACGCGAGACCTCCTGCGCGATAGAGCTGTTTGACATCGATGTGTATCTTCTGTTTGGGCACGGACTGTCTGCCGCCGCACCGGTGCGATACCGGGGGCGACCCGTCGCCGGGTGAAAAATATCCGGCGGCTATTTTCACTGATCTGGCGGCACTACACAATCCATGTCCTCGGTGCAAGGCCGGGAGCACCACCGGGACTACCGGCACGGCACCGGGGGCGTTATCATCTGGACTCATCCCGAGTTGTAAGGATATGCCCCTTTATGCAAGCCCTCATCGCCGCGCAGGATCCCATGGTGGTGGCCAGGCTGAGCGATATTATCGGCCGGGCCACCGTGCTGGCAGCCCGCCACCGCCGACGCGGCTGAAAGCCCTTTGCCAGCGGCTGGGCATTAAACCGGAACAGTTGCCGGCTCAGGATCCGGCCACGCCGGCCACATAGGCCGCCACGGCCGATATCTGTTCCGGACTCAGGCTGTCGGCAAAGGGCGGCATTATGCCCACGCCGCCGCTGACGGCCTTGCCAACCTGTTCCGCCGTGGGCCTGAGTTCATCCAGGTTGGGGCCAATCTGGCCGGCGCTGCCCGCATCATTCAGGGTATGGCACAGGCTGCAACTGGGTTGGGCCAGTTCGGTAAAAATCCTGCGCCCTTCCGCCAGGGGGTCCCCGGCCAGGGCCGGCAGAACCAGGGCTGGCCACAGGGCCGCTGTCATCCATTGCCGCATTGCTGTCCTCACTGGTTAAAAGACGGGCCTGGCTGGCCCGCCGTTTCAGGCCACCGTCAGGGTCACGCCGTGATCCTGCCAGCCGTTGTGACCATATCCCCTTTCGTTGTCCACCCTGTCTCTGGGCTGAACCTGGCCCTGGTCGTCCGTCGCCCGGCTGACCAACCGGTATTCCCCCGTCGCCAGTTCGGCCGCCAGCACAAAGGGGCGCCAGGCAAACCGTCCCAGGTCCGGCCCCAGCAAACGCGCCTCGGCCCAGCGTTCGCCGCCGTCGACCGACACCTCCACCTTGCTCAGGGCATGCACGCCACCGAAGGCCACACCGTAAATCAGGGTCCGCCCGGCCACTGCCGACTGCAGGGGCGAGGTAATCCAGGATTTGACCGGCATTTCCCACATGGAAGGCTGATCCGGCGCACCTTCCACGCCCAGATCCCGTACCCGGTAGCCGGAAGCCGGAAGCCTGGATCTTGGCATCGGTCTGCTCCCGGGTGAAGGCAAGCTGGCGGAGATATTTGACGTTGTTGACCCCGAAATAGCCGGGAATCACCAGCCGCAGGGGGCCGCCATGGGCCAGGGACAGGGGTTCGTCGTTCATTTCCCAGGCCAGCAGCGCCTGCTCCAGAGCCGCCAGGGGCACGGAGCGTTCCACCATGATCGACTTGGGATCCAGGCCATCGGGCAGGGTTTCGCCGCCGGTGCCGGTGATGTAGTTCATGCCCTCCATCACGCCGCCCAGTTCACGCACCAGTTCGCGCAGCGGCACACCGGTCCAGGCCACGCAACCGGCGGCACCGGTTTCCCACTGGGTGCCGCTGGCGCCATGGGGGAAAAATTTACGGCCGTTGCCGGAACACTGCAGCACGCTGACCACGGTTTCCACTCCCAGGGTCTTGAGCTGGCCCAGGGTAAAACGCTGTGAACGGGTGGTGCCCAGTATGTCCAGGCTCCAATCGTCGGGGCTGGCCATGATAGCGCTGTCCGGCGCCGACAGGTTGTTACGCACGAACAACTGGTCGCTGGGCGTCAGGATGCCACGGCCAATGGCGTCACGGCGGGTTTCCAGGGTATTGGCGCTGTGCATGATGAGTGCCTGGGCATCCTTCCAGCCCACGTATTCGGGCAGCTCGGCCGCCTGGGCCCAAGCTCGGGGCGCCAGGCCGGCCAGACCGGCGGTGGCGGCCAGGCCGGCACCGCCCAGCAGCAGCTGGCGGCGCTGCGGGCTATCCGGTCCCTCGGCGGACGCCGGCGGATGGGAGGTATAATGGGTAGGGTTCACGACCATTCTCCTTATGGACTGACAGGGCTTCGCAAGCCGGAAACGACCCGGCTCTATAAAGGTCTATGCCCTTGTTAACGGAGTGTCAATTAACGATATCTGTATTAACACTTCCTGAAGCGGCGGCCTTTGCACCGCCGGCCGCGGCGGCTATCATGGCTCGTTTAAGCCGGAGAGTGCCATGTCCCGCTCTTATTGCCCCCGCTGCCGTTTGCCCCTGGCCACCTGCCTCTGCCCCCTGGTACAGCCCCAACCCTGCCCTTTGCCGGTAATGCTGATCCAGCATCCCAAGGAAGCCCGCCATGCCAAAAGCACGGTCCCGTTGCTGCAGCTGGCCTTGCCGGAGATGGAGCTGACGGTGACGGAGACTCTGCCTGCGCCACCACCGCCGCCCCGGGGAGCATGGTGGCTGCTCTATCCCGCCCCCGACGCAGCGGACATCGACACCCACCCACCCGGCTCCCTGGCTCCGGGCGGCCTGGTGGTACTCGACGGTACCTGGCGCAAAACCCGCCGCCTGTGCCACCTCAACCCCTGGCTGCAAGATTTGCCGGCGCTCAGCTTCAGCCGGGCTCCCGCCAGTCGCTACGCCATCCGCAAGGGTCCCGGCGGCCAGGCTCTGTCTACCCTGGAAAGCCTGGCCCATGTGCTGAGCCGGCTGGATCCGGACTTTGACCCGGCACCGCTGCACCGGCTGCTGGCCCACAGGGTCGCCCAGTTCAGCTCCCGCCGCCCGGCCTGACAGGCTGTATACAAGAGGTTCTACATCCCTGCTTTGACCTTTTCGACAGACTGCCGCCACTTGGCCGGTCATATCCGGTATCATGGTCCATGCCCGGCGCAGCCGACGGATTGTCCGCCAGAGTGAGCACAGCGCCATCCCATCCAGGCCAGCCAGTAAGGCTATGAAATAAAAGAACTTTAAAGCTGATCAATGGGTCATTAATTCTTTTTTGGCATCAGCCCCACGAAATTAACTGTTAAAGAATATTGACAAACATCATATAATTGAAAAAAATCACCCCATAAATTGTCAACACTTTAAATTTTAAACTGTATACAGTTTGAACCAGAAGGCAGCGCATGTGGTCTCAGCTCCCGCCTCCGGCAGGGCATCTGTTTCGATGCGCTAGGGTCCAAGTAATAAAACATGAAACAGAGAAGGTAATACCATGGAAGCGTATCTGCTGGAATTTGGTAACTTGTTGCTGAGATGGCTGCACGTCATTGCCGCCGTCGCCTGGATCGGCGAATCGATCTACTTCGTCATGCTCGATAACGGCCTCAAGCCGCCCAAGGCGGAAGAGTGCAAAAAGAAGGGCGTGTTTGGCGAGATGTGGGCGGTACACGGCGGTGGTTTCTACCACAACCAGAAGTATGCCACCAGCCCGGAAAAACTGCCGGATGACCTGCACTGGTCCTTCTGGAAATCCTACACCACCTGGCTGTCCGGCTTCGCCCTGTTCACCCTGCTGTACATGACCAAGCCTAGCTTCTATCTGGTCAACCCCAACTCTCCCTGGGAGTGGGCCGCCAACCTGACCGGCTGGCAGGCCAACGTCGTGGCCCTGGTATTCCTGGCCATGGGCTGGATTGTGTACAACGAACTGTGCAAGCGCATCAGCCCCAACATGGAGCGCGACGGTGTGCTCAGTATCGCCGTGGCGGTGATGATGGTGGTGGTCGCCTACCTGAGTTCCCATATTTTCTCCGGCCGCGCCGCTTTCCTGATCACCGGCGCCGTCATGGCCACCGCCATGTCCGCCAATGTGTTCTTCTGGATCATCCCCGGCCAGCGCCGCATGGTGAAGGCGCTCAAGGCTGGCGAAACCCCGAATCCGATCGACGGCAAGCGCGGCAAACAGCGTTCGGTGCACAACACCTACTTCACCCTGCCGGTGCTGCTGCTGATGCTGAGCAACCACTACTCCTTCACCTACAACCATCCCCAGGCCTGGGTGATCATGACGCTGTTCATCTTTGCCGGCGCCCTGATCCGCCAGTACTTCGTGCTGATGCACTCCGGCCAGCACAAGCCGGCCTATCCGGCAGCGGGCGTGGTACTGATCCTGGCGGTGGTATGGATAGCCGCACCCAAGCCCCAGCCGGCGGTTGCCACCCAGGGCAGCGAGGCAAGTGCTGACGCCGCGCCCAGTGTGACCCTGGCCCAGGTGCAGGGCATCATGGAAGCGCGCTGTGTGCAATGCCATGCGGCCCAGCCGAGCCAGCCCGGCTTTGCCTCCGCCCCGGCCGGCATGATGATGGACTCCGAGGACAAAACCCAGGTCCTGGCCCAGCAAATCAAGCAGGTGGTGGCCAGTGGTTACATGCCCCTCGGCAACATGACCCAGATGACCGACGAAGAACGCGCCCTGATCGCCGCCTGGAACGGCAACTAATCCGCTCTGCGACGTTTTACAAGGGGCCCGCCAATGCGGGCCCTTTTTGTTACCTCTCCATGTGCGTCGCACAAAAAATCCATCATGCGCTGACCAGATAAAGGCTCTCTCCATAGTGCCCGGCAGTCAACGGCTCTCTGCTCCTTCGTCTTGCCACCCCTCTTTTCTTTATTATTTCAACGATAAATCTGTTCAAATCTGCTGATGCAGGCACCCATGGCAACAATGCCCCGCAACGTGAATATTCGATTAAATTAGAGACTCATCACAATGCGGCGCAAAAAATTAGCTAAGATGTCCTTAGGGTCCTGCCACAGGTCGGACCATTGCACCCCATCTACAACAAGGATAACGACCATGAGCCACAACAACGACGACATGAACGGCAAGATCTGCGTGGTGACCGGCGCCGCCCGGGGCCTGGGCCGGGCCATCAGCGAAACCCTGGCCGAGAGCGGTGCCACCCGGGTCTATGCCTGCGACATCAACCTGGCGCCGGCCCTCGGCTGGATGGAAGCCTACCCCAATATGACCGGTGCCACCCTGGACGTGTGCGATCCGGTCGCCCTGAGCGAGCTGAGCGGCCGCATCCTGGCCGAGCACGGCCGGGTGGACGTGCTGGTGAACAACGCCGGTATCACCCGCGACGCCCTGCTCGACAAAATGACCGAAGCGGACTGGGATCGGGTGATGGATGTCAACCTCAAGGGGGTGTTTATGATGACCCAGGCCATGATTCCCTTGATGAAACTGCAGGGGCGGGGCAGCATCGTCAGTATCTCCTCCATCGTCGGCACCGACGGCAACATCGGCCAGAGCAACTACGCGGCCAGCAAGGGCGGCATCATTGCCATGACCAAGGGCTGGGCCAAGGAGTTCGCCCGCGGCGGTGCCCGGATCCGCGCCAACTGCATCGCCCCCGGCTTTATCAACACCGAGATGACCCAGGCGGTGCCGGAGAAGGTACTGGACAAGATGCGTTCCCGCATCCCCCTGGGCGAGTTGGGTGAACCCCGGGACATCGCCGAGGGCGTGCTGTTCCTGGCGAGCGAGCGCTCGCGCTACATCACCGGCCAGGTGCTGAAAATCGACGGCGGCCTGGTGCTTTAATCCTCACAACACCTCCGCCCGGCTGCTCAGGTGCAGCCGGCGGCGCAGGCGCCGGGCCAGGGCATCCACCAGGATATTGAGTCCGGCGCACACCAGCAGCAACGCCATGGCCCGGTCGAAGCGGAACTCGCTGAACGCCGAATCGATAAAAAATCCCAGGGTGGGAATGCCCAGCATGCCCAGTATCGCCGTTTCCCGGATCAGGTTCTCGAACCGGTACAGACTGTAGGCCATAAAGGCCCGGTACAGCCGGGGCAGCACCTCGAACAGGTAAAGATTCACTCCGCGGGGAGCGTCCTCCCGCAGCACCAGGCCATTGAGATGATGCCCCAGCAGGTGGGCGATGATGGCGCCGTTGTGCAGGCCGAGCGCCAGCATGGCCGGCAGCATGCCCGGGCCGAGCAGCAGCATGCCGATAAAGGCCAGCAGGTATTCGGGCAGGGAGCGCATCAGCACCAGCCACCCGTGGCTGAGGGTACGGCTGGCCGGGTTGCCGAAGCGGCGGGAGATGGCCGGAAACCAGGCCAGCGCCAGCAGCGCGGTGACCACCAGCGCCAGCAGCGCCAGCACCAGGGTGTTGAACAGCCCGGGCGCCACCTGCCCCCGCCACAACGCCCCCAGCCAGGGCCAGAGCCCGGCCCAGTCGCCGACCCGCAGCGGGGCGGGCACGATATCTTCAGTGAAAAAGCGCACCATCAGCGCCCAGTCCAGCCCGGCCAGCGGCGGCAGCCAGAGCAGCGCCGCCAGCAGGTAGAGCGGCACCAACCGGGGGCGGAGCCACCACTTGATGGTGGCGATGATCAGCACCAGGGCGTAGAAGAAGCTCGCCGCCTCATGGTAGTAGCCCTGGCGCAGCAGGGATTCCAGGTGATAGCCCAGGGTCGGCAGGCCGATAAAGCCCAGTACCGCCGAGCTGCGGATACCGCACTCCAGCCGGTAACCGGTGTAGGTGGCCATCTGCCGCCAGCACAGGGGCAACTGGATGAACAGCAGCCGGGACAGGCCGCCGATGCCCGGTGCAAGCGCCTGCTCCGGCGCCGGATCCGCCTCTTCGAACAGCTCGCCGTAGATCTTGGCGAAGGTGCCGGCGTAGGGCAGCGCGATGGCCAGCACCCCGGCCGGCGCCGTGAGCCCCAGCAACTGGATGAACAGCAGCGCCCAGAACAGCTCGTGTACCGCCCGCAGGGCCGCCGCCAGCCGGCGCACCCAGGGCAGGCGGTAGCCCGCCGCCAGCCCCAGCCCCAGCACCGCGCCCAGGGCCACCCCCTGCAGGGCGAAGGCCAGGGTGTTGGCCAGCGCCGACAGCAGGGTCCCCGCCTCGGGCGGGGCCGGCAGCAGCAGGCCGGTGCCCAAGCGGGAAAGCTCGTGCCAGGGGTCGAGGGCGGTGACGGACAGATCGGCCCAGGGCAGGCACAACAGCGCCAGCAGCAGGAACAGCAGGCTGCTGTGCACCATGGCCCGGGCCGGCTGCGGCTGGGCCATCAGCGGCTCCGGTACAGGGTGCGCAGCTGGTCCGGGGTCAGCGCCTGGCTGGCCGCGTCCAGCACCACCCGCCCCTGGCGCAGGCCGACGATGCGGGTACAGTGAGTGAGTGCCTGCTCCACATTGTGCAGCGCCAGCACTACTGTGCGGTGGCGGGCACAGACCAGCCGCAACAGCTCGTCGGCCTGGCGCTCGTCCAACGCCGACACCGGCTCGTCGCCGATAAAGATGGGCTTTTGCTGGTACAGGGCCCGGCCCAGGCCGACCCGGCCCTGCTGGCCGCCGGAAAGCCGCTCGGCGGCGGTCCACAGCTGGCCGGCCAGCCCCAGCTGGCTGGCCAGCTCGGTGATCTCGGCCCGGGGACGGGCCAGAGGCCGCACCAGGTTGGCCAGGTTGTACCAGAAGGGATGGCGTTCGAGCCGCCCCATGTAGATGTTGTGAAAGGCCGACAGCATGGGCACCAGCCCCGGATGCTGCGGGCACCAGGCCACCTCCAGCGGGCGCAGCTCGCGCAGCCGGCGCAGCAGGGTGCTCTTGCCGGTGCCCGACTCACCCAGCAGGGCGACTTTTTCCCCTTCCCTCACCTCCAGCGACAACTCGCGCAACACGGGGGTGCCTGCGTAGCCCAGGGTGTCCTGGTGGAAGCGGAACAGGCTGGCGCCCTTGTCCATTACGGCTCGGGATCCATGATGCCGATGGCCACGGCGGTGTCGCGGATGGGGGCGTAGTCGTCGTTGCTCGCCGCGATAAAGCCGGAGCGGGGAAAGGCCGCCAGCAGCGCGGGGTCTTTCATCTCCAGCAGCGCCTGCTGCACCTTCTGCTTGAAGCCGGCGCCGAAGCGCGCGTCCACGTCGCCGCGGATGCTCCACTGGTAGTCGGGATAGGCCGGCGTGGCCCAGATCACCCGGACCTTGCTCTCGTCGATATTGCCCTTGGCCTTTTCCGCCTCCCACACCGCGTAGTTCACCGCGCCCAGCTCGAAGGCGCCGGACTGCACCAGGCTGATGGTGCGGTTGTGGTCGCCGGAAAAGCCGACCCGGGAGAACAGCTGCTCCGGCGCCTGGCCGAAGTGCTGGCGCAGGTAGAACTCGGGCATCAGCCGGCCGGAGGTGGAGCCCTTGTCGCCGAAGGTGAAGCGCTTGCCGGCAAGGCCGGCGGGTAACTGCTCACTCTCTCCCAGGCCAGTGCTGGCGTGGGCGATGATGTAGCTGACGAACTCGGTGTCCTCCACCCCCTGGGCGATGGCCTCGCTGCCCGGCACCAGCTCGCGGGCCTGCACCCCGGTCAGGCCGCCGAACCAGGCCAGCTGCACCTGATCGTTGCGAAAGGCGCTCACCGCCGCCGGGTAGCTCTTCACCGGAATGTACTGCACCTCCACCTCCAGCTGTTCGGACAGGTAGTCGGCAATCTTGCCGAAGCGCTCGGTCAGGTGGCGCTCGTCCTGATCGGGGATGGCGGTAAACACGAAAGGCGCGGCCTGGGCCAGGGAGCCCAGGCACAGGGTTATCAGGCCCAGCAGTCGGGCGCGCAAAGCAGGGGTCATCTTCATGGTGGCTCATCCGGAAAAATGCGGGAGCCGGATTATAGCCGAAAGCCGGCCGGGATCAGAGCCCCAGCCAGCCGTTCATCAGCGCCATGTACACCAGGGTGCCGGCAAGGATGCTGAGCAGCGCCTGCCGGCGCCACAGCTGCAGCACTGCTACCACCAGCACCGCGATCAGCTGGTTGGTGCCGTCGGCAGGCTCGCTCCACTGGTGCACCCCCATGGCATAGAGGGTGAGCAGCACCATCATGGCCACCGGCAGCCGCCGGCCAAGCACCTGGATGCGCCTGTGGTGGGCGATAAAACCCCGGGCCACAAAGGGGAAGGCGCGCAGACCGAAAGTGACCGTCCCCATGATCAGCGCCGCCAGCAGGTAGTCAAGTTCAGACATGGGCCGCCTCCCGCTTCGCTTCCGGCCAGGCCAGCAACACCAGCACCAGCATCAGCGAGGCCACCAGCAGGAAGTACTCACTGACCCAGATACCGGCCACGGCCGCCGCCAACAGCCCCAGGGCCACGGCGCCCCAGTCCTTTTTGGCGCGGATCTGCTCCACCGCCAGCACGGTGAACAGGGCGGTGAGGGCGAAGTCCAGGCCCTGCAGTCCGGGGGGCAGGCCCCGCGCCAGCAGTATGCCCGCCAGGGTGCCCAGCACCCAGTAGCCCTGATTGAACAGCGTCACCAGCAGGGCGGTCTTGCTGTCCTTCACCTGGCCGGAGGCGCTGAGCAGGGAATAGGTTTCGTCGGTGATGCCGAAAATGAAGTACTGGCGGCCGAGGGCGCCCTTCGGCAACAGGTGGTAAAGCGACAGACCGTAGAACAGGTGGCGGAAATTCACCAGCAGCGCCGCCACCGCCAGATCGATCCAGCCGATGCCCGCCGCCAGCATGCCCACCGCCAGGTATTGCAGGGCGCCCGCATAGACCAGCACGCTCATCAGCGGCGCCCAGTACCAGCTCAGGCCCGCATCCACCCACAGCACCCCGAATACCGCTCCCAGTGGCAAATAGCCCATCATCACCGGCAGGGTAAGCGGCACCACGCCGCGCCATGTATCCATGATTTTTGCCCCGAGACCTTAAAAAACATTAGAAACTAAGGGATTGACCGAAGCTTGGCAAGACATCGGCGACATTTTAACAATAAAATAATGATATATTTTCAATAAGTCATAAATTACATTCAACGTATTAAGCACTAAAACCGGAGTTAAGTGATGTTGGAACGGTTTCACCTTGAAGTACTGGCAGCCATAAAGGAGCAAGGAACGCTAACCCAGGCTGCTGAATCGTTAAATTTATCCCAGTCAGCATTAAGCCACAGCATCAAAAAATTAGAAGGCCAGATCAAAACACCTGTCTGGCAAAAAGAAGGGAGAAACTTGCGCCTTACCAATGCGGGTGAACGCATTCTGACGCTTGCCAACCGAGTATTACCTCAATTTAAACACACCGAACTGCTGTTGCGTCAGATAGCGACAGGGGAAATGGGTTCACTGCGTATCGGCATGGAATGCCACCCTTGCTATCAATGGCTGTTAAAAGTGATTGAACCTTATCTTGACACATGGCCCAACGTTGATATTGACGTAAAGCAGGAATTCCAGTTCGGCGGCCTGGGTGCCCTGCATAGCTACGAAATTGACATCCTGGTTACTCCGGATCCCTTGCATACACCCAAGGTAACCTTTATACCGGTATTTGACTATGAACATAGACTCGTCGTTTCAGCATCTCATCCTCTTTCCACGCAAGACTCGATCATGCCTGAACAGCTGAGTGAAGAAGTCTTATTCAGCTATCCGGTAGAGCCTGAGCGACTGGATATTTACAGTCAGTTTTTAAACCCCGCAAAATGTACGGTAAAAAAACACAAGACTATCGAAACGACGGAAATCATGCTGCAAATGGTGGCCGCAGGCAGAGGCGTCTGTGCGTTGCCAGGTTGGTTGGTGGATGAATTCGCCAAAACAATAGCCATTAAAAGCCTCCGCTTCGGTCAACACGGGATTAAAAAACAGATCTTTTTGGGAATACGAAAAGGCGAAGAGCAGATTGATTACCTGAGTGATTTCATTGTTCAGGCTCAGAAGATCAGATGATCACGCTGCTTTTTTTATTCAAGCTCCCTCCTCTCTTTGATCATACCGCTGCCGCCTCTGCCAGGTGTTACAGCATCTGTCAGAGGTGGTTGTGTCCTGCTCGTTACACACCTAAATCACTGATCATAATAGTGCTACATCGACCGGGTCCCGCACGCAGACACGCCGTGAACCCATGGGGCTGTGCCGCGCTTCTGACCGCCAGGGATGGCGGGAATACCGGAGCGGCAGGAGCATTTTCCGGCCCTGGCGCGGAGGGTCTACTTAGCGGAATCCGGTCGCTGCCGACAGTGAGCTACCATTCGGAACTGTTATTTAGCGGGCCCAAGGTTTACGGGCATCGCCGACGTTGATCGAAGCAGGCTGCGCACCGTGAATCCGGCATACCGCTTGCTCTTGTGAGCACAGTCCCACCGAAAACCATGAAAATATTGCATGCATTTATGAGGTAAAATCACTTTTTCTCATGCAATGTCCCCTGTATAACATAGCCATGTTCAGCTCTAGACATCCGGACTTCCAAACAAAGGTGATGATCAAGTCCGGAAAGAACAATAAACAAACTCAGATTTTAGTGCGGGAAATGGGGTGTCAGGAGATTATGAGTAACGAATTTAAATTTACCATCAACAGCATCGCTTTCGATGAAAACTATCAGCCCTCTGACAGTACGCGTCTTACCACCAACTTCGCCAATCTGGCCAGAGGAGATAACTGCCGGGCAAACTTGCGCAACGCCTTGGCGATGATTGACAATCGGTTCAATGCCCTGGCCCATTGGGACAACCCCAAAGGAGATCGTTATTCTGTTGAACTTGAAATCATTTCCGTTGATATGAACATTAGTAACGAAGACAATGGCCAGAGCTTTCCCACTATCGAGATATTGAAAACAAATGTCGTCGATCACAAAACCAACAAACGCATTGAAGGTATTGTAGGAAATAACTTTTCTTCGTACGTACGGGATTACGACTTTAGCGTACTGTTGTTGGAACACAACAAGAACAAACCCGGTTTCAGCATTCCGGAGAACTTTGGCGATCTGCACGGCAGACTTTTTAAATGTTTTGTGAACTCCGGTGCCTACAAGCAGAATTTCACTAAACCACCTGTAATATGCCTCAGTGTTTCCGATAACAAGACTTATCATCAAACGGAAAACCATCACCCCATATTGGGTGTTGAGTACCTGCCCAATGAATCATCCCTGACTGAACAATACTTCAAGAAGATGGGGTTGAAAGTTCGTTATTTTATGCCGTCACATAGCGTTGCGCCTCTGGCTTTTTACTTTTTTGGTGATTTGCTCAATGATTACAGCAACCTTGAATTGATAAGCACCATCAGCACAATGGAAACGTTTCAAAAAATCTACCGGCCTGAAATTTACAATGCCAACGCAGCGGCGGGAAAATGCTACAAACCAAACCTGAAAAACCGGGATTACTCATTAACTCGGATTGTTTATGACCGAGAAGAGCGTAGCCAGTTAGCCATCAAGCAGGGAAAACTTGCTGAGAAGTACTTTATCAAACCATACCAATCTATTATTTAACAATGGTCTGCCAATTACGCCTAATCATTAGCAGGATATAAACGGTATTTATTATGAAAAAATTATTACCCACTTCCACTGCAGGCAGTTTACCCAAACCTTCCTGGCTTGCACAACCTGAGACACTTTGGTCACCCTGGAAATTGCAGGAAGAGGAATTGCTTGAGGGAAAACATGATGCTTTGCTGGTATCGTTGCAAGAGCAGCAACAAGCAGGCATTGATATTGTCAGTGATGGCGAGCAAACGCGCCAACACTTTGTGACCACCTTTATTGAGCACCTTAGCGGTGTTGATTTTGAAAAACGCAAGACCGTTAAAATTCGTGACCGCTATGATGCGAGTGTACCGACGGTCGTTGGTGCAGTCAGTCGCCAGAAGCCGGTTTTTGTTGAGGATGCCAGGTTTTTACGTCAGCAAACCAGGCAACCCATCAAATGGGCCCTGCCAGGCCCCATGACCATGATAGATACGCTTTATGATGACCATTATAAAAGCCGCGAAAAGCTGGCCTGGGAATTCGCCAAGATACTCAACCAGGAAGCCAAAGAATTAGAGGCGGCTGGCGTTGATATTATCCAATTTGATGAGCCTGCATTTAATGTGTTTTTTGATGAGGTAAATAACTGGGGGATTGCAGCTCTCGAGAGAGCCATTGAAGGCCTTAAATGTGAAACCGCCGTACATATTTGCTATGGCTATGGCATCAAAGCCAATACGGACTGGAAAAAGACGTTAGGTTCCGAGTGGAGACAATACGAAGAAGTCTTTCCCAAACTGAAAAAGTCCAATATCGATATTATCTCATTAGAATGTCACAACTCCCGTGTTCCAATCGAGCTGCTTGAACTCATTCGAGGAAAAAAGGTGATGGTCGGGGCCATCGATGTGGCAACCCATACCATAGAGACGCCGGAGGAAGTCGCCAATACCCTACGAAAAGCACTTGAGTTTGTAGATGCCGACAAACTCTACCCTTGTACCAACTGTGGTATGGCCCCCTTACCTCGTCGGGTAGCAAGAGCCAAACTCAATGCCTTGAGTGCGGGTGCAGATATTCTCCGCAGAGAACTCTCGGCCCAGGGTATTGTTTCCTGAACCGGTGAACGATCTGTCTCGGCTCCGAGCATGTGAGTAGCTCATTCGGCTTGAAGCGGAAATAATACAAAAAGGGAGCCGAAGCTCCCTTTTTCATGGTGACAAGCTGCAACGAATTACAGCGCTTTCAGGATATTGTCCACGCTGTCTTTGGCGTCGCCGAACAGCATGACGCTGTTTTCGCGGAAGAACAGCGGGTTCTGCACCCCGGCGTAGCCGGTGTTCATGGAGCGCTTGAACACCACCACCTGCTGGGCCTTCCACACTTCCAGCACCGGCATGCCGGCGAGCACGGCCAGGGCTTCGCGATGGTGGCCCAGGAGGTGCGCGAGCTCTCCACTCGCAGCAACGAGTCCGCCCGCCAGACCCGCGAGCTGCTGGCCAGCAGCCACCAGGAAGTGAGCAGCGGCGAGGCGGTGATCCGGGGCGTCACCCAGGCACTTTCCGGCATACTGGAACTGGCCAAGGGCATCGGCCGGGACATGCAGGAGCTGAGCACCCTCACCCGCCGCCAGCAACAGGCCTTGCAGTCCCTGAGCCAGGCCGGCGACGCCTTGGCCGCCGTGGCCGGGCAGACCCTGTTCACCTGCCGCCTATGAAGCAGACTTGCAGGGCATTACCCGATTGCTGGAAAGCCAGTCCAAAGGGCTGGCCAGCATAGTGCGGGAGGGGTGAGCCGAGGAGAATTAAGGCTTTCTAAGCAAAATGTCCATTGGAGCCCTTTTAACCCGCTGTAAAGCCCCCATCGATCGGCAACACAATACCCGATATCATTGATGAAGCCTGACTCAGCAGGAACAAGATAGGCTGCACGACCTCTTCCGGCTCGGCGAATCTGCCAAGCGGAATCCTGCTCAGCATGCCCTCGGCCTTGACCGGGTCGCTCCAGCCCACCTTAGCCATCGGTGTCAGGGTGACGGTCGGGTTTACGCTGTTGACCCGAATATTATGCGGCCCCCATTCGGCGCACTGTACGCGCGTCATCGCATCCATGGCCGCTTTCGACGCGGAATAGCCCAGGTGGTCGTGCAGCGAGGCCAGCGCCGCCTGGCTCGAGACATTGACGATTGCCCCGCCACAGCCTTGGTCGATCATCCGTTGTGCAACCAGCCGGCTCATCAACGCCGTCGCCCGGGCATTCACCACCATCATCTGATCGAAGGCATCCGCCGTCACCTCAGCTGCAGGTTCGAGCAGTGCCAGGCCCGCGCAGTTGACCAAGCCGTCGACTTCACCAAGTTCGCGCTCGACCGCATCCAGACCGGACTGTTGCGTCAAGTCAGCCACCACGATATCGCAACCGGTTTTCTCCTTCAGCACCCGCAGTTGCTCTTCATTACGCCCAACGGCCAGCACCCCGGCGCCTTCCGCCCGCAGCGCTTCAACGCAGTACCAGCCAATGCCGCTGCTCGCGCCGGTGACCACGATCATCTTGTTTTTCAAATCGTTAAACATCTGATGCCCCTAAACTCGGTTATCACCAGCCACCCAGACACAACGAATCCAAGATGGCTGGTATGTTGATTATTGCCCTTTGCTGCGCGACCGTCCGCTTCAGCTCAGTTGATACATCGCCTGCAGGTGCTGGCGATAGTTTTTGTATGCCGCCTCATAAGCTTCCACGTCTCTTGCAACGGGTTCGACCGCTCCTGCGTCGTCAAACGCCACGAAGCGGTCACACAGCGATTCGAGCGAGGTGCTTTGGCCCATCCGATTGAGATCACACCAGGCCGCCTGAATGGCGCCACCCAGCGCCGCCGCCTCGCCGATCTGTGGACAGACGACACGCGCGTTCATTACGTCTGCCACCAACTGACGCCACAACGTGCTCTTTGAACCGCCGCCGATCAGTCGGATCTCGCGACTATCGATACCAGCGTCGCGCAGCAGGTCGAGGCCATAGCGCAGACCGAAGGTGGTGCCTTCCAGCACCGCACGACAAAGATTGGCTGCACTCAGGTTCTGCATATTGAGCCCGAGCAAGCTGCCAGTGGCATCAGGCAGTACTGGCACCCGCTCGCCATTGAGGAACGGCAACATTGTGATGCCGCCCGCTCCGATGGGTGCGGAGACGGCCTCAGCGTTGAACTGCGCTAAGTTCAACCCAAACATCTCGCGTACCGCATTGGCCGCGCCGGTCAGGTTCATGGTGCAGATCAGCGGCAACCAGCCGTTGCTCGACGAGCAAAACGACGCCAACTGCGGATGCAACTGCTGCGGCACCCGGTCGGAACAAGCGTAGAGGGTGCCGGAGGTGCCGAGACTCAGGGTAACGACACCATCACGGATATTGCCGGTGCCGATGGCGCCCATCATGTTGTCGCCGCCACCGCTGGACACTAGGACGTCGTCGTTGAGGCCCAGTTCCCGGGCCACCTCAGCCCGCACCCGGCCGACCGCCTGCTGCGCCTCGAGCAGCGGCGGCAGCACCCGTTCCAGACGTCCGGATGGATCGACCAGCCCGAGCACCTGCGGTGCCCAGCGGCGGCTGCGGATATCGAAGTAACCGGTACCGGATGCGTCGCCATACTCAGCGGCGATCTCGCCGCTGAGCCAGTAGTTGAGGTAGTCGTGCGGCAGCAGGATATGGGCGATACGACCGAAGTTATCGGGTTCATGCTCTTTCAGCCAGAGCAGCTTCGACAACGTATAGCCGGTCGCCAGCACCAGCCCGAGCTGCGCCATTGAGCCAGCCTCGCCGCCGAGCCGCTGCAGCAGCTCGGCGTTCTGCGGCGCCGTTTCGGTGTCGCACCAGAGCTTGGCTGGCCGGATCACCTCGCCCCGTGCGTCCAGCATCACCAGGCCGTGCTGCTGGCCTGAGACGCCGATGGCCCGGATCGTCCGGCTGTCGATGCTCGCCTGTTCCAGCGCCAAGTGGTAGGCGCGCCGGAAGGCGTCGATCCACCAGCACGGCTCCTGCTCGCGGCGCCCGTTGGCTGCACTGATCAGTTCATGGGGCGCATAGCCCTCGCCGCGCAGCCTGCCCTGTTCCTGATCCAGGATCACCACCTTGGTGCCCTGGGTCCCACAATCCACACCCAGATACATGGTCAGTTCTCCTCGTTCAGGCGCGCTAGTACAGCCCTAGCCTCATTTTCAACCCGCTCAGCGGTGAAGCCGAAATGCTCGAACAGATCCGGGGCCGGAGCCGATTCACCAAAGGTATCTATGCCAATTACAGCACCGTCAAGGCCCACCCAACGGTACCAGCCGTCCGGCTGTGCCATCTCAATCGCCACCCGTGCCCGAACCGACGGCGGGAGTATAGTATCGCGGTAGGCCGGGGGCTGCTTGGCGAAGCGTTCAACGCAAGGCAACGACACCACCCGTACAGCCAGCCCCGTGTCCGTCAACCTGTCGGCCGCTGCTTGCGCCAGCGCAACTTCGGAACCGGTGGCCAGCAGGATCAGCTGTGGAATACCAATGCAGTCGCGCAGAATGTAGCCGCCGTGGTAAATGTCGCCGAGTTGCGTTTCATCCCGACTCTGCGCTGGCAAGTTCTGCCGGGAAAAGATCAGCGCACTGGGGCCGTCGGTGCGCTCAAGGGCAGAGCACCAAGCCGCCGCCGTTTCAGTCTCGTCGCAGGGGCGCCAGGTCTCCATATTTGGCGTCTGGCGCAGGCTCGCCAGTTGCTCAATTGGCTGATGGGTCGGACCATCCTCACCGAGGCCAATGGAATCATGGGTATAGACGAAGATATTGCGAATCCCCATCAGCGCCGCCATACGCACTGCGTTGCGGGCATATTCCATGAACATCAAGAAGGTACCGCCGTAGGGAATGAAGCCCCCATGTAGCGCCAAGCCGTTCATTATCGCGCTCATACCAAACTCGCGCACGCCATAATGAATGTAGTTGCCGTCTGCAACTTCGGCCGAAACAGATAGTGATCCAGACCACTGCGTCAAGTTGGAAGGCGCTAGGTCCGCCGAGCCGCCCAGAAGCTCCGGCAACGCCGGCCCCAGCACTTCGAGCACTTCCTGCGAACTTTTGCGGCTGGCCATGGTACGACGCTGCTGCTGACAGTTCCACAACAGTTCCTTTCTCAATGCCTGCCAGGTTGACGGCAGTTCGCCGGCCTGGCGACGTTCAAACTCGGCGGCCTGCCCCGGGAATGCATTGCGATAAGCCGCGAAACGCTGCCGCCAGTCCAACTCTAATTCGGCACCAGCGTCGCGGGCGTCCCAGGCTGAGCGGATCACGTCGGGCACCTCGAAAGGTGCATACGACCAATCCAGGGCCTTGCGGGTCGCTGCAATCTCGTCGTCCCCCAGCGGGGAGCCATGGCAGTCGTGCGTACCGGCCTTGCTCGGCGAACCAAAGCCGATGGTGGTCTTGCAGCAGATCAGACTCGGGCGTTGTTGATCAGTCTTGGCTTCACACAGTGCCGCATCAATGGCTACGGCATCATGGCCGTCGATCGCCTCAATTACTTGCCAGCCGTAGGCTCGAAAGCGCGCAGGGGTGTCATCGCTGAACCAGCCTTCGACCTCTCCGTCGATTGAAATGCCATTGTCATCGTAGAGCACAATCAGTTTACCCAGTCCTAGGGTGCCGGCCAGCGAGCAGACCTCATGAGAGATCCCCTCCATCAGGCAACCGTCGCCGACAAAGGCGTAAGTGTGATGATCAACGATAGTGTGGCCTGGGCGGTTGAACTGAGCCGACAGAGTTCGTTCCGCCAACGCCAGACCAACGGCATTGGCCAGTCCCTGCCCCAGCGGGCCAGTGGTAGTCTCAACACCAGGAGCATAGCCGTACTCGGGATGGCCCGGGGTCTTGGAGTGCAGTTGTCGGAAGTGCTTGAGTTCGTCAATCGGCAGGTCGTAGCCGCTCAGGTGCAGCAAACTATACAGCAGCATCGAGCCGTGGCCATTGGATAGCACGAAGCGGTCACGATCGGGCCAGGCCGGGTTGGTTGGGTTGTGGCGCAGATGGCCGCGCCAGAGCACCTCTGCGATATCCGCCATGCCCATCGGTGCGCCGGGGTGGCCGGAGCTGGCCTGCTGCACAGCGTCCATACTCAAGGCACGGATGGCATTAGCTAGGGTACGGCGGTCTTGGGTAGCCGTAAGTTTGGGGTCGTTCATACAGTACCTCCGGCCAGGCGCTCACGCAGTAGTGTTTCCAGCTTCAGTTGATCCGCCTCGAAGCAGCGGATGCCTTCGGCAAGTTTCTCAGTTGCCATGGCGTCCTCGTTGAACTGCCAGCGAAACTCGGCCTCGTTGAGCGGTGTCGGTCGCTCAGCGTAAACTCCGCTGTCGGTTAGCACCCGATCGACGGAACCGTCTCTACGAGATAACTCCTCGAGCAGTGCCGGGCTGATGGTTAGACGGTCGCAGCCAGCCAGTGCCAAGATCTCACCGCGGTTGCGGAAGCTCGCACCCATCACCACCGTAGGGTACTGGTGACGACGGAACCAGCGGTAGATCTCGCGCACCTGCAGTACGCCCGGCTCTTCGTCAGGTGCGTAGTCGGTACCGGGGTTAACCTTGCAATACCAGTCGAGAATGCGACCAACAAACGGCGAGATAAGGAAGGCGCCGGCCTCGGCGCAGGCGCGAGCTTGGGTGAAGCTAAAGATCAGCGTCAGGTTGCATGCAATACCCTCACGCTCCAGTACCTCGGCGGCACGGATCCCCTCCCAAGTAGCAGCGATTTTGATCAGGATACGGTCGCGGCTGATACCAGCCTCTTCGTACAGCGTCACCAACCGGCGCGCTTTGGCTATGCTGGCATCCCTGTCAAACGACAGCCGAGCGTTAACCTCGGTCGAGACGCGGCCTGGAATATGGTTGAGAATCAAGCAGCCCATCGCCACGACCAAACGATCACTGGCTTGGTCGACAGCCTCTTCTAGTGTCCCTTTATGGTCGCGGGCAGCAACGAGGATCTCATCAAGCAGCGCATCATACTGGCCCGACTGGACCGCCTTAAGGATCAGCGACGGGTTGGTGGTGGCATCCTGGGGTGCAAAGCGACGGATGGCGCCGAGGTCGCCGGTATCGGCGACGACGGTGCTAAGCTGTTTGAGCTGTACTAGCATATTGGACATGGTGTCTCCTATTATTCTGTTAACCGGCTTTTAGCCTGCAATTCGACCAAACTGTCGTGTAAATTAGAATGAATCTGATCGGCTATGCTGAATTGTTGTAGGGCCGGATGGGCTAGGTCCGGAACTGCAGTCACGATCATGCCTGCAGCCCGTGCGGCAATGACGCCGTTGACTGAGTCCTCCCACACCCGGCAAAGAGTCGGGTCGGCACCAAGACGTCCGGCGGCCAGTTCAAACACCGCTGGATGGGGCTTGGACCGCGGTACTTCAGTACCGGAGACCAGCACCCAGATGGGCAAGGAGTGCCTCTCGACGACTGCCTCGATGAAGGACAGAGGGGACGAAGAGGCGATGGCAAGCGGCACTTGCTGTTCGGAAAGCCAGTCGACCATCTCCCGTGCGCCGGGCATCAAAGGTGCGTCTGTGATTACTTTTAACATTCGGCTGAGCAACAGCTCCTGCAGCGCGTCTGCGTCGACACCTTGGTCGACATGCAGTTGAGCCATTCCCTGACAGAACTCCCGGCTGCTACGCCCCTGGAAGGAACGCCAGTCGGCCTCACTCAAGGTCACGCCGTACAGATCTCGCATCACTGCGTACTGTGTTTCTAGCCAAACCGGCTCCGAGTCTATCAACAAGCCATCCATATCGAAGATCGCATACTGCATACACTTTCCCTACTGCTTCCCTACTGCCGCAGTCTGATTTTGGAAATAAACCGCAGGCTGAGCCTGCACCGACGAAGAAAAATTGGGGGGCCCCCCAAAAGACACCGAGCTCAGTCCCAAGAGAGGCGAGCCCGGCCTGTCGTTCAGCGCCTGTTCAGCGCATGCATGCAGGGTTTCAGCGCCTGATAGATCTCGCAGTATTGCTCGAACATACGGTCATAGATCGCCTTGTTGGCAGGATTGGGATGAGCACGCGAGCGCAGTGTTCGCCAATCGCGAACCTGAGCCAGGTTGTCGATCTCGCCGATCGCCAGCGCCGCCAGCATAGCCCCGCCGAGCGGAGCTTCCACCTCCTGTTCGATGGTCAACACCGGATAGCCAGTAATATCCGCGATGATCTGCATCCAGAGATCCGACGACGCTGCCCCCCCGACCACGATCAACTCGGGGTCGAGCCGCACCGCCCCCTGCTGGCCACACTCCATATTATGGCGCAACGCGAAGGCCAACCCTTCCAGCACGGCGCGGTATAGGTGGGCTTTAGTGTGGAAGAGTGTCAGGCCAACATAGGCGCCCGAGGCTTTCGCATCCCAAACTGGGCTGCGTTCCCCCATCAGGTAGGGCAGAAACACCAAGCCGTCGGCACCGGCCGGTGTTTTGGCAGCCTCCAGCTCCATCAGCTCGTGGACATCAATACCAGAAAGCAATACTGCCGCCTGCTTCTCTTGTGCACAAAACTGGTCCCGGAACCAACTGACCGAGGCACCAGCGGTGATGGCCCCCCCGAAGATGTATATATCCTCAGCACCGTTATGCACGTAGGGCATACTGATCAAGCCATGGCCTGCATCGGTACGCTGGTTGATGAAGCCCCAGCACATGCTGGTGCCAATCATCGCGACATGGTTACCGGGCTCAATTACACCCGCGGCCAGGGTCGCCATGGCGGCATCAACGCCCCCAGCCACCACCGGCGTACCCGGGTTCAGTCCGAGCCGCTGTGCCGCTTTGGGCAGAAGACCACCGACCACCTCGCTGGACTCTACTAGGCGAGCCGGCATCAACTCGGGGGCTATACCAAGCGCTTCAAGCATCGGTTTAGACCAAGCGCGAGCTCCGATATCGTAGACGCCACCTATATTACCGGCCGAGCTGTGATCGACCGCTAACTCGCCGGTAAGGTGATATTGGACATAGCTGTTGGGCGGCAGCAGATAGCGTGTCAGCGCCCAAACCTCCGGCCGGTTTCGTTTGAGCCAGAGCATCTTGGTGTAACCGTAGTAGCTGTCAACACCGTTGCCGGTGATGCGCCGTAGTTGATCCAGATCTAGATTCTGGCGAACCCACTCGACTTCGTCGTTGGCTCGACGATCCATCCAAATCAGGCAGGGATGCAGCGGCTTAATATCAGCGTCAACCGGGATGCCCGAGCCGCCATACAGGCTGCTGACACAGATAGCCTTGATCTCGCTGGCCGGCACCTTACTCCGGGCGACCACGAGCGCAGCCGCCTCATATACTGCATCTAACCAGACATCAGGCCATTGCTCCGCCCACATCGGGCGGGGTTGATCGACCTGGTAGGCGGCTGAAGCTTGGTCGAGGATGGCCCCGTTGGTCGACATCAGCAACGCCTTAGTGCTTTGCGTACCGATATCGACACCGATCACATAACTCATAAAATTTTCCTCAGGTCTTGACCAAGCACCTTAATCGAACCACCCCGTCACTGTAGAACAGGGAGGAAATACCAATATAAAAACCATCTATTGCGAATTATTTATCACGAGAGCGACTGATATATATTGCTAGCAAGATGATTCCGCCCTTGATCACATTTTGAACATAAGGGGAAACACCCATCAGATTGAGCCCGTTGTTGAGAACACCGAGCATCATGGCACCAATCAAGGTTCCAATAATGGCGCCACGCCCGCCGGCAATTGCAGTACCACCCAGTACCACTGCGGCAATAGCATCCAGTTCAAAGCCTATACCTGCGTTAGGCTGTCCACTCATCAGACGAGAGGTCAGCACGATTCCAGCTAGCGCTGCAGTGGTACCACTAAGTGTGTAGACCATCAGCTTATAACGGGAGACTCGGATGCCACTGAGACGTGTCGCTTCCTCATTGCCACCGATAGCATAAATGTAACGACCGATAGGAGTTTTATTCAGAAGAACATAAGCCAATACATAGACCACCAGCATGATCAGGATGGGAGTCTGTAGACCGAAGACTTCACCTCGCCCCAAGAAAGAGAAACCATTTGGCAAACCGGAGATCGGGTAGCCACCGGTATAAATTAACGCTATCCCTCTGGCGATACCCATCGTCGCCAGTGTTACAATGATCGGCGGCATCTTGGCATAGGCCACGAAAGTACCGTTACAAGCACCAAACAGGGCGCCTACCATCAGTCCTGCCAGCACAGCAACCTCTGGCGGAAAACCGGCTATCATCAGGCCAGCTGTCACTGTACCGGCGAGCGCCATTACAGGACCAACAGACAAATCGATGCCTCCGGTCAATATCACACAAGTCATCCCCACAGCAATGATGGCATTAATTGAAACCTGACGTGCCACATTGCTAAGGTTATTGCTGGTAAGAAAGTTGTCGTTGACTAAAGCCATCGCAATGAAAATTACAATAAAGCCGATCAACGGATAGAAAATGGGTGATTTTCTCCACCGGCTCCACTGTACATTCATTAGTCTATACCCCTGTTTTTGAGACTGAGTATTAGTGAAGTTGGCCATCACGATCACCTCCTGTGGCATAACGCATTATTTCATTTGGATTGACATCATCTCCTTCAAGGATTTTGACTATTTGTCCTTGACGGAATACTGCGACTCGGTCACTAACACCAACGATTTCGGGTAATTCGGACGAAATCATGATGATCGAGATACCCACACCTGTAAGAGCTCGCATCAAGCGATAGATCTCGGCCTTGGCGCCAACATCGATACCGCGTGTTGGCTCATCAAAGATCAGTACCTTACACTCATGATTAAGCCAGCGTGCGATAACTACTTTCTGCTGGTTTCCCCCACTGAGATTTCTCACCGGGGTTTCGTGGTCAGGTGCCTTGACCCTTACTTTGCGCATCAACTCGTCTACCACCACCCCTTCATCACGGTGATTGATGATAAATCCTTTACCACAATGCTTGGCCAAATTATTGAGCGTAATGTTTTCGCGAATTGAGAATGGCAGTACCAGACCTTCAGTCTTACGGCTCTCCGGCAGCAACCCGATGCCACAGTTAAGCGCATCAGCGGGCGACTTCAGGCTCTTGGGCTGACCGTTGACCAATATATCTTTACGGTAAACCGATATACCTCCCAGCAGCCCCATCGCCAGTTCAGTACGCCCAGATCCCACCAAACCGGCAAATCCGAGAATCTCACCTTTCTGCAACTTGAAACTGTTGACCGGCGCATTCTTGGTCAACTGGATCGAACGGGCGTCGATGACAACTTCGTGTACATCAGCATGGGGTACCTTATGTGGAAAATTATTTTCGATCTTTCGGCCAACCATCATTTCCACCAAGTCGTCAACCTCAGTTGACTTGACCTCGCATTCGCCGACCCCACAACCGTCACGCAGAACGGTGATCCGGTCGCAGATTTCATAGATTTCTTCCATATGATGCGAGATGAAAATCATACCGACGCCTTGGGATTTCAACTCACGCATGATTTTGAACAGATGCTCCGCCTCGCTGGGCGTCAACGTTGCGGTGGGTTCATCGAGCACCAGAATTCGGGCATCCAGCGCTAGCGCCTTGGCGATTTCGACGAACTGCTGCTCGGCGACGCTGAGGTGGTCGACCGACGCCGCCAGATCGATCTCAACACCCAGGCGATCGAATAATGCTTCCGCCTTCATGTGCATAGTCGCACGATCCAGTAAGCCCAGCTTGTTGGTCAACTCACGCCCTAGAAAGATATTTTCGGTCGCTGTCAGATAAGGAATCAGGCTGAATTCCTGAAAAATAATGCCCACACCGGCAGCAATGGCATCGTGATAATTATGAAAATTCATCTGCTTGCCGTTGATGTAAATCGAGCCGGTATCAGGCCGGTGAATACCACACAGAATTTTCATCAGTGTCGATTTACCGGCACCGTTTTCACCAAGCAATGCATGTATTTCCCCTTTATCTAGCCTAAGGCTGATATCAGTCAATGCCTTAACCCCAGGGAAACTCTTGGAAATATGTTCAAGCGTAAGAAGACTGGACATGGCCTCGTACCTGTTTCATTTCTAAGACTCCCTACCAGCCTATTTTAGGCTGGCAGGGTTCGGAAAGGCTACCAGTGGAAGGAAGCCGCTTTTTTCTGATCAATCAGCTCCACGTTTACAGGTATATGTTCTGGAACATTCGCACCCCACATCTTTGCCAGTGCAATAGCAAGCCCTATACGAATCTGATCACGAGGGTATTGAGCAGAGGTGGCGATAAACTTGGAGCCCTGTTTTTGGATGACTTCTATAGCTTCAGGGTGACCGTCTACACTAACCAACTTGACATCTAGGCCACTAGCATCAATTGCGGCCAATGCACCGAGTGAACCGGTATCATTAACACTGAACATACCAGAAAGATTCGGATTAGCCTGCAGTATATTTTCAGTTACATTCATTGCAGTATCTCGTTCCTGCTTACCATTTTGCTTGGCAACAGTCTTAATATCTGGATATTCCTTCAGTGCATCGTTACATCCCCTCACACGTTCCAGTATGGGCACAACAGGAATACCATCCAGAATAGCAACCTCCCCCTTACCGCCAATATTATCGGCCAGATATCTGCAGGCAAAAAGACCAGCCTCATAGTTCTTCGAGCCTACAAATGAATCAAGAGGCCCTTCAGCTTGGGCATCAACTGCAACGGTGACAACGCCAGCATCCTTTGCCGACAGCACTGCAGACTGAATGCCAACTGAATCTGTAGGGTTAAGTATCAGGATATCAATGCCTCGTTGTAGCATGTCCTCAACGTCACTGATCTGCTTGGATACATCGTGACGGGCATCGGTAATGATTACTGTGGCACCAATAGAATTAGCAGCCTCTTCAAGCGCCTCTTTCATGGTAACAAAGTAAGCATTATTAAGTTCTTGAAAGGACATACCGATTTTAATTTCATCGGCCTGTGCAGTCCCAGACAGCCCTGATACGCAGCAGATGCTGGCAAGGATGGAGGTCAGTTTGTGCTTCTTGAAGACGGTCATGGCTTTATCCTTCATTATTGGATACAACAATCAATGTTAAGCTACACCCCAGATTAAAATTAATGTTCCACATTGTGAAATTTAGTGAACATTCATTTCAAACCTAAAGCACCCATGAATGTTAACGTCTACATTTTTTTTCTGAAAAAAGCTGGCAGTAAGGTTTGCCAGCTCCACCGTAAAAATGTTAACGTCGACATTGCAATCAAGCTAACACAGAAAAAACATATTAGCAACATCCGTGCAGGTAGATTTCAACAGATCACATCTCTGACGATCACATCTCTGACGAAAAGCTGATATGCTGCGCTAGCGCCTTACTCGCAGTGACAGGTTACCCAATGACAAAGCCAGGCAAAGCCACCATTACCGACATAGCCAAACGCGTTAACATGACGACAGTCACGGTCTCACGCGCCCTCAACCGACCGGAAAAGGTCAAGAAGGAAACGCTAGACCGGATCCTGGAGGTCGCACGTGAACTCAATTACGTGCCCAACGCTTTAGCACGTAACCTCAAGAGCCGTGAGAGCAGGCTGGTCGGCTTGATCACGGCTAGCCTTGATAACCCCTTCTACGGCGAGATCATCAAAGCAATCTCCCGAGAAGCCAAGAAACGAGGCTATTCATTGTTGCTGTTCGACACTGATGGTTCTCCTGAACTCGAAGAGCGAGCCGTCGATACCCTGCTCAGCTACCAAGTATCGGGACTCATTCTGTCAGTCGTTTCCGATGATAACGACTACCATCCGGCTTACCTGCCCAAGCTTGAGTTGGCCAGAATCCCGGTGACCCAGATCGACCGCAAGCTTGCCAAAGCACCATTTCCCGGTGTCTATCTGGAGAACACTGAAAGCGGCTACCAAGGAGCACGAACCCTGCTCAAACAAGGGCACCGACATATTCTGATCGTAGGAGGACCGGAAAAATCCAACATCACGATTTCCCGGCTCGCTGGTATCCGACGCGCATTAGACGAATGTCCCGAACCGACAAAACTGGATGTACTGTATGGCGATTATACCCAGACGCCAGCTCGGGAAGCCGTCAATGCCTACCTAGCCAGCGGCAAGCGTCCTGATGCTATTTTCGGGCTCAATATACTGATCATGCTAGGTACTCTTGAGGCGATTCGCCAGCACGGACTGAGTAGGGAAGACATTGGCCTATTCAGTATCGATCAGGTCCCCTACGCCGACATTTTTGGCGAGCCGATTCCCTGCATCACTCATAATACCTATCAGCTTGGCCTAACTGCCATTAATATGTTGCTGAGAAAGATCGATGATCCGGGGTACCAACCATATGACGAAATCATTAGCGGTGAGTTAAGACTTTAAATAACTGTTCCAAATAGTAGGTCATTCTGAAAAACGACCAGGTACCCCACTAAGCAGATCATCTGTGCCAAGAATGGCGTTACCCTAAACCCCTATGGGCTTTGGCCACGCCTATCCGTACCACCCGTTTGGGATTGACTTGCCTAGCTAATCGCATCAGGGATGGCCTTGACCAAGACGCCAAAGCAAGGGGCGGAAGGGCAATCTTTAGTTAACTCTATAATAGTTAAAAACAATAATAACCCGGTACTTTTATACCGGGTTATTACGATATTGAATACTTACATGTCGAAAGCGGAAGGCAAGACAATCATATCGCGGATGGTCACGTTACGCGGACGCGTGAGCATGAACATAACCGCATCAGCTACTTCGGTCGGTTCAATCAGGCTGCCGCTCTCTTTGGCTTTCTTCAGATTTTCTTCCGGCCAGTCGGCGAGAAGCGCGCTGATGACCGGACCAGGTGACACCGCGCTAACACGGATGCCGTGCTTGTTGACCTGGCGGCGCGTTGTCTGGACAAAACAGTTAATAGCCCACTTAGATGCGGCATAGACCGGTTCCCAAGGTACCGGAAAGTGACCAGCGACTGATCCGGTGACCACGATGTCCCCGGTACCACGTTCGATCATATGCGGTAGTACATCATGGACGTTTTTCATAACAGCATTTACGTTGAGATTCAGCATACGGTCGATCCCTGCTGAATCAGCTTCAATCAGATCTCCACCAATATAGCTCCCAGCATTCGCATAGAAGATATCGAGTTGCTCGACTTTCTCCAAAATACCAGGCAATAAACTCGCGCAACTTTCTGGATTGAGCAGGTCTATGATCAACGGAATAGCTGCATCACCAAGTTTTTCACAGACTGTTTTCAACGCCACCTCATCGCGGTCAACCAGCACTACACGAGCACCAGCAGCGATCATCGCCTCGACAGTAGCTAGTCCTATACCTGATGCAGCGCCAGTTACAGCAGCTACTTTACCTACCAGTTCTTGAGCCATCATATTACTCCTTTCTCTAATACTCGCCTCAATATGTAGGCACTCTTTATCAAGTGTCGATTAGAGCTATATTGCTCATCATCTACACCATGGATTACAGTTACTACCAAAATCTCGAAAAGTTAATGGTCGAGACACCATTCAATATTTACTTTGATATCACCTATAGTGCTTTCCATTGCATCGCCAACAGAAAGTAGAAGCACCTCTTTCGAGTAACCAAATGAAATGTTGACGTTTACATTCATCAATCTAAAAAATGCTGACTCTGCGATATTTTTAACATTGTCAGCAAAATGTAAACGTCAACATCGTAATTAACGCTAACATATCAACAACAGCTTGGCAACCTATATTCTCTCATGGTCGGAGGCGCTGTTGACTTCTGTCGAGGCGGAGGCAGTCGGCCAAAGGGCACTACTCCTCCATCACACAGTGAATTCTCCATGGAGGCTCCGCCTCGCCCTCCTTGGTGCGGAAGGCCAGCAGAGTTGCTCCCTTCGCCATCGCTATCGCCCGGGTAGCACCTACTGGCACCACGCCCTCAGACTGCGTCGGGACTTGAAAGAGACAACAGGGGTTGCCTTAGCTGAGCATCACAGGGATATGCTTGAAGCGTGTTAGCAGAGGTGGAACTGTTGCCTCTTCATCTACGCAGGGCGGGATCATACTTTGTTAATGAAATTTGAACGGGTGGATCGTCTGTGATCTAATCAGCACCTCTTGCCGAAGGAGCCTGACCATGACCCTGATAGAACACCTTACCCTTGTTGAAGAAACC
>NZ_PXYH01000020.1 GCF_003012795.1 Zobellella taiwanensis
CACCGAAATACTGAGAAAATGCATCAAGGCTCATCATGGCTCTCCCAAAAAGGGAGTATCAGATCACAACACGATCTGCGGGTCAAATAGAACGAAGTGTCCAAAAAACGTTCGCGATCTCACCCTGGTTGCACCACCTGCTGCGTATGCTGCAAAGAAATTCCGCTCGATGCCGCCTTCACCCCGGAAGGCGCGGAATTGTATAGGCGTAGGTGTCAGTCAGATCCATCCGACTCGGCATTGGTGTTTGCTTTTTTACCCAACAAGCTGCTGGAAACTAAAAGTAAGGCACCGAGGACAATTGCAATATCAGCCAGGTTGAAGGCCGGCCAATGCCAGTCTCGCCAATAGAAATCAAAGGAATCCACAACATAGCCGCGAAAGACCCGGTCAATCAGGTTGCCCATGGCGCCACCGAGGATAAGACTGTAAGCGATGGCTTCTCCTTTATGACGATTTTCAAGGATCAGCTTGATCAGAAAAATCGAGACCACTACCGCGATTCCGATAAAAAAGTAGCGCTGCCAGCCTCCACCATTCGCAAAAAGACTGAATGCGGCACCGGTATTCCATACGTGTACCCAGTTAAAGAATGAGGTCACTGAAATAGACTCGCCATATGCCATTGATTGTTGCACCAGCCATTTTACGGCCTGATCAGACGCTGCCAGCAGGCCGGAGATGGACAACAGAGCGTACGGTGACAGATGTTTGCCAAAAATGGACATTGCTTAATCCTTGAGCGCCAGAATGCGTCTAGCACCGTTAAGTACAATTACCCCCGCGATGGTGCCGATAATCAGATCCGGATAATTGGACCCGGTCCACGCGACCAGAGCGCCGGCGGTGATGACCCCCAGGTTGATCACCACGTCGTTGGCCGAGAATATCCAGCTTGCCTTCATGTGCGCCCCGCCCTCCCGATGTTTGGATATGAGCAGCAGACAACTGGTATTGGCAATCAATGCGACGAATGCGATAGCCATCATCACCAGCGATTCAGGCTCACTACCGAATACAAAGCGTCTCACCACCTCTATGAGTACGCCCACAGCCAAGATCAGTTGCAGTACACCAGCAAGATGCGCGGCACGTACCTGCATTTTCACGCTATGTCCAACCGCATAAAGGGCAAGCCCGTACACCGCCGCATCGGCAAAATTGTCCAGGGATTCTCCAATCAGGCCGGTGGACCGGGCGATCAGACCGGCAGTCATTTCCACCACGAACAGAAGTGCATTGATGCCGAGCAACCAGCGCAGGGTCCCGGATTCTTGCTTAGCAGAAGCTGCCGAAAACTCGGCGGCCTTGATGGTCTCCGGATTTGCAGCGACGGTTTCCTGAAGCGAGGCGCCTAGCCCCAAGGTCTTCAGTTTCGAGGTGACGGGCTCGACCTCGCCGTCATGCACGACCTTCAGCCGGCGGTTCGACAAGTCGAAGGACAGCGCCCGAACCTCCTCAAAGCCGTTCAGGGCTAGGCGAATCATTCGTTCTTCTGATGGACAGTCCATCTTCGGCACGGCATAAACACTGACCCATCTCCCTGGCGCCTCGGAGGAGGCCTGTATATCGGTATCCGCTGCGGACGTTGCATCACCGCCACAGGCGCCACAGGCGCCACCACAGGATTTGCTCATGATACGACTCCACTTGAACAATGTTGTGGTACCATTTAAAACTATAAAGCTACTATAAGGTCAATAGAGTAAAGAATCCGTTGGGGAGGAGGCTGATGCGCATTGGTCAGTTGGCGCAGTTGGTAGGGGTCGAAACACAGACGATCCGCTTCTATGAACAGCAGGGCTTGTTGCCGCCGCCTGATCGGCAGGACAACGGTTACCGTGTCTATACCGAGAAGCATGGTGAGGGGCTGGCCTTCATCCGTCGCTGCAGAATCCTGGGCCTGTCACTGGCTGAGATTCACGAACTACAGAGCTATCAGGACGACCCTCATCAGCCTTGTACCGCCGTCAACACCTTGCTCGATGATCACATCTCTCATGTGCGGTCGCAGATAACCGCTCTGCAAGCGCTTGAGAAACAACTCGTTTCACTGAGAGCGAGTTGCAACGATGACCGGGAAGTTGAGGCGTGTGGGGTTCTTGCTGGAATTAGCGAAGGAAACATGCACCAGCAGTAGGTGAAGCATCAACCAGATAATCCGATGAGATGCCGGTCTGTCTCACTCTCATGCAAAGGTAAGATCAACCATTTAATCCGCTTACCCGTAATTAATTGCAGTCTGATAATCACCAGAAGTTCGATAACTGTAGATTGTTCATCACCGTTACATCCTCCCCAATCTTTTATCCATGATGATATGACTGGCATGCTTTAGAGTACTTTTAACATTTATGTTTTCTGAAAAAAGGGGGCTGCTTATGCAGCCCCTGTATCATCTTGGAGTGCTTCACCTTAGAAGCTGAGCTCACCTTCCAGCACATAGGTGCGGCCGGGCATGGGCACACGGCCCACCGGGCTGACGTCGGCGCCGCGGAAGTAGGCGTCGTCATCCAACAGGTTGTTCACGCCCATGCCCACGTTCAGGGTCATGTCGTTGTCCAGGGGAATGTCCCGACCCAGGCGAGTGTTGACCAGGGTGTAGGACGGCAGCTCACCGACGCTGCCCATGCTGTCTTCGTCGACGGTGTTGGCGGCGTCGCTGAAACTGCTGGACGCGAACAGGGCAGTGGCGCTGGCAGTCCATAGGCCGGTACGATAGACGGCGTCGGCACTCACGTGATGGCGCGGCGCATTTCGAAGCTCGTTGCCTATGTTAACATCTGTCAACTGTTCAGTGTCGAGATAGGTATAACCCAGGCCCAGGGCACGATGCTAAGCAACGAAGAACGCAAACAAGCCGAAGCTCTGTTGAGCGAGCCCAACAATATCCCTGATTGACTATGAATCTGATCTTTCTCATCATCGCAGCCTTGCTAATCGGCAGTGCCACTCTGTGGCTCTGTGCAATACTTTGGCGAGGTCCTAAGCAGACAAACCCCGTAGAGCGCGGCGGCGTGAATACCGCCGTGCTGCGCGACCAATGGGCCGAACTTGAGCGGGACCATGCCCACGGCACTATTTCGGCCAACGATTTGGCTGATGCCAGGGCCGACTTGCAACGACGCGCTCTGGACGAAGCGACATCGTCGAACGCGGGTTCAGTTATCAACGCCGGAAGCAGGCGCAGCGCAATAGCGCTTGCCATTGTGCTGCCTGTTGCGGCGACGTTGACGTATCTGTACTTGGGAAATCCTGCCGCGATAAGTCCGTCTTCGGCTCCAGGCACCAGTGCAATCACGCAAGCGGATGTGCAGGCCATGGTAGCTTCTCTGGAGGGGCGACTGAAACAGAATCCCGACGATCCGGCAGGCTGGCTCATGTTGGCTCGTTCTTATCGACATTTTGGACGATACGAAGAAGCCGCCAACGCATTCTCAAATGCCACGAATCTCGTCCAGACCGATCCATTGGCATTGGCAGAATATGCGGAGACACTAGCACGAACACGAAGCTCGGGCTTTGAGGGAGAACCGACCCGGTTGCTTGAGCGCGCATTGTCGCTCAGCCCTGGGTCACCGATGCCCCTAACACTTGCTGGCGCGGCAGCCATGCAACGTGAAGACTATCCTGCCGCCATTAATTACTGGGGTAAACTACTGGAAGTGCTTCCACCTGATTCGGATGCAGCAAAGGTGGTCTCCGAGAGCATCGAACACGCGCGAAAACAGCAGGCTGACCTGGCCCGCAGGTCAGCTACCGACGTCCCGCAGTAGCTGCCCATGCAGGCAACGCCTTATGGAAGCGCGCGATAAGTGATGCCGTTTGGAGCGGGGCCGACCTTATAGGTCCCGACTACTGCCTGCGTGCTCGTGTCGATGGCGCTCACGGTATCGGCCTTGTTGTTCGTAATGAACACCAATTTGCCATCATCACTCGCCACCACCCCGTGCGCGCCCATATCCGTCGTTACAGTATCGACAACGCGCTGCGTCCCGATATCAATTACAGACACCGTATTATCGGGATTGCTGTCACTGCCTTGATTGGCCACATACATTCTGCTGCCGTCTGGCGTGGAAAAAAGCTGGATCGGGTTGCGCCCCACTTGGATATTACCGGCGACTTTCCGAGTGCTCGTATCGATGACCGCAACACTGTTCTCGTCGCGCAGAGACACATAGACCTGTGCCCCATCGGGTGTAAAAGCCACCTGAACCGGCGCTTTACCCACAGGGATACGTGCAGATTCTTTCAGATTCTCCGCGTCGATTACTGACACGCTATTGTCAGTAACGTTCGCTACGTATAGTTCACGCCCATCCGGGCTGAGACGCAAACCATGGGGATAACTGCCGGTAGGAATTTCGGCGACAACGGCTTTCCGGCTGATATCGACTACCGTTACCTGATTCGTATCAGCATTGGTTATATAGGCGAAGTCGCCGCTCTTGCTGGTGACGACATGGGCAGGATGGTCGCCGGAGGGCAGCGTCGCGATTAATTCCCCTGGCTTGCCTGCATCCAAAAGCACCAGGCTCGCCTGACTGCCATGGCCGTGCGTGGCGGCTGAAGTCGTTGGCTCGCTCTTCTCGCCACCATGGCCTCCATGGCCACTGGAAGACGTGCCAACGGCTAGGAGAAGTTTGCCATTGGGCGATATTTGTACGTTATGAGGCACGACGGGAATATCCACCGTACGGACTTCGCCCGAACTTAGTGTGATCACGCTGATGGACCCATCGCCCTCATTAGCGCTATAAACGACTCCATTGGCTAGCGAAGCTGCATTCGCAACTCCTATGGTGGCGGCGAGAACAGCTGTAATCAAGCTAACGCGGAACTTCTGCATTTTAATCTCCAGAATTGAAGCAGGTGGTTTTGGGGGAAGAGACGGCTCAAATGCATGTTGGACGCTGTTGAACAACAGTCGTCGAACTGGCCTCGTCAACGCCGCTCATCAAGAATGTTTTTCGTATCGGGTAGCGGCACCGGTCGTGCTTCAGGCTTCCTGATGTCTTGTTCTTTGTGGCAAGACTGCATGCCTTTCATCATGAAGAACATCATCACGGGACAAATCAGGAAGAACAATGCTGGCGCCCAGGCAGTGATCAATTCACGGGCGGCGGGAAAGGTGGCGTAGGCAACGGCTACCACAGCGGCCAGGCCGGCCCCCGCTTTCAGCATCATCTTGATATCGCATTTCATAGTGTTCTCCTTGTGCGAGCTGCGCTGAACTCTCAGCATGGCCAACGTTGTGCGACCATTAGAAGAACTGTAGCGGGGTGACCCTGTCGGACGCATTGCAGGCCGATTACATATTTGTCATCTATCGCGAGGCGCGGACGAATGAAATAGTTTGTATCTGTGCGCTTGGCAAGGTTGTCAATGCTTGCGGTGGACGCGTCCCAATCGGAGACGAGTCGGAATTTTTACAATGCCCGGAGAATACGAGTACCTCTTGTGTTGACCTTACCATGGTGGGAAGGTTTATCGTACAGGTATTCAATCACGAACCAAGAGAAGGAACGTCAATGGTCAATTTTCAGGTAAATGACATGACTTGCGGTCACTGTGCGGGCGTTATACGAGCCGCAATAACCACCGCCGCTCCGCAGGCGGACATTGAGGTGGACCTCTCCGCACGTCGAGTAGCCGTAGAAGGCGTTACAGACATAGACGCGGTCGAGCGCGCCATCCGTGAGGCCGGTTACACCCCCGAGCTTTTTTGTAATCGCGATATGGGGTTTCACTCTGAACACCAGATGCGTCTTACCATATTTCGAGTCAATGCCAGTTAAGTTAACTCACTTTAGGAATATCACTTATACGGGTGGTGTATGCCGGTGACAAAAAACCCCGTTTCATCTGCCACTCTTGCTCAATGCCTTCAGCTGCCAGGAACACTCTCCCCTTTCCGGAGGAGTTGATGTTGTCCATCACCTGCATCAAGGCTTGGCTTTTCGGCTTGCTGCACGGTGTTTCGAACAGGTTTTGTTGGTAACTGCCCGGCGGCCAGAAGTCGGTGAGCATCACCGATGCCTTCTGATAACGGTAGCCGGCTTTCCAGATCTGTCTTAAGCCCTGACAGGCAGCCTGTACAAGCTCCCGACTATCAGCCGTTGGGAGTCCCAGCTCCACGATAGCACTGTTGCTGTAGAACGGCTCCTGCGGAGAAAACGGACTGGTTCGGAGCGATACCTGCACAAGCCGGCAGTACTCCTGCTGTGCTCTGAGCTTTTCCGCCGCTCGGCTGGTGTATTTGCTTACAGCCTCTCGCATAGATTGAAACTCAGTTATTCTCTCGCCAAAGCTACGGCTACTGATAATTTGTTTTTTAGGCTCAGGCTGCTCATGCAGCGCCAAGCAGCTCAGACCATTCAGCTCACAGACAGTCCGTTCCACCACCACGGAGAACTGGCGTCGGATCACCTTCTGGTTTGCCCTGGCCAGTTGCCAGGCTGTGCGTATTCCCATCTCATTAAGCTGTCGGGCCAGGCGACGACCGATGCCCCACACTTCTTCCACCGGCACCAACTGCAGCAACTTCTGCTGTCTTATTGGGTCACGCAAATCCACCACGCCACCTGTCGCCGGCCAGCGTTTGGCTGCATAGTTGGCAAGCTTGGCCAAGGTTTTGGTCGGTGCAATCCCTACGCCGACCATGATCCCAACCCAACGCAGCACACGCTGCCGAATGTCGGCCGCAAACTCACTCAAAGCAACCAGGTGTTCGAGGCCACTCAAATCAAGAAAAGCTTCATCAATGGAGTAGACCTCTACCCGTGGCACCTGCATTTCCAGTACCGTCATCACCCGGCGAGAAAGGTCAGCATAGAGTGCGTAGTTGCTTGAAAATACTACGCCACCGGCACGCTCATAAGCCTCTTTAATCTTGAAATAGGGAACGCCCATACCAATCCCCATCGCCTTGGCTTCAGCACTGCGAGCGACCACACAGCCATCGTTATTGGATAGCACAACGATTGGCCGGCCATTCAGATCTGGCCGAAACAGGCGCTCGCAGGAAGCATAAAAATTATTGCAGTCCACCAGGGCAAAGACCGGTTTCACAGCGGCAACCGGCGGATGATGTTGGTTACCACACCAAAAATCTCCATCGAATCTCCTTCCTCAGGCTCAATGGGCGGGTATACCGGATTTTCGGCCACCAGCCGGAACCGGGGTTTCAGCTCCAGCCGCTTGCAGGTCATCTCGCCGTTTACGCATGCAATCACGATATGGTGATGGGCCGCCTCTATAGAGCGGTCCACCACCAGTAAGTCACCAGAGTAAATTCCCGCACCCACCATGCTGTCTCCGCTGGCCTGCACCAGATAGCTAGCCGCAGGATGTCGGATACAGTAGGCGTTAAGGTCAATCCCCTGCTCCACATAGTCCTGTGCCGGGCTAGGAAAGCCGCATGATGCACGCTCTACCAGTAATGGCAGCAGAGAGTCGGAGTCGGCTCTGAGAGAGCCCAGTATGATGGTCATATGAACACCTTTTCACTGTATATTAATACAGTATATTTTCAGGTGTAGGGAAGGGCAAGAGAAGGAAGATATCAGGGCTTAAACATGACTCTAGAACTGAGAAAAGAGCTACCCTCTGGAGCTGCCGAAGGCATGCTGACGTATGCCAAACTCCTTGGAGTGCTCTTTGCACATGTAGCTTGCAGCTTGGAAGAGCGGCCCGATATCCTCACCAGACTTCCAATGGAACGTACCTGCAACATTCACCAGTCCTCGCGTATCAAACTCTTCAATGCCCAGAGCGGTTGCCCAGGCCGAGTTTAGCTTGCTGTAAAGAGTTCCTTCCGAGCTCCTCATGTCCCCTAGGGTAAAGTAAGCATCCCGGTTTAACAGTAGTAATAAGTGATAGTGCGGATGACCATCCTGGCCCAATTCCCTTGCCCATAAATACCTCAAGCCTGGCTCATGCACCCTGCGACCTTGACGCAGGGCACTTTGATAGGCATGCTTCAGCTTTGCTCTAAGGGAGCAAATGAATCTGTTTATCACGTCGCTTGAGTAACACTCTGTGTTCACAAAACTTGGAAACCTCAAGTCCAGGCGTATGGCAAACACTCGGTTGTGGTATGCCAAGTGTGTGTTAATTACCTGGTGTGTTTTATGAAGGTACTCAGTGATGCAAGGCCCATTGCCAGTTAGTACTGGCATACCGTTATACTCCTCATTATGCCATCTACTTAAGTTAGTATTCATTTCAACTCTAACGTTATTCATAACCACCTTCAATAAATTAATTTACCCAATATTACTATACCGACAACAGCACCATCTAAAACAAAGAGAAACAAGCAATAGAAAATAAACAGGCACCGATGAAATCAGATGTTAACGGCAAGAGTTCAACTCTCCAAAAAAATCAAAACAGAAGGGAAATATTTAGTGATTACCCTCTTAGCCATTTCTCTTGGCTAAGCGTTCCAGCATCCAATCCTCTATCTCGCTTTCAAGCCAGCCGGTGGCTTTACCTCCGAGAGGAATACCTTTAGGGAAACAGCCCTCAGCAATCTGACGGTAGATAGTAGAACGAGAAAGGCCAGTTTTATCGATGACGTCTTTAAGTCTTAAAAATCTCATGACCAGCTCCTTGAATATGGTTCATGAGATACGGCGGAGGTGTAAGATTTTACATACTGAAGTCATCAAGGCGACTAACGAGCAATTTACTCACCCCTTCGGAAACTTCAAAAAGCTCAATCTCCCTACCGGCTTTTTCTCCAGAATCAAGATGCCCACCACTTGCGAAAATCTTTAAACTATGACTTGGGGATGGCGTTATCATATATTCTGAGTTAAAGAACTGAATGGAAAAATTCCTAACGGTATAATCTCCCCTGCTTTTCATGAGCATAAGAAAACAAAAATCAGGCCTACTCTCCCTAACAAGATCCAGAGCTCGATTTACTCTAGATGCCAGCATCAAGGATGCACGACAAATAAACAACGCCACCTTGAAACGCAACTGAAGCGAGCCTGAATTAAAGCCGCCCATATCAGACTCATCAAAGCGGTAACCAGCTTTTTCATTCATAAATCTGCAGGCGATGAAGGAACACACTTTCAGCTCATAGGGCTTTACTTTACGGGGGCTGTCTAGCAAAATCTCAAAAACAGTAAATAGCTCTCCTGCTTCAATAAAAAACTCCCCTTCACGAATCAAGTGAGAGGCTACCGCTAGCACAGCCCAACGCAAATAATCGCCACCACACTCATCAATAACAGAATTAATTTCCTCTACGGAAAAATGAACACCAAAGAAGGCTGGCCTTGCTATGTTAACCTTGATTCTCTCCAAAGATTTCAAGTTGGCCAAGCTGTACATTTTATCTATAACTGAAATTTCATTGCGATCCGATTTTGAAAGCCTATCTTCTACATACTCAATAGAACCATACCTCGAAGAGCAAGCTCCAAAGACAGCATGGGGCAGCCACAAAGAAAATTCACTTTTCACCTTCCCTAGCACAGCCCTCCCATTAAACCCTGGCATGTAACCACAAAGGATAGAGCTATCAAGTAAATTTTTAATCTGCCCTCGTAGGCGCTGCTCCGTCATACCTGTCAGCTTGCGCAACTCAGCATTCGACACCCCAGTAACCATACCTAAAGCATCAGAGTGAGCCAGCATCACGGCCAAAAGGTATCTGCTGGCGCGACTAAAGCCTCCGCGCTTCACACGTTCTGGGTTATCTCCATGCTCAGGGAAAAGCACAGCGTATATCTGCTCATGTAAAGGTGGCGGAGGTGATCCTGCCGGTGATCTGCTTACTATGTACTGCTGAATGAAGCCGCTGACTTGGTAAAGAGTTTTACCCGATGAGTCTCTTACCTGGGTAATCAAGCCTGCCTGCTTTAGGTAGTCCATACCTTTTCTCACAGCCCGATCATCAGAGTCGCACTCCTTCACCAAGCTCTTCACTGTGCCGGAGAACGAGACCGATGCCCCATGTATCACGAACAACCTGATGATGAAAAGCCTGGCTTCTGGGGGGAGATCACTGCCCTTTTCCAGCACTGCACTGTTCTGTACTGGGGCAAGCTGCATCAGCTCACCGAAGCCATTTTTGAGCAAGTAATAGTGAAGCACAATACGCACCATAGACCAATAAAGGACAAATAATACCTATAAAAAATGATAATATCCATAAACGATTATTTAACGTTGAAACAAACGTTTACACAAACGTTGACACAAACGAAAATCTGAGAGACTCTCAACCTGCAAAACCTCCAACATTTTCAGCCTCAAGGAAATCTAATGAAAGACAACAAGCCAGGCCTGATAAAGAAATGGGTTTATAAAGCAACGGATGTACAGATCTACCACGCCACTAGCTACATACAGAGCAAGGGGTTTGAACTCCCGCCCGCTCCAAACCCTCGACAATCATTGATTTATCTACTCACAGGCGGACTAACTCCATTTAGCCTTCACCCAACAGAAGGATGGTTAATGTTTCAGAAGATGACCGCTCACTGCCGCCAGGTGAAACATACGCTGCACTCGGGTAAAGTTAGAATATCAGCATCGATAGGAAGAGATCATAAGGAAAAGCTAGAGAGAGTAGCGGAAGAGATGAACATATCTCAAAGTGCGGTGCTAGAGCTTCTTATTGAAAATGCTGAGAAAATAAAGTCAAAACAAAAGAAAGGAAGAAAGGCAGCAGCCAAAAAACACTACCCATCAACAGGTGATATACCTACCGGGCCCGAGTACACTACATGTAGTCATTTTTTAGCGATGGCAAAAGGTCTCCAACCCATACCACTCACCACCAGGTCACCCATACCTAACTCAGGAGATAACAAAGATGCAATCTGATAAAAAGCCAATCCATAATAAAATTGGCCAACCTCAAAGTATAACTTAAAGTGAAAATTTCAGTCGCACACGAAATACATCTAGTAAAACTCGCTTACAAGGTCAATTCATCAAGATAGTTCGCCCACACCTGCAACCAATGGCGACTTTCCTTTTCATAACGGTGAAGGTCATAGGTCCCTTCAATACCTGAGCGAGAGTGGCCGAGTATAGCTTCTGCAACTTCATTAGGACATTGCAATCTAGCCAGTGAAGTTCTTACAGTCCTCCTCAAATCATGCGGAGTCCAGCGAGGAAGGTCCAGCATAATCCCTTTTTTCCTCATTACCCAGGTTTGTTCTGTCAGCTTCTTTTGCTGTACGGGCAACCCTGTGCGTTGGGAAGGGAACAAATACTTTGACTTGCCATGTGATGGAAGCTTTTTCAACAAATCTACGGCTTGCCGTGGAAGTTGCACATAACGCTCAACATCAGTTTTTGTTTCTCTCAGGTGTAAGGTTTTCTTCTTAAAGTCCACATCCCCCCACTCTGCCGCACACAATTCACCACTACGGCATCCTGTATACAACGTAAGCTTTATTATATTTTTCTGCGCAGGGGTGAATGCAGAGTCTGGAAGCCAGGCTAACAACCTGATCAGTTCTTTATCCGAAAGAATCCGCTTTCCGGGCTGATGTGTTAACTTCACTTTTGCTTGTCTTAAGCTTGCTTTGGCCAGCAAAGCCGGGTTAGCAACATCGTTCGGCAAGCGGCCGATACCTATTGCAAACTCATAGGCAGCTGAAAGCTCACGCAACACATTCCCCGCTTGCACATTAGCGCCACGCCTGACGATCTTCATGACTAGATCCACTACATCCTGGCGGGATATTTCGGAAGCAGGCCGGCTACCCAACTCAGGGACAGCATCGCCATAGAGTGTTCTGCGAGTTTCACTCTGACCTTTTGGCTTACGCGCCCCTGGCAAAATCTTGCCACTAGGGGATCTTTTATCTTCAATGTACTCAGTCAGATAAAGCTCAATCAGTCCCTGTATCGTGAGCTGATCCTCAACTCGATTGATACTCTCTTCCCGCTCCTGAGCTTCTTGCTTGGCTCGCTTTATTTGAGCTGCTGGACATATCCCATAGCGTCGCTGAAGCTTCCACTCCTGAAGTATCGCTCTTGCCTGCGCCAGCGACACATCAGGATAGTTGCCAATTTTCGCTTGGACCAGCTTTTGAGTTTCAGGGCTATTATATCGATAAAAGAATGTTTTTAATCCAGTCCGGCCACAGGTGACCCTCAGTCCCCTGTACTCACCCACATCAGCAAGATCCGCCGCTCCAGGCTTCAGCGCTTCGATTGTTCTTGTAGTAAGAGGTTTGCTAATCTTCTCGGCTTTCATGGTCAGGTTCCCAGCTTCTATGCATGGTGGTGGCATAGTGCAGCCTGCTTGTCGCGTGGCTTTTCAGGCTATCAAAGGTGTATGGTCAAAATCCTACACTACTACCTACACTAAAACCTACACTTTTGTGTAGGCTTCAGTGAGATTCATTGGGACAACATGATACGGTCAGAGAAAACAGAAAAAAGTAAAAATCCTTTAAATACAGCAACTAGCGGCATCTAACATCATGAAAAAAGAAGAGATATCACACCAACACACACCTATGATGCAGCAATATCTCTCCCTCAAGGCACAACACCCGGACATACTGCTGTTCTACCGCATGGGGGATTTTTATGAGCTGTTCTACGACGATGCCAAGAAGGCGTCCCGGCTGCTGGACATCTCCCTCACCAAGCGCGGCCAGTCGGCCGGCACCCCCATCCCCATGGCGGGCGTGCCCTACCACGCGGTGGAAAACTACCTGGCCCGGCTGGTGCAACTGGGCGAGTCGGTGGCCATCTGCGAGCAAATCGGCGATCCGGCCACCAGCAAGGGGCCGGTGGAGCGGCAGGTGGTGCGCATCGTCACCCCCGGCACCCTGTCCGACGAGGCCCTGCTGCACGAACGCCAGGACAACTGCCTGGCGGCCGTCTACCACGACGGCCAGCAGTTCGGCTACGGCATCATCGACGTCAGCACCGGCCGCTTCGTGGTCAACCAGTTCGGCAAGGAAGAAGACCTGATCGCCGAATTGCAGCGCACGCAGCCCGCTGAGCTGCTCTATCCGGAAGGCTTCGGCTGGTTCCACCTTCTCGAACAGCGCAAGGGCCTGCGCCGCCGCCCCGAATGGGAATTCGATCTGGGCACCGCCCGCCACCTGCTGTGCCAGCAGTTCGGCACCCGGGATCTGGTCGGTTTTGGAGTGGAGCAGTCGGCCACCGCCCTTTGTGCCGCTGGCTGCCTGCTGCAATACGTCAAGGACACCCAGCGCACCGCCCTGCCCCACATCAATAGCATCCGCCTGGAACGCAGCCAGGATATGGTGATCATGGACGCGGCCACCCGCCGCAACCTGGAGCTGACCCTCAACCTGTCCGGCACCCAGGACAACACCCTGGCGGAAGTGCTGGACAACACCGCCACCCCCATGGGCAGCCGCCTGCTCAAGCGCTGGATCCACCAGCCCAGCCGGGATCGGCAGGAATTGGCCGCACGCCAGGACATGATCGCCACCCTGATGGAGCAGGGCCGCCACGAGGGGCTGCGCCCCCTGCTGCGCCAGGTGGGCGACCTGGAGCGGGTGCTGGCCCGGCTGGCGCTGCGCTCGGCCCGGCCCCGGGATCTGAGCCGGCTGCGCGCCGCCCTGCAGGCCCTGCCCGAACTGCAGGAACAGCTGACCGAGTGCTCCCCCGGTTGCCTGGATCCCCTGGCCGAGGGCATCGGCCAGTTTCCCGAGCTGGCGGATCTGCTGGAACGGGCCATCATCGACAACCCGCCGGTGGTGATCCGCGACGGCGGGGTGATCCGCGACGGCTTCAGCCCCGAGCTGGACGAGCTGCGCGAGCTGGCCGCCGGCGCCCACCGCTACCTGGAGGAGCTGGAAGCGCGGGAAAAGGCCGCCACCGGCATCCATACCCTGAAGGTGGCCTACAACAGGGTGCACGGCTTCTACATAGAGGTGAGCCGGGCCAGCGCCCACCAGGTGCCGGTGCACTATGTACGCCGCCAGACCCTGAAGAACAACGAGCGCTATATCATCCCCGAACTCAAGGAGTACGAGGACAAGGTGCTCAACGCCCAGGGCAAGGGCCTGGCCCTGGAGAAAAAACTCTACGAAGCCCTGCTCGACCGGTTGCTCGAACAACTGGCCCCGCTGCAGCGGAGCGCGGGCTCTCTGGCGCGGCTGGACGTGTTCGCCAACCTGGCGGAGCGGGCGGAAAGCCTGGACTACTGCCGTCCCGAGCTGACCGACGACGAGGTCATCGAAATCGAGGAAGGACGCCATCCGGTGGTAGAGCAGGTGATGAACGAGCCCTTTATCGCCAATCCCCTCTCCCTCTCGGAAAACCGCAAGATGCTGGTGATAACGGGGCCGAACATGGGAGGAAAATCCACCTACATGCGGCAAACGGCACTGATCGTGCTGCTGGCCTACATCGGCTCCTTCGTACCGGCGCAACAGGCCCGCATCGGCCGGGTAGACCGCATCTTCACCCGCATTGGCGCTTCCGACGACCTGGCCTCGGGCCGATCCACCTTTATGGTGGAGATGACCGAAACCGCCAATATCCTCAACAACGCCAGCCGCCACAGCCTGGTGCTGATGGACGAGATCGGCCGGGGCACCAGCACCTACGACGGCCTGGCCCTGGCCTGGGCCTGCGCCGACGCCCTGGCCAACCGGCTGCACGCCTACACCCTGTTCGCCACCCATTACTTCGAGCTGACCGAGCTGGCCGGGCTCTGGCCCAGGGTCGCCAACGTGCACCTGGATGCGGTCGAGCACCAGGACGGCATCGCCTTTATGCACGCAGTACAGGAGGGCGCCGCCAGCCGCTCCTACGGCCTGCAGGTAGCCGCCCTGGCGGGGGTGCCCAAGCCGGTGCTGACCCTGGCCCGGCAGAAGCTGGCCGAGCTGGAGCAGGGCCATCCGCCACCGGCCGCCAGGGGCGGGCAAAAGCCTGAAGTCCAGCCCTCGCTGCCGCTGTTCGATGCCGAGCCGGATCCGGCCCTGGCACTGCTCGACGGCCTGCAGCCGGACGAGCTGAGCCCGCGCCAGGCCCTGGAGCTGCTGTACCAGCTGAAACAGGCGCGGCGTGAGGCGTCAAAAGCATAAAAAAGCGGCGGCAGAAACAAGGTTTCTGCCGCCGCTTTTTTGAGGTCATGTCTTGGTGGTTTATCAGTCGCTATGGAACAGGGTATCGATGGACAGCCCTTGCTGGGTCAGGATTTCCTTCAGCCGCCGCAGGGCCTCCACCTGGATCTGCCGCACCCGCTCCCGGGTCAGGCCGATTTCCCGGCCCACATCCTCCAGGGTCGAGGCTTCGTAGCCGAGCAGGCCAAAGCGCCGGGCCAGCACTTCCCGTTGCTTGGGGTTGAGCTCTTCCAGCCAGTGCACCAGGCTCAGGCGCATGTCGTCATCCTGGGTCTCGGTTTCCGGATCCGTATCACGCTCGTCGGTGATCACATCGAGCAGGGCCTTGTCGCCGTCCCCCCCGATGGGGGTGTCCACCGAGCTTATTTTCTCGTTCAGCTTGAGCATGCGGGAGACATCCTCCACCGGTTTGTCGAGGGCCTCGGCAATTTCCTCGGCGGTGGGCTCGTGGTCTAGCCTGTGGGCCAGCTCCCGGGCGGTGCGCAGGTAAACGTTGAGTTCCTTGACCACGTGGATGGGCAAACGGATGGTGCGGGTCTGGTTCATGATGGCCCGCTCTATGGTCTGACGGATCCACCAGGTGGCGTAGGTGGAAAACCGGAAACCGCGCTCGGGATCGAACTTCTCCACCGCCCGGATAAGACCCAGGTTGCCTTCCTCAATCAGATCGAGCAAGGCCAGGCCGCGGTTGTTATAACGGCGGGAAATTTTGACCACCAGCCGCAGGTTGGATTCAATCATCCGCTTGCGGGCGGCGAGGTCGCCGCGTAGCGCCCGGCGGGCGTAATGCACTTCCTCCTCCGCGGTCAGCAGTGGAGAAAACCCGATCTCACCCAGATACAACTGGGTAACATCCAGGGTGCGTTGGCTGGAAACGCTGAGGATTTCTTCTTCCTGAATACTTTCCTGCTCGTCGCGGTTCTCGGCGGCGTCCAGTTCAACGTCAGCATCGAAATCCACTTCTTCGTCGTGGATGACTTCTTTACTATGGCTCATGGCAGTTCTCCCTAAATCCGGGTACTCCCTGACTCCCGGAAGCTATCGCTTTGGCAGATATCGCATCGGATCGACCGATGTCCCCTGATACCGGATCTCGAAGTGCAACCGGACATCAGTGGTGTCACTGCTACCCATATCGGCTATGTGCTGGCCCGCATTCACCGTGTCCTGCTCCTTGACCCGGAGCACTTCATTGTGGGCATAGGCCGACAAATAATCATCGTTGTGCTTGATGATGATCAGGTTGCCGTAACCACGTAGCGCATTCCCTGCGTAAACCACCTTACCGGCAGCGGCGGCCTTGACGGCCTGTCCCCTGCTGCCCCTGATATCAATGCCCTTGTTGCCGGTTTCGGCCAGGGAGAAGCCCGAAATGATGGGCCCCTGGGCCGGCCATTGCCAGACAATAGCGGTATTGACAGCGGGACTTTTTTGTACTTTGGAACCAGCGTATTCTTTTCCCTTGGCCGACGCAAGGGGCTTGGTCGATTTTGCGGCAGTGGTCGCCTTTGCGCCCGATGCCGAGGCCACCGGCCGCGGCGCCGGGGCTGATGCCGACCTGGCCGGTTCGCTGCCGGTACCGGCAGAGCGCAGGGTCAGCGCCTGGCCCACATAGATGCGGTAGGGCGGCCGCAGGCCATTGAGGGTGGCCAAATCCGCCACCGTATGGCCGGTGCGCCGGGCGATACCGCTCAGCGTATCTCCTTTACGCACTCGGTAGACCGCCTGCCGGCGGCCGGGTACGTCAAGGCGCAGCACCTGGCCTGGATAGATGTTATAAGGAGGCCCAATGCCATTGTGCCGGGCCAGGCTGGTGACATCGGTCCCCGCCTGCCAGGCGATGGAGTAGAGGGTATCGCCGCGGGCCACCACATAACGCTGGCCATTGGCCTGCATGCTGCCACGGGCATGAACGCCGGCACCCACCACAGGAGCCGGGCGAGGGGCGGAGCAGGCCGTGAGCAGGGTGAGCAGCAACAGGCCAATCACCCCGGGTACGGCACCCTTGCCCCGCCTTTGCATCAGTTCCTCAGCAACAGGTAGGCAATCACCGCGGCCACCACGCACAGCCAGCCGAGGAGATCGATATACTGAATAAGCTTGCGCTCCATTCTCACACCGCCCCAGACCATCAACCCGGAGACCAGGAAAAAGCGCATGCCCCGTCCCACCAGGGAAATCAGGATAAAGGGCAGAAAAGCCATGTGCAGTAGGCCGGCGGTCACGGTAAAGACCTTGTAGGGAACGGGAGTAAAACTGGCGATGAAGATCACCCAAATCCCCCAGTCGCTGAACCACTGGCGGGCCACGTCTATTTTGTCATGGTAACCCATGGCCGAGATGAAGGGTTCAACCACGGGATCCCAGAGGGCATAACCCAGCAGGTAGCCGAACGCCGCCCCCAGCACCGAGAACAGGGTCGCCAGACCCGCGTAGTACCAGGCTTTCTGCGGACGCGCCAGGGCCATGGGGGCAAGCATGACGTCCACCGGCACCGGCCAGAAAATCGACTCGACAAAACTGGTCATCGACAAATAAAGGGGAGCATGGCGGTGCACCGCCCACATCATCACCTGCCGGTACAAACGAGAAAACAGCTTCACTCAACATCACCCTGAATCAAAGGAACAAAACGCACCGCCTCGAGCTCGGTGCGTACAATATCGTCGCCGCGGCGCTGATACAGCCACAGGAACTGGCGGCTTTCGCCGACCGGAATCACCATACGGCCGCCGTCCGCCAACTGTTCAAGCAAGGCATCGGGCGTGGTCCGTGCCGCTGCCGTTACCATAATGGCATCAAAAGGCGCCTTGCTGCGCCATCCCTGCCAGCCATCGCCATGCTTGGTGGCTACATTGTGCAGGTCCAGCCGCTGCAACCGGCGCCGGGCCTGGTATTGCAGTGCCTTGATCCGCTCTATGGTAAACACCTGCTCCACCAGCTGGGCCAGCACAGCGGTCTGGAAACCGGAGCCGGTGCCGATTTCCAATACCCGCCGCGGCGGCTCCGCCAGCAGGATTTCGGTCATCCGCGCCACTATATAGGGCTGGGAGATGGTCTGGCCAAAGCCGATGGGCAGCGCGCTGTTGTCCCACGCCTTGTGCGCCATGGCTTCATCCACAAACTGTTCACGCGGCAGGCAGGCCACTGCCGCCAGCACGCTTTCATCCCTGATCCCCTGTTGCTGCAGCAGGCGATACAGCTGCTGTCCCGCTAACGTCAGCACGGCGTTACTCCACTTCTTTTATCCAGTCATTCAGCGCCGCCATCCGGCCATGGGCGGTCATGTCGATGGTTAATGGCGTGATCGAGACAAACCCCCGCTCCACTGCGTCAAAATCGGTTCCCTCGCCCGCATCCTGCTTGGCGCCGGGAGGACCGATCCAGTAAATCGGCTTGCCCCTGGGGTCGAATTCCCTGAGCACCCCTTCCGAACGATGCCGGTTCCCCAGACGAGTCACCTTGATACCCCGAATCTCCGTCAGCGGCAAGTCGGGAACATTGACGTTGAGGATCTGATCCGAGGCCAGGGGGGCCCTTAGCAATGCCCGCACCAGCAGGCCGGCGTAGTGGGCTGCGGACTCGAAATGGCGGTCGCCGCACAGGGATACCGCCACGGCAGGGAGCCCCATGTGGCGCCCCTCCGTGGCCGCCGCCACGGTACCGGAATAGAGTACGTCGTCGCCCAGGTTGGCGCCGTGGTTGATACCCGCCACCACCAGGTCCGGATCCGGTTCGAGCAGGTGGTTGACGGCCCAGTGCACACAGTCGGTGGGGGTGCCCTTGACCGAATAGAAACCGGTTTCATCGAGCTTGTCGACCCGCAGCGGCACCTCCAGGGTCAGGGAGTGACTGGCCCCGCTGCGGTTGCGATCGGGGGCTACCGTCACCACTTCCGCGAACTCCGACAGGACCCGGCTCAGGGTCTTGATACCGAGGGCATTGACCCCGTCATCATTACTCACCAGTATCTTCATCATGTCCCGTGTCCTTGCAGATTTCCCTGACCAGGCTGGTAGCATAACTGCCCGCCGGCAACCAGAACGACAACCGCAGCCGGTCGCCCTCGCGCTGCCAGGCCAGATCGTCGGGCCTGAGCAGCAGGGCTCGCCGCTCCTGCTTGAGGCCATTGGCCTCGAGCCCGCTACAGAATGCTTCCTGATCGGCCAGCGCCGCTTGTTCCAGGGCAGCGGCCTCATCCAGGCTCGGCAGCCGTCCCCGCCCCCACAGGGGCGCACTCAGGCGAATATCGCCGCTGGCGAAGCGCACCTGCATGGCCTCATCCAGCGGGTTGTCCTCGCCCAGGGTAAAAAACGACTGGCTGCCGGCCAGCATAACGCAGTCGCCATCGAGCAACTGCTCGCCCAGCCCCGCCGCCAGCCGGTGGCTCACCGCCAGATTGAACAGGTAGCTGCGCGCCGCCGACAGAAACAGGGAACGCTTGTTGCGATCCTTGATACGCCGACCGGCAAACATGGCCCTGGCCTGCTCCAGGTTGCCGTAATCCCGGCCGAAACGCTGGTCGCCGTAGTAGTTGGGCACCCCCCGGGCGGCAATGGCGGCCAGGCGGACATCCAGATCGCCGGCGCCGCTCAAGTCGCTGATGATCAGTTCGAAATAATTGCCTTTCAGGGCACCGGTCTTTAGCTTCTTATGGTGGCGGGCAATGGCCAGGATCTGTACATCCTCGTTTTCCAGGGGCGAAAAATCGGGCATATCCTTGCCCGGCAGGTGCACCCCGAACCACTGCTCGGTCACCGCGTGCCGGTCCTTGAGCCCGGCCCAGGTCACATCGCGCTGAGCCACCCCCGCCAGCCGGGCCAGCTCCCGGGCCACCCACTGGGTATTCTGGCCGCGCTTGCGCACGTGCAGCAGGATATGCTCACCCTCGCCACTGGGGGAAAAGCCCAGATCTTCCCGCACCACGAAATCTTCGGGTACGACCTTGAGGCGGCCGCTCAGCTCCGGCTCGCCATGGAGATAATGCCAGGGGTTCATGGGTTCACCAGCAGCACCACGGCTTCCGCCGCCATGCCCTCTTTGCGGCCGACGAAGCCGAGTTGTTCGGTGGTGGTGGCCTTGACATTGATCCGGCCGGCCTCCGTTTCCAGATCGGCGGCGATATTGGCCACCATGGCGTCGATATGGGGCGCCAGCTTCGGGGCCTGGGCCAGCACCGTGATATCGGCGTTGCCGAGCACCCAGCCGGCCTGCCGAACCCGGTTGTAAACGTCGCGCAGCAGGATGCGGCTGTCGATACCGGCGAAGGCGGCGTCGGTGTCCGGGAAATGGCGGCCGATGTCACCGGCGCCGATAGCCCCGAGCAGGGCATCGCAAAGGGCGTGAAGGACCACATCACCGTCGGAATGAGCCAGCAGCCCCTGTTCGTAGGGCACCGCCACCCCGGCCAGGATACAGGGTCCCTGACCACCAAATTTGTGCACGTCAAAACCGTGCCCGATTCGCATCATCTGTTACTCTCTTGTCGCTGCTGCAGGAAAAATTCGGCCAGGGCCAGATCTTCCGGGCGGGTAATCTTGATATTGTCGGCCCGGCCTTCCACCAGCAAGGGATGGAAACCGGCCCACTCCATGGCCGACGCTTCGTCGGTCACCGCCTGGCCGGCGGCCAGGGCATCGGCCAGTACCCGGCGCAACACGCCGGTGTCAAAACACTGGGGCGTCAGGGCATGCCACAGCTCTTCCCGGGGCACGCTTTCGGCAATGGCACCCCGGCCATCGCCCCGCTTCATGGTATCCCGGACCCGGCAGGCCAGGATGGCGCCCTGGGGGTGATCCGCCACCGCCAGCAGGGCATCGAGATCGGCCGGATGCAGGCAGGGCCTGGCCGCGTCGTGCACCAGCACCCGCCGGCTTTCCACCAGGGCCAGGGCATTGAGCACCGAATCGGCCCGCTCCCGCCCACCCGGCGCCCGGCGGATACGCGGATGACGGGCCAGCCCCAGTTCGCCAAACCACGCATCCTCCGCGCCTATGGCCACCACCACCCGGTCAATCGCCGGATGTTCGAGCAGCCCCAGCACCGTATGCTCCAGCACGGTACGACCGGCCAGGGAAAGGTATTGCTTGGGAACGACCGATGCCATGCGCCGGCCCACACCGGCGGCGGGTACCACGGCGGTGATGCCGCGACTCATCGCACGCTCCGGTCTTCGGCGGGCAGCAAGCGGTAGAAGGTTTCACCGGGCTTGATCATGCCCAGATCGTTGCGCGCCAGCTCTTCCACCGCCGCCAGGCCGCTATTGAGATCTTCTATTTCCCGGTAAAGCAGGGCGTTGCGCTCCACCAGCAGTTGGTTGTCCTGCATCTGGCGGGCTACATTGGCCTGTGCCTGATGGTATTCGGCCAGGCCGTTTTTGCCCAGCCACAGGTGGTGCTGCAGGGCACCCAGCAAGGCAAGCAGTATCAGCGTCAGCGTACGCATGGGTCCTCCTCGATGACGCGCTAGTTTCCCATATTCGCAGGCCGAACAAAAGAAACCCCGCACTGGGCGGGGTTTCACTTGCAGTCAGTGCTGACGCGGGCTTCAGGCCTGGCCTTTCACCTCGGCCAGACCGCGGTAGGGCGCCTTGGCGCCCAGCTCTTCCTCGATGCGGATCAGCTGGTTGTACTTGGCGATACGGTCGGAACGGCTCATGGAGCCGGTCTTGATCTGGCCGGCACAGGTGCCCACGGCCAGGTCGGCGATGGTGGCGTCTTCGGTCTCACCGGAGCGGTGGGAGATGACGGCGGTGTAGCCGGCGTCCTTGGCCATCTTGATGGCGTTCAGGGTCTCGGTCAGGGAGCCGATCTGGTTGAACTTGATCAGTATGCTGTTGGCAATGCCCTTGTCGATGCCTTCTTTCAGGATCTTGGTGTTGGTCACGAACAGATCGTCACCCACCAGCTGGATCTTGTCGCCCAGCACCTGGGTCTGGTAGGCAAAGCCGTCCCAGTCGGACTCGTCCAGGCCGTCTTCGATGGAGACGATCGGGTACTGTTGGGTCAGTGCTTCCAGGTAGTGGGTGAATTCCCGGGAGGAGAAGATCTTGCCTTCGCCCTTCAGGTTGTAGTTGCCCTTTTCCTTGTCGAAAAACTCGGAGGCGGCGCAGTCCATGGCCAGGGTCACGTCCTTGCCCAGCACGTAGCCGGCTTGCTCCACGGCTTCCTTGATGGCGGCCAGGGCGGCGGCATTGGACTCCAGGTCGGGGGCGAAACCACCCTCGTCACCCACGGCGGTGGACAGGCCCTTGGCCTTCAGTACCTTGGCCAGGTTGTGGAACACCTCGGCGCCGATGCGCAGGGCTTCCTTGATGTTCTTGGCGCCGACCGGCTGGATCATGAACTCCTGGATATCGACGTTGTTGTCGGCGTGCTCGCCGCCGTTGATGATGTTCATCATCGGCAGCGGCATGGAGAACTGGCCCGGGGTGCCGTTCAGCTCGGCAATCCAGGCGTACAGGGGCATACCCTTGGCGGCGGCGGCGGCCTTGGCAGTGGCCAGGGACACGGCCAGGATGGCGTTGGCGCCCAGGCTGGCCTTGTTGTCGGTGCCGTCCAGGTCGATCATGATCTGGTCGATCTCGGCCTGTTGGGTGGCGTCCTTGCCGGCGAGGGCGGCGGCGATCTTGTCGTTGATGTTGGCCACGGCGGTCTGCACGCCCTTGCCCAGGAAGCGGGATTTGTCGCCGTCACGCAGTTCCAGGGCTTCGCGGGAGCCGGTGGAGGCACCGGAGGGCGCCGCGGCGCGGCCCATGAAACCACCTTCCAGATAGACATCGGCTTCCACTGTGGGGTTGCCGCGGGAGTCGATGATTTCACGACCGATCACGTTAACGATCTTAGCCATTCTCAATTTCCTCATGAGTTGAAAGCAAAAATAACAAAGCACTAAAAAATACGGCCAAGCCAGCTGGCTCGGCCGCAGGATCAGGTTATTCCAGCTCGCCCTGCTGATACTGTCCGGCCGCTTTCACAAAGCCGGCAAACAGGCCATGGCCATCGCGGGGCGTAGAGGTAAATTCCGGGTGGAACTGGGCTGCCACAAACCAGGGGTGATCCGGGTTTTCGATGATCTCCACCAGTTTTTTATCGGCGGAACGGCCGGTCACCTTCAGGCCCGCCGCTTCAATCTTGGGCAGCAGCCGGTTGTTCACTTCATAACGGTGGCGATGGCGCTCATAGATGGTATCGGAGCCGTACAGGGCATGTACCTTGGAGCCCGGCTCCAGGTGGCACAGCTGGGCTCCCAGGCGCATGGTGCCGCCCAGATCCGACAGCTCATCGCGCACTTCCACCTTGCCTTCTTCGTCCACCCATTCGGTGATCAGGCCCACTACCGGGTAGGGGCTCTGCTTGTCGAACTCGGTGGAGTGGGCTCCCTCCAGGCCGGCCACATTGCGGGCGTATTCGATCAAGGCTACCTGCATGCCAAGGCAGATACCCAGGTAAGGCACCCGGTTTTCCCGGGCGTAACGGGCCGCCATGATCTTGCCCTCGACCCCGCGCTCGCCAAAGCCGCCGGGCACCAGGATGGCATCCAGGCCCTCGAGCAGCCCCAGGCCCTTGCTTTCCAGATCCTGGGAGTCGATATACTTGATATTGACGGTGAGCCGGTTCTTCAGGCCACCGTGCTTGAGCGCCTCGTTCACCGACTTGTAGGCATCGGGCAATTCAACGTACTTGCCCACCATGCCGATGGTCACTTCCCCCACCGGATTGGCTTCCTCGTAAATCACCTGTTCCCATTCGGACAGATCGGCGACCGGACAATCCAGCGCGAAACGACGCACCACCAGTTCGTCCAGCCCCTGGGAACGCAGCAGCGCCGGGATCTTGTAAATGGAGTCCACGTCCTTCAGGGAGATAACGGCCTTTTCGGACACGTTGCAGAACAGGGCGATTTTGCTGCGCTCGTTGGCGGGGATGGCCCGATCACTGCGGCAAATCAAAATATCGGGCTGAATGCCGATGGACAGCAGCTCCTTCACCGAGTGCTGGGTCGGCTTGGTTTTCACTTCGCCGGCCGCCGCCATATAGGGAACCAGGGTCAGATGCATGAACAGGGTATTTTCACGGCCCACTTCCACCGCCAGTTGGCGGATGGCCTCAAGGAAAGGCAGGGACTCGATGTCGCCGACGGTGCCGCCGATTTCCACTATGGCCACCTGGTGGCCTTCCGCGCCCGCGATCACCCTGTCCTTGATGGCATTGGTGATATGGGGGATCACCTGAATGGTGGCGCCCAGGTAGTCGCCGCGCCGTTCCTTGCGCAGCACATCGGCGTAAATCCGACCGGTGGTAAAGTTGTTGCGGCGGGTCATCTTGGTGCGGATGAAACGCTCGTAGTGGCCCAGGTCCAGGTCGGTTTCCGCCCCGTCGTCTGTCACGAAGACTTCACCGTGCTGGGTGGGGCTCATGGTGCCCGGATCCACGTTGATGTAGGGATCCAGCTTCATGATGGTCACGTTGAGACCGCGAGCCTCGAGGATGGCCGCCAGGGAACCGGCTGCAATGCCTTTACCCAGAGAGGATACAACCCCGCCAGTAACAAAAATATATTTAGTCGTCATGCTGAACCTGAAGAAAGCTAGGGAACGAATGAAGTGTGGAATTCAAGACGGGGTCATAGTATACGCAAGATGCCCTATAACGACAATGAAACAATGCCCTGGCTCGGCACCAGACCCCTTTCCGACTCTGCATTCGAACCGGCTGCCGGCGGCAGACTGAGCACCACTATAACGCCGCTTGTAGTTTTTTTACAACAAAATGTAACCATCAAAATTTGATGCCGATCAGACAAAGCCATGTCTAGGATTCCAGCCGTCGCTCCAGCTCGGGCAGCACATCGAACAAGTCCGCCACCAGGCCGTAATCCGCCACCTGGAAGATGGGCGCCTCCGCATCCTTGTTGATGGCCACTATCACCCTGGAGTCCTTCATCCCCGCTAGGTGCTGGATGGCGCCGGACAGGCCCACGGCGATATAGAGCTCGGGCGCCACTATCTTGCCGGTCTGGCCCACCTGCATGTCGTTGGCGGCAAAGCCCGCGTCCACCGCCGCCCGGCTGGCGCCGACGGCGGCGCCAAGCCGATCCGCCAGCCGTTCCAGCAAGGCGAAGTTGTCCTTCGAGCCCAGGCCCCGGCCGCCGGAGATCACCACCCGCGCCGAGGTGAGTTCGGGCCGCTCATTCGGGCTCAGCTCCTCGCCCACGAACCGGCTGCCAGCCGGGCCGGCGACGGGCGCCAGCGGCTCGATGGGGGCGGCCTGCTCCCCCGGCACCACCGCCTCGAAGGCGGTGGCGCGCACCGTCAGCACCTTGATGGCGTCGAGGGACTGCACGGTGGCGATGGCGTTGCCCGCATAGATGGGACGGACGAAGGTATCCGGCGCCTCGATGGCGATCACCTCGGACACCATGCCTAGGTCGAGCAGGGCCGCCACCCTCGGCATCAGGTTCTTGCCGAAGGTGGTGGCCGGCGCCAGCAGGTGACTGTAGCCGCCCGCCAGGGCCGCCACCTGGGCCGCGCCCGCTTCCGCCAGCTGGTGCTTATGGCCGTCGTGATCCGCCAGCAAAACCTTGCACACCCCGAGCCGGGCGGCGGCCTCGGCCACCGCCCGGCAGCCCTGGCCCATCACCAGCAGCTCGATGTCCGTCCCCAGCCGGGCGGCGGCCCCCAGCACATGCAGGGTGGCCGGTTTCAGGGATTCATTGTCGTGTTCCGCTATCACCAGGGTCGTCATCAGATCACCTTCGCTTCGTGCTTGAGCTTGTCCACCAGTTCGGCCACGTCGGCCACCTTGATGCCGGCCTTGCGCACCGGCGGCGGCGTCACCCTGAGCACCCGGCAATGGGCCCTGGGCGTGATGCCGAGTTCATCCGGGGTCAGGGTCTCCAGGGGTTTCTGCTTGGCCTTCATGATATTGGGCAGGGAGGCATAGCGCGGCTCGTTGAGCCGGAGATCCGTGGTCACCACCGCCGGCAGGGCCAGCGCCAGGGTCTGCAGGCCGCCGTCCACCTCCCGGGTGACCCGGAGTTCATCGCCTTCAAGCTCGATGCGCGAGGCGAAGGTCCCCTGGGGCCAGCCGGTGAGCGCCGCCAGCATCTGCCCCACCTGGTTGTTGTCGGTGTCGATGGACTGCTTGCCGAGCAGCACCAGCCCGGGCCGCTCCCGCTCGCACAAGGCGGCCAGCAGCCTGGCCACGGTGAGCGGCTCGGCGACCTCGTCGCTCTGCACCAGCACCGCCCGGTCCGCTCCCAGCGCCAGCGCCGCCCGCAGTTGCTCCTGGGCCGCGGCGGGGCCGACGGAGACGGCGACGATTTCCGACACCCAGCCCTTCTCCTTCATGCGCACCGCCTCCTCCACCGCGATATCGCAGAAGGGGTTGGCCGCCATCTTGACGTTGGCCAGATCCACGTCGCTCTGATCCGCCTTGACCCTGACCTTGACGTGGTAGTCAATCACCCGCTTTATCGTGACCAGTACCTTCATGCCTGCCCCCGGCTCTGTGGGATATGTGTTGGATAACCAGTGGTTGCTCCGGGCTGCGACCGGGTATCGGTAAGCAGACCCTCCGCGCCAGGGATGGCGCGGCGGAGCCCCCAGGGATGGGTTTACGGCGTGTCTGCGTCCGGTACCCGGTCGATGCTGCGCTATTGGGAACAATGACTTAATACTAATCCATCCCCGCCGATCCTGCCGCCCGGGGGTTTGTTAAATACCGCAACCAATACAATACTTTAGCCATGTGCCCAGGTTCGGAGCCGGAACATGGAAAGGGAGTCGATGGAATTTGACGTGGTCATAGTGGGCGCCGGCCCGGCCGGCCTGAGCGCCGCCTGCCGGCTGATGCAGCAAGCCGCGTCCCGGGATCTGGCCCTGAGCGTTTGCCTGGTAGAGAAGGGCGCCGAGGTGGGCGCCCATATCCTGTCCGGCGCCCTGCTGGAGACCCGGGCCCTGGACGAGCTGTTTCCCGACTGGCGGGAACGGGGCGCCCCGGTGCACATCCCGGTCACCGAGGATCGTTTCTATATGCTGAGCAGCGAACATGGCGGCCTGGAGCTGCCCTCCGCCCTGGTGCCCGCCCCCCTGCACAATAGGGGCAACTTTATCGTGAGCCTCGGCAACCTGTGCCGCTGGCTGGCCGTTCAGGCCGAGCAACTGGGGGTGGCCGTCTTTCCCGGTTTCGCCGCCCAGGCGCCCCTCTACGACGGGCAGGGCCGGGTGACCGGGGTGCTTACCGGCGATATGGGGCTGGCGGCGGACGGCAGCCCCAAGGCCAGTCACGTGCCGGGCCTGGAACTGCGCGCCCGCTACACCCTGTTCGCCGAGGGCTGCCGCGGCCATATCGGCAAAGAGCTGATCGCCCGCTTCGGCCTGGATCAGGGCCGGGATCCCCAGCATTACGCCATCGGCATCAAGGAGCTGTGGCAGCTCGATCCGGCGCGCCACCGGCCGGGCCTGGTGCTGCACGGGGCCGGCTGGCCACTCGAGGAAGACAGCGGCGGCGGCTTCTTTCTCTACCACGGCGACGAGGGCCAGGCGGCGGTGGGGCTTATCGTGGATCTCAACTACCGCAACCCCCACCTCAGCCCCTTCGACGAGTTCCAGCGCCTCAAGCACCATCCGCTGCTGGCCCGCCATCTGTACGATGGCAAGCGGCTGGCCTACGGTGCCCGGGCCATCACCAAGGGCGGCCTGAATTCCTTGCCGCGCATGACAATGCCCGGCGCCCTGCTGCTGGGCTGCGACGCCGGCACCCTCAACGGCGCCAAGGTCAAGGGCATTCACACCGCCATGAAATCCGGCATGCTGGCCGCCGAGACGGTGGTGCAGGCCCTGGCGGCGGGGGATACCGGCGGCAACAGCCTGGCCGCCTACCCCAGCGCCCTGCGCTCGTCCTGGCTGCACCAGGAATTGCATCAAAGCCGCAACTTCGTGCCCGCCCTGCACAAACTGGGGCCCTGGCTGGGCGGCGCCCTCAATGTCCTCAGCCACAACTTGCTGGGGGGCTGGCTGCCTTTCACCCTGCACGACAGAACGCCGGATCACGCCACCCTGGCCCCGGCGGCGAAGAGCCGCAAGCCGGACTATCCCAGGCCGGACGGCAGGCTTTCCTTCGACCGGCTGTCGTCGGTCTATCTGGCCAACACCGGCCACGACGAAGACCAGCCCTGCCACCTGCAACTGCAGGATCCGGCAGTCCCGCTGCGGGACAACCTGCCCCGCTATGACGAACCGGCCCAGCGCTATTGCCCGGCGGGGGTCTACGAGGTGGTGGAGCAGGAAGGACAAGCCCGCTTCCAGATCAACGCCGCCAATTGTGTGCACTGCAAAACCTGCGACATCAAGGATCCGGCCCAGAATATCCGCTGGGTGCCGCCGGAAGGAGGCAGCGGCCCCAACTACCCCAATATGTAGCCATAAAAAAACCCTGAAGGCAGTGATCCCATGAGTGGAGGGAATCATTGCATTCAGGGATATGGCTGTGGTTATTAGGGTTTTCTTGTTCGCTCTGTTAACGCAGAGAGGCACGTCCGTTGCCTTGCGTTGCAAAAACATTACTCCCGGACGAGCATTCAGACAAGCTAGACTTTAGTCCTACAGCCGCAGGCCGCCGTCCATTTCCAGGATACGGCCATGGAAGTAGTCGTTCTCGATGATGTACTCCAGGCTGTGCACCAGTTCTTCCACTGTGGCCAGGCGCCCCAGGGGGATGTTGCGGGTGATGCGCTCCATCGCCTCGGGTTTCATCTGGGCGGTCATGGCGGTAGCGATCACCCCGGGGGCAATGCCCGCCACCCGGATGCCGTAGCGGCTGAGCTCGCCGGCCCAGCATACCACCAGGGCCGCCACCCCGGCCTTGGTGGCCGCGTAGTTGCTCTGGCCCCGGTTGCCGGCCCGGGCCACCGAGGAAATGTTGACGATAAGGCCGCCCTGGCCCCGCTCGGCCATGATGGCCGCCGCTTCCCGGCCGCACAGGAAGGTGCCGGTGAGGTTGACGTCCACCACCTGCTGCCACTGCTGCAGGCTCATCCTGCCGGCCGGCTTGCCCTCCTCCAGCTTGATCAGCAGGGCGTCGCGCATCAGGCCGGCGTTGTTGACCAACACGTCCAGCCCGCCCAGCTCCCGTACTATGTGGCCGAAGCTGTCCGCCACCTGCTGCTCGTCGGCAATGTCACACAGGTGCACCGCCACCCGGGCCCCGGTGGCGGCCACCATTTCGCCGCTTTTGGCCAGATCCTGCTCGTTGTTGTCGACCAGCGCCAGACTGGCACCCTGGCGCGCCAGCTGCCGGGCCATGGCCTGTCCCAGGCCCCGGCCGGCACCGGTGATCACCACCACCTTGCCCCTGATCTCCATGGCTATTCGCCTCCTTGCCGGAACATCCTAAACAGGCTGGAAAAGTCGAACTCGCCGTGGCCCGCCACCTGGTGCAGGTTGAACAGGGCCTTGGCGGCGGCGCCCATGGGCACCGGCGAGCCGCTGTCCCGGCTGAGCTCCATGGCGATGTTCAGATCCTTGCACATCAGGTTGACCTGAAAGCCGCCCCGGTAGCCCCGGGCGGCGGGCACCTGCTCCATCACCCCCGGCACCGGGTTGTAGAGCTGCAGCGCCCAGTTGTTGCCCGAACTCTGCTTGATGATCTCCGACAACACCTTGGGATCCAGGCCGCTGTTGATGCCCATGTTGAGCGCCTCGCAGGTGCCCGCCATCAACACCGCCAGCAGCATGTTGTTGCAGGCCTTGGCCATCTGCCCGGCGCCGTGGGGGCCGGCATGGAACACCTTCTTGCCCATCTGGTGCAGCACCGGCTCGGCCCGGGCGAACTGATCTTCGCTGCCGCCGACGATAAAGGTGAGGGTGCCGGCCTGGGCCCCGGCCACGCCGCCGGACACGGGAGCATCGATAAAGTCCAGGCCATGGGCCGTGGCCCGCTGGGCCGTGGCCTTGGCGGTGGCCGCATCTATGGTGGAGCAGTCGATCACCAGGGTGCCCGGCGCCATCCGCCCGAACAGGGGATCCTGGCCCGTCATATAGAGCGCCTCCACCTGGCGGCCGCTCTGCAGCATGGAGATCACCACCTGGGCATGCTTGACTGCCTCGGTGGCGCTGGCTTGCGGGATACCGCCGGCCCCGGCAACCCGGCCGACCGCCTCGGGCTGCAGATCGAACACCTGTACCCTGTGTCCGGCCTTGACCAGGTTGGCGGCCATGGGGCCGCCCATATTGCCTAAACCGATAAATGCGATGGTTGCCATGGTGCTTGCCTCCGTTACAGATCCTGCAATGGGCTCCGGGGCCAGGGCGGGGTAAACAGGGCCGCCAGCAGCGCCTCGTCCACCTGCTCCAGGGTCCCGAAGCTCCAGCCGGGGTGGTTGTCCTTGTCGATAAGCCGGGCCCGCACCCCTTCGGCGAACTCCCGATGCCGGCACAGCTGCACCGACAACGCCAGCTCCAGGCGGAACACCTCGGCCAGGGAGCCGTACCGGCAACGGTGCAGTTGTTCTGCTATCACCCGGATGGCCAGCGGACTGCCCGCCGCCAGGCCCTGCCGGGCCCGCTCGAACCAAGGGGAATCGATGTCGGCGCCGAGGATGGCTGCCACCTGGTCCGCCAGGCGATCCCGGTCCATCAGCCGGCGGATGGCGTCCTGGTGCTCCCGCAGGGGCGAGGACTGGCCGGTGAAGACATCAAGCGACGCCGCTTCCAATTGCCGCAGCACCAGCCCCACCGCCGCGGTGGGATCCCGCCACTCGGCCACGTCCTGCAGGCGGGGCAGCAACTCGGCCCGCCGGCTTGCGGCGATGGCCCTGTTGGCCAGCCCCAGCCAGAGACTGTCGCTGGCATTGAGCTGGCAGCCGGTGAGGGCGATAAACTCCCCCAGTCCCGGCGGCAGGCGGTTGAGGAACCAGCTGCCGCCCACGTCCGGGTAGAGGGCGATGGTCACCTCCGGCATCGCCAGCCGGCTGTGCTCGGTGACGATGCGCTGATGACTGCCGGTGAACAGCCCCAGGCCGCCGCCCATGACGATGCCGCCGCCCCAGCAGATCACCGGCTTGGGGTAGCGGTGCAGCAGGTAATCCAGCCGGTATTCCCGCTCGAAAAAACGCGCTGCCGGCTCGGGGATGGGCCCCAGGCCCAGGTCATCCAGGGGGCCAGTCTCCCGGGCCGAGGTGATGGCCCGGTACAGCCCCACCACGTCGCCGCCGGCGCAGAAGGCCCGGTCACCGGCGCCTTCGAGCAGCACCGCCACCAGCCCCTCATCCTGCCGCCAGGCGGCCAGTTGGAGCAGCATCCGCTCTATCATCTCCAGGCTCAGGGCGTTGAGGCTGCGCGCGTTGTCGAGCACCAGCCGGCCGATACGCCGGCCGCCGCCCGTGGCATGCTCTTCGACTATCAGGCTCATTCAGCCTCCTTGAAACCTGCTTGAAATCTGGAGTTTTCGGCCAAAGCGTCCTGCCCCGCCGACACGCCGTAAACCCATCCATGGGGGCTCCGCCGCGCCCTCCCTGGCGCGGAGGGTCGGCTGAGCAGCCCCCTTTGTCCTCACCACACTCCCCAGCGCTGCCCGTCCTCTCTTAGCGGTTGCGCCATTGGGGCGGGCGTTTCTCCAGGAAGGCGTTGACTCCTTCCCGCTGATCCTCGGTGTCGAACAAATCCACAAACTCCTCCCGCTCCCGGATATAGCCCTGCGCCAGGGGCTGGCTGCGGGCCGACTGGATCAGCCGCTTGCAGGCGGCCAGCGACGAGGGGCTCTGCTGCTCCGCCTGGCGGGCCAGCGCCAGGGCCCGATCGAGGGCCTGCCCCTGTGGCACCACCTCCTCCACCAGGCCGATGGCCAGGGCCCGCTCGGCATCCAGCCGCTCGCCGCAGAGGATAAGGCGCTTGGCCCAGCCCTCGCCCACCAGCCAGGTCAGGTTCTGGGTGCCGCCGGCGCAGGGCAGCAGCCCCACCTTGGCCTCGGGCAGGGCCATCACCGCCTGCCGGCCGGCCACGCGCAGATCGCAGGCCAGAGCCGCCTCCAGGCCGCCGCCCATGGCGTAGCCGTCGATGGCGGCGATGGACAGGCCGCGAAACCGGCTCAGGGCCTCGAAGGCCTCGCCGAAGCGCCGCGCCATCTCCCGCGCCACCGCCCGGTCGCCGTCGGCGAACAGCTTGAGATCGGCCCCGGCGGAAAAGAACCTGTCCCCCGCCCCGGTCAGCACCAGGCTCCAGATCTCCCGGTCGGCGTTCAGTTGCGCCACCCACTCGGCCAGGGCCGAGAGGCTTGCCGCCGTCCAGGTATTGGCGGGCGGGTTGTCCATGGTCAGGATGGCGGTATGGCCTTGTTGTTCAAAACGGATGGTGGTGGTCATGGGTGCACCTCTCTATGACTATGGCCAGTGGCGATAGAACGCCGGGAACAGCTATGACGCAGACGCCGCTCATGTTCAAAAGGAGACCAAAGGGGGCCGAGGAGCCGACCGTGACATGCCAGGGATGGCATGTCCGAGCCCACATGGACGTGCTTGCAGCGTGTCGGCGAGCGGCCCCCTTTGGTCTCCTCCGCCCATCTCACGGACGGCATCACCGAACTGGCACACAGGTACTGACCTCAACTCAAGAGCCCTCTGCGAACCCATCACAGCTCCCCGCTGCCTTCCGCCAGTACCCGGCGGGCGATCAGCAGCCGCATGATCTCGTTGGTGCCCTCCAGGATACGGTGCACCCGGGTATCCCTCAGGTAACGCTCGAGCGGGTATTCGCGGATATAGCCGTAGCCGCCATACAGCTGCAGCGCCTGATCGCACACCTTGAAGCCTGCGTCGGTGGCAAAGCGCTTGGCCATGGCGCAGTAGGTGGTGGCGTCCGGATGGCCCGCATCGAGTCGGCTTGCCGCCAGCCGCACCAGCTGACGCGCCGCCACCAGCTCGGTGGCCATGTCGGCGATGCTGAACTGCAGCGCCTGGAACTCGGCCAGTTTGCAGCCGAACTGACTGCGCTCCTGCAGGTACTGGCGCGCCTTGTTGAGGGCCTGCTGGGCGGTGCCCACCGAGCAGCTGGCGATGTTGATACGGCCTCCGTCCAGCCCCTTCATCGCCAGCTTGAAGCCCTCGCCCTCCGCCCCCAGCCGCTGGCCGGCGGGTACCCGCACCCGCTCGAAGGTGACGGTGCGGGTGGGCTGGCTGTTCCAGCCCATCTTGTCCTCGGGCCGGCCGTAGACGATGCCGGGGCTGTCGGCGTCCAGGGCGAAGGCGGAGATGCCGCCCGCGCCCTCGCCGCCGGTGCGGGCCATCACCACCAGCACCTGGGTGCTGCCGGCGCCGGAGATAAACATCTTGCTGCCGTTCAGCTCATACTGGTCGCCGTCGCGGCGGGCGCTGGTCCTGAGGGCGGCGGCGTCGGAGCCGGCGTTGGGCTCGGTCAGGCAGTAGGAACCGAGCAGCCGTCCACTGACCAGCCCCTCGCCCCAGCGCGCCCAGGTCTCTGCACTGCCGGCGCTCGCCACCATCCAGGTCACCATGTTGTGGATGGTAAGGAAGGCGGTGGTGGAGGTGCAGCCCATGGCCAGGCGCTCGAAGATGATGCTGGCATCAAGCCGGCTCAGCCCCAGGCCGCCGGCGGACTCGGGGGTATAGATGGCGCAGAGGCCCAGCCCGCCCGCCTTGTGCAAGGTCTCGACCGGGAAGTAGTGATCCCGGTCCCAGTCGGCGGCATGGGGCTCCAGCTCGTTGCGGGCGAAGTCGTCGGCCAGGGCCGCAAAGGCCCGCTGTTCGTCGCTCAGTTCAAAGTCCATGGCCTCTCCTTAATATCCGTTGACTGTCGGCCCTTTGCCCTCCACCCGACCCCGCCGCTGCCTGCTGTTGCTTCCAGCCGCTCTCCGGCTATTTCAGATGAATCGACATATTGGGCCCGGCCACCGCTTCGTCCTCGAACCAGCGGGCGGTAATGGTCTTGGTTTCGGTGTAGAAGCGCACCGCCTGCTTGCCGTAGGCGTGCAGATCGCCGTAGAAGGAGCGGCGCCAGCCGGTGAAGGAGAAAAAGGGCAGCGGCACCGGTATGGGCACGTTGATGCCCACCTGCCCCACCTTGATCTCGTGCTGGTATTTGCGTGCCGCCGCGCCCGAGGCGGTGAAGATGGAGGTGCCGTTGCCGTAGGGGTTGGCGTTGACCAGATTGATGGCCTGGTCCAGGCTGTCCGCTTCCATCAGCAACAGCACCGGGCCGAAGATCTCCTCCCGGTAGAGGGCCATCTCGGGGGTGACGCCGCGGAACAGGGTGGGCCCCACCCAGTTGCCGTGGGGGTAGCCGTCCACCGTGCAGTGGCTGCCGTCGAGCAGGCACTCGGCGCCCTCGGCCTTGCCCCCGGCAATCAGCCGCAGCACCCGCTCCCGGGCCGCTTTGCTGATCAACGGGCCGTAGCCGGCGTCGGGGTCGTCCCAGGCACCGGGTCGCACCCGGGCCATGGCGTCTTTCAGCTCCGGAATCCATTCCTTGGCCTCGCCCACCAGCACCGCCACCGATATCGCCATGCAGCGCTGGCCGGCGGCGCCCACAGAGGAGCCCACCAGGTTGTTGATCACCTGCTGCTGGTTGGCGTCGGGCAGCACCACCATGTGGTTCTTGGCGCCGGCGAAGGCCTGCACCCGTTTCAGGTGGGCGGTGCCGGTCTGGTAGATATGCTGGCCGGCAGCCACCGAGCCGACGAAGGAGATGGCGCACACCTCAGGGTGCACCAGCAACCGGTCCACCACTTCCTTACCGCCGTGCACCACCTGCAGCAGGCCGTCGGGGGCGCCGGCCTGTTTGAACAGCTCGGCCAGCCGCATAGATACCAGGGGATCCTGCTCCGACGGCTTGAGCACGAAGGTGTTGCCACAGGCGATGGCGAGCGGAAACATCCACAGCGGGATCATGGCCGGAAAGTTGAACGGCGTGATGCCGACGCAGACCCCCAGCGGCTGGGTGAAGCTGTAGCAGTCCACGCCCCGGGCCACGTTCTCCTGGGTCTCGCCCATGCTGAGAGAGGCGATGTTGGCGGCCTGCTCCACCACCTCTATGCCCCGCCACACGTCGCCCCTGGCGTCCTCGAAGGTCTTGCCGGTGTCCTCGCTGAGCAGGCGGGCGATGTCGTCATGATGCTCCTTCAGCAGCGCCTGGTAGCGCAGCATCAGCCGGGCCCGCTCCGGCACCGGCACCTCCCGCCACTCGACGAAGGCCCGGCTCGCCGTCGCCACCGCCGCCTCCACCTCCTCGGCCGTGGCGCAGGGCAGGCGGGCAATGATCTCCTGGGTGGCCGGGTTGTTCACCTCCAGCCACTCCTGGGTGCGGCTTTGCACCATATTGCCGCCGATCAGCAGCGGTACCTGGTATGTCATTTTCCTGTCCTCCTAGCGCAATTCCACCGCCACCGCCGTGGCCTCGCCGCCGCCGATGCACAGGGCCGCCACCCCCCGCCTGAGCCCGCGCCGGCGCAGGGCATGCAGCAGGGTGACGAGGATGCGGGCGCCGCTGGCCCCGATGGGGTGGCCCAGGGCGCAGGCACCGCCGTTGACGTTGACCCGTGCCGGATCCAGCCCCAGCTCGCGGATGGCCAGCAGGGCGACCACCGCGAAGGCCTCGTTGATCTCGAACAGATCCACCTCGCTCGCCTGCCAGCCGACCTTGTTCAATAACTTGTGGATGGCGCCGATGGGCGCCAGGGTGAACTCGGCGGGCAACTGGGCGTGGGTGGCGTGGGCCAGTACCCGGGCCAGGGGCCTGAGGCCAAGCGCCGCCGCCTGCTCGGCGGTGGTCACCACCAGGGCGGCCGCGCCGTCGGAGATGGAGCTGGAATTGGCGGCGGTGATGGTGCCGTCCTGGGCGAAAGCGGGCTTGAGGGTACGGATCTTGTCGGGCCTGGCCTTGCCCGGCTGTTCGTCAGTATCCACCCGCCGGCTGCCCTGGCGCTCCGCCACCTCGACCGGCACGATTTCCTCGGCAAAGTCCCCTTCGGCGATGGCCAGTTGGGCCCGAGTCAGGGAAGTGATTGCGAAGTCGTCCATCGCCTCCCGGCCGATGCCGAATTTGTCCGCCGTCCGCTGGGCGAAACTGCCCATCAGTCCCCCCTCGTAGGCGTCCTCCAGGCCGTCATAGAACATGTGATCCAGCAACTGGCCGTGGCCCATGCGCAGCCCCGCCCGCGCCCTGGGCAACAGGTAGGGCGCCAGGCTCATGCTCTCCATGCCGCCCGCCACCATCAGCCGGGCAGAGCCCGCCAGCAGTTGATCGTGGGCCAGCATCAGCGCCTTCATGCCCGAGCCGCACATCTTGTTGACCGTGGTGCAGCCGACGGACACCGGCAGCCCGGCCCCCAGCGCCGCCTGCCGGGCCGGCGCCTGGCCCTGGCCGGCGGGCAGTACGCACCCCATCACCACCTCATCCACCCGTTCGGTCGCCACCCCGGCCCGGCTCAGGGCGGCCCCGATGGCCGCGGCCCCCAGCCCGGGCGCCGGCACGGCGCCGAAATCGCCCAGCAGGGCCCCCATGGGGGTCCGGGCCGCACTCACTATCACTATCTCGCTCTTTGCCATGGTGGCTCCATCTGCTCCGAAAACGGAGTAAAACGCGTCTGTCTGACCTGGTTCAATCGGACAAAGGGCCGACTCACCGTGAAATCTGGTGTACTCGGCCAAAGCGCACTGCTCCACCGACACGCCGTAAACCCATCCCTGGGGGCTCCGCCGCGCCATCCCTGGCGCGAAGGGTCGGCAAAGCAGCACCCTTTGTCCTCCCCAAAACTCAGCGCCGCCTGTTGGCGAGCCCCCTCAGACAACAGCGAAGCAAGAAAGAAGCAACAGGGATTGCTTTCACCAACCGTGACATGGATGGCATGTCCGAGCCTACAGGGGCGAGCTTGTCTCGCCGTGACGAGAGGTTTCAGCCTGACCGAACATCCAGAGAATGTTCGCAGCAGGCTGAAACCGAGAGTGTCATCTACTGTGGCGTGTCGGCGTGTCGTTCCTTTTATCACCCTGCACCCAATCATCAGTGGCAACCTGAAAATCCTTTATCTATTCAAGCTTAGCCAACCCTAACAGTCCCATAACAACTATAGTTAATTCAGCAACATTGGTAGCAAACGAGCCCAACCCCATCATCAGCAAGGAGGTTCTCATGGCCCCCTATCCGCAACTGGACTTCGGCCTGGGCGAAACCCTGGACCTGCTGCGCGACCAGGTCGCCGCTTTCGCCAGCCGGGAGATCGCCCCCCTGGCCGAGGCCATCGACCGGGACAACCGCTTTCCCGCCGAACTCTGGCCCAAACTCGGCGACATTGGGCTGTTCGGCATCACCGTGGCCGAACGCCACGGCGGCGTGGACATGGGCTACCTGGCCCAGGTGCTGGCGATGGAGGAAATCAGCCGGGCCTCGGCGGCGGTGGGCCTGTCCTACGGCGCCCACGCCAACCTCTGCGTCAACCAGATCCACCGCCACGGCAGCGAGGCGCAGAAAGCCCGCTACCTGCCCAAACTGCTCAGTGGCGAACACATCGGCGCCCTGGCCATGTCCGAGCCCAATGCCGGTTCCGACGTGGTGTCCATGCGCCTGTCCGCCCGGGCCGACGGCGACCACTTCGTGCTGAACGGCACCAAGATGTGGATCACCAACGGCCCCGACGCCCAGGTGTTCGTGGTGTACGCCAAGACGGAGCCCGACGCCGGCGCCCGGGGCATCACCGCCTTTATCGTCGAACGCGACACCCCCGGCTTCGGCCAGGCCCAGAAGCTCGACAAGCTCGGCATGCGCGGCTCCAACACCTGCGAGCTGGTGTTCCAGGACTGCCGGGTGCCGGCGGACAATGTGCTCGGCGCCCTGAACGGCGGGGTCGGGGTGCTGATGAGCGGGCTCGACTACGAGCGGCTGGTGCTGGCCGGCGGGCCGCTCGGCATCATGCAGGCGGCCATGGATCTGGTGGTGCCCTATGTGCGGGAGCGCAAACAGTTCGGCCAGGCCATCGGCGACTTCCAGCTGGTGCAGGGCAAGCTCGCCGACATGTACACCCGCATGAACGCCGCCCGCAGCTACACCTACATGGTGGCCATGGCCGCGGACAGGAGCGCACTCGGCCGCAAGGACGCCGCCGGGGTGATACTGCTGGCGGCGGAAACCGCCACCCGGCTGGCGCTGGTTGCCATCCAGCTGTTGGGCGGCAACGGCTATATCAACGAGTTTCCCGCCGGCCGGCTGCTGCGGGACGCCAAGCTGTACGAAATCGGCGCCGGCACCTCGGAGATCCGCCGCATGCTGATCGGCCGGGAACTGGTGCAGAACCGGTGAGGAGCCAGCCATGACCATACTGACCAGCCAGATCAGGCCCGAGTCGGAGGAGTTCAGGTCCAATCATAGCGCCATGGCCGCCGAGGTGGCGGCGCTGCGCGAGCTGGTGGCCGGCATCGAAGCGGGCGGCGACGAGATCAGCCGCCAGCGCCACCAACAGCGGGGCAAACTGCTGGCGCGGGAGCGCATCCGCCGCTTGCTGGATCCGGGCGCCCCCTTCCTCGAGCTGTCCCAGCTCGCCGCCCACCGGGTCTACGACGAGGCGGTGCCGGCGGCGGGGCTGGTGGCCGGCATCGGCCGGGTGTGCGGGGTGGAGTGCATGCTGGTGGCCAACGACGCCACCGTCAAGGGCGGCACCTACTACCCGCTCACGGTCAAGAAGCACCTGCGCGCCCAGGCCATCGCCGAACGCTGCCGGCTGCCCTGCCTCTACCTGGTGGATTCCGGCGGCGCCCACCTGCCCAGCCAGGGCGAGGTGTTCCCGGACCGGGATCACTTCGGCCGCATCTTCTTCAACCAGGCGCGGATGTCCGCCGCCGGCATCCCCCAGTTGGCGGTGGTAATGGGGCTGTGCACCGCCGGCGGCGCCTATGTGCCGGCCATGGCGGACGAGTCCATCATAGTGCGCGGCCAGGGCACCATCTTCCTCGGCGGCCCACCCCTGGTGCGGGCCGCCACCGGCGAGGTGGTCAGCGCCGAGGAGCTGGGCGGCGCCGAGGTGCACACCCGCGTCTCGGGGGTGGCGGATCATATCGCCGAGGACGACGCCCATGCCCTGTACCTGGCCCGCCGGCTGGTGGCCAACCTCAACCGGCCGCCGCTGCCGGCCCCGCCTCAGCCGCCGCTGCCGCCCCGCTACCCGGCCGAGGAGCTGTACGGCATCGTCGGCACCGATCTGCGCAAGGCCTTCGAGGTGCGCGAGGTGATCGCCCGGCTGGTGGACGACTCGGCCTTCGACGAGTTCAAGCGCGACTTCGGCCCCACCCTGGTCACCGGCTTCGCCCGGCTGCACGGCTACCCGGTGGGCATACTGGCCAACAACGGGGTGCTGTTCAGCGAATCGGCCCAGAAGGGCGCGCACTTTATCGAGCTGTGCTGCCAGCGCCGCATTCCCCTGCTGTTTTTGCAGAACATCACCGGCTTTATGGTGGGCCGGAAATACGAGGCCGAGGGCATCGCCAAGCACGGCGCCAAGCTGGTGATGGCGGTGGCCTGCGCCAATGTGCCCAAGCTGACCCTGATCATCGGCGGCAGTTTCGGCGCCGGCAACTACGGCATGTGCGGCCGGGCCTATGATCCGGACTTTCTGTGGATCTGGCCCAACGCCCGCATCTCGGTGATGGGGGGCGAGCAGGCCGCCGGCGTGCTCGCCACGGTGCGGCGGGACGCCAGGGAAAAGGCCGGCGAATCCTGGAGCGCCGAGGACGAGGCCGCCTTCCGGGCGCCCATCGTCGAGCGCTACGAGCGCCAGGGCCATCCCTGGTACGCCAGCGCCCGGCTATGGGACGACGGCGTCATCGACCCCAGGGACAGCCGCGCCGTGCTGGCCATGAGCCTGGCCCTGGCCCTGAACCGGCCCATGGATGAACCCCGCTTCGGGGTGTTCCGTATGTAAGAGCCTGTTTACGATCGTCACGAGCGATGGCCAGACGAGGCGGAAAAGGGCGAAAAAGCGGAGTGTATAAGTAGTACATGAGCATTTTGAGCCATTTTCCAACGACGGATGGCCAAGCACAGTAGATCGTAAACAGGTTCTAAGGAGAAGCCATGAACGAATCCCTGTTGCTGCGGCCTGCGGCGCCCGGCGTCTGGGAGCTGGTGCTGAACCGGCCCGGCTGCCACAACGCCTTCGACGACGCGCTGATTGCCGCCATGATCCAGCAGCTTGATAACGCCGCCCATCTGCTCGATCTGCGGCTGCTGGTGCTGCGCAGCACGGGCAGGCACTTCAGTGCCGGCGCGGATCTGGCCTGGATGCAGCGCGCGGCGGGCTACAGCCGGCGGCAGAACCTGGCCGACGCCGAGCAACTGGCCCTGCTGCTGCGGCGGCTGGATCAGTTCCCCGGCCCCACCCTGGCCCTGGTGCAGGGGGCGGCCTACGGCGGCGCCCTGGGCCTGGTCGCCTGCTGTGACCTGGTGGTCGCCGCCGCCGATGCCCGCTTCTGCCTGAGCGAGGTGCGCCTGGGGCTTATTCCCGCCACCATAGCCCCCTATGTGCTGCGCGCCCTGGGGCCGCGCCAGGCCCGGCGCTATATGCTGACCGCCGAGCTCATTCCCGCCCGGGAGGCCGAACGGCTGGGCCTGGTGCACCTGCTGGCCGAGCCCGGCCAGAGCCTGGACGAGGCGGCGGCGCCCCTGATCCGGGCGCTGTTGCGCAATGGCCCGGTGGCGCTGGCCGCCGCCAAGCAGCTGATCCGGGAGTTCGCCTACCGCCCCATCAACGGGCCGCTGATCGAAGACAGCGCCCGCCGCATCGCCGAGTTGCGGGCCGGCGCCGAGGCGCAAGAGGGCATCGGCGCCTTCCTGCAAAAACGGCCGCCGGCCTGGGAGGATGAGGATGTTCACTAAGCTCTTGGTCGCCAACCGGGGCGAAATCGCCTGCCGCATCATCCGCACCGCCCACCGGCTCGGCATCGCCTGCGTGGCGGTCTACTCCGACGCCGACCGGAACGCCCGCCATCTGGCCCTGGCCGACGAAGCCTGGCACCTGGGCCCGGCGCCGGCCACCCAGAGCTACCTGAACCAGCACCGGCTGCTGGCCATCGCCCGGGCTTCTGGCGCCCAGGCGGTGCACCCGGGCTACGGCTTCCTGTCGGAAAACGCCGACTTTGCCCGCGCCTGCGCCGCCGCCGGCCTGGTCTTCGTCGGCCCGCCCGCCGAGGCCATCGCCGCCATGGGCTCCAAGTCCGCCGCCAAGGCGCTGATGGAAACGGCCGGGGTGCCGGTGGTACCCGGCTACCACGACCCAGAACAATCCCCCGAGCGGCTGCGGCAGGAGGCCGGACGCTGCGGCTTTCCGCTGCTGCTGAAGGCGGTGGCCGGCGGCGGCGGCAAGGGCATGCGCATAGTCAACCATCTCGCTGAATTCGACGAGGCCCTGGCGGCGGCCCGGCGCGAGGCCAGGGCCGCCTTCGGCGACGACGCCATGCTGCTGGAACGCTACCTGCCAAGGAGCCGCCACGTGGAGGTGCAGGTGTTCTGCGACCAATTCGGCCAGGGCCTCTATCTGGCCGAGCGGGACTGCTCGGTGCAGCGCCGCCACCAGAAGGTGCTGGAGGAGGCCCCCGCCCCCAATCTCGCCCCCGAAACCCGGGTGGCCATGGGCGAGGCGGCGGTGCGCGCCGCCCAGGCCATCGACTACCAGGGCGCCGGCACCGTCGAGTTCCTCTACCAGGAGGACGGCCGCTTCTACTTTATGGAGATGAACACCCGGCTGCAGGTGGAGCACCCGGTGACCGAGCTGGTCACCGGCCTGGATCTGGTGGAATGGCAGCTGCGGGTGGCGGCGGGCGAGCCGCTGCCGCTGACCCAGGAGCAGGTGATCGTCCGCGGCCACGCCGTCGAGGCACGGGTCTACGCCGAAGACGCCGACCAGGGCTTCCTGCCCGCCGCCGGTCCCCTGCACTACCTGCGCGAGCCGGCCACCGGCCCCCAGGTGCGGCTGGATACCGGGGTGCGCGAGGGCGACGAGGTGGGCATTCACTACGATCCCCTGGTCGCCAAGCTGATCGTCTGGGATCACAGCCGCGAGCTGGCCCTGCACTGGCTGGCCCGGGCCCTGGCCCAGTACCGCATCGGCGGGGTCAGGACCAACCTGCGCTTTCTGCACGCCCTGGCGGGCTCGGCGCCGCTGCTCGCCGCCGAGCTGCACACCGGCTTTATCGAGCAGCACCGGGCGCTGCTCTTTGCCCCGCCCGCCCTGTCCCCCTCCCGGGTGCTGGCCCTGGCCGCCGCCGGCTGGCTGGCGCTGGAGCCGAACGACGAGAGTGCTCCCTTCGCCGGCCACTCGGGCTGGTGGCTTAACCTGCCAGAAAGGCGCCAACTGGAGCTGGAATACGGCGGGGAGCGGCACCGGGTGGTGCTGGAGGCCGACGCCGATGGCTGGCGGGTGGAGGTCGGTGCCCATTGCCACCGCCTCCGCACCCGCCTCGACGGCGACCGGCTGCAGGCAGAACTGGATGGCGAGGCCCTGGCCTGCCACTGCGCCCGCCACGCCGACCAGTTGTGGCTGTTCCACCGGGGCGAGCGCCACGACCTGCGCCTGGCCCCGCTCGAGGTCGCCCGGCACCAGGGCAGTCACCAGGCCGGCCTCAGGGCGCCCATGCCCGGGATCATCGGCCAGTTGCGGGTGGCGGTGGGCGACACCGTCGTCGCCGGCCAGACCCTGCTGGTGCTGGAGGCGATGAAGATGGAGCACCCCCTGCGCGCCCCCGCCGCCGGAAGGGTGGCGGACATTTTCTGCCGGGCAGGCGACCAGGTAAGCGAAGGGGACGAACTGCTGCGGCTGGAGGGAGCGGATGGATAGGGTCAAGCTGGTGGAGGTGGGCCCGCGGGACGGGCTGCAGAACGAGGCCGCCCTGGTCCCCACCGACATCAAGATAGCCCTGGTCGAACGGCTGGCCGACTGCGGCCTGCGGCATATAGAGACGGCCAGTTTCGTCTCGCCCAAGTGGGTGCCGCAAATGGCCGACGGCGCCGCCGTGCTGGCCGGCATCCGCCGCAAGGCCGGGGTGGTCTACTCGGCGCTCACCCCCAATCTCAGGGGGCTGGAGGCGGCCCTGGCCGCCGGCGCCGACGAGGTGGCGGTGTTCACCGCCGCCTCCGAGTCGTTCTGCCAGAAGAACATCAACTGCTCCATCGAGCAGAGCCTGGCGCGCTTCACGCCCGTGCTGGCCGAGGCCTGGGCCCGACGGATCCGGGTGCGGGGCTATGTGTCCACCGTGCTCGGCTGCCCCTACGAGGGCGACATCGGCCCCGATGCCGTGGCCCGGGTGGCAGGGGCCCTGTACCGAATGGGCTGTGCCGAGATTTCCCTCGGCGACACCATCGGCACCGGCACCCCGGGCAAGGCCAAAGCCATGCTGGCGGCGGTGCGCCGGGAGGTGCCGATAGAGCGGCTCGCCGCCCACTTCCACGACACCTACGGCCAGGCCCTGGCCAACCTCTACGCCGTGCTGGAAGAGGGAGTGCGCATCGTCGACTGCTCGGTGGCGGGCCTGGGCGGCTGCCCCTATGCCAGGGGCGCCTCCGGCAACCTGGCCAGTGAGGACCTGGTCTACCTGCTGCACGGGCTGGGCTTCAAAACGGGGGTGGATCTGGCCAGGCTGGTGGAAACGGGGCACTGGATAAGCCAGCAACTGGGGCGTGAAAACGGCTCCAAGGTGGGCCGGGCCATGAATGGTTAGTCTGGCTGTTAGCAAAGAGACAACAGGGCGACCTCCGACGACACGCTGTGAATACCTCCCTGTACGCTCGCACATGCCATCCTTGGCATGTGACGGTCGGCGGAGGCCATCCCTGTTGTCTCTTTCAAGCCCCGACGCCGTCTGGGGATGGAGCCGTCAAGCAGCAGAGGGACTATGGGGAGGATACTGGGCCGACGCCATCAGGAGCATAAAGCACTTAAATAGCTGCTCCGAATAGTAAATCACTGTCGGCGGCGACCGGGTTCCGCTAAGCAGACCCTCCGCGCCAGGGATGGCGCGGCGGAGCCCCCAGGGATGGGTTCATGGCGAGTCTGCGTGCGGGGCCCAGTCGATGTAGCACTATTAGGATCAGTTATTTAAAAAGGCGCCCGCGGGCGCCTTCAAGGTACAGGATCAAGGCAGTATCAGCCGCGGATCTTCTGCAGTTCGGCCTGTACGTCGTCCCACAGCTGCTGGCCCACTTCCTTGGCGATGCCCTGGTTGACCTCGGTCAGGCGCTCGCGCATGCGATCCACCTGGGCCGCGTCCAGCTCGTTCACTTCCATGCCCTTTTCCTTCAGCTCGGCCAGGGCCCAGGCCGCTTCTTCCCGGGTATCGCGACGCTCGAAATCGCGGGAGGCCGCGGCGGCCTGCTCGAGCACCCGGCGCTCGTCGTCGGACAGCTTGTCCCAGAACTTCTTGCTCACCAGCACTATCCAGGGGCTGTAGACGTGGTTGGTCACGGTCAGGTACTTCTGCACCTCGTAGAACTTGCTGGAGAGGATGGTGTTGTAGGGGTTTTCCTGGCCGTCCACGGTGCGGGTTTCGAGCGCGGTGAACAGCTCGGAAAACGCCATGGGCACGGCGTTGGCGCCCAGCGCCTTGAAGCTGTCGAGGAAGACGTTGTTCTGCATCACCCGCAGGCGGATGCCGTCCATGTCTTCCAGGCTGGTCACCGGCCGCTGGCTGTTGGTCAGGTTGCGAAAGCCGTTTTCCCAGTACACCAGGCCGACCAGCCCCTTTTCTTCCAGCTTGGCCTTCACCTGCTCACCCACGGGGCCGTCGAGCACGGCGTCGGCTTCCTCGGCATTGTTGAACAGGAAGGGGGTATCCCAGATGGCCATTTCCGGCACTATGCCGACCAGGGTGGCGGTGGAGCCCACCATCATCTCCTGGGCGCCGCCCAGCAGGGCCTGCTGCATCTGCAGATCCGAGCCCAGGGTGGCGGCGCCGAAGGCACGCACCTTCATCTTGTCGCCGGACAGCTTGCCCACCTCGGCGGCGAATTTCTGCACCGCCCGGCCCTGGTTGGAGTCTTCGTTCAGACCATAGCCGAAGCGGATCATCCGTGACTGGATGTCGGCCGCCATGGCGTTGGCGGACACCAGGCCGATCAGGCCGGACAGTACGAGGGTTTTCAGTTTCATGGGAATATCCTTATCAAGTTAACAAGACCCGAGGTCAGGACAGCCAGCTCAGTGGCCAGAGTACCAGCTGCGGGAACAGCACCAGCAGTGCCAGCAGCGCGAAGTAGGCGACGATAAAGGGCATGACGCCCCGCACCACCGCTTCCATTTTCATGTTGCCCACGCCGGAGACCACGTTGAGCACAGTGCCCACCGGCGGGGTGATCAGCCCGATACAGCCGGACATGATGAAGATGAGGCCGAAGTACACCGGGTGCACCCCGGCGGCGGCGGCCATGGGCGCCAGCACCGGCGCCAGGATCAGGATGGCGGGGGTGAGATCCATCACCATGCCGATCACCAGCAGGAACAGCACCACCAGCGCCATAAACAGCATGGGGCTGCCCAGCACCGGCTCGAACAGGTCAATCAGCTGGCGCGGCAGATCCGCCAGGGTGATCATGTAGGAGGACGCCATGGCGGCACCGGCCAGGAACATCACCACTGAGGTGGTCTTGGAGGCGTCGATCAGCACCTTGTATACCCCTTTCAGATCCAGTTCCCGATATACCAGGGTGGTGATGATCAGGGCGTAGACCGCCGCCACCACCGCCGCCTCTGTGGGGGTGAAGATGCCGCCGCGCAGGCCGCCGACGATGATCACCGGCAGCAACAGGGCCCAGATGCTGCGGCGCATCACCCGGCCGCGCTCCTTCCAGCTGGCTTTCTCCTCCACCGGCAGCTCCTTGCCGCGCACTATCCAGCCCCAGGCGACGGCGATGGCCACCGCCATCATGATGCCGGGCGCGATACCCGCCAGGAACAGCTGGCTGATGGAGGTGTTGGTGGTCACTCCGTAGATGATAAAGGGCATGGACGGCGGAATGATGGGGCCGATGATGCCGCCGGAGGCGATCAGGCCGCCGCTGCTGCCGAGCGGGTAGCCCTGGCGGCGCATCATCGGCAGCAGCAGGGTGGCCAGGGCGGCGGTGTCGGCGATGGCCGAACCGCTCATGGAGGCCAGCAGCACCGAGGCGCCGATGGCCACGTAGCCCAGGCCGCCGCGCACATGGCCGAAATAGACCCGGGCCAGGTCCACGATGCGCCGCGACAGGCCGCCGGCGGTCATCAGCTCGCCGGCCAGCACGAAGAAGGGCACCGCCAGCAGGGGGAAGTTGTCGAATCCCGCCTGCACGTTCTGCGCCAGCAGCTGGGCGTCGAAGAAGTCGAGCTGGATCATCAGCGCCAGGGCGGTCAGCATCAGGGCGAAGGCGATGGGCACGCCGATGCTCATGGAGCTGAACAGAACCGCCAGGAAGATTGCGATGGACATGGGGTACTCCTTACTTGGCGGACGATGTTGAGGCCGGCTCGCAACCGGCGGCGCGACGGCAGAACAGCTCCAGCGCCATCTCGCGCAGCAGCAGCAGCGCCATGCAGGCGGCCATGGTGAAGACGGCGGCGGCGGCCAGCCCCAGGGGGTAGCCCAGTACCGGGCTGCGGCTGTCGATGCCCACCAGGATCTGGGCCCAGGCACCCACCAGCAGGTGGTAGAGGGCCCAGCCGATCAGGAGCCGGCTCAGCCAGCGGCACAGTAACCTGGCCGGGGCCGGCAGCCGGTCCACCACCAGGTCGAAGCGCAGGTGCTGGTTGTCGACCGTGGCCAGCACGGCGCCGATGCACACCAGCCAGACAAACAGCAGGCGGGAAATTTCCTCGTAGCCGGCCAGGCCGGTGTTGAACAGATAACGCAGCACCACGTTCAGGAACACGGCGCACACCATGCCGAACATGCTGACGGCCAACATGGCCTCCGCTGCACGGCGCAGCAGGGACACGGGTTTAGGGGACATCTCCGCCATGGCTTCTACTCCATTCCATTGCCCAGTGGGAAGTTACCAGTAACATGTTACGCGTAACCACTCAAAACAATAAAGCTCAACGTGACAACAAAGTTAAAAAATGGGACTGGCTTCAAAAAACGGGGAAAAGCCATCGCCTGCCGACAGCACCAAAAAAAACACACCAACCAATTGATAATTAAAAACTTAATAAGAAAACGCAGTACCTTTTCCTGATCATTTCATATCTGGGTAGTTTTCTCAGATGCCAAGGGACTGTTCACATTGAGCAAGGTTACCAGTAACATGTTACCCGTAACCAGACATAGTGTCGGTTATCCGCCCCAGGGCAAGATTACCAGTAGGGACAGAGGTCAACATGACTGGAGAAAGCATCATAGTGATGGGCGTTACCGCCTGTGGCAAATCGAGCGTGGGCGCCGCCCTGGCCCGGGCGCTGGACGCCAAGTTTATCGACGGCGACGACCTGCATCCCAGGGCCAATATCCTCAAGATGGCCGAGGGCATACCGCTCGGCGACGAGGACAGGGCGCCCTGGCTGGAGCGGATCCGCGACGCGGTATTCAGCATCCGCCACAAGAGCGAAACCGGGGTCATCGTCTGCTCCGCACTCAAGCGCCATTATCGCGACAGCATCCGCGCCGGCAACGATCGGGTGCGCTTTCTCTTTCTCGACGGCGACTTCGAGCTGATCCTGGCCCGGCTGCGCCGGCGCAACGGCCACTTTATGCCCGAGTCCCTGCTGCAGAACCAGTTCGAGGTGCTGGAACGCCCCGGCGCCGACGAGCCGGACGTTACCTTCATCAGCATCGACGGCGACTTCGACGACGTGGTCAACCGCGCCCTCGCCGCCATCAAGGGAGAAGCCCATGTCAACTGAACTCCACTCCGTCGTCCGCCGGGTCACCGACCGCATCCTCGAGCGCAGCCGGGCGGTACGCGAAGACTACCTGGCCCGGATGCAGGCCCAGGCCGAACAGGGCAAACACAGGGCCAGCCTCAGTTGCGGCAATCTGGCCCACGCGGTGGCCGCCTGCGGCCCGGAGCAGAAACAGCGCATCCTCGACCTGACCAGCGCCAATGTCGCCATCGTCAGCGCCTACAACGACATGCTGTCGGCGCACCAGCCCTATGCCGGCTACCCGGAGCAGCTCAAGCGGGTGCTGGCGAAGCAGGGCCACAGCGCCCAGGTGGCCGGCGGCGTGCCGGCCATGTGCGACGGCGTCACCCAGGGCCAGCCGGGCATGGACATGTCGCTGTTTTCCCGCGACGTCATCGCCCAGGCCACCGCCCTGTCGCTCAGCCACAACACCTTCGACGCCACCCTGCTGCTCGGCATCTGCGACAAGATAGCCCCGGGCCAGTTGATCGGCGCCCTCAGCTTCGGCCACCTGCCCACCGCCTTCGTGCCCGCCGGCCCCATGGCCACCGGCATCAGCAACGACGAAAAGGTCAAGGTACGCCAGCAATACGCCGCCGGTGAAGTGGGCAAGGAAGCGCTGCTGGAGATGGAGTGCAACGCCTACCACTCCCCCGGCACCTGCACCTTCTACGGCACCGCCAACACCAACCAGTTGGTGTTCGAGGCCATGGGCCTGATGCTGCCCGGCTCCGCCTTCGTGCACCCGCACTCGGCCCTGCGCCGGGCGCTGACCGAACACGCCGCCCTGCGCCTCGCCGGCCAGATCCAGGGCAGCGGCCACTACCGGTCGCTTGCCGAGGTGGTGGACGAAAAGGGCCTGGTCAACGGCCTGATCGCCCTGCTCGCCTCCGGCGGCAGCACCAACCACACCCTGCACATGGTGGCGGTGGCCCGGGCCGCGGGCCTGGTGCTGAGCTGGGACGATTTCAGCGATCTCTCCGAGGTGGTGCCCCTGCTGGCCCGGGTCTACCCCAACGGCCCGGCGGACATCAACGCCTTCCAGCAGGCGGGCGGCGTGCCCCTGCTGCTGCACAAGCTGGCCGAACGCGGCCTGCTGCACAGGGACGCCACCCCCATGTTCGGCCGGCTCGAGGACTACTTCCGCCAGCCGATGCTGGCAGGGGAGCAACTGGCCTGGCAAGCGGTACCGGAAACCCGGGATCCGGCGGTGATCCCGCCCCAGGACACGGTGTTCAGCGTCAGCGGCGGCCTGCGGGTGCTGGACGGCAACCTGGGCCGGGGGGTGATCAAGGTCAGCGCCGTGGCGCCCGAGCACCAGCTCATCACCGCCCCCGCCGCCCTGTTCAGCAGCCAGCATGCGGTTGAGCGCGCCTACCAGAACGGCGAGCTCAACCGGGATGTCATAGTGGTGGTGCACCACAACGGGCCGGGCGCCAACGGCATGCCCGAGCTGCACAAGCTGATGCCCATCCTCGGCAATATCCAGAAGGCCGGCTTCAAGGTGGCGCTGGTCACCGACGGCCGCCTGTCCGGCGCCTCGGGCAAGATCCCGGCGGCCATCCATATCACCCCGGAAGCTGCCAAGGGCGGCCCCCTGGGCCGGCTGCGCGACGGTGATATCATCACCCTGGACGCCACCAGCGGCCGGCTGTTCACCGAGGCCGCGCTCGACCAGCGCAGCCCGCTGCAACCGGACTTGACCGGCGAGCAGAGCGGCCTGGGCCGCGAGCTGTTCGCCCTGTTCCGCCGCCAGGTTTCCAGTGCGGAAACCGGCGCCTCTATCTTTTATCAGGAGTAACCCATGAGCTGGACCCTTTCCCCCGCCGACGTCTTTTCCGCCTCCCCCGTGGTCCCGGTGATGGTAGTGGAAGACGCCGCCGACGCCGTGCCCCTGGCCAAGGCCCTGGCCGCCGGCGGCATCACGGTGTTTGAAGTGACCCTGCGCTCGGCCGCGGCGCTGGACGCCATCAGTGCCATCGCCCGCGAGCTGCCCGAGGCCCTGGTGGGCGCCGGCACCGTGCTCAACGTGGCGCAGTACGACGCCGCCGTGGCCGCCGGCGCCAAATTCGTGATCACTCCCGGCTTCACCCCGGCCCTGCTCAAGCATGCCAAGGCCGGCCCGGTGCCGCTGATGCCCGGCATCGCCACCCCCTCCGAGGCCATGCAGGCGCTGGAGCTGGGCTACACCCACCTCAAGTTTTTCCCGGCGGAGATCAACGGCGGCGCCAAGGCGCTCAAGGCCCTGGCCGGCCCCCTGCCCCAGCTGCGCTTCTGCCCCACCGGCGGTGTCAGCGCCGCCAACGCCAGGGACTACCTGGCGGTGAAGTCGGTGATGACGGTGGGCGGCTCCTGGATGCTGCCGGCGGAGCGGGTCGCCGCCAAGGACTGGGACGGCATCACCCGCCTGGCCGCGGACGCGGTGGCGGCGGTAAAAGGCTGAAAGCTGGAAGTACATCGCTTGTAGGGTCGAATTTATTCGACCGAATCATAGCGGCGCTGCGGGAATGGCCCATTGAAATGGGCCCTACGGCACTGGAAGCTAAATGACGTTAAAAGCCGCTTCGGGTTGGAAGCGGCTTTTTAATTTCTTCCGGCTTAAAGCTTCAGGCTTCCGGCTTCACAGGCTTTCTCCCAGCTTCAGTTCGAAGCCCAGATCCAGGGTGCGCTCACCGATGGGCTCGCCGCGCAGCCGGGCCAGCAGCCGCTCGGCGGCAACCTGCCCCATGGCCTTGCGCGGGGTGATCACGCTGGCCAGCCTGGGCACTATCGCCTGGCCGATATCGTGGCCGTGGAAGCCGGCCACGCCGATCCGCCCCGGCACCGCTATGCCCCGGCGCTGGCACTCGAAGATGGCGCCCACCGCCAGATCGTCGTTGGTGCAGAAGATGCCGTCCAGCTCCGGGTATTTGTCCAGTGCCTCGGCCAGCAGATCCGCCCCCAGGGAATAGGAAGAGGCACGTTCGGTCAGCAGCGAGCGCGGCATCAGGCCGTGCAGCTGCATGGCGGCGGCGTAGCCCTGTTGGCGCTGCAGGGTGCGCACGTCCTGGCGGGCGCCGAGGTAGACGATATGGCGATAACCACGAGCTATCATCGCCTCCACCATGGCCCGGGCGGCGGCGATGTTGTCGATACCCACCGCCTGCTCGATGCAGGAAGAGCACACATCCATGATCTCCACCACCGGCACCCCGGAGGTCTGGATCATCTTGAGGGTACGGGCGGTATGGTAGCTCTCGGACAGGATAAGGCCGTCCACGTTGTAGGACAGCAGCGAGGCGATGCGCTCCTCCTCCACCTTGGCGCTGTAGCCGTAGTGGGCCAGCATGGTCTGATAGCCAGCCGCCTCGGTCACCTGCTCGATGCCGCGCAGCACCTCGGCGAACACCTGGTTGGTCAGCGAGGGCAGCAGCACGCCGATGGCGTGGCTCTTGGCGTTGGAAAGGATGTCCGGCGCCCGGTTGCGGATATAACCGAGTTCGTCCAGGGCCTGGGCTATCTTCTCGCCGGCGGCGGCGGACACCTGGGCCGGATCCTTGAGGTAGCGGCTGACCGTCATCTTGGTCACCCCGACCCGGTCGGCCACGTCCTGCAGTGTGGGTCTTTTCTTCTTGGTCATATAAATGCAAAAAGCCTGTTATGTTACAAGTAACATAACAGGCTTTGCGTGGGGAAGGAAGCTAGAAGCTAGAAGCTAGAAGCTAGAAGCTAGAAGCTAGAAGCTAGAAGCTAGCAGTTTACTCTTCCCGCTTCAGGCCTCAAGCTTCCGGCTCCCCTCAGGCCCAGTCTTTCAGCTGGGCCAGCAGGCTGCGGGTCGAGGCATCCAGGCTGCTGGTGTCGCCGTCGCCGGTGATGCAGGGCAGCAGCACGCTGGCCTGCTTCTTGCCGAGCTCCACGCCCCACTGATCGAAGCTGAAGATATTCCAGATCGCGCCCTGCACGAAGATCTTGTGTTCGTAGAGGGCGATCAGCGCCCCCAGGGTGTGGGGCGTTACCTTGGGCAGCAGCAGGGTGTTGGAAGGCGAATTGCCCTTGTGCACCTTGAAGGGGATCAGCTCCGGCTGCTCGCCCTGCGCGCGCAGCTCCTGCTCGGACTGGCCGAAGGCCAGGGCCCGGCTCTGGGCCAGGCAGTTGGCGATAAGCTTGGCATGGTGATCGCCCAGGGGGTAATGGCTCTGGGCCGGCATGATGAAGTCAGCCGGGATCAGGTGGGTGCCCTGGTGCAGCAGCTGGTAGAAGGAATGCTGGCCGTTGGTGCCCGGCTCCCCCCAGACGATGGGCGAGGTGTGATAGCCGACCGGTTGGCCGTTGCGATCCACCGACTTGCCGTTGGACTCCATCACCGCCTGCTGCAGGTAGGCGGGCAGCCGGTGCAGGCACTGGTCGTAGGGCAGTATCGCCTCGGAAGGGGCGTTGAGGAAGTTGCGGTACCAGATGCCGAGCAGCCCCAGCAGCACCGGCATGTTGGCCTCCAGCGGCGCCGTCTTAAAGTGTTGATCCATCTCCCAGGCGCCGGACAACAGCTGCTCGAAACCCTCGAAGCCGATGGCCAGGGCTACCGGCAGACCGATGGCGGACCACAGGGAGAAGCGGCCGCCCACCCATTCCCAGAAGGCGAACATGTTGGCGGTGTCGATGCCGAACTCGGCCACCTTGGCGGCATTGGTGGACAGGGCCACGAAGTGCCTGGCGGTGGCGGAGGTGTCCCCGGCCGCCGCCAGCAGCCACTCCCGAGCGCTGAAGGCGTTGGTCATGGTCTCCTGGGTGGTGAAAGTCTTGGAGGCGACGATAAACAGGGTGGTGGCCGGGTCCAGCCCTTGCAGGGTCTGGGCCAGGTGGGCGCCATCCACGTTGGACACGAAGTGCAGCCGCAGCTCGCCATGGTAGGGCTTGAGCGCCTCGCTCACCATGTAGGGGCCGAGATCCGAGCCGCCGATGCCGATGTTGACCACGTCACGAATGGGCCGCCCGTTGAAACCGGTCCAGCCGCCGCCGCGCACCGCGGCGCAGAACGCCTTCATCTGCGCCAGCACCGCCCGCACCTGGGGCATGACGTCGGTGCCGTCGGCCAGGGGCATGGGCTCCTCGGCCCGGTTGCGCAGCGCCATGTGGAATACCGCCCGGTTTTCGGTGCGGTTGATGGTCTCGCCGGCGAACAGCGCCTTGATGTTGTCGCGCAGCCCGGTCTCCTCGGCCAGGGCCAGCAGGGCGCCCAGCACCCTATCGTCGATCAGGTTCTTGGAAAAATCGAGTTTGAGGCACTGTGCCAACTCCAGGCTGTAGCGGCGCGCCCGCTGCGGATCCTCGGCGAACAGGGTGGCAAGGGTGCGCTCGGTTTGCGCCAGCTCGCCAAGCTGCTGCCAGGCGCGGGTATCGAGGGGGTTCACTGAGTTCATAGCATTACCTGCGGAAAGTGGAGTCATAAAGTTAGAAGAAGCAAAGCGGTTACCCAAACCGGCGGCGCTGCACTGTCGGCATGGGTAACGGCTCGGTGCTCGGCCCGAAGGCTGAATCGAGTCAGCTACAATAAAAAGCAAAGCGCCAGATTGCAATTGCCTTGCGTCGATTACTTGCTTCGACACGCAAAAAAAGAGAAATAGGGATAGTGCCACCGTTCAAATCAGGTTGCCTGAACGCAAAAAGGGAGCCGAAGCTCCCTTTTGGTGTCAGACGGTACCGTCGCCTTACTGGTTGACGAATTCGACACCTTTCTCGATGTCGCCGCGCAGGGTTTCCAGCATGCCGTCCATCGCGGCCTGCTCGTAGGCGCTGACCGCACCGTAGGGCAGCACTTTTTCCACGCCGTTCTTGCCGAGCAATACCGGCTGGGCGAAGAAGGTAGCGTGTTCGCTGCCGCCTTCCACATAGGTGCATTCCACCACGTTGGCTTCACCCTGCATGGCCTTGACCAGGGACAGGGCGAAACGGCAGGCGGCCTGGCCCATGGACAGGGTGGCGGAGCCGCCACCGGCCTTGGCTTCCACCACTTCGGTGCCGGCGTTCTGGATGCGGTAGGTCAGCTTCTCGATTTCCTCGTCGGAGAAGGACACGCCGTCCACCTGGGACAGCAGCGGCAGTATGGTCACGCCGCTGTGGCCGCCGATCACCGGTACCTTGACCTGGGTTACGTCCAGGCCCTTGGCTTCGGCCACAAAGGTCTCGGCACGGATGACGTCCAGGGTGGTAATACCGAACAGCTTGTTCTTGTCGTATACACCGGCTTTTTTCAGCACTTCGGCGGCAATGGCCACTGTGGTGTTGACCGGGTTGGTGATAATGCCGATGCAGGCCTGGGGACAGGCGGCGGCGCATTTTTCAATCAGGTTTTTGACGATACCGGCGTTCACATTGAACAGGTCGGCCCTGTCCATGCCCGGCTTGCGCGCCACGCCGGCGGAGATCAGCACGATATCGGCGCCTTGCAGGGCCGGTGAAGGATCTTCACCGCTGAAGCCGACAATGCTCACCGGAGTCGGGATATGGCTCAGGTCGGCGGCAACGCCGGGAGTGACGGGGGCGATATCATAGAGGCTTAATTCAGAACCGGCGGGCAGGTTGTTCTTCAACAGCAGGGCCAGAGCCTGACCGATACCACCGGCAGCTCCGAGTACGGCAACTTTCATAGCTGAACTCCGTTTATTATTGGATAGTTATACGTTTCCTTGGGCATTAGCAACATAGCGAAACCGCCATGGAAAGACAATGCCCAAGCCGATTGAATCTGTGGTTCTGTGAGCCAGCACGGCTCCCTCACCCCTGCTGCTGAAAAGCCAGGGCTCGGCGTTCCAGCAGGCGGAAAAGCCAGGTCAGCAGGCCATTCATCAGCAGGTAAATCCCGCCGGCCACGCCGAACACCGTCAGGGTGTCGTAGGTCTGGCCATTGATCCGCTGGGCCAGCCCCATGATCTCCATAATGCTGATGGTACTGGCCAGGGAGCTGCCCTTGAGCACCAGCACCACCTCGTTGGAATAGGCCGGTATCACCCGCCGCGCCGCATGGCGCAGCTTGACGCTGAGGGTCTGCCACTCACTCATGCCGAGCGCCTGGCAGGCCAGGGTCTCGCCCCTGGGCACCGCATCCAGGGCGCCCTTGAACAGCCGGCAGGTATAGGCACCGGCATTCATGCCAAGCGCCAGTATGGCGCAGAACATGGGCTCGCGCAGATAGGTCCAGGCCCAGCTTTGCTTTACCCAGTCGAACTGGGCCGGGCCGTAGTAGACCAGGAAAATCTGCACCAGCAGCGGGGTACCGGTCAGCAACAGCAGGTAGCCTTCCGCCAACTGGGCCAGCACCGGCACCCGGCGATCCAGGATCCAGGTCAGCCCGAGCGCAATGAACAGCCCCAGCAGCAGGCCGGCAAAAGTGATGGTCAGGGTAATTTCCAGCCCCTGCAACAGGGTCGGCAGGTAGTCGAGCCACTTAGTCATAGCGGGTTACCCTCCCCTGCAGCCGCTTCAGCCCCTGCTGGCTGAGCACGGTAATCGCCAGGTAAATCAGGGCGGCGATACCGTACCAGGTGAAGGGCTGATAGGTGCTGGCCGCCACCGACTTGGCCTGGTACATGAGGTCGTGTACCCCGATAAGTGATACCAGGGCGGTGTCCTTCAGCAGGATCAGCCACTGGTTACCCAGCCCCGGCAGGGCGTGGCGCCAGGTCTGGGGCAGCACGATACGAAAAAAGGTATACAGCGGCGGCAACCCCAGAGCCTGGGCGGCCTGGCGCTGCCCCCGGGAAACCGCGTTCAGCGCGCCACGCAGGGTCTGGGCGGCATAGGCGGCAAACAACAGCGACAACGCCGTCACCCCGCACCAGAAGGGGCTGAACTCCAGGTATTGGCCGGTGAGCAGAAACAACAGGTGGGTGGAGCCGAAATAAATAAAGAACACCACCAGAATTTCGGGCAGGCCGCGCAATACCGTGGTCAGTATCGATGCCGGCCAGCGCAGCAGCGCCGACCGGCTCATCTCGGCACCGCACAACAAGACGGCCAGCACCAGGCCGGCCGCCAGCGATACCAATGCCAGCCCCAGGGTCATCAGGGCGGCATTAAACAGATGGGTCATCATGTTACTGGGGGAAGTACTTGCCGTAGAGGCTGTCGTAGGTGCCGTTGGCCTTGAGCTCGGCCAGCCCCTGGTTCAGCTTGTCGAGCAGCTCCTGGTTGCCCTTGGTGACGGCAATGCCGAAACCGGTGCCGAAATAATTGTCGTCGGCAATGGCCTCGCCCACCACTTCATAGCCTTCGGTCTTGGCCAGCCACTCGCCCACCACGGCGGTATCGGCAAACACCGCTTCCAGCCGGCCGTTGGTCATGTCCAGCAAGGCATCCTGTACACTCTGGTAGGGCCGGGACTTAAGCCCTTCGCCTTCCAGCTTGTCCTGGATGTATTTCTGGTGGGAGGTGCCGTTCTGCACGCCCACAGTCTGGCTCAGCAGGTCGTCCAGGCTGGCGAACTTGCCCTGGGGCGCCACGAATACCGCCGAGTTTTCGTAGTAGATGTCGCTGAAGTCCACCTGTTCGGCCCGCTCCGGGGTGACGTCCATGGCGGCGATGGCGGCATGATAGCGACGGAACTTGAGGCTGGGGATCAGGCTGTCGAAAGCCTGGTTGTGGAAGCTGCACTCCAGTTCGGCCACGGCGCACAAGGCCTTGGCCAGGTCGATGTCGAAGCCCTGCATTTCATTGTTTTCGTCCACAAACTCGAACGGCGGATAGGCGGCGTTGGTCACGAACTTTACTTCTTCGGCGAGGGCGGCGTTGCTGCCCAGGGCGGCCAGCATGGCCAGAGACAACAGGGATTTCTTCATGGTCACGTCCTTAATCACAGTCAATGAGTCAGAAATTCCGCCAGACGCCGGGTCTGGGGATGATCGAGCAGGGAGGCATCGCCATATTCCACCAGGCGCCCCTGCTCCAGATAGGCGACCTTGGTCGCCACCCGGCGGGCAAAGCCGACCTCGTGGGTGACGATCACCTGGGTGATGCCGGTTTTTCCCAGTTGCAGAATAATTTCCGCCACTTCCTTGGTGATCTCCGGATCCAGTGCCGCCGTCGGCTCGTCGAACAGCAGCACCTCGGGATTCATCATCAGCGCCCGGGCGATGGCCACCCGCTGCTGCTGGCCACCGGACAGGGATCCGGGCCAGGCCTGGCGCTTGTCGGCCAGCTTGAGCTGGGCAAGCAGGTAGCCGGCTTTATCCCGGGCTTGCTCCCGGTCCATGCCCAGCACCTTGAGGGGGGCTTCCATCAGGTTCTGTTCCACCGTCAGGTGCGGCCACAGATGATACTGCTGAAATACCATGCCTACCTTGCAGCGCAGCTGTTGTGCGCGCTTCTGCAGCCTGGACGGCTGCGGGTCGGGAAAGGAAAACTGCTCACCCGCTATGGTCAGGGTGCCGGCATCCGGAATATCCAACAGGTTCAGCAGCCGCAGTAAAGAACTTTTTCCTGCACCACTGGGCCCGAGCAGCACCAATGTCTCTCCGGCATCGCATTTGAGCGAAACCTGGCTTAAAATTTCCTGACCAGCCCAGGACTTGCAAATGCCGCTGAATTCTATGCCCATGCGCTATGTTCACATCATCTGTCAGAGTGTTCGGCTGATTTTATTTTGCATTGTTGTTAATGCAAGCTAATTTTGCATCTTTATGCAAGATAAATGACTATTCCTTGATAAAAACCCGCCACGGATAGACAATATGCCCCACTCAACCACCCTCAGTCGACTGCAAAAAATGAACGAAAAGCAAGAACAACTGATCAAGGCCTTCAAGGCCCTGCTCAAGGAAGAGCGCTTCGGCTCCCAGGCCGAGATCGTCAGCGCACTGCAGGATCTGGGATTTGACAATATCAACCAGTCCAAAGTCTCCCGCATGCTGAGCAAATTCGGCGCCGTGCGTACCCGCAACGCCAAGATGGAAATGGTCTATTGCCTGCCGGTCGAACTCGGGGTTCCCACCTCCAGCAGCCAGTTGAAGAACCTGGTGCTGGACGTGGGTCACAACAGCGCCCTTATCGTGATCCACACCAGTCCCGGCGCGGCCCAGCTGATCGCCCGCATGCTCGACTCCCTGGGCAAGGCCGAAGGCATTCTCGGCACCATCGCCGGCGATGACACCATCTTCATCACCCCCACCAAGGATACCCCCATAGAGGATCTGTTCCAGAGCGTGCTGGAGCTGTTCGAGCAGTACGTCTAAATCGGGATTAGGGATTGGGGACTGGGGTACAGTCCCCGATCCCAAGTCCCCAATCCCTGCTCTCAAGTCCCCGGTTACAGCTCGCCGCTTTTAACCAGCCATTCCAGTGAGGGTGCGAAAAACGCCGAGCCGGTTTCGGCCTGGGTGAACAGCGTCAGGTGATCGAAGTGCCCCGCCCCGTCGGCCTGGAACATGCTGTCGAGCATACGGGTAAAGTGGCGCGGGGTATGGCAACAGGAAATAAACACCAGGCCCTGCTCGGCGGCCGTGCCCCAGGGCATGCTCTGGCGCAGTATCTCCAGGCTGTTGCCCGCTTCATCCTTCAGGCTGGTACGCTTGGTGTGGGCGGTGGGCGGCTTCTTGTCCGAGTCGTACTCAATGTTCTCGACCTTGGTGCGGCCGTACACATCCTCCTGGGACGGCACCGACAGCCGCTGCCATTTGGCCATATTGTGCCGGTAATGCTGCACATGGACATAGCTGCCATCGGCGAAGGGGCCTTCGGCCACCAGTGCCACCTCGGCCCTGTGCTCGCCCTGGGGATTTTCGGTACCATCGACAAAACCGGTAAAATCGCGACAGTCCAGGTAGCGGAAGCCCTGCCGCTCATACTTCAGCTCCGCCCGCCCGGCCAGCAGGGCCATCACCCGTTGCACGGCGATATAGGCCACGTCCAGGCGGTCGGCCCGCAGCTGAAAAAACAGATCGAAGGGGGTTTCGGGAGCACTGCGCTTGCCCTGCAACTGGGCCGGGAAAGGCACCAGCTCACTCGGGCGGGCCCGGGGGTAAAGCCGGTCCCAAACCCGGTCACCGACCGCCACCAGCCCGGAGAAGGCGGCGTCGGGATAGCCCTGGGTCAGTTCCCGCCACAGGGCCGGGGTTTTGGCCAGGGCCGAGCGCGCCGCCGCTTCCTGGCCAGGCAAGACATCGAACATCAGGTAATAAGCGTGAAGATTGGATTCGGCGCAAATGCCGGCTTGTGCTGTCATCGCCTGCTCTCTCGGTGATAGGGAATAGCCCAGTATAACGGGAAAATTCGGGACTCGGGACTCGGGATTATAGTCCCCAATCCCAAATCCCCGGCTCCGGCCTTCTCATGCTACGGCGCGCTGGCCCTGCCGGTTGTCGGGAAAAAAGGTCAGGGCATGGGGTGCCACGCCTACGCTGACCTGGCTCACCGCCGGCAAGGGCTCATTGATGCTCACCTCGAGCCGGAGTCCCTGGCATTCCACCAGGCAGCGGGTATGGGCGCCGAGAAACTGCTGCTCCAGCACCCGGCCGTTACCCTGCTCGGCAAGCGACAGCTGGATCTGGCGCGGGCGCAACAGCAACTGGCCAGGCGTGCCCGGTTCGGCCTGGATGGCAGCCTGGCTGGCGATGGGCCCCATGGCGGTCATCAGGGTGCGGCTGTCGAGAACAGTCGCCGGCACATAGTTGGCCAACCCCAGGAAATCGGCCACAAAGCGGCTCTCTGGATGCTGGTATAAGGTCTGGGGGCGGCCCACCTGCTCGATATGGCCGGCACGGAACAGGGCCAGCCGGTCGGAAAAGGCGAAGGCTTCTTCCTTGCTGTGGGTCACGAAGATGGCGCTGATGCCCTGATCCTTGAGCAAGCCGCGGATCTCGCCGATCAGGCGCATGCGGACCTGGGTGTCGATATTGGAAAACGGCTCGTCCAGCAGCATCAGCCGGGGCCGGCAAATCAGCGCCCGGGCGATGGCCACCCGCTGCTGCTGGCCCCCCGACAACTGGTGCGGATAGCGGTCTCCCAGCTCCGCCAGGTTGACCAGCTCCAGCGCTTCCTCCACCCGGGAGCGGATAAGGGCCTTGTCGCGCTCCTTGTTCTGCAGCCCGAAGGCCACGTTGCTGGCCACGTTCATATGGGGAAAAAGGGCATAGTCCTGGAAGATCATGCCAATATTGCGCAGCTCCGGCACGACCGCCACGTCATCGCCGTTAACCCTGTGCCCATGGATAAAGATCTCGCCCTCGGTAACCGGCAGCAGCCCGGCCACCGCCTTCAGCAGGGTGGTCTTGCCACAGCCGCTGGCGCCCAGCAGGCACATGATCTCGTTTTCGGCCACCCGGAGCGAGAGGTTGTCCAGTACCGGTTTGCCGTTGTAGCTACAGCGAATGCCGTTTACATCCAATGCCGCCATCAGTGATGCTGCTCCAGTGATCGGTTCAAGAAAATCAGCGGGACCAGGCCAACCAGCACTATCACTATGGCGGGCAGGGCCCCCCGCTCAAGCTGCTCGTCGGACACGAACTGATATACGTAGGTCGCCAGGGTCTGGAAATTGAAGGGCCGCAGCAGCAGCGCCGCCGGCAGTTCCTTCATGCACTCGATAAACACCAGCAGGGCGCCGGCCAGCATGCCCTTGCGGATCAGCGGCATGTGCACCTTCATGATCATGGCGCCGGGGCCGTAGCCCATGGTCTGGGTCACCATGTCGAGGGAGGGCGACACCTTGTTGATGCTGCTTTCCACCGCCCCCACCGCCATGGCGCCGAACCGGACCAGGTAACCAAAGGCGATGGCGGTCATGGTACCGGTAAACACCAGGCCCGGCTCGGCCAGCCCCAGCCACAGGGCCAGGTCGTTGATGGCAAAATCCAGCCCGGTGAGCGGCACCAGTACGCCAATGGCCAGCACGGTGCCGGGCAGGGCATAGCCCATGGAGGCCAGGCGCAGGGGCATGGCAGTATGGGGTTTGCCCCTCAACCTGTGGGTCATGCCCAGCAGCAGCGCCACCGCCAGCGCCACCACCGCCACCAGCGCCGACAGCCACAGGCTGTTGAAGCTGTATTCAAAGAAACGGGCATTCCAGGCCTGATCGAAATAATTGACCGCATGATAGCCGAGGATCACAAAGGGCAGCAAAAAGCCGAACAGCACCAGGCTCCAGCAGAACAGCAGGGCGCCCAGCCGGGCCGGGCCCGTCAGCCGGTAGCCGCAGGATTGTTCGTGGCCCATGTTTTTCTGGAATACCTGCTGGCGCTTGCGGCTCATCCGCTCCAGGCTGAGCAGCACCATGACCACCAGCAGCATGATGGCGGCAATTTTGGCGGCGGCGTTGAGGCTGCCGTAGCCGAGCCAGGTATCGTATACCGCCGTGGTCAGGGTATTGACCGCAAAAAACTTGACGGTACCGAAGTCGGCCAGGGTTTCCATCGCCACCAGCGACAGCCCCACGGCAATGGAGGGCCGCGCCAGGGGCAGGCTGACCCGCTTGAAGCTTTGCCAGGGCGTGCAGCCGAGCAACCGGCTGGACTGGATCAAACTGGTGGACTGTTCCAGGAAGGCGGTGCGGGCCAGCAGGTAAACATAGGGATACAACACCAGCCCCAGCACCAGGGCGGCGCCGCCCAGGCTGCGGATGGGCGGGAAATAATAATCGGCGGCGGATTGCCAGCCAAAGATATCGCGCAGCGCCAGTTGCAGGGGTCCCGAGTAATCGAGCAGGTCGGTGTAGACAAAGGCGACGATATAGGAAGGCATGGCCAGGGGCAGGATCAGCGCCCACTGCAGCCAGCGCTTGCCGGGCAGCTCGCACATGGCCATCAGCCAGGCCGCGGGCACGCCGCAGATCAGGCTGAAGCCCAGCACCAGCAGTACCAGCCAGAAGGTATTGTGGATATAGGTGGGAAGCACGGTATTCCACAGGTGACGGAAAATGTCCTCTGCGGGTAACAGCGCCTCGATAACCAGGGCCAGAATAGGCAAAGTCAGCAACAGGGCCAGGCCCCAACTGCTGACTGTCCAACCAAGTCTTTTCATTTACAACTCAAAACGGGGGCGCACCCCCGTCTTTTTACAGATCGTATTGCACTTCGTCCATCAATTGGATGGCTTCTTTTGCATGTTTTGCGACGTCGGTCAGCGGCAGGCTGTCGGCCTTGTACTCACCCCAGCTCTTCACCAGCTCGGAAGGCGCCACGCCCGGCTTGACCGGATATTCGTGGTTGAGGGAGGCGTACAGGTGCTGGGCGTCATCGCTGACCAGGTATTCCATCAGCTTGACCGCGGCATCCTTGTTCTTGGCATGCTTGGTCAGGGCCACGGCGGAAATGTTCACGTGGGTACCGCGATCCGCCTGGTTGGGGAAGTTAACCACGGCGGCCTCGGCCCAGGCGCGCTGCTCTTCGTTGTTGAGCATGGCACCATAGTAGTAGCTGTTGCCCAGGGCATAGTCGCACACGCCGTCACGGATGGCCTTGACCTGGTCCCGGTCTCCGCCCTGGGGCTTCTGGGCCAGATTGGCCTTGAGTCCCTCGAGCCACTGCTTGGTGTACTCGCTGCCGTGCTCGGCGATCATGGCGGCGGTCAGGGCCACGTTGTAGGGATGCTTGCCGCTGCGGGTACAAATCTTGCCCTTGTACTTGGGATCGGCCAGCTCTTCATAGGTCACGTCGGTCTTGCCCACCCGTTCGGCGGAGCTGTAAACCACGCGGGCGCGGGTGGTCAGGGCGAACCACTTGCCGTCCGCATCGCGGTACTGGGCGGGGATGTTCTCTTCCAGCACGGCGTTGTCCAGAGGCTGGGTCAGATCCTTGTCCACTACGTCCATCAGCCGGCTGATGTCCACGGTCAGCACCAGATCCGCCGGCGACAGGCGGCCTTCCCGCTCCAGGCGCTCGCCCAGGCCATCGGGAATATTGACCAGGTTGACCTGGATACCGGTTTCCTTGGTGAACTCGTCCACAATCGGCTTGATCAGGAAGTCCTGACGATTGGAGTAAACATTCACTTCTTCGGCAAAAGCCTGAGCGGTAAAGCTGGAGACCAGCAGAGCGGCGGCGGACAGGAAGAACTTCTTGGACATCATCCAGATTCCCTTTGGTTGAGTGAGAATAATTAACGTTTGGCAGTATACCGGGACGACGAGCGGAATCAATAACCAACCTTCATCTAAATAATAAAAATTTACATCCGCAATAAGGACACTGAATACCGCCCGGCTGTCCATGCGCCCAATCAAGGAAAACGAAAAAAGGGAGACCCGGGGGTCTCCCAAAACCAGGCTCGGCAGCCTCGTCAAGTCGTTGAAAATCAGTTCTGTTTTACGGTCACGAACTCGGGGTAGGCATCGATGCCGCAGTCGATCATGTCCATGCCGGACCTCTCTTCCTCTTCGCTGACCCGAATGCCCATCACCTGCTTGAGCAGATACCACACCAGCAGACTGGCGCAGAACACCCAGGCACCGATGACCACTATACCGGCCAGTTGGGCCCACAGGGAAGCGTCCTCGTTGGCCACCGGCACCAGCAGCAGGCCGAAGATGCCGCACACACCGTGTACCGAGATGGCGCCCACGGGGTCGTCGATACGCAGCTTGTCCAGGCTGACGATGGCGTAGACCACCAGCACACCGGCCAGCAGGCCGATACAGGCCGCCCACAGGTGGCCGGGAGACAGCGGATCGGCGGTAATGGCCACCAGGCCGGCCAGGGCGCCGTTGAGGATCATGGTCAGATCCGCCTTGCCCCAGGTCATCTTGGTCACCAGCAGGGCGCCGATGGCGCCGGCGGCGGCGGCGGCATTGGTGTTGACGAAAATCTTGGCCACGGCGGTGGCGTTTTCCACGTCGGACACCAGCAGCTGGGAACCGCCGTTGAAACCGAACCAGCCCATCCACAGGATAAAGGTGCCCAGGGTCGCCAGCGGCATGTTGGAACCGGGGATAGGGTGGATCTCGCCGTTCTTGCCGTATTTGCCCTTGCGGGCTCCCAGCAGCAGCACCCCGGCCAGGGCGGCGGCGGCACCGGCCATGTGCACTATGCCGGAGCCGGCGAAGTCACTGAAGCCCCATTCGGACAGGAAGCCGCCACCCCAGGTCCAGTAGCCTTCCAGCGGATAGATAAAGCCGGTCAGCACCACCGAAAAGGCCAGAAAAGCCCACAGCTTCATACGCTCGGCCACGGCCCCGGAGACGATGGACATGGCGGTCGCCACAAACACCACCTGGAAGAAGAAATCCGACTCCAGGGCGTGATCCGCGCCCTCTGAGGGGCTGCCAATCAGGCCGCCCAGGCTCGGCAGCCAGCCGCCTTCGGCGTTGTCCACATACATGATGTGGTAGCCCACCAGCAGGTACATGGTACAGGCGATGGCGAACAGCAGTATATTCTTGGTCAGGATCTCGGTGGTGTTCTTGGCCCTCACCAGGCCCGCCTCCAGCATGGCGAACCCGGCCGCCATCCACATCACCAGCACACCGGATATCAGAAAGTAAAAGGTATCCAGGGCGAATTTCATTTCGGTCAGTACATCCATGGTGCTTTCCCTCGCTTAAATCGCTTCCACATCGCGCTCGCCGGTGCGGATCCGCACGGTTTGCAGCAGGTCAAATACAAAAATCTTGCCGTCGCCGATCTTGCCGGTATAGGCGGTCTCCGAGATGGCCTCGATCACCCGCTCCACCTGATCGGACTGGGTGGCGATTTCCAGCTTGATTTTGGGCAGGAAATCCACGGTATACTCGGCCCCCCGATACAACTCGGTATGCCCCTTCTGACGGCCGAATCCCTTCACTTCCGACACCGTCATGCCGTCGATGCCCACCTCGGCCAGGGCCGAGCGCACATCGTCGAGTTTGAACGGTTTGATAATGGCGCAGATCATTTTCATGGCTAACTCCCGTGTTTTAAGCCTGAGACAGTTAGCTATAAACAAGCTTTGTGCCAACTTTTTATTTCTTTAAATTCAATGACTTGAATATAGAAAGGTGGTAATGACCGGGGGTGGGATGTTATGGTGGTGCAGACTTTGAGCATCAGGCACCAAGATGGTGCAGAGGAAAGCCCCATGCTGGACATCTCTGCCCGGGTTCGGATCCCGGAACAGGAACTGGAATTCCTGACCATGCGCGCAGGCGGCCCCGGCGGCCAGCACGTCAACAAGACCGACTCGGCGGTGCAACTGCGCTTTGATTACGCCAGCAGCCCCAGCCTGCCCGACAACTACAAGCAGGCACTGGCGGCGATGAGGGATCACCGTATCCTGCCCAGCGGCATGATATTGATCAGAGTGGAAAGCGAACGCAGCCAGCTGATGAACAAGGAAGCCGCCAGGGCCGCCCTGGTGGCACTGTTGCAGCAGGCGGGCCGCCCCATCAAGGTGCGCCGGGCGACCAAACCCAGCAAGGCGGCAAAGACCAAGCGCACCGACAGCAAAACCCACAGGGGAAAAATCAAGAGCGGACGGGGGAAGGTCAAGCTGTAAGCGGGAAGCCTGATGCGGGAAGCTGATAGCTTCAAGCCTGAATAAACGCCCGCCATTGCTCCAGCACCCGGGCCAGATCGTCCAGGCCGCAGCCGGCAAACAGCTCGTCATCGTAGTAGGCCATACCCTCTTCCAGTTCATCGCCGGAAAAGGCCAGGGTATGGGCGGCAAGTTCGGCCTCATCCTTACCCAGCAACAGGGTGAACTCGGCGTAGACCTTACGATATTCTTCCCGCAGGCCGCCTTCCAGCTCGGCGATCACCCCAAGCAGCGCATCGGCTTCGGCCGGGCTCACCTCGTCGGTCAGCCACTGGCCGAAGGCCTCGTGGCCCATGGAACAACGTGCGCGGCAGGCTCCGTTCAAATCCCGGAAAAACTCAAAGTCCATCAGTGAATACCCGTAAAAAAGAACGCTATTCTACCCGCCTGCGCGCGGAGCGAACAGACGGGAGCCGTCCTTGCAGGGCACGCCACACTTTGAGGCCGGTTACCCAGAATGGCCGCAGGATCAAGGTACTCATCCGCTGATAGCGCAGGTTGTCTTTCTCTCCCACGCCGAACGCCAGCGGCTCAGGGCGGGAAGTGGTCACATAGAGGGTACCGAACATCCAGTCCCAGATTGACAGGTTGGTGCCAAAGTTGTGATTGAAATGACGCGGATCCCGGCTGTGATGGATCTGGTGCTGGGCCGGGCTGTTGATCAGGTGTTCGATCACCGGGCCGAACGACAACCAGACATGGGTATGGCGCAAGTTAGCCGCGAGCGAGTTGAACAGCAGCGTCATATAACTCACGCCGAACAGGGTGTATTTGCTCACCTTGCCACCGCTCAAGTAGAAGAACAGGCCGGCAAACAGCGCCAGCGCCGTGCCCTTGCACAGCTTCTCGGCCAGCTTCTCCACGATATGAATGCGGCTGGCCGTGGGCGGCACCATGACGGTGGCAGAATGGTGCACCTTGTGAAATTCCCACAGCCAGCGGCCGTGGAAGGCCCTGTGCACCCAGTAATGTACAAGGTCGGCAACCAGGAAGGCGCCCAGTCCATAGCCCAGCATCAGACCGGCCCCCTCCCCCCGCCAGGGCCGCTCGCCCCACCATTGAGAGAGTCCGGCAGTGACCTCTGCCGAATGGAGCAGGTAAGGATCCAGCCAAACCAGCAAGGGCGCCACCACAGCCACATGCAGCAGCGCCCTGACGAAATAGTACTGATAGTCAAGACGGGCGGAAGCATGCCACCAAACGCGCCTGCCGCCCAGATAGCTCCAGAAAGTGCCCGCCTGCGTATATCCCCGGCGCCGGTGCCAGTGGAACACCCCATAGGCCACCAGCCCGGAGATCCCCAGAAAGAGGATCCCCATACGCCCATTCAGATCGAACAAACCAATAAACTTGTGCCAGACGGGCAACCAGATCTGGCTGTGGAGGATGTCGGCCAGCACTGCTATTTGTTCCATACCACTTATCGTCCATCGAAAAAATGCCGCCATGGCACCACGCGGACGAAATTCCAAAGGAAAATCACTATCAATTCCATTTCCATACAGGCACACCTGTACCCCATAAAAAAACCGGCCCTGAGGCCGGTTTTTGTACGAATGGCGTTTGGTTACACCGCTTGCTGGAAGATCAGGGTATCGGCCTTCTCCACGTAGCTGTCCAGCTTGTCGAAGTTCAGGTAGCGGTAGGTGTCCGCCGCCGTGGCGTTCAGCTCCTTGGCGTATTCCTGGTATTCCGCCACCGTCGGCAGCTTGCCGTGGATCGCCGCCACCGCCGCCAGCTCGGCGGACGCCAGGTAGACGTTGGCGCCCTTGCCCAGCCGGTTGGGGAAGTTACGGGTGGAGGTGGACACCACTGTGCTGTTGTCCGCCACCCGCGCCTGGTTACCCATACACAGGGAGCAGCCCGGGATCTCAATGCGGGCACCGACCCGGCCAAAGATACCGTAGTAGCCTTCGGCGGTGAGCTGATCCTTGTCCATCTTGGTGGGCGGGGCCA
>NZ_PXYH01000021.1 GCF_003012795.1 Zobellella taiwanensis
TATCGGGTCAGGGCTGCGTATTCTACGCAATCCTTGGTGTTCGTCAAGCGGTTAAACCGAAGTTTTTACTGCTTGTTGACGTTGGCGTGTTGTGCCGTGTCAGTGAGGGCGCATTATAGGGAGCCGCGGTTTTTGCGCAAGGGCTTTTTTGAGCCAAAATGTTCGCTTGGCCGTTTTTTAACCCAAACGTCATTTATGAGTCTATACCTGCTGTTGTGCCAAGGGGGATAACACTTCGGCCACCAAGACAAGATGCTTTGGCGGATGCAGCCCAAACGGGCTTGCGGTAAGATAGCGCCCCTTTTTTATACCTCCCCCTTCAGCTTGGAGATTTGAATGCCTTTTTCCCTCGGCCAGCGTTGGATAAGCGATACCGAAACCGATCTGGGACTGGGAACCATAGTCGCCATCGATGTGCGCATGGTAACCATGCTGTTTCCCGCCTGCGGTGAAAACCGCATGTATGCCAAGGACGATGCTCCCGTTACCCGAGTCATGTTCAATCCCGGCGATGTTATCAGCAGTCATGAGGACTGGGAGCTGGAAGTCGCGGACGTGACCGAGCAGGACGGACTGCTGACCTATCACGGTATTCGAGTGGATACTAAGGAGCCGGCTAGCCTGAAGGAAACCTTTCTCAACCACTTTATCAAGCTGAACAAACCCCAAGAGCGGCTTTTTGCCGGCCAGATCGACAAAATAGGCCGCTTTAACCTGCGCTTCCAGGCCCTGACCCATCAGTTCAATCAGCGCCGCTCGCCTTTGCGTGGCCTGGCCAGTGGCCGGGTCAGTCTGATCCCGCACCAGTTGCATATCGCCCGGGAAGTAGGCAGCCGCTATGCCCCCAGAGTATTGCTGGCCGATGAGGTGGGGTTGGGCAAGACCATTGAAGCCGGCATGATCATCCAGCAGCAATGGCTTTCGGGCAGAGCCTCACGCATTCTTATCCTGGTGCCCGATGCGCTGATCCACCAGTGGCTGGTAGAAATGCTGCGCCGCTTCAACCTGCACTTTGCCCTGTTCGACGAGGAACGTTGCGTCGAGGCCTTTGCCGATGCCGCCAATCCCTTCGATACCGAACAGCTCATTATCTGCAGCCTTGATTTTATTACCAAAAAACGCAAGCGTTTCGAGCAACTGCTGGACAGCCAATGGGATCTTCTGGTAGTCGATGAAGCTCACCACCTGGTGTGGGATCCGGAGCAACCCAGCCGAGCCTATGATGTGGTGGAAGCCCTGGCAGGACAAACCCCGGGCGTGCTGTTGCTGACCGCCACCCCGGATCAGCAAGGACATGAAAGTCATTTCGCCCGCCTGCGCCTGCTCGATCCAGAACGTTTTTACGACTATGACGCCTTTCTGGCAGAAGAAGAAAGCTATCAACCGCTGGCTCAGGCGGCCCAGGCCCTGCTGGGAGAAGCCGAGCTCGACGCCAATGCCATGTCCCGACTGGCACCCTTTCTAGATACTCAGGAAAATACCGACTTCTCCGACCCGGAGCAACGCCATGCCCTGTTGGCCCGTCTGCTGGATCGTCATGGTACCGGCCGCCTGTTGTTCCGCAATACCCGCCAGGCCATCAAGGGGTTTCCATCACGCCAGTTGCACCTGCATCCCCTGCCCCTGCCCAATCAGTACAAAACCGCCATCCGGGTTGCCGGCCTGATGGGCAGCCAGCAGGATACCGCCACCCAAGCATTGCAGGCGCTTTATCCGGAAGATATCTATCGTCAGTTCGAGGGGGGCGACAACGCCTGGACCCAGTTCGACAGCCGGGTCGACTGGCTGTTGGAGTTCGCCCGCGGCAAGCGTAACGACAAGATACTGATCATCACCGCCCGGGCCGGCGTCGCGCTGGCACTGGAAGAAGTGCTGCGCATCCGCGAGGGTATCCGGGGTACCGTATTTCACGAAGGCATGACCTTGTTGGAACGGGACAAGGCCGCCGCCTATTTCGCCCAGATGGAAGGCGGAGCCCAGGTGATGATTTGTTCCGAAATCGGCTCGGAGGGACGCAACTTCCAGTTTGCCCACCAGTTGGTGCTGTTCGATCTGCCGCTCAACCCTGATCTGCTGGAGCAGCGTATCGGCCGCCTGGATCGGATTGGCCAACAGCATGATATCGATATCCACGTGCCCTACCTGGAAGGCACCGCCCAGCAAGCCCTGGCCCTCTGGTACCACCAGGGCATGAATGCGTTCGGCAAGCCAAACGCCATTGGCCAGCCGGTCTACCAGCAATTGTCCGCTCGCCTGCTGGAACTGCTGGCCGGCCATGGCCAGGATCAGGACTTGCTCGATCAACTGATAGCGGATACCCAGGCCCTGACCCGGGAGCTGAATCAGCAAATGGAACTCGGCCGGGATCGTCTGCTCGAACTCAACTCCAGCGGCCTGCTGTACCATCGCAATCTGGCCACCGAGCTGGCCGAAGCCGACCAGGATCCCACCCTGGCCATCTTCGCCATCAAGCTGTTCGACGAAGTGGGCATCCATCAGGACGACAGAGGAGAAAACGCCATCGTGCTGCGCCCCACCGAACAGATGCTGGTTCCCAGTTTCCCGGCCCTGCCGGAAGACGGCGCCAGCATCACCTTTGACCGGGACACCGCGCTCGGCCGGGACGACCTGCAGTTCCTGAGCTGGGATCATCCGATGATCCGCGGCGGCATCGACCTGGTCCTGGGATCGGAGATAGGCACGACCGCCGTTGCCATCCTCAAAAACAAGGCGCTGCCGGTAGGTACCCAGTTCGTTGAACTGATTTTTGTCGCCGAGTCGGCCCACCACGCCCAGCTCTATCGTTTCCTGCCACCCGCGCCGATCCGCCTGCTGCTCGATAAAAACGGCAACGACCTGGCGGACAAGGTAAGTTTTGATTCCTTCGACAAACAATTGAGTTCGGTCAACCGCCACCTGGCCAGCAAGCTGGTCAATGCATCCCAGTCGGTCATCCACCGTTTGCTGCAGGCTGCGCAGCCGACGGCGGAAAACCGGATGCAGCAATTGGTGGAGCAGGCCCGCAGCCGGATGCACGCTTCCCTCGGTCAGGAGCTGGAGCGCTTGCAGGAACTGGCCCGGATCAACCCCAACGTCCGCCAGAGTGAAATCGAGCACCTACAGGAGCTGAAAGCGGAGCTGGACAGCCTGCTCAGCCATACTCGCTTAAAACTGGATGCAATCCGGTTTATTGTGGTCAGCCATCAATAAGGAAAAAGAACCGAGCCATGGTGTTGCTGCGTTACGATCCGCCGACGGATCCCCAGTTTGAAGTGCTGTATCAAGACAACAGCCTGATCGTACTGAACAAGCCCAGCGGTCTGCTCAGCGTCCCCGGGCGGGAAGCTGTTCACCGGGACAGCCTGTCCTACCGGGTGGCCCGGGTTTACCCGGATGTACAGGTGGTGCACCGGCTCGATATGGCCACCTCGGGGGTCATCGTCATGGCCCTGCATCCCAAGGCACACCGGGAACTCAGCCGGCAATTCCGTGAGCGGGAAACCGAAAAGCGCTATTACGCCTGGGTTTACGGCAGCCCCGCAGCCGACGCCGGCAGCGTGGATTTACCCCTGTGCTGTGACTGGCCCAACCGGCCCCGGCACATGGTCAGCCTGGAGCACGGCAAGCCGGCCCTCACCCACTGGCGCTGCCTGCGCCGGGAGCCGGGCCGCAGCCTGCTCGAACTCACCCCGATCACCGGCCGCTCCCACCAATTGCGGGTGCACATGCTGAGCCTGGGCCATCCCATACTGGGCGATAACCTTTATGCCAGTGGCGAGGCCCTGACCATGGCGCCGCAGTTGCAGTTGCACGCGGCCCATCTGGCCTTTCGCCATCCCAGGTACCGACACTGGCTGGAGTTTACCGCTCCGGCCCCTTTCGACATGGCGCACGGATGAAGCCCCTCTGCCGACTGCTGCTGGCCCTGGCCCTGTTGCTGAGCTCGCCAGCCTGGGCCCGGCTCGACTGGTCTGCCCTTGAGCAATACCGGGCCCAGCAAAGGTTGCTGTATTTCGAGGCCGCCAGCCCTGCCCTGGCCGGGACCCTGTTGGTATGGCCCGAACAGGATCGGCAGCACGACTGGCTGGCCATGGCCCAGTACTGGCAGCAACGGGGCTGGGATTTCATTCTGTTGCTGCCGGAGCCCGCCCAGCATAGCCTGGATCCGGCTACCGAACAGGCCACGCCGGCACAGCAGGCCTGGCTTGACCGGCTCGGCGAACGCCTGGGCCAGGTCCTGGCCGACACAGAGTCAGCTCCCCCCCTGTTGGTGCTGACCCAGGGCAGCGCCACCCCCTGGTACCAGCAACTGGTCGAGGCCGGCCGCCTGCCGCCGCCGGATGCCCTGGTCGTGCTCGACGCCAGCCCTGCCGGATACGCCCGCCAGCAGATGCTGGCCATGAGCCTGGCCCGCTCGGACTACCCGGTGCTCGACATCTACAGCCATCCTCACGACCCGGCCAGCCGGCTCAACCGGCTAAGGCGCCAGTATCAGGCGACGCAAAGGGAAAAAAACGACTATGGCCAGCAACACCTGCAGGGCCATGCCCTGCTCGAACGACACATCACCGCCTGGCTGGTGAGGCTGGGCTGGCTGGCACCGCCTCCCGGCGCCCCCGACTATTTGAAAGGAAGAATCCATGAAACTGGTATTTCTCGATCGACAGACACTGGCGCCGGAGATTGAGCTGCGCGCTCCGGGTTTTGAGCACAGCTGGCAAAGCCATGCCACCACCCGGGAAACACAAGTAGTGGAGCGGCTGCAGGACGCGGATATCGCTATTGTCAACAAGGTGCCAATACGGCAGGCCCATCTGGATTGCCTGCCTCACCTCAAGCTGATCGCCATTGCCGCTACCGGCAGCGACAACGTGGATCTGGACGCCTGCCGCCGTGCCGGGGTGGCGGTGTGCAATATCCGCGACTATTCCCGGAACTCGGTCCCAGAACATGCTCTGGCGCTGATCATGGCCCTGAACCGCAACCTGACGGCCTACCATGCATCGGTGGCCGCCGGACGCTGGCAGCAATCGGGGCAATTCTGCTACTTCGACTACCCGGTTCGGGATCTGGCCGGGCAAACCCTGGGGCTTATTGGCTACGGCACCATAGCCCGGGATCTGGCCCGGCTGGCAACGGCACTCGGCATGAGGGTAATGGTGGCGGCACGCAAGGGCCAGCCGGCCGACAACGAGCGTCTGCCTTTCGAGCAGGTCATTGCACAGGCCGACGTCCTCAGCCTGCACTGCCCGCTCAACGAACAAACGCGCCATTTGATTGGGGCCACCGAGCTGGCGAGCATGAAACAGGATGCCCTGCTGATCAACGTCGGCCGGGGCGGCCTGGTGGATGAGGCGGCGCTGCTGGACGCCCTGCGCGAGGGGCGCATTGGCGGGGCCGGTTTCGACGTGGTGAGCACGGAGCCGCCGGCACCGGACAACCCCCTGATGCAGGCCCTGAGCCTGCCCAACTTCATTCTCACCCCCCATGTTGCCTGGGCCAGCCGATCGGCCATGCAGCGCCTGGCGGATCAACTGATCGACAATATCGAAGCCTTTGCCGCCGGAGCGGCGCAAAACCGGCTGGTGTAAAATTCGGGGACTGGGGATTAGGGAAATCGAATCCTGATCCCCAGTCCCTATTCCCGGATTTTCAGCGGATATTACGGGCGGCCTTGATGGTTTCCCAGGCCTGCTGGATTTCCTGGGCCTTTTCCTTGGCCATGTCCATCATCTCTTGCGGCAACCCCTGGGCCACCAGCTTGTCGGGGTGGTGCTTGGACATCTGCCGCCGGTAAGCACGCTTGACGGTGGCGTCATCCGCCTCGGCGGCCACCTCAAGGATCCGGTAGGCATCACGCAACCGATCCGCCGGCGGCTGGCGCGGAGCACCACCGGCCTGGCCGCCGCCCCGGAACATGTGCAACTGGGCTTCGGCATAGGCCAGCAATTGTTCCAGTTCATGGCCGGAAAAGCCGAGTTCCGCCGCTATGGCATGCAGCAGGCGCCGTTCGGCCGGGTGCAATTCGCCGTCGGCAAACGCCAGCTGCAACTGGACTTCCATAAAGAACCGCAGCAGGTTGCGGCTGTCGCGCACCTGAGCCCGAAAACGGCGCAGGGTCTGGGCCAGCGGGAAATCGCTGTCCTTGCCCTCGCGAAAGGCCTGCTGGGCCTGGCTGCGCTGCTCGCCCTGCAATCGCATCTGGGTCATCAGGTGCTCGGCCAGGCGGATTTCCTCGCTCGACACCCGGCCGCTCGACTTGGCCAGGTGCCCCATGGTGGCAAAAGTGGCATAGAGAAACTCCTGCTGGGCCCCCCGGTTGAATTGCCAGGCGTGGGCCAATTTCTTGTCGAGCAAATGCCCCAGCCACAGTCCCAGCAAGGCCCCGGGCACATTGCCAATCAACAGTCCGAACAGAAAACCGATCAGTTTGCCCTTGATCCTGGCCAGCATTTATCGTTCCTCGCGCCTGCCGGCCCAAGGATAAGAACAAAGCCAGGAGGATTTCCGCAGGCGGGCAGTTGGGGTCATGGAGTGGTTCCCGAATCGACAGTGGATGGTGCGGGCAGGGCCGTAGTGCTGACAGCGAGAATGCATTATCATAGCCCGCTACCATAAAGTAATGACACCAAAAGCTCAACCAGCCTGAACCCGGCCCGGGCGGTGTCGCCAACACCAGGAACGCGAGCGTCAACCCATGAAAATACGGATTATCGGCCTCCCCCTGCTGCTGCTCCCCGGCCTGGCCCAGGCCCAGGAGGAAGCTTTTCCCCCGGAGACGGATTCGCCCCTGTCCTTCAGCCGCTGTTTCAGCCATGTGCCGCTGCGGGTGGAATCTACCGGCAGTGATTTCAATGCCCCCATCAGGGTTAGTGCCGACACTCTGGAGGCCACTCGCGACGGCAAGATACTCTACCGAGGGAAGGTACAGGTCGAGCAGCAGCAGCGGCGCTTCAACGCCGACTATCTGGAGCTGGAGCAGGCAAGCCGGGATGTGCTGGCCGAGGGTGGCATCCGCTTCAGCGACGGCACCATCACCGTCGACAGCGACCGCCGCCTGAGCGGCAACCTCAACAGCCGCGACACCGAACTCGAGCAGGCCAACTACCAGTTGCATGGCGAGCCGGGACGTGGCCAGGCAGCGCGGGTCAGGCTGACCGACAACACCAACCAGGTCGATCTGAACCAGGCCAGCTATACCACCTGTCCGCCCGGTGAGGAAGCCTGGCAGCTCAGGGCCAGTACGGTCAGGGTGGAGCAGGACGAAGTGTTCGGCGAAGCCTGGAATGCCGTGCTCTGGCTCGGTGACGTCCCGGTGTTCTATTTCCCCTACCTCAAGTTTCCGGTCAAGGACGAACGCCAGAGCGGCTTCCTTTACCCCAGCCTGGACATCAGCGGAGACAATGGCACTGATATCCGGCTGCCCTACTACTGGAACCTGGCCCCCAATTATGACGCCACCATCACGCCCCGCTATATGGAAAAGCGCGGCACCATGGCCCAGCTGGAGTTCCGCTATCTGCCGGTGGCGGGACAAAGCGGCACGCTGTACGGTGAATACCTCGGCAGTGACAACCAGTTGAGTGACACCGAGTACCAGGATCAAGCCCGCTGGCTGTTCAACTGGCGCCACCATGCCCGTTTCGACAGCGAGGGCCACTGGCGCGGGGATATCGACTACACCAAGGTGGCGGGCTGGGATGCAAATTACCTGGATGATTTTTCTCCGCCGGTCGGGGTACTGGTGGACGACCAGCTGATGCAGTCCTTCCGGGGTGGTTACCATGATCGCCACTGGCAGCTGACCGCCGAAATGCGCGATTATCAAATCCTCAAACCCGATGCCCTGAGCCCCTTCCGGCTGACTCCCAGCCTGAGCCTGACCAGCTACCGCGGCCTGGGCGAGATGGACCTGGCCGTCGATGCGGAGCTGACCCAGTTCAGCAACGACAGCCGCCAGGTCTACGAGGCCAACCGTTTCCATATTGAGCCCAGGCTAATCTACTCGGTTATCGATCGCCCCGGTGCCCAACTGACCGCCGACGCGGGAGCCTACTACACCCACTACGAGCAGGATATCCCCGCCGAACTGGCTTCCTACTACCGTAACGAGTGGGGATTCAGTCCGGAGCAGCTCGACAGCAGCGCGGATCGCCTGCTGCCCCGCCTGCGGCTGAACGGCAGCCTGGTGTTCGACCGGGAGACAAACTGGCTCGACCAGGACTTTACCCAGACCCTGGAACCGCAACTCCAGTACCTCTATGTGCCGTACGAAGAGCAGGATCATATCGGCCTGTACGACACCACCGACATGCGCCAGGACTACTACAGCCTGTTCAGCGACCGTCGCTTCGCCGGCCTGGACCGGATCAGCGATGCCAACCAGCTGACCGCCGGCTTTACCAGCCGCATCTACGATGATGCCGGCACCGAGCGGTTGCGTCTGGCCCTGGCCCAGTCGTTCAACTTCACCGCCCCCCGGGTCCGGCTCTATCCCGGCGAAGAGCTGGGCGACAGCAAACGTTCCTTCCTCACGTTCGAAGGGGATGCCAACCTCGACGGCAACTGGTTCCTGCATACCGAAGCCCAGCAGGATACCCGTAACAACCGGCTGGCCGCAGGCAATATCACCCTGGAGTACAACGAACAGGGCAAGCTGGCCCAGCTCGGTTTTCGTCACCTGAACCAGGACTACTTCAGCGACACTCGCCTGGAAGAGGATCTCAACCAGCTCGGCGGTACCTTTTCCTGGCCGGTGGATCCCCAATGGCGGCTGATTGGCGGCCATTACCGGGATATTGAACTCAATCGCAATATCGATACTCTGATAGGACTGCGCTACGACTCCTGCTGCTGGGCCGTCAGTCTGGTGTGGGAGCAATGGCAGAAGGAAGACAAGCTGTTTAATCCCGATAGTGCGACTCAGGAAACCAGCATAGGCCTGCGTTTCGAATTGAAGGGATTCAGCTCGCTGGGCACCGGCAGCGACTTTTCGCCGGGAACCCAACTGCTGCCCTATTATCGCCCGTTCAATCTCAATAACTGATTTTCACTGAGCACAGGACCTGTCATGAAAAAAAGATGTAAACAACTGCTTATCGCCGCCGGCCTGGGGCTGGTATCGGCCACCGGCCAGGCCGTTGAGTTGATCGATAAAGTGGTCGCTGTCGTCAATCAGGACGTAGTGCTCGAAAGCCAGCTCGAGGGGTTGGTCCATCAGGTCCGCCAGAGTGCCCGCACCGCCGGTCAGCCGCTGCCGGACGAGCAACGGCTACGCAAACAGGCCCTGGAGCGCCTCATTCTGGAAAGCCTGCAACTGCAGCTGGCCGAGCGGCTGGGCCTGCGCATCACCGATACCCAGCTGGAACAAGCGATTGGCAACATTGCCCGTAGCGAAGGTAAAACCCAGGAACAACTGCGCGCCGGCCTCCAGGCCCAGGGGCTGACCTATTCCCAGTTCCGCGAGCAGGTTCGCAACGAGATCCTGCTGAGTGAACTGGCCCGCAATCAGGTACGCCGTCGCATCAACATTTCCGATCAGGAAGTGAAACAGGTGGTGCAGATGATCAAGGAGCAGGGCCAAAACAATGCCCGCTACCGGGTCGGCAACATACTGCTGCCGCTGCCCGCCAACCCCAGCAGTGACCAACTGCGCCAGGCCAGCCGCCAGGCCGAGCAATTGCTGGCAGAGCTGCGGCAAGGCGCCGACTTTCGCCAGTTGGCCATCGCCCACAGTGCCGGTCCCAAGGCGCTGGAAGGCGGCGACTGGGGCATGCTCGGCATCAACGAGATGCCTTCCCTGTTCAGTGAAGCGGTGAGAAACCATGCCCGGGGTGATATCATAGGACCCATTCGTTCCGGCGCCGGCCTGCATATTCTGACCATTTTCGACATGGAGGGAGCCAAGGCCCAGACGGTTGAAGCGATGGAAGTCAGGGCCCGCCATATCCTGATCAAGCCTTCGGTGATCATGAGCGAGGACAAGGCCAAGTCGATGCTGGAAGGATTCGCCCGCTCCATCCGCAGCGGCGAAGCCAGCATGGAGCAGTTGGCAGAGCAATTTTCCGAAGACCCGGGTTCCGCCATCCAGGGTGGCGATCTGGGCTGGGCCGCGCCCGAGATGTACGTCAGCAGCTTCCGCGATACCGTCACCAACCTGGAGCCGGGTGAGCTGAGCGAGCCCTTCCGCTCCGAGCATGGCTGGCACCTGGTCAGGCTGGAAGACCGGCGCGTGCTGGACGCCACCGAACAGGCGACCGCACAACGTGCCTATCAGCTGATTTTCAACCGTCGCTTTACCGAAGAAGTGCAGACTTGGCTGGATGAGCTCAAGGACGGCGCCTATATCCGTATTGTCGACACTCATTTATCCGACGGTGAACTGTGACCTGTAAACGCATTGCCATTACCCCCGGCGAGCCGGCCGGCATCGGTCCCGAACTGATGCTGGCCCTGGCCGAGCACGACTGGCCGGTAGAGCTGGTAGTGATCGCCGATCCCGATCTGCTCGCAAGCCGCGCCCAGGCCCTGGGTAAAACCCTGACCCTGCTGCCCTACCGGCAGGAAGATCCTCCCCGTCCCCAGCGAGCCGGCACCCTGACCATAGCACCGGTCCGGCTGGCCCGGCCCGCCGTGCCCGGCGTGCTCGACGAGGCAAACGGCCTCTATGTGCTGGAAACCCTGAAACGGGCTTCCGACGGCAATATGAACGGGGAGTTCGACGCCGTGGTGACCGGCCCGGTCAACAAGGGCATCATCAACAAGGCCGGTGTGTCATTCAGCGGCCATACCGAATTTTTCGCCCAGCAGGCCAATGTGCCTGACGTGGTGATGCTGCTGGCCACCCCCGGCCTGCGGGTCGCCCAGGTAACCACGCATATTCCGCTGGCCTATGTGGCCCGCGCCATCACCCCCGACAGGCTCAGCAAGATCGCCCGCATCCTGCATGCCGAACTCAAATCCAAGTTCGGCATCGCCCAGCCGCGCATTTATGTCTGCGGGCTCAATCCCCATGCAGGGGAAGATGGCCATCTCGGGCGGGAAGAGCTCGACATCATTATTCCCACCCTGAACGAGCTCAGGGCAGAAGGCATGGACCTGGTGGGGCCGCTGTCCTCGGACACCGTGTTCCAGCAGAAATACATGCAGGATGCGGACGCCTTTCTCGCCATGTACCACGATCAGGGGTTGCCGGTACTGAAGTACATCGGCTTCGGCAAGGCGGTCAACATTACCCTGGGATTGCCCTTTATCCGGACTTCGGTCGACCACGGCACCGCCCTGGAGCTGGCCGGCACCGACCAAATCGATGCGGGCAGTATGCTGTGCGCAGTCAATCAAGCCATTGAGATGATAGAAAAACGTGATGAATAGTAAGGTGCACCAGGGCCATAAAGCCCGCAAGCGATTTGGCCAGAATTTCCTGCACGATGACTACGTCATCGACCAGATAGTCGATGCCATCCACCCCAGCGATGATTACACCATGGTTGAAATAGGGCCGGGCCTGGGAGCACTGACGGTACCCGTCTGCGAGCAGATCAGCCGACTCAACGTGGTGGAGCTGGATCGTGACCTGGCAGCGCGCCTGGCGACCCATCCGTTTATCAAGGACAAGTTGAACATCCACCAGGCCGATGCGATGAAGTTCGATTTCGCCACCCTGCTGGAACCGGGCAAGAAAATGAAAATTTTCGGTAACCTGCCCTACAACATCTCCACCCAGCTGATGTTCCACCTGTTCGAGTTTGCCGCCCTGGTGGAAGACATGCATTTCATGCTGCAGAAGGAAGTGGTCAACCGCCTTGCCGCCGGCCCCGGCAGCAAGGCCTACGGCCGGCTGAGCGTGATGGCTCAGTATTACTGCCAGGTGGTGCCGGTACTGGAAGTCGGACCGGAGGCCTTCCGCCCCGCGCCCAAGGTCGAATCGGCTGTGGTCAAGCTGCTGCCCTACGCCAGCCCGCCCTTTCCGGCGAAGGATATCGGCTGCCTTGCCCGTATTGCCGCCGATGCTTTCGGCCAGCGCCGCAAAACCATCCGCAACAGCCTGCAACATTTGTTCAGCGCCGATCGGCTGACGGAGCTGGGCCTGGATCCGTCCGCCCGTCCCGAGCAACTGACCCTGGCCCAGTATGTTACCCTGGCCAATGCCCTGGCCCAGCAGAAGGAATGAACATGTCCACCGGTGCCGTCGAGATTATGGTCCAGCCACGCTACCTGGCCGAGCGTTCCTCCCCTGAGCAGCAACACTATGTCTTTGCCTACACCATCACCATCGCCAACCGAGGCAGTGAGCCGGTGACCCTTACCCGCCGCCGCTGGCTGATCACCGATGCCAACGGCAAAAAAACCGAGGTAGAAGGCAGTGGTGTCGTCGGTGAGCAACCCTGTATCGCCCCGGGCGCCCATTACACCTATACCAGCGGCGTCAGCCTGGAAACACCGGTCGGCGTGATGGAGGGTGGCTATACCATGCAGCGTGGCGATGGTAGCGAATTCCTGGCGCCGATCCCCGCTTTCCGTCTCGCTCTGCCCAATCTGATTAACTGATGGCGACCTATATCATCGGCGATCTGCAGGGCTGCCTGCACGAGCTGGATCTGCTGCTGGCCGAAGTGGAATTTTCCCCTTCACGGGATCAGCTCTGGCTGACCGGCGACCTGGTGGCCCGGGGTCCGGATTCCCTTGGCTGCCTGCGCCGCATTCTCGGGTTGGGCAATGCCGCCACCACTGTGCTCGGCAATCACGATCTGCATCTGCTGGCGGTCGCTAGTGGCATAGGCCGGCCCAAGGCCGCCGACCGCATCCAGCCCGTGCTCGATGCCGCCGACGGCCCCGACCTCCTGTACTGGCTGCGCCATCAACCGCTGCTGGCAGAGCACCACCAGCACGGCTTTGTTATGACCCATGCCGGCATTCCACCCGGCTGGGATCTGGCGCAGGCCAGGGCCGCCGCCCGAGCTGCGGAAGCCGGGCTGGCCTCACCCGATTACCGCGAACACCTGCGGCAAATGTACGGCAACCAGCCAAGCCGGTGGCAGCCGGAGCTGACCTCTGCCGAACAGTTGCGCTACACCATCAATGCCTTCACCCGCATGCGGCTGTGCCACCCGGACGGGGGGCTCGACTTCGACTTCAAGGGGGCGCTTGCCAGCGCCCCGCCCCATCTCAAACCCTGGTTCGAGCTGCGTACCGAAGCCCAGGATCCTCCCCTGATCTTCGGCCATTGGGCGGCGCTGGAAGGCAGATGCGACACAGCCGGTGTCCATGCGCTGGACACCGGCTGTGTCTGGGGTGGCAGCTTGACGCTGCTGTGCTGGGAAAGCGGCGAACGGTTGGCAACAGCCTGTCCGGCCTACGCCGGCTGACGTTCCCAGCACTGAAAACGACAATCGTAGGCATTGCGTTCATCCGCCGGATGGACCGTTTCCGACAGCAGCCGCCAGCCCGTATCCAGCGCCGGAAAACAGGTATCTCCCTCCAGGCTGGCCTCGATACGGGTCAGATACAAGCGGCTCGCCAAAGGCAGGAAGGCCCCATAGAGCTGGCCACCACCGATAATCATCACTTCTTCCGCCCGGTCCAGCAGCGCCAGGGCCGCAGCCGGGGAGTCCACCAGCTCAGTCCCCTCAGGGGCGCTCTCCAACGAACGGCTGACGACCACATTACGCCGTCCGGGTAGCGGCCGGCCGATGGATTCGAAAGTATGCCGCCCCATCACCACCGGCTTGCCCAGGGTGATCCTCTTGAAGTAGGCCAGATCGGCCGGCAAATGCCAGGGCATGCGGTTGTCCTTGCCAATGACCCCTTCCCGGGTCATGGCGACAATCAGTGATATCCGCACCGCTCACTCCCTGACGTAAACGACATGGCCATCGTCTTCTTCGTCATCCCAGTCGTCCTCATCGCCCTCGTCGGCTTCCTCGGTCAATACAGCCTGGTGGTATTCGTCCCACTTGAAGCTGACCGGTTCGCGAGCCGACTCCAGCTCTTCCTGGCTGCGCGGATGCTCATCGAGGAAGGCCATCAGCGCCTGGGTCAGCTCGCGGGTGCCTTCCTTGCTGATGGCGCTGATGCGGAACACCGGGCCCTGCCAATCCAGCAGTTCGAGTACCCGCTCGATGATTTCCTCGGCTTCCTCCTCCAGCACCAGATCCAGCTTGTTGAATACCAGCCAGCGCGGCTTGGCAGCCAGCGCCTCGCTGTATTGGGCCAGCTCGTTGACGATGATATCGGCATTATCGGCCGGATCGGAGCCATCTACCGGCAACACATCGATCATGTGCAGCAGCACCCGGCAACGCTCCAGGTGCTTGAGGAAACGTATCCCGAGGCCGGCACCATCGGCCGCGCCTTCGATCAGGCCGGGGATATCCGCCACCACGAAACTCTTCTGGCCGTCACAGCGCACCACACCCAGGTTGGGCACCAGGGTGGTGAAGGGATAGTCGGCCACTTTGGGCTTGGCTGCGGATACGGCACGGATAAAGGTGGATTTGCCGGCATTGGGCAACCCCAGCAAACCGACATCGGCCAGCAGCAGCAGCTCCAGCAGGAGGTTGCGGATCTCCCCGGGGGTGCCGTTGGTTTTTTGCCGCGGCGCCCGATTGACCGAGCTTTTGAAGCGGGTATTGCCCAGGCCATGGAAGCCGCCCTTGGCTACCAGCAGCTTCTGGCCGTGGCGGGTCAGATCACCCAGGATCTCGCCGGTCATCTCGTCCTTGGCCCGGGTGCCCACCGGCACCTTCAGCACCAGATCCTTGCCTCTTTTGCCGGTACAGTTGCCGCCCCGGCCGTTTTCGCCACGCTCGGCCCGGTGAAAACGCTCGAAATGATAGTCGATCAGAGTGTTGAGATTTTCGTCGGCCAGCAGGTAGACGTCGCCGCCATCACCACCGTCACCACCATCCGGGCCGCCTTTGGGGACATATTTTTCCCGGCGAAAACCGACACAGCCATTACCGCCGTCACCGGCTTCAACCCGGATCTCCGCTTCATCGACAAACTTCATTGCATTGCTCTCCCATTCTGCTGAGACCAGTATAATCCGGCCCAAATGCCGAATGTGAATTTCATAAAGCAAAAAAGCCCCGCCGGGTGGCGGGGCTTTTTATGTCCAGCTTGTAGCTTACTCGGCTACAATGCTGACGAATTTACGGTTGTGCGGACCTTTCACCTCGAACTTCACCTTGCCATTGGCCTTGGCGAACAAAGTGTGGTCCTTGCCCAGACCGACGTTGTCGCCGGCGTGGAACTTGGTGCCGCGCTGACGCACGATGATGTTGCCCGCCAGGACAGACTCACCGCCAAAGCGCTTGACGCCCAGACGTTTGCTTTCTGAATCGCGACCGTTACGAGTAGAGCCGCCTGCTTTTTTGTGTGCCATGGAACTTAACTCCTCTCTTAGGCGCTGATAGCAGTGATCTTCACTTCAGTGAACCACTGACGATGACCCTGTTGTTTACGAGAGTGCTTGCGGCGGCGGAACTTGACGATCTTGACCTTCTTGCCACGACCGTGAGCCACTACCTCAGCAGTCACCTTGCTACCGTCTACGTAGGGAACACCCACTTTAACGTCTTCACCTTGGGCCACCATCAGCACCTTGTCGAATTCGACAGAGGCGCCGGTTTCAACGTCCAGCTTTTCCAGACGAATAACTTGGCCTTCGGCTACACGGTGCTGTTTTCCGCCGCTTTGGATTACCGCGTACATGTTTATAACTCCGAATATGGCACTGCTACCCTGCTCGGGCCGTGCACTAAAACTGTTCTACAATGGCCGCGCATTGTACGCAAATTGATCCCCTTAGACAAGGGCACAACGGCAAAAAAATCATGCCTGTCCGGTTTGCGGGCGATGCCGGCCCGGACAGGTTTATCCCTTTGACGAATCGTGTAAAATCCTACCACCAATGGATTCACACTGCATCGTCCGGCTTATAACTTTATGGTAGATATCAACAGGATCAAACAACTGACCGAGCAGGACATGCAAGCGGTCAACGAGCTCATTATGGCCCGGCTGCAATCGGATGTGAGCCTCATTAACCAGCTGGGTTTTTACATCGTCAGCGCCGGCGGCAAACGCATGCGTCCCATGCTGACCGTGCTGACGGCGAGGGCCCTGGGCTATGAGGGCCAGGATCATATCAAGCTCGCCGCCCTGCTCGAATTCATTCACACCTCCACCCTGCTGCACGACGATGTGGTCGATGAGTCGGATCTGCGCCGGGGCCGGGACACTGCCAACGCCCTGTTCGGCAATGCCGCCAGCGTGCTGGTGGGCGACTTCCTCTACACCCGCTCCTTTCAGATGATGACCGAGCTCAACAGCATGCGCATCATGCAACTGCTGAGCGACGCCACCAACGTGATCGCCGAAGGGGAAGTGCTGCAGTTGATGAACTGCAACGATCCCGACACCACCGAAGCCAGCTATATGCAGGTGATCTACTGCAAGACCGCCAAACTGTTTGAGGCGGCTACCCGCCTGGCGGCGGTACTGACCCAGCAGCCCGATGCCATTGAACAGGCCATGCTCGACTACGGCAAGTACCTGGGCACCGCCTTCCAACTGATGGACGACGTGATGGATTATTGCTCCGAGGCAGCCGACATGGGTAAGAACGTGGGCGACGATCTGGCCGAAGGCAAACCCACCCTGCCTCTGCTGCGGGCCATGGCAAAGGGCACCGATGCCCAGCGAGAGCGCATTCGCGATGCCATCGCCAACCGCACCGGTATGGCTCACCTGAGTGATATCATGGCCATTCTTGAACAGACCAAAGCGCTGGACTACTGCCGGCAGCGCGCCCGGGAAGAAGCCCAAAAGGCCATCAACGCCCTGAGCGTGCTCCCCGACTCCGAGCACAAGGCCGCACTGGTAGACCTGGCCCATATGGCGGTAGAGCGCAGCAGCTGACTTCATGAGGGGTGACGGGCAAAGGTGTTTCTCCTCCCCTGTTACCTCTCTCCTCACCACAAACAAAAACGCCGGCTCAGTGAGCCGGCGTTTTTTCTGCGCTCCGTCAGGATATCAGGCCTCGAACGGATGGCGCAGTATCATGGTCTCGGCGCGATCCGGACCGGTGGAGATGATGTCTACCGGCACACCGGTCAGCTCCTCGATGCGCTTGATGTAATCGCGCGCCGCCTGGGGCAGGCCTTCCAGGGTGGTCACACCCACGGTGTTGTCACTCCAGCCGGGCATGGACTCGTATACCGGGGTAACCGTCTCATAGCCTTCGGCCGCCATGGGCGGTACATCCTTTACCGAGCCATCGGGCATGCGGTAGCCGGTGCAGATCTTCACCTCGCTCAGACCATCGAGCACGTCGAGCTTGGTCAGGCAGAAACCGGTGATGGAGTTGACCTGAATGGCCCGCTTCATGGCCACGATGTCGAGCCAGCCGGTACGGCGCTTGCGGCCGGTGGTGGCGCCAAATTCGTGCCCTTTCACACCCAGGTGCTCGCCCACTTCGTCGAACAGTTCGGTGGGGAACGGACCCGAACCCACCCGAGTAGTGTAGGCCTTGATGATACCCAGCACATAGTCCACATAGCAGGGACCAAAACCGGAACCGGTGGCCACGCCGCCGGCGGTGGTGTTGGACGAGGTCACGTAGGGGTAGGTGCCGTGATCGATGTCCAGCAGGGTGCCCTGGGCCCCTTCAAACATGATGCGCTCACCGCTGCGGCGGGCCTTGTCGAGCATGTCGGTGACGTCGACCACCATGCTGGTCAGCAACCCGGCATAGCCTTTGGCCTGCTCCAGCACGGCGTCGTAGGACACTTCATCCACGCCGTAAAAGCCTTTCAGCTGGAAGTTGTAGTACGCCACCACTTCCTTCAGCTTGACCGCGAAGGTGTCCATGTCGAACAGATCACCCACGCGCAGGCCGCGACGAGCCACCTTGTCTTCATAGGCGGGGCCGATACCACGGCCGGTGGTGCCGATGGCCTTGGCGCCACGGGCTTTTTCCCGGGCCTGATCCATGGCGACATGATAAGGCAGGATCAGCGGACAGGCTTCGCTCAGCTTCAGGCGCTCGCGTACCGGTACGCCGCTTTGTTCCAGGCCGGCCATTTCCTTGAGCAGCGCGTCGGGAGACAGCACCACGCCATTGGCGATGATACAGGTGCAATTGTCGCGCAGGATACCGGAGGGGATGAGATGGAGGACGGTCTTCTTGCCGTCGATGACCAGGGTGTGTCCGGCGTTGTGGCCGCCCTGATAACGTACAACATAACGAGCCTTGTCGGTCAGCAGATCGACAACTTTGCCCTTGCCTTCGTCACCCCACTGGGTGCCAAGTACAACAACGTTTTGTCCCATTTTCACTAACTGTCGAGTTGTTAAAAATGGAGTCTAACAAATTTTAACCAAGGCCGGAACTGCCAGACGGCCGGATTGCCGAAAATATTGCCAGGCAATAAAAAAGCCCGGTTGCCCGGGCTTTTGCATCAGTTGGATCCGGAAGGATCCTTAAGGAAGCGGAAGAAGTCGCCTTCCGGCTTGAGTATCATCATGTCGCCGCCCTGTTCAAAGCTCTTGCGATAGGCCTCAAGGCTTCGGATAAAGGTAAAGAACTCGGGATTGGCGGAATAGGCATCGGCATAGATCTTCGCTGCCTCGGCATCCCCTTCACCACGCAGGGTGCGGGAGTTGCGCTGGGCATCGGCGATCATGACGGTCACCCGACGATCGGCTTCGGCCTTGATCACCTCGGCCTGTTCACGACCTTCGGATCTGTGCTCCCGGGCCACGGCGGTCCGCTCGGCGCGCATCCGCTGGTAGATGGAATTGGACACTTCTGTCGGCAGGTTGATCTGCTTGATCCGCACATCCAGTACCTTGATCCCCAGCTCGGAGGACGACTCCAGCAAGCCCTTGAGGGCACTTTCCATCACGTCGCCACGTTCACCCGAAACAATGTCGCGAATGGTGCGGCTACCGATTTCGGAACGCAGGCTGTTGTTGATCCGCCGGCGCAGCAGGCTCTCGGCCTGCAGCCGGTTGCCACCACCGGTCGCCAGGTAATACTGGGCGAAGTTGTCGATGCGCCACTTGACGTAGGAGTCGATAATCAAATCCTTTTTCTCGGAAGTGACGAAACGATCCACCTGATCATCCAGGGTCTGCACCCGAGCATCGAGCTTGCGCACCTGGTCGATCATCGGCACCTTGAAGTGCAGGCCCGGCTGGTACACGGTCGGCAGCTCGGAGTCCTGCTCACGCTTGACCTTGCCGAATTGCAGTACTATGCCCCGCTCGCCTTCCGCTACCACAAACACCGATGAGAACAGCAGTATGGCCAACAGGGCAATGACCACGATTAAGACTTTTTTCATCGCTTAGTTTCTCCCTGTCGTCGGACGGATATTGGTACGTTCGGATCCCGGCCTGAGCTGGCCGCTGTCCTGACTGGAAGACCCATTGCCGTTGAGATAGTCGGAGGTAATCACATTCGGATCGACCCGGGTTTCACGCTTGGCCTGCTGCTCCATCATCTTGTCCAGCGGCAGGTACATCAGGCTGTTGTTGCCTTCCGGTGTATCCACTATCACCTTGTTGACCTTGCTGTAGATTTCTTCCATGGTTTCCAGGTAGATACGCTGGCGAGTCAGATCGGGGGCCTGCTCATACTGGGGCAGCAGTTCCCGGAAACGGGCCACCTCACCCTCGGCACGCAGGGCCACCTGCTCCTTGTAGGCCTCGGCTTCCTGCAGCAGGCGCTGGGCCTGGCCGCGGGCCTTGGGCTCGATTTCCCGGGCATAAGCTTCGGCTTCGCGGATAAAGCGCTGCTCGTCTTCCTGGGCGGCAATGGCGTCATCGAAAGCGTCCTTCACTTCTTCCGGCGGACGGGCCGGCAGGAAGTTCAGATCCAGTATCATCAGGCCGAGTTGATAGGGCTCGATAATTTCTTCGAGCAGTGCCCGGGTTTCCTGCCTTACCCGCTCACGTCCCACGGTCAGGACGTCATCCATGGTACTGTGACCCACCACATAGCGCAGGGCGCTGTCGAGGGCCTGATGCAGGCTGTCGTCGGCGTTGGTGACGTTAAACAGGTAATCACGCGGTTCTATGACCCTGTATTGCACGTCCATCTCGACCCGCACCAGGTTTTCGTCCCGGGTCAGCATGAAGCCGGAAGCGGGCTGGGAACGCACCGTTTCCACATCTACCGGATACACCCGATCGATAAAGGTGGCTTTCCAGCTCAGGCCAGGCTCCACCGTCTGGTAGAACTTGCCAAAACGCAGTACCACGCCACGCTGGGCCTCGCCTATGGTGTAAAAGCCGCTGACCACCCACACCACCAGGGCAATGACCAAGGCCACCACCACACCGAAGCTGCCTATACCGCCGCCACCGGAGCCGCGATTGCCGAGCAGTCCGCCCAGCTTGCCACTCAGGTTACGAATCACCTGATCCAGATCTGGCGGGCCCTGATGCTTGCCGTTGTTCCCCCAGGGATCACGGTCTTTGCCACCATTTCCAGGCTCATTCCAAGCCATTTGTATCTCCGTCTGTCTGGTTTAGAAAGTAACTTTACCAAGCAATCAATCGCTTATAAAGCGTTCCAGCTGCTCGCCTTCCTGTTTCAGCAATCGATGCCAATCCGCCTGCTGCAGGCGGATGTCGACCACGAACTCCCCCTGCTCGCCGAAAGACTCGGCCACCACACCATTCAGCCCGTACAGCCGGCTGCGCAGCCGGGACGCCGAGGGCGGCAACACCAGCCGGTATTCGACCAGGGTACCGGCCAACAACTGGTTCAATGCCTCAAGCAGACCGTCTATACCCAGCGCTTGTTGCGCAGAAACCCAGACCGCGCGTGGCCGCCCCTGATCATCCCGCTTCACCCGTGCCGCCGGCGGATCGAGTTTGTCTATCTTGTTGAACACCATCAGTACCGGGATCTCGTCCGCCTCGATCTGCTCGAGCACGGCGTTGACCTCGTCGATATTGTCCTTCATCTGCTCGTCGGCACAATCCACCACATGCAACAGCAGGTCCGCATCACGGGTTTCCTGCAGGGTCGCCTTGAAGGCGGCCACCAGGTCATGGGGCAAGTGGCGGATAAATCCTACCGTGTCGGCCAGGATCACCGGGCCCGCATCGGGCAGCTCCACCTTGCGCAGGGTAGGATCCAGGGTGGCAAACAGTTGATCCGCCGCGTACACATTGGCCTGGGTCAGTCGGTTGAACAGCGTCGACTTGCCGGCGTTGGTGTAGCCGACCAGGGACAAGGTGGGGATCTCGTTGCGCCGGCGCGCCCGTCGTCCCTGTTCCCGCTGGCGGGACACCTTCTCCAGCCGTTTTTGGATGTACTTGATGCGCTCGCGCAACAAGCGGCGGTCGGTTTCCAACTGGGTTTCACCGGGCCCGCGCAGGCCTATGCCCCCCTTTTGCCGCTCCAGGTGGGTCCAGCCTCGGACCAGGCGAGTGGACAGGTGGCGCAACTGGGCCAGCTCAACCTGTAGTTTGCCTTCATGGGTGCGGGCACGCTGGGCGAAAATATCGAGAATAAGGCCAGTACGATCGAGCACCCGGCATTTGATTTCCCGCTCCAGGTTGCGCTCCTGGGCCGGCGTCAGGCTATGGTTGAAAATGACCACATCGGCCTGGTGCATCTGCACCAGGCTGGCCAGCTCTTCGACCTTGCCGGTCCCGATGAAAAACTTCGACTGGGGGGCTGCCCGGCTGGAGGTAACCACGGCACGGGTGGTGACCCCGGCGGAGTCGGCCAGCAGCTCGAGCTCCTCGAGATCTTCCCGCTCATTGTCATCGGTGAAATGGATATGAACCAAAATGGCGGACTCGCCACCTTGATAGCGCTCAAACAAGGTGTTTCCTCCGTCGTTGGGACAGCACTGGGCTCGCCCTCAGGGGCCGCCCACCGGAATCAGGGGCCGGGATCAATCCTGATCCTGTTCGTTGTCCGCCTGCTCCTGGCCCGCTCCCGACGGAGCCTGGTGATGCACCGGCCTAGCCGGTACCACAGTAGAAATGGCATGCTTGTAGACCATCTGGCTGACCGTATTTTTCAGCAGGATCACGAACTGATCGAAAGATTCGATCTGCCCCTGCAGTTTGATGCCGTTGACCAGATAAATAGAGACGGGGATCCGTTCGCGTCGCAGCGCGTTCAGAAACGGATCCTGCAATGATTGTCCCTTAGCCATCTTGTTGTCCTTATCTTTTGTAATAGTGGAAAATTATTATTGTTTAGTCTGGTTATGGGCCTGGTGCACCTGTTGAACCAGGCGCTGGCAAGCCGTTTTGTCATCGCTGTCGAGCCAGGTCAGATCCGGCCAGCTCCTGAGCCAGGTCAGCTGCCGCTTGGCCAATTGACGGGTGGCCGCAATGCCGCGTTCCGTCATTTCATCATAGCCGACAACCCCGTCGAGGTAATCCCACATTTGCCGGTAGCCGACACAGCGAATCGACGGCAGTTCCGGATGCAGATCTCCCCGCCGGTACAGGGCCCTCACTTCCTGCTCAAAGCCCTGCTCCAGCATCAGCCGAAAGCGCTCGGCAATACGCCGGTGCAGTTCGGCGCGCTCCGCTGGCGCAATCGCGAACTGTAACACTTTGTAAGGCAAGGGATCACCCTTGCGTTGTGTTAATTCTGTGAGCGTTTTACCGGAAATACGAAAAACCTCCAGCGCCCGGGACAGGCGTTGAGGGTCGTTGGGATGAATGCGGGCGGCGGCCACCGGGTCGACCGCCGCCAGTTGCCGATGCAGTCGTTCCCAGCCCTGCTCGGCCGCCTCGGCCTCGATGGCCGCGCGCACTGCAGGATCCGCCGATGGCAGCGGCGAAAGCCCTTCCAGCAACGCCTTGAAATACAGCATGGTGCCGCCGACCAGCAGGGGGATTCGCCCCGCGGCGGTGATCTCGGCCATGGCCGCCAGGGCGTCCCGGCGGAACTCAGCGGCCGAATAGGCCTGGGAAGGATCCCGCAAATCGATCAGCCGGTGCGGCGCCTGAGCCAGTTCCTCTCGGCTCGGTTTGGCAGTACCGATATCCATCCCCCGGTACACCAGGGCCGAGTCCACGCTGACCAGCTCACAGGGCAGCTCACGGCACAGAGTCATGGCCAGACTGGTCTTGCCCGACGCCGTCGGGCCCATCAAAAATACCGCCAGGGGCTTAGTCCCCATTCATCCACCTGTCCAATTGTTGTTCCAGCTCCAGCGGGCGCAGCCAGTCCGGCGGCGATGCCGGCAAGGGAGCCAGTTGCCGCCACAGCTCAAGAGCCCGGTTCCAGCTCCAGGGTTCGCCCGCCGCCTGCTGTGCCAGCCAGTGGCACAGTGCCTCGGGCTGGCGGTCGGCCTCCTGGCGCAGGCGAGCCAGCAGTTGGGGAAACAGCCTGGCCAGATCCGCATGGCGCAGGGGCTGCGGCACCCGGGTGAGGATAATGGTGTCGCCACCGCCGCTTTTCAACTCCAGCCCCAGTTTTTGCAAAAGTGCCTGATGCTCATTCAATTGTTCCCTGTCGGCCGCCGTCAGCGACAGGCGGATCGGCAACAACAGGGGCTGGGGCGTCAGCCCCTGCTGCCAGGCCCCCAGCAGCGCCCGGCCATCCCGCCAGACACGGGCCTGGTCAAGATCGCACAGCCAGAGCCCGCCTTGCCGCAATACCACCAGAAAGCGTTCCCGTTGCAGCAGCAAGGGAGATTCCGCCTCCGGTTCCCGCGCCGGTGCCGACTCGGCCACGCCGCCCGGAGTGGCTGGCGTCGTGGTCAGCAAAGCGTCCAGCCCCTGCCATTGCCGGCGACTCGGGCCACCGCCGGATGACGATTGCCGCCCTTGGCCGGCGTGGGCGCCATAGCCATGCTCGGCCGCCGGATAACGGGGCGCCGGCCTGTCGGTGTCGACATCGCGAACGGCCGGTGACGGAGAAGGTTGCACTGACTCGCCCTGCTCCAGCGCCTGGCTCAGGGCCTGATAGACAAAGTCGTGTACCAGCCTGGCCTGGTGGAAACGGACCTCGTGCTTAGCCGGATGCACGTTAACGTCCACTTCCGCCGCATCCAGTTCAAGATAGAGCACAAAGGCCCCGTGTCCTTCGGCCGGCAGGCGATCGCCATAGGCCTGGCGCACCGCATGGTTGAGCAGTTTATCGCGCATCATGCGGCCATTGACGTAGGTGTATTGCACGTCGGGCTGAACCCGGGCGGCGGACGGCGGCGCCAGCCAGCCCCACAACCGCAGGCCATGGTGTTCGCTGTCAAAACGCAGGGCCGACGTCATAAAGGCTGGCCCGCAGATGGCGGCCAGCCGTTTGTCCTGCTGGGACGGCAGGCTGGCCGCACGGTACTGGCGCACCGGCTTGCCGTTATGGCGCAGGCTGAGGGCAAGGTCGAACCGGCTGAGGGCGATGCGCCGGACCACTTCGTCGATATGGCCGAACTCGGTTTTTTCGGTGCGCAGGAAGCGGCGGCGGGCCGGGGTATTGAAAAACAGGTCGCTCACTTCCACCGTGGTGCCATCGGGATGGGAGGCCGGCTGCAGCCGGACATCCATCTCCCGGCCTTCGGCCATCGCCTGCCAGGCCTGCTCCTGGGAAGGCGGCTTGGAGGTCAGCACCAGACGGGATACCGAACTGATGGAAGCCAGCGCCTCGCCACGAAATCCCAGACTCAGGATCCGTTCCAGATCTTCCAGGCTGCTGACCTTGGAGGTGGCGTGGCGCGACAACGCCAGGGTCAGCTCGTCCCTATCAATACCGCCGCCGTTGTCACGGATGCGGATCAGCTTGGCACCACCCTTTTCCACCTCCACCTCGATACGGGTCGCACCGGCGTCGAGGCTGTTTTCCACCAGTTCCTTGACCACGGAAGCGGGACGTTCGACCACCTCGCCGGCGGCTATCTGGTTGGCCAGCCGGGCTGGCAATATCTGTATCGGCATATCAACTGCTTGGAATGTCCAGTACCTGGCCTACCTTGACCACGTCAGAACGCAGCTGGTTGTGCCCCTTCAGGCGGGCGATGGACACCCCGTAACGCTGAGCGATGACCGACAGGCTTTCTCCCGTGCGGACCGTGTGCTGGCGCGCCCCTGTGGGTACTGCCGTGCCCGCCATCATGGTACCGGGCAAGGGATTTTGCCGGTAGTAGGACTTGACCCCATTGAACAGCGCCTGGGCGATTTTCTGCTGGTGCCCGGCGGTGATCAGCAGTTGTTCTTCCTGGGGGTTCGAGATAAAGCCGGCCTCAATCAGCAACGAGGGAATGTCCGGCGACTTGAGTACCGCCAGGCTGGCATGCTCAGGTTTGCTCTTGTGCAGCCGCACCACCTTGCCCATGGCCGCCAGTATGTGCTCGCTGATGGCATAGCTGTCGGCACGGGAGCGATCCATCGACAGGTCGAGGAAGGTACGGGTCAGGTAGGGGTTGCCATCGGTCTGGGAAATTACCTCGCCCACCCCGCCCAGCAGTTCCGACTGGCGCTCCTGCTTTTCCAGCCAGCCGGCCATTTCACGGTTGGCCCGGTTGGAGGACAGCAGCCACACGGAAGCGCCACGAGGCCCCTGGTTGGCTACGCTGTCGGCGTGAATTGACAGCAGCAGGTCGGCCCTGGCCTTGCGGGCAATCTCGGAGCGCTGGTTGAGGTTAACGAAATAGTCGCCGGTACGGGTCAGTACAGCCCGCATTCCCGGCTCCTTATTGATCAAATCGGCCAGGCGGCGTGAAATGGACAAGGTTATGTGTTTTTCCCGGTTCTTCCTCGGCCCTATGGCACCGGGGTCCTCACCGCCATGGCCGGCATCGATGGCCACCACTATCTCCCGCTGGCCGACCGGAGCGGCCTTGTGCACCGCCTGCTGGGGCTTGCGGCTCTGATCCTGGTATGGCAGATCGATGACCAGCCGGTGACCGTAGTCGCCGGCCGGGGTCAGTGGAAAAATAACGGGCTTGACCGCCGCCGCCAGCTCGAACACCAGCCGGTAGCTGCCCGTCTTTTGCGGCGTGCTGTGGCGTATGGTGGTGATTAGCTCGCTGCTGTTTTTGATGGCGGAGAAATCGACCCGGTTCTGGGTCTGTTCCAGATCGATCACCAGCCGGTGGGGATCGTAGAGCAGGAAATACTCGTAGCGGGGAGCCGCGCCCAGGTCGAGCACGATGCGGGTGTTGTCGGGCGATGGCCAGACCCGGATGCTCTCGAGCTGGTTGGCCCAGGCCGACAGACTGAACAGCAGGCAGCAGATCGCAAGGATGGACTTCATGCCTTGACCCTCTCCAGCAGGTGCCGGCCGGCCGGGCTGCGGGCCTGCAGGTGCGCCTGGCGCCCCTCGTTCTGATAGACCAGGGTCAGCTCCAGATCCGGTGACGGCAACATGCCCTGGCCCCGCTCCGGCCATTCCACCAGGCACAGGCTGTGCCCGGTAAAATAATCACGAATGCCCATGTACTCCAGCTCCTCCGGATCGGCCAGGCGGTAGAGATCGAAATGGTAAATCTGCCAGGGACCGCTCTGGTAGGGTTCCACTAGAGTATAGGTCGGACTTTTTACCTTGCCCTGATGGCCAAATGCCTGAATGAATCCCCGACTGAGGGTGGTCTTGCCGGCGCCGAGATCGCCATGCAGAAAAATGACGCTGGCCTCGCGACAGGCGGCGGCTAGCGCGCGGCCCAGTGCCAGGGTTGCTTCTTCATCGGCCAGGGCCAGGGTCAAGCTTGTGGTTGTCATATTCATCTGTTTGATTGATAAGGCTTCTCAGTGGGGATAACAAATCCGACGCCAGCATGCCAATCATGCCGTCCCGGGCAGCGCCGTCACCAGCCCGGCCGTGCAGGCAGACCGCCAGCCGGGCAGCCAGGCCCGTAGCCAGGCCCTGGGCCAGGAAAGCGCCGATTATACCAGATAACAGGTCGCCCATACCGCCCGATGCCATGCCAGGATTACCATAATGGCACAGGGCGATACCCTGCTCATCCGCAATCAGGGTACCGGCCCCCTTGAGGACCACAACGGCGCCGTATTGTTCCCGTAAACGCCGCACGGCCGCCAGCCGGTCGTGTTCCACTTCGGTGCTGGTGCAACCCAGCAATACCGCCGCCTCGCCCGGATGGGGCGTCAGCACCCAGGGTCTTGACCCGCCCATCGCCCCCCTTAGGGCCAACAGGTGCAGCGCATCCGCGTCGATCACCATCGGCTTGTCCTGGCCGAGGGCACGCTCAAACAGGGCCTGCGCCCAGTCGTCCCGTCCCATACCAGGGCCCACCACCAGGGCATGGGCCCAGTCTTCTGCCACCGGACCGGGGAAGGACGCCGTCATCAGCTCGGGCCGGGTCAGGCTCAGTTGGTGTACCTGGGTCGGATGGCCGACCAGGCGTACCAGCCCGGTACCACAGCGCAAGGCGGCCTCGCCCGCCAGGCGCAGCGCCCCGCCCATGCCCTGGTTGCCACCCAGTACCAACAGGCGCCCGGCTTCTCCCTTATGCGCCGCCTGCCGGCGCCGGGGCAATCGCCCGGCCAGGGTTGACCAGTTAAGCAGTTCGGCCACGGGAGCCTGCCCCAGGCGCGACTGAATGCCGAGGTCGGCAAGCCATATCCGGCCACAGACATCGGGTCCGCGTCCGGTCAGCAGTCCGGGCTTGAGCCCCACAAACGTCAAGGTGTGGGTTGCCACTACGGCCATGTCATCGATCCGGCCGGTATCGGGGTTAAGGCCCGAAGGCAGGTCGAGTGCCAGCACCGGTACGCCCACCCGGTTCAGGGCGGCAATATGGCGCCGAGCCGCTCCTTTCAGCTCGCCCCGGATACCGGTACCGAGCAGGGCGTCGATAACAAGATCCGGCGTTTCCTGCAGGGCGTCCAGGCTTTCGATGGCGCCCCCGTCGGCCCGGTAGTGATCCCGGGCGGTGGCGGCGTCTGCGCCCAGCTTCTCGGCGTCGCCCAACTGCACCAGTTGCACCCGGATACCGGCGGCCCGGGCCAGTCGCGCCACCACATAGCCATCGCCGCCATTGTTGCCGCCGCCGCAGAAGATCCACCAATGGCGCGCCGTCGGCCACTGCCGGCGAGCCAGCTCGAAGGCGGCCAGTCCGGCCCGGGACATCAGCTCGAACATGGCCATCCCCATCGCCGCCGCCGCCCGGCGCTCACCTTCGCGGATCTGCTCCGAGAGCCAGAGCCCTTGTGTTAGACTGTGGGGCTTTTCCAGACCGGTAATGCTCATGACCACTCCCGACTTTGACGCTTTGGCTCACGATATCAAGCTCTGGGCGGCAGAGCTAGGTTTTGACCAGGCCGGCATCGCCGACCCGGACCTGTCGGAACACGAACCCCTGCTCGCCGACTGGCTGGACCAGGGTTACCACGGCGACATGGAGTACATGGCTCGCCACGGCATGATGCGCGCCCGCCCCGCCGAACTGCTGCCCGGCACCCTGCGGGTGATCTCGGTGCGAATGAACTACCTGCCCGAGCAGGCCGCCATCGCCCGGGTGCTGAGCGACCCGGACAAGGGCTATATCAGCCGTTATGCCCTGGGGCGGGATTACCACAAGGTGATGCGCAACCGGCTGAAGAAACTGGCAGACCAGATAGCCCAGCGGGCCCAAAAGCTGGTCGCCCGCCCCTTCGTCGACTCGGCTCCCATCCTGGAGCGGCCGCTGGCCGCCAAGGCTGGCCTGGGCTGGGTCGGCAAGCACTCGCTGCTGCTCAACCGGGAGCCGGGCTCCTTCTTCTTTTTGGGTGAACTCTTGGTCAACCTGCCGCTGCCGGTGGACCGCCCGGTGGAAGAAGGCTGCGGCAAATGCGTAGCCTGCATCACCACCTGCCCCACCGGCGCCATCGTCGCGCCCTATGTGGTGGATGCCCGCCGCTGCATATCCTACCTCACCATAGAGCTCGACGGCCCCATTCCCGAACCCTTGCGCCCGCTGATGGGCAACCGCATCTACGGCTGCGACGACTGTCAGCTGATCTGCCCCTGGAATCGCTTTGCCAGGGCCAGCCGGGAGCCGGATTTCGCCGCCCGGGACGATCTGCACGCCCCCGAGTTGCTGGCCCTGTTCGCCTGGAGTGAAGCGCATTTCCTGAAGATGACCGAAGGCAACCCCATCCGCCGCATCGGCCATCGCCGCTGGCTGCGCAATATCGCCGTGGCCCTGGGCAACGCCCCCGCCTCGGAGCAGGTAATCCAGGCCCTGGAGCAGAAACGGGAAGTGGTGGACGAACTGGTGCGGGAGCATATCGACTGGGCATTGGCGCGACAACAGGCCGGACTGGCGCAGCCGGAGCGCAAGACCGAGCGGCTTATCCGCGCCGTGGACAAGGGCATGCCGGAGCATGCCCGTTGAAGGCCTGCGTGCTCTATCGCAGCCCTTTGCAGGCATAAAAAAACCGACCCTGAGGTCGGTTTTTTTATTTGGAGCGGGAAACGAGACTCGAACTCGCGACCCCAACCTTGGCAAGGTTGTGCTCTACCAACTGAGCTATTCCCGCAAAACACTTTTCACTTTCAATGCCGCCTTGGTGAGCCGCATCGCTGCAATTTGGAGCGGGAAACGAGACTCGAACTCGCGACCCCAACCTTGGCAAGGTTGTGCTCTACCAACTGAGCTATTCCCGCAAAATACTTTTCACTTTCAACGCGCCCTTGGTCAGCCGCATTGCTGCAATTTGGAGCGGGAAACGAGACTCGAACTCGCGACCCCAACCTTGGCAAGGTTGTGCTCTACCAACTGAGCTATTCCCGCAAAACACTTTTTACTTTCAATGCCGCCTTGGTGAGCCGCATCGCTGCAATTTGGAGCGGGAAACGAGACTCGAACTCGCGACCCCAACCTTGGCAAGGTTGTGCTCTACCAACTGAGCTATTCCCGCAAAATACGCTTAACTTGTGCATGGGGCCGCGGCGCGACCCTCATCAACTTCAGCAAGGTTAAGCCCTATCAACTGAGCTATTCCCGCAATTTGTTACGTAGGCAGTGGCTTGCTTCGCAATTCCGTCCGGCTACGGGAGGCGAATTATACGAGCGACTTAAGTGAATGCAAGCCCTTTTTTCGCCCCCCCGGGATCGTTTGCCGAATTTACCATCAACGGCGTCCGATAGGCTCAGATAGTGAACACTTTTTCCCGGTAAAACTGCAGTTCGGCGATGGATTCCCGGATATCGTCGAGCGCCAGGTGGCTGCCTTTTTTGCTGAACTGCTCGAGCAGGGCCGGCTGCCAGCGGCGTACCAGCTCCTTGACCGTGCTGACGTCAATACTGCGGTAATGGAAAAAAGCCTCCAGCTCGGGCATATGGCGCACCAGAAAGCGCCGGTCCTGACCAATGGAATTGCCGCACAGGGGCGAGGTCTTTGCCGGCACCCACTGGCGCAGGAAATCCAGGGTGCGGGCCACGGCCTCGGCTTCGGTCACCGTGCTGGCACGGACCCTGTCCACCAGGCCGGAGCCGGTATGGGTGCGCACATTCCACTCGTCCATCTTGGCCAGTTCGCCCTCGCTCTGGTGAATGGCCAGCACGGGTCCCTCGGCCAGCACCGTCAAATCCTTGTCGGTCACTATGCTAGCAATCTCGATAATGCGGTGCTCGTCGGGCTCCAGACCGGTCATTTCCAGATCGATCCAGACCAGGTTGTCTGCATGTTGGGTCATGTTATGTCTCTGCGGCTTGGCAATGGGGACAAGGTTGAACGGGAAAGTGTATCATAGCCGCCAGTGAAAGCAGGTTCGAGGATATCGTGACCAAGAAAAAACGCCTGAGCAAAGGCCAGAAACGCAGGGTCAGCGACAACCACAGCCGCCGGCTCAAACCCCAGCACGCCGATGTCATCGACGACAGCCTGCTGGGCCCGCCCGCCGAAGGCACGGTGATCAGCCGCTTCGGCCAGCATGCGGATATCGAGGATCAGCAAGGCCAGATCCATCGCTGCAACCTGCGCCGCACCCTGGGCTCCCTGGTCACCGGCGACCGGGTGGTCTGGCGCCCCGGCATCGAGGCCATGCAGGGCATCAGCGGCGTGGTGGAAGCGGTGCATCCGCGCCGCACCGTGCTCACCCGTCCCGACTATTACGACGGCATCAAGCCGGTGGCCGCCAATATCGACCAGATAGTGGTGGTGTCCGCCGTACTGCCCGAGCTGAGCTGCCATATTATCGACCGCTATCTGGTGGCGGCCGAGGACGTGGAAATGCCGCCGATGATCGTCCTGAACAAGGCGGACTTGCTGACCCCGGAGCAACGCCGCCTGGCGGAACGGGACCTTGAACGTTACCGGGCTATCGGCTATCAGGTGCTGCTGGTCAGTTGCGACAGCGGCGAAGGGCTGGACCAGCTCCGCCAGGCGCTCAAGGACCACACCAGCATCTTCGTCGGCCAGTCCGGGGTGGGCAAGTCTTCCCTGGTCAACGCCGTTATGCCCCATGTGGACGCCCTGACCGGCGCCGTATCCGACAATTCCGGGCTGGGCCAGCACACCACCACCACCGCCCGCCTCTATCATTTCCCGAGCGGCGGCTCCCTGATCGACTCTCCCGGCATCCGGGAATTCTCACTCTGGCACCTGGCCCCCGAGCGGGTAGCCTGGTGTTTCCGGGAGTTTCGCGATTACCTGGGCGGCTGCCGCTTTCGCGACTGCAAGCACGGCACCGATCCGGGCTGCCTGCTGCAACAGGCGAAGCACGAGGGCCGGCTCCACCCGGAACGGCTCGACAGTTATCACCGCATCATGGACGCCATGGCCGACAAGCCCAGTCGCCATCACCCTCACAGCTGATTTGTTGGACGCAAGATGACAGACCACCTCAAGATATTGCTGCAATACCTGTTGCCCAAACACCTGCTCTCCCGCCTGGTCGGCAGGCTGGCCGCCGCCCGGGCGGGAGCCCTGACCCAGTGGCTGATCCGCCGCTTTATCGACCGTTACCGGGTCGACATGAGCGAAGCGGCCCAGCCCGACCCCGAGCATTACCAGAGCTTCAACGACTTTTTCACCCGGCCCCTGAAAGCGGGCGCCCGCCCGCTGGTTCCCGGCGATGAGATACTGGCCATGCCGGTGGACGGCGCCATCAGCCAGCTCGCCCCCATCCAGCAGGGCCGCATCATCCAGGCCAAGGGGCACGACTACAGCGCCCGGGCCCTGCTCGGCGGCGAGCATGCCCTGGCCGCCCCCTTCATGGACGGCGACTTCGCCACCATCTACCTGGCCCCCAGGGACTATCATCGCATCCACATGCCCCTGGACGGGGTGCTCAGGACCATGATCTACGTGCCCGGCGAGCTGTTCTCGGTCAACCCCCTCACTGCCTCCCGGGTGCCCGGGCTGTTCGCCCGCAACGAGCGGGTGGTGTGCCTGTTCGACACCGCCGCCGGCCCCATGGCCATGGTGCTGGTGGGCGCCACCATAGTGGCCAGCATAGAAACCGCCTGGGCCGGCACTGTCACCCCGCCTCCCGGCAAGCGGGTCCAGCGCTGGGACTATGACCCGGCCACGGCGCCGCGCCTGGCCAAGGGCGAGGAAATGGGCCGCTTCAAGCTGGGCAGCACTGTGGTATGCCTGTTCGGTCCCGGCCGGGTAGCGCTGGAGCCGAGCCTGGAGCCCGGCAGCCCCACCCGCATGGGCACCGCCTTCGGCCGTATCCTGCGGGATCATCCTTAACCCTAGCCGAGAGCCGCCCCCGTGTTTGCGCCCCTACTGCTGTTTTTCATGTTGCTTCTGCTGCCGGCACCGGTGCCGGCGGATCAGAGCGTGTCCGATATCGAAGCCCTGCTGGCAGAAATCCCCGACGGGGACAAGCCGGAGCTGCAAAAGCTGCGCGACAGCTATAACCAGGCCCTGCAACTGGTGCGCGAAGGAGAGCGCCTCCAGCAGCAGGCCGAGGGCCTCAAGCAGTTCATGGACGACTATCCGGCAGAGCTGAAAAAGCTGGAACGGGAGCGGGCCGGGCTTAAGCCGACCCCCACCGCTAACATAGTCCGCCTCGACGAAGCCGCCACGGAGCAGGCCCTGGTCGATGCTCAGGCCCGGCGCCTGGAACTGCGCCGGCAGCGGGAAGAGCTGACCAATGCCCTCAACCTGCAAGAGCTGAGCAACAGCGGCCTGCACGGTCTGCTCGACGACCTCCGCCAGCAATTGCGGCGGACCCAGCAGTCCCTCGACGAACTGCAGTTCGCCGACAACCAGGATCGCCAGCAAAACGCCAACCGCATCCTCGCCATGGTCCGGGAGCAAAACCTGCAACGGCGCATCCAGGCACTGGAGCTGGAGCAGCTGTCCTCGGGCAACCGCGACGCCCTCAACCGGCTGCGGCTGGACATACTGCAGGCCCGACTGGCCGACCTCGATCAATATATTGAGGCCCTGCAACAGCACCAGAACGAACTGCGCCGGGCCACCACCGAAGCGGCCATCGCCGAGAGCGAGCGGCTGCTCGACGACGTGGAGACCGACTCGCCGCTGCTGGCCCGCCAGCAGGAATTCAACCAGCAGCTGTCCAATCAGCTGGTGGAACGCAGCCGGGCCATCGAGGCACTGCAGCTCGAATACCAGGCGGTAGAACGGGCCGCCGGCGAGCTGACCGGACTTAAGGCCAACCTCAAGGAGCAGCTCGAGTGGCTGCAGGTCAGCCGGGGATTCGGTGAAAACCTGCGCAACCGGCTGAGCGAATTGCCTGCGCCTTATTCCCTGCCCCAGCTGGAGGCCCGCATTGTACAGAGTCGGGTCGACAAATACGGCTACCAGGAGTCCCTCGACAGCCTGCGCAACAACAGTTACCGCAATCAGTTGCTGAGTGCCGAAGAAGCGACCCTGACCGAAGAACAGCAGTTGCTGCTCGATGAACTGCTGGCAACCCGTACCCGGTTGCTGGAACGGTTGATCAGCGCCACCGACAACCACATCCACGAACAAACCCGCCTCAAGGTGGCCTACAGCCGGCAGAACAGCCAGTTGGAGGAAATCCGGGCCCTGACCGACGAGCGCCTGTTCTGGCTGCCGGATCTCAGGCCCATCGGCGGCCAGTTCCCCTCTGCCATGATGGAAACCCTGGGCTGGCTGGCGCGCGCCTCCACCTGGACCGCCCTGCCCCAGTCGCTGCGACAACAGGGCGGCGCCAGCCTCACCCTCTACGGCATCAGCTCGATGATGGTGCTCTACCTGTGGCTGATGAGCCGCCGCAGTCTGCGCGACTACCTGGATCGCATCGGCCCGCGCATCGGCAACGTCACCCAGGATAAATACGGCTATACCTTCAACACTGTGCTGCTCAGCCTGCTCACCGCCATGCCGATACCGGCACTGCTGTCGCTGCTGTCCAACGCCATTGACTCCCCCTGGGCACCGCCGGTGGTGGTGGCGCTGTCCTCCGCCCTCAAGAGCCTGATGCTGCCGGTGTTCATCCTGCTGGTGGTCGGTAACCTGACCCTGCCCAAGGGGCTGCTGGTGGCCCATTTCAATCTGCCGCCGGCGCGCGTGCGCCGTATCGGCCGCCAGTTCAGGACCCTGATGCTGAGCCTGCTGCCGGCACTGCTGCTGTTTTACACCGCCCGCGAGTTCCGGGAGTTTTCCCTCTACGATACTCTGGGCCGGCTGAGTTTCATTTACAGTTGCCTGCTGATGAGCCTGTTTTCCTGGCGGCTGTACCGGGAAGATCTGCCGCTGCTGGTGTCGACGCCGAAAAAAGAACACCTGACCCTGGCCAACCACCTGCTGTGGGGGCTGCTGGTGGTGGCGCCGCTGCTGGCCCTGGCCGCCTCGGCCATGGGCTACCTGTTCACCGCCCACACCCTGTTGCGCCAGCTGGAGGTGTCGGTGCTGGCCGGGCTCGGCTTCCTGCTGTTCTACTACCTGGTACGGCGCTGGATGCTGCTCCAGCGCCGCCGCCTGGCCTTTGAACGGGCCAAGGCCAGGCGGGCCGAGATCCTCGCCCAGCGCAAGGAAAAGGAACGGGAAGACGCCCAGGAAACCCCGCCCAGCCCGGAGGCGGAAGCGGCCGCCGTGGCCGAAGTGGACCTGGACACCATCAGCGCCCAGTCCCTCGGCCTGTTGCGCTCGGCGCTGATGCTGGGCTACATCCTGAGCCTGATGCTGCTGTGGTCCGAGATCAACACCGCCTTCAGTTTCCTCGACAGCATCGAGGTCTGGCAGGTGTCCAGTACCCTGGCCGGGGAGGATACCCTGGTGCCCATCTCGCTCAAGGATCTGGTGATCGCCGCCTTCCTGGTGGTGCTCACCTGGATCACCGCCCGCAATCTGCCGGGACTGATGGAACTCAGCCTGCTGCAGCACCTGGATCTGTCGCCGGGTACCGGTTTCGCCATCACCACCATCTCCAAATACCTGGTGCTGATGATCGGGGCCTTTACTACTTTCGCCATGCTCGGCATCGACTGGTCCAAAACCCAGTGGCTGGTGGCCGCCCTGTCGGTGGGGCTGGGCTTTGGCCTGCAGGAGATCTTCGCCAACTTCGTGTCCGGCCTTATCATCCTGTTCGAAAAACCCATCCGCATCGGCGACACCGTCACCATCCGCGATCTCACCGGCACCATTTCCAAAATCAAGACCCGGGCCACCACCATAGTGGACTGGGACAGGCGCGAAATCATCGTACCCAACAAGGCCTTTATCACCGAGCAGTTCATCAACTGGTCCCTGTCCGATGCCATCACCCGGGTCAAGCTGCTGGTGCGGGTACGGCTGGATGCGGACATCGAGCTGGTGCAGCGCCTGACCCACGAGGCTATCCGCGAGTGCAGCCTGATCCTCGACAACCCGGTGCCCGAAGTGTTTTTGATTGAGCTGACCGACTCGGCACTGGTGTACGAAGTACGGGTCTATGTCAACGACATGAGCCATCGCATGCCCATGACCCACGAGCTGCACAACCTGCTGCTGGCACGCCTGCGCCGGCACAATATCAAGATCCCGCACCAGCAGGTGGATATTCGTCTGCTGGGCGAGCACTCGGGCAGCGGTCGCCGGGAGGACAGCCATGGCCGGCCGGATTAAACTGCTGCTGGCCCTGCTGCCGCCGCTGCTGGTGCTGAACCTGCCGGTCCAGTGGCTGCCATTGCCCGATCCGACCCTGATAGAACAACGCTTGCTGGCCATTTTCCTGCTCGCCGCCCTGCTGTGGGTGCTGGAGCCGGTACCGGTGTTCGCCACCTCTTTGCTGATCATCGGACTGCTGCTGGTGATGACCTCGGATCAGGCCGCCGTCTGGTTTCTCGCCGACGCCCCCGGCCAGCCCCTGGGCGAGCCACTTTCCTATCAGGCCATCCTCGGCAGCTTCGCCTCCCCCATCATCATCCTTTTCCTCGGCGGCTTCGCCCTGGCCCTGGCGGCGGCCAAGTACCAGCTCGACACCAACCTGGCCAACACCCTGCTGCGCCCCTTCATGGCCAGCCACGACCGCCTGATGCTGGGGGTGATGCTGATCACGGCGCTGTTTTCGATGTTCATGTCCAACACCGCCACCACCCTGATGATGCTCACCATCATGGGCCCGGTATTCGCCAGCCTGGGACTGCAGGCGCCCTCCACCCGCGGCCTGTTGCTGGCCATCCCCATCGCCGCCAACCTGGGCGGCATCGGCACGCCCATCGGCACTCCGCCCAACGCCATCGCCCTGCAGTACCTGGCCGAGCCCATTGACTTCCTGAGCTGGATGGCTTTCGCCGTGCCCCTGGTGCTGGTACTGCTGCTCGCCGCCTGGCGGCTGCTGCTGAAATGGTATCCGCCCACCGGGCTCGGCCTTTGCCTGACACTCAGCAGCCGCTTCGTACGCACGCCCCGGGCCTGGTTGCTCTATGTTACCTTCGCCCTCACCCTGCTGCTGTGGCTCACCTCCTTCTGGCACGGCATGAACAGCTATGTGGTGGCGGTGATCCCGCTGGTGGTGTTCAGCCTGACCGGCATACTGACCCCCGCCGACCTGCAGAAAATCAACTGGGATGTACTCTGGCTGGTGGCGGGCGGCATCGCCCTGGGGCTGGCGCTGGACCAGTCGGGACTGGCGCGCAAACTGGCGCTGGCACTGCCCCTGGAACACCTGGGCGGCGGCGCCATCCTGCTGTGCCTGCTGCTGGTGTGCTTCCTGCTCGCCAACGTCATGTCCAACACCGCCACCGCCAACCTGCTCCTGCCCATCACCGCCGCCGTGGCCACCGGCTACCAGGGCATGGCCGATATCGGCCTGGACACTGCCGTGGTGCTGGTGGCCCTGTCCTGTTCACTCGGCATGATACTGCCGGTCAGCACCCCGCCCAACGCCCTCGCCTACGCCACCGGGCTTATCGCCACCCGTGATTTGCTGCGCACCGGCCTGGCGGTGGGACTGCTGGGGCTGGCCCTGCTGCTGGCGGTCATGCTGGTGCTGGGGGCCCTGGCGTGAATTTCACCCTAAAACAGTTGCGGTTATTTGTCAGTGTGGCGGAAAACGGCAGCCTGAGCCGGGCCGCCGAGTTGCTGGCCATGACCCAGTCCGCCGCCACCATGGCGTTGCAGGAACTGGAACGCCAGCTCAACCATCCGCTGTTCGACCGGGTCGGCCGCCGGCTCAGGCTCAACGCCTGGGGGCTCTGGCTGCTCCCCAGGGCACAGAAAATGCTCGCCGAAAGCTACCTTATCGAACAGGGCTTCAAGGGTCAGAGCCCCATCGCCGGCCGGCTGCGCCTGGGCGCCAGCCGCACCATCGCCGACTATCGCATTCCCGAATTGATCGAGTACAGCTCGCGCCGCTATCCCCAGCTCGACATCAGTCTGGCGGTGGACAATACCCACAGCCTGTTGCTGCAGTTGTACCAGGGACGGCTGGAAATGGCGTTGATTGAAGCTCATGCCCAGGAAAAATGGCTGCGCCTCGAACCCTGGTGCCGGGACGAACTGGTCATTGTCTGTCGCGCCGATCACCCCCTGGCCGCCGAGCCCGTGGTCGGACTGAGCCAACTGGCCGATTGCGAATGGATACTGCGCGAGTCCGGCTCAGGCACCCGCGATACCTTCGAACAGGCCCTGCAAGGCCGGCTGGGGCCCTTGAAAATCCGCCAGGAGTACCCGCACCTGCCCACCATCAAGCGGCTGTTGCTGGCACGCCCCTGGCTGAGCTGCATGTCGCGCCTGAGCGTGGCCGACGAACTGGCGGCGGGCACCCTGGTGGCCCTGGCGGTGCCGGAGCTGGCCCTGAACCGTTTTTTTTACTTCGCCTGGCACAAGGAAAGAGGCGATCACCCATCCCGCATGGCCCTGATCGAGTTGGCCCGGGAAATCCAGTCCTGAGGCGACCGGATGCGCCCTTGCTTTTTTGCCGCGCCGGGCCCTAAATAACCCTGATCCCGGCCGGAGGTATCCATCATGCTGCGACAACTGCTTATCGTGCTGTTATTGAGCGGCTGTGCCGCGCCCTACGACTATGCCGAACACACCGATTTCGGCCGTTTCACTACCGTTGCCCTGGCGCCGGGCGCGGATCGCCAGTCGCTGGACGGCGCCCGCATCACGGCCGCGGCCCTGGCCCAGCTGCCCGGCCGGGGGTTGAACCCGGCGCCCCCGGCCGGGGCCGAGCTCTGGCTCGACTACCGACTGGAGGAAGAAACCCGGCTGCTCACCACCATGCCGCGCATGCTGGAGCGGCACAATGGCTTTTGGGACGACGAGGAGAGGGTCTATGGCATGGTACGGGAACAAAAATTACGCCTCTGGCTGGCGCTGCCCGACGGCACCGTGGTCTGGCAAAGCCGCCATCCCAGAGCCTTTCCCGCCGAACGGATAAAGGGCGCCGAACGCAGCCGGCGCATTGAACAACAGGTGGCCGAGCTGCTGGCCAACTACCCGCCCCGACCCTGACTCAGGCGCGGGTGACGGTAAAGGCGATCACCTGTTCCAGCCGCTCGGCGCCCTGGGCCAGCATGATCAGCCGGTCTACCCCCAACGCGACCCCGGCGCAATCGGGCAGCCCGGCCTCCAGGGCGGCGAGCAGATATTCGTCCACCGGGCGCTCGGGCAGCCCGCGTCCCCGACGCAGCCGGTTGTCCTGTTCGAAACGGCGTCGCTGCTCGGCGGCATCGCTCAGCTCATGAAACCCGTTGGCCAGCTCGATACCCTTGAAATAAACCTCGAACCGCTCCGCCACCCGCGGATCCTGCGGGCTGAGCCGGGCCAGGGCCGCCTGGCTGGCGGGAAAGTGGTAGACAAAACAGGGCACCGCTTGGCCGACACGCGGCTCGACGCCAAGGGCGAACAGCAACTGCAGCAGGGTGTCCCTGTCTTCCTCCCGGGCAATAAGGTCATCGGCCCCCAAGCCCAGACCGGCCCGGCGCAACTCATCGAGGGACGCGCTCAGCGGGCAGATCCCCAGGGTGGTCGTAAAAGCCTGCTGGTAAGTCAATCGTTCGGGGCTGTCACAATCCAATACCGCCTGCAGCAACTCGGCCATCTCGTCCATCAATTGATGATGATCGAAACCGGGCCGGTACCACTCCAGCATGGTGAACTCGGGATTGTGCAACCGCCCCGACTCCTCGTTGCGATAGGCCTTGCAGATCTGATAGATGGGACCACTGCCGGCGGCCAGCAGCCGCTTCATGTGGAATTCCGGCGAGGTCTGCAGGTAAAGATCCAGCCCCCGTGCCATGCCGGGACCGACAAAGCGGGTGACGAAATTGTCCAAGTGCACGTCGGTCACCCCGGCGGCGGCCAGGGTGGGCGTATCCACTTCCAGCACGTCGCGGGCAGCAAAAAAGGCACGGATCAAGGCCAGCAGCTCGGCACGCCGGCGCAACGCCGGCAGGGTGGCCGTGGGCGGCCAGGCAAGGGTATTCATGGGTGTAGGGCCTAAATAATCCAGTGTAACCTTATTCGTCGCCGGTGGCAGCCCCGGCCGGTCCCTTCAGCTCCAACTGGTTACCCTCGGGGTCGAACAGGTAGATGGAGGGCCCTTCCCCTTCGGCACCGTAACGCAGGGCCGGCGGCTCGCAGATCACCCCGGCCAGGGTGAAGTAGTTGAGCAGGGCATCCGGCTCGAAGGGCTCGATGCGCAGGCAAAAATGATCCATGTTGGCCTTGCACTGATCCGCCGCTTCGCCGTCGCCGCCCAGGGGGCCACGGATATCGACCAGATCGATGAGCTGGGCCCCGGCACGCAGTTGGTAAAGGCCGATGTCGGTTTTCTCCCGCTCCAGGCAGCAGCCCAGGATACGGCAGTAAAAATCCAGCATGCGCTGGGGATTCCTGACCCTCAACACCAGGTGATCCACGCCCAGAACCTTGAACATTGCCCTCTCCCGTCCGCCAGCCTGGTAACAGCATGGCGTAATTTCGAGCAAAATAAAAGGGCGCCGCGGCGCCCTCGGAAGCAGCTCAGGTCAGTCCTCACCCAGGTAGTGATCGTCGCGCTTGACCACGCCCCTGAAGGCGTACCAGGCAAACAGCAGCGCCATGACCAGGTAGCCCATCACATAATCGGGCGCGGCGTAAAAGGCCAGCTTGGGGGCGTGCATCAGGCCCACAAAGGAGAAACCGGCACTGCACAGGGCAAACGCCATGGCCCGCTTGAAGGCGCCGTCGATCACGCAGACGGTGATGGCGCCCAGCATCATGGCGGTGAACATGGCGCCCTGGCCCAGGGGGACTATGCCGTCGGAGATGCGGCTGACCACCTCGCCGGCGGCATTGTTGAACCGGGTCATTACATAGTTGGCGAAATAGGGCAGCATGGCCAGGGCCACCGCCGGATAGTACTTCTTGGCGTTGGTCTGGAAGGCGGTGGACACCATGGACATGCCCACAAACACCAGTATCGGCGCCACCACCGCCACCGGGATCAGCGCCGAAATCACCGCGATCAACCCGAACATGGCCGCCAGCAGGTACACCAGGCCGTTGAGGATGCTGTAGCCGCGACCGGCCCTCATCCATTTGGCTCCTACCGTGGCGATATAAACGGTGGTCGGAAACAGGCCGCCGAACAGGGCGCCGATCATGGTGCCCACGCCATCGACCGCCTGGCATTCGCGCACGTCGTACTTGTCGCCGGCCGCCTCCATCGCTTCCACGTTGTTCATGGTCTCGATGGCGTTATACAGGGTGATGGGCAGCACCACGGTGAGGATACCAATCATGGAGCCAAACAGGTAGCTCATGCCGTCGAAGGCGGCCATGCTGGGCAACACGGGGTAAAAGCCGAAATGGGACAGCCCCTCGGCAATCTTGCCACTGTCGCTTTCCCCCAGCAGGTAGGCCAGCAGGGTGCCGAAGACGATGGCGAACAGGGAAGCCGGCATGCGAAACGGCAGCACCACCCGGCCGACGATACCGATGATGATCACCGCCAGCACGAACAGGCCGACCACCGGCATTTCCAGGGTCTTGAACATCATCTCGCCGGCGATAAAGGTCAGCGCCACCCCGGCCACCGCCCCCAGCATGGCGGCCCGGGGCAGGTTGCGCTGCACCCAGCGGCCGATCACGCTCACCAGCACTTCCAGCAGGCCACTCAGAAAGCAGGCGCCCACCGCGATTTTCCAGGCCAGCTCGGGATCGCCGGTCAGGGTCTTGGCCGGCAGCAACACCCCGAACAGGAACACAAACATCACCGGTGTGCTGATGCCGTAGGACAGGGCGGTCACATCGGTGCGCTGTTCCCGGTGGGCCAGCCGGTTGGCGCTGTAGGCATAATAAAAGTTGCCCACCAGCACGGCGATGGCCGCGCCCGGTATCACCTGGCCAAACACGATATCCTGGGGAAAGCCCATGCCCAGCATGGTAATAGTGATGATGACGAAGTTGGCAACGTTATTCTGGAACAGGGCGAAAAAGGCGTCGGTGTCCTCTTTCTTGTACCAGGGGTAATGGAAGCGGGGCTCGGCCACTGCGGGTTTCTCCTTTAAGTATGGGGCCGCATCGGAAACGATGGGCAAACGATTGCGTGTGCAAGTGCCACCTTCTGGAGGGCGGCTTGAAGCGGCTGATTATAGGCGAAAAAGCATAGTGTAGAAGCCGTTTTCAAACTTCAGGTCAGTTTTTAGGACGCCACGGCCGATAATTTTTGAACCATGAGTCAGGATAGTTGCAAAAAATAATCCTCTGGCTAGAATGATGAAAACCGGGGGCCTAAAAAACCCCCGGTTTTTTTGTGCCTGTCATCTACCGAGGTAACACCATGCGTATCGAAGAAGACTTGAAACTGGGCTTTAGGGATGTGCTGTTTCGCCCCAAGCGCTCCACCCTCAACAGCCGCTCCCAGGTTGAGCTGCACCGGGAGTTCACCTTTAAGCATTCGGGTCGGCGCTGGTCCGGGGTACCGGTTATCGCCGCCAACATGGATACCGTCGGCACCTTCGCCATGGCCCGAGCCCTGGCCCGCCACGATATGCTGACGGCGGTGCACAAGCATTACTCGGTTGATCAATGGCAGGCCTTCGTGGCAGAGGCCGGCGCCGATCTGCTCGGGCACGTTATCGTCTCCACCGGCACCGCCGAGCGGGACTTCGAGAAGCTGCAGCAAATCCTGGCCCTGTCCGGTGAGCTGGGCTTTATCTGCATCGACGTGGCCAATGGCTACAGCGAGCACTTCGCGTCCTTCGTCAGCCGGGTACGCGAGCAGTGCCCCCACCACACCATCATCGCCGGCAACGTGGTGACCGGCGAAATGGTGGAAGAGCTGATCCTGTGCGGCGCCGACATCGTCAAGGTCGGCATAGGCCCGGGCTCGGTATGCACCACCCGGGTCAAGACCGGGGTCGGCTATCCCCAGCTGTCCGCCATTATCGAATGTGCCGACGCCGCCCACGGCCTGGGTGGCCAGATCATCGGCGACGGCGGCTGCACCTGCCCGGGCGACGTGGCCAAGGCCTTTGGCGGCGGTGCCGATTTCGTGATGCTGGGCGGTATGCTGGCAGCCCACGAGGAGTGCGGCGGTGAACTCATCGAGCGGGACGGCCGGCAGTTCATGACGTTCTACGGCATGAGCTCTTCCAGCGCCATGGAAAAGCACGCCGGTGGCGTGGCCAAGTACCGGGCGGCGGAAGGCAAGACAGTAGCGCTGCCCTACCGCGGTCCGGTGGAGGAAACGGTACAGGACATCCTCGGCGGCGTCCGCTCCACCTGCACCTATGTGGGCGCCCAGCGGCTGAAGGAACTGACCAAACGCACCACCTTTATCCGGGTGCGGGAGCAGGAAAACAACGTGTACGGCAAAGAATAAACAAAAACGGCGCCCAGAGGCGCCGTTTTTACATCGGGAACAAGAGCTTACTTCACCCGGGACACGTACTCGCCGGAGCGGGTGTCGACCTTCAGCACTTCGCCGATCTGGATGAACAGGGGCACCCGTACCACGGCGCCGGTGCTCAGGGTGGCGGGCTTGCCGCCGGTGCCGGCGGTGTCGCCCTTCAGGCCCGGATCGGTTTCCACCACTTCCAGCTCCACGAAGTTGGGCGGGGTGACGGAGATGGGAGCGCCGTTCCACAGGGTCAGGATGCAGACGTCCTGCTCCTTCAGCCACAGCTTGGCATCACCCACCGCCTTGTCGTCGGCGGCCAGCTGCTCGAAGGTATCGTTGTTCATGAAGTGATAGAACTCGCCGTCGTTGTACAGGTAGGCCAGTTCCATGTCCATGACGTCCGCCGCTTCCACGGTGTCGCCGGATTTGAAGGTCTTTTCCAGCACCTTGCCGTTGAGCAGGCGGCGGATTTTAACGCGGTTGAAGGCCTGGCCCTTGCCGGGCTTGACGAACTCGTTCTCAATAATGGCGCAGGGTTCGCCGTCCAGCATAATCTTTAGGCCGGAGCGGAATTCGTTGGTACTATAAGAGGCCATTTTACCCTCGTGAATTAGACAGAGTTGCAGAAAATGCCGGCAATGATACCCCTAAACGGGGGCGATTTACATATTAACTGGCAAAAAGAACTTGCCCGCGCCTTTACCACTCCCGACGCCCTGCTCGACTATCTGGGCATAGATCCGGCCCCCTGGCGTCCGGGCTTGGAGGCCCGCCGGCTGTTCCCGATGCGCGTGCCCCGTCCCTTCGCCGACAAGATGCGCCCGGGCGACATTCACGATCCCCTGCTGCGCCAGGTGCTGCCCCTGGGCGAGGAATTCGCCGAAGTGCCCGGCTTCGTCGCCGATCCCCTCGAAGAGCACGACAGCGCCCTGCCCGGCCTGCTGCACAAATACCGCTCCCGGGTGCTGCTGGTGCTGCGCGGCGGTTGCGCGGTCAACTGCCGCTACTGCTTTCGCCGCCACTTTCCCTATGCCGACAACAGCCCGGGACGGGAAGGCTGGCGCGAGGCACTGGACTACATCGCCGCCCACCCCGAAATCAACGAGGTGATCCTCTCCGGCGGCGATCCCCTGATGGCCAAGGACGAGCAGATTGCCACCCTGCTCGATGCCCTGGAAGGCATACCCCACCTGCGTCGGCTACGCATCCACAGCAGGCTGCCGGTCGTGATCCCGGCCCGGCTGACCGGAGCGCTCAAAACCCGCCTGGCCGACAGCCGGCTGCAGCCGGTGCTGGTACTGCACATCAATCACGCCAACGAGGTGGACGATATCCTGGCCGACACGCTGCAGGACTGGCGCCGGGCCGGCATCACCCTGCTCAACCAGAGCGTGCTGCTGGCCGGGATCAACGACGACGCCGAGGTGCTCGAGGCGCTGTCGGAGCGGCTGTTCGAGGCCGGTGTACTGCCCTATTACCTGCACCAGCTCGATCGGGTACAGGGCGCGGCGCACTTTCTGGTCGGCGATGACCGGGCCCGGACGCTCATGGCCCGGCTGCTGGCCCGTCTGCCCGGCTTCCTGGTCCCCCGGCTGGTACGCGAAATCGGCGGCGAAGCCAGCAAAACCCCGTTAGATCTCGGTCTTGAACCCCGTTAAGGAATACAGATGCACGATTCGGTTATCGCCAAGTTGAACGACACCCTGAGGGATCTCTACCACCAGGCCATCGACGCCGACAAAAAGCTCGCCGCCCTGCGCGCCAAGGGCCAGGCCAAGTTCAGCGCCGTACTGCGCGAGGACAGCCAGTTCACCACCCACGCGGATCACTTCCTGCCCTATGTGGCCGAGTTGGCGGAAGAACTGGAACTGCTCGAAATGAGCACGGAACAGGAATACCAGGCTCTGCTGTCGCGCATGGTGCACAAAATCCAGCTGCTGGCATCCACGCTCGGGCAGTTTCTGCGCCTCGACTGACGCCGGTCCTCAATGCGCCGCCAGCCAGGGCGGCACTTCTACCGCCGCCAGCACGCCCCCCAGTTGGCGTCCCTGTAATAGCGGCCGTCCGCCGAGTTCGCGCACAACCTCCAACTCGGCGGGGTTATTCACTCCGCAGCAAATCAGCGGCAGCGACAGCAACCCCGCCAGCTCGAACAGCAGCCGCAGCTGCCGGCGCGCTTCACCTTCCATCGCTATGCCGTTGCAAAAAACCTCGTCCAGCTTGAGCCAGTCCAGCGGCAGGCGGGCCAACTGGCCCCAGACCGAGCAGCCGCTGCCGAAGTCGGCCAGGGCCAGCCGTATCCCCCGCTCGCGAAACGCGTCGAGCAGGGGGCGGGTTTCATGGGGATCGGCCATCACCGTTTCTTCGCTCAGATCCAGTACCAGGGCACCGGCATCCAGCCCGTGGCGCGCCAGCACCGCCAGCAGCAGTTCAAGCACGGTTGCGCGAAACGCCGAGGCCGGCAGAGTCAGGTTGAGGAAGAGGCCGGGCCGGCTCCGACGCCAGTCGTGCAATGCTTCCCCGGCATGATCCAGCAACCACAGCAGCAGCCGTTCGGCCAGCTGGAACTGTTCGGCCACCCGCCACAACTCGCTGTCGCCGATTACCCCAAAGGCGGGATGGCGCCACTGCAGCGTCAACTGCAGGCCAACACAGTGGTCGTCGGCATCAACCAGGGGAAGATAGCCCAGGTTCAGGCTGCCGCTGTCGAGGGCCGCCGGCAGATCCTGCGCTAGTTGCTGGCGGCGGCGGATCTCCTTGAGCAGGGAAGGATCGAAAATCACATAGGGCTGCCGGTCGCGACGGCACAGCGCCAGGGCCAGCTCGCCCCGAGCCAGCAGATCCACCAGATTGTCGGCGTCGGCGGGATAGAGCACGACACCTATCACCGGCTTCATGTAAAAATCGTGGTCCGCTATCGGCTCGACCGCCACCAGTGCCTGCCGTATCCGGGACAGCCTGGCCCGAACTTCCGCCAGCTCCACCACGCCTTCGGCCACCACCACCAGCCCGTCGCCGCCGCAACGGGCAAGGGACTCGCCGGCCTGCAGGCCCTGGCCCAGACGTCCGGCAAAGGCCTGCTGCAGGCGATCGGCCACTTCGAAGCCAAAGCGGTGATGGACCCGGGTCGCATCCTCCAGCTCCAGCAGGATCAGGCTGAACGGAAGCCGGCGCGCCATCAGTTGTTCCAGCCGGCGCTGCAGGGAAAAACGGTTGGGCAGGCCGGTCAGGGGATCGTGCAGCAACTGGTGGCGATAGCCGCGCAGTTCCCGCCACAGCAGCAGCAGCAACAGCAGGGTGCTGCCGCCCAGGCCGCCAATCCGGACGTACAGCTGACGCCCCAACTGGCGGTAGGTCTGATCGTACTCCGCATAGAACATTACGTTGCTGTGCATGGTGGCGGTCAGGGTCCGGGTGAGCGGCTCCAGGTAGGGACTCAGTTCGGCCAGTAGCAGCTGGTAGGCGGGCGAACCGGGCACCAGGACCTTGACCAGGGGCTCCATGGCCCGCACCCGGGTTTCAATCTGCTGGATCAGCAGCCACAGATCGGGGCGCTCGCTCAGGGTGTCCTTGAGCTGGCTGCTGAGCAGAACGGGAGTGCGGCTCCACAGGATATCGTAACGCAGCATCAGTTCGTCATGGCCGATGGCGCCGGCATGCAGTAGCCGCACCGCGTCGAGGAAACGGTTCACCTCCAGTTGCAGCTGCATCAGCGACCAGGGCACTTCGTAGGTACGCCGTTCCAACAGATCGTTGTGCTTGCGGATACCCACCAGGGTATGGGCGGCGCCCAGGCCGAAGGTGAGCATCGCCAGCAACAGGAGCCCGCCCACCACGACCTTGGCCGGATGCAGCCGGCCGGGGGTGGGTCGAAGGGGCGGCCGCCGACGGGGAAGCAGCCTCACCGGGGCTCCGTGAAAACCCGGATTTTGTGCAACTGCCAGACCATATAGTGGCGAAAGTCGGACAACTGGGGCTCGGAAAGCCGTTCAAAGGGCAGCAGCAGCCACAGGGGGCCCTTGTCGCGCCGGCTCATGGTTTTGCCGTTTTCCTGCCAAGCCAGTATGGGCTGATGGGGCGCCAGGGCCGGCCAGTCCACGGCCACGCTATAGCCGTTGAGTCCTTCCAGGTGCAGGGTGGTGATGCGGGCGTGGCCGAACAGGGTCTCCATCAAGAGCGCAAGATCAGGGCCAAGATAACGGTGCGGCTCACGGGCCCAGAGGTGGGCTGTGGTCAACTCCCGCTGTGGCAGGGCCTGCAGTTGTTCCAGGGTGAACTCCAGCTGCTCCAGGCTTTCCCCCTGATGGCGGATATTGCCGGTAATGGTCAGGATCACCGGCGATGCCGCCACAGTTGTCGGCAACAGTATGATCATCAGCAATAGCAGCAGGCCTGCTCGTCCTGTCACAGCGTCTCCCCAACATCGGGCCCGGGCCGGGCACAAAAGGACTCACTCAAACCCATCTTGTTCACAAAACCATGATAACGGAGTTGGCGCGGCAAGCAGAAGCAGTATTTGAAGGCTGGGACGACGAAAACCGGTAGCTGCAACAAAAATCCAGGCCCCGAGCCAGGATGAGTGGCAGAGCAGCTGCAGAGAAAGAGGCCGCCCCCAGGCTACGTGGGCTGCACAACAGGTTACGCACCACTTCCAGGGGAAGTCGTCTTTTTGTTTGAACGTCATTGGATAGCCCGGGCCCTGTGTAGGTAACAGGCAATAAGATGCCTGACCAAACGGATTCCCTGGTTGGACGGAGTTGCCTTGGGCAACCGGTTTTGGAACGGGATTTTATCCCTAGGTTGTATAGCGAGTAGCCCGACATTATCGGTAGGCCTCTTTCATACTCTGAGGCCTTGAGGGAAGGAGTGGCTGGCTTGCCCAGCCACTCCCGGTGTGAACTCCTATTATTTCAAGGAGTTACACAAGGTAACACGACTCTCGTCGCATCACATCATGCCACCCATACCACCCATGCCGCCCATGTCGGGCATGGCCGGAGCGGCTTCCTTCGGCAGCTCGGTCACCATGGCTTCGGTGGTGATCATCAGGCCGGCTACGGAAGCAGCGAACTGCAGCGCGGAGCGGGTGACCTTGGTCGGATCCAGGATACCCATGTCCAGCATGTCGCCGTAGGTGTCGTTGCCGGCGTTGTAACCGAAGTTGCCTTCGCCGTCCTTCACCTTGGACACCACCACAGAGGCTTCTTCGCCGGCGTTGCTGACGATTTGGCGCAGCGGGGCTTCCATGGCGCGCAGGGCCACCTTGATGCCCACGTTCTGATCTTCGTTGTCACCGGTCAGGTTACCCAGCTTGGCAGCGGCACGCACCAGGGCCACACCGCCACCGGGCACCACGCCTTCTTCCACTGCGGCGCGGGTGGCGTGCAGGGCGTCGTCGACACGGGCCTTCTTCTCTTTCATTTCCACTTCGGTGGCGGCACCCACCTTGATCACGGCCACACCGCCGGCCAGCTTGGCCACACGCTCCTGCAGCTTCTCTTTGTCGTAGTCGGAGGTGGACTCTTCGATCTGCTGGCGGATTTGCGCCACGCGGGCGTTGATGGTGTCGGCTTCACCCACGCCATCGATGATGGTGGTGTTGTCCTTGCTGATCACCACGCGCTTGGCACGGCCCAGATCTTCCAGGGTGGCCTTTTCCAGCTCCAGACCCACTTCTTCGGAGATCACGGTACCACCGGTGAGGATGGCGATGTCCTGCAGCATGGCCTTGCGGCGGTCGCCGAAGCCCGGTGCCTTGACGCCGGCCACCTTCACGATGCCGCGCATGTTGTTCACTACCAGGGTAGCCAGGGCTTCGCCTTCCACGTCCTCGGCCACGATCAGCAGCGGCTTGGATTGCTTGGCGACGCCTTCCAGCACCGGCAGCAGTTCGCGGATGTTGGAGATTTTCTTGTCGACCAGCAGGATGAAGGGGTCGTCCAGCTCGACGGTGCCGGTTTCCTGCTTGTTGATGAAGTAGGGAGACAGGTAGCCGCGGTCGAACTGCATGCCTTCCACCACGTCCAGCTCGTCTTCCAGGCCCTGGCCTTCTTCCACGGTGATGACACCGTCGGTGCCCACTTTTTCCATGGCTTCGGCGATCAACTGGCCGACTTTCTCATCGGAGTTGGCGGAGATGGTACCTACCTGGGCGATGGCCTTGGTGTCCTTGCAGGGAACGGACAGGGCCTTCAGCTCTTCCACCGCCTTGATCACGGCCTTGTCGATACCGCGCTTCAGGTCCATGGGGTTCATGCCGGCGGCCACCGCTTTCAGGCCTTCGTTGACGATGGACTGGGCCAGCACGGTGGCGGTGGTGGTGCCGTCACCGGCTTCGTCGTTGGCCTTGGAAGCGACTTCCTTCACCATCTGGGCGCCCATGTTCTCGAACTTGTCTTCCAGCTCGATTTCCTTGGCCACGGACACGCCGTCCTTGGTGATGTTGGGAGCGCCGAAGGATTTGTCCAGCACCACGTTGCGGCCTTTCGGACCCAGGGTCACCTTGACGGCATCGGCCAGGATGTTTACGCCTTTCAGCATTTTTACGCGGGCGTCGTTACCAAATTTTACGTCTTTAGCTGCCATTGTTTATCTTCCTTTAAAGTGGATGAACCGGATTATTCTTCGACGATGGCGAGAATGTCGTTCTCGGCAAGAATGAGTACTTCCTTGCCGTCCAGCTTCTCGGTCTTGACGCCAAAACCTTCGTTGAAGATGACCTTGTCACCGACCTTGACGGACATGGCTTTTACTTCACCGTTGTCCAGGACGCGGCCATTACCTACCGCCAGTACCTCACCACGGGTGGATTTTTCGGCGGCGGACCCGGTCAGAACGATGCCTCCGGCAGATTTTGACTCGGCTTCAATACGTTTGATAATGACGCGATCGTGCAATGGACGAATGTTCATCGATAACTCTCCTGATGAGTGTTGTTACCTTGTGAGATAAACGGCCAAAGGCCGCAAACCGTTCCGTTGACCTTCTATATGGGAGCGCTTTCAGCGCCTTCAAGGGCAAAACACAAAAATTTTTTAAGTCGCCCGGGCCGGCGGCGTTATCATAGCCCTCGCCTCCACCCGCCCCAGCGTCAAGGTATTCTCAGTGGCAAGACCGAATTCCCTGCTCACCGCCCCCATAGGACCGCAACTGGCGCGCATGACGGGCCCCATGGCGCTCGGCATCGTCGCCATCCAGGCCTTCAACCTGGTGGACACCTTCTTTATCGGCCTGCTGGGCACCGACGCCCTGGCCGCGGTCAGCTTCACCTTTCCGGTGACCTTCGTGGTGATCTCCCTGGCCATGGGGCTGGGTGCCGGCCTGTCGGCCAGCCTGGGCCAGGCCCTGGGCGCCGGCCGCCAGCAGCAGGCGGCCCGTTTTACCAGCGACAGCCTGCTGCTGGCGCTGGTCCTGGTCTGCCTGCTGGCGGCGCTCGGTGTCGCAACCCTGGAACCGCTGTTTCGTCTGCTGGGAGCCGACCCTACCCTGTTGCCACTGATCCGCGACTATATGCTGATCTGGTATCTGGCGGCCCCCATGCTGATCCTGCCGATCGTGGGCAACGCCGCCATCCGCGCCACCGGCGATACCCGGACCCCCAGCCTGGTCATGGCGGTAGCCGGTCTGGCCAACGGCATTCTGGACCCCCTGCTGATCTTCGGCCTGGGACCCGTTCCAGCCCTGGGAATCCGGGGGGCGGCGCTGGCCTCGGCCTGCTCCTGGCTGCTCGCCATGGTGCTCGGCCTTTACCTGCTGCGTCGCCGGGAGCGGCTGCTGTGCTGGCCGCCCTCCCCCTGGCCTGTGCTGCAGAGCCATTGGCAACAACTGCTGCATGTGGCCATTCCCGCCTCCTGCACCAGCATGCTCAACCCCATTGCCACCGCCCTGCTGATGTTGCTGCTGGCGCGTTTTGGCACCGAAACCGTGGCCGCCTTCGGCGCCGCCTCTCGCATAGAGGCCCTGGTGCTGATCGTGATGATGGCGCTCAGTTCGGTACTGGCGCCCTTTATTTCCCAGAACACCGGCGCCGGCCTGCATGAACGCAGCCGCCATGGCCTGCTGCTGGCGATGCGCTTCGCCATCCTGTTTCAATTGGGGGTGTTCGCCTTACTGTGGTGGCTGGCACCGACCATCGCCGACGCCTTCACCGACAGCCCGGCGGTGGCGGAGCAATTGACGTTCTACCTCAGACTGGTGCCGGCCAGCTATGGCCTGCAGGGATGCTTCATGCTGCTGGGGGCGGCCCTGAACGGCCTGCGGGTGTCGGTGATTTCACTGCTGCTCAACGGCTTTCGGCTGTTCGGCCTGCTGCTGCCGCTGGCCTGGCTGGGGGCCGATCTGGCCGGTGCCCGGGGTATTTTCACCGGTATACTGCTGGCCAACCTGCTGGCCGGGCTTGTGGCCTGCCTGTTTGCCTGGTGGCGTTTTCCGTGGAAGATTCGCCACCCGCTGAGTTGACGGGGACTGGGGACTGGGGACTGGGGACTGGGGACTGGGGACTGGGGACTGGGGACTGGGGACTGGGGAAATTAAACTCAGATCTGTGCCAGATCACAATCAAGTTATTTGGCCGCGCATTGCGCGCGGCCTCCCAAACAACACCACTTAAGGCTTCCAGCTTCAAGCTCCCGAAGGGGCCGGTTATTTGTCGTCCTTGCGCTCGGCTTCGCCTTCAAAGGTCACGCCTTTTCTGTCCTGCTCGCCATCGTTCACCCGGGTTTCAGCGTGGTAGTAATATTCGGCGCTGAAGGTATGCCCCTTGTCACCGCGTACATGGGTCCGGCTCAGGAAGCGTTCGGCCAGGGCATGGCGCACCGGCGGCAACAGCAACAGTATCCCCGCAAAGTCGGTGACGAATCCGGGCAACAGCAGCAAGACCCCGCTCAGCGCCAGCATCATGCCCGACACCATTTCCCTCGCCGGGGTCTCGCCCCGGTTGATTTTGGTCTGGGCCGCCATCAGGGTCTGCAAGCCCTGAATGCGCACCAAGCTAATGCCGGCAATGGCGGTCAGCAGGATCAGGGCAATGGTGCTCCAGGCCCCGATGGCCGCTCCCACTTCGATAAATACAAAAATTTCCAGCAGGCCGGCGCCGATAAACAGTAACAATACCTTACCCACAATCACCTCTTGTCGCCGCTGTCGGCATAGAATAGGGTCGAACCATTAAAATGGGGACGGCGACCGCTCATTTCAAATACCGTCCATCGGTCGACCTTAACCCGGAGGCACCGGCATGAAAAGCGGCCGGCAACACGGCATTGCCGCTTTATGACCCAGGTCAAGGGCTGGCGCCCGCCCGGGAGTATGATGCGGGCAGCCACAATATCCAGGAGGCACGGCTTATCATGGTACGCATTTTTATCGTCCTCTCGGCCCTGGCCATGGTGCTGTCGGCGGTCCTGCTCGGCCCGAACCGCAACCCCGGTCCCACGGCGGGCGATTTTCTGCCGGTAGAGCAGGCTTTCGTGCTCGACAGCGAACACCATGGCGATGAACTGAGAATCCGTATCCACGTCGCCCCCGGCCACTATCTTTACCGCCACAGCATCACCGCCGCCGGCCAGGAGGTCAGCCTGGGCGAGTGGCATCTGCCCGAAGGAGAACCCTACCAGGATGAATACTTCGGTCAGAGCCAGGTATACCGGGAGCGGCTGGAGTTGCAACTGCCCCTGCATGCTGCCGGCCCCGGGGCCCAGGTTGAACTGCGCTACCAGGGCTGTACTACTGGGTTGTGCTATCCGCCCCAGACGGTACTGCTGCCGATCGCTTACTCCAGCAGGTAGTCGACGCTGGTCACCACCCTCACCTGCTTGATCTCGGGGGTATAGCTGTCGAGATCGGTCACCGAAAAATATCCCTGCTGGGCCGAGCGGATGCCTCCCACCTCGGCGTCGGCATCCTTGGCAAACTGGCGGGCCGCCTCCCGGGCGTTGGCGGTAGCTTCGGCGATCATGGCCGGCTTGATATCGTTGAGGCCGGTGAACACATACTGGATCTTGTGTTCATAACTCTGGGTCAGCAGCACGCCCTGGCTGACCAGTTCGGCCGAGGCCGGCAGGCTCTGCTTGACCAGGTCGACCCGGTTGCTGCGCACCAGCACCACGGCATCGGCCCGGTAGCGCTGGGGCGGACGCGGCTCGGCAAACTGGCTGGCCCACACATCCTGCACCACGGGCGCGGCAATGCTCAGTTCACCGGGCTCGAAGCCCGCGTTGCCGAGAAAGCGGGTGATCTTGCCCCTGTCTTCGTCGATGGCGTCATAAAGGCCGGCCAGGCTGTCTGCGGTCACCGAAAAGCTGATTGGCCACAACACCAGATCCGCCTGTACCTGGCGCTCGGCCAGGCCCTTGACCGCCACCACCCGGTCCGCCTGCTTCCACAACTGGACCGCGTCCCGTAGATGACTCCCGCCCCAGACAAGGCCCAGGGCGATCAACCCGCCGAGCAGCGCTGCGGCGCTCCTGTCGTTTCCATGCATAATGAACCTCGCTATGATGACGCTTTCCCTCCGGTGAGTGTAATGGATCCCATGACCGACGAAAGCCCAACCTGGTTTGTCTACCTGCTGCGCTGCCGGGATCGGAGCCTGTATGCGGGGATCAGCCGGGATCCGGAGCGTCGCTGCCGGGAGCACAACGAGCACCAGCGGCTGGCCTCGCGCTATGTCTGGTCGCGCCGCCCCGCCGAACTGGTCTGGCGCCTGCCGGTGGCGGACAAGTCCACCGCCCTGCGGCTGGAATACCGGCTCAAACGACTCGACAAGCAACAAAAGGAGCAATTGCTGCTCGAAGCGGAAGGCTGGCAGCGCTGGCTCTGATGGGTCACAAGCAAGAAAAAGGCGCCGTATGGCGCCTTTCTCGTTATTCCTGGGTCTCGCCCTCGGGCTGTTCGGCCCGTTCGATGTCCAGCAGTTCCACCTCGAAAATCAGTACGGCGTTACCGGGAATGGTACCGGCACCGGATTCGCCGTAGGCCAGTTCGGCAGGGATAAAGAACTTGAATTTGGAGCCCACCGGCATCAGTTGCACACCTTCGGTCCAGCCCGGGATCACCTGGTTGAGCGGGAAGCTGGCGGGTTCGCCGCGCTCGACCGAACTGTCGAACTGGGTGCCGTCCACCAGGGTGCCGGTGTAATGCACTGTCACCACATCTTCCGCCGCCGGCTTGTCGCCTTCACCTTCGCTCAGCACCTCGTACTGCAGGCCGGATTCGGTGACCTGTACCCCTTCCCGTTTGGCATTTTCCGCCAGGAAGGCCTGGCCTTCTTCCAGGGTGGCCGCCGCCTGCTCCTTGGCCTGGCTTTCAATCAGCCCGTTGATATGCTCGTCGTAGGCCATGAGGGCGTTCTGCACTTCCTCGTCGGTCATCTGGCCGCCTTCGGTAAAGCCGTCCTTCACACCGCGCAGGATAACGTCGTTGTTCAGGGTAACGCCCAGTTCCTGTTGTTTTTCCAGGGTGGAGCCGATGTAGCGGCCCATCGACAGTCCGATGGCGTAGGCGGATTTCTCCTCGAAACTTTCCAGTGCCGGTGCTGCCTCGGCCGCCGGGGCGGGAGCCGCCGCCTGCTCTTCCTTACAACCACTCAGGGCCACCGCCACGGCGGACGCCAGCAAGCCGACTTGCAACAGTTTTTTCATTATCAACTCCAGATCAGGGGAAAAACCCCAAGGAAAATGAGATGCTTATAGTCCAGGACCTATACTAACGTTTCAACTTGCCGATGCGAAAGCCCAAACGGACAAAAATGCTGCCCCCTCGCCTGTTCACTGCGCTGTGCGTCACATTCCTGCTGCTGAGCGGCTGCGACGGCGGCTCCCGGCCGCTGGCCAGGCAGGCTTTTACCGAAGGCACTGTGCTGGCGACCGAAACCACCGCCGACGCCGGACATGTGCTGGTGTCGACCGGCCCCGGGCCGGTGCGGGTCTGGCGCCGGGGCGAGGCCGAACCCCGCTATCACTGGTATCAGGGCGAGTCCACCGATGACATCCTGTTGCTGGCCAGCTCGCCGGGCAGCGACGTGGCGGCCACCGCCACCACCGATACCCTGGCGCTGTGGTCCCTCGACGATGGCCGCAACCTGGGTTTTTACCGTCTCGAACAGACCCTGCGGGCCCTGGCCCTGGAGGATGGCGGACGCGGCCTGCTGCTCGGCTACCAGAGCGGCGAAGTGGAATACGTGGATCTGACCAGCGGGCGCCGGCTGCGCTTTCTTGGCCATCAGGACAGGATCAACGCCGTGGATCTGTCGGCCAATGGCCGCTACGCCCTGAGCGCCAGCCACGACGGCGAGGTGATCTTCTGGCAAACCGATAACGCCGCCATCCTGGCCCGCTGGCGGCACGAGCACAGCGCCAGCCTGGTCCGCCTCGATCCGCAGGGCGGCTACGCCTTCAGTGCCGATGCCCAGGGCAGCGGCGATATCCGCCGCCTGCCGGGGGGCGAACGCCAGGCCCGGCTGCACTCCGCCCACCGGGGGCAAACCTTTGTCAGTGCCCGCCTGGACGTCACCGGCAACCGCCTGCTCACCGGCGGCACCGCCCGCCGGCTGGATCTGTGGCAACTGGACGACGGCCGCCTGCTGAACAGCTGGCAGGTGGGACTGCACACCCGGCTCAGGCCCGCCAGTGCCATGGTATATAGTGTGGCCTTTATCGACTCCCGCCAGGCCTACAGCGTCAGCTCTGCCGGCCTGGGGGAAACCTGGCCACTTAACCACAGAGACGACGACAATGAATGACGCCTTGCTGCAACGGCTGGAACAACTGGAAACCCGCCTGGCTTTCCAGGATGACACCATAGAGCAGCTCAACCAGGAAATCACCGCCCAGGGCGGAGAAATCGCCCGCCTGAAACTGCAGCTCGGCCTGCTGAGCCAAAAATTCAAGGAGCTGCAGCCCGGCCAGCTCGCCAGCCAGGCGGAGGAAACCCCGCCACCCCATTACTGAGCCGAACCGCGTTTCAAACAACAAAAAAGGCGCCGCAGCGCCTTTATCCCGGAGTTTCCGTCACACTCAGTGGTGGTGGCCGCAGCAACCGCCTTCGTGGTGGTGATCGTGGTCATGGTCGTGCTCACCGTGCACATGGCCGTGGGCCAGCTCTTCCTCGGTGGCGGCGCGCACTTCGCGCACCACGCCCTTGAAGCTCAGGGTCATGCCCGCCAGCGGATGGTTGCCGTCCACCTTCACGTACTCCTCCGCCACCTCGACAATGGTTACCGGACGGTGACCGTCATCGGTTTCGGCCACGAAGGTGTCGCCTTCGGACACTTCCATGCCGTCGAACATCTCGCCGGGCACCGACTGCACCAGGCTTTCGTCATATTCGCCATAGGCCTGTTCCGGCGTCAGGGTTACTTCGAAGTCCTCACCGGCCAGCTTGTTCTCCAGCACCGTTTCCAGCCCGGCCACCAGGTAGCCGGTACCGTGCAGGTACTGCAGAGGCTGCTTGCCCTCGGTGGAATCCAGCACTTCGCCACTGGCATTGGCAACGGTGAAATCCAGCGTTACCACGGTATTGGGAGATACTTTCATGGGAATAGGGTCCTGCTCGTGAATGTGGCCACTAGCATACATGATGGTCAGAACGGAAGAAATGCGAAGGCCGAGAATCTTGCCCCACGGCAGGGCAATAAAAGATGGCCCCGCAGGGCCATTGGCTGGCAGAAATCAAGATAGCACAGGGAATAGATCACTTGCTCTGCCAGCGCCAAGTCTAGCCCAGCCCCGGTCCGGAAGAAAGGGGGCTGCCGGCGACTGGCCAAAGAGCGAGCAGTCTTTACTCGGGCTTGAACAGACCAATGACTCCAGCACCGGCCACCTCGCTGACCTCGGCCTTGGTCTGGCTCTGGCTGTGGCCGCACTGCACGCACTCGACCTTCTCGACACCATGCTCCAGATACAGCATCATGGTGTCCATCGCCTTACACTGGGGGCAAACGGCTCCGGCGATAAAACGCTTTTTACGACGGGTTTCCATGGTTCATACATCCTGAAAGCAACCTTGGTTCCGGATTCTCCGCCAAAATCGAACCGACTACAATGACCACTCACGCCCATTACAGCATTCACTACCAGGCATTGCGCCTGTCCCACCTACAGCCAGGCCGGCGTCAGCGCCACTTCAAGGGACGCCTGCTGCTGGTGCACCAGGGCTCGGGCCTGGTACAGCTTGGCCGCCAGTCCTTTCCGCTGGCCAGCGGCGAAGGCGCCTTCCTGCCCGCCGACACCCTGTTCGCCTGGCACGGCTTTGCCGGCACCCGGTTGAGCCAAGTCGACTTTTCGCCTCGCCTGTCCCAGCCCGGGCAGGCCGGCCGCTTTCAGCCTTCTCCCTTGCTGGCAGCCATTGCCGGCAAACTGGCCGACTGGCAGGATCAGCCGGACTGGCAAGGCCCCTACGGCCGGCTGTGCCGGGCCCTGTACGACGAACTGCAGGCCCAGGCGCTGCTACCCTTCGATGCCCTCGACCCCTTGATGGCCAGCATGGTGGCCGAGCCGTCCGGTTTTGCCCTCGAGCCCGGACAGCAGGAAGCATTTCGCCACCGCTTCGGCTGCGATGCCGACAGCTGGCGCCGCCAGGCCACCCTGCTGCAACTGCTGCGGGAACTGCCCAGGAGTTCGGACTGGGAAGGCCTGCTGGCCCGCCACGGCTTCGCCTCCCTGCCCCAGTTCGAGCAGGATTGCCGCCATTGGCTGGGCGCCCCCTGTCATCCGGGAGCCAAAACCGGCTAAAATACGCTTTTTGCCGAATGCCGGACCCCTATGATCACCCTCAGCCAGATTGAATTGCTCCGGGGCGGCCGCCCCCTGTTGAAAGATGCCAGCGCCACCATTCACGGCGGCCAGAAGGTCGGCCTGGTGGGCAAGAACGGCTGCGGCAAGTCCAGCCTGTTCGCCCTGCTCAAGGGCGAGCTCGGCATCGACAGCGGCCAGTTTGCCCTGCCCGCCGACTGGCAGCTGGCCAGCGTGGCCCAGGAAACCCCGGCGCTGGATTGCTCGGCGCTCGACTACGTGATCGACGGCGACCGGGAATACCGCCGCCTGTGCCGGGAGCTGGAACAGGCCGAGGCCCGCCACGACGGCATCGCCATCGCCGAGCTGCACGGCAAACTCGACACCCACGGCGGCTACCATATCCACGCCCGCGCCGCCGGCCTGCTGCACGGCCTAGGCTTTGACAACGCCGCCCAGTCCCGCCCGGTGAGCGCCTTTTCCGGCGGCTGGCGCATGCGCCTCAACCTGGCCCAGGCGCTGATCTGCCGATCCGACCTGCTGCTGCTCGACGAGCCCACCAACCACCTCGACCTGGACGCGGTGATCTGGCTGGAACGCTGGCTGAAAAGCTACCCGGGCACCCTGATCCTGATCTCCCACGACCGGGATTTCCTCGACGCCGTGGTCGACCGCATCATCCATATCGAGAACAGCCGGCTCAACGAATACACCGGCAACTACTCGGACTTCGAACGCATGCGCGCCGAGCTGCTGGCATTGCAGCAGTCCATGTTTGAAAAGCAGCAGCGCGCGCTCAGCCACATGCAGAGCTATGTGGATCGCTTCCGCTACAAGGCCAGCAAGGCCAAGCAGGCCCAGAGCCGGCTCAAGGCGATGGAAAAAATGGAGCGCATCCTGCCCGCCCACGTGGACTCGCCGTTCAGCTTCCACTTCCGCCCGCCGGCCAGCCTGCCGGTGCCGCTGATCGCCATGGAAAAACTGGCCGCCGGCTACGGTGGCCAGGCGGTGCTGTCGGAGATCAAGCTCAACCTGGTGCCCGGCTCGCGCATCGGCCTGCTGGGGCGCAACGGCGCCGGCAAGTCCACTTTTATCAAACTGCTGGCAGGCGAGCTGACGCCGCTCTCGGGCAAGCTGGAGGCGAGCCGGGGCGTGGCGCTCGGCTACTTTGCCCAGCATCAGCTGGAGAGCCTGCACCCGGAGGAGTCGCCGCTGACCCACCTGACCCGGCTCGATCCCAGAGCCAGCGAGCAGAGCCTGCGCGACTACCTGGGCGGCTTCGACTTTGGCGGCGACAAGGTGAAGGAGCCGGTCGGCCCCTTCTCCGGCGGCGAAAAGGCCCGGCTGGTGCTGGCGCTCATCGTCTACCAGAAACCCAACCTGCTGCTGCTGGACGAGCCCACCAACCACCTGGATCTGGACATGCGCGAGGCGCTCACCCTGGCGCTGCAGGAATTCGAGGGAGCCATGGTGATCGTGTCCCACGACCGCCACCTGCTGCGCGCCACCACCGATGAATTCTACCTGGTGGACGGCGGCCGGGTGCAGCCCTTCGACGGCGATCTGGACGACTACCACCAGTGGCTGGTGGAGCAGGACAAGGCCGAACAGCCGGAGCAACAGGCCCCGGCCGGCGACAACTCCGCCCAGGGGCGCAAGGCGGAAAAGCGTCGCCAGGCCGAGCTGCGCCAGCAGACCCAGCCCCTGCGCAAGGCCATCGCCAAACTGGAACAACAGATGGAGCGCTGCCAGCAACAACTGGCCGGGATCGAGCAGCAACTGGCGGATCCGGATATTTACGCGGCCGAACACAAGACCCGGCTGCAGCAACTGCTGAAGGAGCAAAGTCCCCTGCAGCAACAACTGGCCGAGGCCGAGGCCGAATGGCTGGCGCTGCAGGAGCAGTTGGAAGAGCTGGAGCAGTCATGATCGGCGCCGACGAGCTCTGGCAGTTCGGCGAGCAGCACTACGCCCGCCCCGGGGTGGCCGCCGCCTGCCTGGCATTGCAGGACGAGCACGGCGCCAACGTCAATCTGCTGTTGCTGCTATTGCTGCTGGAAGAACTGGGGCTGACCACAGAGCCGGGGCATTTCCTGCCGCTGCTCGAAGCCCGCCGGGGCCTGTTCGAGCACTGGCGGCAACTGCGGCGCTGGCTCAAGACGAGGCTCGACGAAGACGACTACGGCCAGTTGCTGCAACACGAGCTGGAGCTGGAGCGCTGGCAGCAGCAGGAGCTGCTCGCCGTGCTCGAGCGCCACCCGCCCGCGCCCGGCAGCGGCGCCCTGCTGGCTTATCTCCACCTGCTGCGGGTCGCCGACGCGCCCCTGTGGCAGCTCAAACTCGCCGGTTAACCACGGATATCCTCATGCTTAGTTATCGCCATGCCTTTCATGCCGGCAACCATGCCGACGTGCTCAAACACGCCGTTCAGGCCCTGATCCTCGAGGCCCTGTGCGCCAAGGACAAGGGCTTTTGCTATATCGACACTCACGCCGGCGCCGGCGGCTACACGCTCGGCCACGAATGGACCCAGAAAAAGGCGGAATACCTGGGCGGCATCGCCCCCCTGTGGCAGCAGCGGGAGCAATGGCCTGAGCTGGCCGGTTACTTCGCCGCCATCCGGGCCATGAACCAGGACGACCGGCTCGACCACTACCCGGGCTCGCCCCTGGTGGCGGCGCACTTCCAGCGTCCCCAGGACCGGCTGGTGCTGATGGAGCTGCACAACAACGAGGTGGACAACCTGCGCCACAACCTGGGCGGCGAGGGGGTGGCCATCCACCACCGGGACGGCTTTGAGGGCCTGGTCGGCCTGCTGCCGCCCACGCCCAGGCGCGGCCTGGTGCTGATCGACCCGCCCTACGAGCTGAAGGAAGACTACCGGCGGGTGGCCGACACCCTGCAAAAGGCCCACCAGCGCTGGCCCATCGGCATCTACGCCATCTGGTACCCGCTGCTGGCGAAAGCCGTGGATCGCAGTGCCGGCCTCAAGCAGGCCCTGGCCCGCTGCGGCTTTGAGCGGATGCTGTGCGCCGAGCTCAGCGTCGGCCCCCAGGCCGAGGATTTTGGCATGCACGGCTCCGGCATGGTGGTGCTCAACCCGCCCTGGAAACTGGACGAGCAACTGGCCGGGCTATTGCCCCGCCTGGCACAGACCCTGGGCCAGGACGGACAGGGGGGGTGGAAGCTTGACGGCACCGGTGACAAGCCACCCACTGGTTAGGCTTTGTTGACACTCCACAAAAGGTAATCATAAAAACCTGCAGACTTTGGTTACCTAGTCTATTAGTTAATTTGGTGACAACATCGCCCCATCTACAGAGGGACTCCGCTTATTTTTGTGGAAAAATAGCTACACAGCCTGCTAAAACGTCTCCGCAGCTGCATGGTTTGGTTCAATTTCAGAGCTACCTCCAAGTCTTTGTAAGCTGGGCGATCAGAGCCTTGTAATCAAAAGAAGCAATGAGGGACTCATGGACGAGCAACCTAAGGACGACTCAATCCAACAGAACCTGATCAATCTACTTGCGTATGCGAAGGAGCTCCACAGTATTCGCAGCAAAGTTATTCTGGACTACACCCAGAAACCGGTCATGTCATCTAAAACCGGTGTCGAATTGTCCACCCATGAGAACGTTCGGCTACATGAAGACGCACCGGGAGAGGCTTGGATTGCGATCGACCGCATAGAACGGACGTCGCCCCCGGCAGTTCCCGATCACTGCGAACTTTTCCTTCAAGGGGTTCCCCTTGATAACACTTCCCAATCCCCAAGTCTCAAAGCTATCGCTGTACAGAGAGTCACCATTGAAGATGCCAGCGACCTGATCGAGGCTGGCATCGTGCTTGAACAGGATGTGATGCCGATCCGTGCTACAGACGACACCCACTTCGGCCAACAAGTAGACGTGATAATCAAGCTCGAGCAGGTCCCCCATCTTCAGCATGCATTTAAGTGCTGGGTGGCTGAACAATGGGCCTCCTGGGCCGAGATTGAACGAGCACGAGAGCGCCAGATCCGTCTCTACCGGCATTACTTCCAAATCCATCAGGAACTGCGTCATCACAGTGATGAGTTCGAGCTCGTTGTGGTACAAAACATGGTGGCACTAACCGCTGAAGACGGTTCAGTTGTTAAAGCACCTTTACTTGAGCATACCGTAGACATCACAGTCGACGAGCACGAAGGTTATGCGCTGATAATCACGCCTCGTGAAACGCCAACGTGCCTAGTCACTGAACCTTATGGCAATGCCATGCTGCCCGGCGCAAGCCGCCTGCGCACCTCCCTAACCCAGTATCTGGACAAGTATTACCAGCAAACAGAACGTATTGATATTCTGTTTGATGATGCATTGACGGAACGACTGGGGATGGCGGCTGCCAGCGTGTTGCATCCGGAGGCATACTATGATCCGGCTCTGACCGACCTGCCGGCACCGAAATCGATACCTGTCTGCTCCCCCATCTGGATGCTGGTGCTGAGACCGAAGTCAACTCAGCCCTACATCGACAACATCGAAACCCTGACTGAACAGATCCGTTCAACAAAAACGGAGGACCTACCTCAGGTCGGGATCGCCTTCGGCTCTCCGCCCAGTCACAAGAAGCTCGATGAAGATGAGATCGACTTCAACCTTGGAAACCTCAACATCGGCCAACGCCCAACGAGCTCTTCCTCAACTTCAGAGTTAACTGAGGTTGAGAAGCCTCATGGTGAGATGTTTTTCCCGCTGCCCTATAATCAGGAGCAGGCGACTATTCTGGATCAAACGGAGTCTTCTAACGCCGTATCGGTCCAAGGACCTCCAGGTACCGGTAAATCGCATACCATAGCCAACATTGTTGCGCATTACATGTCGACTGGCCGGCGCGTGCTCATTTCGGCCAAAACGCCCGAAGCATTGGCGGGTGTACGCAGCAAGTTACCCAAGACACTATCCAACTTGACCATCGCCGTACTGGATAATGACAGTGACAGCAAGAAGCAGGTCGAGAATGCGATTAGCTTTATCTCAGCCCAGATTCAGGGACTCAATCCTAAAGAAACTCGGATTGAGATAGAGCAATTACAATCCAGTATTCAGGCCAAGCGAGATCGCATCGCGGTCATTGAAAATGCGTTGCTCAAACACGCAGCATCACAATTAACCCAGATTGAATACAAAAATCAGCGCATATCTCCGGCCCAACTGGTTAAACTGATCAGATGCCAGCAAGAGGATCACTCGTGGTTCCCGGATGCATTAACTCTTAGTGATGAGCACACACCATCATTCAGCCATGAACTAGTCGTGCAAGCGCGAGAGCTGCGCCAAGACCTTGGTGAAGATGTATTCTACAGTAACCAGCCATTACCAGATTTGAACGTTCTCCCTGATGTACCAGCATTGCGTCGCATCCATGAGAGTCTTCAGCAGAGCCAAGCTATAGAGCGCGCACTTTTGAACGGTGAGACGCCCGAACCGGCCGAAAATACAGCGGACTTTGAGAAAAAGATGAAAGCGGCCATCCAGGTGTTCAACGACATGGCCATCACCAAGAGACATCTGCGGGAACATGATGACTGGACCAAACTGGTCATTCATCTCTTTAGCCCGGTGACCATTGCTACCGAGCGCCAAGAGATAGTCCGCCTGATCAACACAGCTGGTACTTGGCTCGACAAAGTGGAACCACTGATGGTGTATGCCATCAATGTAGACCTTCACCCTTGGGAGGACAATGATCTGGCAGAGGCGATCAAGCGCGCTGCATCTGGTCAGAAACCCTTCGGGCTCGGCGCACTTTTTAAGTCCAAGGCCAAGCGGGCATTCGAACAAATTCAGATCCGTGGACAATACCCCCAAAGCGCCGAAGAGTGGCAGTTGGTTCACCAAATGCTGGAAGCACTGAAAAGTCTCCAATCATTGAAAAACACTTGGCGCGCACTCGCCGGCTATATTGGATTTCCCGATCTCCCGGATACCGTCCCGGAGTTGGTCGCTTTTTTACGCCTGAATCGCCCAATACTGGATATCGCCGAACTCAATTATGAGCAGTGGACATTAACACTTGAACAGCTCAAAGAGCTCTACCCCTACGGCGTCGATCATACAGCTGTCGCTAAAATGGGTAATGAATTTGAACGGCTACACAACGGCCTTCGCCAATGGGTCAACCGACTGGAACTCATCCAATCACAGCAGGTTCCACGGCGTATGCGAGAAGCAGCAGAGGCGGGAAGAGGGCCCGTTTTCAACAGCCTTCGTACGATTGCTGACAAGCTCGGGGAGGAGGACGGCACAACCCAATTAGGCGACACTTGGCGAGTTCTGCGGGACAAGATCACATTGCTCAAAAGCAAGCAGGCCAAGTTTGAGCAGTTGTCAGCCATCGCCGACACTCTTCGTCAATATGGTGCGCCAAACTGGGCTCAGCAACTGTGCTCCGTACCAGCAGAAGGATACGAAGATCAACTAACACCCGGAGACTGGCGTGATGCTTGGGAACTCGCCCAAGCCCGGGGCTTTATCGCAAGCCTGCCGAGCCGAGATCAAATTAATGCTCTTGCCGAAGAGCAAAACAGCTTAGAACAAGATATCCAACGACAGTTCGATCGACTGATTGAATTGAGAGCACTCTTAGGCCTGCGCAAAGGCATGACCGAGAAGATCGCCTCTGGCCTGGCCCGTTTCGCAGCAGCTTTCAGCAGAATCGGCCGTAATGTAACGGCCAAACGCTCGAAGCAGCACTGGAAGGAGGCCCGTGATGCTATGATGGACTGCTATGATGCAATCCCATGTTGGATCATTCCTGAGGGGCGTGTCGCCGAACAGATCCCCGCGAAGCTTAAAGCTTTCGATTTGGTAATTATCGACGAAGCCAGCCAGTCTGATATCACCGCAATCCCAGTCATCCTCCGTGGTAAAAAGCTACTGGTTGTAGGGGATGATAAGCAGGTTTCACCCAGCCTTGTAGGTATCAAAGAAGAACGGATCTCGCAGTTGATGGAGGACTATCTGGGGAATCATCCACTGAAGCAGTCGTTTCATCCGACGAATTCGCTGTACGATTTGGTTGGCATAATGTCACCTGGAAAACGCACATCCTTGCGTGAACACTTCCGCTGTGTAGAGCCAATCATTAATTTCTGCTCGAAGCACTTCTACAGTGAGCCGCTCATCCCGCTTCGTCTTCCGATGAGCCATGAACGCCTAGACCCTCCTCTCGTCGATATTTGGGTCAAGAATGGCCGAAAGGTGCTTGATCGCAATGAAGCAGAAGCAAATGTGATCATTGAGGAAATTGAGAAGATTACATCAGACTCGGCAATGGCTGGGCGCACCATTGGTGTGATATCACTTATTGGCTATAAACAAGCTAAATTGATCTCAAAACGACTCTTCGACCGCCTTGGTGTAGAAATAATTGAGCGTCACCAGATTGAATGTGGTGATGCTCGATTTTTCCAAGGACAAGAGAGGGATATTGTCTTCCTCTCGATGGTCGCTTCACCTGGAGATGCACGAGCTCAAACTGGCCGAGAGAACCAGCAGCGCTTTAATGTGGCAGTAAGTCGGGCCCGAGATAGACTTGTCCTAGTACGCTCAGTTGGTCTTAATGACCTGAACAACCCACAGGACCTAAAAGCCGCCTTGATCGAGCACTTTCAGCGCCCCATTGAGGTCACAGAGGGAGACAAAGAGCGTATTATTCGGTGTGAATCCGAGTTTGAACGCCAAGTCTTTACCCGCTTAATAAACGACCACTATCGTGTTATACCTCAGTTCGAAGCTGGACATTACCGAATTGATATGGTGATCGAAGGTGCCAATGATCGTCGATTGGCAGTTGAGCTCGACGGTGATCAGTACCATGGCCCTGATAACTTCGTACGCGATCAGATTCGTCAGAAGCGTTTGGAACGGGTGGGTTGGACATTCTGGCGTTGCTGGGCATCTGATTGGTACATGAATAGTGATAGCTGCTACGCAGATCTGATCGATAGACTCAATAGCATGGGCATCGAGCCGCTCGGCTCTGAGTACAGCCAGGCAACCTATGTTCGCCACGAAACTCGTGGGGAGCAACAAACCAGCGAAGAGCTACTCACCGAGCTGGAGAAAGCGGTCAAACCGGCCGTAACACCAGTCAATGAATATGGCAAATTCGTGGATACACCAGACCAGCCAGCACACAGAGAGCCTACAGCACCAACCCTTTCTTCCTATCCAGAACCCCACAGTTCCATCCAGCTAATGATGACCGATCTGGATGAAATTCCAAGTGAGCAGGAAGAGATAATTGAGGTCGGTGATCGCGTGACTATCACATATGAAGATGAACCAGAAAAACAAATCACGATCATGATTTCCGAGCATCACCAAGAGCCAACCAAAGGCATTGTACGAAAGGATGAACCATTGCCACAGGCAATTCTGGGAGCAATGATCGGCGATGAGTTCGACATCACTACTGACCACCCACGAGTGGGGACAGTGCCAGGGTGAGATCGCGAACGTTTTTTGGACACTTCGTTCTATTTGACCCGCAGATCGTGTTGTGATCTGATACTCCCTTTTTGGGAGAGCCATGATGAGCCTTGATGCATTTTCTCAGTATTTCGGT
>NZ_PXYH01000022.1 GCF_003012795.1 Zobellella taiwanensis
GCGAAGGTCAAAACCGGCATCACTGTCCCCGAGTTCGGGGTAAGTTAATGGCATGAGCCGTATACGTGGCCCGTATGTACGGTTCTGTGAGAGGGATGAGGCGGTAACGCCTCACCCTACTCGATGTTGCCAGTCGGCCGGGTGTTCAAATAATTTGAACATCTGAAGCAGGAATCATGGCTTTGATCGGCGCCAGCAAAGATTACACTGAGTACCATTATCATCAGGCCGACCGGCCGCAGTGAGTCCTGGTCAGCGACGGAGGTGACCATCCCATGCAAAAATATTCCCTGCCCCTGCGATTGCTGCACTGGCTGACCGCCCTGCTGGTATTCGGCCTGTTCGGCGTTGGCCTGTGGATGCGTAACCTGGGCTATTACGACCCCCTTTACCAGGTATTGCCCTACTGGCACAAAAGCGTCGGCTTTCTGCTGTGCGCCCTGGTGGTGGTGCGGCTGCTGACCCGGGCGGTCGGCCGTAGCCCAGGACCCCTGGCCAGCCACCGGCCCTGGGAGCGCGGCCTGGCCCACGCCATGCACCTGCTGCTGTACGGCCTGCTGTTCGGGCTGTTCGCCAGCGGCTACCTGATCGCCACCGCCGACAACAGGCCGGCTTCCTTTTTCGGTTGGTTCGACATCCCGGTGCTGATCACCCCCTTCCCGGATCAGGAAGACATCGCCGGCCTGCTGCATGAATATTTTGCCTGGTCGCTGATCGGCCTGGTGGCGCTGCACGCCGCCGCGGCCCTCAAGCACCACTGGCGCGATAAAGACGATACTCTTAAACGTATGCTTTGACCCTAGTCACCCCAAGGAGAGACGAATGATGAAACACACAGTGATTGCCGCCGCCCTGCTGGCCCTGGCGCCCCAGGCCTTTGCCGCCCCCGAGACCTACACAGTGGATACCGATGGCATGCATGCCTCGGTCAATTTCAAGGTGAACCATCTGGGCTACAGCTGGCTGACCGGCCGCTTTAACGACTTCAAGGGCAGCTTTGTCTACGACGAGGCGGATCCGGCCAACAACAGCGTGGAAATCACCATCAACACCACCAGCCTGGACACCAACCATGCGGAGCGGGACCGCCATCTGCGCAGCGACGATTTTCTGGATGTCGGCAAGTTCCCCGAGGCCAGCTTCAAGAGCACCAGCGTGAGCCGTGAAGACGACGAGGGCGAATACCGGGTGCGCGGCGACCTGACCCTGCACGGCGTGACCAAGCCGGTCGAATTCGAGATCGAACAGGTGGGTGCCGGCCAGGATCCCTGGGGTGGCTTCCGTCGCGGATTTGAAGGGGAAATCGAGCTCAAGCCCGCGGATTTCGGCATGAACTACGATCTGGGTCCGGCGGCGGCGACCGTCTACCTGGAAATCCACCTCGAGGGCGTGCGCCAGTAATCCCGCCTGCCCCGGCACCAGAGCGCCCGGCCCCGTGCCGGGCGTTTTGCATTCTGGCCCGGCGGCCGATACCCGGGTGGCGCCGGAGGTGTAAAATTTGCCACAATAGGCATTCCTTTGCCGCCCAACAGGATTGCCCATGACCAAGGTTGTCGCCCGTATCGAACATCGCCTGCGTTTCATCCGGGACCATGGCGCTGATTTCGTGCGCTTCGTGCTCAAGCGCATGCAGCAGGACCGGCTCAAGGTGACCGCCGGCTACCTGACCTACATCACCCTGCTGTCGCTGGTGCCCATGCTGGCGGTGGTCTTCGCCATGATGTCCGCCTTTCCCATGTTTGCCGAGCTGCGCGAGACCATCCAGAATTTCGTGTTCAGCAACTTCGTGCCGGCGGCGGGGGACGTGGTGCAGAAGAATATCCAGGGCTTTATCGATAATGCCTCCAAAACCACCGCCATCGGGGTGGCGGCGCTGGCGGTGACCGCCATGCTGCTGATTTCCGCCATCGACGAAAACTTCAACCATATCTGGCGGGTGAGCCAGAAGCGGCGCTGGTCGGTGGCCTTTTCCACCTATTGGATGATCCTCACCCTGGGACCTATACTGGCGGGCGCCAGCCTGGCGATGACGTCCTATGTGACCTCGATGCGCATCTTCCAGGGCGACAGCTTCTTCGGTATCGGCGCCGTGCTGCTCGGCTTGCTGCCGTTCCTGCTGTCCACCCTGATGTTCGTGGTGTTTTACATGGTGGTGCCCAATACCCGGGTGCGCTTTGGCCACGCCATTTGCGGTGGCCTGGTGGCGGCTGTGCTGTTTGAGCTGGCCAAGCGCGGCTTTGCCTTCTATATCACCCAGTTTCCTTCCTACCAGGCCATTTATGGCGCCCTGGCCACGGTGCCCATCCTGTTTGTGTGGGTGTACCTGAGCTGGATGATCGCCCTGTTCGGTGCCGAGCTGACCGCCAGCCTGGGCGACTACGAGCACAGCCACGGACTAAGCTTTAAGGCAGATCAAGACAACGGTGAGGAAACCTCCTGATGCGCACCCTCTATCCGGCCATTGCCGCCAGCCAGCAGCAGTGGCTGGCCGTGTCCCTCCGTCACCGCCTTTATGTGGAGGAAAGCGGCCATCCGCTCGGCATTCCCGTGGTGCTGGTGCACGGCGGCCCCGGAGCCGGCACCGGCCCCGAGCATCGTCGTTTTTTCGATCCCGAGCGCTACCGCATCATTCTGTTCGACCAGCGCGGCGCCGGGCAATCCGAACCCCACGCCGAGCTTGACGACAACCATACCCAGGCGCTCATCGCCGACCTGGAGCAGATCCGCCGTCACCTTGGCATTGAGCGCTGGCTGGTGTTTGGCGGCTCCTGGGGCTCCACCCTGGCGCTGTGCTACGCCATTGCCCACCCCGAGCGGGTGCTGGGCCTGGTGCTGCGCGGCCTGTTTCTCGGTCGCCGGCAGGATCTGCACTGGCTCTATCACCCGGACGGCGGCGCCGCCCAGCTGTTTCCCGATCATTACCGGGACTTTCTGGCGCCCCTGGAAGGACATGCCGACGATCTGCTGGCGCGCTACCACGGCTTGCTGACCAGTGCCAACGAGCTGGCCCGGCTCAACGCCGCCCGCGCCTGGGCGGTGTGGGAGGGACGCATCAGCACCCTGCTGCCCCGGCCCGACGCCGAGGCCTACTACGGTGAAGCCCACAGTGCCCTGGCGCTGGCGAGGATAGAATGCCACTACTTTGTTAATCACTGTTTTATCGAGGAAAACCATATCATCAATCACCTGGACAGGATCCGCCAGTTGCCGGCGGTGCTGATCCACGGCCGTTACGACGCCATTTGCAAGGTGGCGGCCGCTGCCGAGCTGGCCGCCGCCTGGCCCGGGCTGGCGCTGCAAATTGTGCCGGGAGCCGGACATTCGGCCTTCGAACCGGGTATCATAGACGCCCTGGTGAAAGCCACCGATCATATGGCAAAGGAGTTGATGCAGGCATGATAGCCCTGATCCAGAGAGTCAGTTCGGCTTCGGTCACCGTGGCCGGCGAGCGGGTGGGCGCCATCGGCCCGGGCCTGCTGGTACTGCTTGGCGTCGAGCGGGGCGACGACCAGGCCAGGGCCGACAAGCTGCTGAACAAGGTGCTCGGTTACCGGGTGTTTGGCGACGACAACGGCAAAATGAACCTCAACCTGCGCCAGGCCGGCGGCAGCCTGCTGGTGGTATCCCAATTCACCCTGGCGGCGGACACCAACAGTGGCCTGCGGCCCAGTTTTTCCCGGGGGGCGGCGCCGGCGGACGCCGAGCGCTGGTACGATTATTTCGTGATGGCGGCGCGGGATCTGGGCGTCCACTCCGAGGCGGGCCGCTTCGCCGCCGACATGCAGGTCAGCCTGACCAACGACGGCCCCGTCACCTTCTGGCTGCAGGTCTGAGCCGGCCCCCATTGCACCCTGCCGCGACAAGCGGCAGCATATCCCAAGATAACCATAACAGGAGCAGACCATGTATCGTGTGGTCACCCCGCAAACGGAAGCGGAACTGGAAGCCTACTACCTGCTGCGCTGGCAGCTGCTGCGCAAACCCTGGCAGCAGCCCAGGGGATCGGAGCGGGACGAGTTCGACGAGTACGCCCACCATCGCATGATGGTGGACAAGGACGGCAAGCTGGTGGCCGTGGGCCGGCTCTATGTGAGCGGCGATGAAGCCCAGATCCGCTTTATGGCGGTGATCCCCGAATGCCGGGCCAAGGGCCTGGGCACCCGCATGGTGCAGGCCCTGGAGCAGGTGGCCCGCCAGCAGGGGGTGCGCCGGCTGGTGATGAATGCCCGGGAGGAAGCGGTGGCGTTTTATGGCCGCTGCGGCTTCACCGTGGTGGGCGAGGGGCCTATCAGTTTCGGCAAGATACCCCACCGGCAGATGATCAAGGCGCTGACTCCCATCCATCAGATCCGTCATTGCCCCGAGCTGTGCGACGAATTGCAGCGGCTGTGGCACCGGCGCATCCCCATCAGCGAAAAAATGGGCATCCGCATTACCCAGTACACCGGCAGCAAGTTCAAGACCCGGGGCAACCTCAACGCCAACCTTAACCTGCACGAGTCCATGTTCGCCGGCAGCATCTACAGCCAGTGCGTGCTCACCGGCTGGGGCCTGATCTGGCTGCAGATGCAGGAATACGGCGTGAGCGGCGACATCGTCCAGGGCAGCGGCGAGATCAAATACCTGACTCCGGTGTGGGACGAGCCTACCGCCGAGGTGCAGGGCCGGTTGCGCGAGCAGCTGTTGCCCCTGGCCCGGGGCGAAAGGGTGAGGGTGGATCTTAACGTTACCCTCTACAGCGGTGAGGCCAAGGCCGCGGTGTTCAGCGGCCGCTATGTGATACTGCCGCACTAAACAGCTTACGGCTCCTGCGGCAGGTTGCGCACCGCCTCTATCAGGTTGCCGGGCAGGCCGGCGGCGGGATAGGCGAGCGGACCCCTATACCAGGGCCGGCAGGGCTCGGCCGGTGCTGGCTGGTGCAGCCGGAGTTTGGGTGCGCGCCAGCTTTGCTGCAGGCGGATGGCCAGCTCCCGGCAGCCCTGGTCGTTGACCGCGCCCAGCTCCAGATCCCAGCCGCCGGCCAGATCCAGCTCTCCTCTCAGTGCCAGCAGGTGGCGCACGCTTTGTACCGCGCTGCCGTTCAACTGCCAGCGTCCCTCGCGGACGGGGCCGGCCAGCTCGGCACGGTAGATAAAGCCGTCGCTCTGCGCCAGGTCCAGGGCCGCCAGCGCCGGATCTACCGCCCTGGGCTCGGCGTAATCCTCGCCCAGGCGCCGGCGCAGCCAGTCGTCCAGGCCGAGCCGTTCCACAAAGAGATCCTCGGCGTCAAGGCGCAGCTCGCCGGTCCAGCTGGCGCGGCGATGGAGTTCGCCGTCGAGCTCGGCGTTCAGGTTCAGCTTGCCGGAGAAGCCGCGCTCCTTGCGCAGCCAACTGCTGAGCCGGCGCAGGGCCAGGTCCTCGGCGTCCAGCCGCAGGCTGGCCGGATACGGCGGATAGATGCCCAGGCGGCCGGCCAGCCTGAGGCGGCCTTCCAGCCACTCACCGTCGAATTCATCCAGCCGTAACCGGGTATCGTCCAGCCGGGCCTTGAAGCCGGCCTGGCGGCTGATCAGGCTGTCGTAGGCCAGTTCTCCCCAGCCGCCCTCCAGCCGGGCCTGTTCGGTCAGCGGCCGCCACTGGCCTGCCGCCCAGGCGAGGTCGGCGATGAACAGCCGGCCGTCGAGCAGTGACAGGGGCAGCGCCGGATCCATGGACAGCAGCTCGCCCTGGCCCAGGTTGAGCTTGTGGATGCGCAGGTCCGGAATGGGCCAGGCCAGGTCCGGGTGCCATTCCAGCTTGTTGCCGGTCAGTTGCAATTGTTCTATGTCCAGCCGGCCCTGCTGCGGAAACCAGCCCAGTTCGGCCGCCAGGCTGCCCTGGTAGGCCTTGCCGTTCAGGCTCAGGCCGAGCCGCTCCCGGCTGCCGAGCCACTGGCCCTGGTGCTGGTCGAGCCGCAGCCAGCCCAGCACCGCCTCGGCCGCCTGCCACTCGCCCTGCCCCTCGGGCAGGTCCCGGCCGTTCCATTCCAGGTAGCGCAGCTGGCCGGCGATGCCGTTGGCGGTGAACCGGGGGCTGGTCAGGCTGGTGTCTTCCAGGCTGGCCCGGCTGAGCAGCAGGGTCCAGCCCTCTGGCAGGCGGGGGGCATATTCCATCCGGAACCGGTTGCCGGTGAAGCGGGGGCCGTTGAGCTGCAGCTCGCGGCGGGCGGGATCCAGGAGCAGGCGGCTGTCGAGCAGGCCGTCAAACAGCCGGGCACGGACTTCGTCCAGTACCAGGCGGCCCTGCTCGACCCGGCCTTCGAGGCTGGCCCGGGACAGTTCCAGCCAGGGGTGGGACAGCTGGCGCACCTGGCCGCTCAGGGTCAGGTCGGCGGTCCATTGCCATTGACCTTGCCGGCGGGGTTGCCAGTCGCGCAGGGTCAGGTCGGCACCCTGCAACTGCCAGCCATCGCCGCTGATGGTCAGGTTGCGGGTGTTGAGTTCGGCAATCCGGATATCGGCCAGGCTGGCGGGCAGGGCCAGCTCGCGCACCCGGCCGGGGGTCAGGCGGCCGTCGACGATGTCGATAATGGCGACCCGGGTTTCGCCGGCGAGGGAGGCGAGTCCTTCCAGTTCCACATAAACCTGGCGGGCCTCGAACCAGTCACCCAGGCGCACCTCTTCCGCCAGCAGCTTGTAGGGGGTGAGGGGATTGAACTCGAGCCGGCCGATACCGATGTCCAGCTCGGTGTTTTCGTTGAGCCAGCCGAGGACCGGCTTTTTCAGCTGGTTGGCATCGAACAGGTTGAGCAGCAGCCAGCCGCCGAGCACCAGAATGAGTAACAGCAGCAACACATATCTGACCAGCTTTTTCATCAGACTATCCTTCGCCCTTGGGGCAGCGTTAGGCTTTTGGCCGTAAAGGGTCGGCAAGAAAGGCTTCTTTTGGAAGGCATTTTGCCGTCGTCCCGGCTTTTCTTGTGGTGCACAGCTTAACGCTCAAGACCTTGTTTTCTCAAACTTTACCATAATGTTCCCGCCATCCTAGCCAGCGCCGGATCAGCGGCTCCACCACCTCGGGATGGCGGTCGGCCAGGTAGCGGGCCAGCCGTTGTACTTCGGGCAGCAGCGCCTGATCCCGCACCAGATCGGCAATTTTCAGATCCGCGAGGCCGGTCTGGCGGGTGCCGAGCAGCTCGCCCGGGCCGCGGATTTCCAGATCCTTCTGGGCGATGACAAAGCCGTCGTTGGTGTCGCGCAACACCCCCAGCCGCTGGCCAGCGGTTTTGGTGAGAGGAGCGTGGTAGAGCAGCACGCAGTGGGAGGCGGTCGCCCCCCGGCCGACCCGGCCGCGCAGCTGGTGCAACTGGGCCAGGCCCAGGCGCTCGGGGTTTTCGATGATCATCAGCGAGGCGTTGGGTACATCCACCCCCACCTCGATGACGGTGGTGGCCACCAGCAGGTCGAGGCGGCCGTCCTTGAAGTCGGCCATCACCGCCTGCTTTTCCGCCGCCTTCATGCGGCCGTGCACCAGCCCTACCCTCAGCTCCGGCAACTGGGCGGAGAGGGCGGCGGCGGTGTCCTCCGCCGCCTGGCATTCCAGCACCTCCGACTCCTCGATCAGGGTGCACACCCAGTAGGCCTGGCGGCCCTGCTCCCGGCACAGCTGCCGTACCCGGGCCACCACCTCGTCGCGGCGTGTGTCGGGAATGGCCACTGTGGTGACCGGGGTGCGCCCGGGTGGCAGTTCGTCGATGACGGAGGTGTCCAGATCCGCGTAGGCGGTCATCGCCAGGGTGCGGGGGATGGGGGTGGCGGTCATGATCAACTGGTGCGGGTAATAATCCCCCTGGCTGCCCTTTTCGCGCAGGGCCAGGCGCTGGTGTACCCCGAAGCGGTGCTGTTCGTCGATGATCACCAGCTCCAGGGCGTTGAACTGTACCTGCTCCTGGAACAGGGCGTGGGTGCCGACCACCATGGCCAGCTCGCCGCTGGCGAGCCGCTCCAGTTGTTCGGCCCGGGCCTTGCCCTTGACCTTGCCCGCCAGCCAGCCCACCTGGATGCCGAGCGGCGACAGCCAGGCGGCGAAGTTGTTGGCGTGCTGCTCGGCCAGCAGCTCGGTGGGCGCCATCAGCGCCACCTGGCCCTGGTTGCCGATCACCTGCAGCGCCGCCAGGGCCGCCACCAGGGTTTTGCCCGAGCCCACGTCGCCCTGCACCAGCCGCATCATGGGCACGGTTTTGTGCAGATCGGCGCCGATCTCCGCCACCACCCGGCGCTGGGCAGCGGTGGGGGAAAAGGGCAACTGGCCGAGGAAGCGGTCGATCAGCGCTTGCGGGCAGGACAGCGGCCGGGCGCGATGGGCCTGGCTCTGCTCGCGCACCTTGAGCACCGACAGGTTGTGGGCCAGCAGCTCTTCCAGCACCAGCCGGCGCTGGGCCGGGTGCTGCCCCTGCTCGAGCTGGGGCAGGGCGACGTCGGGGGGCGGCCGGTGCAGCAGGCGCACCGCCTGGTTCAGGCCGAGCTGATGCTGGTACAGTCCCTCGGGCAGCAGCTCCGCCAGTGGCTGCTGCTCGAGCAGGGCCAGGGCCTGATCGCTGAGCTGGCGCAGGGTCAGCTGGCGCAGCCCTTCGGTGGTGCCGTACACCGGGGTCAGGCTGGCTTCGCCGGTGGCCGGTTGGCCGCCCTGCAGCAGGCTGTATTCCGGATGGATGATCTCCAGGCCATGCTGGCCGGGGCGGATCTCGCCGAAGGCACGCAGGCGGGTGCCGGCGGCGAGGCTGTTTTTCTGGGCGGCGGCGAAGTTGAAAAAGCGCAGGGTCAGGGTGCCGCTGTCGTCGCGCAGCCGGCAGATCAGCATGCGCTTGCGGCCATAGCTGATGTGGTTGTCGACGATTTCGCCCACCACTGAGATATGCATGCCCGGCATCAGTTCGGCGATGGGGCAGACGCGGGTGCGATCCTCGTAGCGCAGGGGCAGGTGGAACAGCAGGTCCTGCACCGTTTCCAGGCCCAGGCGGTGCAGCTTTTCCAGCATCTTGTCGCCCACTCCCTTGAGTAGGTTGAGGGACATTTTGTCCAGATTCATGGCGGCCCCATACTGTAAATATTTACAGAGGATAGCAGAGGCGGGATTAAAATGGGACTGGGGACTGGGGACTGGGGACTGGGGACTGGGGACTGGGGACTGGGGACTGGGGGTTGTCTGGTTCCTGGTTCTGGTCTTCAATCCCGAATCCCGAATCCCGAATCCCGAATCCCGAATCCCGAATCCCGAATCCCGAATCCCGAATCCCGGTGCTTACAGCAGCCGCTTCAGCAGTACATTGGCGCGGGTGCGGGAGACCCGTCGGAGCAGTTTTTGCACCGGCTCCGGATAGTCGGCCAGTTCCTCTATCTCGGAAAAGTGCTCCAGTCGCCGGCAGTGTTCCAGGATATTGGCCTTTTCTGCCTCGAAACGCTCCCGCAGCAACCGCTCCGGATCCTGCAGCAGCAGGCCGTTTTCCAGATCCAGCCCCCAGGCGCGGGGATTGAGGTTGTTGCCGGTGATCATCGCCAGGTCGTCGTCCACGAACAGCCCCTTGAGGTGGTAGGAGTTGCGTTCGTGGCGCCAGAGCATGATGTTGAGCTTGCCCTGGTAGATAAAGGTCTGATTGGCGCGGGCAAAGCGGCGCAGGTTGGTTTCGTACAGGTAGGGCAGGCCGCCTATGGTGCGGAAGGCTTCTTCCGGCGGGATGTAAAAGTCGTTGGCGGTCTTGTCGCCGATCACCAGGGTGACTTCCACCCCCTTGCGCAGCAGGCTGCGGATGTCCTTGGCCAGGGGCTTGGGCAGGTTGAAGTAGGGGGTGCAGATAAAGAGCGTTTCCCGGGTGCCGCGCAGCAGGTGGCGGATGGTGCGGTTGAGCCGGTTGCCGAGCTTGCCGAGGCCGGCCAGAGGGGTAATGGCCACCTGGCCCGGCTGCCGTGGGCGGGCGGGATAGCGGTATTGGGTTCGCCGCATCTGCTGCTTGAACTGGCGGATGGCATGGCGCAACTGGCGGGCGCGGGGGATGTCGGCCTGGTTCAGCAGCGGTACCGCCGGGTTGTTGGCGAACAGCCGGTCGACATAATCGATCATGCTGTCGGCCAGGCCGGCATCGGTGATCTGGTGGTAGCGGTCGAAACGGTATCTGTCCTGGCGGTGCAGATAGATGTCGTTGAGGCTGGCGCCCGAGTAGAGCACCACGTCGTCGAACACGAAGCCCTTGAGGTGCAGCACCCCGAGGATTTCCCGGCCCTTGACCGGCACTCCGTGAATGGCGATGGGATGCGGGTAGCGCTCGGCGAATTCCCGGTACATAAGGTGGTTGCCGCCCTGGCCCTGATGGCCGATCAGGCCCCGCTGGGCACGGTGGAAGTCCACATAGAGGCGCACGTCCAGGGCGGGATTGGCCTGTTTGGCCTGATAAAGAGCGGTAAGCACCTCGCGGCCGGCTTCGTCGTCCTGCAGGTAGAGGGCCACCAGGCAGATACGGGTCTGGGCGGCGGCGATCAACTCCAGCAGCCGCTGCCGGAAGGCGCTGGCAGAGTGCAGTACCTGCACCCGATCCGCCTCCACCGCCAGGGACGGCAGCTGCGCCAGCAGGGCGCGATAATAGTTGGCTAGTTGCATAGGTTAACCCGGTTGATGAGGTTGCCGTTTAAGACCATACCCAAACGACAAAATTCGGGGCAGTGTACCGAATTTGAGGGAAAGGCGGCAAATTACTGCGGGGACTGGGGATTAGCGCGGCTACCCCACTCCCGCGAGTCCCTGTTACCGAGTCCCTCAAAGGGGTCGGGTAGCCTGTTCCAGCCAGGCCAGGTCGCCCCCGGCGAGGTTGGGGCCGACCTTTTCCCACACCTGGGCGTGGTAGTGGTTCAGCCATTGCACCTGCTTGGGTTCGAGCCAGGCCGGGTCGATCAGGCGGCGGTCGAAGGGCACCCAGGTGAGGTTTTCGAACTCGAACACCGGGATGTCGCCGTCGGTGTCGGCCGGGCGCACCACCTCGAGGTTTTCGCAACGGATGCCGAAGGCGTCTTCCCGGTAGTAGCCGGGCTCGTTGGAAACGATCATGCCGGTGGTCAGCGGCACCATGCTGCCCTTGGGCGAAATGCGCTGGGGTCCCTCGTGCACGCTGAGGAAGTGGCCCACGCCGTGGCCGGTGCCGTGGTCGAAGTTGTAGCCCTGCTGCCACAGGGGCAGGCGGGCCAGGGCGTCCAGCTGCAGGCCGCCGGTGCCGGCGGGAAAGCGGGCGCAGGCCAGGTCGATATGGCCACGCAGCACCAGGGTGAACAGTTTGCGCATCTCGGCGTCGGGCTCGCCCACCGCCACGGTGCGGGTGATGTCGGTGGTGCCGTCCAGGTACTGGCCGCCCGAGTCCACCAGGTAGATGGCGTCCTGCCCCAGTTGGCGCGGAGTGCCGTTGCTGTGCCGGTAATGGCACATGGCGGCGTTGGGGCCCAGGGCCGAGATGGTGCCGAAGCTCGGCTCCACGAATTCGGGCAGTTCGGCGCGGAAGGCTTCCAGCCGGTCGGCCAGGGTGCCTTCGTCTTCCCGCTCCGGATGGGGCTCGGCCACCCTCCGGTCCAGCCAGGCCAGGAAGCGGCACACCGCCACGGCGTCGCGCAGGTGGGCGGCGCGGCTGCCGTGCACCTCTACCGGGTTTTTGCAGGCCTTGGGCAGCATGCAGGGATCCTCGGCCGGCACCAGCTCGGCGCCGGCCCGCTCCAGCACCAGGGCGCTCCAGGCGTTGGCGGTGGCGGGATCGAGCTGGACCCGGGCGCCGTTGGCGCCGAGGCGGACCAGCGCCTGTTCCAGCTCGTCCATCGGCGCCAGGGTGACGTCCTTGCCGCTGTGGCCGGCCAGGTCGAGATCCGCGAACTTGGCGGGGTCGGCGAACAGCTGCACGGCGCCGTCCCGGTACAGCAGGGCGAAGCTCAGCACCACCGGCAGGCAGGGGATGTCGCGGCCACGGATATTGAGCAGCCAGTTGATGGGCTCGGCCTGGGTCAGCAACTGGGCGTCCACCGCCCTGGTCTGCAGCATTTCGGCGATGCGGTGGCGCTTGGCCTCGCTGTGCTGGCCGCTGTATTCCTGGTCGAGCAGCAGGGCGGGACGGCATACCGGAGACGGCCGGTCGTGCCAGTGCCGGTCGATGGGGTTCTCGGCCAGCGGCACCAGCTGGATGCCTTTTTCCGCCAGCCGGGCTTCGGCCGCCTGGTGCCAGCCCCGGCTGTGCAGTTTGGGATCGAAGCCGACCCGGCTGGCCGCCGGCAGGTGCTCCGCTATCCAGTCGAGGAAGGGCTCGCTTATCAGGTGGCGGAACTCGAACAGCGCCGGATCGCACTGGTGGCGCACCTGCACCGTGTAGCGGCCGTCCACGAAGATGGCGGCCTTGTCGGCCAGCACCACGGCGGCGCCGGCGGAGCCGTTGAAGCCGCTGATCCAGTCCAGCCGCTCGGCATGGGGCGGAATGTATTCCCCCAGGTGCTCGTCGTCGTGGGGCACGATAAAGGCGTCCAGGCCCTCTTGCTTCAGGCTGTCCCGGACGGCGGCAAGGCGGTTGGCGTGAGTCATGGCGATTCCTTAGCGGGAGAATGGATGATGAATGGCCTCGCGGCTCACTTTACTCCGCCCCCCTGGCCTTGGCAAACCGGGGCCCGAGCCTGAGCTGCTGGATCAGCAGGGCCGCCACTATCATCACCAGCCCCGCTATGGTGGCCGGGTAGATGGCCTCGCCGACCAGAAAGCGCAGCAGCAGCAGGGAGGCGAAGGGCGAAATAAAGATCAGGTTGGAAATGCGGGCGGTGTTTTCCGCATGCTTCATGGCCAGCAGCCACATCACGAAGGCGAAGCCCATCTCGAACAGGCCCACGTAGACGGCGCCGACCCAGCCCTGCCAGGCGGTGAGGGCGAAATCCGACCACAGGGCGGTGGCCAGCAGGATAAAGGGCAATGCCAGCAGGAAACTCAGGGTCAGCGCCACCAGGGGATCGCCCTGGTTGCGGGTGTTGAGTATCCAGTAGCCGGCCCAGATCACCGTGGATACCAGGGCCAGGGCCACCCCCAGGGGGTCCTCGAAGTTCAGGCCGAGCAGGTCGCCCCGGGTGGCGATGACCATGGCGCCCAGGTAGCCGAGCACGATGGCCACCCAATCCTGGCCGCGGATCTTCTGCCCGAGGAAGGGTACCGCCAGCAGGGTAAGGGTGATGGCCCAGGTGTAGTTGAGGGTCTGCGCCTGCTGGGCCGGCAGCCGGTCGTAGGCCTGGAACAGGATAAGGTAATAAAGCGCCGGGTTGAGCAACCCCAGCAGCAGATAGTAGCCGGGCCGGTCGCGCAGATAGCGGCCCAGGTATCTCAGCTTGCCCTGTACCGCCAGCAGGCCGAGCAGCAGCACCAGCGAGGTGGCGGTGGCCACCAGCAGCAGCTGGGCCGGTGAGAAATAGCCGAGGGAGAGCTTGAAGGCGGTGGCCACGGTGGACCAGCAGGCCACGGCCCCCAGTCCGAACAGGTAGGCTTTTTTCTGGTTTTTCATGGTGTTGGCGGGCCCGTACGACACAAAGATGCCAGTGTAGGCAATAACCCCGGGCAGGTGAAGGGCGGCGATGGCCGAAAAAGGAAGGGCTGCACCGGGCAGCCCTTTTGCTTGCTTCGCCGTCGGCTCAGTGCATGCCGTGAGCCTTGGGGGCCAGCGCCTCATCGAACTCCGGCAACGGCTTGTGGCGGGAGGCGAGGAAGGTGTAGATCACCGGCAGCACGAACAGGGTGAACAGGGTGCCGATGCTCAGGCCGGAGACGATAACGATGCCCATGCCGAAGCGGGAATAGGCGCCGGCGCCCACCGCGAACAGCAGCGGGACCAGGCCCGCCACCATGGCGGCGGTGGTCATCAGGATGGCGCGCAGGCGGATGCGCGCCGCCACCCGTATCGCCTCGGTCCGGTCCCGGCCCCGGTGCAGTTGCTCCTCCTTGGCCACCTCGCACATCAGGATGCCGTGCTTGGTGATGATGCCGACCAGGGTGATCAGCCCCACCTGGGTATAGATGTTCATGGTGGCCAGGCCCCAGGCCAGGGCGATCAGGGCGCCGGAAATGGCCAGGGGCACCGACACCATGATCACCAGGGGATCGCGCACACTCTCAAACTGGGACGCCAGCACCAGGAAGATGATGAACAGCGCCAGCAGGAAGGTCATGTACAGGGCGCTGCCTTCGGTCACGAACTGGCGGGCGGCGCCCAGGTAGTCGTGGTTGTAGCCGGTGGGCAGCTCGGCGGTGACCTCCTGCTCCAGAAAGCCGATGGCATCGCCCATGGACACCCCCGGCGTCAGCACGGCACCGATGGTGGCCGAGTTCAGCTGGTTGTAGTGGGGCAGGGCGCGGGGCTGGGCTTCCATGGTGAGGGTGACCAGGTTGGCCAGGGGCACCATGTCGCCGTTGTGGGCGCGGACGAAATAATTGTTGATCGAGTCCGGGTTGAGCCGGTCGATTCGCGCCACCTGGGGGATCACCTCATAGCTGCGGCCATCCAGATCCACCCGGTTGACGTAGGCATCGCTCATCATGGTGGACAGGGTGACGGCGATGTCCTGCATCGTTATCCCGTAGGCGCCGGCCTTGTCCCGGTTCACTTCTATCTTCATGGTGCCCGAGTCGAACGCCAGGTCCAGCTCGCTGTAGATGAACAGCGGGCTCTGGCTCACCTTCTGCAGTACGTCCGCCGCCACTTCATACAGGCTTTCGAAGTTGTTGGGGGTGGTCAGCACGTACTGTACCGGCAGGCCGCTGGAGGCGCCGGGCAGCTCGGGAAATTCGAAGGCGCTGATGGCCACCGCCGGAATGGCCTGCAGCGGCGGCGTCAGCCGGCCGATCACCGCTTTCTGGGCATCCCGCTGGCTCCAGGGCTTGAGCACCGCCACCGCCAGGCCCTGGTTGGCGTTGGGCACGCCGGTGATGGTCAGGGAGGTGGCCAGGGCGTCGTCCTGGTTCAGTACCTCTACCGCCTTGCGCATGTTGTTCTCGATATAGTCGAGGTTGGCGCTGTTGGGCGCCTTGGCCATCATCATAAAGGCGCCACGGTCTTCGTTCGGTGCCAGTTCGCTGGGGATAAAGCTGAACAGCACCGGCAGCGAGCCGAACACCAGCACCGCGAAGGCGATCACCACAGGGCGCTTGCCCATGACCGCGTCCAGCATGCGCGAGTAGCGCTCGGTCAGCCGCTCCAGGGTATTTTCCACGGCTCGCTCAAAACGGTTGGGGTTGACGTGGGCCTTGAGCAGCCGGGAGCACATCATGGGCGACAGGGTCAGCGCCACCACCCCGGAGATAAAGACGGCGCCGGCCAGGGTGAGGGCAAACTCCTTGAACAGGGAGCCGGTAATGCCGCTCATCAGGGCAATGGGGGCATACACCGCCGCCAGGGTGATGGTCATGGTGATCACCGGCAGGGCGATTTCCCGGGTGCCGAGAATGGCGGCCCGGTAGGGGTCTTCCCCGGCCTTGATATGGCGGTCGACGTTCTCTACCACTACTATGGCGTCGTCCACCACCAGGCCGATGGCCAGCACCATGGCCAGCAGCGTCATCAGGTTGATGCTGAAGCCGAACAGGTTCATCAGTATGGCCACGCCCACCAGCGACAGGGGAATGGTGATGATGGGGATCAGCACCGCCCTGAGCGAGCCCAGGAACAGGGTGATTACCACCAGCACGATCAGCGAGGCTTCGAGGATGGTCTTGACCACCTCGAAGATGGACTCGTTGATGGCGTCGGTGGCGTCGTACAGCAGCTTCATCTTGATGGTGTCGGGCATGTTGCGCTCGAGGTCGGGCAGCATGTCGCGCACGTTGGCGGCCACGTCCAGCGGGTTGGCGGAGGGGGTGGGGTCCACCCCGATGATCACCGCCGACTCGCCGTCGGCCAGGGCGCGCACCACATCGTGGCTCTTTTCCAGGGAGACCCGGGCCAGGTCGCGCAGCCGCACCACGGCGTCGTTGCGGGTGGCGATGACCAGCGACTCCAGCTCCTCGGCGGTTTCCACCTGGGAGTTGATCTTGCTGTTGTAGAGCATGTAATAGCCGGTGGCCTGGCCGGCGGCGGCCTGGTAGTTGTTGGCCTGCAGCACCGACAGCACCTCGGCGGCGGTCAGCTGGTAGGCGGCCATGCGCAGCGGGTCGAGCCAGATGCGCAGGGCGAACTTGGCGCCGCCGAACAGGTTGAGTTTGGCTACCCCGTCCACCGAGTAGAACTGGGGCCGCACCACCCGCTCCAGGTAGTCGTTGATCTCGGGTGAACTGAGCTGCTCGCTGCTGAAGGCGATGTACATGATGGAGGTGGAAGCCCCCGTGGTCATCTCCAGGCTGGGATCTTCCGCCTCCCGGGGCAGTTGCGAACGTACCGAGTTGACCCGGGCGAGAATGTCCGACAGGGCCGCGTTGGAATCGGTGTTGAGCTTCATCTGCACCGTGATCTTGGAACTGCCGGTGCTGCTGGTGGAACTCATGAAGTCGATGTTGTCGGCCTGGGCGATGGCCTGTTCCAGGGGCTGGGTGATAAAGCCCTGCACCAGATCGGCACTGGCGCCGTAGTAGCCGGTGGAGACGGTGATGACGGTGTTGGTCATTTCCGGATATTCCCGCACCTGCATTTTCTGCAGGGCCTGCAGCCCCAGCAGTACGATCAGCAGGCTGATCGACACGGCCAGCACCGGCCGTTTAATAAAAATATCGGTAAAACGCATGGGGTTCTCCGCGTTACAGCATGGGGGCGTTGGCCGGGGTGTCGAGCGCGTCGCTTTCCACCGGTTTGACCCGGCTGCCGTTGGACAGCCGCACCTGGCCGGAGGTCACGATTTTCTCGCCGGGTTCCAGCCCCTTCACTACCCGGGCCAGCTCGGCCTCGCGCTCGGCCACTTCCACCACCCGCTGACGGGCCACCAGCACGGAGTCGCCCTCTTCGGTCTGCTGTTCTTCCACCACATACACGGTCTGACCGTAGAGGGTGAAGTTGATGGCGTGTTGGGGTACCAGTATCTGGTCTTTCTGGGTCGGCAAGCGGACGTCGAGCTTGGCGAACATGCCCGAGCGCAGCTTGCCGTCCTGGTTGGGAATGCTGGCCTGCACCTGCACCACGCCCGATTCCGGGTTGACCTGTGGCTCTATGGCGGTGATTTGCCCCTCGAAGGGGGTGTCGGGATAGGCGTCCACGAAAATGTTCAACCCCTGGCCCACGGCAATGTCGGCCAGCCGGGTCTGGGGAATGGTGAAGCGGATGCGGAAATGGCTGATGTCCTCCAGCCGGGCGATGTCGGCGCCGGCATTCAGGTACTGGCCGAGAAAGGCGTTGCGGATACCCATGATGCCGTCGAAGGGCGCACGTATGGTACGCCGCTCTATGGTGGCCTTGAGTGAGTCTATTTGACCCTGTAGCTCGCGGTAGTTGGCTTCCGCCTCGTCCAGCTGGCCCTTGGACACCGAACCCCGGGCATAAAGCTGGCGCATCCGCTCCAGGTTGGCCTGCACCGAGGGCAGGCGCCCCTCGGCACTGCGCAGGTTGGCTTTTTCCACGTCCGCATCCAGCTCCACCAGCACCTGACCTGCCTTGACCTGCTGACCGGACTCGAAGTGAATGGCGCGGATGATACCGGCGGACTCATTGCTGACATTGATGCCCTGGATAGGCTCGATAAAGCCGATGGCGGCAATGCGCGGCGTCCAGTCACTGGTGGCCACCGTCTGCAGGGTCACCGGAAAGCTCGGTATCGGCATATTGGCGAAATACTGGGCCATCATGTTTTGCTTGAACAGGTTAAAGCCAATTACGCTGCCAAAAATCAGCACCACCAGCAGCAGCATGGACAGGGTCCATTTTTTCATCAGGGTCACTCCCGCGACTATTTGTTATCGTTTTAGAATGGCGTTCCAGGCTGCATCGATCAGTTCGTCGTACAGGCTTTCTTCGAGCCGGATACAGCCCTTGGTGTGTTTTTGCGTCAACAGCATCAGGTTTTCCAGAGCCAGGAAACCGAGCAGCTCCGCCGGTATATTGCGGAAGATGCCGGCCTCCCGGCCCCGTTCGAAAAACTCGAAAACGGGTTTGAAGTAACGTTCATCCATCTGTTTTTCCTCTTCCCGGTTGAACAGGGGAGAGGCCTCGTACTGCACCCGGTACATCAGGCAATCCGGGTTGTCGAGCAGGTAGCGGATACAGTTCAGCCACAGGGTACGAAACTGCTGGTAACTGGGCGGGCCCGAGTCCAGCCCGGCGAGCAGGGCGACCGACACCTCCTGCAGCCGTTCTTCGTGCACGCAGCGCAGCAGGCTTTCCTTGTCCTTGAAATAGCGGTAAATGGTGCCGGTGGCGACGTCCGCCTGCCTGGCAACCAGTTGCATCGACATGCCCTGGAAGCCATAGTGGGCGATCAGGGCCTCCGCCGCATTGAGGATGCGCTCACGCTTGTCTGTCATCGTATTCTGTTACCCGGGATGGAAAAGTCATGAATGAACGTTCATTCGCGAGCGGTGATTCTAGGTTTTTCCGGCGCCAAGTCAATCGCCTGCCCCCGCTCCTGTGACCATTCTAGCCAAAAAAAGCAGCACTCTGCCGACAAAAGCGGCAGCCGCGTTTTTATTGCAAAAAAGTGCTGGACAAGGCAGGGGGGTAACCTTAGTATTCGCTCCGTCCAAATATAGAGCGCCCGTAGCTCAGCTGGATAGAGCGCTGCCCTCCGGAGGCAGAGGTCACAGGTTCGAATCCTGTCGGGCGCGCCATCTGGTAATGGACAAAATGTGGTGACCGTAGCTCAGTTGGTAGAGTCCCGGATTGTGATTCCGGTTGTCGCGGGTTCGAGCCCCGTCGGTCACCCCAGTTTCAGGCCAAGAGCCTGGAAGCGGTAACAATGCGAGGGTGGCGGAATTGGTAGACGCGCTAGCTTCAGGTGTTAGTGTCCTTCGGACGTGGGGGTTCAAGTCCCCCCCTTCGCACCACTGCTTCCGAACATAATCGGCACGGCCAGGATAGATTGTCCTGCCGTACAGAGGGAAAGCGGCGGCAGCCGTAGCAGCCCACTGAAAGACTTCTCGGCGTTTAGCGCAGCCTGGTAGCGCATCTGGTTTGGGACCAGAGGGTCGGGGGTTCGAATCCCTCAACGCCGACCATTATTAAACCGACCTAGAGTCGGTTTTTTCGTTTTTTGCGCCATCCAAAAACAAGGCCGCAACCGACACTGTCGGTTGCGGCCTTTGTTATGCCCGGAGCGGGTTATCCGGGTCAGGCCTGGCGGTGCTACTCGAGCCGGAAGTCGTCCGCGTCCATCCAGGCCGGAAAGCGCTCCCGGTAGTCCCGCAACTCGGCCAGGCTGAGGCTGGCCTGCAGCACGGCGGCCTGGTGGTCGCCGGCCTTGGCCAGCAGCTCGCCCTGGGGCGAGAGGATCAGGCTGTTGCCGCTGTAACTCAGGCCGTTGGGATCCTGGCCGACCCGGTTGCAGCCGGCCACGAAGGCCTGGTTTTCGATGGCGCGGGCGGTGAGCAGGGCGGTCCAGTGGTGGGCCCGGGGCGCCGGCCAGTTGGCTACGAACAGTGCCAGATCGTAATCGTTGCGGTTGCGGCACCACACCGGAAAACGCAGGTCGTAGCAGATCTGCGGCAGTATCCGGAATCCCTTCCACTCCACTATCACCCGTTCCGCTCCCGGCCGGTAAAACTGGTGCTCGCCGGCCATGCGGAACAGGTGGCGCTTGTCGTAGCGGTGCACCCGGCGGTGGGGATCCACCAGCAGGAAGCGGTTGACCGTCCCCGTTTCGGTGGCGAGCGCCACGCTGCCGCCAATCATGGCCTGCAGCCGCTGGGCATGATCGTGCAGCCAGTCGATCACCTCCTCTTCCGCCAGGGCGTGGCGGGAAGCGTCCATGGCGAAGCCGGTGGTGAACATTTCCGGCAGCAGGATCAGATCCTGGCCGTGCAGCCCGGCCAGCAGGCCGTCGAAATGGGCCAGGTTGGCCGGACCGTCGTGCCAGCGCAGGGGCTGCTGCAGCAGGCTGAGATTCAGAGTTGGCATAGGCGGGCTCCCGCTTGGTCCAGGGTTTCGTCTTGTTTGGCAAAGCATAGCCGAACCAGCTGGTGGGGGAAGGGCCCTTCACAGAACACCGACAGCGGGATGGCGGCCACGCCGGCGTGCTCGGTCAGCCAGCGGGCGAAGGTCAGGTCGTCCAGCTCGCTGATGGCGCCGTAGTCCACCAGCAGGAAGTAGGTGCCGAGGCTCGGCAATACCTTGAAACGGCTGCCCGCCAGCGCCCGGGCGAAACGGTCCCGCTTGGCCCGGTAGAACTCCGGCAACTGCCGCCAGTGTTCGGGATGGGCCTCGAGCATGTCCGCCAGGGCCAGCTGGGCCGGGGTGTTGACCGAGAAGGTGAGGTACTGGTGCACCTTGCGCAGCTCTTCGGTGAGGGCCGGCGGCGCCACGGCGTAGCCGACCTTCCAGCCGGTCATATGATAGGTCTTGCCGAAGGAAGACACGGCGATGGCCCGTTCCCTCAGGTTGGCATGGTGCAGCACGCTGCTGTGGCCGGCCGGGGTAAAGCAGATGTGTTCGTAGACCTCGTCGCTCAGCACGAAGATGTTGTGATCGGCAATGGCCTGCCACAGCTGGTTGAAATCGTCCGCCTGCCAGACGGTGGCGGTGGGGTTGTGGGGCGTGTTGACGATCACCAGCCGGGTGCGCGGGCTCAGGCTAGCGCGGAACTGGGCCCAGTCGGGGCGGAACCCGGGCGGGCTGAGCGGCAGCCGCACCAGGCGGCCGCCGGCCAGGGTCACCGCCGGGGCGTAGCTGTCGTAGCTGGGGTCGAAGCACACCACCTCGTCGCCGGGACGTACCAGGGCGGTGATGGCGGCGTAGAGCGCCTCGGTGGCGCCGGCGGTAACGGTGATCTCATGTTCGGCGCTGAGGCCGATGCCGTGCTGGTGCCGGATTTTGGCGGCGATGGCCTGGCGCAGGGCCGGGGCCCCGGCCATGGGGGCGTACTGGTTGGCGCCGCTCGCCACATGGTGGGCCAGCCGCTCCTTCAGGTAGGCAGGGCCGTCGAAGTCGGGAAAGCCCTGGGACAGGTTGATGGCGCCGTGCTCGGCGGCGAGGGCGCTCATCCGGGTGAAAATGGTGGTGCCCTGGTCGGGCAGTTTGCTGTCCGGGATCATCCGCCGGCTCCTCTGTTATCCAAGGGGCGCCCACTATAGCAGGAAGCGGCGGCAATCCACACGGGGCGGGACTTGCCTCCCGATTCCCCCTACAATGTCGGCCAGGTCTCTGTATTACACGGCTTTTACATGGCAGACGGAACAAAAACCAAAAAGACGAAAAGCGCCGCCGCGGCCGGCACCAGCCAGGTCCAGTCCCTGTCCCGTGCCCTGCTGCTGCTGGAGCGGCTGGCCGCTTCGGATATGGGCATGTCGCTCACCGACGTGGCCGGCAGCCTGGGGCTGGCGCCATCCACCGCCCATCGCCTGCTCAACAGCCTGCGCAGCCACGATTTTGTGGACGTGGATGATACCCAGGGGCTGTGGAGCATCGGCGTCAACGCCTTTTCCATCGGCAACGCCTACCTGAAAAAGCGCGACTTTATCGCCCAGGCCAGGCCCTTCATGAAGCGGCTGGTGGCAGAAACCGGCGAAACCTCCAACCTGGGGATAGTGGAGCAGAACAGCGTGGTGTATGTGGGCCAGGTGGAATCGCCCCAGACCATGCGCATGGTGGTGTCGCTCGGCAGCCGGGCGCCGCTGCACGCCTCCGGCGTGGGCAAGGCGCTGTTGTCGGCCATGCCGCGCAAGGACGCCCTGGAGATCATCCGCAAGACCGGCATGGCGGCCTTTACCGCTCATACCCTTATCCATCCCAGCCAGTTCGAACTGGAACTCGGCAAGATAAGCCAGCAGGGCTACTCCCTGGACGACGAAGAGCAGTTCGAAGGCCTGCGCTGCATCGCCGCCAATATCTACAACGAATACGGCGAGGCGGTGGCCGCCATCTCCATCTCCGGGCCGGCGGTGCGGGTGAAGTGGGAGCGTATCCCCATGCTCAGCGCCCTGGTGATGGACGCTGCCCGGGAAGTGACCAAGGCCATCGGCGGCCGGGCGCCCAAAGCAAGCCGGAAGCCGGAAGCGGGCAGCTGAAAACAAAAAAGGCCAGTCCGCTGACTGGCCTTTTGCATGGTTAAACCGGGCTCAGAAGCGCAGCGGGCGATCGCCCTGCTCGTCCTTGATCCGGGTCGGCAGGCCCATGTCGTTGAGCAGGTTGATGAAGGGCTTGGGATCCAGCTCTTCCACGTTGGCCATGTGCTTCACGTCCCACTCGCCGGAGGCGATCAGCAGGGCGGCGGCCACCGGCGGCACGCCGGCGGTGTAGGAAATGCCCTGGCTGCCCACTTCGGCATAGGCCTCGGCGTGGTCGGCCACGTTGTAGATGAACACTTCCTTGTCCTGGCCGTCCTTCTTGCCCTTGACCAGGTCACCGATGCAGGTTTTGCCGCTGTAGGTGGGCGCCAGGGAGGAGGGGTCGGGCAGCACGGCCTTGACCACCTTGAGCGGCACCACTTCCAGGCCTTCGGCGGTCTTCACCGGCTGCTCGGAGAGCAGGCCCAGGTTGTTCAGCACGGTGAACACATTGATGTAGTGCTCGCCAAAGCCCATCCAGAAGCGCACGTTGGGCACGCCCAGGTTCTGGGACAGGGAGTGCACCTCGTCGTGGCCGGTCATGTAGCTGGTCTGGCTGCCCACCACCGGCAGATCGTCGGTGCGCTTCACCTCGAACATCCGGTTTTGCACCCACTCGCTGTTCTGCCAGGACCAGACCCGGCCGGTAAACTCGCGGAAGTTGATTTCCGGATCGAAGTTGGTGGCGAAGTAGCGGCCGTGGCTGCCGGCGTTGATGTCGATGATGTCGATGGAGTCGACGCTGTCGAAGCACTCCTTCACCGCCACCGCGGCATAGGCGTTGACCACACCCGGATCGAAGCCCACGCCCAGGATGGCGGTGATGCCCTTCTCTTCGCAGATGGCCTTGCGCTTCCACTCGTAGTTGGCATACCAGGGCGGATTTTCGCAGATTTTGGCCGGATCTTCATGGATGGCGGTGTCGAGGTAGGCGGCGCCGGTCTCGATACAGGCCTGCAGCACCGACATGTTGACGAAAGCCGATCCGACATTGATCACCAGTTGCGACTGTGTCTTGTCAATCAATGCCTTGGTGGCGTCGATATCGAGCGCATCCAGGGCATGGGCTTGCAATTCACCGGCAACCTTGAGGCTGCCCTTTTCCCGCACGCTGTCGACGATTTTCCGGCATTTCTCGACAGTACGCGAAGCGATATGGATGTTCCCCAGCACGTCGTTATGCTGCGCACACTTGTGCGCGACCACCTGGGCGACACCTCCGGCACCAATAATCAGAACGTTTTTCTTCATTTTTTTCCTCGAATCGCCTCCTTGAAAGGCTTTGCTGTGGTTACTCCATGCCTCAGGAGAGGCTGTTTACAAAATCGTCGAAACCGAACTCACGCACCAGTTCCACGCTGCCGTCGAGCTGACGCACGGCAATGGCGGGCATGTTGACGCCATTGAACCAGTTTTTCTTGACCATGGTGTAACCGGCGGCGTCGATGAACGACAGCCGGTCGCCGACCTTCAATTCGTGGTCGAACCTGAACTCGCCGAAGATGTCCCCGGCCAGGCAGGACTTGCCGCACACCATGTATTCATGGGGGCCGTCGCAGGGCTCCATTTTGGCGTTCTGGCGGTAGATCAGCAGGTCGAGCATGTGCGCCTCGATGGAGCTGTCCACGATCGCCAGCTGCTTGCCGTTGTACAGGGTGTCGAGCACCGTCACCTCGAGGGAGGTGCTGAGGGTGATGGCCGCCTCGCCGGGCTCCAGGTAGAGCTGCACCCCGTAGCGTTCGGCAAAGGCCTTGAGCCGGGCGCAGAATTGGTCGAGCGGGTAGCCTTCGCCGGTGAAGTGGATGCCGCCGCCCAGGCTGACCCAGCTGATCCGGGGTTGCGCCAGCAGGTTGCCGAATTTCTCCTCAATCTGGCCCAGCATGCGATCGAACAGGGCGAAGTCGCTGTTCTCGCAGTTGTTGTGGATCATAAAGCCGGAGATGCGGTCGAGCACCCGTTCGACCTTGGCCGCGTCCCATTCGCCCAGGCGGCTGAAGGGGCGGGAGGGGTCGGCGATGATGAACTCGGAGCTGGACACACCCGGATTCAGGCGCAGGCCGCGCACGTGGTCGGCGGAGGCCGCCTCGAAGCGTTCGAGCTGGCCGATGGAGTTGAAGATGATCTTGTCGGAGTGGGCCAGCACTTCTGCGATTTCGTCGTCGGCATAGGCCACGCTGTAAGCGTGGGTTTCACCGCCGAACTTGAGCTTGCCGAGCTTGACTTCGTTGAGGGAGGAAGAAGTGGTGCCGTCCATGTACTGGCTCATCAGGTCGAACACCGACCAGGTGGCGAAGCATTTCAGGGCCAGCAGCGCCTTGGCGCCGGAGTGTTCGCGCACATAGGCAATTTTTTCCATGTTGCGCAGCAGTTTGCTTTTGTCGATGAGATAGTACGGTGTCTTGATCACCTCAGTCATACCCCCTTAGAGCCTGTCAACCACCCGGCGGCGGGCCGGGAAATTTCAAAGCGCGTGATTATAGTGGAAAGGGGGGGATGCTTCGAGCAAAAAGTGAGTGTTTGTTGCGAAAAGCGGTGAATGGGCAAAAAAACAGGGCCGGCGTGTCCGCCCGGCCCTGTTACAGGGAGTGCCTGCCGCCCGCCAGAGCGGCCAGAATGATTATTGTTATAAGTCCGGTTATTCCGGCAGCACCAGGATGGCGCGGAAATCGTTGACGTTGGTGCGGGTGGGGCCGGTTTCCACCAGCACACCCAGCCGGGAGAAGAAACCGTAGCTGTCGTTGTTGGCCAGGTAGTCTTCTGCCTTGAGGCCGGCCGCCTCGGCCCGGGCGTACAGCTCGGGGGTGATGTAGGCGCCGGCGTTGTCTTCCACCCCGTCGATGCCGTCGGTGTCGGCGGCCAGGGCATAGACGCCCTTCAGCCCCTTCAGCTCGTTGAACAGGCTCAGCATAAACTCGCTGTTGCGCCCGCCACGGCCGTTGCCCTTGATGGTGACCGTGGTTTCACCGCCGGACAGGATCACGCAGGGGGCCGAGATGGGCTGGCCGCACTTGACTATCTGCTTGGCGATGGCGGCGTGCACCTTGGCCACTTCCCGGGACTCGCCCTCGATGCCGTCGCCCAGCACCAGGGGGGTGATGTCGTGGGACATGGCCAGGTCGGCGGCGGCGTCCAGCGCATCCTGGGGAGTGGCTATCATGTGGAACTCGGCCCGGCTCAGGCGCTCGTCGCCCGGCTTGACGGTCTCGGACTCGGGGCTCTGCAGCCAGTCGCGCACATGGGCGCCCACCTCGATGCCGTAGTGGTCGAGGATGGCCAGGGCCTGGGCCGAGGTGGTGGGATCCGCCACGGTGGGGCCGGAGGCAATCACGGTGGCCTCATCGCCGGGCACGTCGGAAATGCCCAGGGCGATCAGCCGGGCCGGGTAGGCGGCGGCAGCCAGGCGGCCACCCTTGATGGCGGACAGGTGCTTGCGCACGCAGTTCATCTCGTCGATGGCCGCCCCCGACCGGAGCAGGGCCTTGTTGATGGCCTGCTTGTCGGACAGGGTCAGGCCCGGGGCCGGCAGGCTCAGCAGCGAGGAGCCGCCGCCGGACAGCAGGCAGATCACCAGGTCGTCCTCGCCGAGGCCGGACACCAGTTCCAGCATGCGGCGGCCGACCCGCTCGCCGGCGTCATCCGGCACCGGGTGGGCGGCCTCGATGATGTCGATGCGCTGGCAGGGCGCGCCGTGATCGTAGCGGGTCACCACCAGGCCGGACAGTTCGCCTTCCCAGATGGCGTCCAGCTCGGCGGCCATGGAGGCGGCGGCCTTGCCGGCACCGATGACAACGGCTTTTTGACGAGTATCCCTGGGCAGGTATTCGGCCAGGTTGCCCTTGGGCAGGGCGGCGGCCACGGCGCTGTCGAACAACTGCTGTAACAACTCCTGAGGATGGATATCCATTACAAATACTCCTGAAAAAACGGCTGTCTCTATCTTACGCTGATGAAGAGGGTGGGGCAGCACAACCGGCAATGAAGATCTAACACAAAGCCCCCTGAGTGAAAGTCTGCGGTTGCCGGTGCCAGCCCCGGTTTTGACCGGCCCGCGACCGAAGCCAAAAAGCCGCGGTCCGGTAAAAAGGGTTACTCGCCCCGGATATTATGGTTGGCCAGGTGCTCCAGCGCCTTGACCATGCCGGAGTGATCCCAGCCGTCGCCGCCCAGGGCGGTACAGGTGTTGAACAGTTCCTGGGCGCTGGCGGTGTTGGGCAGGGCCACGCCCAGCTCGCGGGCACCGCTCAGGGCCAGGTTCAGGTCCTTCTGGTGCAGGGCGATGCGGAAGCCCGGGTTGAAGGTGCCCTTGACCATGCGCTCGCCGTGCACTTCCAGGATCTTGGAAGAGGCGAAACCGCCCATCAGCGCCTCGCGCACCTTGGCCGGGTTGGCGCCGGCCTTGGAGGCGAACACCAGGGCCTCGGCCACCGCTTCGATGTTCAGCGCCACGATGATCTGGTTGGCCACCTTGCAGGTCTGGCCGTCGCCGTTGCCGCCCACCAGGGTGATGTTCTTGCCCATGGCGTCGAACAGCGGCTTGATGCGCTCGAAGGTGGCCTCTTCGCCGCCGACCATGATGGTCAGGGTGGCGTTGATGGCGCCCACTTCACCGCCGGACACCGGGGCGTCCAGGTATTGGGCACCCAGTTCATTGATGCGCTTGGCAAAACCCTTGGTGGCCATGGGGGAGATGGAGGACATGTCCACCACCACCTTGCCGGCGGACAGGCCTTCGGCCACGCCGTCCTTGCCGAACAGGGTCGCTTCCACCTGGGGCGTATCGGGCACCATGGTGATGATCACCTCGGCTTCCTGGGCTACCGCCTTGGGCGTGGCCAGGGCGATGCCGTGATCACCCAGCAGGTCGGCCGGGGCCGGCTTGTAGTGCTCGGAGAAATACAGGGTGTGACCCGCTTTTTGCAGGTTCTGGGCCATGGGCTTGCCCATGATACCGGTACCGATAAAACCTATTTTCATGTTCGTTTCCTCTTGGCTTGGGGCGCCGGATGGCCGGCGCCGGGAGCGATCAGTTCAGGGATTCAGGCAACGCCGTGGCTTTTCAGCCAGCCCAGGCCCGCCTCGGTGGTGGTGGCCGGCTTGTACTCGGCGCCCACCCAACCCTGGTAGCCCACCTTGTCCAGGAAGGCGAAGATGTTGTGGTAGTTCAGCTCGCCGGTGCCCGGCTCATGGCGGCCCGGGTTATCGGCCAGCTGGATATGGTTGATGATGCTCAGGTTTTTCTCGATGGTCGGGATGATGTCCCCTTCCATGATCTGCATGTGGTAAATGTCGTACTGGAACGCCAGGTTGTCGGAACCCACCTTCTCGATGATGTCCAGCGCCTGCTTGCTGTTGTTCAGGAAAAAGCCCGGAATGTCGCGGGTGTTGATCGCCTCGGCAATCAGCTTGATGCCGGCTTCCTTCAGCTTCTCGGCGGCGTACTTGAGGTTGGCGACAAAGGTGGCCTCGGCCTGTTCGGCGGACACGCCGGCGGGCGGGATGCCGGCCAGGCAGTTGACCTGCTTGTTGCCCAGCACCCTGGCGTAGGCGATGGCCTGGTCCACGCCGGCCTTGAACTCTTCAACCCGGCTCGGATCGACGGCAATGCCGCGGCTGCCCGCGGCCCAATCGCCGGCCGGCAGATTGAACAGCACCTGCTCCAGGCCGTTCTGGTCCAGCCTGGCCTTGATGACCTCGGCCGGATAGTCGTAGGGGAACAGGTATTCCACGCCCTTGAAACCGGCCTTGGCGGCGGCGTCGAAGCGGTCCAGGAAGTCGACCTCGGTAAACAGCATCGACAGGTTGGCGGCTAATTTCGGCATTGCGATGTCCTTATGTTCTTGGGGGCAAGTTCAGTATGGGCCCGGCCCCGGGCCGGGCCCATACCGTCAGTCGAGCAGGGAGATGGCGGTGGGAGCGTCGGCACCCTTCTCGGCCAGCTCTTCAAACTCGTTGATGGCGTCGATTTCCACGCCCATGGCGATGTTGGTCACCCGCTCCAGGATGACTTCCACCACTACCGGCACCTGGTGCTCGGCCATCAGCGCCTTGGCCTGTTCGAAGGCGGGGGCGATGTCTTCCGGCTTGAATACCCGGATGGCCTTGCAGCCCAGGCCCTCGACCACGGCCTTGTGATCCACACCGTATTCGCCCAGCTCCGGCGCGTTGATGTTCTCGAACGACAGCTGGACGCAGTAGTCCATGTCGAAACCGCGCTGGGACTGGCGGATCAGGCCCAGGTAGGAGTTGTTCACCAGCACGTGGATGTAGGGCAGCTTGAACTGGGCACCCACCGCCAGCTCTTCGATCATGAACTGGAAGTCGTAGTCGCCGGACAGGGCAACCACCTGGCGGCCCGGCTCGGCGGCGCATACGCCCAGGGCGGCGGGAATGGTCCAGCCCAGGGGGCCGGCCTGACCGCAGTTGATCCAGTTGCGCGCCTTGTACACGTGCAGGAACTGGGCGGCGGCGATTTGCGACAGACCGATGGTGGACACATAGGTGGTGTCGCGGCCGAAGGCCTTGTTCATCTCTTCGTATACGCGCTGCGGCTTGACCGGGGTGTTGTCGAAGTGGGTCTTGCGCTGCAGGGTGCGCTTGCGCTGCTGGCACTCGGAAACCCAGGCGCTGCGATCTTTCAGCTTGCCGGCGGCTTTCCACTCCTTGGCCACTTCCACGAACAGCTTCAGCGCTTCGCCGGCGTCGGACACGATGCCCAGATCCGGGCCGAACACCCGGCCGATCTGGGTCGGTTCGATGTCCACGTGCACGAACTTGCGGCCCTTGGTGTAGACGTCGACGGAACCGGTGTGGCGGTTGGCCCAGCGGTTGCCGATGCCGATCACGAAGTCGGAAGCCAGCAGGTTGGCGTTGCCGTAGCGGTGCGAGGTCTGCAGGCCGCACATGCCGGCCATCAGCTCGTGGTCGTCGGGAATGGTGCCCCAGCCCATCAGGGTCGGGATCACCGGCACGGCCAGCACTTCGGCGAACTCGGTGAGCAGATCGGCGGCATCGGCGTTGATCACGCCGCCACCGGAAACGATCAGCGGCTTGTCGGCGGCGTTCAGCATGGTCAGGGCTTTTTCAACCTGTATGCGGGTGGCGGCCGGCTTGTACGGGGTCATCGGCTGGTAGGCTTCCGGATCGAACTCGATCTCGGCCATCTGTACGTCGAAGGGCAGGTCGATCAGCACCGGGCCGGGACGGCCGGAACGCATGATATGGAACGCCTGCTGGAAGGTACCGGGCACCTGGGCCGGCTCCATCACGGTGACCGCCCACTTGGCGACCGGCTTGGCGATGGACTCGATGTCCACGGCCTGGAAGTCTTCCTTGTGCATGCGGGCACGCGGCGCCTGGCCGGTGATGCACAGGATCGGAATGGAGTCGGCGGAGGCGGAGTACAGGCCGGTGATCATGTCGGTGCCGGCGGGGCCGGAGGTACCGATACAGACCCCGATATTGCCCGGGTTGGCACGGGTGTAGCCTTCGGCCATGTGGGAGGCACCCTCGACGTGGCGGGCCAGCACGTGGCTGATGGAGCCGAGACCCTTCAGCGCGGCGTAGAAGGGGTTGATGGCGGCGCCGGGAACACCAAAGGCTTTGGTGACACCTTCCAGTTCCAGGATTTTAGCGGCCGCTTCGATTGCTTTCATTTTAGCCATGGTTTGTATCCATTCATCTGAGGTGCCCTCGGCACCATTGTTGTTGTCCGTGGTGACTGGTGCGTATCGGGGTCTGGTGAGGACGCTTAACAACTACGCAACCCATACCCTGATGATACGAAAAAAAATGTGACGATCAACATATTTTGGAAATGATTTTTATAATGTGGAAATGAAGGTCTTTTTCTGGGAGGGGGTGGAAAGGTTTTTTTAATGGTTAGGTGATTGTTTATCAGTATTTTTTTGTTGATTTCCAAAGGCGATGGACAGCATGCCAGGTTTGCATTTTTTTATGGAAGAGGATTTCAGTTTTATGATTGGAGGCGGCCGAAACGGGATGCGGCGAAGAGGTTACACTACATTAACAAAGAGAGGGTGCGAAGCTTTTTGTGTTCATTTTTGTATTTTTATTTGTGATCAATGTGTGTGGGCCAGCCACACACATCATCCCCGTCAACCGCATTTGGACTCGCCGCAGTTGAGGCAGGTCAGGCAGCCGTCGAGCAGAATGGCGGCCCGGGTCAGGCACTTCCGGCACAGCTGGGCATCGGCCGGAAACTGGCCCGGTTCCCGGGGCGCGGCGTCCGCCTGCCTGGCCTCGTACTGGGCGCGCTTCTCGTCCAGTATTGCCTGCTGGTGCGGATCCAGGCCGGGTGGGCTGATCATGCCGATCATCCGCAGGTGGTGCTCGATGGCGTCGCCGATTTCCGCCACCAGGGAGGGCATGAAGCGGCCTCCGGGCTTGAAATAGCCGCCCTGGGGGTCGAACACGGCACGCAGCTCCTCCACGATGAAGGTGATGTCGCCGCCCTTGCGAAAGACCGCCGACATCAGCAGGGTCAGCGCCACCACCCACTGGTAGTGCTCCATGTTCTTGGAGTTGATGAAAATTTCGTAGGGCCGCCGGATCTGGTGCTCGGTGCCTTCGTTGAGCACCATGTCGTTGATGGTGACATAAAGGGCATGCTCCGACAGGGGCGTCTTGATTTTGTAGGTGGAGCCGAGCAGGACCTCGGGCCGTTTTACCGCCTCGTGCATCTGCACTATGGGCGGCCGGGCTTCCTGCTGGGGTGGGGTGTCCTGGTCGAGCACCCGGTAGCCGACAATCTTCTTGCTGATTTTTTTCATGGGATACCTTCAGAATTTGCCGTAATACCCTTCCTTGAGGGCGTCGTAGAGATTGGCGGCAGTATGCCGTTCGCCGTCGTATTCCACCTCTTCGTTGCCGCTGAGTTCGACCGTGCTGCCGTCTTCCAGGGTGAACTGGTAACGGGTGGCGGCCAGATCCTGTTCCTTCACCAGCACCCCCTGGAAGGCGGCGGGGTTGAAGCGGAAGGTGGTACAGCCTTTCAGGCCCTGCCGGTAGGCATAGAGATAAATGTCCTTGAACTGCTCGAACGGATAGTCGGCGGGCACATTGGCGGTTTTGGAGATGGACGAATCTATCCAGCGCTGGGCGGCGGCCTGCATATCCACATGCTGGCGGGGCGTAATGTCGCCGGCGGTCACAAAATAGTCGGGCAGGGTCTGGGCGGGGTCCGTGCTGTCGGGCAGGGCTCCGGGGTTGACCAGATGGCGGTAGGCCAGCAGTTCGAAGGAAAAGACGTCCACCTTTTCCTTGGTCTTGCGCCCGGCGCGGATAATGTTGCGGCTGTAGTGGTGGGCGAAGCTCGGCTCTATGCCGTTGCTGGCGTTGTTGGCCAGGGACAGGGAAATGGTGCCGGTTGGCGCTATCGATGAATGGTGGGTAAAACGCGCGCCGACCTCCGCCAGCCCGGCCACCAGCTCCGGCTCTATGTGGGCCAACTGCTGCATATAGCGGCTGTAACGGGCGTGCAGTATCCGTCCGGGTACCCGGTCGCCGGGCCGGTAACCGTCATCCAGCAATTCGGGGCGCAGGCGCAGCAGCTCCGGAGTCAGTTCGAATTCCTGCAGCAGCACCGGCGCAGGCCCCTTTTCCCGGGCCAGCTCCAGGCCGGTTTTCCAGCCGGTGACGGCCAGCTCGCGGGTCACCCGTTCGGTAAAGGCGACCGCCTCGGGCGAGCCGTAACGCAGCCCCAGCAGGGTCAGGGCCGAGCCCAGGCCCAGGTAGCCCATGCCATGGCGGCGTTTGCCGGTGATCTCGGCCTGCTGGGCCGCCAGCGGCAAGCCGTTGATCTCCACCACGTTGTCCAGCATGCGGGTGAAAATGGCGACCACCTGCCGGTAGCGATCCCAGTCGAACTCGGCCTCGGGGCCGAAAGGGCGGAGCACGAAGCGGGTCAGGTTGATGGAGCCCAGCAGGCAGCTGCCGTAGGGCGGCAGCGGCTGCTCGCCGCAAGGGTTGGTGGCGCGGATGGTCTCGCAGAACCAGTTGTTGTTCAGCTCGTTCACCCGGTCGATCAGGATGAAGCCCGGCTCGGCGAAGTCGTAGGTAGAACTCATGATCAGGTTCCACAGCTTGCGGGCCCGGATCACCCCGTACACCCGGTGGGCTACCCTGTGCTGCTCATCGAGCAGGTAGTCCTGCTTGAGGTGCCAGTCCTTCCAGAGGATTTGGGCCGGGTCGTGGATGTCGAGCCGGTCGCGCTCAATCTCGGCGGCGGTGGCCGGAAACACCAGCGGCCAGTCGGCGTCCTGCTCCACCGCCGCCATAAAATCGCGGCTGATCAGCAACGACAGGTTGAACTGGCGCAGGCGGCCGTCCTCCCGCTTGGCCCGGATAAAGTCGACCACATCCGGATGACTGATGTCGAAGGTTGCCATTTGTGCACCGCGGCGCCCGCCCGCCGAAGACACGGTGAAGCACATGCGATCATAAATATCCATGAACGACAAGGGACCCGAGGTGTAGGCGCCGGCGCCGGAGACGAAGGCATTGCGCGGGCGCAGGGTAGAAAACTCGTAGCCGATACCGCAACCGGCCTTAAGGGTCAGCCCGGCTTCGTGCACCTTGCGCAGAATATCGTCCATTGAGTCCTGAATGGTGCCCGACACAGTGCAATTGATGGTGGAGGTGGCCGGCTTGTGGGCCAGGGCGCCGGCGTTGGAAATGATGCGCCCGGCAGGGATGGCGCCCTGTTCCAGCGCCCAGCGGAACTGCTTGTACCAGGTTTTGCGCAGGGCCGGCGTGGCTTCCGCCTCCGCCAGGGCCCGCGCTACCCTGTCGTAGGTGGCCGGCAAATCCTCGTCCACCGCGTCGCCGCGACCGTTCTTGAGCCGGTATTTGGCGTCCCAGATATCGAGGGAAGCGGGCTGGAAAGGGATGGCCTGGATATCCTGGAGAGTGCTGGCATTCATGGGGCTAGGGATCCGTCATGCTGAATTCATATTGCTTCAGTATGGTCCGCTTCGGCCCGGCGGATCCTGTCGGTGATCAAAGATATATTTTATATGTATCTTTTGTCGCTGCCGGCGCTCCCCGTGCCGGCTATTTTGCGCTGCACAAAAAAGAGCTTGTAAAAGATTTTTGTGCGGTGCAATAATGACCTTGCGCGCCGAACAAGCCTGAGTGGTAAAAGACTTTGCTGGCGTGCCGGGCAATAGCCCCCCATTCATCAGGAGACGCCAACCATGTCATTGTTTGATATCGCAACCTTGCAAAAAGCCCAGCAGGCCAACCTGGCCCTGGTACAAAATCTGAGTGGCAACCTGTTTGCCGGCGCCGAAAAACTGGGCCAGCTGCACTACAAGGCGCTGACCGACCTGGCCGCCGCCCAGTTCGATTATGCCGGCAAGCTGCTGGCCGTACGCGAACCCAAGGCCCTGCTTGAGCTGAACGCCGCCACCTGCAGCCCCTCTGCCCTGCTCGATCGCCAACTGGCCTTCAACCGTGACCTGCTGGCCCTGGCCACAGAAACCCAGCAGCAGCTGGCGCACTACGGCGAGCAACAAGTGGCCACCGGCAACCGCCAGGTGGACGAATGGGTCGAGCAGTTCGCCAGCCGGGCCCCGGCGGGTGCCGAACCTGCGGTCTCTGCCCTGAAAACAGCGGTCAGCAACGCCAACGACGCTTATGAAAGCGCCCAGAAGGCCGCCAAGGACGCCGCCGACATCGCCGACAAGGCCATCAGGCAGGCGACCGACAGCTCCGAAAAAGCCGCCCGGCAGGTTGCCGAAGCCGCCGAAAAAAGCCTGACCGCCGCCAGTGCCGGCACCGCCGGCAAGAACCCCCGCGCCTCTTCCACCAAGGCCGGCTGATTTTCTTCGAACACAGCTGTTATCTCGTTTGGGCGACAGGGCAACTTCCCTGTCGCTTTTTTTATGTGTCCAGGAGGATGCCGGTTTCCACCAGGCCGGCAAGCTGCAGTCCGCTTGCCGTCGCCCTGGAGTCGCTGCCCCGGCTCACAACGCTGAAGCCGGCGTGGGCTTCTGCTATTATCCGTCGGCTTTATTTCTTACCGAACACGGGACATCGAGATGCAAATCGCGGACAACACTGTAGTGCAATTGCATTACACCCTGAAAGACGAGCAGGGCCAGGTACTGGAAAGCAACGAAGGCCGCTCGCCCCTGGCCTATCTGCACGGCCACAACAACATGATGCCGGGCGTGGAACAGGCGCTGGCGGGCAAGGCCGAGGGCGATCGGTTCAGCGTAACCCTGGCTCCGGCAGAAACCTATGGCGAACGCCAGGAAGGTATGATCCAGCGGATCCCGGTCAAGCATCTGGAAGGCGCCAAGCGCTGGCAGCCGGGTATGGTGGCCGTGGTGCAGACCGATAAGGGCCATCGCCAGGTAACAGTGGTAAAAGTCGGCAAGTTCATGGCTGAGGTGGATTTCAACCATCCCCTGGCCGGCCTGACCCTGACCTTCGAACTCGGCGTGGCATCGGTGCGGGCCGCCACCGAAGAGGAAATCGCTCATGGCCATGCCCATGGCGAGGGCGGCCACCACCACTGAGCATTCGGGCGCCTTACGCCAAGGCGGCGGGGATCAGTCCTCGCCGTCTTTTTTTTGCTCCTGTTCATCCGGGGCGGGGAAGCCGCCGAACAGGCCGAACATGTTTTGGGTATTAAGGTAAAGCTGGCGGGACTGTTCCACATACTGGCGCATCAGTTCCTGCATCATGGGCACCTGGCCCTGCATGAACTGGGACCAGGCCTGGGAGGACTGCATGCCGGCCTGGGTCTGGATATCGAGCATCGACTGGATACTCTCTTCCAGGTAGCTGCCGAGCACGCCCTGGAAGGGGCCGTAGAAGCGGATGATGTTTTTCAGCATATCGCTGGAAAAGATGGGATCGCCGTCGCTTTCGGCTTCCTGGATGATCTGCAGCAGTATGCTGCGGGTCAGATCTTCGCCGGTTTTGGCGTCGACCACCTGAAAGGACTCTTCCTCCTGCACCAGGCGGCGGATGTCGGCCAGGGTGACATGGCTGCTGGTGTGGCTGTCGTACAGGCGCCGGTTGGGATACTTTTTGATAATGCGGACATTATCCTGCGGTTTGGACATGCGGCCTCGGCGGAAAGCGGGCAAAGAGTGGGGGCAGTGTATCCCAATCGGGGGCACCGCTCAATTTGGCGGCAGCGTCAGCCGAGCCGTGCCAGCAACGCCAGCTGGGCCAGCAGCACTACCGACTTGAGCCCCAGCTTGCGGAAAATCTTGGCCCTGTGGGTTTCCACCGTGCGCACGCTGAGCTCCAGCCGGGCCGCAATGTCGGCGGCGGTCAGTCCGTCTGCCAGGTGGTCGGCGATTTCCCGCTCCCGGCGGGACAGGCTGGTCATCACCTGCTGGGCGTGACGGATGCGCCGCTTCAGTGCCTGCTGGCGTTCGGCGTGGTGCAGGGCCTTTTTTACCTCGGCGATCAGCAACTCGCTGCTCAGGGGTTTTTCAATCAGGGTAAAGGCGCCCTGCTGCATCACCCGGACCGTCACGGCCACATCCGCGTTCCCGGTATAGACGATGACCGGCATGTCAATATGCCGTTGCCGCATGATGTTCTGCAGTTCCAGGCCGCTGATGGTGGGCATGCGCAGATCCAGGATCAGGCAGGCGGCCTCGCCGTGGGGCTGGCTGGCGAGAAAGTCCTCGGCGCAGGCAAAGGTCAGCACCCGAAAACCTGCCGAGGTAAAAACTTGTTCCAGCAGGTGCCTGAGCACGTCGTCATCGTCAACGACATAGACCGTCTGGTGAGGCGTCATGCCGGCTTTCCCCAATGCGTGTTGGCTGTCATTATCAGAATAGTATTGTCACATCATGGCAACGACCAACCATTCTATTACAACAGCCGGAAATGGCTCCAATTCTATTGCCACCAAAATAGTAATAAAAATGGCGAAACAGGATGGAAGTAAGTGTAAATACTTATCCTTATACATTTAAAAGCGTATATGCCTTTTCCGGGGGCTGCTATAAAATCCTTCCCGAAGCCCAATGATAATTAAAGCCAGGTGCCGGCCATAAAATAAAAATGTCGCCGCCTTTTTTGTTCGGGGTTTAATCCCGGATACCTTTCCGGGAAAACGAATGGATATCGATCTTGATACCTGTAACGGGTGAAAACAAAAAATTATTACCATTTGCATTCTGGCTGGGCAGCGTACTGCTTATCGTGCTGCTGGGTGCCCATCTGGTGCGCAAGGAATTTGAGCACAACACCGGGCGCAACCTGATGGCGCTGGCGACCCAGCTGGCCCGCCATACCGCGCTGTCGCCGGAGCAGGTGGCCGAATTGAGCCGGCTGGAGTTTAGCGAGCTGGTTCATCATCCGCTGAACCAGGATTTTGAGCGCCAGGCCCGTGAACTGATGGCGCTGACCGATATTCGCTATATCTATATCGAAACCGAACTGGCGCCGCCCTGGCGCTATCGGGTAGAGCCGGGCGAAGAATCATTATATGGCGCCCCTGTCGGAACCGGGCTCGATATTCAATACCTGCTTGATGCCCAGTCATTGCCGTGGAACTCGAAAGAAGGCTCAACCCCGGTGGCGGAACACGACAAGGATAGGTATTCGCTGCTGGCAGACACCAACAAAGAGGTATTCCGCAGGCGCCAGCCCGCCTATTTGGTGACGCGTGACAAATGGGGCAAGTTTATTACCGGCTATGCCCCCTTTTACGCCAGCGACGGTCGTTTTATTGGCATGCTGGGAGTGGATTATGATTACGCCGCGTTCAGCCGTTCACTGCACCGCTACGAATGGCTGCTGGTGCTGTTGCTGCTGAGCGGCGCCGGTCTGTTCCTGATGCTGCACCGCCTGGTTCTGCGCAGTATCGACGCCGAGCGGCGCGCCCAGAGCAGCCACCAGAGCGCCAGCCGGGACGGTCTGACCGGGGTGTTCAACCGCAAGGCGATTTGGGAGGTGCTGGAAGGGCTCTGGACCCAGGCGGCGGCCCGGCCGCCAGAAACCGTCAGCCTGCTGCTGGTGGATGTGGACTATTTCAAGGAATACAACGACAACTACGGCCACCTGGCGGGGGACCAGGTGCTGCTGGATATCGCGACGTTATTACAGACAGTGGCCGACCGCCACCACGGCTGGCTGGGACGTTACGGCGGCGACGAGTTCGTTCTGCTGTTCCGTGGCCTGGCGCCGGGGCGGGAACGGCAACTGGCGCAGCAACTGGTGCGCCAGTTGCACGAGCGGGCCATGGAACACCGTTTTTCACCCATTGCCGACCGCCAGACCCTGAGCGTGGGGGCGGCCAGCCTGTCGCCGGCCGAAGGGCATGGGCCGGAAGTCCTGTTCGAGCTGGCCGACCGGGCCCTGTACCAGGCCAAGCGCCGGGGGCGCAACGCCGCCTTCTGTCACGCCTGAGGGCGGCAATCCCGCTCAGCGCATGGTCACAAACTCTTCCGCCGCAGTCGGGTGAATGGCCACGCAGGCGTCGAAGTCGGCCTTGGTGGCGCCCATCTTCACCGCCACCGCAAAGCCTTGCAGGATCTCGTCCATGCCAAAGCCGATGCCGTGAATACCCACCACTTTTTCATCCTCGCCGGCGCACACCAGTTTCATTTTGCAGGGCTGGCGGTGTTGGGTCACCGCGGTGTACATGGCGGTGAAGGAGGAGGTGTACACCTTGACGTTGTCGTCGCCAAAGCGCTCCCGGGCCTGCGGCTCGGTCAGGCCCATGGTGCCGATGGGCGGGTGGCTGAACACTACTGTGGGCACCAGCTCATAGTCCATTTTGGCGTCGGGCTTGTTGTTGAACAGCCGCTCGGAGAGCTGCCGGCCGGCCTTCACCGCTACCGGGGTCAGCTCCACGCGGCCGATGTTGTCGCCCACCGCATACACGCCCGGGGCCGAGGTGTTCTGGTATTCATCCACCTTGATGTAGCCCTTGTCGTCCAGCTCGACACCGGCGCTTTCCAGGTTGAGGTTGCCGGTCAGCGGGCGGCGGCCGATGGCCCAGATCAGGCAGTCCACTGTGATGGACTCGCCGTTTTCCAGGTGCAGGGTCAGGCTGCCATCATTGTGCTTTTCCACGCTCTTGGGCACGGAATGGGTATGCAGGGTGGGGCCGTCTTCGGCCATCACTTCCACCAGGGTGTCGGTGAGCAGGGGGTCGAAGTTGCGCAGCGGCGCCTGCTTGCGCACCAGCAGGTGGGTCTCGCTGCCCAGTGAGTGCAGCACCCCGGCCAGCTCCACCGCTATGTAGCCGGCGCCGACCACCGCCACCCGTTTGGGCTGCTCGGTCAGGGCAAAAAAACCGTTGGAGTCGATGCCGTGCTCGGCACCCGGAATGTGCGGAATAACGGGCTCGCCGCCGGTGGCGATGAGGATGTGGTCGGCGGTGACCTCTTCGCCGTTCACTTCCAGGGTGCGGGCGCCCTTGAAGCGGGCAAAGCCCTTGATCACCGTGACCTTGTTGTTGCCCAGCACCCGGTCGTAGGACTGGTGGATGCGGCCGATGTAGGCCTGGCGGCTTTCCACCAGGGTGCCCCAGTCGTGGCCCTTGAGCTCCACATCAAAGCCGTAGTCGGCGGCATAGAGCTTGATGGCCTCGGCCACCTGGGCACCGTGCCACATCACCTTTTTCGGTACGCAGCCCACGTTGACGCAGGTACCGCCCAGATCCTTGGCCTCGATCAGGGCTACTTTCTTGCCGTACATGGCCGCCCGGTTGGCGGAGGCAATGCCGCCGCTGCCGCCGCCGATGGCGATATAGTCGAAATGCTGTGCCATATGTCTGCTCCCTGGGTCGAAGGATTCAAATAAAACGCCTTGCCGATTGTACACCAAGTTTTGGCGGGACTGGCGGTCAACAATTGGTCGCTTTGCCGGTCAATCGGGAGGCTAACGCAGGAAAAGCTTGAACATTGGGCCCGCTGTCACCATGTTAGGGGGTATTCCCTCGCTTGCCGGCAGGCAGCGCGATGGCCAAAACAACAAGAGGTACAGGACCATGACGAATCCGCTACTCACCATGGACGGCCTGCCGCCGTTCAGCCAGATCAAGCCGGAACACATCAAGCCGGCGGTAGAGCATGCCATTGCGGATTGCAGGAAACGGGTGGAAACCGTACTGGCGCGCCACGAGGAGTTCACCTGGGACAACCTGGTGGCGCCGCTGGAGGAAGTCAACGATCACCTCAGCCGCATCTGGTCGCCGGTCAGCCATCTCAACAGCGTGATGAACAACGAGGCGCTGCGCCAGGCCTATGAGTCCTGCCTGCCGCTGTTGTCGGAATACCAGACCTGGATGGGTCAGCACGAGGGCCTGTTCGCCGCCTACCAGAGCCTGGCGGAACGGGACGACTTCAAAAAGCTGAGCCAGGCCCAGCAAAAGGAAGTCGAGAATACCCTGCGCGATTTCCGCCTGTCGGGCATCGCCCTGGAAGCGGAGCAAAAGCAGCGTTTCGGCGCCATCCGCAGCCGGCTGTCGGAGCTGGCCTCCACCTTTTCCAACCGGGTGCTGGACGCTACCCAGGCCTGGGTCAAGCACATTACCGACCGGGCCGAGCTGGCCGGCCTGCCCGCCTCGGCGCTGGCCGCCGCCGAGGCCCAGGCCAGGGCCCGGGAGCTGGACGGCTGGCTGTTCACCCTCGATATTCCCTCCTACCTGCCGGTAATGATGTACGCCGACAACGGCGCCCTGCGCGAGGAAATGTACCGGGCCTACACCACCCGCGCTTCCGATCAGGGCCCGGATGCGGGCCGGTTCGACAACACCGCCATCATAGAGGAAACCCTGGCGCTCAAGCAGGAGCTGGCCGAGCTGCTGGGCTTTGAGCACTACGCCCAGGTCTCCCTGGCCACCAAGATGGCCCGGAGCGAGCAGCAGGTGCTGGAGTTTCTCGAACAACTGGCCGAACGCTCCCATCCCCAGGGCGAGGCGGAGCTGGCCGAACTGACCGCCTTCGCCCGCGAGCAGCACGGCGTCGAACGGCTCAATGCCTGGGATGTCACCTATTACGGCGAGAAACTCAAGCAGCATACCTATGCCATTTCCGACGAGGAACTGCGTCCCTACTTCCCCGAGCAAAAGGTGGTGCAGGGCCTGTTCGAGACCGTTAGGCGGCTGTTCGGCATCAAGGTCCGGGAGCGTTTCGGGGTGGAAGTGTGGCATCCGGACGTGCGCTTTTTCGATATTTTCGACGAAACCGGTGAGCTGCGCGGCAGCTTCTACCTGGATCTCTACGCCCGCGCCAACAAGCGCGGCGGCGCCTGGATGGACGACTGCATCGGCCGCCGCTACCGGGAGGACGGCAGCCTGCAAAAGCCGGTGGCCTACCTGACCTGCAACTTCAACGGCCCGGTGGGCGGCCAGCCCGCCCTGTTCACCCACAACGAGGTGCTGACCCTGTTCCACGAGTTCGGCCACGGCATCCATCACATGCTGACCAAGGTGGACGTGGCCGGGGTGGCCGGCATCAATGGCGTGGCCTGGGACGCGGTGGAGCTGCCCAGCCAGTTCCTGGAAAACTGGTGCTGGCAGCCCGAGGCGCTGGCCTTTATTTCCGGCCACTTCGAGACCGGTGAGCCGCTGCCGGCGGACATGCTGGAGCGGATGCTGGCGGCGCGCAACTTCCACTCGGCGCTGATGATGCTGCGCCAGCTGGAGTTCGCCCTGTTCGATTTCCGTCTGCACATGGCCCGGGACGGTGCCCGGCCCGGCCGGGTGCAGGAAATACTGGACCAGGTGCGGGAGCGGGTATCGGTGCTGCCGCCGCCCGAGTTCAACCGCTTCCAGCACAGCTTCTCCCACATCTTCGCCGGCGGCTACGCGGCGGGCTACTACAGCTACAAGTGGGCCGAGGTGCTGTCGAGCGACGCCTTCGCCCGCTTCGAGGAGGAAGGGGTGTTTTCGGCGAAGACCGGTCGCGACTTTTTGCACGCTGTGCTGGAGCAGGGCGGCTCTAAGGAGCCGATGGAGCTGTTCAAGCAGTTCCGCGGCCGGGAGCCGAACATCGACGCCTTGCTGCGTCACTCGGGCATCGCTGCCTGAACCGGATCACCCAAGGTGGCTTAGGCCACCTTTTTTTGATCCTCGTCTGGCCAGGGGCGGCGCGGATGGGGTATACACGGTTAACGAGCATGGATAGGCGGGATTAGAGAGCAACAATGGAAAGCAGGGTATCCTCATGGTTTAACCTCTGGTGCCTGAGCCAGCTGATTGAACAACGGGTGGCGGACGGCGCCTTGCTGTGCCGGTTGCGGCAGGATCAATGGCAGCCGTTGCTGGCGGCGGGCGTGCCCCTGCCCGGGCAGCCGCTGACCGGGCTGCGGCATGGGCGCCAGCCCTTGCCGCGCCAGTACTGCCAGACCCTGGAGGTGGCGGCCGGTTACGGCCTGTCGCTGGCGCCCAGTTATCCGGGCTACGGCCTGTTGTTCTTGTGGCGCCAGCAGGGACGGCTGCCGTCCGCCGCCGCCTGGCTCAAGCTGTTTCGCGCCATCTTCGCCCAGCAGGACCGGGCCCGTGCCGCCGGCGCCAGCCTGTCCCTGTTCCGCCATCTGCCGTTGCCCATGGTCAAGGCCAGCCCGGCGGGCCTGATTGAATGGAGCAACGGCGCCATGCAGCGGGCCCTGGGCTTTTCCGCCGCCGATCTCAGGGGCAAGTCGCTCAGTTATCTCTGCCACAGCGCCGACTGGCCCGATACACTGCGGCTGTACCAGCGACTGGCCGACGAGCCCGGCCAGGGCATGGCGGCGCTGGAAAAGCGCTACCTGCACAAGGACGGCCGGGTGCTCAGGGGAGTGGCGCACCTGACCCTGGTGCGCGACGAACAGGGCCAGCCCGACTATCTGGTGGGCCTTATCGAGCAACTGCAACCCCAACCGGCGGAGCCGGTCGGACCCAGGACCCATTTCAGCCCGCCGCCGGCCCGCCCCGAAGGGCTGATGATCTGCGATGCCAGCAGCCGCATCGTGGCGGTCAACCCGGCATTCGAACAGATCACCGGCTATCGCCAGGAGGAAGTGCTGGGGCGCTTTCCCTCCCTGCTCAAATCGGGCATGCATTCCCGCGACTTCTATCAGCGCATGAACCAGGCCCTGCGCGAGCAAGGCAGCTGGCAGGGTGAAGTGTGGAACCGGCGCAAGAACGGCCAGGTTTATCCCGAACAGCTCAGGATCACCTCGCTCACCCGCCAGGGGCACCAGAGCCAGTACCTGGCGGTCTTCAGCGAAATCAGTCCGCCCGCCCCCGCGCCGGGCGCCCAGCCAGAGGAAGACGGCCTCACCGGCCTGGCCAACCGGGCCAGTTTCCAGCAGCGGCTGGCCCGGGCCTGCCGGCAGGGCGAACCCTTTGCGCTGATGATCCTCGACATCAACAATTTTCGGCTGTTCAACAACGCCATGAACCACAGGGTCGGCGACCAGGTGCTGCGGGAAGTGGCGCTGCGCCTGCGCGGCCGGCTGCGCGGCGGCGACTTCCTGGCCCGCATCGGCAGCGACGAATTCGCGGTGCTGGTGCCGGGCATAGTGCAGCACCGCCAGGCGCGGATTTTCGGCAAACACCTGCTGGGAGCGCTCAACCGGCCCCTCCACCTGGCCAGCCAGCACCTGTATGTGGAGGCCACCCTGGGTGGTGCCCTCTGGCCCGGAGTGGAGGAGCAGGACGCCGAAACCCTGCTGCAGCATGCGGAGCAGGCGCTGTTTGGCGCCAAGCAGAAAAAGCAGCCCCTGGCCCTGTACGACAACCAGCTCAACCGCTCCCAAACCCGCCGCCTGCGGCTGCAGCACGAACTGGTGGAGGCGGTGAAGCAGGGCGGACTCAGCCTGTATTACCAGCCGATAGTGGACACCGCCTCGGGCCGGGTAACCAAGCTGGAAGCCCTGGTGCGCTGGCAGCATCCGGTCCTCGGCTTTATTTCTCCGGCCGAGTTTGTGCCGGTAGCGGAGGAATGCGGCATGGTGCAGGCCCTGGGCGACTGGGTGCTGAATCGGGCCTGCGCCGACCTGCGCCGGTTGCAACAGGCCGGCTATGCCCTGGAAATGGCCATCAACCGCTCCAGCCTGGAATTCCAGAGCTTGGGCCTGGACGGCGGCGAGTGGCTGTCGGTGATTGGCAAGCACGAGCTGTCGCCCCGGCACATCATTTTTGAGATCACCGAATCCCTGTTCATGCAGGGCAACGAGCAGCACCTGGAACGCATCGACGCCCTGCGCAAGGCGGGCTGCCGCATCGCCATCGACGACTTCGGCACCGGCTACTCGGCGCTCAACTACCTGCGCGCCTTTCCCATCGATTTCGTCAAAATCGACAAGAGTTTTATCGACTACCTGCCCGGCAACCAGCGCGACGGCTTGCTGCTGGAGGGAATTTTGCGCATCATCGGCGACCTCGGCATGAAGGTGGTGGTGGAGGGCATGGAAACCCAGGCCCAGGCCGCCTACCTGGCGACCCAGCCCTGCCACTATTTGCAGGGCTACCTGATCGCCCGGCCCATGCCCATCCGTGAACTCTTGCCCTTTTTGGAATCCTATGCCGGACATTCAGTACCCGCTGCAGATTGATGTGGAAGATCCCGCCCTGGCGGACGAGGCCGGGCGGCTGGCCCGGCGCCTGGCCGGGCTGACCGCCCCGGCGCCCTTTGCCCTGGTGCTGGCCGGCGGCCGGCTGGAGCTGCGCAAGCTCGACGAGCCCCGCCTCGGCGCCGTGTTCGTGGACTTTGTGGCAGGGGCCCTGGCCCACAGGCGCAAGTTCGGCGGCGGCCGGGGCCAGAGCATAGCCCGGGCCGTGGGGCTCAAGCACGGCCACACCCCGAGCGTGGTGGACGGCACCGCCGGCCTGGGCCGGGACGCCTTTGTGCTGGCTTCGCTGGGTTGCATCGTTACCCTGTGCGAGCGTCATCCGGTGGTGCACGCCCTGCTGGAGGATGGCCTGCGCCGGGCCGCAATGGACCCGGAAATCGGCGGCTGGGTCAGCGAACGGCTGCGGCTGCTGCCTTTCGGCCAGGGCCTGGCGGATATCACCGAACCGCCGGATGTGGTCTACCTGGATCCCATGTTCCCCCACAAGAAAAAGTCGGCGCTGGTCAAAAAGGAAATGCGGGTGTTCCACTCCCTGGTGGGGCCCGACGAAGACGCCGATGCCCTGCTGCCCCCGGCCCTGGCCCTGGCTCGCGCCCGGGTGGTGGTGAAGCGGCCCGATTATGCCGGCTTCCTCAACGACCAGGCGCCTTCGGCCCGGGTGGAAAGCAAGAACAACCGTTTCGACCTTTATGTCAGGGCGGCGTTGCGGGCGGACGGCTAGGGTTTTAAATTAGATTATGCTAATGTATTGCCGTATTCAGCATCGGGAGGATCAGCATATGGCAGTTCAGGACATTCCCCAGGTCAGGGCCTTTCTTGACCAGGACAGCGAAACCTTCAGCTATGTGGTCTATGACCGGTCCGGCGGCGCCGCCGCGGTGATCGATCCCGTGCTGGATTTCGACCCCAAGTCGGGCCGCACCCGCACCGATACGGCGCAACAGCTGGTGGACTTTATCCGGGAGCAGGATCTGAGCCTGCAGTGGATACTGGAAACCCATGCCCATGCGGATCATCTGTCGGCGGCGCCCTTTATCCGTGAGCAGCTGGGGGGACGCATCGCCATCGGCGAGCACATCCGTGAGGTTCAGACGATCTTCCGCCGGGTGTTCAACCTGGAAAAAGGCTTCCTGCCCGACGGCAGCCAGTTTGACCGGCTGTTCGCCGACGGTGACCGTTTCGAGGTGGGCGAGCTGAGTGTCCGGGTGATGCACACCCCCGGCCATACCCCGGCGGACCTGGCCTATATCGTCAACGAACGGGCGGCGTTTGTCGGCGACACCCTGTTCATGCCGGACGTGGGCACCGCCCGCTGCGATTTTCCCGGCGGCAGCGCCGCCCGGCTTTACGGCTCCATCCGCCGGCTGCTGGCGCTGCCCGGCGACACGTGCGTTTATGTCTGTCACGACTATCCCAAGGCCGGCCGCGAGCACCGCTATCTGACCACGGTGGCGGAACAGCGGCGGGACAATATCCATGTGCACGATGGTATCGACGAGGCCGAATTCGTGAAGATGCGCAACGAGCGGGACGCCGGCCTGGCCATGCCCCGGCTGATACTGCCGTCGATCCAGGTCAATATCCGTGCCGGCCAACTGCCGCCGGCCGAAGACAACGACACCGTTTACCTCAAGATCCCCCTCAACCGCCTGTAACGCTGGGGTTCCGCCTCAGGCCTGGCCCAGCATGGCGGTGATGGTGCCCGCCTGGTGGCGGATGCGTGCCACCACCTGCTCGGCCCGGGCCGATACCTGGGTCGACTGCTGCTTGAGTTCGTCCATCAGTCCCATAAAGCGGCCCAGCTCGGCGGCCTGGCTGTCGGCGTGACCGGCGCCCTGCTCGGCCACCGCCGTGGTGGCCTGGGAGGTGGCGCGCACCTGTTCGGTAACGGCCATCAGGGTCTGGGCCTGATCGTGCTGGGCCTCGGCCGCCTGCATCATCTTGCTGATGGTCTGGTTCAGCTCGTCGCTCGACAGCCGCAGCCGGTCCATGATGTTGCCGATTTCGGTCAGCGAACCCTGGGTGTTGCCCGACAGCTTGCGGACCTCGTCCGCCACCACCGCGAAGCCCCGGCCGTGCTCGCCGGCCCGGGCCGCCTCGATGGCGGCATTGAGCGCCAGCAGGTTGGTCTGCTCGGCGATTTGCTGGATCACCCCTATGATGGCGGCCGCGTCGTCCACCGAGCTGCCCAGGCTGGCCAGCGCCTGCTGGCCGGTCAGCGCCGCCTGCTGGCTTTGCTCGGCGGTATGCACCAGTTGTTCCACCTTCTGCCGGCTCACGCCCATGGCCTGCAGGTTGTCGCGGGCGGTGAGGGCGATATCGTCGGTGGCCTGGCGCATCTGCTCGGCCAGGTGGTTGAGTTCGTTGACCATGCCCAGGCTGCCCTGCATGGTCTGGTCTGTGCCCCGGGTGTGATCCTGGATATCGCGCACTTCCTCAATCATCTGCTGCAGCGCCTGGGACACATGCTGCAGTTGCTCGGCCCGGCTTTGCTGCTGGCGCTGGAGCAGGTCGAGCAGGCCGTTGAAGCTGGTGGCGATCTGGCCCAGCTCGCTGTGGGGATGAGTGACCGGCAACGGGGTCAGCTCGCCGTCCTGCAGCAGCTGGCGGAAGGCGTTGCGCAGCTGTGTCAGGCGGCGTACCACCAAGTGGCGCTGGAACAGATAGCTGAGCAGGGCGAACAGCAGCAGGGCGCTGCACAGGGCCAGCAACAGCATGGCCAGTTGATGGTATTCCTGCAGCCGCGCCGCTTCCCGTCGTTCCACCAGCCGATCCAGCTGCTGCTCTATGTCCGCCAGGCTGGCGCCCAGCGCCCGGGTGGCCTGGCCGCGCAGGGCCAGGGTGGACTGGGTATTGTCCAGTTCCTTGGGGTAGCGGTTGATCAGGCTGCGCACTTCCCGCCGGGGCGCGTCGCCCACTTCCACCGGCTTGGGCTTGCGCAGGGCGAACTCGTCCACTTCCTGCTGCTGGTAGATGCCCAGCAGGGGCAGGGCCTGGAGCCGGACGGACAGCTTGGCCAGTTCGGCCAGCTGGAAATCGAGGGTTTCGCGCAGCTGGGGGTTGCCGCTGTCGATATAGCCCTGGCGCAGGTGCACCAGCCGGGGCAGGGCGGCCAGCATCTCCGCCACCACTGCCTGGTAGCGGGGAGCCAGGCTGTGTTCGGTATCGGCGTAGCGGGCCAGGGCCCTGAGCTGGTCGGCCAGCTCCTGTTCGGCGTGCTGCAGCAATTGCTGGCTGTTGCCGGACAGCTTTCCCGCCTCGCGGAAGTCGTGGGTCAGTTGCTGGTGCAGGGTGGTTACGGCGCGGGCGGCGTCGGCGCCGTCCGGATAGGCGGCCAGGCTGTCGGCCATGGCCTGCAACTGGTGTTCCGCTTCCGTCATCAGGCTGGTGTCGCCCTGGGCCAGGTAGGCGGAAATGGTGCGGTGCAGGCCGATATTGGCGTCCCGGCGCAACTGCTCCAGCTCCGCCCGGGTCTGCTCCCCCTGTTGCAGGCGCTGATCCCCCAGGTAAAAGGCGCCGGCCAGCACCAGCGCCAGCAGGATCAGCAGCAATGAAGACAACAACGAAAACAGCGAAACTTTCATCAACCGGGCCTCTATGCATCCTTGTGGCCCGAAGATTAAGACAGTCCGGTGACAGTTTTATGACCGGGGCAGCGAGAGCAGGGTTTTCATCAACTCTTCATGGAGCGGATGTACCGCCAGGGGCGCGCTGTCAATCAGCTCCAGGCGGCTTTCCCGGGCGGGGGCGACCCGGTAGACAGACAGCTCGCCGCCCACCTGGTTGAAGGCGCGCCAGCCGTCCGCTCCCCGCAACACCGCCTTCAGCCGTGCCACGCCAAGGCGCCGGCAAAAGGCCTCGGCCGCCGCCAGGTCGAATACTACCTCGTCGAGAAAACGCCAGCCGACGGAGAAGTGCTCCTCGCCGTGGTTGCTGTAGCGCCGCCAGGGCTGGTCCCGGCTGAGCCGGGGCTCGGGCGCCGCCAGCACCGGCCGCGGGGCGTTCCCCTGGTGGGCCCGGGGATGGGATGCCCGGCGGTCCGGGTGGTGTTCGCCCTGCAGCCAGGCCGGATCCAGCCGGCCCTGGCAAACTTCCACCAGCGCCTGCTTGGGAGGACGGTAGCCGTCCAGGCCCCGGCGCAGGGCCTCGAGCTCGGCCTCGCTGCACAGGTCCGTCTTGTTGATCACCAGTATGTCCGCCAGCGCCAGCTGATCCTGGTAGGTGTCGTGCTCCCGGTAGCGCGGGTCGGCCCACTGGCGGGGGTCGACCAGGCAGAAGGCGGGGCCCAGTTGCAGTACCTCCCGGTAGTGCTCGTTGGTGAGGGTGTCGAGGATGCGGCTGGGGTGGCCCAGGCCGCTCGGCTCGATCAGCAGGCGGTCGGGCCTGGCCTTGTGCAGCAGGGCGTTGAGCCCTATCTGGAAGGGCAGGCCGGACACGCAGCACAGGCAGCCGCCGGGCACTTCCTTGATGACGGCGCCCTGATCGGAAAGCAGGACGCCGTCTATGCCCACTTCGCCGAATTCGTTGACCAGGATGGCCCAGCGCTCGTTTTCCGGTTTGTGGGCCAGCAGGTGGCGCAGCAGGGTGGTCTTGCCGCTGCCGAGAAAGCCCATGACGAGGTGGGTGGTGACGGGAGTGCTCATAACGGGTCCGCGAAAAATGGTTTTGTTATCTTATAACATGTTTTGGCAAGGGCGGGTAAGGGTCGGTGCCTTCCTTAAATAACTGATCCTAATCGGCCGACCGTCGCATGCCAGGGATGGCATGTGCGAGCGTACAGGGATGTATTTACAGGGCGTCGGCGGAGTGGGCCCTTTGGCTGACTTCGTTAAGGTGTTCAGACAACCAAGTCAATAAACTGAACGGCGGGCGTGCCCGCCGTGGAAACACATGCCTCAGGGCTGGATCACCACCCGGCCCCTGAGCTTGCCGGCCAGCAGATCCCCGGCCGCCGCTATGCTCTGCTCCAGGGTCAGCACCTGGGCCTGGTCCTCAAAGTCCAGCGGCAGGCTGCGCTGCAGCCGTTGCCAGGCCGCGATGCGTTTTTCCCTGGGCATGTAGACCGAGTTGATGCCGAGCAGCCGGACCCCGCGCAGGATAAAGGGCATGACGGTGGTGTTGAGGGCCACGCCGCCGGCCAGGCCGCAGGCGGCCACGGCGCCGTCCATTTTGGTCTGGCTCAGGATCTTGGCCAGGGTGCGGCCGCCCACCGAGTCGATGGCGGCGGCCCAGCGCTGGGATTCCAGCGGCGCCGGCTCGGCGTCCAGCTCGGAGCGGGACAGGATGGCGGCGGCCCCCAGTGAGGTCAGCCAGTCGGCATGCTCGGGCCGGCCGGTGGCGGCGTGCACCTCGAAGCCGGCGCCCGCCAGCAGCCGCACCGCCACCGAGCCTACGCCGCCGGTGGCGCCGGTCACCAGCACCGGGCCCTGATCCGGCTTGACGCCGGCCTGTTCCAGCGCCATCAGGCTGAGCATGGCGGTAAAGCCGGCGGTGCCGATGGCCATGGCCCGCTTGGCGCTCATGCCCGGCGGCAGGGGGATCAGCCAGTCGCCCTTGGCGCTGGCCTTTTCCGCCAGACCGCCCCAGTACTGTTCGCCCACGCCCCAGCCGGTAAGCAGCACCTCGTCGCCGATACGGTAGTCCGGATGATCCGAGGCCAGCACGGTGCCGGCGTAATCGATGCCGGGCACCATGGGCCACTGGCGCACTATTTTGCCCTTGCCGGTAATGGCCAGGGCGTCCTTGTAGTTGAGGGTGGAGTAGTCGACCTTCACCAGCACGTCGCCGGTGGTGAGCTGGTGTTCGTTCAGCCGTTGCAGGCTGGCGTGGGTTTTTTTGTCTTTTTCTTCGAGTAGCAGGGCAGTAAACATGGCGTCTCTCCTGAGCACGGTTTCCTGCCGATCAGTGTAAGGAGGGCGGCCGGCTTTGCCAGAGTCCGGCCGTGACAATTGTCGGTTTTGTGATGTCGTCCCCTCAGCCGTAGGCGGCGCGGGGTGTTTTTAACCAGTGTTCGTTGAGCCAGAGGGACGCGAGGATGAGGCATCCGCCCAGGCCAAGGCGCAGCAGATCCGCCTCCCGGTTCCAGATCAGCAGGTTGACCAGCAGGCCGGCGGGCACCAGGGCATTGTTCATGATCGCCAGGGCGCCGGCATTGACCAGGGTGGCGCCCTTGTTCCACAGGAAATAGCCCAGGCCCGAGGCGCCCAGGCCCAGCCACAGCAGAATTCCCCATTGCAGGCCGGTGGCAGGGTAGCTGTCCTGGCCCAGCCACAGCCAGGCCGGCACCGCCACCAGCAGGGCGCCCAGGTAAAAATAGCCGAACAACCGGTGCTGGGGCGGATGTTGCGGATAGCGCTCCATCAGCACCTTGTAGCCGACCTGGCCCAGGGCGAAGCAGAGGTTGGCGCCCTGCACCACGGCAAAGCCGAGCAGATAGGAGTCGGTCAGTCCGTTGAAACGGATCACCAGGGCGCCCAGCACCGCCAGGGCGGCGGTGAGCAGGTAGCCGGGATTGAAGCGGCGGTGGAGCAGATCGTAAATCAGGGTGACGTAGATGGGCGTGAGCACGGTGAAGATCAGCACTTCGGGTACCGTCAGCAGCAGGAACGACTGGTAATAGAAAAGGTACATGATGCCGAGCTGCACGGCGCCGCAGCCCATCAGCCCCAGCGCCAGCCGGCCGGGCAGGCCGCGGGCGATAAAGGGCAGGAACAGCAGGGCGGCCAGGGCGACGCGGCTGAATACCGAAAAATAACTGTCGACGCTGCCGGCCAGATAGACGCCGATCAGGCTGAAGGAAAAGGCCCACAGCAGGGTGACAAAGACCAGATAGGACATGGGTGAATTTTCGCCATTGGTAAAGATGGGGCGCTATGATGGCGTAAAGCGCGGTACCGATCCAGTTGCCGGCCCATAAAAAAAGCCGGCGCAATGCACCGGCCCGGGACCAAGATCAGGTTTGTCATAAAGGAGAGAATGACGTCCCCAAACAAAGTGGTTTAACACCACACGCAGAACTCGTGGGCCATGCCCGCAAGAGGTTGTCAGCGTGGCAATCCTCGCCACCCGGCCTTGAACATTCCGCTTTTCACCCTTGCCCGGATTACCTCGAATAATCCGTGCGCCGGCGAGACAGGCAGTACCCCCCATGATGCCACCGTGCCCAGAACCTTGTCCGGCCGTACAGCGGAATGAGGTTGCCTCACCACGCCGACGATAAACTTGTTCAATGCCGCCATTTTATGGTGAGATAACTTATGTCGAAAATGAATTGTCATCATGACTGTATGGTGAATATCGATGGATAACCTTTACCAGCGGCTCGACCTCAACCTGTTGCGGGTGTTCGACGTGCTGATGCATCACCGCAACGTCACCCGGACGGCGGAACAGCTCAGCCTGTCCCAGTCTACCGTCAGCCACGCCCTGGCCCGGTTGCGCCAGGCCCTGGACGATCCCCTGTTCGTGATGACCCGCAAGGAAATGCGGCCGACCCAACGGGCCCGGGCCCTGGCGGCGCCGGTGCGCCAGGCCCTGGCCCTGCTGGAGCAGGGCGTGCGCCAGTCGGCGATGTTCGACCCGGCTGCCTCGAGCCGCACCTTTCGCCTGGCGGTGCCTTCGTCCATCGAGCATGGCGTGGTGCCCCAACTGGTGGAATTGCTGCACCACAGGGCGCCGGGCTGCCGGCTGGCGATCAGCGAACTGGTGCATTCGGACTACGAGGACAGCCTGGCGCGGGGCGAACTGGACCTGGTGGTGGGGTTTGCCGGCGCCGGCCATCTGTCGGCGCGGTTGCTGAGCCAGGCCTGGTTCGACAACCCCATGGTGTGTCTTTCCGCCCGGGGCAGCGGCCTGGCGGCAGTATTGACGCCCGCCGAACTGGTGGCCTGGAGCCATGTGTCGACTTCGACCTGGGGCCATAACCAGACCCTGGTGGAGCAATGGCTGAAGGAAAAGGGGCTGGCGCGGCATATTGCGGTATGGGTGCCGAGCTTCGAGGCGCTGCCCAAGCTGCTGGCCACGGGACGCTACCTGGCGGTGGTGCCCGAGCTGATCGCCCGGGATTTTTGCCACTATTACCCGCTGCAAAGCCACGCCCTGGACGAGCCGCTCTACAGCACCTATGTACTGGCACAGCACCCGCTGACCGAGTTTGACCCGGCGCTGATCTGGTTTCGCCAGTTGCTGGGCGAGGTGGGTGAGGGCCGGCGCTGAACCGGCCCGGCTGGGGGATCAGTCCTTCGGCAGGGGCACCACCAGCATGTCGCAGGGCACCGTGTTCATCAACTGGCGGGCGGAGGAGGTGAGCAGGCTCCAGAAGCTCTGCTCATGCCCGCAGACCAGCAGGTCGATCTGGTTTTGCTCCACGGCTTCGTTCACTTTGAGCGTCAGATCGCCGCAGATCACCAGCTTTTTCTCGATGGGATAGTTGATGTCCCCCAGGTATTCCTCCAGCCGCTGCTTGGCGTCGGCCACCACCTGATCCTGGATATTGTCGATATCGATATCGATCATCTCGGTATAGAGGTCTTTCAGGTCGACATCCACATGGATCACCGACAGCTTGGCCTGGTTGGCGCGGGCGCGATCCACCGCCTTGGCGATTACCTTGCGGTTTTTTTCGGTCATGTCGACCGCCGCCAGGATATGCTTGTACTGATAGGGTTCTGTCATGGCACCTCTCCTTTTTTACCAAGTCTATCAATCCATTAGCTCTTAAACCGTGAGCCGGGCGGGAATTTTGCACCGCACCTGATGCCAGCAGCATAGGCCAGGAGGGCGCACCGGCACAAGACGGGCGCCGGGCTATTTCAGTCCAGGCTGGCCTGGATCAAATAACGGCGGGGGGTATTGGCGCAGGCGGTAAAGGTGCCCAGGCGGACCCAGTAGCCCTGCTCTTCCAGAAACAGGGCCCGATCCAGCAGCAGCCACAGTTCCAGCGGGTAGCGATAGAGGTGGCGCACCAGCTCGATGCGGCGCACCAGTTGCCGCCGGCCTTCGGCCCGGGCCAGCCAGGGTGCCGGATCGAACGGCTCGGGCAGGCGCAGTCCCTTGCGCTCGCAGGCCCAGCGGGCGAAGGCGGTAAAATCGCCGCTCAACAGCTGTTTGGGAAAGGCGGGCAGCGGCAGGTACCGATCCTGCCCGCGCAGGCTGCGCTGCAGGACGTCGAAGGCCAGCCGCCAGCCCTGTTCAATGTGCCGCAAGCGGGCAATGCGGGCGCCGCCGGTCACCTGCTGCTGCAGGGGCAGGCGCAGCTCATGGCGACCCAGCCCCGGATCCTGGCGCCGGCCTGCCGCCGACAGGGGGCGGTAGTCGTTGCCATCGATCAGATGGTAGCAACAGGGCGACAGGGCGATGGCTCGGGTGCCGGCGGCGGCGGCATGGCGCAGCAGGCGCAGGTGCAGCTCGCCACAGGCGTGCAGGGCCAGGGCCTGCTGGTTGGCGGTGAACAGTGCGGCGGCGTCGGCGGCCAGGGCGTCGGCGCAGACAAAGCGGTGATCGAGTCCGAGCGAATCGGCCAGCTGCTCGCCCTGGCGGCACAAATCCGGGTTCCATTCCAGGCTGGTGACCGGCCGCCCCGAGCGCAGGGCGAGCAAGCGGCCGAGGTGGCCCTTGCCGGCACACCATTCGAGTATGGGGTGATTGGCATCGACATTGGCGCCAAAGTCGCAAATTTGTGCCCATTTACGACCGGGAATACCGCTGCTCCAGCGTGGGGTGGCGTAGTTGGCGGCCCGCCGCAGCTCGGGCAGGCGCCAGTCCAGGGCGGCTACCACCTCGGGCCGCCAGGGCGCGAGCAGGGCATGGACGGCGGCCTCGTCCTGCTCCAGCCGGTCCAGGCTGGCGTCGTCCAGGGATGCCAGGACCGGCGCCAGCTCTGGCCAGGGCAGGGAAGTGCAGGCAAAGGGCAGCGGCCGCCAGTCGCTTTGGTGGCGCAGCAGCAGGGTGCTCAGGGTGTTGAAAAGATCGGCCAGGTCGCTCATGGGGCGGATTATAACGGTGCCCTGCCGGGCTGGATAGCACAGCCGGGAGCGGGGCGCTAGAATAGCGCCTTTGTGTCGACGAGAGGATAAAGCCCATGCAGGCCTGGGATGTAATCGTGATCGGCGCCGGCGCCGCCGGCCTGATGTGTGCCGCCGAGGCGGGCAAGCGCGGCCGGCGGGTGCTGGTGCTGGATCACGGCAAGCGCATCGGCCGCAAGATACTGATGTCCGGCGGCGGCCGTTGCAACTTCACCAACTATCATGTGGAGCCCAAAGCCTTCCTCTGTGCCAACCCCCATTTCGTCAAGTCGGCCCTGGCCCGCTATACCCAGTGGGATTTTATTGCCCTGGTGGAAAAGCACCGCATCGGCTATCACGAGAAAACCCTGGGCCAGCTGTTTTGTGATGACTCTGCGCAAAATATCGTCGATATGCTGGTAAAAGAGTGTGATTTTGCCGGTGTCAGTATCCGCCTGCGAAGCGAGGTGCTGAATGTCGAGCGGTTGGGCGAGGGCTTTGCCGTGGCGACGGCCGGTGAACAGTACAGCTGCCACTCCCTGGTGGTGGCCACCGGCGGCCTGTCGATGCCCAAGATTGGCGCCTCCCCCTTCGGTTACCGGCTGGCGGAACAGTTTGGCCTCAAGGTGCTGCCCACCCGGGCCGGCCTGGTGCCCTTTACCCTGCAGCCCGAAGACAGGAAAAGCCTGGAGCCCCTGGCCGGCGTCAGCCTGCCGGTGGTGGCCGAAAGCGAGGACGGCACCCGCTTTGCCGAAAACCTGCTGTTTACCCACAGGGGGGTATCCGGCCCGGCGGTGCTGCAGATTTCGTCCTACTGGCAACCGGGCGAACGGGTGTATTTCGAGCTGCTGCCCGCCGGCCGGTTGGCCGAGGGCATGGCGGACAGCCCCAACCAGGAGCTGAAAACCTGGCTCGGCCGCCAGTTGCCCAAACGGCTGGTGGAGGCGCTGCTGGCGCGGGAAGGGCTGGTGAACAAGCCGCTCAAGCAATACACCCCGAAGGAGCTGGCGGCGATAGAGGAAAGGCTGACGGCCTGGCCGCTGAAGCCCGGCGGCACCGAGGGCTACCGCACCGCCGAGGTGACCCTGGGCGGGGTGGACACCAATGAGCTGTCGTCCAAGACCATGGCAGCGAAGCAGGTGCCCAACCTCTATTTTGTGGGCGAGGTGATGGACGTCACCGGCTGGCTGGGGGGCTACAACTTCCAGTGGGCCTGGAGCTCCGGCTGGGTGGCCGGCCAGGTGGCTTAACCCGCCCTAGTGCCCGACCAGGGTGGCCGTTTCCCGCAGGCATTGCAGCAAATCCAGGGTGATGGGGTCGGGGTGGACTTCGTCGCGCCAGCACATGCCCACATAGCCTTCGCCGCTGTCGAGACGGATATCGAGCGGCACCACCAGGCCGCGGCCGGTGAAATGGCGGGCCACCCGTTCCGAACTGACCGACAGCATGTCGCTGTATTGCAGCAGCCAGAGGTTGCCGACCTGGGAGGATGACTCTACCCGGTAGGGCGGCGGCTTGCGTCCGGCCATGGTCAGGGCCATGTCCAGCTTGCTGCGGATGGGCGTGCCCTGGGGCCAGACGATCCAGTCGTACTGGTAAAGATCGTCCCAGCCCAGCCCCGTCCGCCCGGCCAGGGGGTGGCCGGGACGGGCCACGATGCGCAGCGGCTCCTCGTAAAGCATTTCACTTTTCAGGCTGGCTCTGGGCTGGTAGTTGTCGAGCCGGCCCACTACCACGTCCAGCTTGCCCAGCTCCAGCTTGTTCAGCAGCGAGTTCATGGTGCTTTCCTGTATTTCCACCCGAGCTTTGGGATGCTGGGCGATAAAGGCCATGATGGCCGCCGGTACGAAGCTGGGCGCCGAGGCGGGCGAGGTGCCTACCGCCACAGTACGGGAGCTGCCTTCCTGCAGGGCTTCCAGGTTGTGCTGGGCCCGGTCCATCTCGGTCACCATGCGCCGGGCATGCCTTACCAGCAACTGGCCCATGGCCGTGGGCCTGAGGCCGCGGGCATGGCGCTCGAACAGCGGCGCGCCGATGTCTTCCTCCAGCTCCTTCAGCCACTTCGACAACCCCGGCTGGGTGGTGTGCATCATACGGGCGGTGTCGCTCAGGCTGCCGGTATCGGTGAGGTTAATCAGCAGATGCAGGTGCCTGAGACGCAGGCGGCGGGTCCAGTCCATGAGATATACCATAAATTGTATGACGGTATCTCAAAATATCATTATTCGATATGGCTTTCCCAGTGAATACTGTTGCCCAGAAGTTATGAGTCCGTAAGCGAGACATTGGAAGAATGCTATCGCCGGGCAGTACCAGGGCGCCGAGGCAGGGCCGCTCAAACAGTCAGGAGAGTGTCACGTGAGTTATGTCGTAGAACCCCAAGCCGTTACCCGCATTCCCGTCGCCGGCCATGCCGACCAGCAGTTTCCGGTGCGTCGCGTCTATTGCGTCGGCCGCAACTATGCCGCCCATGCCCGGGAGATGGGCTTCGATCCGGATCGGGAGCCGCCCTTTTTTTTCTGCAAGCCCGCCGATGCCGTGGTGGCCGTCGCCGATGGCGACACCCTGGCGCTGCCCTATCCCAGTGAAACCGGCAATTACCATTATGAAATCGAGCTGGTGGTGGCCATCGGCAAGGGCGGCAGCAACATTCCCCTGGAAGAAGCCAACGACCATGTATGGGGCTATGCCGTGGGCCTGGACATGACCCGCCGTGACCTGCAGATGAAAATGCGCGAAATGGGCCGCCCCTGGGAAATCGGCAAGGCCTTTGATGCCTCGGCGCCGGTGGGCCCGCTCCATCCGGCCAGCCAGGTCGGCCACCCCGGGCAGGCCGCCATCTGGCTGCAGGTGGACGGCGAGGATCGCCAGCGCAGCGACATCGACAAGCTGATCTGGTCGGTGCCCGAGACCATCAGTTACCTGTCCCGCTTCTTTGAGCTGAAGCCGGGCGACCTCATCATGACGGGTACCCCGGAAGGGGTGGGCGCGGTGAAACCGGGCGAGCTGATGGTCGGCGGCGTCGACGGCCTGGGCGAACTGCGCGTGCGCGTGGTGTAAGGGAGAGAAGACCATGCAGCTTTACAGTTTTTTCAACAGTTCCACCTCCTACCGGGTGCGCATCGCCCTGGCCCTGAAGGGCCTGGACTACGACTACAAAGATATAAACATCCGGGTGGGTGAACAAAAGGCCGATGACTACCGGATGCTGAACCCCTCCCAGGGGGTGCCGCTGCTGGTGGAGGACGACGGCACCGCCCTGAGCCAGTCGATGGCGATCATCGACTACCTGGACGAAACCCGGCCCGAGCCCCGGCTGCTGCCTGCCGAGCCCCTGGCCCGGGCCCGGGTACTGGAGCTGGCCAACGCCATCGCCTGCGACATGCATCCGGTCAATAACCTGCGCATTCTTGGCTACCTGAAAAGCAAGATAGGGGCGAGCGAAGAGCAAAAGAACGACTGGTACCATCACTGGATTGCCGAGGGCTTTGCCGCAGTGGAGTCCCTGCTTGAACGCCATGGCCGGGGGCCCTACTGCTTTGGCGAGGCGCCCACCCTGGCCGATTGCTGCCTGGTGCCCCAGGTGGCCAACGCCGAGCGCATGGGCTGCGACCTGAGTCCTTACCCCAGGGTGATGGCGGTGTATGCCCATTGCCAGCAACAGCCGGCCTTCCAGCAGGCGGCCCCCTCCCGCCAGCCGGACTTTATCGCCTGAGCGCGGCACCACAGACAGGAGAATGGAAATGGACAAGCAACAGACTGAACAAAACGTCATCGTGGTCGGCGGCGGCATCGGCGGCCTGGCCGCGGCCCTGGCCCTGGTGCGCCGCGGCTTTCAGGTGCAGGTGCTGGAGCAGGCGCCGGAAATCGGCGAAATCGGCGCCGGCATTCAGCTCGGGCCCAACGCCTTTCATGCCTTCGACGCCCTCGGCGTGGGCGACAAGGCGCGCAGCCGCTCGGTGTTCACCGACTTTATGGTGATGCACGACGCCATCGACGAATACCAGGTAGGCAAGATCGAAACCGGCGAAGCCTTCCGCCAGCGTTTCGGCAACCCCTATGCGGTGATCCACCGGGTGGACGTGCACCTGTCGCTGCTGGAAGGCGCCCAGGAAACCGGCCGGGTGGAATTCAAGACCGACACCCAGATCCAGCGGGTGGAGCAGGATGATAACGGCGTGGCCGTTTACGACCAGCACGGCAATGTCTACCGGGGTGTGGCCCTGATCGGCGCCGACGGTGTCAAGTCGGTGGTGCGCCAGACCTACGTCAATGATCCGGCCCGGGTCACCGGCCATGTGGTGTACCGCGCCGTGGTGGAAAAGGAAGACTTCCCCGAGGAGCTGCGCTGGAACGCCGCCAGCCTGTGGGCCGGCCCCAACTGCCACCTGGTGCACTACCCGCTGCGCGGCGGCGAGCAGTACAACGTGGTGGTGACCTTCCACAGCCGTGAGCAGGAAGAGTGGGGCGTGACCGAAGGCAGCAAGGAAGAGGTACAAAGCTACTTCCAGGGCATCTGCCCCAAGGCGCGCCAGCTGATCGACCTGCCCAAGAGCTGGAAACGCTGGGCCACCGCCGACCGGGAACCCATCGAGCAGTGGACCTACGGCCGCGCCACCCTGCTGGGCGATGCCGCCCACCCCACCACCCAGTACATGGCTCAGGGCGCCTGCATGGCGATTGAGGATGCGGTGACCCTGGGCGAGGCCCTGCGGGTGCACGACAACGACTGGGACAAGGCCCTGGATCTGTACCAGCGCTCCCGGGTTGCCCGCACCGCCCGCATCGTGCTGTCCAGCCGGGAAATGGGGCGCATCTATCACGCCAAGGGCGTGGAGCGGTTGATCCGCAACGACCTGTGGAAAGGCCGCAGCCAGGAACGTTTCTACGACGCCATCGAGTGGCTGTATGGCTGGAACGTGACCAACTGCCTGAAAGACGACAACCGTTAACCGTATCGCGCGCCGGCCCGGCCGGCGCCTCAAGGAGACAGAGAAGATGCATCAACTCGGAACCCTGGAAGACCTGCCCGAAAGTTACCGCAACGAGCTGACCGAACAGAATCTGGTGCCGCTGTGGCCCAACATGCGCGCCGTGCTGCCGCCCAAGGTGCCCAGCCGCAAGACCCGCACCCTGCGCTGGGATTACGAGGTGGTCCGCCCGCTGCTGCTGCAGGCCGGCGAGCTGACCCCGATGGAAAAGGCCGAGCGCCGGGTGCTGGTGCTGGCCAACCCGGGCCACGGGTTGAACAACATGCAGGCCACCCCCAGCATCTACATGGGGCTGCAGCTGATCCTGCCCGGTGAAACCGCGCCCAACCACCGCCACACCCCCAACGCGGTGCGCATCATCATCGAGGGCGAGGGCGCCTACACCACCGTTAATGGTGAACCCTGCCGCATGGAGCGGGGCGATCTGATCCTCACCCCCTCCGGCAAGTGGCACGAGCACCACCACGAAGGAGACGGCCCCATCGTCTGGCTGGACATCCTCGATCTGCCGCTGATCTACCAGCTCGAAGGCTCCTGGGCGGTGGAAGGCCAGCCCCAGCAGACCACTCTGAGCCGGGACAAATCGTTCGCCGACTACAGCGCCGCCGGCGTGGTGCCCAACCTCAACTTCCAGCGGGGCACCGCCGACTCGCCCATGCTGCGCTACCCCTGGGCCAAGACCCGTGCCTGCCTGGTGGAAATGGCCGAGCATTACCAAGACGGTCTGCTGCAGGTGAGCTATGTCAACCCGGAAACCGGCGCCAGCCTGTTCCCCAGCATCGGCTTTGGCGCCCTGATGCTGCGCCCGGGCGAAACCGTCACCCTGCCCAAGCGCACCACCGCCTGTGTGTTCCACGCCGTGGAAGGCTCTGGCCAACTGAGCGTGGACGGCGGCGATTCCCTGACCTGGAACGACAAGGACACCCTGTCGGCTCCGGGGTACAGCGACATTACCCTGAGCAACGGCTCGGCCGACCAGCCGGCCTTTATGATCACCGCCGACGAAGCCCCGCTGCATCGTTATCTCGGCATTTACTGAGTCAAGGTTGAACAAGATGAGCGAAAATTTGTTATTTCCCCTGAAAGCGCCGACCCTGGCCGCCGTGGCCGGCACCGACCAGCTGTTTCCGGTGCACCGCATCTTCTGTGTGGGCCGCAACTACCATGCCCATGCCGCCGAAATGGGCGTGAGCGTCGACAAGAGCAGCCAGGAGCCCTTTTACTTCACCAAGCACCCGAGCAGCCTGATCCCTTCGGGCAGCGAAATCGCCTATCCGCCGCAAACCGCCAATTACCATTATGAAATGGAGTTTGTGGTGGCCATCGGCCAGGCCGGTTTCGAGGTGAGCGAGGCCGAGGCCAACGAGCTGGTGTTCGGCTACGCCGCCGGCCTGGACATGACCCGCCGGGATCTGCAGCTGAAGGCGCGGGAAACCGGCCGGCCCTGGGATCTGGGCAAGGACTTCGAGGAGTCGGCGGTACTCGGCCCCATAGTGCGCAAGGAAGAAACCGGCATCGTCGACAGCGGGGTGATCACCCTGAGCGTGAACGGCGAGGTCAAGCAGAACTCGGATTTGACCAAGCTTATCTGGAACGTGCCGGAGATCATCGCCCACCTGTCCCGCTTCTACCACCTGCAGCCGGGAGATCTGATCTACACCGGCACGCCGGATGGTGTGGGCCCTGTGGTGGCCGGTGATCATATCCTCGGCTCTGTGGCCGGGGTGGGCGACGTGGAACTGCGTATCGCCCAATAACCGCCAGGCCGGGGCCAGGACCCGGCCGAACCCGTTGTGGATGAAAACGGATGTCAGGCCAATGGCCGCAATGGGGGCATGCCCCCGGACTCAAGGATTACAGGGAGCTCGACTCGTCATGGTAAATTTCAAGAAACTTTTCGCGGTGACCGCCATCGCTTCGGCACTGACCCTCAGCTTTTCCGCCAGCGCGGAGCGGCTGCGCCTGGGCCACGTGACCCCGCCCAGCCATATCTGGCATCAGGTGGCCGAGCGCTTCAACGACAACCTGAAGGAAGCCTCCGGTGGCAAGCACACCATCATGATCTTTCCGCTGTCCAAGCTGGGCGGCGACGATCAGATGATTGACCTGCTGCAGTCCGGCGGCATGCAGCTGGCGGTGCTGACCGCGGGCAGCCTGTCGAACCGGGCCGAGGACATGAACGCCTGGTTCCTGCCCTATCTCTTTGATGACGTAACCGACGCCGCCGAGGCCAGCCAGCATCCCGCCGCCCGGGAAATGCTGGACAACCTCAAGCAGCACAAGCTGGTGGGCCTGGGTTACACCTTTGCCGGCATGCGCCATGTGATCTCTTCCAAGCCGATGACCACGTTGGAAGACTTTGAAAACAAGAAGATCCGCTCCTTCCCCAACAAGCTGTTCAACGACTGGTGGAACCAGTTGGGCGCGGCGCCCACCGCCCTGGCGATCAGCGACGTGTCCTCGGCCCTGACCACCAACCTGCTGGACGCGGTGGACGTGGATCTGGACATCGTGGTCGGCCTCAAGATGTACCAGCAGGCGCCCTACCTGACCCTGACCAACCACATGGCCTTCCCCGGCGTGGTGGTGGCCTCCGAGGTGTGGTGGAGCCGGCTGTCCGAGGAAGACCGAACCCTGGTGCTGAACGCCTTCAGGGAAGCCGAGGAATGGGGGTTCAAAAAGCAGGCCGAGGCCGAAATCAGCAACCTGGAGCTGCTCCGCCAGGAAGGGGTGACCATCAGCGAGTTTGATGCCGCCCAACTGCAATCGGCCGCCGACGCCGTGGTCGAGAAATACCGCGCTGCCAGCGAGGGCATCGATGCCTTCTACCTGCAGCAGGCCCAGTAATCAAGATACCAGGGCGGAACCCGGGTTCCGCCCGCAGAGGTGATTATGTTCAAGATCATCAACCTATTGGACAAGCTGCTCGGCAGGCTCGAATACGGCCTGCTGGTGGTGTTGACGGCGGCGCTGACCCTGATCCTGGCGGCCCAGGTGATACTCCGCTATTTCTTCAGCAGCCCCTTGTTCTGGGCCGAGGAGGTGTCGGTGCAGATCCTGATTTCCGCCACCTTTATCGGCGTCAGCTACCTGCTGTTCAGCCACAAGCTGGTGCGGGTGGACTTTATCCTGGAAAACCTGGGCAAACCCTGGGGCGCCTGGCTGCATAAGGCGCTGCAGTTACTGTCCCTGCTGGTGCTGCTGGTGCTGTGCTACTTCGCCACCGACTGGATACTGCGCCCGGAGATCAAGGCGGATGTGTCGCCCACTACTCAGCTGCCCCGTTGGTATAACTATGCGGTACTGGTCGCCTCCTTTTATTGCATGGCCTGGCATCAGTTGATCCAGCTCATTACGCCCAACGGTCAGGTTCATAGCGAGGCAGCCTTATGATCACCTCTGTGATTTTTTTCATTACCCTGCTGCTGGGGCTGCCCATCTTTATCACCCTGCTGCTGGGTACCCTGGTGTTTTTGTGGCAAACCGACCTCACCGTGCTGATGAGCTCGCTGCCGATCCAGCTTTACGGCTCCCTCAACCAGAACGGCCTGCTGGCCATTCCACTGTTCATGCTGGTGGGCGAGCTGATGAACAAGGGCGGGCTCACTTCCCGGCTGATGAACGCCGCAGATGTGTTTGTGGGCGGCTTCAAGGGCGGCCTGGCCTATGTGAACCTGTTGACCAATGCCATGGCCGCCTCCATCCTCGGCTCGGCCACCGCCCAGATTGCGGTCATGAGCCGGCTGATGATCCCCACCATGGTGGAAAAGGGCTACAAGAAGGAGTTCTCCGCCGCCGTCACCATGGCCGGTGGCCTGCTCGGGCCCATTATTCCGCCCTCCATGCTGATGATCATCTACGGGGTGGTGGCCTACCAGCCGATCTCCGCCCTATTTATCGCCGGCATTTTGCCCGGGCTGTTGATCATCGCCGGTTTCGCCCTGGTGATCTTCCTCACCGGCCTGTTTGCCGGCCTGCCCTCGGGGGAGCACCTCAAGCACAAGAACATCCGCCAGGAACTGGTGAACGGCCTGTTGCCCGGCACCATTCCGGTGGTGGTGATCGTCTGTATCATCTCCGGGGTCATGACCCCCACCGAGGCCGGCGCCATCGCCTCCATCCTGGCCTTTGTGATCGGTGCCGTGGTGTACAAGAGCATCAACCTGAAGGAGCTGCCGGGGATTTTTGCCTCGGTGGCGCTCAACACCGCCACCATTACCGGGCTGATTGCCACCGCCTCGGTATTCGGCTGGGCGTTGTCGTTCGAAGCGGTGCCGGACATGCTGGTGGAATGGATCAGCGGCATTACCACTTCGCCGCTGCTGTTCCTGATGCTGGTCTATGTGCTGGTGATCCTGCTCGGTATGTTCCTGGAAAGTATCAGCGTAATGATCGTTATTGTGCCCATCATACTGCCGGCGGCCGTTTCCTTTGGCATCGATCCCATCCACTTCGGGGTGATCATCAGCCTGGCCACTCTGATCGGACTGGTGACGCCGCCGGTGGGGCCTGGGCTCTATATCGCCATGACCTCCGCCAATCTGCCGATGGGCGCCCTGTTCAAGGCGATGATCCCCTTCCTGGCTTCCATGCTGGTGTGCATGCTGATCATCGCGGTGTTCCCGGCCATTTCCCTGTGGTTACCCAGCCTGATGTAAATGAAATAGTGGGTTAGATAGCCTCATCCTTGCCACTTCTCCGGAAGTGGCTTTTTTATGCCCGGCTGGTGCGGATGGGGAAAGGGGCTGGGGGCGCCTGGGTTGTGAATGGCTATTTTGATATGCAAAAAATAGTATGGGTGTATCTCAAAATATCATTATTCGGCATGTGTTGAATTGTGAAAAATGTATTTTATGTGTGATGGTTTTGTTTGGCTTTATGTGTCTTCCGGCACGGAATCCGCAACGCCGTTCACGCCATGAGGGAAGCTGATTTTACCGATAACAACCATGGAGTGAGTTGAACAATGAAAAAAAGCAAAGTGGCGCTGTCCGTCTTTCTGGCAACCGGCATGCTGAGTGGCACGGCCCTGGCCATGCCGGTGGTGGAGGCGGGCCAGCCCATAGTGACCGGTGAGCCGAGCCGGGTGGGGCCGCCCTGGAACCACAGGACGACCATCAATATTCCCGGCACCCAAACCGATGTCGCCTTTGGCGGCTATATCAAGCTGGACATGCTGTACGATGCTGATTACGACCTGGGCGATGCCACCAGTCCCTTCAACCTGCTGAATCCGGCGGCCAACGCCACCGATGGCCGCACCGATTTCACTGCCTATGAAAGCCGGCTCAACTTCCGCAGCCATACCCAGACCGACTACGGCAACCTGAATACCTTTTTTGAAGTGCACTTCCTGCCCGATGGCAAGCTCAACCTGCGCCACGCCTATGGCGAATATGCGGGCTTTCTGGCCGGCCAGACCTGGACCAATTTCATGAGTTTTGTGGGCGGGACCCGTACCTTGGCCCTGGGTGACCCCATCGGCTACAACATGGAGCGTCAGGGCCAGGTGCGTTACACCCACAAGCTGGGCAGCGGCGCCCTGTCGGTGGCGCTGGAGGATCCCGATACCGTGATTGCTCGGCCCGATGCCGGTACGGCCAGTGAAGAAAGCCGGCTGCCGGACCTGACCCTGCGTTATGAATACCAGCGTATGCTGGCGCTGTCGGGCGTGGTGCGCGAGCTGTCCACCAACGACAACATCGGCACGGTGGACGACAAGGCCACCGGCTATGGGGTACAGGCCCAGTTCAGCCTGCCGCTGCTGGAGCACACCAGCCTTAAGGGCAGCTACACCATCGGTTCGGGTATCGGTAACTACATGGGCAACCCGGGTAATATCAGTCACAAGCATGCACCGGACGTCTATGTGCGCAATGGTGAGCTGGAAACCGTGGATCTGCAGGGTGGCGGCGTATCGCTCAACCATCAGTGGCAGCCCCAGTGGTTCAGCTCCATCGGTTACTCGCGGCTGGAGCAGGAATTGCCCGGCAACGGCAACTACGATGGCCATTTCGATCATGTCGATTACGGCTTTGCCAACGTCATCTGGGATGTCACCGACCGGCTGATGGTAGGTGCTGAATACCAGTTGGTTGATCTGGAAACCATCGGCGGCGACAGCCGGGATGCCAGCCGCCTGCAACTGAGTGCCCAATACCAGTTCTGATTTTTTGCTGCCTGCTGACGTATTCCTGCTTGCCCGCCGGCCTGCGCCGGCGGGCTTTTTTGTTTGCCCGGCGAAGCCGGCAAACCCGGCCATCTGAAAGAAGATGGCGTCACCCCGACTGAGGGGAAGACAATCCGACTGGCAAGGGCGCCACTGGCCAACGGTGGGGTCTGAAGGAAG
>NZ_PXYH01000023.1 GCF_003012795.1 Zobellella taiwanensis
ATCCTCAGGCAGAGCGAATGTGGCTCACCGAGCCAGCGCAACAAGCTGAAGCGAGCCAGTTGGAACGACGATTATCGGGCCCAATTATTCTTTGGTTAAATTTACAGCAAAGTGTGCTCCCGCCCTGCTACCAAAGGTGCCCAGGCAATCCACCATCCAAAGTAGAATAGCGTCCAATTTGCAATCCAGCTGCCATCACCATAGGGCTCGGTACGGAAGGACATACTGACAAAATTTTGTACATAATCCCCCACTCCCTGGAACAAAATTTTGAAAATTGCCTGAGTGGGCCCCATCAAGAGTACAAATCCCAACAAAGCGAATGCCAGTATCATATTAAGATTGGAAAGATGTTTTATAGCACCTTGCAACCCAGATATTGTTGATGCTATGTAAACGACTGTCACCGCCACTATAATTATAGCCTGAGTGGAAATGTTGATAGGAAGATCCCAGAGAACATTTACCCCGGTATTTACCTGCAGCGTACCAAAACCAAGTGACGTCGCTATTCCAATGACCACTGACAATATAACAATCACATCAATCCATTTACCCACAGGACCTGAAATTTTATTGCCAATCAAAGGGTAAAAAACAGAACTGAGTGAGGATGGCAATTTTTTCCTGAACTGGAAAAATGCGAGAGAGACACCCACCAAGGCGTAACAAGCCCAAGCAGAAACACCCCAATGCAGATAGACATATTGCATGGCTGTCTTGGCTGCCTGTTCGCTATACCCCTCTCCAACCGGTGGACTTATATAGTAAGATACCGGCTCGGCAATCCCCCAAAAAACAAGACTGATGCCGATGGATGCACTGAAAAGCATACCTATCCAGGTTGCAGTGTTATATTCTGGCCTGTCGTTGTCATCTCCTAACCGAACCTGGCCAAATTTTGAAATACCCAAGTACATACAAAACAAAAAGAATATAAAAACACAACCTAAAATAAACCAGCCTAGGTTGTTATATATAAATCCAAGCGATCCATTAGAAAACGATTCCAACTTTTCAGGTATAAACACTCCAACACTTATCAACAACAAACTAAGAAGTAAAGAAATATAAAAAACCGACTTCTTATGCCTCATCATAAAACTCTCTCCATTTGCTTAAAAGTCCCTGTCTTCAAAAAAATCACCTGCCACAGCATCCGCAGGGTTCGCTTGCATCCAAGCTACGAGGGCAGAGGTTTCGGTGTCGCGCCACAACCAAAACCAGTGGTTTACAAAAGATAGCGGTACCCAGGTACTTAGTCAACGAAAAATTAACCATAAATAAACAAGCAAAAACAAACACAAGACATTGATATAAAAGAATTTAATATGATAAATGTTAACTTGGTTAACTTTTTTTGCAATCCACTGTTGACTGACTCAGGTGGCGGCACTAACATCCACACAAACTGTCAACCCATAGTTTACAAAGGTGAACAAGATGAATCTCGCGATCAGCAATGCCAACAAGATGATTTCCATGGATGACCACAGCGACATCGATAACGCCTGGACCATACCTGCTCGCTATTACACCTCAGAAGAGGTGTTTGAGTTTGAAAAGGAAAAAATCTTCGCTAACTCATGGGTTTGTGTCGCTCACTGTAGCGAGGTGGCTGAAAAGAATGCGTTTATCACCCGCCAGCTGATTGGCGAAAGCCTGGTGATCGTCCGCGGCCGGGATGATGTACTCCGTGGTTTTTATAATGTCTGCCCTCACCGTGGCCATCAGCTGATCAGCGGCGAGTCGGGTAAGACCAAAAACGTAATCACCTGCCCCTACCACGCCTGGGCCTTCAAACTGGATGGCAAACTCGCTCATGCCACCAACTGTGAGAACGTCAATAACTTTGAAGCGGACGCCATGAGCCTGAGCAGCTTCCATGTGATTGAGCATGCAGGCTTTATTTACGTCAACCTGACCCGGGGAGAGCCACAGCCAATCGAGGAACAGCTGCCGGGCCTGGCCGAAAAAATGGAAGAAGCCTGTGCGGTCATCAAGGATCTCAAGCTGGCCGCCCGCTTTGTCAGCCATACCCCGGCCAACTGGAAGACCATCGTTGATAACTATATCGAGTGCTATCACTGCCCGACCAACCACGTCAGCTTTGCCAGCTCGGTGGATGTTGGCGTGTACGAGCATCAGTTACATGACAACTGGACGGTACAGATAGGTAAGGCCAAGCCGTCTGAATCCTCTTACCAGTTCGACAGTACACTGGTCAATCCGCGCTTCTTTGGCTTTTGGATCTGGCCCTGCACCATGTTCAACATGCCTCCGGGCGGTGACTTTATGACTGTTATTTACGAGTTTCCGGTCAGCGCCGGTGAAACCCTGCAGCACTATGAAATCTACTTCCTCAATGAAGAGCTGACCGAATATCAGAAAAATCTGGTGGAGTGGTATCGCACCGTGTTCCGCCCGGAAGATCTGCGTCTGGTAGAAAGCGTACAGCGTGGTCTGAAATCACGCGGCTACCGGGGACAGGGTCGCATCATGGCGGATCGGCAGCGTAGTGGGATCAGTGAACACGGCGTGGCTCATTTCCACAAACTGGTTGCCAGCGCACACCTTGACTGAATTCGCTTACCGCATTAAAACCGCAAGGAAATTACAGTATGAATACGCTCAGCAACCCTAACCTGTTTCGACAAGAGTGCTATATCAACGGCCAGTGGGTAGGTGCCGACGAGAGTATCACCGTCACTAACCCGGCCAACCTGGCCGTGCTGGGCACTGTGCCCAGCCTCGGCGTCGAGCAGGTCAACACGGCCATAGAACAAGCACACGCCGCCATGGCAGGGTGGAGCGCCCTGACCGCCAAGGAAAGATCCAAAATCCTGCATCGTTGGTTCACCCTGATCGAAGCCAGCATCGACGATCTCGGCATCATCATGACTCTGGAGCAAGGCAAGCCCCTGCACGAGGCCAAGGGCGAGATCCGCTATGCCGCCTCCTTCGTCGAGTGGTTCGCCGAAGAAGGAAAACGGGTTTACGGTGAGACGATTCCACCTACCGTCGGCAGCAACCGTTTGTCCACCATCAAGCAACCCATCGGTGTGTGCAGTGCCATCACTCCGTGGAACTTCCCGGCAGCCATGATTACTCGTAAGGCCGCGCCAGCCCTGGCCGCAGGCTGCAGTATCGTGATCAAGCCGGCGTCCGAAACCCCCTTTACTGCCTTGGCGCTGGCTGAGCTAGCCGCCCAGGCGGGCATTCCTGCCGGTATCTTCAACGTGGTCACCGGTAATGCCCGCGCCTTGGGTGAGCCGCTGACCCGGCACCCGCTGATCAGCAAGTTTTCCTTCACCGGCTCCACCCAGGTGGGTCGCGTGCTGTCCGAGCAATGCGCTTCGACCATCAAGAAAACCTCGCTTGAGCTCGGTGGCAATGCTCCCTTCATCGTGTTTGACGATGCGGACATCGACAAGGCTGTTGCCAGCGCCATGCTGGCCAAGTTCCGTAACGGCGGCCAGACCTGTGTCTGCGTCAACCGTTTCTATGTGCATGATACCGTCTACGACGAGTTTCTGGAGAAGTTCACCGCCAGGGTGGCTCAGCTGCGTGTCGGCAATGGTCTGGAGCAGAGCACAGACATCGGCCCCATGATCACCCGGCGAGCCATCGAGGGCATGCAGGTACTGCTGGACGATGCGCTGGCCAAAGGTGCCCGCCTGATCGAGCTGGGCAACGAGATAGAGGAAAGAGACAACTACATCAACCCGAAGATTCTGGTGGATGTCGACGACTCGATGAACATCGTTCATGAAGAAATCTTCGGCCCCATCGCCACTCTGATCCGCTTCCACGATGAAGACGAAGTGCTGGCCCAGGCCAACAACACCATTTTCGGCCTGGCCGCCTACTTTTTCTCACAGGATGTGCGCCGGGTGTACAGGGTCGCCGAAAAACTGGAAAGCGGCATGGTCGGCATCAATACCGGCATGATCTCCAACGAAGTGGCTCCCTTTGGTGGCGTCAAACAGTCCGGCCTGGGCAAGGAGGGCTCCCGCTACGGCATAGAGGACTACCTGACCGTGAAGTACCTCTGTGTTGACATCGCCTGATTTGAATTAAAGCGAGTACCGTTATGAACCAGCAAAAAATTGCAGTCACCGTCAGCCGTATCGAGCAGCTGAGCCCGACCATCAAGATGTTTGAATTTATGGCCCGGGACACGGAGCTGGCTCCGTTCACCGCCGGCAGTCACGTCGCCGTACACATGGATGACGCTGGCCTACGACGCGCCTATTCACTGATCAGTGATCCGGCCGGCACCGGGCACTACCGTATTTCGGTGCTGAGGGACGAAAATTCCAAAGGTGGCTCCGCCTATATGCATGACAAGGTGGCGGTTGGGGATGTATTACATCTCTCACCGGCACAGAACTTCTTCCCTCTGGTTCATGACACAACCTGCAAGCATGTGCTGGTCGCCGGCGGCATTGGTATCACCCCCTTCCTGTCCTACCTCTACGAGCTGGAGCAGGAGGGAATGGATTTTGAGCTGCACTACTGTTTCCGCAACGGCGCCAACGCCGCCTACGTGGAACAGCTGCGCCAGCGTATCGGAGATCGGCTCTTTGTCTATGACAACGCACAGGGCCAGCAGTTGTCGGTGGAGCGGCTGGTACAGCAACAAAACCAGAACACTCATCTCTATGTCTGCGGTCCACAGCCACTCATCAACGCCGTAATCGAACACGGCAATGTCCATCTGGGTGAGCAGCAAGTGCATTTCGAAAACTTTGGTGAGATCGCCAGCGGTGGCAACTCATTCGAAGTACATTTTCAACGCTCCGGCTTCAGCCTGGAGGTGGGCCAGGACATGTCGATTTTGCAGGCCATTGAAAACGATAAGCGCATTGCCATCGAGTGTTTGTGTCGCAACGGCGTGTGTGGCACTTGCGAAACCGTGATTCTGGAAGGTGAGGCTGACCATCGCGACCATTATCTGGACGAAGGTGAACGCACCGCCCAGAAGAGCATGATGATCTGTGTATCCCGTGCTAAAGGCAACCGCCTGGTATTGGATCTCTGAGCAAAAGGAGCTACAGCCAAGAAAGCCGGCTCCTTAATTGGGCCGGTTTTTTTAAATAAACCACGCCATCCGACTCAGCGCAGTTCAAACATCAGAAATGGCTGCCGCTCATCATCTATATGATGATAAGCGGTAATCCGCCGCCCCTGAAACACCAGTTCACCGTAACCACTGGCGCTCAACTGCTCAAGCCATTCATGGTTATTCAGCACCAACTGATACAGCAGCCGTTGCAGCTCCAGATAATCCATCTTCTCGGAGCGAGACTCGTGATTGTCAAGCAGGATCTCTCCCGCACTATCGGTGAAAACCACCAGGTGCGGAAGATGCTTCAGCAGCATATCGAAATAAATTTTCATTTTGCGCAAGCGCAGCTCGGTGCTTTTGCGCTCGGTGTTATCCAGGCTGATACCCACCAGCTTGGTCACCTTGCCATTGGGGCCTTTCACTCCAGTGGCGCGGGAAGTAATCCAGCGATGACTGCCGTTCCTGTCTATTTTAAAGTCCATTTCATGGGCGCCGCCTTCGCGAATGATCCTGGAATAGCCATTGACCAGCTTTTCCCGGGCCTGCTCGCTCATCATGTCCCAAAACTCATCGTTACTGCTCAGGCGGACTCCGTATACACTTTCTACGTTGTCGGAATAATGCACCTTGCCGGTAAGCAAATCCCACTCCCAGGTGACAATATCGGCGGAGTCATGCAGATGAACTTCATTAATATTGCGCGCTGCGCGGGGCTGGGCATCAGGTGTGCCGCTGGCGTATTCACCATACTTCAACCAGATCTTGTCCACCTCCAGAAAGGCCGCCAGCCGCTCGAGGTTGCCATCGTCAATCATGCCACCTTTGGTCCACTTGTTTACCGCCGTACGCGACACACCCAGGGCTTCGGCCACTTTTAGCTGCTTGATTTTCCGTTGTTTCAGTAGGGACAGCAGGCGCTCTCCGAATGCAGTTGTGCCCGTCATTATTGGTTACTCACTATTTGTTCATTCATCCTGAATTTGCCCTGCCACCGTTGCGCCAAATATTGCTCCAGGTTGTCAATAAAGACACGCAGGTTGGCATTGGTGCCGACCCGCTGGGAATACACGGCGTAAACATCCGCCGGCTGCTGCCACTCCGGCAGCACCCGCAGCAGGGCGCCCTGCTCCAGTTCAGGCAGAACGCTCCAGAGGGAGCGCAGCATAATACCCTCGCCCTTGAGGCACCACTGTTTGGCCACGTCGCCGTTGTTCACGCTCAGCCGGCTGTTGGGATACACGGTCGTCACCTCGGCCCCGCGCTCTACCTTCCAGCTGGCGGGGGCCTGGTTGCGCTCGCGAATACTGATGCAGTCGTGCTGCTTTTCCAGCTCGCGCGGATGCTCAGGCCAGCCGCGCCGGGCCAGATAGCCCGGTGAGGCACAAAACACGCGGACGTTTTCGGCAATGCGGCGCGCTATGTATTGCTCGGGGATGGCGCCACCAATGCAGATATCCAGATCGATGTTTTCGCTGATGATGTCTACCGCCCTGTCGGTCAGGGTCAGGTCGATGTCCAGCCGGTCATAGCGGGAGCGCAGCGCCAGAATAAAGGGGTTGATGTATGCGCTGCCGAAGCCGGTGCTGCAACTGATGCGCAGCTTGCCCTGTACCTCCTGCCGGGAAGCGTTCAGTTCCCCTTTCATCGCCGCCAGCCCCTGCAACAGTTGCTCGCCGGTACGCAGCACTATCTCCCCTTCCCGGGTCAGGGAAATGGCCCGGGCCGAGCGAAAAAACAGCGCCAGCTCCAGGTTTTCCTCCAGCATTTTCACCCGCTTCGAGATATAGGCGGGGGACACCATGAGCTGCTCGGCGGCCCGGGCAAAGCTCATCAGCCGGGCCGCCGTTACAAACACGCGAATGTCGTCCAGCGCTGGCAGCTTATCCATACTTTGTAAACTCAAGGATTACAGTTCATGGCTCCATCTTATCAGAGCGGGTCGTAAACTGAATGTCCAAACTCTCAAATAAGACAACCAGAGGTTATCAAAATGTCCAGGTTCAACATCGCAGTGATTCCCGGTGACGGTATTGGCCAGGAGGTCATCCCCGAAGGTCTCAAGGTGCTGGAAGCCGCAGCTAAAAAGCACGATATTACGTTGAATTTCACTCATTTCGACTGGTCATGTGAAACCTACCACCGTACTGGCCGCATGATGCCGGAAGATGGGCTGGAACAGCTCAAGTCCTTTGACGCCATCTTCCTCGGTGCCGTCGGCTTTCCCGGCGTGCCGGACCATATCTCGCTTTGGGGCCTGCTGTTACCTATTCGCCGCGCCTTCAACCAGTATGTCAACCTGCGCCCGGTGCGCCTGTTTGAAGGTTTGCAGTCTCCACTGGCCAATAAAAAGCCCGGCGACATCGACTTTTACGTGGTGCGTGAGAACGTGGAAGGCGAGTACTCCGCCATCGGCGGCATTCAGTATGAGGGAACTGACGACGAGGTTGTGTCCCAACAGAGCATCTTCACCCGCAAGGGCACCGACCGTATTCTGAAATACGCCTTTGATCTGGCCCGCTCCCGGGACAAGAAACACCTAAGCTCGGCCACCAAGTCAAACGGCCTGTTTCACTCCATGCCCTATTGGGACAGCCGGGTTGCGGCCATGGCGGAGCAATACCCAGACGTCAAAGTGGATCAGTTCCACATTGACATCTTCACCGCCAACCTGGTGAGAATGCCGGAATTCTACGACGTTATCGTTGGCTCCAACCTGTTCGGTGACATCCTGTCGGATCTCGGTCCCGCCTGTACCGGCACCATCGCCATCGCGCCCTCAGCCAACATCAACCCTGAGAAAGAATTTCCTTCCATGTTCGAACCAGTGCACGGATCAGCGCCTGATATCGCCGGCCAGAACATCGCCAATCCCATTGGCACTATCTGGGCAGCAGCCATGATGATGCAGCATCTGGGTAGCCAGGAGATCCACGACACCATCATGGCGGCGGTGGAAACCCTCATTCGCGAGGGATACTCCCTGACACGCGACATGGGCGGTTCCGCCAGCACTCAGGAGCTGGGTCAGGCCATCACCGATCTGATAGCGACCCAATAATCAACGGATATCTGCTGAAACCTTCTCACAGCCGTCAATATCCGTTAAGGCAAGTCCGGGCGTGTTCGCCCGGACTATCTTTTCATCAGACGCCATGTGAGCAATATCGAATAAAGCATCTTATGAGCACTGTTTGAATCCCCATCGGCTGCGGCGCAACCGCTGGTGGTAGCCTCGTCGGCAATGACGATATCGCCTCCGGTGCAAGGATCTTTTATCCGCCAGGGTCTTTGTGGCGGTAACCTTAAACCATGCCCGTGGATCATCAGGGAGTGATCGAGATGAAAAAACTGTTCAGCGGCCTCTGTGGCCTGCTGCTGTGCCAGACCGCCAGCGCAACCGAGCCAAACGCTGCCGCCCTGTTTGAACACCAGCTGCCCCGGCTGCACTCGAACGAGACGGTAGACATGCGCCAGTTTGCCGGCCAGCCGCTGCTGGTGGTGAACACCGCCAGCCACTGCGGCTTTACCGGCCAGTTCGAGGGGCTGGAGGCGCTGCATCAGCAATATAAGGACCAGGGTTTGAAAGTGGTGGGTTTTCCGTCCAATGACTTCAACCAGGAAGCCAACAGCGAAGCCGAAGCGGCGGAGGTCTGCTACGTCAACTTCGGGGTGACCTTCAGCATGGTGGCGCCCATCAAGGTGCGAGGCGACGACGCCCACCCCATCTTCCGGGAAATCTCCCGCCAGAGCGGCAAGGCGCCGCGCTGGAACTTTTACAAATACGTGATCGATCGGGAAGGGCGAGTGACAGCGGTGTTTTCCAGCCTGACGGGGCCGGACAGCAAAAAATTGAAAACCGCCATAGAGGCGGTGTTGTAGTCACGCCCGCCTTCGCGGGCATGACCGGTTACGGCACCGTCCTTACTCAGGTGCCCAGCGGAGTAATGCGCACCTGGGCGATGCGGAAATCATCGACCTGAGTCACTTCAAAGCGCAGATCCTCGCGTTCGAACACCGCGCCCGGCTCCGGCAGCTGGCCGGCCAGGGCCAGCAGCAGGCCCGCCAGGGTCGCGTATTCATCGGCCGGATCCACCAGCCCCTTGCGCGCCAGCACCTGCTCCAGGTAGTGCAGATCGGTGCTGCCCTTCACCAGCCAGCCGTGTTCATCGGCCAGCACCTCTGGCTCCTCGTCCTCTTCAAGAAACTCGCCGACGATGGCCTCCAGCAGGTCGTGGGGCGTTACCAGCCCCTGCACGGTGCCGAACTCGTCACTGACCAGCACCATATTACCGCGCGCCTCGCGCAGTATGTTGAGCAGGCGGATCACGCTGATGCTGTCGGGCACTATGATGGGATCGTGGTCCCGGGCCAATTCGGGCAGTGACCTGCCCTCCTTCAGCCCGGACACCAGCTCCTTGGCGCGCACCACCCCTATGATGTTGTCCAGCTCATCGTCGCACACCGGGAACAGGCTGTGAGAAGTCCCCAGCAACAGTGCCATCACCTCGTCCCGGTCGTCGTGGATGTCTATCCAGGCGATATCGGCCCTGGGCGTCATTACGGTGCGGATGGAGCGCTCCGCCAAAGACAGCACGCCGCTGATCATATTGCGCTCTTCCTCGGCAAAGCCCTGCTGCTCCTTGTGCTGCCTGTCGTCCGCCGGCGCCTCGGCCACCGGGCGGCCTCCGCCCATCAGGTTGAAGATGGCCTGGGTGGTGCGCTCGCGCAGGGGCAGCCGCGCCTCGGCCTTCTGGGAATTGCGCTTGGCCAGCTGGTTGAAAAACTCGATCAAAATCGAGAAGCCGATGGCGGCGTACAGATAGCCCTTGGGAATATGGAAACCAAAGCCCTCGGCCACCAGGCTGAAACCGATCATCAGCAGGAAGCTCAGGCACAGCACCACCACGGTGGGATGGGCGTTGACGAACTCGGTAAGCGGCTTGGACGCCACCAGCATCACCACCATGGCCAGTACCACGGCGATCATCATCACTGCCAGGTTGTCCACCATGCCCACGGCGGTAATGATGGAGTCGAGCGAGAACACCGCATCCAGCACCAGGATCTGGGCGATAACCACCCCGAAACCGGCATAGGCCACGCTGGTGCTGGCCTCGTGCATCTTGCCTTCCAGCCGCTCGTGCAGCTCCATGGTGCCCTTGAACAGCAGGAAGAGACCGCCGGCCATCAGGATCAGATCCCGCCCGGAGAAACTCAGTTCACCCAGGGTAAGCAACGGCCTGGTCAGGGTAACCAGCCAGGACACCAGGCTCAGCAGGCCAAGGCGCATGATCAGCGCCAGCGACAGGCCGATAATACGGGCCCGGTCGCGCTGGTGGGGCGGCAGTTTCTTGACCAGGATGGCAATAAATACCAGGTTGTCGATACCCAGCACGATTTCCAGGATCACCAGCGTCAGCAGGCCCGCCCACACAGACGGATCCATCAGGAATTCCATGAATTACCTCTTGAGTCAGTAAGACGGATGCAGATTAACAAGCCGCACGGGCCAGACCGGCAAGCTGAGTATAGCCGGGGCAGGGTTCGGATCTGGATGGGACGGCAGGTACCGTAGCGCGGTCAGGAAAGAAACAAACGAAACGAGCGGAGATCAGTTGCAGGCAACTTCGCGAGCAATCCATATAGTTACCGGTTTTTGGCCGGGCCTCTTGGTTAAAATGAGGCTACATCATAATCAGTTGGCGGCATTTGATAAATAGCCCAGAGGAAAACAAGGGGCCGTTGCGCCGGCGGAGAAAACCCCGGGAAAACGGGATAAGATGGCCTTTTCAACCAATATCCAAAGAGCCTGACACCATGCCCAAACTACTGCTAAATGCCGACATGGGGGAAAGCTTCGGCCCCTGGGTGATGGGTTGCGACCGGGAGGTGATGCCTTTCGTGGATCTGGCCAACGTGGCCTGCGGCTTTCATGCCTCCGATCCGGACACCATGCGCCGCACCGTGCGCCTGGCGCTGGACCACGGGGTGACAGTGGGTGCCCACCCGGCCTACCCGGATCTGGTGGGTTTTGGCCGCCGCTCCCTGGCCTGCTCCCCCGCCGAAATCGAGAACCTGGTGCTCTACCAGTTGGGGGCGCTGGACGCCCTGTGCCGGGCCGAAGGCGGCCGGGTGGCCTACGTCAAGCCCCACGGCGCCCTCTACAACGACATGATGCAGGACCCGGCCCGGCTGGAGGCGGTGATAAAGGCGGTGGCCGCCTATGACGCCACCCTGCCGCTGATGGTGATGGCCACCAAGGATCCAGAGCCGGCCCAGGCACTTGCCGCGCGGCACGGCGTCACCCTCTGGCTCGAGGCCTTCGCCGATCGCGCCTACGACGCCCAGGGCTACCTGGTCTCCCGCCGGTTGCCCGGCGCCGTGCACCACGACCCCGCCGTCATCGTCGAGCAGGCCCGCCGCATCGCCCTGGGCCAGGCGCTCACCGCCAGTGACGGCAGCCCGCTTACGCTGGCGGCCGACACCCTGTGCGTGCACGGCGACAACCCCGAGTCCATCGCGGCGGTCAAGGCCATCCGCCAGGCCCTGGATCAACTGGCATGAGCCCCCAGCCCCGGCTGGAAAATGCCGGTATGGATGCCTGGCTGGTGCGGCTGTTCGACGGCATAGATGAACGCAACATGGGCTGGATTACCGCCCTGGTTCGGGCCTGCGAGCAGGCCTTCGGCGACGACCTGGTGGATCTGGTGCCCTCCTACACCACGGTGCTGGTGCAGTACGATCCCCTGCGCCTGGATGACGACCAGGCACGGAAGAAGCTGCAGGCTGTGCTGGCCGGGCTGACCCCGGACCGGGACCTTGCCGACACCCCGGTCAAGGAGCTGCCGGTGTGGTACCACCCCAGCGTGGGCCCGGACATGGCCCGGCTGGAGCGGCATACCGGCCTCGCCGCCGACCGGCTGATCCAACTGCACAGCGAGCACGAGTACCGGGTCTTCGCACTGGGGTTTGCCCCCGGCTTCGCCTTTATGGGCAGCCTGCCCGCCGAACTGGAGCTGCCCCGGCTCGATACCCCCCGGCCGCGGGTGCCGGCGGGCAGCGTGGCCATCGCCGGCCGCCAGACCTCCGCCTATCCCCAAGTCTCGCCCGGTGGCTGGAACCTGCTCGGGCGCACCAGCGCCACCCTGTTCGACCCGCGCAGCAAACGCTTAAGCCTGCTGCAGGTGGGCGACAGGGTACGTTTCGTGCCGGTCGACAAGGCCGCCTTCGAGCGCCTCGGCGGCGATACCTCTCCCATGGCAACAAGGTAGTTCATGATGGCACAAGGATATCTCACCATTAGCCGCCCCGGCCCGCTCAGCACCCTGCAGGACGCCGGCCGCTACGGCGTACGCCGCCTGGGCGTCACCCAGGGCGGCCCCGCCGACCTGCACGCCTGGGCCTGGGCCAACTGGCTGCTGGGCAACCCCTGGGGCGGCACGGCGCTGGAAATCACCCTCGGCGGCCTGGAACTCAAGGCCGGGCAGGACTGCCGGCTGGCCCTGGCCGGCCCGGATATGCAGGCGACCCTGGACGGCAAGCCTCTCGCGCCCTGGCGGGCCTTTACCCTCAAGGCCGGCCAGGTGCTGAGCCTCGGCATGTGCCGCCAGGGTGTGCGTGCCTACCTGGCGGTAGCCGGCGGTTTTATCGCCGAGCCGGTGCTGGGCAGCCGGGCCTGCGTGGTGCGCGACGGCCTGGGCGGCCACAAGGGCGATGGCAGCAAGCTGGCCGCCGGCGACCGGCTGGCTTTTGTGCCGAATGAAACCGCCATACCGGCACGCCGCCTGCCCGACGACGCCCTGCCCGATTATGGGGAAATGCCCCGGCTGGCGCTGATCCCCGGCGCCCAGTTCCGCTTTTTCGATGATGCCAGCCTGCTCAACGCTTTCGGCCAACCCTGGCGGGTCGACAACCGCTCGGATCGCATGGGTATCCGCCTGCAGGGGCCGCCGCTGCATTGCTCCATCGCCTCGATGATCTCCGAGGGCATCAACCTGGGCGCGGTGCAGGTACCGCCGGACGGCCAGCCCATAGTGCTGCTCAACGACCGCCAGACCATCGGCGGCTATCCCCGCCTCGGCACCCTGACGCCCCTGGCCTGCTCCCGCCTGGCCCAGTGTCGCCCGGGCCAGCCGCTCTGGCTGTACAGCACCGCCACCGACGCCGCCCAGCGGGAATACCGGCAATTCCGGGCGCGGTTCGAGTAAGAAGAGGGCACGATGGCATCGGCATCCGAGGGACGCCGCCGTCATCCCATGGACACGGATACCCAAAGGTTGCACCATATCGGGCACTTCGGCCCCCAAGCAGAGAGGGAATGCCTTCATGAGCGAATACCAATATTACGAGTTTGCCGCCCTCGACCAGCCCCTGAGCGCCCGGCAGCAGGCCGAGCTGCGCGCCCGCTCCAGCCGGGCCACCATCACCAGCGGCAGCTTTATCAACGAGTACCATTGGGGCGACCTCAAGGGCGACCCCCTGGAATGGATGCACCGCTACTTCGACGCCCACCTCTACTCGGCCAACTGGGGACATTGCCTGCTGATGCTGAAGCTGCCGACGGACGCCCTGGACCAGGCCATGCTGGATGCCTGCCTGCAGCCCTCGGCCGAGCACGGCCAGAGCGATACCTTCGAGAGCAGCGTCACCGGCCGGCACTGCGTACTGACCTGGAGCTTCAACGACGAAGCCGGCGAGAGCGAGCGGTTCTGGCGCCAGGACGACGGCCCCGACTGGCTGAGCCGGTTGCTGCCCCTGCGGCAGGAATTGCTGAGGGGCGATGTCCGGCCCCTGTACCTCGGCTGGCTGGCCCGTCTCAGCGCCGGCGAGCTGGGCGATGGCGATCTCGAGCCGCCCTTGCCGCCCGGCCTGGCGACCCTAACACCCGCCCAGCAGGCACTGGCAGACTTTCTGGAGATCGATCCGGACTGGCTGCAGGCCGCGGCGGCGGCCAGCCCGGCCGAACCCGGGCAGGAAGAGCCGGAATACGATCTCTGGCTGGAGCAACAGCCGCTGCCGGAGCTCAGGGCAACGGCGCGCCTGCTGCTCGAAGGCCGGGGGCTGGAGGCGGAGCGCGGCCTGCGCCGGCGTTTCCTCGACTGGCAACGGGGCCGCCGGCCCCGGACGTCGAGCGCTCCTCGCCGCACCCTGGCCCAGATCGCCACCGGCTACGCCAGCGCGCGCGAGCGGCGCCTCGAGCGCGAACGGCTCGTCCAGGCCGAGCTAGAAGCCAGGCACTTGGCCGAGCACAGGGCCCGTCTCGCCGCCCTGGCGGCGGATCCGGAGCGGATCTGGCAGGAGATGGATACACAGCTCAAGCGCGGCTCCGGGGTCGGCTATGATCAGGCCCTGAACCTGGCCCGGGCGCTGGCGGAAGCCCTGCGCCATGCCGGCAGGGAGGAGGATTTCAAGCAGGGCCTGGCCGAGCTGCAACGCCACCACGGCAAGCGCCCGGCCTGGATCACGCGGCTCAGGCAGGCCGGATTGCTGGGCTAAGCCGTTGCCCGCAAGCCGAGTTCAGCGCCGACAATAAAGTGACCGGTTGGGGCACGGGCGCCCGCCCGCGCCCCAGGCGTCAGCCGAACCGGCGCGACTCCCGGTTGACCTCGTCCACCTGGCCGTTCAGGGTCCAGTAGTCGTAGAGGTAGCCGAGCAGGAAGAGACCGCCGGTGAAGAACCAGAGGATGGCGGTGATCCACTTGCCCATATAGAGCCGGTGGGCGCCAAAGATGCCGAGGAAGGTCAACAGTATCCAGCTGACGTTGTAGTCCTTGGGCCCGACAACATAGCGGCGCTCGGCGGCGCGGTCCATGGAAGGGATCAGGAACAAGTCCACTATCCAGCCAATAAAAAACAGGCCCAGGGTAAAAAAGTAGATGGTGCCGCTGATGGGGCGGCCGTAGTAGAAGCGGTGCGCGCCCATAAAGCCGAAAATCCACAGGATATAGCCGATCACCTTGCTGTGCGTGTTGTTCATGCTGCCTCGGAGCGGGTTGCCCAAAACGGCCATTCTAGACGTTGCCGTGTGCAACTGCCACGCCTGTCGGCAAAACGGCGACCCGGTTCGTCGTGCCCCTTCGGGAACTGTAAGCCGAGAACACGCGCAGTGCGAAACATCAGTGCGGTTGCGCTCCGCCGACACGCTTCAAGCCCATCCTTGGGACGCTCGGCACATGCCATCCATGGCATGTGACGGTCGGCTTCGGCAATCCCCACTGCTGCTTCGAGCAAGATTTTTCGCTGCCTGCAGCCAACAACAGGCAGCTTATAGCTGACATTCAGGCTATCAGTTACCGGCTGGCGGAGTAGCTGTTGTCCCAGTCTTTCCATACCGGCTGCAGGCCGGCGGCGGCCACCGCCCTGGCCACCTCGGCCGGGGCGCGGTCGTCGTCGATCTCGAACTGCTCCAGCTCGACGGTGGCGTCGGCGTAGCCGCCGGGCTGGGTCTTGGAGCCGGCGCTGATGCTGGTGATGCCGAGCGGGATCACCTTGTCCCGGAACTGCTCCGACTCCCGGGTGGACAGGCTGAGCTCCAGCTCCTGGTCGAACAGCCGGTAGGCGCAGATCAGCTGCACCAGCTGGCGGTCGCTCATCACCGACTTGGGCTCCAGGCCGCCGGCGCAGGGCCGCAGGCGCGGGAAGGATACCGAATAGCGGGTCTGCCAGTAGTGCTTCTGCAGGTAGCGCAGGTGCGCCGCCACATAGAAGCTGTCGGCGCGCCAGTCCTCCAGCCCGAACAGGGCGCCTAGGCCGATCTTGTCGATGCCCGCCTTGCCCAGGCGGTCCGGGGTTTCCAGCCGCCAGCGGAAGTCCTTCTTCTTGCCGCGGATATGGTGCTGGTCGTAGGTCAGGTGCTGGTAGGTCTCCTGGTACACCATAACACTGTCCAGCCCGTATTCCCGCAGCTCGGCGTATTCCTCCCGGGACAGGGGCTGCACCTCCATCATCACATAGCTGAAGTGGCGCTTGATGATCGGCAGCATCCGCTTGAAGTAGTCGAGCCCTACCTTGCCCTCGTGCTCGCCGGTCACCAGCAGCACGGTGTCGAAGCCCATGGCCTTGATCGCCAAGCATTCCCGCTCTATCTCTGCCTCCGTCAGGGTGCGCCGCTTGAGCCGGTTGCTCATGGAAAAACCGCAGTAGGTGCAGTCGTTGGCGCACAGGTTGGACAGGTAGAGCGGGATATAAAAGCCCACCGTATTGCCGAAGCGCTGGCGGGTCAGGCGCCAGGCCTGCTGCGCCATCTGCTCCAGGTAGGGCTCGGCGGCCGGCGAGATCAGCGCCATAAAGTCCTGCAGATCCCGTTTCGGCCGGGCCAGGGCCCGCTCCACGTCCCGCGCCTGCTTGCCGTAGATGCTCAGCTTGATGTCGTCCCAATCCAGGGAAGACCAGACCTCGAAGAAGCTCATAACGCCCCCAGGAAGGCGGTGAGCGGGCTGGAGGCCTGGGCCTGGTGGCTCTGGCCAGCCAGCCCCGCTTCAAAGGCCATGCGCCCGGCTTCCACCGCCAGCCGGAAGGCCCGGCCCATGGCCACCGGATCGCCGGCCACGGCGATGGCGGTGTTCACCAGCACCGCATCGGCGCCCAGCTCCATGGCGTAGGCGGCGTGGCTGGGCGCGCCTATGCCGGCATCCACCACCACCGGCACATTGGACTGCTCGATGATGATCTCGAGGAAGTCCCGGGTCACCAGCCCCTTGTTGGAGCCGATGGGGGCGCCCAGTGGCATCACCGCCGCGCAGCCGGCTTCTTCCAGCCGCTTGCACAGCACCGGGTCGGCGCCGCAGTAGGGCAGCACCACAAAGCCCTCCTGCACCAGCCGCTCGGCGGCACGCAGGGTTTCGATGGGATCGGGCAGCAGGTATTTGGGGTCCGGGTGGATCTCCAGCTTGAGCCAGTTGGTGCCCAGGGCCTCCCGTGCCAGCCGGGCGGCGAACACCGCCTCGTCGGCGTTTTTGGCGCCCGAGGTGTTGGGCAGCAGGTTGACGCCCAGCGCCAGCAGCGGCGGCAGTATGTCGTCGCTGTGGGCCTTGAGGTCCACCCGCTTCAGGGCCATGGTCACCAGCTCGGAGCCGCTGGATTCGAACGCCGCCTTCATGACGGCGCCGTTGGCAAACTTGCCGGTGCCGGTGAACAGGCGGGAAGTAAAGGTCTTGTCGGCGATGGTCAGGCTCATCTCAGCCTCCGGCGATGGCATGGAACAGGGTGATGGTGTCGTCGGGCGCCAGGGCCTGCTCGGGCCAGCGGCTGCGGGCCACCACCTGCTGGTTGAGGGCGACCGCCACCCCGGGTTTGTCTTGCTCAAGCTCCGCCAGCAGCCGGCCCAGGGTGGTGCCCTCCGCCAGCTCCAGCGCTTCGTCGTTCAGGGTTACGCGCATGATGATTCTCCACTCTCTGGGCCGCACACGGGGCAGGCCGGATCCCTGGGTACCTTGAGGCTGTGCCAGCGATGGGCCTTGGCCTCGAACAGCTTGAGTTCGCCCCAGGGCACGCTGCCGGTGCCGGTTAAAAACTTGATGGCTTCCAGCGCCTGCAACAGGCCGATGGTGCCCACCACCGGGCCGATCACGCCGGCGTTGCCGCAGTTGAGCCGCTCGCTCTGTTCCGGCTGGTACAGGCAGCGGTAGCAGCCGTGATCCAGTTCCGGGTTGAGCGCCAGCAACTGGCCCTCGAAACGGATGGCGGCCCCCACCAGCAGCGGCTTGCCCCAGGCGTAACAGGCGGCGTTGATGGCCTGGCGCACCGCCATGTTGTCGGTGCAGTCCAGCACCAGGTCCACCTCGGCCACGAAGTCACCCAGGGCGCCTTCGTCCAGCTTCTGGTTGACCGCGACAAGCTCCACCTCGGGGTTGAGCCTGTGCAGCCTGTCCCGGGCCACCTCGGCCTTGCTCAGCTTGAGGCTGTCGCTGTCGTACAGGGTCTGGCGCTGCAGGTTGCTCACCTCTATCTGGTCGAAGTCGGCCAGCCACAGGGTGCCCACCCCGGCCGCCGCCAGGTACTGGGCGGCGGGCGAACCCAGGCCACCCAGGCCGACGATCAGCACCGAGGCGTTTTTCAGCCGGAGCTGGCCGGCCTCGCCCACCTCTTCCAGCAGCAGGTGGCGGCTGTAGCGCAGGAATTCGCCGTCACTCAGCATGATCCCCCTCCACCAGGGCCAGCAGCTCGCGGGTAGCCGCATCCGGATCCGCCGCTTCGGTGATGGCGGTGACCAGGGCGATGCTGCCCACCCCGGTCTCGGCCACCAGCGGTACCCGCTCCCGGCCGATGCCGCCGATGGCCACCAGTGGGTAGTCGTCCATCAGCGCCACGTAACGGCCCAGCCGCGCCAGGCCCTGGGGCCGGGACGGCATGTCCTTGGTCTTGGTGGGGAAGATATGCCCCAGCGCCAGGTAGGAGGGCTTGAGCTCCCGGGCCCGCAGCATCTCGTAGTAGCCGTGGGTGGACAGCCCCAGTTTCAGGCCGGCGGCGCGGATGGCCTCCAGATCCGCCACTTCGATGTCTTCCTGGCCCAGGTGCACGCCGTAGGCGCCGTGGCGGATGGCCAGCCGCCAGTAGTCGTTGATAAACAACCGGGCGTTAAAGCGTTTACCCAGGGCCACCGCCGCCTGGATATCGGCCTCCACCTCGGCATCCATCTTGTCCTTGATGCGCAGCTGCAGGGTGCGCACGCCCTGCCCGAGCAGCCGCTCCAGCCAGGCCACCGAGTCCACCACCGGGTAGAGCCCGAGCTTCAGGGTATCCATGGGCGCGAAGGCACCTTGGGGCAGGCCGCCCTCGAGCCCCAGCCGCTTGCCCAGGGCCGAGCCCGGCATCACCACGGTGGGGAAGTCTTCGCGTCGGTCGGGCCAGCCCAGGTGGGCCACCGGGCCGGCGCCCCGGCCCAGGCCTTCGGCGGCCTTGAGTCCCTGGTTGACGTAGGCCTTGGCCAGCACCAGGGCATCCTCGATCGGGTAGTCCTGGGCCACGGCGGTGGCGATGGCCGAGGCCAGGGTGCAGCCGGTGCCGTGACCGTGGACGGTGTCCAGCCGGGGGCTGGCCAGCCAGATCTCGCGTTGGCCGTCGGTAAAGTAGTCGAGGGCCTGATCCCCGCTCCACGCCAGGTGGCCGCCCTTGACCAGCACGGCGCGCGCGCCCAGCTCCAGCAGGGCCGCAGCGCCGGCGCGCACCGCCCCGGGTGAGTCGGGCACTATGCCCGACAGGGCCGCCAGCTCGGCGGCGTTGGGGGTGACCAGGTCCACCTCGGGCAGCAGGTGCTGCTTGATGGCCGGCAGCAGGTTGGGCTCGGCCATGGCCTGGCCGGTGCTGGCGATGGCCACCGGATCCAGCACCACCCAGGGTTGCCACTGGCGCCGGTATTCCTTCAGGTAGCGGGCCAGCACCTCGGCGCGCAGGCCGCCGGGCAGCAGGCCAATCTTGATGGCCCGGGCCGGCAGGTCGGTGGCCAGGGCCACCAGTTGGCTGGTGAAGGCCTGCATCAGCACCGGCTCCACCATGGACACCGTGACCGAGTTCTGGGCAGTGATGGCGGAGATCACCGAGCAGCCGTGGCCGCCCAGCGCCTGTATGGTGTGCAGATCGGCCTGAATGCCGGCGCCGCCGCCCGAGTCCGAGCCGGCGACGGTCCAGACGATGGGTCGGGTCATGCCTCCTCCCGCTCCAGCTTGTCGGCCTGGTGGTAAAGCTCGCCGCCGCGCTTCTTGAACTCCTCGGACATCTGGGCCATGCCGGCGACCACGGTTTCGCTGTTGCCGTCCATGTCCACCAGTTGCACCGCGATGTTGTTCTCCAGGCTGGCGGCGTAGTCGCGCACATCCTGGGTGATCTTCATGGAGCAGAACTTGGGTCCGCACATGGAGCAGAAGTGGGCCACCTTGCCGGATTCCTGGGGCAGGGTCTCGTCGTGGTAGGCGCGGGCGGTTTCCGGATCCAGCGCCAGGTTGAACTGGTCTTCCCAGCGGAACTCGAAGCGGGCCTTGGACATGGCGTTGTCGCGGATCTGGGCGCCCGGGTGGCCCTTGGCCAGATCCGCAGCGTGGGCGGCGATCTTGTAGGTAATCAGGCCCTGCTTGACGTCTTCCTTGTTGGGCAGGCCCAGGTGCTCCTTGGGCGTCACGTAGCACAGCATGGCGCAGCCGAACCAGCCGATCATGGCGGCGCCGATGCCGGAGGTGAAGTGGTCATAGCCGGGGGCGATGTCGGTGGTGAGCGGGCCCAGAGTGTAGAAGGGCGCCTCGTGACAGTGCTCCAGCTGCTCTTCCATGTTGCGCTTGATCATGTGCATGGGCACGTGGCCGGGGCCTTCGATCATCACCTGCACGTCGTATTCCCAGGCCACCTTGGTCAGCTCGCCCAGGGTGTACAGCTCGGAGAACTGGGCCTCGTCGTTGGCGTCGGCGATGGAGCCGGGGCGCATGCCGTCACCCAGGGACAGGGAGACGTCATAGGCGGCACAGATCTCGCAGATTTCGCGGAAGTGCTCGTAGAGGAAGTTTTCCTTGTGATGGGACAGGCACCACTTGGCCATGATGGAGCCGCCACGGGAGACGATGCCGGTGACCCGCTTGGCGGTCATGGGCACGTAGCGCAGCAGCACGCCGGCGTGGATGGTGAAGTAGTCCACGCCCTGCTCCGCCTGCTCGATCAGGGTGTCGCGGAACACTTCCCAGGTCAGATCCTCGGCCACGCCGTTCACCTTCTCCAGCGCCTGGTAGATGGGCACGGTGCCGATGGGCACCGGGCTGTTGCGCATGATCCATTCGCGGGTTTCGTGGATGTAGCGGCCGGTGGACAGGTCCATCACGGTGTCGGCGCCCCAGCGGGTGGACCACACCAGCTTCTCCACCTCTTCCTCGATGGAGGAGGTCACCGCCGAGTTGCCGATGTTGGCGTTGATCTTCACCAGGAAGTTGCGGCCGATGATCATCGGCTCGGATTCCGGGTGGTTGATGTTGGCGGGAATGATGGCACGGCCTTCGGCCACTTCCTTGCGCACGAACTCGGGGGTGATGAACTCGGGCAGGTTGGCGCCGAAGTTCTGGCCCGGGTGCTGCTTGAGCAGCAGCTCGTCCCGCACCCGCTCGCGGCCCATGTTCTCGCGGATGGCGATGTATTCCATCTCGGGGGTGATGATGCCCTTACGGGCGTAGTGCAGCTGGGTCACGCACTGGCCGAGCCTGGCCTTGCGCGGCTTGGGCAGGTGCTCGAAGCGCAGGTGATCCAGGCCGTCGTCGGCCATGCGCTGCTGGGTGAACTGGGAGGTGACGCTGTCCAGCTCCTCGGTGTCGTCGCGCTCCAGTATCCACTGGCGGCGCAGCTGGGGCAGGCCCTGGCGGACGTCCAGCTCGGAGTCCGGATCGCCGTAGGGGCCGGAGGTGTCGTACACCGGCACCGGCGCGTTGGCCTCGAAAATGGGGTTTTCCTTGGTACCGCCCTTGAAGCTGTCGGCCAGGCGGATTTCGCGCATGGCCACCTTCAGATCCGGGCGCGAGCCTTCGATATAGATACGGCCGGAGTTGGGAAAGGGTTCGCCCTTGAGGTTCTGGATGTATTCCTGGGCCTGGCTGCGTACTTCGCGACGATTCGTTTTTGACATAGCAATCTCACCTTGCGTCCATTTGGTTCGTGAAAATGCTTGTCAGGAGTGTTGAGGAAGAACCGGCCGGGCGGGAAAGGGTCTTGGGGCCTGGTTCTCACTTGTTTCCCTTCGCAGGTATTAGCCTGATCAGGTTCAACGGATCCCGCTGTTCGCGGTCTCAGCCCTTGGGGGCACTCCGACAAGATGGGCGCCAGTATAGCCAGAGCCACCGGTCAAAAGCAAAGCGGTTGGATACAATTTTTGCAATTCTGGGTTAACGCTTTATCAACAAAGACATTTAAAGCGGGGATTTGGGAGCGCAGGCGGCCCGCCTGCATTTGCGCGCAGCGCGAACCCTCGGATCAACCTGCCACCGCAGGTTTAAAAAGGCTCCAGGTAGAACAGGCATAGCGGGTTGGGCTGAACCTTCGCCTGCCTCGGTGCCCCTCATGCGGGCGAGCCGCCCGCGCCCCACGGGGCGTACAACACCCAAGCCAGCATTCACATCAAAACAAGGATTGGGACTCCTTGCCCTGCCCCCGGTTTTACCCCCAGGCCAACCCCAGGGCCAGCAGGCCGGTAAAAATCAGGGTGCCGCGCGCGGTCATCCCCAGGGCCCGGTTCAGCGCCGGCCCCTGCTCGGTCAGCACCAGCCGGGCGGCACCGGCCAGGGGCCAGAGCCCGAGCAGGGCCAGAAAACCCCAGCCCGCCATCAGCTGCGTTGCCGCCACCAGGGCCGTGGCCAGCACCAGCAGCTGATAAACCCGGGCGCGGGCCAGCCCCAGGCGCAGGGCCAGGGTGTGCTTGCCCGCCCGGCGATCCGATTCCAGGTCGCGGATATTGTTGATATTGAGCACCGCCACCGACAGCAGGCCCGCCACCAGGGCGGCCCGGCCGGCGCCGGCTCCCAATTGTTGCTGCATCAGCCAGTTGGTGCCCAGCACCGCCACCGGGCCAAAAAAAACGAACACCGCCAAATCCCCCAGCCCCCGGTAGCTGTAGGGCCGCCGGCCCAGGGTGTAACCCAGGGCCGCCAGCAGGGCCAGGGCGCCCAGCAGCAGAAAACCCAGCCAGGCGCCCCAGTCGGCGCCCAGGGCCAGGCCCAGCAGCAACAGGCCGGACAACGCCGTCAGCGCCGCCACCCGCCGGATGGCGGACCCTAACTGCGCCGGCGTGACCTGGCCCGAGGCCAGCACCCGGACAGGGCCGGTGCGGCCGGTCGAGTCGGTGCCGCGCACCCCGTCGCCGTAGTCATTGGCCAGATTGGAGAGGATCTGCAGCAGCAGGGCGGTGAGCAGGGCCAGCAGCAGCACGCCGCCGTTGAAGGCGCCCTCCCCGGCCGCTACCCCGGCACCGAGCAGGATGGACGCCAGCGCCAGGGGCAGGGTCTTGGGTCGGATGGCGTGCAGCCAGGTGCTCAGGGGCATAAATACTCTCTTGGTCTCAAGGAAAGCCCCTATCATACCCAAGCCCCGGGCGATAAAAACAGCACTACCCTCCCCCGCCCTCAAATGTTACTTTCAGGTAAAAATATCTGAAGACGATGAACGGGATCATGACAATGCGGATTGCGGTTTACGGCTATGAACTTCCCCTGACCATGGCGCTCACCATCAGGGGTACCCCCCTCGGTCGCCGCCGGGGCTTTTACGTGTGCATCGACGACCGCTGGGGCGAGGTCGCCCCCCTGCCCGGCGAGTCCCGCGAAAGCGTCGAAGAGGCCCGGGACGAGCTGCTGGCCGCCTGCGCGCGGCTGGCCCAGGGCCAGCCCCACGGTGCCCGCCTGCCCTCGGTACAATTCGGGCTGGACTGCGCCCTCACCGCCATCGACGGCGAACCGGCCTCCTCGCTGCCGCTGCTGGAAGGCGAGCGAGAACCCATTATCCGCGCCTGGCGCTGCCGCCGGGTTCACCCGCGGCGGGCCTGGCTGACCCTCACCGGCGAGGTGCAGCACGACGCCGGCCTGGTGCGCGAGCTGACCCTGCTGGTGCCCGGCCTGCAGCTGGTGCTGGACGCGGGCGGCCGGCTGGGCGAGGAGCAGCTGGAAGGGCTGTGGCGTCGCATCGACCCCGGCCGCATCGACTGGCTGCTGGAGCCCGCCGCCGACCTGGCCGCCAGCCAACGGCTGGCGGAGCGCCACGGCTGGCCGGTGGCCTTCGATCTCGGCCGCCATGCCACCCCCGAGTATCCGCTGTTCGACCAGCTCAGGGCCCTGGTGCTCAGGCCCAGCCAGTTGGGCAGCCTGGCTCTGTGCCGGGAACTGGCCGAGGCAGCCCGGGCCCGGGGGCTGGAAGTGGTGGTGGCCGACAGCCTGGAAAGCGGCCTGGGCAACGCCCAGCTGGCGCGCCTGAGCGCCCAATGGATGCCGGGACAGGCGGCCATGCTGGACCGATTGCGCTACCTGCTGGACAGGGGCGCGGACGGCAACGGCCGGCCCGATATCGACAGACTCACCCTGCTCCGGGAATACGGCTGACCGGCTCCGGCTGGGCACCGAAACCCGGCGCCGGGCCAAGGTTTCCTTGGCAGACGGGGGGTAAATCCGTATAGTCAGGCCGATATTTCGACAGGTTCCCTATCTATGCTTCAAGACAACCCCCTGCTGGCCCAGCTCAAGCAACAGCTGCGCGAATCCATGCCGACCAAGGAAGGCACCGTCAAGGCCACCGCCAAAGGTTTCGGCTTCCTCGAGGTGAGCGAGAAGGAAAGCATTTTCATCCCGCCGCCCTACATGAAGAAGGTGCTGCACGGCGACCGCGTCACCGCCCTGGTGCGCACCGAAAACGAGAAGGAAGTGGCCGAGCCGGAAACCCTGGTCGAGCAGGGGCTGACCCGCTTCGTGGCCCGGGTGAAGTGGTTCCGCGACCGGCTCAACATAGTGCCCGATCACCCGCTGATCAAGGACGCCATCAAGGCCCGCACCATCAAGGGGTTGGATGAAAAGGGCCTGAAGGAAGGCGACTGGGTGCTGGGCGAGCTCAAGCGCCACGCCCTCAAGGACAACGGCTTTTTCGCCGAGGTGGTGGAGCTGATCGCCGGGGTCGACGACCCCATCGCCCCCTGGTGGGTGGTGCTGGCCCGCAACAAGCTGGCCAACCAGGCGCCCCGGGGCCAGGACGAGTGGCAGACCCTGGAAGAATCCCTGCCGCGCCGGGATCTCACCGAGGTGCCCTTCTTCACCATCGACAGCGAGTCCACCCAGGATATGGACGACGCCCTCAGCGTGAAGAAGCTGGACAACGGCTGGGAACTGACCGTGGCCATCGCCGATCCCACCGCCTATGTGCCCCACGACAGCGATCTGGACAAGGTCGCCGCCGAACGCGCCTTTACCGTCTACCTGCCCGGCCGCAACATTCCCATGCTGCCGCGCACCCTGGCCGACGAACTGTGCTCGCTCAAAGCCGGCGAAGAGCGCCCCGCCCTGTGCGCCCGACTGCTGATCGACTTTGACGGCAAGGTCACCGGCCAGGCGGAATTCTTCGCCGCCCGTATTCGCTCCCAGGCCAAGCTGGCCTACGACAAGGTTTCCGACTGGGTCGAGCAGAAAGGCGACTGGCAGCCCGAGAGCGAGGTGATCGCCGAGCAGCTGCGCGAGCTGACCGAACTCACCCGCGCCCGCAGCGCCTGGCGCAGCGAGCACGCCATCGTGTTCAAGGACAGGCCCGACTACCGCTTCGAGCTGGACGACGCCAGCAACGTGGTGGCCATTCACGTGGATCACCGCCGCATCGCCAACCAGATGGTGGAAGAGGCGATGATCGCCGCCAACCTGGCCTGCGGCAACTGGCTGGCCGAACACGCCGGCACCGGGGTGTTCAACGTGCACGCCGGCTTCGATCCCGAGAAACTGGCCCAGGTAGCCGAACTGCTGCAGGCCCACGAAGCCCCCTTCGAGCCGGAAAGCCTGGCCAGCCTGGAGGGCTTCTGCGCCCTGCGCCGCTGGCTGGACTCTCGCGACACCAGCTACCTGGACAACCGGGTGCGCCGCTACCAGTCTTTCGCCGCCATGAGCGTGACCCCGGCCGAGCACTATGGCCTGGGCCTGGCCGCCTACGCCACCTGGACCTCGCCCATCCGTAAATACGGCGACATCATCAACCACCGGCTGATTAAGGCGATACTGGCCGAGCAGGAGCACGAGGCCCACGTGCCCAGCGCCGAGCTGGCCCAGCACCTGTCCGAGCAGCGCCGCATGCACCGCCGCGCCGAGCGCGACATCGCCGACTGGCTCTATGTGCGCTACCTGCAGCCGGCCGTGGCCGAGGGCAAGGTATTCGACGCCGAAATCATCGACATCGGCCGGGGCGGCGTAAAGCTGCGCCTGCAGGAAAACGGCGCCGTAGTATTCATGCCCTCCTCCCTGATCCTGGCCAACCGGGACCGGCTGGAATGCAGCTGGGACGACGGCCGCGTCTACCTGGACAAGGAAGCCGTCTACGAGCTGGGCCAGCATATCCAGGTGATCCTCACCGAGGCCGTTGAAGACACCCGGTCGCTGATCGCCAAGCCGGCCATTCCGCTGGTACCGGAGAAGCAGGAAAAACCGGAACAACCCGCCTCCTGATACCCAAAGGGCCTGCGATTGCAGGCCCTTTTCAGACTCCTGACAAACCCCCTGATTTGCAGGGGGTTTTGTTTATATACCTTTCGAGAGAATTAAGCCACCAGCGAGTGTAGTGGCAAGCTAACGCACAAAATTCTGCGAGGAGCGGATAGTCGATTTTCTCAATACAGGCGCGGCTCACACTTGCAGCCATTGTTGGGGACATCGACACAATCGCTTGACGGTTTCTACCAGAGATAGCATTCGCTGGTAGAACACTTAGCCCCAGTGTATCCCCATTAGCTGCCCTTATGCCACAAAGCATAACCGCTCAGCTTCGTTGTTGATCAAGGGCCAGTCAGTCATCCACCAAGAACTTCACACAGCATATCGTTGCCCTGCTGGACAGCCGGCATCCCTCGGGAGCACCGGGATGCACAGCACCACAATAAGCCCCATACGGAACCCATCAAATTTGGCGACACTGCCTGAGCCGTCGAAGATATTATGCATACTCCAGCCACCCGCTTTACCAGCTGTGCCGGGCTCGAAACCCTTGCAGGGTCTCACCAATAAATAGGGTTCACATGTGCATTCTCACAACACAATTGAAAAAAAACAGAAACATCTGTGTGAGCTCTCACGCAGATATAAATCACAAACCGGCTAATATTTCATCTAGTTAAGAATTATGACGGTCATTCATATCATGGCCAGCAAGAGGTAAAGTCGATGTCACATGAACTTCAATGCAACAGCTTATATCAGAGCTTGGAGCTGAGCGCTCAAAGATGGCCAGATAAAGTAGCCTTTGTGATTGATGCTCAGGAAATAACCTATCGGTCCTTTCTTCAACGAGTGAAAACCGTAGCCAGCCAACTACATCATAAATATGGATTACGAAGAAATGAAAAAATCATTCTGGCCGTTGGTAATGAGATACTCTTCTGTGAAGTATTTTATGCTGCAATGAGCTTAGGCATCATCGTCATCCCTATCAGTACAAAATTGACATCCGATGAGGTATCTCCGTTAGTAAAACAAATAATACCTTCATTGGTTTTGTGTCATGATGACCACATTGATAAATATAAGGACTCATTACCTCCTAAATCACAACTCACAGTATTGAGCAAATGGGAAGAGACACCAAACATGTCTCTTACTCCCGTTACCGCCTCTGATATAAGCTCTGATGACACTGCAGTAATTATGTTCACCTCAGGAACGACAGGAAAGCCTAAAGGGGCAATGATCAGCCACAGCAACCTGCTTCATAGCATAGTATCATATCAACAAGCATTTTCATTAACCGAAAAGGATACAACCATACTGGCGGTGCCAATCTGTCACATCACTGGCTTGGTCGCCATACTTGGGCTGTTTGTTCATATTGGTGGGACCATTCATTTACAAAAAAAATTCAATGCCATCCAAATTCTGGAGTGCATAGAAAAAGAAAAAGTCACCTTCCTGCATGGCTCACCCACGGTATTTATCCTTCTTTGCAGTGAGGCACAGAGTAGTAAAGAAAAATTCGGTTTGGACTCTCTTGAAAAGATCGCTTGTGGTGGTGGCCATCTTAACAATGGCACCATAGAGTCAATTAAGGTCACATTCAAAAACTCTCATATTCACCCTGTTTATGGTTTGTCGGAGACCAGTTCTCCAGCCAGCATCTTTGTTGAAGATGTAAGAAACCATCATAAACGTGGCAGCTCGGGGAAGGCTATTCCAGGTGTAGAGTTTCAGATAAAAGATGAAAGTGGGGAAATACTACCCAGGGGGCAGACGGGTTTACTCTGGGTTAGAGGCCCCGTTGTCATAAAGTCTTACTGGAATAACAGCCAGGCCGACAAAGAGTCCTTCGATAATGGCTGGTTTAACACTGGCGATTTGGCCTACATAGATCCCGATGATTACATCTATATCCAGGGAAGGTTGAAGGACATGATCAACAGGGGGGGCGAAAAGATTTACTCATTGGAGGTTGAAAATATCCTGTCTACCTACCCGGGGATCAGTGAAGTAGCGATAGTCCCTTACCCCAGCGAAATTTATGGTGAGGAGCCCATGGCATTTATTGTTGCTGATCCAGAGTGTTCCATCACAGCAAAAGAGATTATCTCTTGGGCTTGCAGCAAACTGGCAAAATACAAAGTCCCCAGAAAAATAATATTCATGGATAACTTACCAAGAACAAACAACGGGAAAATCAGTAAAAGAACACTTAAGGATAATATCTACAAGTATCTTTGACATGGTCGATCTCATATAAAAGGAGAGCGAATGAATAACAAGGTTATTACCAAAGAAGCAGCAGCTGAGCTGATCCGGGATAACAGTACCATTTGTACTGTTGGCATGACATTGGTCAGCGCTTCCGAATCTATATTATCTTCAATAGAAAAGCGATTCCTCGATACGGATTCACCTAGAAATTTGACATTGGTCCATGCTGCCGGACAAAGTGACAGAAATAGAGGTATTCAGCATCTGGCTCATCCCGGGCTGGTAAAAAGAATTATCGGTTCGCACTGGGGTCTGGCTCCCAAATGGATGGAAATGATCTCGGGCAATCAGGTAGAGGCCTACTGCCTGCCCCAGGGGCAAATGGTGCATTTATACAGCGCAATGGCTGCTGGCCTGCCAGGCAGACTCTCGCCTGTTGGGTTGAACACCTTCATCGATCCCAGGATCGAAGGCGGCAAAATGAACAGCTGCACAAAAGAAAATATCGTAGAAGTGGTGAAATTCAAGGATAAAGAATATATTTTTTATCCTTCCATCCCCCTAGACACCTTGATCATCCGTGGTACTTCCGCCGATCCCAAAGGTAACCTGACCACCGATGAAGAAGCCATGAAGCTGGAAGTACTACCTGCGGTACTGGCAGCAAAGCGTTTTGGAGCCAGGGTCATTGCGCAGGTGAAATATCTGGTGGAAGGCGGTAGCCTCGATCCTAAATCGGTTGTCGTGCCCGGTGACTTTATTGACAACATAGTGATATGTGATAATCCGGAAAGGGATCACCGTCAAACCTCTTCCTGGTATTATGACCCGGCTTATTGTGGAAAAATCCGTGTATCACCTCAGCAGGAAACCTCAAAAGCACCGCTTGACATTAGAAAAATAATTGGCCGAAGAGCCGTCGATTTTATAAAGCCTGGTGCCATCATCAATTTAGGAACTGGCATCCCGAATGATGTAATAGGACAGATAGTAAAAGAAAAAGAAATGGAAAGCGATGTCACTATTACGGTCGAATCCGGCATCTATGGTGGTCTTCAGTCGGGTGGCATTGACTTTGGTATTGGTAGAAACCTCTCGGCCATGATCAGCCATCAGGACCAGATGCTTTATTACAATGGCGCCGGTGTTGATATCACCTATATGGGTGCAGGAGAGTTAGACAGGAACGGGAACGTTAATGCCACCAGACTGGGCTCACAATGCACAGGTGCGGGTGGCTTTATCGATATTACCCAGAATGCAAGACATGTTGTATTTTGCTCCACATTTACCACCAAGGGGCTCGAAATAGAGTTAAATGATGGAAAGCTTAACATAGTAAAAGAAGGGCATATTAAAAAGCTGGTCAACACTGTTAACCAAATATCTTATAGCGGAAAACTTGCTGTAGAGAAAAGTCAAAAAATGCATTTTGTTACCGAGCGGGCTGTATTCGAGATGACAGATAAAGGAATCATGCTGATTGAAATAGCCCCCGGGATTGACCTTGAGAAAGATATACTTCAGCTTATGGAGTTCAAACCTCTAATTTCAGAAAAATTAAAAACAATGCCAATGAATATATTCACAGCCTAATGTTGCACAGGAGGAAATATGAAACTTGAAGGAAAGGTCGCCATCGTCACTGGTGCAAATCAAGGTATTGGTTTTGGTATCGCCCGCGTACTGGGACGTGAGGGTGCAACCGTTGTAATTGCTGACTTGAATGAAGATGGCGGTATCACCGCTGTAAAAAGCTTGAAAGATGAGGGTATTAACTCCTCTTTTTTCAGGTGTAATGTCGGAAACAAAAAGGACATTGATGATCTCTTCGAATCCGTTGTAAGCAGCCATGGAAAACTGGATATACTGGTGAATAATGCGGGCATCAACCGTGATGCAATGCTGCATAATTTGACTGAAGACGACTGGGATAAAGTCATTGATGTGAACTTGAAAGGCACCTTCCGCTGCATGCAGAAAGCGGCCATCAGGATGCGCGAGCAAGGCTCGGGCAGAATCATCAATATTGCTTCCGCCAGTTGGCTAGGTAATGTGGGCCAGTCCAACTACGCGGCATCAAAGGCAGGTGTTGTGGGGCTGACCAAAACAGCCTGCCGTGAACTTGCCAGGAAAGGGGTGACGGTAAATGCGATATGTCCGGGCTTTATCGATACGGCAATGACCCGAGGTATTCCGGAAAAGGTCTGGGATGTCATGATATCTAAAATTCCGGCAGGTTTTGCTGGCCAACCGGAAGATGTGGGTGAATGCGTCGCTTTCCTTGCCTCTGATGCCGCTCGTTATATCAACGGTGAGGTGATCAATGTCGGCGGCGGCATGGTGCTGTAACTGAGCCAAGGAGCCTTCTGCCCGTATCAGCTGGCTCCTGCTGATTCATTATGGATGTTGAGGGTAAAGATGAAAATTGTCGTCGCTATTGATTCTTTCAAAGGAAGCATGTCTGCCGAGCAGGCATGCAGTGCAGCCGCCAGGGGATTGCAAAAAGCCCTGCCCGACAGCAGTATTATTTGCATGCCAGTGGCCGATGGGGGAGAAGGATTAATAGCAACAGTGAAGAGTTGCCCCACCCTAAGCGAAGCACAGTTAACCTATGTCGATGTTACGGGTCCCTATCGCAGCAAGGTGAAGGCCGCCTACTTGCGTAATGGCAGGATGGCGATAATTGAAATGGCGCAGTCATGCGGTCTTGAATTAACCCCCATCGATCAACGCGATGTCAGGCTCGCCACCAGCTATGGTCTTGGTGAACTGGTCATGCATGCCTTGGAGTCGGGCTGCAATCACTTGATCATCGGGCTGGGTGGTAGTGCCACCAACGATGCAGGCATGGGCTTTGCCCAGGCACTGGGTGTCGATTTTTACAATCGGGAAGGCGTCCTACTCCCCTCCCCCGCACGGGCCGCCGATATGCAGGAGGTATACAGTGTCGATATCAGTAAGCAGACCTCCCTGCTTAAGGATGTTGTCATCGAGATATGCTGTGATGTCAGCAATCCTCTGTTGGGGAGCTCGGGGGCAACCATGATTTATGGGGCACAAAAAGGAGCTACCGCAGACGTCCTTGATGAATTAGAAATGGCGATGGCCAAGTACGCCTCAACCGTAGAGGCCTGCGTCAACAAACAGGCGACCGACACTCCCGGTGCAGGCGCGGCGGGAGGTATGGGAGCAGCCTTGATATGGTTTACCGATGCGCTTCTTAAACCCGGGATCCAGGTCGTACTTGATCTCATTCAGATTGATGATGTGCTTACTGGCAGTAATCTGGTGATCACCGGCGAAGGCAAGATCGATAAGCAAACCGCTTTTGGCAAGGTCCCGGTCGGTGTGGCTCAACGTGCGGCCACACAGGGAATACCCGTAGTTGCCCTTGCCGGTACCCTCGATCTGCGGGATAACCGTCTGGAACTGCCAAATATCCATGCTATGAGTTCTATCATACAAAAACCCATGCAGCTGACCGAGGCGATGGCAGATGGAGAAGCTCTGATGGAGATGGCGGCAGAGCAACTCGGCCACACCCTCAGAGTGGGCCATCTTATTTATGCCAGATGAAAGTGCTATCAACAGGCTGTACTTATGAAAATCAATACCGAATTGGCTAATGAAATCGCCAAAAGATCCATGGCCATTATTCATCACAATGTTAACGTTATGGATAACAACGGCATTATCATCGCATCTGGCAACCACAAGCGGGTTGGTCTGAAACACGGTGCCGCCATTGAGAGCATCAAAAGAGGCGTACGGATCACTATCAATGATGATGCGGATGCCGCCCGCTATGAAAATACGGAACCAGGTATTAATCATCCGATCATGATAGGAGATGAGGTTGCTGTTGTAATCGGCATTAGTGGCAACCCGGTCATCATCGCCCGTTACTCAGAGCTGGCCATTCTCACAGCCGAACTGCTGTTAAAACAAGCACATGAGATAAATACTGCAAACTGGAAAAAAAGAGTAAATGACAGTTTAGTCAATGAATTTATTGAATTTGGAGACCACGAGAGAGGCTTGTCGGCACTTGATAAAATCAATGAAGTCAGCAATATATTGCTTTCCGCTACCGTACCTATCATTATCAAAACAGACACTCGCACTCTGATGGTGGGAGAAGTCATCGACTCTTTACTGAGTAAGCTCTCCTCCACGATTGACACAGACAGGATCATCCTGATAAATCATAATGAAGTACTGCTGCTTCCCCCTGCCGATGCCTCGATACCTACTATTATAGATAAAGCAGAACTGGCTATTTCAAGCCAATTAAGCAGTTTTAAGATCGGTGTGGGCATTAATGCCGATTCACCACTGGATATCAGAGAGTCGATCATCTTTTCTCGTTCAGTCATCGATGTGGGAGTGAAAGTAGATAGTGCAAAGAGAATCTATCGATTTAATGATATGGCAGTCTTGTGTCTCTTGAAGGAACTTGAAACCAGCTATCTGGCAAGTTTTTTTAATAGAATCACCAATAACCTGACCGGGCACGCTCAGGGAGCACAGCTTATTGAAACCCTGGACCTATTTATCGAGAACAATGCAGAAATGGGTAAGACTGCTGCCCAGTTAGGCATTCACAGGAACACCCTTTCTTACCGTTTATCAAGCATCAAGAAAATCACCCAGCTCGACCCTTTACAATTTATGGATCTTCTCCAACTGACCATCGCCATCCACTGCTACAGAAAAGAACACCCCAGACGGAACCTGTGGATCGAAAGCATCAGCTGAGCATGCCTGCTGCCAAATGAGACTCACTCTTACAGCTGTCGGCTTCTTTCGACGCTCATAGCTGTCAAAATACACAACTGTCCTCATCATCGCCCGGAGTCACCTCCGGGTGAAGGATTGCAACGCCGTTTTACTGGGTGGTATCCCTGTCGCCGGATTGCTCTGCCAGCCAGGTTGTTACATTTCGCCTTGTGTATTTGCACAAAGGTAGTTTTATGTTTCAATTTTGTAACCGTGCACTTGTTCAAATTTTTAGTGACAGACTCTGTTAATATAAGTACCTGGCTTGGTAAACAACGAGCTATTTGAATGCGGACCGGCTTGGAGAGAATTTAATGGCTAGTACTTTCAATCGAGCTTCGACAAAAAGGAATATTTGATTATGAACAAGACAATTATCGCCTCTACCCTTCTCGCACTAGTCTCCAGTTACTCCTATGCAGAAACGCTGAAACTGGGGCATGTATATGATGTTAACCATCCTTGGCACAAGAGTGCAGAAGAAGCTGCCCGCAGAGTTTCAGATAAGACTGAAGGTCGGGTAGAGATAAAGATCTTTCCATCTGGCTCACTTGGCTCAGAGCAAGAACTGCTTGAACAGGTTATTGTAGGCGGTGTAGATATTGTTGAAGTCGGTTCAGGACAGCTTGGTAATATTTTCAAGCCCATCATTATAACTGAAATGCCATATATATTCAGGGATAATGAACATTTAATGCGTTTCTTCGAAAGTGAGTCTGCAGGTAAGATATTCGAAGACTTTCGCCAACAGTTTAATGCCCATATAGTAGGCTCCAGTACCTGGGGAGTTCGCCATGTCATTGGCAATAAGCCAGTGACCAACCCTGATGACTTCAGCGATTTCAAGCTGCGCGTACCTGAACAGGCCATTACCGTAGCCTATGCCAAAGCCATGGGTAGTAACCCTACCCCTGTTCCTTACTCCGAAGCCTATTTAGCCATGAGACAGAATATGGTCGATGGCCTAGAAAACCCCCTCGGCTCGATCAAGGCCATGAAATTCTATGAAGTTGGCAATAACCTAAGCCTGACTGGTCATGTAATTACTGCCGTTCATTATGTAATAAACGATAACTCTCTGCAATCGTTAAGCAGTCAAGATAAAGAAACTGTGCTAGATGTGTTTAAAAACATGGGTCGGTATACTGCAGACCTGGTTGAAAAGGATGATGAAAAAGCGATAGAATTTTTCAAGGAAAAAGGTGTTAATATTGTCAACGTAGATCGCGACGCCTTCCGTGAAAAAACAAAATTCATGTCCGACAATTACAAAGATAACTGGTCAGAATATGGGGATCTCTATACCGAAATCGCCAAAATAAAATAATTAAAAATTGTCAGAGAGACAATATACAGCTGGAAAAAGCCCCTCATCAATCTTGAGGGGCTATGTTATTCACCAGCCAACCATGGAGCTCTCCCAATATGTCAAACCAAGTCAGAGGGTGATATGATAAACATCTATAAAAAAATAGAAACGGCACTCCCTGCCATAATATTTGCACTGATTTTCATAGTGATGATGATAAATATTGTCACCCGAGAGCTCTCTTCTCAAGCGCTTGATTGGCCAATTGAATTTAGCAGATATGCCTTGGTATGGCTGACATTCCTGGGTACTGTCTATCTATTCAGAACAGATCAGCATATCAAGGTGGATGCGTTCTGGAATTATCTATGCAAAAAACTCAACCCAAGGGTAATTGCTGCTCTTGAGCTGTTGAAGTTATCGATCATCATCTTTTTTGCAGGTTTTCTATCTTATTATGGTTATATCTTCTCAGATCGACTCAAATTCTTTAGCAGCCCGTCGCTTAACATCAGTCAATCCTATCTGTACATGATTGTTCCTGTATCCGGTGTTTTAATAATATTGATTTCATTAATAAAAACATACAACATATTTAAAAAGAGGGGCTGAGCGATGTTAATATTAATAGGATTGCTCTTTCTGTTTATGCTGCTAGGTATACCGGTTGCATTTTCCATCGGCGCGGCCTCTGTTATTTACGTGTTCTTAGACCCGTCACTGTCAGAAACTACGGCGATACAGCGGATGGTTGCTGGTGTAAACTCATTTACCTTCTTGGCCATTCCATTTTTCATCTTTGCCGGTAATCTGATGAATAGCGGTGGTATCACACATAGGATCTTTGAGTTTGCTGCCGTATGCGTGGGCCATATCCGTGGCGGCCTAGCACATGTCAATGTGGCCTCCAGTGTTATTTTTGCTGGCATGTCCGGAGCCGCCGTCGCAGATGCCGGTGGTCTTGGGGCTTCAACCATCAAAGCCATGCGAGCTAAAGGATATGGTGAGCGGGTTTCAATTGGGGTAACAGCTGCCTCCTCTATTATTGGCCCAATCATCCCTCCCAGCATGGCGATTATTGTCTATGCCATAGCCTCATCCCAATCCATTGAACGCCTGTTCGCTGCAGGCATTGTTCCCGGCTTTCTGATGGCATTGTCATTAATGGTGATGATCTATCTATTCAGCGAGCGACTGAAATGTCCGGATGAAAAAAAGGCCAGCCGTAAAGCAATTTGGGTTGCCTTTGTACGTGCCCTTCCGTCTCTTATGGCGCCGGTGATCATCCTCGGTGGTATCTTTTCCGGTATATTTAGCCCGACTGAATCCGCAGCCATTGCCTGCAGCTACGCCATTATCTTGAGTGTTATTTACAAAGACTTCAGCTATGCCTCGTTCAAGGCATCAGTCATGAGCTCAGTTGTGACATCCGTACAGGTACTTTTAATTGTGGCCTCAGCCAACCTGTTTGCCTGGATACTAACCAGCAAGGAAGTACCACAAACCATCTCTCAACTGATACTTTCAACCACAGAAAATTATTTGCTGATCCTATTAGCCCTCAATGTTTTGTTGCTACTGGTCGGCTTGTTCATGGAAACCGTGGCTGCGATCAACCTGCTGGTTCCTATTATTCTGCCGATCTTGACCATTGGTTTTGGCATGGACCCCATTCAACTGGGTATTATTGTGGTCCTTAACCTGATCATCGGCACACTGACCCCGCCTTTTGGCACCGTCCTTTTCGTACTGAGCAGTGTCTCCAATACGCCAGTCGAAAAGGTCACAAAGTATACGGCAACCTTCCTACCACCATTACTGCTGGTATTGCTCTTGGTAAATATATTTCCGGCGCTGACCCTCTGGCTTCCAGAGTTCTTCTTTGGAAAGTAGTTAACGAATCATTTATCACCGTTTTCAGGAGTAAACATGAAAAATAACGACGATATCGTCATTGTCAGTGGTGCCAGGACAGCGATTGGTACACTGGGTGGCAGCCTTAAAGATGTACACCAGCATGATCTGGGTGCTATTACCATCCGTGAGGCCGTTTTGCGCGCCGGGATAGAACCGGCCATGGTCAATGAAGTGATAGTGGGCAATGTGGGACAGGTAGCCGAAAGTGGATTTATTGGCCGTATTTGCCAGCTGAGGGCTGGCTTACCCAAAGAAACCACCGCCTATTCCGTTAACAGACAATGCGGCTCCGGACTGCAGGCAGTGGCTGACGGCATGATGCAGATCCAGACTGGTCAGGCCGACATCGTAGTGGCCTGTGGTACAGAAAACATGACCCAGTTGCCTTTCTATGTACGCAAAGGTCGTTACGGCTACAACATGGGCCACGGCACCCTCGAAGACGGGTTGATTTCCATCCTGACCTGGCCGGAAGGCCCCTACCACAACGGCATGACCGCCGAAAATGTGGCTGAACGGTTCGATATCAGCCGTGAGGAGATGGATGATTTTGCCGTATCCAGCCAGCTCAAAGCGGCACAAGCAATAGAGAGCGGCTTGTTCAAAGACGAAATTATACCGGTAGAAATTAAGACTGGCCGTAAGGAAACCAGGTTGTTCGAAACGGATGAGCATCCCAGGGCCGTTGATCGTGAAAAACTCGCCAGCCTGCGTCCGGTATTCAAGGAAGGCGGCAGTGTGACGGCAGCCAACGCCTCCGGCATCAATGACGGCGCAGCCGCCGTGGTGCTGATGAAGCGCGCCAAGGCTCTGGAACTTGGCCTGACACCTCGCCTGACCATCCGAGGCTGGTCGGTAGCCGGTTGTGAAGCCGAAATCATGGGATTTGGTCCCGCACCTGCGACCAAAAAGCTGCTTAAGAAATTCAACCTAGAAGCCAATCAAGTTGATCTTTATGAAATCAACGAAGCTTTCGCCGCTCAAGCGCTGGCGGTCATGAAAGATCTACAGCTCGATGAACAGCGGGTGAACGTCAATGGTGGCGCAATCGCTCTTGGCCATCCAGTGGGGGCAACGGGCACTATTCTTACAGTCAAGCTGATGTATGAGATGGAGCGTAGAAACGCCAATACCGGCATCATCACCATGTGTATCGGCGGAGGCCAGGGAATTTCCATGCTATTTGAACGCGAGTAAGAGTTTTCACCTGGGTTTGCTGGCCTACATGGCCAGCTTTTTTGAACACCTAACTGCAAACGTTACTGAAAGGGCCTGTAATCACAGGCCCTTTCAGTTTTTGAGCAAAAGGCTGGCAAATTTCAGAAATACCAGCCGCACCTCAGCCCATCAACTCCAGCAGCAGCGACATACCAGGCCAGCCACTGTTGCTCTCCGGTCATTCATCAGCCCTTATCCCCGGCCGGCTCCTTGAGCAGGATAAAATGCTCGATTAACCGGATCATCAGGGCTTTCTGATCCGGCAGGCTTTCCGCTACCAGCAGCGCCAGGGCCACCAGGGTGTTGTCGTTAATCAGTTGCTCCACCGGCCGGGCCAACAATGCCGCATTACGGCGCAGGTACCACAAAAAGAGGAAGGAACCGCAGCGCTTGTTGCCGTCTGCCAGGGGATGATTCTTGATCACAAAGTACAACAAATGGGCGCCCCGGCTGGCCACGTTGGGATAGAACAGCTCATCGCCAAAGCCCTGCTCTATGGTGGCCAGCGCCGAGGCCAGGCCATCACCCCGCACCCTGCCAAACAGCTCGGTCGCCTCGCCCTTGGCGATCAGGGTCTGCTTGAGTTCGCCGATGGCGGCCAAGGCTTCGTCCAGCTCCAGCGGGCTCATATCCGGTTGTTTGATACCGATTTCCGCCAGTTGCTGCTCGTCGTAGCCCTGCAGCAGGCTCCAGGAGCGGGCATAGTCGCTGATCACGCCCGCCACCGCGGCCCCCTCCGGTGATACCAGCCCCTGATTGCTCAGGGTGCGGCTGAGCAAATTCATCGCCTGCTCGAACTCGATGCCCCGCTCCGCCAGGCGGCGCCGGTTAAGGGTGTAGCCCTGAACCAAGTGGTCTTTCAGCACCTGGGTAGCCCACTGGCGGAACTGGACGCCGCGCTGGGACTTTACCCGGTAGCCCACAGATATGATGACATCCAGTGAGTAACGAGAGACCGGCTTGTCTGAGCCAGCAATATGCATTTTTTGCATATTGCTTTCCTCGGGCAGCTCGCCCTCCTTGAACACATTGCGAATGTGGCGGGAAATCACTGACTGATCGCGGCCAAACAGCTCGCACATCTGCGCCTGATTCAGCCACACCGTCTCCTGCTCCAGCGCCACTTCCAGTTGCGCTTGCCCGTCGGCACTGGTGAAAATCTGGATCTGTTGGTTTGGCATCGTCTTGTTCGTTCCTTGGCCGGCATCCGGTTGGTTTAGCCTCAGTAACAATGCTTTGCCGACGGGTGTCAACCGATAAACAACATCTACTACGCGCCGGCCATGTCCGCCAGCACCTCCGCCACCAGCGACTGCTGGTGGCCCACCCGTTGGGTGACCTGCTGAACAATCTCCATGCGGGTCTGTGCGCCCGCCTGGATGTCATCAATCGCCGCCAGGGCCTGGCTGGCCTCCTGCAAACAGGTACCACGGGACTGGTCGATATTTTCCAGCCCGGTGCGGGCCCTGGTAGCGGAATGCCCCAGGTTTTCGGCAATGTCCCGAATTTGTTCGCTGGACTGGTTCACCCGGCGGGACAGGTTGCGCACCTCGTCCGCCACCACCGCAAAACCCCGGCCATGCTCCCCCGCCCGGGCTGCTTCGATGGAGGCATTGAGGGCCAGCAGGTTGGTCTGTTTGGCGATGTCCTGAATATTGCCCACGATGGCGCCGATCTCGGCGGACTGATCCTGTAACTGACTGAAGACCCGATCGATATTCTCCATATCACCGGCGAGTGAGCGGATCGCGGCCTCCGAGGCGCGGATGCGGTGGGCGGTCTCGGCCACCTTGCTGCCGGATTGCCGGGCCAGAACGCCGGCCTGGGCCATTTCTTCCAGGATCAGCCCGGCATTGGCGCCCAGTTGGTCGAGCTGTTCCAGCAGGTGTTGATGGTAGACCGGAGCGGGTACTGGGTGGGCTATTTTCACGGGCTCGGGTTCGGCCGCGGGTGGCAGCACAGGCGGCGTTTTAGCCACAACGGGCTCCGCTACCGGTTGGTCGACCATGCGCGCCGGCAACTTCAGGGCCAGGCAAGCCGCCGCCAGGGCCAGCAGCACCCCCGACAAAGACAGCGTCAGTGCCACGCCATCTTCACCGCCCAGCCGGATGGAGAGTGCGCCAAGCAGTATGGTCAGGGTACAGATGGCGGCGATCAGCGCCGTTTTGGTATGGGATTCCGGGTGGGGTGTGCGAACAAAACTAGCTTCGTAAGAGTTCATGGCGAGTTATCTCTTGCCGGTTTCGGGCTGGGGTTGCTGAAGACAGGAGTATTGGAGTAGATGACGACAGGCGCCCCTGCGGGCAGGGGCGCCCTCGCTGAGGGTTAGCTCACACGTTTTACCAGCAGTTCGGCGAACACCGCCGGGCATTCCACCGAGGGCACATGGCCTACCTGCTCCAGGATCACCGGCTCGCCGGCGCCGCTGCATTGGGCCAGGGCGCGCAGCGATTCGGGCGGGGTGGCCACGTCGTCGCTGCCGCCCACCAGCAGCAGGGGCACGCCATGGCCCTGCAGTTGCGCGCGGAAGTCGGCCTCACCCAGCATCTCGCACAGCAGGGCGTAGCTGTTGGCGTCATTCCGGCCCATGATGGTGTTCCAGCCGGCCAGCAGGGCGGGCTGGGCCTGGCAGGCGGCGGGGCCAAACCAGCGCGGCACTATGTCCACCGCCATGGTGGCCAGGCCCAGTTCCCGAACCGCTCTGGCGCGGGCTTGCCAGGCCTCGGCGGTGCCGATCACCGCCCCGGTGTTGGTGAGGGTGGCGGACAGCAGGCGCTCGGCGTTGGCACTCAGCAGTTGCTGGCCAATCACCCCGCCAATGGAGGTGCCGGCAAAGTGGAAACGCCCGCCACCAGCCACCTCGACCAGAGCCAGGGCTTCCGCCGCCAGATCGGCGGGGGTAATACGTTCGCCCTTCCAGGCGGCGCTGCTGCCATGGCCGGGCAGATCCCAGCTCAGCACCCGGTAATGGGGCAACAGGGCCGGCAGCAGGTCGTCCCACACCGCCTGGCTCATGCCCAGGGGATGGGCCAGCACCACCAGCGGCAGTGCGGCATCGCCCAGCAGGCGGTAGCCGACGGCGCGGCCATTGATGTTCAGAAAAAACATTCAGCCTCCAACAAATAGTTAAGGGAACGCCGGCCTGGGCCGGCGTTCGGCAGGCTCAGGTTGCCGCTGCGCGGCAAATTGCGGGCGAGCCGCCCGCGCTCCGGCGCACCCCTGAATTCGACCTTAAACCCGCTCAATCAGGGTAGCAATACCCTGGCCCACGCCCACGCACATGGTGCACAGGGCCAGGCGCTTGTTCTGCCGGTGCAGCTCGTGGGCGGCGGTTTGCAGCAGGCGGGCGCCGGACATGCCGAGCGGGTGACCCAGGGCGATGGCGCCGCCGTTGGGGTTGACCCGGGCGTCGTCGTCCTTCAGCCCCAGCTCGCGCATGCAGGCCAGGGCCTGGGCGGCGAAGGCCTCGTTGAACTCGAACAGGTCGATGTCGTCCATGGTCAGGTTGTGCTGTTCCAGCAACTTGCGCACCGCCGGCACCGGGCCAATGCCCATGATGCGCGGCTCAACGCCACCGGTGGCCATGCCCAGCACGCGGGCCATGGGCTTGAGGCCGTGGCGCTGCACCGCTTCCTCGCTGGCGATCAGCATGGCGGCGGCACCGTCGTTCACCCCGGAGGCGTTACCGGCGGTGATGCTGCCACCGGCCCGGAAAGGCGTCGGCAGCCTGGCCAGTTTCTCGGCCGTGGTGTCCGGGCGCAGGTGCTCGTCGTCGGCGAAGATCAGCGGCTCCTGCTTGCGGCGGGGAATTTCCACCGGCACGATTTCCTCGGAAAAGCGGCCATTTTTCTGTGATTCAGCGGCCTTCTGCTGAGAACGGGCGGCAAAAGCGTCCTGATCTTCCCGGGAGATATTGAACTGCTCGGCCACGTTTTCTGCGGTTTCCGGCATGGAGTCAACGCCGTACTGGGCCTTCATCAGCGGGTTGATAAAGCGCCAGCCGATGGTGGTGTCTTCAATGGCCTGGGTGCGGCTGAAGGCGGTGTCGGCTTTGCCCATCACGAAGGGGGCGCGGGACATGGACTCCACGCCGCCAGCCAGCACCAGATCCAGCTCGCCGGCCTTGACGGCACGCACGGCGGTGCCAACTGCATCCATACCCGAGCCGCACAGCCGGTTAATGGTGGTGCCGGGCACGCTCACCGGCAGGCCCGCCAGCAGGGACGACATGCGCGCCACGTTGCGGTTGTCTTCGCCGGCCTGGTTGGCGCAGCCCATGATGACTTCGTCGATGGCCGCCGGATCCAGTTCCGGCGCCTCGGCCAGCACGGCCTTGAACACCTGGGCGGCCAGGTCGTCGGGGCGGACCGCCGCCAGGGTGCCGCCGAAGCGACCGATGGCGGTGCGGCGGGGATGGCACAGATAAACGGGCTTCATTGGGCATCTCCCTGGGCAACCGGCTTGGCATGGTGTTCGGCGGTTCTGGCCTTGAGCGAGCGCAGTATTTCCAGCTCCTCGGCAGAAGGCTCGGGGGTCAGCGCCAGCTCGTCGGCAAAGCGGACCGGCCAGCCGGTGGCCTCGCTCACCTGCTCACGGGTCACGCCCGGATGCAGCGAGGTCACCACCAGCTCCTTGGTCTCGGCATCGGGGGCCATGACGCACAGATCGGTGATCACCTTGGTCGGGCCCCGGCCGATGTTGGGCACGCCGTCGCGGCCCTTGCCATCCCGGCCGTAGCCCAGGGTGGTAATAAAGTCCACCGCCTCCACAAAGGCCCGCGGCGAGTGCTTGAGGGTGATAAACACTTCCTTGGCGTTGGAGGCGATTTCGGGGGCACCGCCGCCGCCGGGCAAGCGCACCTTGGGCGCCTGGTAGTCGCCGATCAGGGTGGTGTTGAGGTTGGCGTAGCGGTCAATCTGGGCAGTACCCAGAAAGCCCACGTCGATATGGCCGCCCTGCAGCCAGTAGCGGAACATCTCGGGCACCGCCACTGTAGTCAGCGCCTGCTCGCACAGCTCACCGTCGCCGATGGACAGGGGCAGGATGTCGGGCTTGGTTTGCAGGGTGCCGGATTCATAGATCAGCACCACTTCGGGGGCGTGGGTCAGGCGGGCCAGGTTGGCCGCCTCGCTGGGCAGGCCGATGCCCACAAAGCAGGTCATGCCGTTGCTCAGGGCGCGGGCGGCGGTGACCGTCATCATTTCGGAAGAGGTGTATTCGAGCGTCATTATGCCTGCCCTCCTGCGTGGTATACGTTTTTATCCAGCCACTGGTTGAAGGTGTCACGATTCCGGGAGATCGCGTCCCATTCCTTGTAGAAGCTGTTGTTTCTCGGATAGTAGCCGTGGGCGTAGGACGGCGCCGCGCCCCCTTTCACCTCGGCGATGGCGTCGATGGCCCAGCCCGGGATCACACAGGCATTGGGGTCGGCCTGCAGGTCGTCGACGATTTCTTCCACGGTAACGATGCTGTGCTTGGCCGCCAGCACCGCTTCCTTCTGCACGCCCACGATGCCGGACACCAGCACATTGCCCTGCCGGTCGGCGCGCTGGGCATGGATGATGCTCACATCGGGCCGCACCGCCGGTACCGCCGCCAGCCGTTCGCCGGTGAAGGGGCACTCGATAAAGCGGATCTGCGGGTTCACCTTGGGCAGGTCGCTGCCGATGTAGCCGCGCAGCACCGCCAGCGGCAGGCCGGCGGCGCCCGCTTCATAGGCGCAGGCCATGGCGGCGTGGCTGTGCTCAAAAATCTCCAGCTTGCTGGGCCAGCCCTTTTCCACCGCGTCGCGCAGCCGGTGCAGGGAGCCCACGCCGGGGTTGCCGCCCCAGGAGAAGATCAGCCGCTCGGCACAACCGGCGCCGATCAGCTGGTCGTAGAGGATATCCGGAGTCATGCGGATCAGCGTCAGCCGGCGCTTTTCCTGACGGATAATTTCATGACCCGCCGCAAAGGGGATCAGGTGGGTAAAACCCTCCATGGCGACGGTGTCGCCGTCCTGGAGGTAACGAGCGACCGCGTCGTGCAGGCTCATGAATTGGGCCATGGGTATCGCCTCCCTGGGTGAATTTAAAGTTCGCATTGCGAACTTGGGTTTGCAATGCGAACATATTTACACCCATTTACCGGAGCTGGCAAACCCCTGTGCCTGTCATTTTTTTGAAATAACAATTAACCAACTGAAAATAAAAAGGTTATTTTTTATTCATCAAGATGTGGAAACGGAAGGGAAAGTAACAAGGGTTCGTTATGCGAACTTTTTGCCCCCCTTTTTGCTACCATGAGCGGCAGCCAATCCGGGACAGCAACAGCGAGAAGATGATGATCACAGACGACAGGCTCAGCCCCGACAGCCGGGACTTCGTGGCAGCCCTGGCCAGCGGCCTGGAAGTATTGCAGGCCTTCGACCAGCAGCACCCGCGCATGACCCTGAGCGAGGTGGCGGCCAAAACCGGCATGGACAGGGCCAAGGCCCGCCGCTTTCTACTCACCCTGCACGCCCTGGGCTACCTCGACAAACAACAGCGCCACTTCGCCCTGACCCCGAGGGTGCTGCAGCTGGGCAACGCCTTTCTGGCCGCCAACCCTTACCGGGTGGTGATCCAGCACTACCTGGAGGAGATCACCCGGGAAATCGGCGAGTCCACCTCCCTGGGCGTGCTCGACGGCGACGACGTGGTCTATATCGCCCGCTCCGCCGCCGAGCACCGGCTGATGGCCATTCGCCTGTCGGTGGGCACCCGGCTGCCCGCCGCCTACACCTCCATGGGCCGGGTGCTGCTGGCCCAGTTGCCCGAGGCCGAGCTGGCCGCCTGCCTGGCACGGGTATCGCTGCAGGCCCACACCGAACACAGCATTACCGACAAGGCGGAACTGCGCCGGGCCATCGAGCAGGTGCGCCGCCAGGGCTACGCCATTGTGGATCAGGAGCTGGATTCGGGCCTGCGCTCGGTGGCGGTGCCGGCTTTCGATCAGCGGGGACAGTTGCTCGGCGCCATCAACATCAGCACCAACGCCGCCCGGGTAGATATGAGCACCCTCACCGGCCGCTTCCTGCCGCTACTGCAGGACAAGGCCCGGCTGATCCGGGAAAGCCTGCAGGGCTGAGGGCGGTTTGCCAGAAGCTCGGGCTGCCAGGCGGGGCGACCTCTGCCCCTTTAGCTGACAGATAAGCATCGTCGTTTGCGATGTGCACCTTTGCTCGTGGAGCGCAGGCGGCCCGCCTGCTTTTGCGCGCAGCGGGAACCTCCGGCCCGGAGGCAACGCCTCAACCTCAGGCGTAACACCCATGCGGGCGAGCCGCCCGCGCCCCATTCGGTTGCCCTATGCCCGTCCGTACAACGAAACGAGTTGGTATCCTGTACGCCCGTGTCGCCGACAGACAAGCTTCACAAGGAGCGTAAACAGGCTCTCAGGGATAACGCCCGGTCAGCCGGTTTTCCACCAGCTCCGCCAGTATGGTGTTAACCAGCCGCATCGCCGCATTGGGGTTCTCGCCCCGGCGGCGGGAGGCGATCACCGGTATGGTGAGCTTTTCGTCCCCCACCGGCACAAACTCTACCCCTTCCCGCTTCAGCTTGTGCACCTGCTCGGGCACCAGGGCAAAGCCCATGTCCGAGGCCACCAGCGACAGCGCCGTCTGCAGATCGTTAACCTGCTGGATCACCTGCACTTTCAGGCCCCGGCGGTGAAACAGCCCCTGGGCAATGTCGGCAAAGTTGGGGCCTGAGCCGGCGGGAAAGGCCACCATGGGCACCTCTGCCAGCTCCGCCATGGTGGGCGACTGGCAGGTCAGGGGATGGGACGCGGGCAGGGCCGCGATCAGCGGCTCGTTGAACAGCACTTCCTGCTCCACGTCCGGGTCCTCGATGTGCACCCGGCCGAAGCCGATGTCGATCTTGCCGCTTTTGAGCGCCTCAACCTGCTCCTGGGTCTTGAGTTCGTGCAACACAATTTCCAGGTTCTTGTTGCGCCGCAGCCGGCGCACCATAAAGGGCAGCTGGCCGAAAAACACCGAGGGCACAAAGCCGATGGCGAACACGGTTTTGCGCAGCTGGGCGATCTGCCGGGTGCCCTCTATGCTGGCGTCGAGCCGCTCCATGATGGTGCGGGCCTGCTGCAGAAAGTACAGCCCTCCCTGGGTCAGCTCCAGTCCCCGCGCCTTGCGGATAAACAACTGAACCTCCAGTTCCTCCTCCAGTTGCTTGATCTGCCGGGTCAGGGGCGGCTGGGCGATGAACAGCCGCTGGGCCGCCCGGGTCAGGTTCAGCTCCTCCGCCACCGCGATGAAATAGCGCAGGTGTCTCAGCTCCATCCATACCTCCAGGGTATTTGTTGCAACTTAATCAATATTGGTGGGTATAACTTTAACAATGTAACTTCACTGCAACACAGGATTATCACCCTAAGTTCAGAGGTTACATGTCAGCTAGCATCCAGTCCATCGAAGCCATTCTGGTCGACATCCCGACCATACGTCCGCACAAGCTTTCCATGACCACCATGGGCGTACAGACTATGGTTATCGTGCGCATCAAGGACAGCGAAGGGCTGGAAGGACTGGGCGAAGCCACCACCATCGGCGGCCTGGCCTACGGCCCGGAAAGCCCCGAAAGCGTCAAGCTGACCATAGACACCTACTTCGCGCCCCTGCTGCTGAACCAGCCGGCGGATGAAATCAATACCCTAAGGGTAAGGCTCAACCGGGCCACCCGCGGCAACAACCTGGCCAAGTCCGCCATTGAAACCGCCCTGCTCGACCTGCTGGGCAAGCGCCTGAACCAGCCCCTGCACCAGCTGCTCGGCGGCGCCGTGCACCAACATATTCCGGTGCTCTGGACCCTGGCCAGCGGCGACACCGCCCGGGACATCGACGAGGCCAAAAGCCTGATTGCCGCCCGGCGCCACTGCGACTTCAAGCTCAAAATCGGCTCCCGCCCGCTGATGGACGACGTGCGCCATGTGGCGGCGATCAAGGCCGCCGTGGGCGACAGCGCCAGCGTGCGGGTCGACGTCAACCAGGCCTGGGATGAAAGCACCGCTGCCCGGGGCATGGCCGAACTGCAGGCCGCCGGCATCGATCTGGTGGAACAACCCACCCCGATGAAGGACTTCGGCGCCCTGGTACGGCTGTCGCAAAAGTTCCACCTGCCCATTCTGGCGGACGAGTCCGTGGCCGATGCCACCGACATGTTCACCCTGGCCGCCGCCGGCTTCTCCGGCTCTGTGGCGCTCAAAATCGCCAAGGCCGGTGGCCCGCTGCAGGCGCTCAAGGTGGCCAACGTGGCCAGCGCCGCCGGTATCGGCCTCTACGGCGGCACCCTGCTGGAAGGCACCATAGGCACAGCGGCCGCCCTGCACGCCTGGGCCACCCTGGAAAAACTGCACGTCGGTACCGAGATGTTCGGCCCGCTGCTGATGAAGGACGACATTGTGGTCACCCCGCTGAACTTCAATAACAACGGCGTCACCCTACCCGAAGGCCCGGGTCTCGGCATCGAGATCGACGAAGAGCAACTGGCCCGCTATCGCCGCCGTTAAGGCCGCGCCGACACATTCACAGGAGAACAAGACATGCTGTTCAAAGTTGAAATGAAGGTAAATATTCCTCACGACATGCCCGCCGAAGTGGCCGCCGAGATCAAGGCCCGGGAGAAGGCCTACGCCCAGGAGCTGCAGGCTCAGGGCAAATGGCGCCACCTGTGGCGGGTGGCCGGCAGCTACGCCAACGTCAGCATTTTCGACGTGGCCGACAATGCCGAGCTGCAGGACCTGATAAGCGCCCTGCCGCTGTTTCCCTATATGGACATCAGTGTCGCGCCCCTGTGCCGGCATCCGTCCTCCATCCATCAGGATGACCGCTGATTCAACACTCTGTACCCCTACGACCAAATAACAACGCAAGGAGCAAGGCAATGTCCGTCAAGACCATGCACACCCAGGAAGTCAAAGAACTGCTGGAAAAAGTAGCCGGCCTGAACCAGACCGGCGGCAACGAGCGGGTAAAAACCATCGTTCACCGTGTGATGCACGATGTCTTCCAGATCATTGAAGATCTCGACATCACGCCCGAAGAATTCTGGAACGCCGTCTACTACATCAACGACCTGGGCAAGAACGGCGAAGCCGCCCTGCTGGCTCCCGGCCTGGGCATGGACAAGTACCTGGATATCCGCATGGATGCCGAGGACGAGCAGGCCGGCCTGGCCGGCGGTACTCCGCGTACCATCGAAGGCCCCCTTTACGTGGCCGGCGCCCCGGTATCCGAGGGCTTCGCCCGCATGGACGACGGCACTCAGGATGGCGAAACCATGATCCTCACCGGTGTGGTCACCGACGAAAACGGCAAGCCGCTGCCCAACACCCTGGTTGAAATCTGGCACGCCGACCTCAAGGGCGGCTACTCCTACTTCGACAAGTCTCAAAGCGAGTACAACCTGCGTCGCAGCATCCTGACCGATGCCGAAGGCCGCTACACCGCCCAGAGCATCATTCCGTCCGGTTACGGCTGCCCGCCCGAAGGCTCCACCCAGGCCCTGCTCAACCAGCTCGGCCGTCACGGTCGTCGCCCGGCGCATATTCACTACTTTGTGTCTCAGCCCGGCTACAAGCACCTGACCACCCAGATCAACCTGGCCGGTGACGAGTACACCTACGACGATTTCGCCTTCGCCACCCGCGAAGAGTTGGTGTGTGACGCGGTGCGCATTGAAGACGCCGCCGCCGCCGAGCAATACGGCCTGAACAAACCGTTCACCAAGGTGGAATTCAACATTCAGCTGGTCGTCTCCGACAAACCCGAGCACCAGCAGCGCCACGAACGCAAGCGCGCCCTGGAAGCCTGAACCGTTTAATTCCCATCAAACCAAGAGATTGCCGGCCGCCCCCAGCGGGGCGGCCCGGGAAGACTCACGCCCGACAACGGCATCACATGGAGTGACACAGATGACACGCCAGCTTGATCGACTCGAGAATAAAATCCGCCATGCGGTAGAAGCAGATCCGCAAACCGGTCACTACCGCTGCGATCGCGGCATTTTCACCGACCAGGAACTGTTCGACCTGGAAATGAAGCACATCTTCGAAGGCAACTGGATCTACCTGGCCCACGAAAGCCAGGTGGAAAATCCCGGTGACTACTTCACCACTACTGTCGGCCGCCAGCCGGTGGTGATCACCCGCACCAAGGACGGCGAGCTGCGCGCCCTGCTCAACACCTGCTCCCACCGGGGTGCCACCCTGTGCCGTAAAAAGCGCGGCAACAAGACCTCCTTCACCTGCCCCTTCCACGGCTGGACCTTCAAGAACGACGGCCAGCTGCTGAAGGCCCGGGATCAGAAGAAGGGCGGCTACCCGGACAGCTTCAGTACCGACGGCTCCCACGATCTCAAGCAGTTGCCGAAGTTCGAATCCTACCGCGGCTTTCTGTTCGGCAGCCTCAGCGCCGACGTGCAGCCGTTGCAGGAATACCTGGGCGAAACCACCAAGATCATCGACAACATCGTCGATCAGGCGGAAGACGGCCTGGAAGTGCTGCGCGGCAGCTCCACCTATACCTATGAAGGCAACTGGAAGCTGACCGCCGAAAACGGCGCCGACGGCTACCACGTGGGCACGGTGCACTGGAACTACCTGTCCACCATGAGCCAGCGCAACTACGAGAAGGGCGGCACCGAGGCGGTGGACGCCAAGAGCTGGTCCAACGAGGGCGGCTTCTATTCCTTCGACAACGGCCACATGATGCTGTGGACCCGGCTGACCAACCCCCAGGTACGCCCGGTGTACAACCACCTGCAGCGGCTGCAGGAAAAAGTGGGCGAGGCCCGGGCCGACGCCATCGTCAACACCACCAAGAACCTGTGTCTGTACCCCAACGTCTACCTGATGGATCAGTTCTCCACCCAGATCCGGGTGCTGCGCCCCATCTCCGTCAACAAGACCGAGATCACCATCTACTGCTGGGCGCCGAAGAACGAGCCGGCCGCCGACCGCGCCAAGCGCATCCGCCAGTACGAAGACTTCTTCAATGTCAGCGGCATGGGGACCCCGGACGACCTGGAAGAATTCCGCGCCTGCCAGCAGGGCTACGAGGCCAGCGGCCTGAAGTGGAACGACATGAGCCGGGGCGCCGCCCACTGGATTGACGGCCCGGACGCCGGCGCCGAGCGCATCGGTCTCAAGCCCCTGCTGAGCGGCGCCAAGCCGGAAGACGAAGGGCTGTACGTCACCCACCACCAGCACTGGGTAAAAGAAATGCTGCAGGCGGTCGAAACCGAGCGCGCCCGCCTGATCTCCATCACCGAACAGGAGGCTTCCGCATGAGCATGAGCTTTGAACACATCCAGGCCTTTATTCACCGGGAAGCCCGCCTGCTGGACGACCGCCAGTGGGACGAATGGCTGCAGTGCTACCACGAAGAGGTAGTGTACTGGATGCCCGCATGGGACGACGAAGACCAGCTGACCGAGGATCCCCAGCGGGAAATCTCGCTCATCTATTACCCCAACCGTAAGGGCCTGGAAGACCGCGTCTACCGCATCAAGACCGAGCGCTCCGGCGCAAGCTCCTTGCCCGAGCCGCGCACCACCCACCTGACCACCAACCTGGAGATCCTGGAGCGGGAAGGCGACACCGTGAAGCTGCGCTTCAACTGGCAGACCAACAGCCACCGCTACAACCAGACCCAGAGTTTTTTCGGCACCTCCTTCTACACCCTGGACACCCGCGGTGAGCAGCCGGTGATCACCGAGAAGAAGATCATCCTGAACAACGACTACATCAATCAGGTGATTGATATCTATCACCTGTAATGAGTAGGGAGAGCATCATGAGCTACAACATAGCCCTCAATTTCGAAGACGGCGTCACCCGCTTCATCCGCTGCAACGAAGGCGAAACCGTGCTGGACGCGGCCTACCGCAACCAAATCAAGCTGCCCATGGACTGCTCCGACGGCGTCTGCGGCACCTGCAAGGGCAGCTGCCGCCAGGGCAGCTTCGACCTGGGCGACGAATACATCGACGAGGCGCTCACCGATGAGGAAGTGGCCGAGGGCAAGGTGCTCACCTGCCAGATGGTGCCCTCCAGCGACTGTGTGGTGGACATTCCCGCCGCCTCCACCCTGTGCAAGACCGGCCAGGCGGAGTTTGGCGGTACCCTGGCGGAGGTGAATCTGATCTCCCCCACCGCCATCGAACTTAAGGTGAGCGCGGACCAGGACATTCCCTTCCTGCCGGGCCAGTACGTCAACATCAAGGTACCGGGCAGCGAGGAAAGCCGCGCCTACTCCTTCAGCTCGCGCCCGGGCAGCCGGGAGCTGAGCTTTTTGATCCGCAACGTACCGGGCGGCCTGATGAGCTCCTGGCTGGTGGGCCAGGCCCTGGCCGGCGACCGGCTGAGCCTGACCGGTCCCATGGGCGTGTTCTATCTGCGTCCGGTGGCGCGCCCGGTGCTGATGCTGGCCGGCGGTACCGGCCTGGCGCCCTTCCTGGCGATGCTGGAAGATCTCAGGGCCAAGGGCTGCGACCAGCCGGTGCACCTGATCTACGGCGTGACCAACGACGACGACCTGGTCGGGGTCGAGGCGCTGGAGCGCTTCGCCGCCGAGATCGACAACTTCAGCTTCAAGACGGTGGTGGCCAGCCCCGACAGCGCCCACCCGCGCAAGGGCTATGTCACCAACCACATGGAAGATGCCCCCATCCAGCACGGTGAGGTGGACGTCTACCTGTGCGGGCCGCCCCCCATGGTGGACGCGGTGCTGGGTTACTTCCGGGAGCAGGGCATCCAGCCCACGTCCTTCCACTACGAGAAGTTCAGCCCCAGCGTGGCGGCCGTCTCGGAGCAGGTGGCATGAGTGCCCGCTTCACCGGCAAGGTGATGGTGATTACCGGCGCCGCTCAGGGCATAGGCCGGCGGGTGGCCGAGCGGGCGGCGGCGGAAGGCGCCCGCCTGGTGCTGGCGGACCTGGCGGATTACGTGCATGAGCTGGCGGCGGAGCTGACCCAACAGGGCGCCGAGACCCTGGCGGTGCAGGCCGATCTGGAAACCTGGGACGGGGCCGAGACCCTGATGACCAAAGCCCATGAGCGGTTCGGCCGCATCGATGTGCTGGTCAACAACGTAGGCGGCACCATCTGGGCCCAGCCTTACGAGCACTACAGCCCGGAGCAGATCCAGAAGGAAATCCAGCGCTCCCTGTTCCCCACCCTGTGGTGCTGCCGGGCGGTGCTGCCCCATATGGTGGCGCAGCAGGGCGGCGCCATCGTCAATGTGTCGTCGGTAGCCACCCGCGGCCTGATGCGGGTGCCCTACGGCGCCGCCAAGGGCGGGGTCAACGCCATGACCGTCAACCTGGCCTTTGAATACGCCGAACACGGCATTCGGGTCAACGCCACCGCTCCCGGCGGCACCGAGGCGCCGCCCCGGCTGACCCCGCGCAACAACGAGGCCCAGGGCGAACGGGAGCAGCAGTGGTACCAGACCCTGGTCGAGCAGACCAAATCGACCAGCCTGATGCACCGCTACGGCACCCTGGACGAGCAGGCGGCGGCCATTTTGTTCCTGGCCTCCGACGAGGCCAGCTATATCACCGGCACCATTCTGCCGGTGGCCGGGGGCGATCTCGGCTGATAAACCAACAGGGCTGCCCGAGGATGGGTAGCCTTTTTTTTGCCCGCAGGGGCCAATCCGACTCCTGGATTAAGGAAAAATACGGAGTAATACCCGATGAGACAAATAGATGTAAACCAGACCATAGACAACGCCAGCTTTACCCCTTTCCACTGGAGGGTGTTGTTCTGGTGTACCCTGATTATCATTTTCGACGGCTACGACCTGGTCATTTACGGGGTGGTGTTGCCGCTGCTGATGGAACAGTGGCAGCTCAACCCCTATGTGGCCGGCCTGCTGGGCAGCAGCGCCCTGTTTGGCATGATGTTCGGCGCCATGGGCTTTGGCATGTTGTCGGACAAGCTCGGCCGCAAAAAAACCATACTGATGTGCGTGGTGCTGTTCAGCCTCACCACAGTGCTCAACGGCCTGGCCAGCAACGCCTGGCAGTTCGGCCTGCTGCGCTTTATCGCCGGCCTCGGCATCGGCGGCGTCATGCCCAATGTGGTGTCGCTGATGAGCGAATACTCGCCCAAGCGAAACCGCAGCACCCTGGTGGCGCTGATGTTCAGCGGCTACGCGGTGGGCGGCATGATGTCCGCCGGCCTGGGCATCTGGATAGTGCCCAACTACGGCTGGGAGATCATGTTCTACCTGGCCGCAGTACCCCTGCTGCTGCTGCCGCTGATGATCAAATTCCTGCCCGAGTCGGTCGCCTTCCTGATGGCCCAGAACCGCCAGGAAGAGGCCCGGGCACTGCTGCAGAAGGTGGCGCCAGAGCAACAAATCACCGACCGGGATGAGCTGGTGGTGCCCAAGGTCGAGGTGAAGAAGGCGCCGGTGCTGGAGCTGCTGCGCGGCGGCCGTACCCTCAGCACCCTGATGTTCTGGACCGCCTTCTTCTGCTGCCTGCTGATGGTCTATGCCCTGGGCTCCTGGCTGCCCAAGCTGATGTCCGCTGCCGGTTACGAGCTGGGCTCCAGTCTGATGTTCCTGATGGTGCTCAACATCGGTGCCATCGTCGGTGCCGTGGGCGGCGGCTGGCTGGCCGATCGCTTCTCGCTGCGCTCGGTGCTGGCCAGCTTCTTTATGCTGGCTTCCGCCTCCCTGGTGCTGCTCGGCTACCCCCACCCCATGTGGCTGCTGTACAGCCTGATGGCCGTGGCCGGCGCCACCACCATCGGCTCGCAGATCCTGCTGTATGCCTATGTGGCCCAGTTCTACCCGGCCGACATCCGCTCCACCGCCCTGGGCTGGGCGTCGGGCATCGGCCGTAACGGCGCCATCGTCGGCCCCATGCTTGGCGGCACCCTGCTGGCCCTGGCGCTGCCGCACCAGATGAACTTCCTGGCCCTGGCGATTCCCGGCGCCATCGCCACCGTCGCCATCGCCCTGGTGGGCCGGCGCGTTGGCGCCCGCCAGCCCGCCGCCGAGGCCGGTGCGGCGACCCAGGGCTAAACCCTGGCGGCGATAACCCTGGCCCCGGCCTTGTGCCGGGGCCATACTATTTTCTCTTGTTTTCACAGGAGCCGGATATGACCTCTTTTCTGCGCGATCTGTCGCTGCCGGCGGTGGCCGCCGGCTTTCTGGCGGTGCTGGTGTCCTACGCCGGGCCACTCGCCATCTTCTTCCAGGCCGGCGCCAGCGCCGGCGTGTCCCAGGAGATGATGACCTCCTGGGTATGGGCTATTTCCCTCGGCGCCGCCGTCTCCGGCATGGTGCTGTCGTTCTGGCTCAGGGCGCCGGTGGTCACCGCCTGGTCGGCCCCGGGCACCGCCCTGCTGGTGACCCTGTTTCCCGACTTGTCCCTCAACGAGGCGGTAGGCGCCTACTTCACCGCCGCCGCCATCACCCTGGTGATCGGCCTGTCCGGCAGTTTCGACGCCCTGGTGCGCGCCATTCCCAGGGGCGTGGCCGCCGGCATGATGGCCGGCATCCTGTTCCAGTTCGGGGCGGGCGCCTTCACCGCCATCGACGGCTCCCCCGCCCTGGCCCTCGGCATGCTGGGCGCCTATCTGCTGGGCCGCCGTTGCTGGCCCAAGTACAGCCTGATCCTGTTGCTGCTGACCGGCATTGGACTGGCGGTGGCGCTGGAAGGGGCCTCCCTGGCCGGCCTGCGCTGGGAGCTGGCCACCCCACAGCTGATCAAACCGGAATGGTCGCTGGCCGCCACCCTGAGCCTGGCGCTGCCGCTGGTGCTGGTTAGCCTGTCCGGCCAGTTCCTGCCGGGCATGGCCATCTTGCAGGGCGCCGGCTACCGGGTGCCGGCCCGGCCGGTGCTCGCCGTGACCAGCCTGGCGTCTTTGCCCATGGCGCTGTTCGGCGGTATCAGCATAGTGGTGGCGGCCATCACCGCCGCCATCTGCGCCGGCAAGGACGCCCACGAGGATCCCAAGCGGCGCTATGTGGCCGGAGTGTTCAACGGCGTTTTCTACCTGGTGGGCGGCCTGTTCGCCGGCACCATAGTGAGCCTGTTCACCTCGCTGCCGGTGGCCTTTGTAGCGGTGTTGGCCGGCCTGGCGTTGCTCGGCGCCATTGGCGGCAACCTCGCCGCCGCACTGGAACAGCCAAAAGGGCGGGAAGCGGCGCTGATCGCCTTTATCGTCACCGCCTCGGGGCTGTCGCTGTTCGGGCTGTCGTCGGCCCTGTGGGGCGTGGTGTTCGGCCTGACGGCCCATCTGGTGCTGGACGGACACATCGCCCTGCCCCGGGCACGACCGGCGGCCGACGGGGAAAAAGCCTCCTGAGCAGGCCGGGCGGATCCGGGGCCGGATCCGCCACCATATATCCACTTTTGCTTATATATTCCAAAACCGACTATCAAATATGGTTTAAATACTCCAATCGCATATTAAACTGCTCACCAGATCCTATCCTGTCCCTGGAGTTCAATTATGCGTAAATCTCTTCTGGCTTCCGTGCTGTTTGCCGCCGGCCTGAGCGCCTTGCCGCTCCAGGCCAAGGAACTGCTCAACAGCAGCTACGACATCGCCCGCGAGCTGTTTGCCGAGATCAATCCGGTGTTTGTGAAGCACTGGCAGGAGCAAACCGGCGAGACCCTGGAGATCAAACAGTCTCACGCCGGCTCTTCCCGCCAGGCCCAGGCCATTCTGCAGGGCCTGCGCGCCGACGTGGTGACCTACAACCAGGTGACCGACGTGGACGTGCTGCACCAGAAAGGCGACCTGATCCCCGCCGACTGGAAAGCCCGCCTGCCCAACGACAGCTCACCCTATTTCTCCACCATGGCCTTCCTGGTGCGCAAGGACAACCCCAAGAATATCAAGGGCTGGGAAGATCTGGGCCGGGACGACGTCCAGTCGGTGCTGCCCAACCCCAAGACCTCGGGCAACGGCCGCTACAGCTACCTGGCCGCCTGGGGCGCGGCGCACCTCCAGCATGAGGGCGACGAGGAAAAAATCCGCGAACAGGTAGGTAACTTCATCAAACAGGTGGCGGTATTCGATACCGGCGGCCGGGGCGCCACCACTACCTTTGTGGAGCGCGGCATCGGCGATGTGCTGATCACCTTCGAGTCGGAAGTAAACAATATCCGCAACCAGTATCCGGACCAGGCCTTTGAGGTGGTGGTGCCGCCGGTGGACGTGCTGGCCGAATTCCCGGTCACCTGGATCGACCGCAACGTGGAACGCAACGGCACCGCCGACGCCGCCAGGGCCTACCTGGAATTCCTCTACACCCCCGAGGCCCAGCGTATCCTGGCCAATTACTACTATCGGGTACACAACGAGGACGTCGCCGCCGAGGTGGCCGATCGCTTCCCCGCCACCGAACTGTTCAAGGTAGAAGACATCTTCGGCAGTTGGGAGCAGGCAATGCAGGACCACTTCGCCAACGGCGGCAGCCTGGATCAGCTGCAGGCCCGGGGTCGTTAAGCGATGGCGGCGCTGCTGGGTACCAAGCGGGTGTTGCCGGGCTTTACCCTGAGCCTGGGCACCAGCCTGCTGTTCGTCAGCCTGATCATACTGTTACCCCTCACCGGCCTGGTGATCAACACCAGCCAAATGGGCTGGGAGCAGTACTGGCAGGTGGTGACCGACCCGCGGGTGGTGGCCACCTACAAGGTCACCCTCAGCGCCGCCGCCGTGGCCAGCCTGTTCAACCTGGGGTTCGGGCTCTTGATGGCCTGGATCCTCACCCGCTACCGCTTTCCCGGCCGGGCCCTGCTCGACGGCCTGATGGATCTGCCCTTCGCCCTGCCCACGGCGGTGGCGGGCCTGACCCTGGCCTCGCTGTTCGCCACCAACGGCTGGTACGGCGCCTGGCTGGCGGAGCTGGGCATCAAGGTGTCCTACACCTGGATCGGCATAGTGGTGGCCATGGTGTTTACCAGCGTGCCCTTTGTGGTGCGCACCGTGCAGCCGGTGCTGGAAGACCTGGGCCCGGAATACGAAGAAGCCGCCGCTACCCTGGGCGCCAGTCCCTGGCAGGCCTTTACCAGGGTGGTGCTGCCCGAACTCAAGCCGGCCCTGGTGACCGGCACCGCCCTCGCCTTTACCCGCAGCCTGGGCGAGTTTGGCGCGGTGATCTTTATTGCCGGCAACATGCCCTGGCAGACCGAGATTACCGCCCTGATGATTTTTATCCGCCTGCAGGAGTTCGACTACGCCGCCGCGAGCGCCATCGCCAGCGTGGTGCTGCTCGCCTCCTTCGTGCTGCTGTTTGCCATCAACACGGTACAAAGCCGCTTTATGCGCCGTATCCGAGGTAATGCCTGATGGAACAAAGCCTGGTGCTCAAACCCGCCCGCCCCTGGGGCCGCTGGCTGCTGATTGGCACCGGCGTGGCCTTGACCCTGCTGTTGCTGGTGGTGCCCCTGTTCGCCATTTTCGCCGGCGCCCTGGCCGCCGGCGTGGGCGGGGTGATCGATAACCTGAACGAACCCGACATGCTGCACGCCATTGGCCTGACCCTGCTGGTGGCGGCCATTACCGTGCCCATCAACCTGGTGTTCGGCACCCTGCTGGCCTGGCTGGTCACCCGCTTCCGCTTTCCCGGCCGCCAGTTGCTGCTGACCCTGATGGACGTGCCCTTTGCCGTCTCGCCGGTGGTGGCCGGCCTGCTCTACCTGCTGATGTACGGCTCCAACGGTCCGGTGGGCGGCTGGCTCGACGGCCACGACCTGCAGCTGATGTTCGCCTGGCCCGGCATTGTGATGGTGACGGTGTTCGTCACCTGTCCCTTTGTGGTGCGCGAACTGGTGCCGCTGATGAGCAGCCAGGGCACCGACTCGGAAGAAGCCGCCGTGTTGCTGGGCGCCAGCGGCTGGCAGCTGTTCCGCAAGGTCACCCTGCCCAATATTCGCTGGGCGCTGCTGTACGGCGTTATCCTCACCAACGCCCGGGCGGTGGGCGAGTTTGGCGCCGTGTCCGTGGTCTCGGGCGGCATTCGCGGCGAAACCAACACCCTGCCGCTGCATGTGGAGCTGCTGCACCAGGACTACAACGCCGTCGGCGCCTTTACCGCCGCCGCCCTGCTGACCCTGATGGCGGTGGTCACCCTGATCTTCAAATCCTATCTCGAGTGGCGCCTGCACCGCGCCGAAGCACAGGAGTAATCCATCATGAGCATTCAGATTGAGGGTATCCGCAAGTCCTTCGGCAAGACCCGGGTGCTGCACGACATCGGCCTCGACATTCCCAGCGGCCAGCTGGTGGGCCTGCTGGGCCCGTCCGGCTCGGGCAAGACCACGCTGCTGCGCATTATCGCCGGGCTGGAGCAGGCCGACGGCGGCCGCATCGGTTTCAATGGCACCGACGTCACCGGACTGCACGCCCGGGAGCGCAAGGTGGGCTTTGTGTTTCAGCATTACGCCCTGTTCCGCCATATGACGGTGTTCGACAATATCGCCTTTGGCCTGAGCATCAAGCCGAGAAAGGAACGTCCGTCCGCCGCAGAGATCCGGCAAAAGGTGGGCAACCTGCTGGAAATGGTGCAGTTGTCCCACCTGGCGGACCGCTTTCCGTCCCAGCTGTCCGGCGGCCAGCGCCAGCGCATTGCCCTGGCCCGGGCGCTGGCGGTAGAGCCCCAGGTGCTGCTGCTGGACGAGCCCTTCGGCGCCCTCGACGCCCAGGTGCGCAAGGACTTGCGCCGCTGGCTGCGCCGGCTGCACGATGAGCTGCACTTCACCAGCGTGTTCGTGACCCACGATCAGGAAGAGGCGCTGGATGTATCGGATCAGGTGGTGGTGATGAGCCAGGGCCGCATTGAACAGATTGGCAGCCCCAACACCGTGTGGCAGCACCCGGCCAGCCGCTTTGTGCTGGAATTCCTGGGCGAGGTGAACAGGATAGAAGGCCGGCTCGACGGCGGCACCTTCCAGGTGGGCAAGCACCGGCTGGCGTTGCCGGTGACCGGCCGGGAGCAGGCCCACTGGTACCTGCGACCCCACGAAATCAGCCTGGCGCCCCAGGCCGACGACCTGCACTGGCTGCCGGTCAGGGTGGTGGACGTCAATCCGCGCGGCGCCCTGGTGCATCTGGAGCTGGAGCCCGCCGGCTGGCCCGGCGAGGTGTTGGAGGCCGAGCTGCCCCAGCACCAGGCCACCGCCATCGCCCGCGGCCAGGCGCTGTATCTCGGCAGCCAGGGCGGCCGCCTCTATGCCGGCGACAGCCAGATCACCGAAAGCAAGCTGGCGTTATCAGCCTGAAAGGATCAAAAGAGGGATTCGTGACTGGGGACTGGGGACTGGGGACTGGGGACTGGGGACTGGCAGACACGCTTTCTAATCCCCAGTCCCTGATCACCAATCCCGGTTTTTATCCGTTAAACACTCCCGATGACAGGTAGCGGTCGCCCCGGTCGCAGATGATGGCCACGATCACGGCGTTGTCCGCCTGCTCCGCCAGTTTGAGCGCGCCGGCCACCGCGCCGCCGGAGCTGACACCGCAGAAAATGCCTTCCTCCCGCGCCAGGCGCAGCATGGTATCGACCGCTTCTTGTTCGCTGATATCCAGTACCGCATCTACCCGGCTTTTCTCGAAAATGCCCGGCAAATAGGCCTCGGGCCAGCGGCGGATGCCCGGAATATGGCTGCCTTCGCAGGGCTGCAGGCCCACGATTTGCACGTTGGCATTCTGCTGCTTGAGGTACTGGGATACCCCCATGATGGTGCCGGTGGTGCCCATGCTGGACACAAAGTGGGTCACCCGTCCCTGGGTTTGCCGCCATATCTCCGGGCCGGTGGACAGCAGGTGGGCTTGTGGGTTGTCCGGGTTGTTGAACTGGTCGAGGATGACCCCCCTGCCCTCGGCGGCCATTTTTTCGGCCAGATCCCGCGCTCCCTCCATGCCTTCTGCCTTGCTCACCAGAATAAGCTCGGCACCATAGGCCCGCATCGAGGCCTTGCGTTCCTCGGTGGAGTTGTCGGGCATGATCAGCACCATGTTATAGCCTTTGATGGCGGCGGCCATGGCCAGGGCGATGCCGGTATTGCCGCTGGTGGCTTCAATCAGGGTGTCGCCGGGCTTGATGGTACCGCGCAGCTCGGCCTGGCGGATCATGTTGAGCGCCGGCCTGTCCTTGACCGAACCCGCCGGGTTGTTGCCTTCCAGCTTGACCAGAACCTGGCTGTTGGTGTGATTGGCCATGCGCTGCAAACGCACCAGGGGGGTGTTGCCGACAAAATCTTCGATGGTGGGAAAAATCATGGGAATCCTTGACTGCTGAGCCTGCCGGCTAGTGTAACCGGCGGTCGTGCCCAGGTTAAGCCGGGGTGGTAAATTATCGTCCCCCGTGCGTCGTCAGCTTGCATCCGCACGGGGACGGGATAATAATCCGCCGGTTTCTACCACCGGAGCCCGTCATGTCCCCCCTGGCCATCACCATAGTCCTGCTGACCCTGAGCAATATTTTCATGACCTTCGCCTGGTATGGTCACCTGAAAAACATGCAGAACAGCCCCTGGATCTGGGCCGCCCTGGTCAGCTGGGGTATCGCCCTGTTCGAATATCTGCTGCAGGTGCCGGCCAACCGCATCGGTGCCCAGGTAGTTAATGTGGGGCAGCTCAAGATCTTGCAGGAGGTGATTACCCTGTCGGTGTTCGTGCCCTTCTCCATCCTGTATCTGAAAGAACCCTTTCGCATGGATTTTGTCTGGGCCGGGCTATGCCTGCTGGGTGCGGTGTTTTTTATGTTCCGGGAACGGTTGTTCGGCTGAGGCTCAGCCTTTCATCAATGCCAGGCGCAGGCCAAGGCCTATCATCAACACGCCGGCCAGCCGGCCACTCAGGCGGGAAAATCCCCCGCCACCCGACAGTCGCCGCCTCAGCCCCTTCGCCATCAGCGCGTAGCCGCCATTGCACAGGGTCGCGGTCAGGGTAAACACCAGTCCCAGCCAGAGCAGCTGGCCGGGCACCGCCCCCGCTTCCGGCACCACGAACTGGGGCAGGAAGGCGAGAAAAAACAGCGCCACCTTGGGATTGAGCAGGCCCACCAGCAATCCCTGTCGAAAAATACGCCAGCCCCCCTGGGCTCGGGCAGCCTCCGGCAATGCCAATCCGCTGGCATGGCGCAGGCTGGTCCAGCCCAGATAGAGCAGGTAGGCCGCTCCCAGGTATTTGATCAAGGTAAATGCCGCCGCCGACTGCATCACCAGGGCCGACAAGCCGATCACTGCAAACAGGGTGTGTCCCAAATAGGAGACCCCGAGCCCCAAGGCGGCCCACAGGCCGCCGCTGCGCTTTGCTCCCAGGGCTTGCGACAGAACAAACAATACATCCGGACCCGGTGTTACATTCAGGGCCAGACAGGCGGGAATAAACAGCAGCCACACTTCCATAGAAGCCTCGGTTGGGACCATGCCCGTTAAAATGAAACAGGATCAGTGCCTTGTAATATGCTAAAAGAACCAAGGCCCCGTCGGATGCCCATCATATTAAGGAGTCTCCATGCCGCTGCAAGGACTTGACGCGCTTTTCAGGCCCTCCAGTATCGCCGTGGTCGGCGCCTCGCACCGGGACAACGGTGCCGGCAAGCTGGTCATGAAAAACCTGCTGGCCGGCAACTTCAGCGGCCCGGTGATGCCGGTCAATCCCAAATACGAGGCGGTGGCGGGAGTCATGGCCTACCCCGACATTGCCAGCCTGCCACGGATACCCGACCTGGCCATTATCTGTACGCCGGCCGACAAAAACCTGCAGGTCATCGAACAACTGGGACAAAAGGGCTGTAAAGCGGCCATTATCCTCGCGGCCGGCAGCGGCAAGGGGCTGGTGGAAGCCATGCGCACCACCGCCCGCCAATATCAGATGCGCCTGCTGGGCCCGAACAGCATGGGGGTGATACTGCCCCACCTGGGACTGAATGTCAGTTTTGCGCCTTTCCCGGCCAAACCCGGGCGCATCGCCTTTGTTTCCCAGTCGGCGGCGGTATGCGCCACCATTCTCGACTGGGCCCGCCACAATGACATTGGCTTTTCCCACTTTATTTCCCTGGGCGATGCCAGCGATATCGACTTTGCCCAGTTGCTCGACTACCTGGCCCGGGACCGGCACACCAGCGCCATCCTGCTGTATATGGATGCAGTGCAGGACGCCCGCACCTTTATGTCGGCGGCCCGGGCCGCCTCCCGCAACAAGGCGGTGCTGGTGGTCAAAAGCGGCAAAACCCGGATCGGTGCCCAGCTCGGCCACCTGCACACCGGCGGCAATGTGGGGCTGGATGGCGCCTATGACGCCGCCATCCGCCGGGCAGGCATGCTGAGGGTGCGCGACACCCACGACTTGTTCGCGGCGGTGGAGACCCTCAACCATGCCCAAAGCCTGCGCGGCGAGCGGCTGGTCATCCTCACCAATGGCGGCGGGCCGGCCATTATGGCCATCGATACCCTGCTGGCCCGGGGCGGCAAGCTGGCCACCCTGGGAGACACTACCCTGGCGGCCCTCAACCAGGTACTGCCCGGCGCCTGGTCCCACACCAACCCCATCGACATTGTGGGAGACGCGCCGGTGGAGCGCTACGTCAACAGCCTCAAGGTGCTGCTCGACAGCGATGATTTCGACGCCATTCTGATCATGCACGCCCCTTCCGCCGCAGTGAACAGCACCCGTGTCGCCCGTGAGCTGATCGAGGTCATCAAGACCCATCCCAGGGCTCGCCGGTTCAATATCCTCACCAACTGGTCGGGAGAAACCAGCGTGTTCGAGGCCCGCCGCTGTTTTACCGAAGCCGGCATTCCCACCTATCGGACACCGGAAAGCGCCGCCGGGGCCTTTATGCACCTGGTGGAATACCGCCGCAACCAGAAACAGCTGATGGAAACCCCAGTCTCGGTTTCCGACATGCCAAGCGATGGCGACACGGTTCGCACCCTGATCCAGCAAGCCTTCGACGAGGGTGTCAGCCAGCTAGACACCCACGAGGTGAGCCGGCTGATGGCCGCCTACGGCATCCAGACACTGCCCACCTGGATTGCGTCGGACGGTACCGAAGCCGCCCACATCGCCGAGCAAATCGGCTACCCGGTGGCGATCAAACTGCGCTCCCCGGATATCGCCCACAAGTCCGACGTCTCCGGAGTGGTACTCAACCTGCGCTCGGCGGCAGAGGTGGCCCAGGCCGCCGATGCCGTGCTCGACCGGGTACGCCAGACCTTTCCCGGCGCCCGCATCCACGGCCTGCTGGTCCAGCGTATGGCACGCCGGGCCGGCTCCCAGGAGCTGCACATAGCGGTGCGCTCGGATCCGGTGTTCGGGCCCGTCATTCTACTGGGCGACGGTGGTGTGGACTGGGAAGGGGAGGAGCAGGCGGCGGTGGCCCTGCCGCCGCTCAATATGACCCTGGCACGCTACCTGGTCATCCATGCGCTTAAAAGCGGCAAGGTCAGGGCCAACCGCTCCCAGCAGCCCCTCGACATGATGGCGGTGTGCCGGGTACTGACCCAGGTGTCCCACCTGATCATCAACCATCCGGAAATCACCAGCCTGGACATCCATCCTCTGCTGGCGACCGGCAACGAGCTGGTCGCGCTGGATGTCAGTATGCAGTTGCATCCCTTCGAGGGAGACGGCCAGGCCAGGCTGGCCATCAGGCCCTATCCCAAGGAATGGGAAGAAGCCGCATCGCTCAAGGATGGCAACCCTATACTACTGCGCCCCATACTGCCTGAAGACGAACCTGCCCATAAGGAATTCGTCGGCCACGTTTCCGACGAAGACAGGTACAAGCGCTTTTTCGCCGATGTGGTCATCGGCCACGAAGAGCTGGCCCATATGACCCAGATCGATTACGACCGGGAAATGGCTTTTGTGGCGGTGGCTGCAAATGGGGATATTCTCGGGGTGGTGCGGGCGGTCTCGGATCCGGACAACGACGATGCGGAATTTGCCGTGCTGGTGCGCTCGGATCTCAAGGGAGTCGGACTCGGCCGGCTGCTGATGGAAAAAATTATTCGTTATGCGCGACAGCGCGGACTCAACACCCTCAGCGGCATCACCATGCCCTCCAACCGGGGCATGGTGATGCTGGCCCGCAAACTCGGGTTCAGGGTGGCAACCCACCTGGAGGACGGCATCGTCGAACTGAAGCTGGATCTCGGGCAGAACAATTAATCACAAGGGAGTGTGCTTATGGCCGTATCTCGAATTCTCGTCAGCCCCCAGGGGCCTCAGTTTTCCCGACTTGTCCTAGGCTATTGGCGACTGAAGGAATGGCGGATGAGCCCCCGGGAACTGCTCCGCTTTATCGAGCAGCACCTGGAACTTGGCATTACCACCGTCGATCATGCGGATATCTACGGGGATTATGGCTGTGAAGTCGCGTTTGGCGAGGCGCTCAAGCTAAGGCCTGGCCTGCGCGAGCAACTGCAACTCGTCACCAAGTGCGGCATCGCCCTGCCTTCATCCGCTCATCCTGGCCACCAATTACCCCATTACAACAGCGAAAAAACCCATATCATCACTTCGGCGGAGCAATCGTTGCGTCACTTCGGCACCGATCATCTGGATCTGCTGCTGATACACAGGCCCGACTGCCTGATGAATGCGGATGACATGGCGCGGGCCTTCAACAGTCTCAGAAAAAGCGGCAAGGTCCGCCATTTCGGCGTATCCAACTTTACCCCCAGCCAGTTCGAACTGCTGCAGTCGCGGCTGGACTACCCGCTGGTTACCAACCAGGTCGAGATATCTCCCCTCTACCAGAACACTCTCACCGACGGCACCCTGGATCAATGCCAGTTGCGGCATCTCAAGCCCATGGCCTGGTCCTGCCTGGGTGGCGGCCGGCTGTTCAAAGAACCGGCCTTTCAAGCGCTAAGGGACGAATTGGCACAGATCGCCCTGGAAGTGGACGCCGCCACCATTGAGCAGGTGGTCTTTGCATGGGTCATGATGCTGCCCAGCCAGCCGATGCCTATCATCGGCTCGGGCAAGATCGAACGGGTCCGACAGGCGGTACAGGCCGAGCATATCCAGCTCAGCCGCCAGCAATGGTACCGGATCCGCCGGGCCGCCCTGGGCCGAGATGTAGACTAAGCCATTACTCCGGCTCTGAAACCAACGCAAAAAACCCCGACACTCTCGTATCGGGGTTTCCTAATGGGTGCCTGGCAGTGACCTACTTTCACATGGCAGCTGCCACACTATCATCGGCGCGGTTGCGTTTCACTGCTGAGTTCGGCATGGAGTCA
>NZ_PXYH01000024.1 GCF_003012795.1 Zobellella taiwanensis
CTATGGCTTCCTTCAGACCCCACCGTTGGCCAGTGGCGCCCTTGCCAGTCGGATTGTCTTCCCCTCAGTCGGGGTGACGCCATCTTCTTTCAGATGGCCGGGTTTGCCGGCTTCGCCGGGCAAACAACAAAAAGCCGCGACCAGCGCGGCTTTATATGGTGGTGATATCAGGCCTCTTCCTTGCCCCAGGAATCGCGCAGGGCGACGGTCAGGTTGAACACCAGGCCATCGGCTTTGCTGTCGCGGCAGAAATAGCCTTCCCGCTCAAACTGATAGGCCCGCTCTGCCGGCGCCGCCGACAGCGAGGGCTCGACCACGGCACCGCTCAACACCGTCAGCGACTCGGGATTGAGCGCCGACTCAAAGGACTCCGCCGCTCCCGGGTTGGGCACGGCGAACAAACGGTCGTACAGGCGGACTTCGGCCGGCACCCCCCGGCTGGCGGAAACCCAGTGAATAACCCCCTTGACCTTGCGGCCATCCGCCGGATCCTTGCCCAGGGTATCGGGGTCGTAGCTGCAATAAAGGGTGGTAATATTGCCTTCGGCATCCTTTTCGACCCGCTCTGCCTTGACGACATAGGCATTGCGCAGGCGCACTTCCTTGCCCAGCACCAACCGCTTGTACTTCTTGTTGGCCTCTTCCCGGAAATCTGCCTCGTCGATATAAATCTCGCGGGTGAAAGGCAGCTCGCGATTGCCCATCTCGGGCTGGTTAGGATGATTGGGCGCGGCCAGGATTTCCAGGTGATCCTCGGCCAGGTTTTCAATTACCAGCCGCAGCGGACGCAGCACCGCCATGGCCCGCGGCGCATTGTCATTGAGATCATCGCGGATACAGGCCTCGAGCATGCTCATCTCGACAGTGTTGTCCTGTTTGGTTACCCCGATACGGCGGCAGAATTCGCGGATGGAGGCCGGAGTATAGCCCCGGCGGCGCAGGCCGGAAATGGTCGGCATACGCGGATCGTCCCAGCCTTCCACATGGCCATCGGTGACCAGCTGATTCAGCTTGCGCTTGGACATCACGGTGTATTCCAGGTTGAGCCGGGAAAACTCGTACTGGCGCGGATGGCAACCAATGCTGATGTTGTCCAGCACCCAGTCGTAAAGACGGCGGTTGTCCTGGAATTCCAGAGTACAGAGCGAATGGGTGATGCCTTCCAGAGCATCGGAGATACAGTGGGTAAAGTCGTACATGGGATAGATGCACCACTGATCACCGGTCTGGTGATGGTGGGCGAAACGCACCCGGTACAGTACTGGATCCCGCATCACCATAAAGGAGGATGCCATGTCGATCTTGGCGCGCAGGCAGGCGCTCCCCTCGGCAAACTCGCCCTTGCGCATGCGGGCAAAGAGTTCGAGATTCTCTGCCACCGGCCGATCCCGGTAGGGGCTGTTGCGGCCCGGACTGGTCAGGGTGCCCCGGTATTCGCGGATCTGTTCGGGGCTAAGTTCGTCTACATAGGCCAGCCCCTTTTCGATCAGTTCGACCGCAAAGCCATAGAGCTGCTCGAAATAATCGGAGGAGTAATGGACATCACCACTCCAGTTGAATCCCAGCCACTGCACGTCACGCTTGATGGACTCGACGTACTCGACGCTTTCCTTTTCCGGGTTGGTATCGTCAAAGCGCAGATTGCAGCGGCCCTGGTAGTCGGCGGCGATACCGAAATTCAGGCAGATGGACTTGGCATGTCCGATATGCAAGTAGCCGTTCGGCTCCGGCGGAAACCGGGTCTGCACTGCCGAGTGCTTGCCGCTGGCCAAATCTTCGTCGATGATCTGGCGAATAAAATTGCTGGGACTGTGGTCCGCCTGACTCATTCATGCACCTCAGTATGGGATGGCGTAAACAATCCCCCATGATCCATGATCTCCGTGCGGGGCTCAATAGCCGGCGGGACAATATGGTGTTTTACCGCCAAAAAAGAAGCCGCCCGCGGGCGGCTTCAGACTGCCGGAAAACAGGCACCAGGATGGCGGCGGCCGTTATTCCTCCACCGGCAAGGTCTGGCGCACATAACGCCCGGGCGCCGGCATCAGCGCCGGGCATTCCTCGCTGCCGATGGTGCGGGCGGGTATGCTGTCCCCCACATGGGGCGACACCCATTGCTGCCAGTGGGTCCACCAGGAGCCCGCTTCCCGGCGCGCCGCGGCCAGCCATTGCTCGGCAGACTCAAAGGGTTGCTCACTCAACCAGTAGCCATACTTATTTTTGGCCGGCGGGTTGACCACACCGGCCACATGGCCGGACTCCCCAAGCACCAGAGTGGTCTCGCAGCCCAGCAGGCGCGAGCCCTTGAAAGTCGCGTCCCACAGGGCAATATGGTCTTCCCGGGTAGACAGGAAATAGCTTGGCGTCTTGACCTTGGACAGGTCGATGCCGAAGTTGCCCACCTTGACTTCCCCCGGCTGGCTCAGACGATTGTTCAGGTACAGCTCGCGCAGCAGAAAGCTGGCACAGGTAGCACTGAGGTTGGTGCTGTCGCTGTTCCAGTAGAGGATATCGAAATCCGCCGGCTCCTCGCCCTTGAGGTAGTTGTCGATGTAATAATTCCAGTACAGGCTGTTTTCCCGCAGCAGGCTGAAGGTCACAGCCATCTGCCGGCCATCGAAAAAGCCCTGGGCATCGTTCATCTGCTCCATGGCACTGACCACCGGCTCGTTGATGAACACCCCCACTTCACCGGGCTGGGTAAAGTCCAGCAGCGTGGTCAGGAAGGTCGCGCTTTTTATCCTCGGCTTCATCCGCCGTGCCGCATACAGCGCCATGGTCGACGCCAGCAGGGTACCGCCGATGCAGTAACCAATGGCATTGACTTCCTTCTCGCCGGTAATTTGCTCTATGACCCTTACTGCCTCCATGGTGCCCGCATGGATAAGATCCTGAAAACCGATGCTGGCCTGCTCTTTGCCCGGGTTTCTCCAGGACATGATGAACACCGTATGGCCCTGATCCCTGAGCCAGCGTACCAGGGAGTTCTGTTCCTTCAGATCCAGGATATAAAACTTGTTGATAAAAGGCGGAATGACCAGCAGGGGAGTCTTGAATACGGTGTCGGTACTGGCTCCATACTGGATCAGCTCGAAGACGTCGTTGCGAAATACCACCTCGCCCGGGGTGGTGGCCAGATCCCGGCCCAGCTCAAAGGCGGACTGGCGGGTCATGCGGATTTTAAGCAGGTTGGCGCTGGCCGCCAGATCTTCCTGGAACAGCTCTATCCCCTTGACCAGGTTGGCCCCCTTCTCTTCCAGGGTGCGATGCAGCAACTCCGGGTTGCTCCAGATAAAATTGGTCGGAGACAAGGCGTTGATGGTCTGGCGAAAGAAAAAATGCAGTCTCTGACGTACCGGCTCGGGCAGGCCTTCCACCACTTCCAGGGTGCGGGTCAACGACTGGGCAAAATGCAGATAGGACTGGCGCAGGAAGTCGAAATGGGGATCCTCTTTCCAGGACTTGTGCTGGAAGCGCCGGTCACCCGGAGGATCCGCAATCAGGCTGCCGGCTTCGCGGTCGAGGCTTTTGGCCATACTGTTCTGGCAGATAGCCAGTTGCCCCTGCCACCACTGCATCTGGATATCGAGCAGCCGGACCGGATTGTTGGCCACCGCGTTGTAAAAGGTATTCAGATCCTGGGCATTGACTTCCGACAGCGCCCGGGTAACCGGGTTGTCGCCCAGGCTGGCCCGCTGCATATCGGCCCACATGGTTTCGTTCCACTGAAAAAACTGGCGCAGGGGATCGCTGCCCTGATAAGTCTCTTGCTGCATGGTGTTCCTCCCTGATTGAAGACAACCGCCGCCGGTACGGCGGACCAGGTGCCTGGCCCGCCGGATCCGGCATGGCGCCTTACTTTTTCTGGGCGTCCGCCGCCAGGGCTTCCAGGCCGGCCTTGAACTCCTGGGCCAGCTCTGCCAGCTTCTTGCCATCCTCAATCATCTGCTGGCTGATCTTGGTCATGGTTTCCAGCTGCTTGGCGCCGCTGCTGACCAGGCTCTGCACATCCTTGATCTGGCTGTTGGCCTGTAGCTGGGCCAGGCCGATATCGGCATACTGGCGGGCTGCCTCCAGTTGCAGGTTGGTCAGACTGGTGAAATTGCGAGCCACCAGTTGGTTGTATTTCAGCAGGGGGCCAAAGGTCTGCTCGGTCTGGTCGCTGAAATTCTTGAACATATCGGTATACATAATGAAATTCCTTATTGGTTGATAATCGTTGCTTTACCCGGTGTTACACCCGTTTAAGGATTACCGCCGTGCCCATACCGCCGCCCACACACAGGGACGCCAGCCCCAGGGTGGTATTGCTGCGATGCAGTTCATGCAACAGGGTCACCATGATCCGGTTGCCGGAAGCCCCCAGCGGATGCCCAAGGGCAATAGCGCCACCATTTTTGTTGGTGCGCTCCAACAGGGTCTGTTCGGCGATGTCGTGCTGCGCGGACAGTTGGCGCACCACCCCCAGGGCCTGACCGGCAAACGCTTCGTTGAGCTCCAGCCGCTCGATGTCGGCCAGGCTCAGGCCCGCCCGCTGCAGGGCCTGGCCAATGGCGGGCACGGGCCCCAGCCCCATGATGGCCGGGTCGATGCCGCCCTGGCCGTAGCCGACGACTTCCGCCAGCGGGGTCAGACCGAGTTGCTCCACCGCCGCCCGGCTGGCCAGGATGATGGCACTGCCCCCGTCATTGATACCGGAGGCATTGCCGGCGGTCACGGAGCCGTCCGCCTTGAAGGCAGGACGCAGCTTGGCCAGGGTCTCGGCCGTGGTGCCCGCCTTGGGGTACTCGTCGGTATCGACCACCAGGGTGTCCTTGCGGGTCTTGACCTCAACCGGCACGATTTCGGCCCTGAAGTGGCCCGCCTCGATGGCCGCCACCGCCTTGGCCTGGCTGGCGGCGGCCAGGGTATCCTGCTCGGCACGACTGATGTTTTCCTGGGCCACCACGTTTTCGGCGGTCACCCCCATGTGATACTGGTTGAACACATCGGTCAGACCGTCGTTAATCAGCAGATCAGACAGCGTCATGTCACCCATCTTGTTGCCGCCCCGCAGATCGCCTTTTACCACGAAGGGGATTTGCGACATGTTTTCACAGCCGGCGGCCACTACCACCTCGGCATCGCCGGCTTTGATGTGGGCACAGGCGTCCATCAGCGTCTTCATACCACTGCCGCACACCATGTTGAGGGTATAGGCCGGCACGCCGGCAGGAATGCCCGCGGCCAGTGCCGCCTGGCGGCCAATCCCCATCCCCTGACCGGCCGCCACCACGTTGCCGACGATAACTTCATTAACCTGCTCCGGAGCCAGTCCGGCCTGGGCCAGGGCCCCGCGAATGGCAACGGCGGCCAGCTCAGCGGCCGGCACGGTTTTCAGGGCACCGCAAAAGCTGCCGATGGGAGTTCGTTTTGCCGCAACAATGTATACAGGTTCAGACATAATTAATGCTCACTCCATTGAAAACAGACCCTGGGGTCTTATTGCATATAAAGGCCGCCGTTGACCGACAAGGTTTCTCCGGTAATGTAACCGCCGTATTCACCGGCCAGATACAAGACGGCACCGGCCACTTCTTCGGTTGTGGCCAACCGTTTGAGCGGTATGGTGGCTTTGATGGAATCCAGTACATCCTCGCGAATGGCGGTCACCATGGGGGTTGCAGTATAGCCGGGAGCCACCGCATTCACACACACGCCAAAGCGGGCTCCCTCGGCGGCCAGCGCTTTGGTAAACCCTATCATACCCGCCTTGGCGGCAGAATAATTGACCTGGCCATATTGACCCTTGAGGCCATTGACGGAAGAAATATTGATAATACGGCCGCAGCCCTGCTCACACATTAGATTGAATACCGGCTGGGTCACGCTGAACAGGCTGTTGAGATTGGTATCCATGACTTCCTGCCACTGCTGCCAGGACATTTTCTTGAAAGTGGTATCGCGGGTAATACCCGCATTGTTGACCAGTACATCAATCCGGCCCAGCTCTCGCAGGCAGCCGGTCAGTACCTCGCTGGTCGCCTCGTGATCGCTGACATCAAGGGCCAGCAGCCGGATATCCTGGCCCGCCAGCTGTTCGGCCTCAAGCCAGGCCGCGGCCTGCTGTTGCTTGCCCGGACGATGTGTTGCCACAACCTTGTATCCATTATTCAACAACAAACGGCACACTTCTGTTCCAATTCCACCTGAAGCACCGGTTACCAAAGCGATTTTCTTGTCAGCCATGAAGATTCCACTCCTTTGTTTCTACTACTAAAGAAAACTCGTTGGCACGAATTTCCTTTAACCGGCCGGCACCCATTTCATCGGCCGATATAATATTCTTGCTTGTCCAAGATATATTTTTATCTTGAATAACTTCTTCCTGACCAAGCCAACCCACTATAAGCCGTTCTGTATGACAAATGAATTAAAATTATCGGCTTCATTAAAAAATTCATCCTATATCAAATAATGCCTTATGCTGGTGCATGCCGCACCAGAAAGCGGCAGAATATACTACTTATCCGCCGCCAATAGCATATAAGTCGTTGCTTTTCTACAGGCAACCAGTGGTATAAACCACTGCTTTCCCTGGGGAATCGTCATCATAAGAGCAACTCGGATTTATTTTTATTAATGGCCAGCGGCGGCCTTCAATAAATTAACAGTTAGTCAACAAAGTTAGTGTTTTCGCTCCTTTCAGGCCGGTAATCCTAAACCTCCACTCCAAATGCTAAATGACTACCGACAGAGCCCCCAGGGAGGATTCACAGCGTGTCTGTGTGCGGGACCCGGTCGATGTAGCACGATTAGGATCTGTTATTTAAGAAGCCGTTTTCTGGGCGGCGCAACCTGCCACAAACCGGATCGATCCGGCTTGTCAAGGCGATATTCTGGCGTCATGAGGGCATGGCAGACCGGACGGAGGTCGCGGGTGCTGCACAATTATCCCGCCATTGCACACTCTTGCAGCAAACAGCCTGATTTCACAGGCAAAGCCATTTTCAGTGTTGACAGTGCCAGGGGCAGCCATTAACATGCGCCTCGCATTCAAGGATGCCTCTTCCCCCTTAGTTCAGTCGGTAGAACGGCGGACTGTTAATCCGTATGTCGCTGGTTCAAGTCCAGCAGGGGGAGCCAGTTTTGAAAAGTTGTTCCCCCTTAGTTCAGTCGGTAGAACGGCGGACTGTTAATCCGTATGTCGCTGGTTCAAGTCCAGCAGGGGGAGCCAGTTTTGAAGGTTGTTCCCCCTTAGTTCAGTCGGTAGAACGGCGGACTGTTAATCCGTATGTCGCTGGTTCAAGTCCAGCAGGGGGAGCCAGTTTTGAAAGTTGTTCCCCCTTAGTTCAGTCGGTAGAACGGCGGACTGTTAATCCGTATGTCGCTGGTTCAAGTCCAGCAGGGGGAGCCATCTTATAAGCCAGCACAGCTGGCTTTTTTATTGTCTGCTTATCGGGGCCGGGCTCCCGGCTCACTCGACAAATGTGACCCAAATCACGATAATGCGCCGTTTTCGTCAACAAGGGTAATAGTGTTGTCATGCATTCCCCCATTGCCGTGATCCGGGGCGCCCTGCTCCGTTTTCTGTTGCTGGTGATCGGCCTGCTGTTGGTGCCCGCCACCGTTTTTATCGATCTCGCCTGGCTGGATAACGGCCTGTCCGAATCCAGCCTGACTGAAGGCCTGCAAGCCCTGCTCATACTGTGCTCGGCCCTGATGTGCGCCCATGGTGCCCGGGTCCAGCCGGAGCGACGCGGCTTTCTTATCCTGGTGGCCGGTTTTTTCTGCTGCCTGTTCATTCGTGAGCTGGACTACCTGTTCGACCGGCTGCACGACGGGCTGTGGCAGTTACTGGCCCTGACCACTACCCTGGTGTCGCTGCTCGCCGCACTGCCCCACCGGCAGGGACTGTTGCCGGCCATGGCCCGCGCCACCCAGTCGGTCGCCTTCAATTACGTTTTATGCGGCCTGGCGTTACTGCTGTTTTTCAGCCGGGTGTTCGGCACCGGCGCGCTCTGGGATCAGGTCATGGCCAGCCTGGGCGCCGAGGCGCCGCACCTGCTCAAGACAGTGGTACAGGAAGGACTGGAACTCTGTGGTTATGGTTTTATCTTCCACGGTAGCCTGTCGTTCTGGCTGCAGCGCCGCCAGGCCGCCCTGGTGGCGCTGCCACACCGGGAACCGGCCGCCTCCGTGCAGGCCAATGCGGCCTGAGCACACAGACAAAGCCGTTTGGCACCAATGTTCTTGTCATCAGCCGGGCCTTGGCCCATCATGGCACAACATCGTTTCGGCTGATGCCGGCTCTTGTCCTGTTATCCCGTTTTTACAAGGATACCGGTTATGCGGGAAACTCGTCCCTTTAGTCAGGCCCTGTTGTTGGCGGCCTTTATCTGTCTTTTACTGGGCGTGCTGCTGCCCTGGTGGTCCGCCTACCGCACCCTGGCCGAGCAACAGCTGCAGCTGCACCGGCAGTTGCCCGCACTGCTGGCGGCCGACCGGCCCCAGGCCGAGTTGCCGGGAGTCGCCGAATGGTCGCGCGAGCGCCCGCTGGACTCCACCACTCCGGCCTGGTGGTTCGGCAAGGCCGCCGCGGGCCAGCAATTGATGCTGGAGCAGACACCGGTGTTCTACCGTCTCGACAGCCGCCCAGCCACCCGGTTGTGGCTCATGTCCTCGGTCCCGCTGACCCTGGTCAACCTGCTGCTGTTTACCGGCCTTTACCGGCGCTGGCGGCGGGAAAGCCGGGAGCGGGAGCAGTATTTCCAAACCTTGCTGCTCGATCCCGAGCAGGGCCAGTTGGGCGGACGGGACCCGGTTGAACAGGGTATTATCGGCCTGCACCAACGCTATCGGGAACAACTCGACGAATTGCAGCGGCAATTGAGCGAGGCTCATCAGCAAAGCCATCAGGACAGCCTCACCGCCCTAGGCAACCGCTACGCTTTTCGCCGGGATCTGACCCTGATGCTGACCGACGAAAACAAGCTCGCCACCGCCACCCTGATGATAGTGCGCGCCAGCTCACTGCAGAACATCAACAGCCGGCTCGGTTTTCAGGCCGGGGATCAGTACCTGCAGGATATCGCCCGGCTGGTACGCAAGGTGATCCAGCCCCAGCTCGGAGCCCGCGCCTATCGTATCAGCGGCACCGACATCGCGGTGCTGGCCAAGGGCCAGTGCGAGCCCCTGGCCCAGTCCCTCGGCACTCAGTTGCAGCAAGCGCTGCACCATTACCAGCATGTGCATGAGCTGGACTGCGCCGCCTATATCGGGTTCACCCAGCTGTTGCCCGGCCAGTCGCCGGAAACGGTGCTGATCCGCGCCGACTCGGCCCTCGCCCAGGCTCAGGGTGGCGAGCCCAACGGCTGGCGCATGGTGCTCCGGCACAATGATGACGAGGATATGGGCGAGAGCCAGTGGCGACAACGGCTGCAGTCCATGCTGGAGCAGGACGGCATCCAGCTGATGGTACAGCCGGCCCGATTGCTCAAGCCGGCCATGCCTGGCTACAACGAAATCTTCTCCCATTTTCCCAATGGCAAGGGCGGCAGCTACCCGGCCACCACCGTCTTCGCCATGCTGCAACGGCTCGATATGTCGATGCTGTTCGAGCAAAAAATCATCGAGACCACACTGCGCCAGATCGCGAGCCGGGACATGCCGGCCCAACGCTGGGCCATCAACCTCACGCCTGCCAGCCTGCAGCAAAACTCCTTTCTGATCTGGCTCGAGCGGGTGCTGCTGCGCGACGTGAATATCACCTCCTGCCTGGTATTCGAGCTCGACGAACATGTGCTCGAGCACCAGTTGGTGGCCGGCAAGCGGTTGCTGGACATGATCCGCCGCTGCGGCGCGCGCTCGGCAGTGAGCAAGTTCGGCCACGGCTATGGCTCGTTCCGCCTGCTCAAGGAGCTCAAACCCGACTACATCAAGCTGGACGCCCAGCTGGTTCGCCACCTGGAAGACGACAGCGCCAACCAGCAGTTCGTGCGCATGATTATCGATCTGGCCCAGCGCCTCGGCTGCCACGTGGTGGCGGAAGGGGTGGAAACCGACGCCCAGAAACAGTTGCTCGAAACCATGTATATCGACGGTATTCAGGGCTACCTGATCAGCAAGCCACTGCCACTGGCCGAGTTCAAGGGGCTGGCGCTTTCAGTTTGAGCAAGTAATTGATGAGTTCGCCCAGGTGGCGGTAGCGGGCGATTTCGTCCGGGCTGTAGCGGGTGGACATGGTGGACGGATTGTGGCGGTGCTTGAGATAGCGCATGATCTGCAGCCGATTGAATCCGCCCACCTTATACACCAGTTCCAGCAGGGTTTTCAACCGGGCTTCGTCCAGCCCGCACAGGGCGGCATAGTCATCGTCAAGCGGGCTGTGAATGGCCACCTCGGCTCCGGCTATGTTTCCCTGCTCCTGCAGGTAGTCGAGCCACTGCTCCACATACATGGGCTTGGTGCCGGGCAGCAGCTCGAAACGTCCCTTGCCGCAGCGGCAGTCGGACAACAGGTTGACCGCCAGCCGATCGCTGTTGCAGGAAAAACCGGTTTCGCCCTGCTCGCCCCAGTCCAGTGCCTGGATACGGATTTCCGCCCGGCCGCCCCGGTCGTCATGGATCTTGAAAATAAACACGCCGTCTCCGCCGTTGTCACAAAGGATTTATCTTGGCGTAATAGGGAGTGCGAGTCAAAGCCGCACTCCCCCGCAACCTTCGCAGGAGTAAGCAATGATGCCCAATAAGGAAGTTACCTATACCATTTCCGAGCTGGCCGACGAGTTCGACATCACCCCCCGTACCCTGCGCCACTATGAAGAGCTGGGCCTACTCAGCCCGCGACGACGGGGCAACGCCCGTATTTACAGCCATAAGGACAGGATCCGCCTGGCCCTGACCCTGAGAGGCAAGCGGCTCGGGTTCAGCCTGGTGGAAATCCGCGAACTGTTCGATCTGTACGACGCCGAGCACAGCTCGCGTCCCCAACTGCACTCCATGATAGCGATGATCGCCGAAAAGCGCGCCAGCCTGCAGCAGCAGCAGGACGATATCCAAAAGGTGCTGGCGGAGCTGGACGCCGCCGACATCAAGGCGCGGGAAGCACTGGAAAAGATGAAGCATCACTAAAGCGGGAAGCGGGAAGCGGGAAGCGGGAAGCGGGAAGCGGGAAGCGGGAAGCGGGAAGCGGGAAGCAATGATAAAGCCCCGCCGCAGCGGGGCAAGAAACCGGCTTACTCGGCCTGGCTGATGCTGGCCAGCTTGTCGAAATAGTCCGGGAAGGTCTTGGAGGTGCACCTGGGATCCAGGATCACCACTGGGGTGTCGCTCAGGGCCACCAGCGAGAAGCACATGGCGATACGGTGATCGTTGTAGGTGGCGATTTCCGCCTCCTGCAGCTTGGCAGCCGGCGTCACCACCAGGTAATCCTCCCCTTCCTCCACCTCGATCCCGAGCTTGCGCAGCTCGGTGGCCATGGCGAACAGCCGGTCGGTTTCCTTCACCCGCCAGTTGTAGATATTGCGGATACGGGTGGTGCCCTCGGCGAACAGGGCAGTGGTGGCGATGGTCATGGCGGCGTCGGGGATATGGTTCATGTCCATGTCCACCGCCTTGAGCGGTGCCACGTGCTCGGCCTCGATAAAGTCATCGCCCCAGGTGATGCGCGCGCCCATGGCTTCCAGCACATCGGCGAAACGGATATCGCCCTGAATGCTGTGGCGGCCGATGCCGGTCACCCGAACCTTGCCCTTGATGGCGCCCGCCGCCAGAAAGTAGGAGGCGGAGGAGGCGTCCCCTTCCACCAGAAAGGTACCCGGCGACACATAGCCCTGATTGCCCTGCACATAGAACACCTGGTAGTTGTCGTGCTCTATGGTCACCCCGAACTGCTTCATGATGTGCAGGGTGATGTCGATATAGGGTTTGGACACCAGCTCGCCCTTGATATGGATGCGGGTATCGCCCGACGCCATGGGAGCCGCCATCAGGAAGGCGGTGAGAAACTGGCTGGAAACGGAGCCGTCGATATGCACATCGCCGCCCCACAGGCCCTTGCCGTTGATGAACACCGGCGGATAGCCGTCGGTCTTGAGGTAGCTGATGTCGGCACCCGCTTCGCGCAGGGCATCCACCAGGTGGCCGATGGGCCGCTCCCACATGCGCGGCTCGCCGGTCAGGGTAAACTCGCCGGTGCCCAGGCACAGGGCGGCACACAGGGGGCGCATGGCGGTGCCGGCATTGCCGAGGAACAGGGAAACCGGCTCCCTCACGCTGAACGCCCGGCCCAGACCATGCACCACGCATTCGGTCTTGTCGTCCGACAGCTCGTACTGCACCCCCAGGATCTTGAGGGCATCCAGCATGTGACGGATATCATCGCTGTCGAGCAGGTTGGTCAGGCGGGTGGTGCCCTGGGCCAGGGCAGCAAGCAGCAAGGCCCGGTTGGACACGGACTTGGATCCGGGCAGATTGACGGTGCCCTCCACCCGGGCGATTGGGGATAGTTTGAGGCTTTCCATATGATTCCTGGAGATTCGGGGTAAACAACAACTGAAGCTGTCTAGACGTTAACAGGGCTGTTGCACCAGGGCAAGATAAACAAAAGGCCGGTTTGCACCGGCCTTCCCTCAGCCCAGCACCCTGGCCAGGGCGTCCAGGCAACGCTGGTTTTCGTGCTCGAGACCAATGCTGATACGCAGGCAGGTCGGCAGGCCATAGCCGGCAATGGGTCTTACGATAACGCCTTCGCGCAGCAGCGCCTGGTACACGGGCGCCGCATCGCGCTCAAGGTCCAGGGTAATGAAGTTGGCGCGGGACGGGATATATTTCAGGCCCTTCTCCCGGAAGAACGCCTCGTAGCGCGCCATCTCCCGCCGGTTCAGTTCCACCGCCTGGTTGAGGTAGTCCTCGTCGTCCAGCGCCGCTTCCGCCGCCGCCAGAGCCAGGCTGTTACAGTTGAAGGGTTCACGCACCCGGTTGAGCACCGCCACCAGCTGCGGATGACAAACCATGTAGCCCACCCGCAGCCCCGCCAGGCCATAGGCCTTGGAGAAGGTGCGCGACACGATCAGGTTGGGATAACGGGCCAGCCAGTCGATGGACGGGATCCGCTCGTCTTCCGCCACATATTCGGTATAGGCCTCGTCCAGCACCACCAGTACCTGGGCCGGCACCTTGTCCATAAAGGCTTCAAGCTCGGCCGCGCCGACAAAGGTGCCGGTCGGGTTGTTGGGATTGGTGATGCACACCAGCCGGGTCGCTGGGGTGATGGCCGCCGCCATGGCGTCGAGATCGTGGCCGAAATCCCTGGCCGGCACCACCACCGCCTTGGCGCCATGGGCCTGGGTGGCCAGGGCATAGACGATAAAGGTGTACTGGGAATACACCACCTCCTGCTGCGGCCCCACGAAGGTGTGAAACAGCAGATCGATCAGCTCGTTGGAGCCGTTGCCGAGGATCAGTTGCTCGTGGCTTACGCCGAGCTTGGCTGCCAGTTTGGCTTTAAGGGCGAAACCGTTGGCGTCCGGGTAACGGGCCAGTTCCGGCAGGGCGCGCTCGATGGCGGCCCGGGCCTTTGGCCCCAGCCCCAGGGGGTTTTCGTTGGAGGCCAGTTTTACGCTGTTGCTGATACCGAGCTCGCGCTCCAGCTCTTCCACCGGCTTGCCCGGCTGATAAGGATGCAGACCCGGTACTCCCGGGTTGGCCAGGGCCAGAAAATCAATACTCACAATGGCTCCTTGATACTGTTTTGAGTAATGTTTAAAACATGAAGCCAGCCTGAAGCTCGCTTTTGTCGATGACTCCGCAATGCGAAGCAGCAGCGCGGTTACACTCCGCCGACACGCTTCGTGCCGTCGCAGCGCCGCCTGTTTGAGTGCAGGCAGCTCTGTGCTAGCACCAGGAGGCCAAAGGGTGTCTGCTTCGCCGCGCCCTCTGCGCCAAGGATGGCGCAGTGGAGCCTACAGGGAGGTATTCACGGCATGTCGGAGAAGCAGTGCGCTTTGGCCGACGAGCTTGCACGATACCGCTGACGACACGAATGCCTGGCACACAGGCAGGCTTAATGCTTATTTCGCGTGCTGCTTGGCAAACTTGTCCATATAGTCGACCAGCGCCTGCACCCCTTCGATGGGCATGGCGTTGTACAGGCTGGCGCGCATACCGCCCACGATGCGGTGCCCCTTGAGCGCCAGCAGACCCTCGGCCTTGGCCCCCTTCAGGAAGGCGTCGTTCAGGCTGTCGTCCTTCAGCTGGAAGGGGATGTTCATCCAGGAGCGGGCGCTGGGATGCACCTCGTTGCGGTAGAAGTCGCTGGCATCCACATAGTTGTACAGCAGTTCGGCCTTGGCCTTGTTGCGCTCACCCATGGCCTCCAGCCCGCCCTGGGCCTTCAGCCACTTGAACACCAGGCCGGCCAGGTACCAGGCATAGGTGGGCGGGGTGTTGAGCATGGAATCGGCCTTGGCCATGGCAGCGTAGTCCAGTATGGCCGGCACCTGGGGGCAGGCCTGGCTGAGCAGGTCCTCGCGCACGATGACCACCGCCAGCCCGGAAGGGCCGATGTTCTTCTGGGCGCCGGCATAGATGATGCCGAACCTGGTCACGTCGATGGGGCGGGAGAGGATGGTGGAGGACATGTCCGCCACCAGGGGCACATCGCCGGTGTCGGGAATAAAGCCGTACTCGATGCCTTCGATGGTTTCATTCGGGCAGTAGTGCACATAGGCGGCGGTAGAGTCCAGCGCCCAGCCGGTGGCCAGGCCCTGGCGGCCGTCTTCGGCGGTTTGCAGGCCTTCCAGTACCCGCACATCCCCTACCTTCTCGGCTTCGGCCACGGCGGACTTGGACCACTGGCCGGTGACAATATAATCGGCCTTGGCGTTGATGCCCATCAGGTTGAGCGGCACGGCGGCAAACTGGCCCCGGCCGCCGCCCTGCAGGAACAGCACCTTGTAGTTGTCGGGGATCTGCATCAGATCCCGCAAATCCTGCTCCGCCTCGGCCGCCACCGCCATATAGTCGGCCCCGCGATGGCTCAGCTCCATCACCGATACGCCCAGGCCGTGAAAGTCACGGAACTCGGCCTGGGCCTGTTTCATTACCTCTACCGGCAGCATGGCCGGGCCTGCGCTGAAGTTATAAACCATCTTCTCCATTTTCCCTGAGTTACCCTAGTGTGAAGCAAACTACAATAGCGCCCGGCGGGAAGAGGGCCTCCCCGCCATGACGTCTGCCATGAATTACTAGCTTTTACACGGCGGTGTACCGCCGAGTCAAAATGATTTTCGGGTCAGGTTTTTACCCGAACAAAAGGGGCCCGGGGGCCCCTTTTCACGCCTACTCTTCGGCGATACCGTCCTGGTCTTCGACCAGTTCGTCGCCCTCGGTTTCCTCGATACGCTGCAGGCCCACCACCTGTTCGTCCTCGCCGGTGCGGATCAGGCGAACGCCGGCGGTGTTGCGGCTGATCAGGCTGACTTCGGACACCCGGGTGCGCACCAGGGTGCCGCCGTTGGTGATCAGCATGATTTCATTGCCTTCATCCACCTGGATGGCGCCCACCACCTCGCCGTTGCGCTCGCTCACCTTGATGGACATCACGCCCTGGGTAGCCCGGCTCTTGGTCGGATACTCCTCAAGCGCGGTACGCTTGCCATAGCCATTGGCGGTGGCGGTCAGGATGGCGCCATCGCCACGGGGCACGATAAGGGACACCACCTGGTCACCGTCGGCAAGCTTGATGCCGCGTACCCCGGAAGCGGTGCGGCCCATGGGGCGTACCCCCTTGGAGCCACCGGCGGCCTCGTCGGCCGGCTCCTCGCCCTCGTCAGCGCCTTCTGCCTCGGCACGAGCGCCCCCCTCGGCGAAACGCACCACCTTGCCGGCGGCGGAGAACAGCATGATCTCGTTGCTGCCGTCGGTAATATCGACGCCGATCAGTTCATCCCCTTCCTTCAGGTTGATGGCGCGAATACCAGAGGCCAGCGGCCGGCTGAAGGCAGACAGGCTGGTCTTCTTGACGGTGCCGTCGGCGGTGGCAAAGAACACGTACTTGTCGTCGGCGTATTCCTTGACCGGCAGTATGGCGGTGATGCGCTCACCCTGATCCAGCGGCAGCAGGTTGACGATGGGCCGGCCGCGGGCGGCGCGGCTGGCTTCGGGCAACTGGTACACCTTGAGCCAGTACACCTTGCCGGCGGTAGAGAAGCACAGAATGGTGTCGTGGGTGTTGGCCACCAGCAACCGCTCGACGAAATCCTCTTCCTTGATGCTGGTCGCCGACTTGCCGCGCCCGCCCCGGCGCTGGGCCTCGTAATCGGTCAGCGGCTGGTACTTCACATAGCCCTGGTGGGACAGGGTCACCACCACGTCTTCCTGGGTGATCAGGTCTTCGATATTGATCTCGGCGCTGGAGGTGGTGATCTCGGTGCGGCGGACATCGCCGAACTGTTCCTTGAGCGCTTCCAGCTCCTCGCGGATCACCTCCATCAGGCGGACGGAACTGTTGAGAATATGCAGCAGCTCGGCGATCTGCTCCAGCAGCGCCTTGTATTCTTCCAGGATCTTCTCGTGCTCAAGACCGGTCAGGCGGTGCAGGCGCAGATCCAGGATGGCCTGAGCCTGCTGTTCGGTCAGGTAATAGTGGCCGTCGCGGATGCCATATTCCGGCTCCAGCCATTCCGGGCGGGCGGCGTCATCACCGGCCCGCTCCAGCATGCCGGCCACGTTGCCGAGCGCCCAGCCCTGGGCCAGCAGCCCGGCCTTGGCCTCCGCAGGGCTCGGTGAGCGGCGGATAAGCTCGATCACCGGATCGATATTGGCCAGGGCGATGGCCAGGCCTTCCAGGATGTGGGCCCGATCCCGCGCCTTGCGCAGCTCGAAAATGGTACGGCGGGTGACCACTTCGCGCCGGTGCTGGATAAAGCATTCCAGCATGTCCTTCAGGTTGAAGGTGCGCGGCTGGTTGTTGTCCAGCGCCACCATGTTGATGCCGAACACGGTTTGCATCTGGGTCTGGGCGTAGAGGTTGTTGAGGATCACCTCCCCCACCTCGCCACGGCGGATTTCGATCACGATGCGCATGCCGTCCTTGTCGGACTCGTCACGCAGGGCGGAAATGCCTTCAATCCGTTTTTCCTTGACCAGCTCGGCAATCTTTTCAATCAACCGCGCCTTGTTCACCTGGTAGGGCAGCTCGGAGACGATGATGGTCTCGCGACCGGTTTTCTCGTCGGTCTCGATCTCGGCCAGGGCGCGCACATAGATCTTGCCGCGACCGGTGCGGTAGGCGTCGATGATGCCGGACTTGCCGTTGATGATGCCGCCGGTGGGAAAATCCGGACCGGGAATCAGCTCAATCAGCTGATCGATGCTGATGTGCTCGTCGTCGATCAGCGCCAGGCAGCCGTCCACCACCTCGTTGAGGTTGTGGGGCGGAATATTGGTGGCCATGCCCACGGCGATGCCGGAAGAGCCGTTGACCAGCAGGTTGGGCACCTTGGTCGGCATCACCGCCGGAATCATTTCGGTGCCGTCGTAGTTGGGCACCCAGTCGACGGTATCCTTGTCCAGATCCGCCAGCAGCTCGTGGGCAATCTTGTCCATGCGCACTTCGGTGTAACGCATGGCGGCGGCGGAGTCGCCGTCCACCGAGCCGAAGTTGCCCTGGCCGTCGACCAGGGTGTAGCGCATGGAAAAGTCCTGCGCCATCCGCACTATGGTGTCATACACTGCGCTGTCGCCGTGGGGGTGGTATTTACCTATTACGTCACCCACCACACGGGCTGATTTCTTGTAGGGCTTGTTCCAGTCGTTGCCGAGCTCGTTCATGGCGAACAGCACACGGCGATGCACCGGTTTCAAACCATCTCGCACATCGGGAAGGGCCCGTCCCACGATCACGCTCATGGCGTAATCCAGGTAGGAGCGCTTGAGCTCTTCCTCGATGTTTATCGGCATGATTTCTCGGGCCAGATCGGTCATAGCAAGCCTTGTCCCCAGTTTTATTGATTATATGGCTTTGAAAAACGCGCCATTCTACCACAGTTCCGGCACGACGGGAGCGGCTAAGCTGGCGGCGACAGGCACCTTGGTTATAATGGCTGCCTCAGTTTGGCCAGCTTAAGGCATTGACCATGAACGTAGATCAACAGGAAATCGACAAATTCGAGGCCATGGCCTCCCGCTGGTGGGATCCGGAGGGCGACTTCAAGCCCCTGCACCGACTCAACCCCCTGCGCCTGGACTGGATAGCCGGCAAGGCCGGCGGCCTGTTCGGCAAGCAGGTAATCGACATTGGCTGTGGCGGCGGCATCCTGAGCGAGAGCATGGCCCGGGAAGGCGCCGAGGTCACCGGGGTGGACATGGGCCGCGAGCCGCTGGCGGTGGCCCGCCTGCATGCCCTGGAAGCCGGGCTGAGCGTCAATTACCGTCAGGGCACCGCCGAGCAACTGGCCGCCGAACATACCGCCGCCTTCGACCTGGTGACCTGCATGGAAATGCTGGAGCACGTGCCCGAGCCCGCTTCCGTGGTGCAGGCCTGTGCCGAGCTGGCCAAACCCGGCGCCAACCTGGTGTTTTCCACCATCAATCGTAATCCCAAGGCCTGGCTGCTGATGATAGGTGTGGCCGAGCACCTGCTGAAAATGGTGCCCAAGGGCACCCACGATCACCGCAAGTTCATCACTCCCGCCGAGCTGTGCTCCTACATAGAGCGGGCCGGCCTGGTAGTGAAGGACATCGCCGGCGTGACCTACCGGCCCCTCTCCGGTGATTTCAAGCTGGGCCGGGACGCGGACGTCAACTATATGGTCCACGCCATCAAGCCGGAGTAAGCCATGCAGCTCAAGGCGGTGTTGTTCGATCTCGACGGTACCCTGCTGGATACGGCGGGCGACATGGGGGCGGCCGCCAACCATGTGATCACCGGCCTGGGCCTTGCCGCCCTGCCCGACAAGGTGCTGGCCTGTACCACCTCGGATGGCGCCTACGCCCTGCTTCGCGCCGGCATCCCACCGGCACTGCTCGAGCAACACGGGCTGGAGCGGTTGCGCGGACGGATGCTGGAATTTTACGGCGAAAACCTTTGCCGCCACACCCGCCCCTACGACGGCGTGGCGGAGCTGCTCGGCTGGCTGGACCAGGGCCGCATTCCCTGGGGCATCGTCACCAACAAGCCGGCGGCCCTGACCGAGCCGCTGCTGGCCGGACTGCCGCTGTTCGCCAGCTGTGGCGTCACCGTCAGCGCCGACACCCTGCCCCAGAAAAAACCCCATCCAGCCCCCCTGCTGCACGCCGCCGAACGGCTGGCGGTGGCGGCGACCCAGTGTATCTATGTGGGCGACCACCGGCGCGACATTGAAGCGGGACGGGCCGCCGGCATGGTGACCATCGCCGCCGGCTGGGGCTATATCTCGGCCGGCGAACACCCGGGCGACTGGCAGGCAGACGCTGTGCTGGACTCGGTGCCGGCCCTGTGGCACTGGTTGCGGGATGCATTCAGCCCCGGTTGCTGAAAGATCGCACGGGATCGCCAAACCGCTTTTTTTGCAAGCCAAATTTTTTTAAAAAGTTTCCCCGGCGACCATAAAAGCGGCAGGCCTGGGCCAGCGCCAGACTCCCGCAGGAGCAGAAGTTAGTGAGTACAAACCCAAGCCCCCAGATCACAGATTATCCACAAGGTTACTGACCGAAGGTCAGCTTGAGAAACCGGGGCCAACCCACTATATTGTGCCCATCCTCAATATCACAACTAGATGTTGTGCTTCCTCCGGCTGCTGACCACACTATATAGGGTGGCCGGCCGCACGGGTTTTGCCGGAGCAGACACAACACCACTGGGAGAAGGTCCGTCTTATGAACAAACATCTGCTGGTTACCAAACGCTCCGGCGCCAAGGAGCCCATCGATCTGGACAAGATCCACAGGGTCATCACCTGGGCCGCCGAAGGCCTGGACAATGTCTCCGTCTCCCAGGTGGAGCTGCGCTCCCATATCCAGTTCTACGACGGCATCCGCACCGAAGACATTCACGAGACCATCATCAAGGCCGCCGCCGATCTGATCTCCGAACAGACTCCGGACTACCAGTATCTGGCCGCCCGCCTGGCCATGTTCCACCTGCGCAAGAAGGCCTACGGCGAATTCGAACCGCCCCACTTTTATGATCACGTAGTACGCCTAACCGAGATGGGCAAGTACGACCAGCATATCCTGGCCGACTACAGCCGTGAAGAATTCGAGACCCTGAACGACCGCCTGCACCATGAGCGCGACATGGATTTCTCCTACGCCGCGGTCAAACAGCTCGAAGGCAAGTACCTGGTGCAGAACCGGGTGACCGGCGCCATCTACGAAAGCCCCCAGTTCCTGTACATGCTGGTGGCCGCCTGCCTGTTCTCCAAGTATCCGAAGGAAACCCGGCTGGACTATGTGACCCGCTTCTATGACGCTGTGTCCCAGTTCAAGATCTCCCTGCCCACGCCCATCATGTCCGGCGTGCGCACTCCCACCCGCCAGTTCAGCTCCTGTGTGCTGATCGAGTGCGGCGACAGCCTGGATTCCATCAACGCCACCTCCGGCGCCATTGTGCGTTATGTGTCCCAGCGCGCCGGCATCGGCATCAACGCCGGCCGCATTCGCGCCCTCGGCAGCCCCATCCGTGGCGGTGAGGCCTTTCACACCGGCTGTATTCCCTTCTACAAGCACTTTCAGACCGCGGTTAAATGCTGCTCCCAGGGCGGCGTGCGCGGCGGTGCCGCCACCCTGTTCTACCCCATGTGGCACCTGGAAGTGGAATCTTTGCTGGTGCTCAAGAACAACCGGGGCGTGGAAGAAAACCGCGTGCGGCACATGGACTACGGCGTGCAGATCAACCGGCTGATGTACCAGCGCCTGATCAAGGGCGGCGACATCACCCTGTTCAGCCCGTCCGACGTGCCCGGCCTGTACGATGCCTTCTTTGAGGATCAGGCGAAATTCGAGGAGCTGTACGTCAAGTACGAGGCCGACGACAGCATCCGCAAGCGCACCGTCAAGGCACTGGAGCTGTTCTCGCTGATGATGCAGGAGCGCGCCGGTACCGGTCGCATCTATGTGCAGAACGTGGATCACTGCAACACCCACAGCCCCTTCGACCCATCGGTAGCCCCGGTGCGCCAGAGCAACCTGTGCCTGGAGATCGCCCTGCCCACCAAACCGCTGATGGATATCAACGACGAGAACGGCGAAATTGCCCTGTGCACCCTGTCGGCCTTCAACCTGGGCGCCATCGACAAGCTGGACGATCTGGAAGGCCTGGCGGATCTGGCGGTACGCGCCCTCGACGCCCTGCTCGACTACCAGGACTACCCGCTGCTGGCTGCCCACAAGGGCTCCATGAACCGCCGTACCCTGGGCATTGGTGTCATCAACTACGCCTACTACCTGGCCAAGCACGGCGTCAAGTACTCCGACGGCAGCGCCATCGGCCTGACCCACAAGACCTTCGAGGCCATCCAGTACTATCTGCTAAAGGCCTCGGTGCAACTGGCGAAGGAATTCGGTGCCTGTCCGGCGTTCAACGAAACCACCTACGCCCAAGGCATTCTGCCCATCGACACCTATAAAAAGGATCTCGATGCCATCTGCCAGGAGCCGCTGCACCTGGACTGGGAAAGCCTGCGCGAGGAGATCAAGACCACGGGCCTGCGCAACAGCACCCTGACCGCGCTAATGCCCTCCGAGACCTCGAGCCAGATCTCCAACGCCACCAACGGCATAGAGCCGCCCCGTGGCCTGGTGTCGGTCAAGGCCTCCAAGGACGGCATCCTCAAGCAGGTGGTGCCCGAGTACGAGCGCCTCAAGGGCCAGTACGAGCTGCTGTGGCAGATGCCCTCCAACGACGGCTACCTGCAACTGGTGGGGGTGATGCAGAAGTTCGTGGATCAGGCCATCTCCGCCAACACCAACTATGACCCCGCCCGCTTCGAGGGCGGCCGGGTACCGATGAAGCAGCTGCTGAAAGACCTGCTCACCGCCTACAAGTTCGGGCTCAAGACCCTGTATTATCACAACACCCGTGACGGTGCGGCAGACGCCCAGAACGACCTGCAGGAAGATGACGGCTGCGCCGGCGGCGCCTGCAAGATTTAAGGCGCCACTCTGAAATAATCCGCGGCGGGTTTTTCCCGCCGCCGTGCGCAGCGTTGCTTAACCCCGTCCAAGGCGGTAAAGCGGCACTGCGCTCATTGTTTTGCGGAACGAGAAAAATGTCTTACACCACTTTCAGTCAAGTTCAGAACGATCACATGAAAGAGCCCATGTTCCTCGGCAATCCGGTGAACGTGGCCCGTTACGACCAGCAGAAATACGAGATTTTTGAAAAGCTGATCGAAAAACAGCTGTCCTTTTTCTGGCGCCCGGAAGAAGTGGACGTGTCCCAGGACCGTATCGACTACCAAGCCCTGCCAGATCACGAAAAGCACATTTTCATCAGCAACCTCAAGTACCAGACCCTGCTCGACTCCATTCAGGGCCGTAGCCCCAACGTGGCACTGCTGCCGCTGGTGTCCATCCCCGAGCTGGAAACCTGGATTGAAACCTGGGCCTTTTCCGAGACCATTCACTCGCGCTCCTACACCCACATCATCCGTAATATCGTCAACGATCCTTCCAAGGTGTTCGACGACATAGTAGCGAACGAACATATCCAGAAGCGCGCCAGGGACATCGCCGGTTATTACGATGAGCTTATCGAGTACACCAGCTTTTACCATCTCTACGGCGAGGGCGAGCACGAGATCAAGGGCCGCAAGGTCACCGTCAACCGCTACGAGCTGAAGAAAAAGCTCTACCTGTGCCTGATGTGTGTCAACGCCCTGGAGGCCATCCGCTTCTACGTGAGCTTCGCCTGCTCCTTCGCCTTTGCCGAGCGCGAGCTGATGGAAGGCAACGCCAAGATCATCAAGCTCATCGCCCGGGACGAGGCCCTGCATCTGACCGGCACCCAGCACATGCTCAATATCCTGCGCGCCGGCGAGGACGACCCGGAGATGGCCCAGGTGGCTCGCGAGTGCGAGCAGCAGTGCTTCGAGCTGTTCAAGGCCGCCGCCATCCAGGAGAAGGAATGGGCCGAATACCTGTTCAAGGACGGCTCCATGATCGGCCTGAACAAGGACATCCTGTGCCAGTACGTGGAATACATCACCAACCTGCGCATGCAGGCAGTGGGGCTGGCGCCCGCCTTTGAGGGTGCCAAGCAAAACCCCATTCCCTGGATCAACGCCTGGCTGTCGTCCGACAACGTCCAGGTCGCACCCCAGGAGGTGGAAGTCAGCTCCTACCTGGTCGGCCAGATTGACTCCCAGATGAGCCACGATGATCTGGGTGACTTCGAGCTGTGAGCCGCGTCCGCACCCGGGATCTCAGCTTCGAGCTGCGGGCGGGGGAAACCCTGCTCGAGGGCCTGGAGCGTACCGGCCACGCGGTGGAATACCAGTGCCGCAGCGGCTACTGCGGCGCCTGCCGTACTCCCCTGCTGGCCGGCCGGGTGACCTACCATGAGCCCCCCCTTGCCTATGTGGCCGAGGGGGAAATACTGCCCTGCTGCTGCCGGCCGGCCGAGCCGGTCAGCCTGGATATCCCGCTGCTGGAAATGAAACAACAGGCCTAAGGCTTGCTGCCCTCCTTCAGCGGAAAGGGATGCCAGCTCAACCGGCCGTTCTGCTCGAAGGATTTTTCCCGCTCGCACACCAGCAGCCTGTCACCGACCGAAATCACGGCTCCCTTCGAATAACGCTTGTCCTCGTAAAAGCACACCGGCTCCAGCCCGGAGGAAATATTCAGTTCTACCGGCGGCCGGGTGCTCAACGTATTGCCCTGCGCCAGGCCAACGGCCAGCAGCAGTCCCCACAACAGGTTTCTCATCATGATTTTCCCTTTACCCGAATGACAACCCATGGTAACACCCTGTCATGTCCTCCTGTTAAGGCCCACCAATGAAAAAAGCATGCTGGCTGCTGTTCATCCTGGTGGCGGCCGCCACCGCCCTGCCCTTTGTCGGTGCTTCCAAAACCGCCTCCTCACCCGGCCTGACCCTGCCGCCCCCGAGCGGTCGCGACGTGGACTACCTCACTCACATCAGGCCCATCTTCGAGCAAAAGTGCATTGCCTGCCATGCCTGCTACGACGCGCCCTGCCAGCTCAAACTGACCAGCCATGAAGGCGTGCAAAGAGGAGCCAGCAAGCAGCTGGTGTACGACGGCACCCGCACTCAGGATGCGCCGCCCAACCGCCTGCATGTGGATGCCGAAGGTGAGCCGGCCTGGCGGCAGCGCGGCTTTTTCAGCGTGCTGGACAGCCAGGATGGCAACGCCGCCCTGATGGCCCGGATGCTGGCCCTGGGCCGGCAGGCCCCCTGGGCGGCCAACGAACGGTTGCCGGACAGCCTGGATATCTCCATCAAGCGCAGCAACCAGTGCGTAAACGCCGACGAGTTCGACGCCTTCGCCGCCAAGCACCCCCAGGCCGGCATGCCCTTTGCCGTGACCGGGCTGAGCGACGAAGAATATCAGTTGCTGGTGGACTGGCTGGCCCAGGGAGCCAGGGTGCCCGAGCAAACCCGCCCCCTGTCTGCCGCCCAGGAGCACCAGCGCGACCAGTGGGAGTATTGGCTCAACCGGGGTGAACGGCGCCACCGGCTAGTGGCCCGCTACCTGTACGAGCACTGGTTCCTGGCCCACCTGCACTTCGAGGGCGACCCGGATCAAATGCTGTTCGAGCTGGTGCGCTCCCGTACCCCGCCCGGGGAGCCCATCGTGATCATCCCGACCGAGCGCCCCACCGACGGTGTGGCGGGTGACTTCTATTACCGGCTGCGCCCCCGGCTGGAAAGCCGGGTGCACAAGACCCATATCATCTATCCCCTGAGCGAGGCCAAGATGGCCCGGCTGGAGCAACTGTTTTTCACTCCGGACTGGGCGGTCGCCACCTTGCCCGGCTACAGCCCTGAAGCCGCTGCCAATCCCTTCACCACCTACGCTGCCATCCCCGCCCGGGCCCGCTACCAGTACCTGCTGGACAACGCCGAATACTTCGTGCGCACCTTTATCCGCGGCCCGGTGTGCCGGGGGCCTATCGCCACCGACGTGATCCGCGATCAGTTCTGGGTCAGTTTCCAGCATCCGGATCACGACCTCTTTGTCACCGATGCCCGCCATCGAGGACAAGTGCGCGACTGGCTGGCCCTGCCCGGGCTGAGGTCGGACCTGCTGAGCCTGGGCCCGGACTGGATAGCCCACCGGGACGCCCGCAACCGCTACCTGGCCGCCCGCCAGCAGGACTATGCCCGCACCTATCCCCAGGGACCGTCTCTTGATCACCTGTGGAACGGGGACGGCCACAACCGGGACGCCCTGCTCACCATTTTCCGCCACCACGACAGCGCCAGCGTGGTGCGCGGCTGGCAGGGAGACGTGCCCACCACTCTGTGGGTCATGGATTATCCTCTGCTGGAGCGCACCTACTACGCCCTGGTGGCCAACTTCAACGTCTACGGCAGCGTGGCCCACCAGGCCCAGACCCGGCTCTACTTCGATCTGATCCGCAACGGCTCGGAAACAAACCTGCTGCGCTTTTTACCTTCGTCCCAGCGAAACGAACTGCTGCACAAATGGTATGACAACAGCGCCCGCATCAAGCTGTTCACCACCTATGCGGACGTGGACGAAAGCACCCCCAGCCGTATCGAAGTCGACGCTAAAGCCCCCCTGGCCGACTTTAGCCGCCAGGTGCTCACCACCCTGGCCCCGGTCGCCGGCCCGCCGGAGCGGCTCAACCGCTGCCGCCGGCAAGCCTGCGCCAGCTCCGACAACACCTCCGAGCACGAAACCGAAGCCCTGCTGCGCCGCCTGACCGGCATCACCGCCGCCACCCTGCCCGCCATCCAGTGGCTGCCGGAAGTCAGTCTGCTGCGCGTCGAGGCCGGCGACCGGCGCCTGGTGTACAGCCTGCTGCACAACCGGGATCACTCCAATGTCGCCTTTATGCTGGGGGAGGACTTACGCCTGCGGCCCCGCAACGACACCCTGACGGTATTGCCCGGCGTGGTGGGCAGCTATCCCAACTTTATCTTCAACGTCAAACTGGAACAGCTGGACGACTTTGTGGCAGCGCTGACCGCCATGGCCCGGGCCGAAGACATCCACACCCTGGCGCGCCACTTCGGCATCCGCCGCACCCATCCCAGGTTCTGGTTCTATTTCCACGACATGCACCGCTACCAGCAGGAAACCACACCTCTGGAAGCCGGCCTGCTGGATATGAATCGTTATCTGAATCTTTGATGGTGCAGGCAGGGAATGTTGATGATTGGCTGGACAAAAGGAAGGGGCGCCGTGGCGCCCCTTGTTCAGTCTGACAAGCTTGGGTTTATTCCCACTCAATGGTCGCGGGCGGCTTGCCGGAAATGTCGTAGACTACCCGGCTGATGCCGTCGATCTCATTGATGATGCGGTTGGACACATGCCCCAGGAAGTCGTAGGGCAGGTGCGCCCAGTGGGCGGTCATGAAGTCGATGGTTTCCACCGCGCGCAGGGAGACAACCCAGTCGTATTTGCGGCCATCGCCCATCACGCCCACGGAGCGGACCGGCAGGAACACGGTGAACGCCTGGCTCACCTTGTTGTACAGGTCATGCTTGCGCAGCTCTTCGATAAAGATGGCATCGGCCCGGCGCAGCAGGTCGCAGTATTCCTTCTTCACTTCACCCAGCACCCGCACGCCCAGGCCCGGGCCCGGGAAGGGGTGACGGTAGAGCATGTCGTAGGGCAGGCCCAGCTCCAGGCCAACACGGCGGACTTCGTCCTTGAACAGTTCACGCAACGGCTCCACCAGCCCCATCTTCATGTCGTCGGGCAGACCGCCCACGTTGTGGTGGGACTTGATCACATGGGCCTTGCCGGTGGCAGAAGCAGCGGACTCAATCACATCCGGATAGATGGTACCCTGAGCCAGCCACTTGGCGTTTTTGAGTTTCTTAGCTTCTTCGTCGAACACTTCCACAAACACCCGGCCAATGGCCTTGCGCTTGGCTTCCGGCTCGTCGATGCCTTTCAGGGCGGAGAGGAAGCGCTCCTCGGCGTCGGCCTTGATGATGTTCAGACCAAAGTGGTCGCCGAACATTTCCATTACCTGCTCGCCTTCGTTCAGGCGCAGCAGGCCGTTGTCCACGAACACACAGGTGAGCTTGTCGCCAATGGCGCGGTGCACCAGCATGGCCACCACGGAGGAGTCCACCCCACCGGACAGACCCAGAATCACTTCGTCCTCGCCTACCTGCTCGCGAATGCGGGCAATGGCGTCTTCAATGATGGAGGCCGGGGTCCACAGGGCCTCACACTGGCAGATATCACGCACGAAGTGCTCCAGCATGCGCGCGCCCTGGCGGGTGTGGGTCACTTCCGGGTGGAACTGCACGCCGTAGAAACGGCGGCTTTCGTCGGCCATGGCGGCAAAAGCGCAGCTGCCGGTCTGGGCTACCTTGGTGAAGCCTTCGGGCAGGGCCACTACCTTGTCGCCATGGCTCATCCACACGTCGAGCAGGGCATTGCCGTTGTCGTCGATGGCGTCTTCAATGTTGGCAAACAAGGCGCAATCGGCCACCCGCTGTACCTTGGCATAGCCGAATTCCCGCTCACTGGAGCCGGCCACGGCACCACCCAACTGCTCGGCCATGGTCTGCATACCATAGCAAATGCCGAACACCGGCACCCCGGCGTTAAACACATATTCCGGCGCCCGCGGGCTGCCGGCCTCGGTAACGGACTCGGGCCCCCCGGACAAGATGATACCGTTCGGATTGAAGTCGCGGATCTGCTCCTCGGTCACGTCCCAGGCCCACAGCTCGCAATACACGCCCAGCTCGCGCACCCGGCGCGCGATGAGCTGGGTGTATTGGGAGCCGAAGTCCAGGATCAGGATCCGGTTATCATGGATATTTTTGGTCATTGTCTTCCTACTCGTTACAAAGGCCGGCTGCGGGGGGAACAGACGGCAATATAAAACGGGGGACCATGCCCCCCGTTGTTCAATGTGCGGGCTTACCCCATGCGATAGTTGGGCGCTTCCTTGGTAATGGTCACGTCATGCACATGGGACTCCTGGATGCCGGCGCCGGAGATTTTAACAAATTCCGCCTTGGTGCGCAGGTCGTCAATGGTGGCGCTGCCGGTCAGCCCCATGGCACTGCGCAGGCCGCCCATCTGCTGGTGGATGATTTCCTTGAGTTTGCCCTTGTAGGGCACCCGGCCTTCAATGCCTTCAGGCACCAGCTTGTCGGCGGCGTTGTCGGTCTGGAAGTAGCGGTCGCTGGAGCCCTTGGTCATGGCGCCGAGCGAGCCCATGCCCCGGTAAGACTTGAAGGAGCGGCCCTGGAACAGCTCGATTTCTCCCGGCGATTCCTCGGTACCGGCAAACATGGAGCCCATCATCACGCAGTGGGCGCCGGCGGCCAGTGCCTTGGCAATATCGCCGGAGAAGCGGATACCGCCGTCGGCGATCACGGGGATATCGAGATCCTTCAGCGCCTCAACGGCATTGCCAACAGCGGTGATCTGGGGAACCCCACAGCCGGTCACGATGCGGGTGGTGCAGATGGAGCCGGGGCCAATGCCCACCTTCACCGCGCTCACACCGGCCTCGGCCAGGGCACGGGCGCCGGCGGCGGTGGCCACGTTGCCGCCGATGATGGGCAGGTTCGGATAGGCCTGGCGGGTTTCGCGGATGCGCTGCAGCACCCCTTCCGAATGGCCGTGGGAGGAATCGATCAGCAATACGTCAAGGCCGGCGGCCACCAGGGCGGCAATGCGCTCTTCGTTGCCCGGCGCGGCCCCCACGGCAGCTCCCACTCGCAGCCGGCCCTGGTCGTCCTTGCAGGCGTTGGGCTTGCTTTCGGCTTTCTGGAAGTCCTTGGAGGTGATCATGCCGGTCAGGCGGCCATTGGCCCCCACCACCAGCACCTTTTCGATGCGATGCTGCTGCATCAGGGCCTCGACCGCTTCGCGGGAGGCGCCTGCCTGCACGGTGACCAGGCGCGACTTGTCGGTCATCACCTCATGCACCTTTTTGCTCAGATCCTGCACGAAACGTACGTCCCGGCCGGTAATGATGCCCACCAGTTCCCCCTCGGCGGTAATTACCGGATAACCGGCGAATCCGTTCTGGCGCGTCAGCTCGTGAATATCGGCGATGGTCATCTGGGGATCCACGGTCACCGGATCGGACACCACGCCGCTCTCAAACTTCTTGACCTTGCGCACCTGGGCCGCCTGGGCCTCGATGGACATGTTCTTGTGGATGAAGCCAATGCCCCCTTCCTGGGCCAGGGCGATGGCCAGATCGGCCTCGGTCACCGTGTCCATGGCGGCGGAAACGATAGGAATGTTAAGATTGATTTCCCGGGTCAGGCGGGTACGAAGATCCGCCGTATTGGGCAGCACGGTGGAATGGGCAGGGACCAGCAGTACATCATCAAAGGTCAGGGCGTCTTGGGCAATCCTAAGCATCGCAATATTCACCATAGGTTGGGGGAAAAATATTGCCGACAAATTGTAGGCATCTGTCCTCCTTCGGTAAAGCGATTTTTGTGATTTTGGCAAATTAAGCGCAAAATAGTCGTCAAAGCCGTTTATTTTTAAATAAAAATACCCTCCAGAGGTCATTTTGCAGCAAGAAAAGTTAAGCGATGTTTACACCGTCACCAGGCTCAACCGCCACGCCCGGCTGTTGCTGGAAGGTGAAATGGGCGCGATCTGGCTGACCGGGGAAATCTCCAACCTGGCTATGCCGGCCTCGGGCCACTGGTATTTTTCGCTCAAGGACAGCCAGTCCCAGCTGCGCTGCGCCATGTTCAGGGGCAACAACCGCAGTGTCGGCTTCAGGCCTAAAAACGGCGATCAGGTGCTGATCTTCGGCAACGTCACCCTGTATGAGCCCAGGGGCGATTACCAGCTGGTGGCGCAAACCCTGGCCCCCGCCGGCGAAGGCCTGCTCAAGCAGCAGTTCGAGGCCCTCAAGCAGCGGCTCGGCGCCGAAGGCCTGTTCGACGCGGCACACAAACGTCCCCTGCCCGCCCATCCGCGCCGGATCGGCATCATCAGCTCGCCTTCCGGCGCGGCGGTGCACGACATTCTGACCGTGCTGGCCCGGCGCGCGCCCTGGCTGGAGGTGATCCTCTACCCCAGCCAGGTCCAGGGCGATACCGCCGTCCCCCAGTTGCTGGCCGCCCTCGACACCGCCAACCGGCGGGCCGAGGCCGACCTGCTGGTCCTGGCCCGGGGCGGCGGCTCGCTGGAAGACTTGTGGTGCTTCAACGATGAACGGCTGGTGCGGGCCATCGCCGCCTCAGGGCTGCCGGTGGTCAGCGCCGTCGGTCATGAGGTGGACCTGACCCTGAGCGACCTGGTGGCCGACCTGCGCGCGCCCACGCCCTCCGCTGCCGCCGAGCTGGTCAGCCGGGACGGCCAGGCGCACCTTGTGCAATGGCGGCAGTGGGGCCAACGGCTGGCTGCCGCCCAGGAGCGCCATCTGCAGGAACGGCGCCGGCGGCTGCAACAGCTGGAACAGCGCCTCGCCCGACAGCATCCCGAGCGCCGGCTGCAGCAACAGGCCCAAGGCCTGGACCAGCTGCAGCTGCGCCTCTCGCGGGCCAGCCGCCGCCGGCTGGAGCAGGCCGGCCAACAACTGGCGGCGTTGCGCCTGAGGCTGCAATACCAGCACCCTGACCGCCGCCTGCAAGACGGGCGGGCACGGTTGTGCGAGCAGCAGCGCCAGCTCATTCGCCTGCTGCAGCACCATCTTGAGCAGCACCGGCACCGGCTGGCGCTGGCCGCCTCCCGTCTTGATGCCATGAGCCCACTGGCTACCCTGGCGCGAGGGTACAGCATCAGCCTCTGCAACGACCAGGTGGTTACCGACGCCGGCCAACTGGCGCCCGGGGACAAGCTGCGCACCCGCCTGGCCCGGGGCGAAATATTAAGCCGGGTACTGGAAATCAACGGGGGCGCCTAAGCGTCCCCTTTCGTCTCAGATGGCCACCGCCGGCACTCCTGCCGGCAAGGCCTCGTCATCGCCCTCGTCCCGTCCCTGCAGCCGGTAGTGGGCGATCATCTGCTCCAGTACCTTGCATTCAGCCACCAGTTGCAGGCTGGCGGTGGCGGCGGAGTGGGACTGGGTAAGGGTTTCACCGGAGGCATCCCGCACCCGGGTGATGTTGCGGCTCACCTCGGAGCAGACCGCGCTCTGCTCATCCGCCGAGGCGGCCACCTGGGCATTGAGTTCGTTGATGCGCGCCACCTGCTCGATGATCGACTGCAGCGAGCCCATCGCCGCCTGGGTACGCTCCACGCTGTCCACCGCCTGCCCCTCCGCCTTCTCGATGGCGGACACCGCATCCTTGGCCTCGTTCTGCAGCAGTCGGATCATGCCGGTGATCTCCTCCGCCGACTGTTGGGTACGTAGCGACAGGGTGCGTACCTCGTCCGCCACCACCGCAAAGCCCCGCCCCGACTCACCGGCCCGGGCCGCTTCAATGGCGGCATTGAGCGCCAGCAGGTTGGTCTGCTCGGCAATGCCCTTGATCATGTCCAGCACCTTATCGACCTGGTCACAACGCCCGTCCAGTTCACGGATCACCTTGTCGATGCGGCCGATTTCCCCGCTCAGTGCCTGAATGCCGGACACCGCCACCTGGGCCTGATCGCTGGCGGTAAGGGCAAAGGCATGGCTTTGTTCCGAGGTTTCGGCGGTCAGGCGGGCATTTTCCCGCACTTCCCGTGCGGAGGCCTCCATCTCGTTGACGGCGGTGGCGATGAGCGCGGTTTCCCCGTCCTGGGCCTTGACCGAGCTGTCGGTCTGCTGGGCCCCCTGCTGGATCTGATCCGCCGCCTGGTAGATGCGCCCGGTGACCTGGCGCACCTCCTGCAGGCTTTTCTGAAAACTGCCCAGCAGGCCATTGATGGCCACAACCAGGCCGCCCAGCTCGTCCTTGCCCAGGGGCACCAGCCGGGAGGTCAGGTCCCGCTCGTTGGCCAGCTGCTGCAACCGCTGGCTGATGTGCAGTATGGGCCGCTTGAGGTAATGGTTTTGCACCAGCCATAGCAGCACGAAGGCAGCACCGAATACCGCCAGCAGCACGCCGCCCAGGCGCAGGTTGTTGTCGTGGATCCGGCCGAAGGTGTCACTCAGGTCATAGCTGATACGCACCGCTCCCATGACGGTGCCCTCGGCAACCTGATGGCACTGCAGGCAGGCGGTACCGCGATATTCCTGATAGGCCTTGTAGGGCTTGACCAGGGTCAGGTTGGGGATGTTGTCGTCCAGGTGCAGCTCGAGCACGGTTTCGCCCTGCTCTATGGCGCGCCGATCCAGCTCGTCCTCGATGCCCTGATCCGGTGCGCCCGGGCCGAACAGCTCGGTTACCGCCGGCGCCCGTATCACCCTCGCCTGCTGGATACCCACTTCTTCCTGCACCTTGGTCTGCACCAGCTGGCGCTGGTGGATGGCGCCGTTGACCATCAGCACGTTGAGCTGATCCATATAGAGGTTGGCGGTGGTTTCGATTTTTTCCTCGGCCAGGCGGAGTGCCAGGGAGCGCTGCAGCTGGGTCGATACCACATAGCAGAGCACAAACACCAGCACAAAAATAACCAGCAGCGGCAGAAATATCTTCCAGTTGAGAGAGAGGTTGCGCATTCCTTTGGGATCTCGTATGACTCCGTAAAAAGCCATTCTAAGGGAATTGTCTGACGAGAGAATGACAATCGGCGCTGTCCTTGATCTGGATCAATGGTTACAAACGAAGCCCTCTTCAACCAGCCGGCCGGGTCACGGCTATACTGGTTATGCAGCAACAGGAGGCAAGGCACCTGTCCGGCCTCCGGGAGGTAACCATGGGTATGTCACACAGACTGAAAGCACACCTCGAACGGCACCAGGTACCGTTCGATCTGGTGCATCACCCCTACGCCGAGGGCGCCGCCCAAAGCGCCATTGCCGGCCATGTGCCGCTGGCGCAAATGGCCAAGGCGGTGATGCTGGAAGACGAGGACGGTCATTCCCTGATGGCGGTGATCCCCGCCGCCGACAAGCTGGACCTGCAGCGGCTCGGCTATCTGGTCCAGGGAGAAGTCCAATTGGCAAGGGAACAGGCTCTGCAACGCTGGTTCGATGACTGCGATCCCGGCGCCATCCCCGCCCTGGGGGATGCCTACCAGCTCGACACCCTGGTCGACGACGCCCTGCTCGCCATGGCGGATGTCTACCTGGAAAGCGGCGATCACCGGGATCTGCTCCATATCAGCGGCGACGACTTCCGTCGTCTGGCCAGCCACTGGCAACACGGCCAGTTCAGCATCAAGCCGGATCCCTGGAGCAGGACGGAGCGCATGTGACTGAAGCCGAAAGCTGGAAGAAAAAAGGAGCCGTTACAGGCTCCTTTTTTATGCGGTTGGCTTTCAGCTTCTAGCTTCAAGCTTCCGGCTTTATCTTACCAGCCGGTCACTTCGCGCAGTGCCTTGCCGATGTCGGCCAGGGAGCGCACTGTCTTGACACCGGCATCCTGCAGGGCGGCGAACTTCTCGTCCGCAGTGCCCTTGCCACCGGAGATGATGGCGCCGGCGTGGCCCATGCGCTTGCCGGGAGGCGCGGTCACACCGGCGATGTAGGACACCACCGGCTTGGTCACGTTGGCCTTGATGAAGGCGGCGGCTTCTTCCTCGGCGGTACCGCCGATTTCACCGATCATCACGATGGCCTCGGTCTCCGGATCGTCCTGGAACAGCTTCAGGATGTCGATGAAGTTGGAGCCCGGGATGGGGTCGCCGCCGATGCCCACGCAGCTGGACTGGCCGAAGCCTTCGTCGGTGGTCTGCTTGACCGCTTCGTAGGTCAGGGTGCCGGAGCGGGACACGATGCCCACCTTGCCTTTCTTGTGGATATGGCCGGGCATGATGCCGATCTTGCACTCGTCCGGAGTGATCACACCCGGGCAGTTGGGGCCGATCATGCGCACGCCGGCTTCGTCCAGCTTCACTTTCACGTCCAGCATGTCCAGGGTCGGAATGCCTTCGGTGATGGTGACGATAAGCTGGATGCCCGCGTCGATGGCTTCCAGGATGGCGTCCTTGCAGAAGGCCGCCGGCACATAGATCACGGTAGCGGTGGCGCCGGTGGCTTCGACCGCTTCACGCACGGTGTTGAACACCGGCAGGCCCAGGTGGGTGGTGCCGCCCTTGCCCGGGGACACGCCGCCGACCATCTGGGTGCCGTAGGCGATGGCCTGTTCGGAGTGGAAGGTCCCCTGGCCACCGGTAAAGCCCTGACAGATAACCTTGGTGTCTTTATTGATCAGAATGCTCATTCTCTTATTTCCCCTGTGCGGCGTTGACGACCTGAACGGCAGCGTCGGTCAGGCTGGTGGCGGCAATGATGTTCAGGCCGGACTCGGCCAGCTTCTGGGCACCGGCTTCGGCATTGTTGCCTTCCAGGCGCACCACCACGGGCACCTTGACGCCCACTTCCTTCACCGCACCAATGATGCCTTCGGCGATCATGTCGCAGCGGACGATGCCGCCGAAGATGTTCACCAGCACCGCTTGTACATTGCTGTCGGAGAGAATGATCTTGAACGCTTCGGTCACCCGTTCCTTGGTGGCGCCACCGCCCACGTCGAGGAAGTTGGCCGGCTTGCCGCCGTGCAGGTTGACGATGTCCATGGTGCCCATGGCCAGGCCGGCACCGTTGACCATGCAGCCGATGTTGCCGTCCAGGGCCACGTAGTTCAGCTCCCACTTGGCGGCGTGGGCCTCACGGGCGTCGTCCTGGCTGGGATCGTGCATGTCGCGCAGCTTGGGCTGGCGGAACAGGGCGTTGGAGTCGATGTTGATCTTGCCGTCCAGGCAGTGCAGGTTGCCGGCGGTGGTGATCACCAGGGGGTTGATTTCGAGCAGGGCGAAATCGTAGTCCAGGAACATCTGGCCCAGGCCCAGGAAGATCTTGGTGAACTGCTTGATCTGGTCGCCTTTCAGGCCCAGTTTGAACGCCAGCTCACGGCCCTGGTAGGGCTGCGGGCCCACCAGCGGATCAATGGCGGCCTTGTGGATCAGTTCGGGGGTTTCTTCGGCGACTTTCTCGATTTCCACACCGCCCTCGGTGGAGGCCATGAACACCACGCGACGAGTGCCACGATCAACCACGGCGCCCAGGTAGAGTTCCTTGTCGATGTCGGTGCAGGACTCAACCAGGATCTTGGCGACCGGCTGGCCCTTGGCGTCGGTCTGGTAGGTCACCAGGTTCTTGCCCAGCCAGTTCTCGGCGAACTCGCGGATTTCTTCCTTGGTCTTGGCCAGCTTGACGCCGCCCGCCTTGCCACGGCCACCGGCGTGGACCTGGCACTTGACTACCCACATGTCGCCGCCAATCTTGCTGGCCGCTTCTACCGCTTCTTGCGGGTTGTCACATGCGTAGCCTTCGGATACGGGCAGGCCGTATTCGGCAAACAGCTGTTTTGCCTGATATTCATGCAAATTCATGTTGCGTTTTCCGTTGTTGTGTTTGGGTTCAGGGCGTAAAAACGGGTCGGGCCGCAACCCGACCTCTTGTTATTATCGATTTACACGTCCAGCAGCAGACGGGTCGGATCTTCCAGCAGTTCCTTGATGGACACCAGGTAACCCACGGACTCGCGACCGTCGATCAGGCGGTGGTCGTAGGACAGCGCCAGGTACATCATCGGCTGGATTTCCACCTTGCCGTTCACCGCCATGGGTCTGTCCTGGATCTTGTGCATACCCAGGATGGCGCTCTGCGGCGGATTGATGATAGGGGTGGACATCAGGGAGCCGAACACGCCGCCGTTGGTGATGGTGAAGTTGCCGCCGGTCATGTCGTCCACGGTCAGCTTGCCGTCACGGCCCTTGATGGCCAGTTCCTTGATGCTCTTTTCGATGTCGGCCAGGCTCAGGCGATCACAGTCGCGCAGTACCGGGGTCACCAGGCCACGGGGGGTGGACACGGCGATGCTGACGTCGAAATAGTTGTGGTAGACGATATCGTCACCGTCGATGGAAGCGTTCACCTCGGGATAGCGCTTGAGCGACTCCACCACCGCCTTCACATAGAAGGACATAAAGCCCAGACGGATGCCGTGGCGCTTCTCGAACACCTCCTGATACTGCTTGCGCAGGCTCATGATGGGGCCCATGTTGACCTCGTTGAAGGTGGTCAGCATGGCGGTGGTGTTTTTGGCCTCCAGCAGACGCTCGGCCACGCGCTTGCGCAGACGGGTCATGGGCACGCGCTTTTCGGTACGCTCGCCCAGCGGCACCACAGGCGCCTTGGCTTCGGCGGCCGGTGCGGCAGCCTTGTTGCCGCCCTTGATAAAGGCTTCCACGTCTTCCTTGGTGATACGGCCACCCTTGCCGGAGCCGGACAGCTTGCTCACGTCGATGCCGTGTTCGGCCACCAGGCGGCGTACCGCCGGGCTCAGGGCGTCGTCGCCCTCGGCCTTGGCATCGTCCTTGGCTTCGCCGTTGGCGGCAGCCGGCTTGTCCTTGGTTTCTTCACCGGCCACGGCACCCGGCTTGAGCTTGCCAATCACCTGCTGACCCAGCACGGTGGCGCCGGCGTCTTCGAGGATGGCTTCCAGTACGCCCGCTTCGGGGGCCGGTACTTCCAGCACCACCTTGTCGGTTTCGATGTCGACGATCACTTCGTCGCGCTCAACCCGGTCGCCGGGTTGCTTGTGCCAGGTGGCGATAGTGGCGTCGGCAACGGATTCTGGTAGGTCGGGAACCTTGATTTCGATGGTCATCAATATGTCCTTAGTGCGTTATGCTTCAGTCAACGTCAGTGCGTCTTCAACCAACGCTTTTTGTTGTTGTAAGTGAACAGAGGTGTAACCCACGGCCGGGGACGCCGAAGCGGCACGACCGGCATAACGCAGGTTGGCACCCGCCGGTATCGCAGCCCAGAAGTGGTGCTGGCTGCAGTACCAGGCCCCCTGGTTTTGCGGCTCTTCCTGACACCAGACGAAATCGTTCACGTGCTGGTAGTCGGCAAGAATCGCGGCAACCTCTTCCTGAGGGAACGGATACAATTGCTCGATCCGGATAATGGCCACATCCGTTTGTTCATTCTTGCGGCGGGCGTCCAGCAGGTCGTAATAGACCTTGCCGGAGCACAGCACAACGCGCTTGACGCCCTTGGGATCCAGGTCATCGATCTCGCCGATGGCGTTCTGGAAGGTACCGCTCGCCAGGGTCTCCAGCTCGGACACCGCCAGCGGGTGGCGCAGCAGGGATTTGGGCGTCATCACCACCAGCGGCCGGCGCATGGGGCGCAGCACCTGGCGACGCAGCATGTGGAACACCTGGGCCGGGGTGGTGGGCACGCACACCTGCATGTTGTGCTCGGCGCACAATTGCAGGTAGCGTTCCAGGCGGGCACTGGAGTGCTCGGGGCCCTGGCCTTCGTAGCCGTGGGGCAGCAGCAGGGTCAGGCCGCACATCCGGCCCCACTTCTGCTCGCCGGAGCTCAGGAACTGGTCGATCACCACCTGGGCGCCGTTGGCGAAGTCACCGAACTGGGCTTCCCAGACGGTCAGGCCTTCCGGCTCGGCGGTGGCGTAGCCGTATTCGAACGCCATCACCGCCTCTTCGCTCAGTACCGAGTCGTATACCTGGAACTGGCCCTGGCTGTCGGACAGGTGGCACAGCGGGGTATAGGTGCTGGCGTCGTTCTGGTTGTGCAGCACGGCGTGGCGGTGGAAGAAGGTGCCGCGGCCGGAGTCCTGGCCGGTGAGGCGCACTTCGTAGCCGCTGTCGCACAGGGTGGCGTAGGCCAGTACTTCGGCAAAGCCCCAGTCCGCCAGCTTCTCGCCCTTGGCCATCAGCTTGCGGTCTTCGTAGATCTTGGCCACCTGGCGCTGCAGGGTGTGGGTCTCGGGGTAGCTGGTCACCCGATCGCCCAGTTCCTTCAGCTTGTCCAGCGGATAGGTGGAGTCGTAGGGCATGTCCCACTCGTGACCCAGGTAGGGCGACCAGTCGACGGAATGCTTCTCCATCGGCCGCCATTCCTTGACCACACACTCGCCGTGATCCAGCGCATCCCGGTACTCGTTGATCATTGAGGTGACGTCTTCGGTGGAGACGGCCTTATCCTCGATCAGGCGATCGGCATAGATCTTGCGCGGAGTCGGGTGCTTTTTGATCTTCTGGTACATCAGCGGCTGGGTGGCGCTCGGTTCATCGGCCTCGTTGTGGCCGTGACGGCGGTAGCACACCAGATCGATCACCACGTCGCGGCCAAACTCGTTGCGGAAGTCCAGGGCCAGTTGGGTGACCTGCACCACGGCTTCCGGATCGTCGGCATTGACGTGGAAAATGGGCGCCTGCACCATCTTGGCGATGTCGGTGCAGTATTCGGTGGAGCGGGTGTCGCGTGGGTTGGAGGTGGTGAAACCCACCTGGTTGTTGACCACGATGCGCACGGTGCCGCCCACGCCATAGCCGCGGGTCAGGGACATGTTGAAGGTTTCCGCCACCACGCCCTGGCCGGCGAAAGCCGAGTCGCCGTGGATGGTGATCGGCAGCACCTGGCGACCGTCCGGGTTCTCCAGCCGGTCCATCCGCGCGCGCACCGAACCGATGACCACCGGGTTGACGATTTCCAGGTGGGAGGGGTTGAACGCCAGCGCCAGGTGCACCACGCCACCGGGGGTGTCGAAGTCGGAGCTGAAGCCCATGTGGTATTTGACGTCACCGGAACTCTGGGTGTCGTACTTGCCGGCGAAGGCGTCGAACAAATCCTGCGGACGCTTGCCCAACACGTTGACCAGCATGTTCAGACGGCCCCGGTGGGCCATGCCGATCACCACTTCACGGCCGCCCTTCTCGCCGAAACGGCGGATCAGTTCCTTGGTCATGGGGATCAGCGCATCGCCCCCTTCCAGGGAGAAGCGCTTGGCGCCGGGGAACTTGGCACCCAGGTATTTTTCCAGGCCTTCGGCCGCGGTCAGGCTGTCGAGGAAGCGCAGCTTGTCTTCCTTGCTGAACTGGGGCGCGCCGACCACCGGTTCGAGGCGGCTCTGGATCCAGCGCTTTTCCTCGGTGCTGGTGATGTGCATGTATTCCGCACCCACGGAGCCGCAGTAGGTTTTCTTCAGGGCGTCCACCAGTTCCTTCAGCTTCATGGTTTCCTTGCCGATGGCATAGGAACCCACGTTGAAGGTGGCGTCCAGATCGGCGCCGGTCAGGTTGTGGAACGCCGGGTCCAGCTCGGCCACCGTCTCCCGCTTCCACAGCCCCAGCGGATCCAGGTTGGCATTCTGGTGGCCACGGAAACGGTAGGCGTTGATCAGCTGAAGGACTTTGACTTGCTTGGCGTCGGTCTGGGGGTCACTGACCGGGGTGGCATAACGGGAATTGTCTTTGGCGAGGCGGCGAAAATAATCTCTGACTTGCGAATGGGGTTGCTCCTGGGATTCGGCCGGTGGCAGCGCATCAAATACGCTCCGCCATTCTTCCGACACGGATTCAGGGTCAGCAAGGTAGGCCTCATACAGGTCTTCTACATAGGTCGCATTGGCACCGGCCAGGTGAGAGGATTCCAGCCAGGCTTGCATTACGCCATTGTGCATCTTTATCCCTTTGTAACTTCTCGACAGGGCTACTGTCGTTCTGGTCGTCGAGTCAAAGCCGCCCTTGCGGGCGGCGGATTATCTGTTTGGGACTATTTACACGGCCCGCTTCAGCAGCATGGACTTGATATGACCGATGGCCTTGGTGGGGTTCAGGCCCTTCGGACATACGTTGACACAGTTCATGATGCCGTGGCAGCGGAACACGCTGAAGGCGTCATCCAGGTTGGACAAGCGCTCGTCGGTGGCGGTATCGCGGCTGTCGGCCAGCCAGCGATAGGCGGCCAGCAGGCCGGCCGGACCGATGAACTTGTCCGGATTCCACCAGAAGGAGGGGCAGGAGGTCGAGCAGCAGGCGCACAGGATGCACTCATACAGCCCGTCCAGCTTGGCCCTGTCTTCCGGCGACTGCAGGCGCTCGCGGGCGGGCGGCTGCTTGTCTTCGGCGATGAGGAAGGGCTTGACCTTCTCCCACTGGGTGTAGAACTGGCTCATGTCGACCACCAGATCGCGCACCACCGGCAGGCCGGGCAGCGGGCGGATCACCACCTTGTTGTCCTTGCCCAGCAGGTCGGACAGCGGGGTGATACAGGCCAGGCCGTTCTTGCCGTTCATGTTCAGGCCGTCGGAGCCACACACGCCTTCGCGGCAGGAGCGGCGGAACGCCAGGCCGGGATCCTGCTCCTTCAGCAGCAGCAGGGCATCCAGCACCATCATGTCGGAGCCCTGGGGGACCTCCAGCCGATAGTCCTTCATGTGCGGTGCAGAATCGGTTTCCGGGTTGTAGCGGTAAACAGAAATGGTAACTTGCATGTTATCCCCTCCCCTCAGTAAGTCCGCGCCTTCGGCGGGAAAGCGTCACGGGTCTTCGGCGACATGTTCACGGAGCGCTTGGTCATGGACTCGGTTTCCGGGCTGTACAGTGAGTGGCACAGCCAGTTCTCGTCGTCACGCTCCGGATAGTCGAAGCGGGAGTGGGCGCCACGGGACTCGGTGCGGAAGTTCGCGGCCACGGCAGTGGCGTAGGCGGTTTCCATCAGGTTGTCCAGTTCCAGGCACTCGATGCGCTGGGTGTTGAAGTCGCGGCTGGTATCGTCCAGACGGGCGGACTTCAGGCGCTCGCGAATGACCTTGAGCTCGGCCAGGCCTTCGGCCATGGCATCGCCTTCCCGGAACACGGAGAAGTTGTTCTGCATGCAGCGCTGCAGATCCTTCTTGATCTGAACCGGGTCCTCGCCGCTGCGGGTATTTTCCCAGCGGTGATAGCGGGCCAGGGAGGCCTCGAGGTCGGACTCGGACGCACCGCGCACATCGTCCAGCTCGTTCAGGGCCTCGGTCAGGTGACGACCCACGGCACGACCGAACACCACCAGGTCGAGCAGGGAGTTGCCGCCCAGGCGGTTGGCGCCATGCACCGACACACAGGCGATCTCGCCTACCGCGAACAGGCCCTTCACCGGCACGTCGTTGCCGTTGGCGTCCTGTTTCAGGGCCTGGCCGTGCACGTTGGTGGGGATACCGCCCATCATGTAGTGACAGGTGGGGATAACGGGGATCGGCTCTTTCACCGGATCCACGTGGGCGAAGGTACGGGACAGCTCGCAAATGCCGGGCAGACGGCTTTCCAGTACTTCCTTGCCCAGGTGATCCAGCTTCAGCTTGATGTGCGGGCCCCAGGGACCATCACAACCGCGGCCTTCGCGGATCTCGATCATCATGGAACGGGCCACCACGTCACGACCGGCCAGGTCCTTGGCGTTGGGGGCATAACGCTCCATAAAGCGCTCGCCGTCCTTGTTCAGCAGGTAACCGCCCTCGCCCCGGCAACCTTCGGTCACCAGCACGCCGGCGCCGGCGATGCCGGTGGGGTGGAACTGCCACATTTCCATGTCCTGCACCGGCACGCCGGCGCGCAGCGCCATGCCGACACCGTCGCCGGTGTTGATGTGGGCGTTGGTGGTGGACTGGAAGATACGACCGGCGCCGCCGGTGGCCAGTATGGTGGCCTTGGCCTTGAAGTAGACTACTTCACCGGTTTCGATGTCGATGGCGGTACAGCCCACCACATCGCCGTCCTGGTTTTTCACCAGATCCAGGGCATACCACTCGGAGAACACCGTGGTCTGGTGCTTGACGTTCTGCTGGTACAGAGTATGCAGCAGGGCGTGGCCGGTACGGTCGGAGGCGGCCGCGGTACGGGCCGCCTGCTCGCCGCCGAAGGCCTTGGACTGGCCGCCGAAGGGACGCTGGTACACCTTGCCGTTATCGAAACGGGAGAAGGGCAGGCCCATTTTTTCCAGCTCGAGGATGGCCTCGGGACCGGTCTGGCACATAAACTCGATGGCGTCCTGGTCACCGATGTAGTCGGAGCCCTTGACGGTATCGTACATGTGCCATTCCCAGTTGTCGTCGTGGGCGTTGCCCAGCGCGACCGTGATGCCGCCCTGGGCGGACACGGTATGGGAACGGGTCGGGAATACCTTCGACAACAGCGCGCAGCTCTTGCCGGATTCAGCGATTTGAAGGGCGGCGCGCATGCCGGCGCCGCCGGCGCCGATTACCACGGCGTCGAATTCACGGATTGCAATAGTCACCTTATACACCCCACAGGACAACGATGCCGGTCAGCAGATACACCAGCAGCAACACCACCACGCCGAACTGGGCCAGGCCACGCCAGAAGGCGGGCTTGACGTAGTCGGACAGCACCTGCCAGGCACCGATCCAGCCGTGCATCAGCACGCTGAACAGGGCCAGCAGGGTGAACACCTTGGTGAAGGTCCTGTCGAAGAAGCCGGTCCAGACATCATAGGTGATGTCGTTGAAGGCGATGAACCCCACCAGGTAGATGGTGTATAAGGTAAGAATTACAGCAGTCGCACGGATCAACATGAAGTCGTGCACGCCGCTGCGGCCAAAGGTTGCAGAATTGGTTACCATACCAGTACCCCCGCCAGCAGTGACAAAAAGATTGTCACACCGAACGCCACTTTGGCGCTCAGCGCACCCGACTCCAGCTCCTCACAGTAGCCCAGGTCCATAATGAGGTGGCGAATGCCGCCCACTATGTGATAGGCCAGCGCAGTCAGCACACCCCAGAGGATCAGCCCGACGAAGAAACCGTCAAGGATGTCCACGACCGCCTGGAAGCCCTGCTCGGAAGAGAGGGATTCACTGAGCAGCCACATCAGGATGGCGAGTGCAAACAGCGTGATGACACCGGCAACCCGGTGGAGGATGGATGCGATAGCGGTGACAGGTTGGCGAATAGTCCGTAGGTCGAGGTTTACAGGTCTCTGTTTTTTAGTCACGGTCTTGCCCACTAGCTCCATTGAGCACGTTAGTTATTGTTTTAACAGATATTGCCCGGGTATATGAAATGAGGACATGGCCGAAAATGCATGGTCCGCCACCCCTGCCCGACTGCTGCCCGGGAGCGGAGGTCTGCATCTGCAGCATGGCCACAACTGCATCCTATACCCTCGGCGGCCAGTATAAGGAGGGGGGAAAATAATTACAATGAAGGCCCTGAAACAATTGCCAAATATGTAAAGTCGATCGCACAACCGGGTTAACGGCCTGTAGGCCCGGCCGACGAAAATTGACATTGCCCCCCGCTTCTGTTTTCAATATGCCCGCACCATGGGAGGTGATGATGAGTGCACATGCACTTTGACTGCATAAAAATCCTTACCCGTGGACCTAATTATAAAAGCAAAGGAGACGTGCTATGGCTGACCAAAAGGCCACACTGCATCTGCCCGGCAAGGAACCCATCGAGCTTCCTATCGCCTCCGGCACTGCTGGTTACGATGTGATCGATATCAGTTCCCTCGGCTCACACGGTTACTTCACCTTCGACCCCGGATTCCTGGCGACGGCCTCCTGCCGCTCCGAAATCACCTATATCGACGGGGACAAGGGCATACTGCTGCACCGCGGCTACCCTATCGAACAACTGGCCCAGGATGCCAGCTACCTGGAAGTCTGCTACCTGCTGCTCTACGGCGAAGCCCCCACCGCCAAGCAGTACGAAGAATTCCACCGCAACATCATGCGCCACACCATGGTGCACGAGCAGTTGTCGTCCTTCTTCAAGGGTTACCGTCGCGATGCCCACCCCATGGCTATCGTCTGCGGCGTAATCGCCGGCCTGTCGGCCTTCTACCATGATCCCATGGACATCAACAATCCCCGCCACCGGGAAATCGCGGCCCACCGCCTGATCGCCAAGATGCCGACCATCGCCGCCATGGCCTACAAATATTCCGTCGGCCAGCCGTTCGTCTATCCGCGCAACGACCTGAGCTATGCCGGCAACTTCCTGCAGATGATGTTTGCCGTGCCCTGCGAAGACTACAAGGTCAACCCCATCGTCGAGCGCGCCATGGACCGCATCTTCACCCTGCACGCGGACCATGAACAGAACGCCTCCACCAGCACGGTACGCCTGGCCGGCTCCAGCGGCGCCAACCCCTTCGCCTGTATCGCCGCCGGCATCGCCTCCCTGTGGGGACCCGCCCACGGCGGCGCCAACGAAGCCTGCCTGATGATGCTGGAAGAAATCGGCTCGGTCGATCGCATCCCCGAGTACATCGACAAGGCCAAGGACAAGGACGACCCCTTCCGCCTGATGGGCTTCGGCCACCGGGTGTACAAGAACTTCGACCCCCGAGCCAAGGTCATGCGCGAAACCTGCCACGAAGTGCTGGACGACCTGAAAATCCAGGATCCGCTGCTCGACGTGGCCATGGAGCTGGAGCGCATCGCCCTGTCCGACCAGTACTTTATCGATCGCCAGCTGTACCCGAACGTGGACTTCTACTCCGGCATCATCCTCAAGGCCATCGGTATTCCCACGTCCATGTTTACCGTGATCTTCGCCCTGGCCCGCACCGTCGGCTGGATGTCCCACTGGAACGAAATGATCTCCGATCCCAAGCAGAAGATCGGTCGTCCGCGCCAGCTGTATACCGGCGCCGCCCAGCGCGACTTCAGGACCCAGGTCGAGAAGTAAGCGCACAGCGCGATTCAGAACCCACAAGGCCGGCATTATGCCGGCCTTTTTTGTGGCCTATGGTGGCGGGCCTCAGCCGGCGATGTTGATGTTTTTACTCTTGCTCGTGCTCTGGGGCTTGCGCGGTACCCTTATCTTCAGCACGCCGTCCTTGAATTCGGCGTCTATGCCTTCGTCCTCGGCGTCGGCCGGCAGGGTGAGCACCCGCTGGAAGTGGCCGTAACTGCGCTCGATACGGTGCAGCTTGTCGCTTTTTTCTTCATGTTCATGTTTTTTTTCGCCGCGAATGATGAGCTTGTCGCCCTCGCGCACCAGGCTGATGTCTTCCTTGCGGGTGCCGGGTATCTCCATGCTGATCAGGTAGCTGTCGTTGCGCTCGCTGATGTCCAGGCTGGGCTTGAACTGGGCCGGCGAGGGCCAGTCCTAGAGCAGGGGATCGCTGCCGAAGCGGCGCAGGCTGTGTTCGAACAGCCGATCCATTTCCCGCTGCAGGCGCAGTATGGGATGGGCGTCCTGATCGTTGCCGACCATGGGCATGGCGTCGTCCTGCTCGTGGCGGAACCAGTTCCAGGGGGCCAGCCGGGATGAAGTAAGTTCTTTCGGTGCCATAACCTTGCTCCTTGATGACGGCGCCGTCGCCGCCTCCAGGTAATAAGTATTGACCGCCCGCCGGACCTTTCAAGGGCCGGATCCTGATCCCGATCAAAGCGCTCTTCATCGGGTTGCAGGCATCAAAAAGGGCGCCGCAGCGCCCTGAACATCATGGTCGTCCGTTAGCGGTCGTTGTCCGGCGCCGAATACTGGGCCATAAACTCTTCGGCCTTGTCCACCATGCGGGTGGAGCCGATGAAATAGGGCGTACGCTGGTGCAGGGAAGTGGGCTTGATTTCCATAATCCGGCGAAAGCCGTCGGACGCCTTGCCGCCCGCCTGCTCGGCCAGGAACGCCAGGGGGTTGCACTCGTACAACAGGCGCAGCTTGCCGTTGGGGGCGCTGGTGCCGGACGGATAGATATAAATACCGCCCTTGAGCATGTTGCGGTGGAAGTCGGACACCAATGAACCGATATAGCGGGAGGTATAGGGGCGCTTGCTGGCGTCGTCCTTCTCCTGGCAATACTTGAGGTACTTTTTCACGCCATCGGGAAACTTGATGTAGTTGCCTTCGTTGATGGAGTAGATGGTGCCTTCCTCGGGAATGCGGATATTCTCGTGGGACAGGCAGAAGGAGCCGAGGGAAGGATCATAGGTAAAACCGTGCACCCCGTGGCCGGTGGTGTATACCAGCATGGTGGAGGAGCCGTACACCACGTAGCCGGCGGCAATCTGGTTGATGCCCGGCTGCAGGAAGTCCTCCAGCGTCACCGGCTGGCCCGGCTCGCTGATACGCCGGTAAATGGAGAAGATGGTCCCTACGGAAACGTTTACGTCGATGTTCGAAGAGCCGTCGAGGGGGTCCATCAACACCACATACTTGGCGTTGGAGTGGTTTTCGCTGTCGAAGGCGACGAAGTCGTCCTCTTCCTCCGAGGCGATACCGCACACCTCGCCCCGGGCTTCCAGCGCCGCCTTGAAGCGATCGTTGGCGAACACATCCAGCTTCTGCTGCACTTCCCCCTGCACATTCTCGCTGCCGCTGCTGCCGCCGATGATGTCGGACACCAGGCCGGCCCGGTTGATCTCCCGGTTGACCACCTTGGCCGCGCGGCGGATGGAAGACAGCAGAGACGACAGCTCGCCGGTGGCGCTGGGGTATTCAGCTTGTTTCTTGACGATGTATTCACCCAGGGTAATCATATGGTTCCTCAGACGTTTCCTTTTGTGGCGGCCGGGCCGCCCTGTGGCGGGGAATGTACCCCGTTATCTTTTTTCTTGCAGTTAATTTTGTCGGCCCTGGCCGGCCAGCAGGCGCCGTACCGCGTCCAGATCCTCGGGGGTATCGACCCCGGGAGGCGGCTCGACACAAGCCCGGGCCAGAGCAATGGCCTCGCCGTGCCAGAGCACCCGCAGCTGCTCCAGTTTTTCCAGCTGCTCCAACGGGCTGGCCGGTAATTCCAGGTAGCGGCGGACAAACCCTGCCCGGTAGGCGTAAATGCCGATATGGCGCAGGCAGGCGCCGAGCCCGGGGGCCCCCGCCGCCGCGCCGTCCCTGTCCCAGGGAATGGGCGCGCGGCTGAAGTACAGGGCCTTGCCCGCCAGGCTGTGCACCACCTTGACCACGTTGGGATCCTGCCACTGGGCCGCCGTTGTCAGCGGCGTGGCCAGGGTTGCCATGGGCGCATCGCTGGCCGCCAGCAGGCCCGCCACCTGATCCACCAGCTCGGGCGGCAACAGGGGTTCGTCACCCTGCACGTTGACCACTATCTCGTCCGGCGCCAGCCCCAGTTGCTCCACCACTTCCGCCAGCCGCTCGGTGCCGGATTCGTGATCGGCCCGGGTCATGCACACCTCCACCCCGCTGCCGGCCAGGGCATCGCGGATGCGCCCGTCGTCGGTGGCCACCACCACCCGGCTGGCGGCACTGAGCCGGGCCTGTTCGGCCACCCGCAGTATCATCGGCTTGCCGTGGATATCGGCCAGGGGCTTGCCCGGCAGCCGGCTGGAGCCGTAGCGGGCGGGGATCACCACCACGAAGTTCATCCGGGCAACTCGTCCAGGTCCAGTTTGCGGGCCCGGCTTTCCAGCAGCACCGGGATGTTTTCGGTAATGGGGTAAGCCAGCCGGTCGAAACGACAGACCAGCTCGTTGTGTTCCCGGTCCAGCTGCAGTTTGCCCTTGCATACCGGGCAGGCAATAATTTCCACCAGCTTGGCGTCAATCGCCATGGTTGAGCTCCTTAAGTCGGCTAAGCAACAGATGTTCAAATTCGGTCGGCAGACGGGCGTCCACCGGTAAATACCAGCAGTCGTCGTGGCCGCCAGGCCACTTGACCGCATCCTTTTCGGTCACCAGCAGCGGGGCCTGGCCAAGCCCGGCCAGTTGCGCGGGCGTAACCGCCTGATGATCCCCCAGCGCCAGCTGCCGCTCCAGTATAAAACCCTGTTCCGCCAGGGTGGTAAAAAAACGGGGCGGATGGCCGATGCCGGCCAGGGCGTGCACCCGGCTACCCGGCTTCGGGGGCTTTCCTTTACCGCTCACCGGCTGCAGGGGGCCGGGGGCCAGCGTCATCAGGTATTCACCGGGAGCGCAGGGGCCGCCATTGTTAATGACCGCGGCCACCGTCTCCAGCCGCCAGCGACCTTCCCGCAGCGGCCCCATGGGCAGCAGAAAACCGTTGCCGAAACGGCGCTTGCCATCCACCACCACCAGTTCGATATCCCGGGCCAGGGCATAATGCTGCAGGCCGTCGTCGCTGACGATGATGTCGGCGCCCAGCGCCGCCAGGCGGGCCGCGGCCTCGCGCCGGTTGGGCCCCACCACCACCGGGCAGCCGGTGCGCCGGTATATCAGCACCGGCTCGTCGCCGGCCTCGGCGGCGGAGGTCGTCTCGTTCAGCACCAGGGGATAGGCGGCGGCCTTGCCACCGTAGCCCCGGCTGATCACCCCGGGGCGGTAGCCCTGGCCGCGCAGCCATTCCACCAGCCAGACCACCAGCGGCGTCTTGCCGTTGCCACCCACGGTGAGGTTGCCCACCACGATCACCGGCACCGGCGCCCGGTACCGGGCCTGGCAACCGTAACGGTAGAGCCGGCGGCGCAGCCCGCTGGCCAGGGCAAACAGCAGGCTGAAGGGCGCCAGCAGCCACAGCCAGGCGGACCGGCGATACCAGGCCCGCATCAGGGCTCGCCGTACTGGATACTGCGCAGCTGGGCGTAGGCGCCCTGGCACGCCAGCAGCTCGGCGTGGCTGCCCCGTTCCACCACCCGGCCCTCGTCGATCACCAGGATTTCATCGGCGCTTTCGATGGTCGAGAGGCGGTGGGCGATGACCAGGGCGGTCCTGTCCTTGCGCAACTCTTCCAGCGCCGCCTGGATATGGCGCTCCGACTCGGTATCCAGCGCCGAGGTGGCCTCGTCCAGGATCAGCAGCGGCGCATTGCGCAGCAGGGCCCGGGCGATGGCGATGCGCTGGCGCTGGCCGCCGGAGAGATTGGCGCCGTTTTCGCCGATCACGGTATCGTAGCCCTGATCCAGCTTCTGGATGAACTCGTCGGCATAGGCCACCCTGGCCGCCGCCATGATCTGCTCGCGGCTGTACTCGCCCTGGGCCGCATAGGCGATATTGTTGGCAATGGTGTCGTTGAACAGGTGCACATGCTGGGACACCAGGGCGAACTGGCGGCGCAGGTCGCTCAGCCGGTATTCGCGGATATCCACGCCGTCGAGCAGAATCTCGCCCTGGTCGATATCGTAGAACCGGGTCAGCAGGCTGGCGATGGTGCTCTTGCCGGAGCCGGAGCGGCCCACCAGGGCGATGGTCTTGCCCGGGGACAGGCTGAAACTGACGTCGCGCAGGGCCGGCTGATCCTTGGTGGGATAGCAGAAGGTCACCCCGCGAAACTCGATGTCGCCCCGGGCGCGGCCCAGCTCGCGCCGGCCATTGTCCTGCTCCGCCTCGCTGTCGAGCAGCTCGAACAGGCTCTGGCTGGCGGCAATGCCGCGCTGGTAGGGACCGTTGACCTGGGTCAGGCTCTTGAGCGGGCGCATCAGCATCATCATGGAGGTGACGATCACGGTAAAGGTGCCCGGGGTCAGCTCCTGCTGAATGTCCTCGAAGGTAGCCACAAACAGCAAGATGGCCAGGGCGGTGGAGGCGATCACCTGCACCAATGGGGTGCCGATGGAATCCGCCGCCACCATCTTCATGTTCTGCTGGCGCACCTTGTTGCTGACCTTGAAAAAGCGCCGGGCCTCGACCTCCTGGCCGTTGAACATCAGCACTTCCTTGTGGCCCTTGAGCATCTGCTCGGTGCTGCTGGTGATGTTGCCCATGGCCGCCTGCATGCCCTTGCTGATGCGGCGAAAGCGCCGGCTGATCACCGCTATCATCACCCCCACCACCGGGCCGACGATAAAGAAGATGAGCGACAGTTGCCAGGAATGGTAGAACATCAGCCCCAGCAGGCCGATGACGGTGGCCCCCTCGCGCACCAGGGTCACCAGGGTGGAGCTGGCGGCGGACGACACCTGAGAGGCGTCGTAGGTCACCTTCGACAGCAGGTTGCCGGTGTTATGCCGATCAAAAAACGCCACCGGCATCGCCATCAGCTTGTTGAACACCTGTTGTTGCAGGGACAGCACCACGTGGTTGCCGACCCAGGCCATGCAATAGCCGGAAAGAAAGGTACAGATCCCCCGCAAAAAGACGATACCGATCACAAATACCGGCATCCACTTCAGGACGTTCGGATCCTGGCCGGTCAGGCCCTCGTCGATCAGCGGCTTGATGGAATAGACAAAGGTGGTGTCGACGGCGGCATAGCCGGCCATGCCGATGATGGCCGCCACCAGGCCGAGCTTGCGCTCCCTGACATAGCCCAGCAGGCGCTTGAGCACCGGCCAGGAAGAGGAGTGTGCATCTTGGGACATAAGGTCTCTGCCTTGAAAAACAAGGCGCTATTCTAGCGGCTTCGCCTCGTTCAACCAAGCGTTGAGCCGATGATACCAGGGGCCGGGCCGTCCCCGCCCCTGCCGGCGCCAGCCATCGGGGCCGGCCACCAGGTGGATCATGCCCTCCTCGCCGGTGACCAGTTGGGTCACACCCGCTCGCCTGAAGCGGGCGCTCACCTCGGCCGACGGAAAGCCCCAGCGGTTGGCAAAACCGGCGGTATGCACCACCAGCGCCGGGTCCACCGCCCGGATAAAGGCGACGGTGGAAGAGCTGCGGCTGCCGTGATGGGGGCTTATCAGCAGGTCGGCGGCCAGCGCCTGGCCGCTCGAGAGCAGCGCCCGCTCGGCGCCGGCCTCGATGTCGCCGGTGAGCAGCAGGCTGCGGCGGCCGTCGCTGATGTGCAGCACGCAGGAGTCGTTGTTGCGATGTCCGCCCGGCTGCCGCGGCCAGAGCACCCTGAGGGTAAGGGCTCCCCAGCGGGCCTGCTGGCCGGCGCGGCAATGCTGGCTGCCCTGCCAGGCGCCCCAACGATGGGCGGGCGCCAGCCGCTCGGCCAGGTAATCCCGGTTGGCGCTGTGGTCGCTGTCCTCGTGGCTGATCACCAGGTAATCGAGCCGTTCCAGGCCGAGCCGGGTCAGCAGCGGCAGGACCACGGCGTCGGCCATATTGAAGCCGGAGGGAAAACGGTTGCCGGTGTCGTACAGCAGCGCCCGCTGGCCCTGGGTCACCAGCACCGACAATCCCTGGCCCACATCCAGTACCCGCACCTCCCAGGACGGCCCGGGCCAGAGCGCCAGCAGCAGCAGGTAACCCGCCGCCGGCAGCAACCGGTCGGCGCCCGGCAACAGCCGGCACAGACCCAGCAACAGGACGAGCAGTACCAATCCCTGGCTGGTGGCCGACAGCGCCAGCCAGGGCGACCAGCCCGATGCCAGCGCGTGCAGCAGCGCCATCAGCCGGCTGAAAATCAGATCCAGCAGCGCCAGGGGCGGCCCGACCAGGGCGGGCCAGAGCACCAGCAAGACACAGGCGAGCAGCAACAGGGGGATCAGCAGCAGCGAAAACAGCGGTATCAACACCAGATTGGCCAGCAACGACAGCCAGCTGACGCCGCCGAACAACAGCATCACCGGAGGCAGCAACAGCAGGGTCAGCCCCAGTTGCAGGCGCAGCAGCCGCCATCCGCCGCCGCCGGCCAGCAACAGCAGGGCCGCCACCGCCAGCACCGACAGCCAGAAACCCTGGTTCAGCACCAGCCAGGGCATTCCCAGCAGCAACAGCGCCATGGCCAGCAACAGGATGCGCCGGCCGGTCCAGAACCGGCCCCAGGCGGCCAGGCCCAGCCACAACAACAGCATTACCAGGGCGCGCTGGGTCGGCACCGCAAACCCCGCCAGCCAGGCATAGCCGAAGGCCAGCAGCGCCCCCGCCAGCCAGCCGCCGCGCCGCCCGCCGAGCAACCGTCCCGCCAGTACGCCGAGCCCTGCCACCAGGCCGATGTGCAGGCCCGAAATGGCGAACAGGTGGCTGATGCCGAGCGCGCGCAGCATCTCCCAGTCCGTCGCCGACAAGCCGCCGCGCTCGCCAAAGCTCAGGGCTAGCAGCCAGGGCGCCGAGGCCAGGCCCTCCGTGGCCCGCCGAAAACGCTCGAGCAGCCGCTCCCGGGGCGCCACCGGCACCGGCTGACGCGACAGGGTGGCGGACAGGTAGCCCCGGGCGCTGATCCCCTGGCCCAGCAGCCAGCGGGCGCTGTTGAAGGTGCCCGGATTGGCCAGGCTGTGGGGCGGATACAGCCTGGTAATGGCGCTGAAACCTTCGCCCCGGGCGGGTGGCGGCGCGTCCCCATACCAGCTCAGCAGCACCTGGGGCCGGGGTGAAAGTTCTTGACCATCAAGGCTTTTCAGACTGACAATCAGCCGATTGGAGCCATCCTGACGCTGCTGAAGTTCGGCCACCCGGCCCACCACCAGTTGATTATGCCCCACCAGCCCGGGTTGCTGCAGCCAGCCGAGCTGCCAGTGAGTAAAGCATAAAGCCCAGGCCAGGCCCGCCAGAAAACAGGCCAGGGCCGGCCGCGAGCGCCAGCCCACGACACTCAGCAGGGCCAGCGCCAGCCACCACTCCCGGGCGGGCAACCAGGGCCAGATCAGGAGGCTGGAAACGCCGGCGCAAAAGAAGAACAGCCGCTTGTCCATCCGATAAGTATTGCGGACCTGGAGCAGATGCCAAAAAAGACCCTTAAACGCCTGATGCCCGACCCCGGGACCATCAAGAACCACAAATACCTGAGCCGGCTCGGCAGCCGGCTGCACGACACCAACCTCTGGCACCTGAACCGCCACTCGGCGGCCGGTGCCTTTGCCGTGGGCCTGTTCTGCGCCTGGCTGCCGATCCCCTTCCAGATGGTGGTGTCGGCCCTCGGCGCCATGCTGTTCCGGGTCAACCTGCCGCTGTCGGTGGTGCTGGTGTGGTTCACCAATCCCCTGACCATGCCGCCCATGTTCTACTTTGCCTACCGGCTGGGTTCCTTTCTGCTGGGCAAGCCCCACCACTACGAACATTTCGAGGTCAGCCTGAGCTGGCTGGCCGGGGCCATGAGCACCGCCGGGCCGCCCTTTTTGCTCGGCTGCCTGGTGCTGGGGCTGGTCAGCGCCGCCACCGGTTTCATGACCATCCACGGCCTGTGGCGCTGGTCGATTTCCCGCCAGTGGAAACACCGGCGCCGGAGCCGGTGATGCTGCGCCACTGGCTGCGCAGCAAGATGCCGAGCCAGGACACCCTGCGCCAGCACAAGGTGCTGGCGCTGTTTGGCGAACGCCTGCTCGATCCCGACTGCTGGTTCTGCAACCGTCATTCCGCCGCCGTCGCGGTGGGTGCCGGCCTGTTCGCCGCCTGGCTGCCATTGCCCATGCACACCCTGGCGGCGGTGGCCCTGGCGCTGGGCCTGCGCGGCTACCTGCCGCTGGCCATCGCCATGGTCTGGGTCAATAACCCGGTGACCCTGGCGCCCATGTATTACCTGGCCTACCGCTTCGGCGCCCACCTGCTGGGCTCGCCCGAGCTGGACCTGGACGGGCCGCTGGAGCAGGAAGCCCTCGCCGCCGCCCTGCCCCTGCTCACCGGCGCCCTGCTGCTGGGCCTGGCCTCGGCCCTGCTCGGCTGGCTGCTGGTGCAACTGGGCTGGCGCGCCAAGGTGCTGTTCTCCTGGTGGCTGCGGCGGCAGAGCAGAAAACCGTAAGGGCTTGCCCAACATGGAGCGCAGGCGGGCCGCCTGCGCTCCAAATTAAGCTTCTCCCAGCAGTTGCCTCGGCAGCAGCCGGCCGGCGCGCCAGGCGGGGTAGAGGGTGGCGATGAAGATCAGCACCAGGGCCGAGCCGGTGACCAGCCAGAGATCCGCCCAGTGGAACTCGGTGGGGATAAAATCGATAAAGTACACCTCGGGGTTGAGCAGCCGGTGCCCGGTGAGCCGCTCATAACCCGCCACCATGTCCGACAGCCGGCTCGCCAGCACACCGCCGAGCAGGCCGCCCACCACCACGCCGGCCACCCCGTTGAGCATGCCCTGCACCACAAAGGCGCCGCGGATCTGCCAGGGACCGGCACCCATGGTCTTGAGGATGGCGATGTCGCCCTTCTTCTCGTTGACCGCCATCACCAGGGTGGACACGATATTGAAGCTGGCCACCGCCATCACCAGCAGCAGCACCACTATCATCAGGGTGCGCACCAGCTGGATGTCCCGGTAGATGTTGCCCTGGCTGTGCATCCAGCTGCTCACATAGAAAGGCGCCGGCAGCGGCATGGCGGCGTTCATGGTCAGGGTATCGGCGGCCAGCACCTGATCCACCCGCAGGTGGAAACCGCTCACCCTGTCCTCCAGCCCGCGCAGGGCCTGGGCATCCGCCAGGTGGGTATAGCCGAGCACGGTGTCGAGCTGGCCACCCAGGCGCAATATGCCCACCAGGGTAAAGCTGTGCCGGCGGGGCGAGCCAAAACCCTGGCTTCCGGGCGCGGGCAACAGCAGCGAGACGCTGTCGCCCAGCCTCAGCCCCAGCTGCTTCACTATGGCCTGGCCCAGGATAAGCCCCTGCTCGCCGGGGCGCAGGGCGGCCAGCCCGGCGCCGTCCAGAAACGGCGCCAGCGCCGAAATCCGCGACTCCCGCTCGGGCAGTACGCCCTGCAATTGCACCGCCTTGAGCTTGGCGCCCTTGCTGAGCAGCCCTTCCAGCGGCACAAAGGGTGCCGCCGCCTCGATGCCGGGAGCCGCTTCCAGGGCATCGAGCATATCGCGCCAACCGGACACCGGCGCCTCGGCGGCGTGGAGCTGGCCGTGGGGCAGCACCGACAGGATGCGGTTTTCCAGCTCGCGCTGGAAGCCGTTCATGGCCGACAGCCCCAGGATCAGGGCGCCCACCCCGATGGCGATGCCGAGGATGGACGCCACCGAAATAAAGGAAATAAAGCGGTTGCGCCGCTTGGACCGGCTGAAGCGCCAGCCCAGGTAAACGCTCAGGGGACGGAACATCAGCCTTGCTCCCGCAGTTTGCCGTCCACCAGCCGGGCCTGGCGATCGAGCCGGGCGGCCAGGGCCAGATCGTGGGTCACCACCACCAGGCCGGTGCCGAGCTCGCTCTGCAGCTCGGCCAGCAGGGCAAACACCTCGGCGGCGCTGTGGGCGTCCAGGTTGCCGGTGGGCTCGTCCGCCAGCACCAGGCGGGGATTGTTGACCAGGGCGCGGGCGATGGCCACCCGCTGGCGCTCGCCGCCGGACAGGGCCGAGGGCCTGTGCTCCAGCCGGTGGCCCAGGCCCACCCGGCCCAGCAGGGCCTCGGCCCGCGCCTTTGCCTCGGCCACCGGCCGGCCGGCGATCAGCAGCGGAATGGCGGCGTTTTCCAGGGCGCTGAACTCCCCCAGCAGGTGATGGAACTGGTAAACAAAGCCCAGCTTCCGGTTGCGAAAACGGGCCTGGGCCCGGCCCGGCAGCCGGTGCAGGTCTTCCCCTTCCACCAGCACCCGGCCGCCGCTCGGCGTGTCCAGGCTGCCCAGCAGGTGCAACAGGGTACTCTTGCCCGAGCCCGAACTGCCCACCACCGCCAGGCTTTCGCCGGCGTTCAGGGACAGGCTGACGCCGTCCAGAATATGCACCGGCCGCTCCCCGTCCTGATGGGTTTTGGTGAGGTGTTCAACCGTCAACAGGGGGTTATTCATAACGCAGCGCCTCGGCGGGTTGCACCCGTGACGCCCGCCAGGCCGGATAGAGGCTGGCCAGCACGCACAGGACAAGGGTGGAAAGAAGAATGGTCAGCAGTTGCCCGGGCAACAGCAGCACCGGCAACTGGCTGCCACCGGCGGACGAATAAAAGTTGATGCCGAGCACATTGAGCACGGCGTCCAGGTTGGTGCTGAGCAAGAGCCCAAGGGCAAAGCCGAGCAGGCTGCCCAGCACGCCGCTGAAGCCGCCCTGGATCATGAACACCGCCATCACCTTGGGCCGGCTGAGTCCCAGGGTTTGCAGCATGGCGATTTCGGCCTCCTTGTCGGTCACCACCATCACCATGGCAGACAGAATGTTGAAGGCCGCCACCAGGATGATCAACGCCAGCATCAGGCTCATCAGCCGCTTTTCCATGGCCACCGCCTGGAACAGCTCGCCCCGGCTCTGCTGCCAGCTGTCGTACACCAGCCCCTCGGGCAGGGCCGGCAGTTGCGCCAGCGCAAAAGGATCCTCGAGCCACAGGCGAAGGCCCGAAGCCTCGCCCTCGCCGTAGCGCAGCAGGCGGGCGGCATCCTCCAGCCGGGCCAGGGCCACCTGGCCGTCCACGTCGTTGCCGGTGCTGAAGGTACCGACCACGGTAAACACCCGCTGGCTCGGCACCCGGCCCAGGGGCGTAAAGCGGCTGCCTTCGGTCACCGTTACCCGCACTTCGTCGCCCGGCCCCACGCCCAGGCTGCGGGCCAGGCCGCTGCCCAGCACCAGGCCGTAGGGCAGATACTCAAAATACTCCCGGGTGCGCGGGTCCAGGCTGTGCAGCAGGGCATCGGCCGGGGTTTGCGGCACCACCCCGTACAGCTCGGCGCCGGTCAGATGGCCCGGCCCCTGCAGCATGGCCTCGGCACGGATAAAGGGGGCCGAGGCCCGCACCTGGGGGTGGCCGTAAAAGCGCGCCGCCTGGGCGGCGGGGTCGGCCAGCCGGCGCGACTCCTGGGTCACCAGCACATGGGGAATCACCCCCAGCATGCGATCCTTGAGCTGCTGCTCAAAGCCGTTCATCACCGCCGACACCAGGATCAGGGCGGTCACCCCCAGCAAAATGCCGACGGTCGAGAAGCCGGACACGAAGGAAGCAAAGCTGCGCCGCCCCCGGGCGCCCGCATAGCGCAGGCCCAGCATCAGCGTCAGGGGTTGAAACATGGTCTAATCATCCGTTTTTCAAAGGGTTTTACGTCACCCGCAAGTTGCGGAATAATAAAGGCTCGAGCATGACGCAACAAGAGCAGCACAGCATGGCAGATCCTTATTTCAGCGTCGATTACCAGGCCCAGGTCAACCTGGTGCCCCTGGCCGACGGTGAAAGCATTCCCGACGAAGCCAGCCTGGAGGCCCGCATTCCGGCGCCGTTCAAGCTTATCAGCGAAGTGACCCGCATCGATACCAATAATGCCCGGCTGCTGCGCAACCTGGACGAGCACGCCGCCGAGCTGGTGGAGGTGATCAACCAGCAGTCGCGCAAAATCGACCTGGTGCTGAGCTATGTGCTCGCCGGCCAGGACAGCCCGGACCAGCGCCACCACACCCTGAGCCTGGGCGGCGGCGGCTTTCGCTTTGTGGCGCGTCAGCCGCTGACCGACGGCCAGGCGGTGGCGGTCAAGCTGTTCCTGCCCGAGCTGTCAGTGGCGGTGTTCTGCTACGGCCGGATATTTGCCGACGCCGAGCCCGGCCACTACCGCTGCGACTTTATCGCCATCCGCGAGCAGGACAGGGACGCCCTGATCCGCGCCAGCCTGCAACTGCAGGCCAAACAACTCAAGGCCCGCGCCGAGCAGCGCGCCCAACAGGATCAAAACCCAGCCTCATGATTGCCATTCCATGCCCCACTCCCCGCCCCCGGGCCAGCCTGGGCGGGCTTATCGGCAGCAGCCTGTCGCTCGCCATCGCCGGGCAGGTGCGCCAGCACGCGGGTGCCGTGCTGCTGGTGGTGCCCGACACCCCCACCGCCCTGCGCCTGGAGCAGGAAGTAAGCCACCTGCTGGCCGACGACCCGGCCCTGCCGGTACACCTGTTCCCGGACTGGGAAACCCTGCCCTTCGACCAGTTTTCACCGCACCGGGACATTCTCTCCCGGCGGCTCGAAACCCTGTATGGCCTGCCGGCCCTGCAACGGGGCCTGCTGATCGTGCCGGTGACCACCCTGATGCTGCGCACCCCGCCCCGGACCTGGCTGGAGCAGAACAGCCTGCTGCTGAACACCGGCGACCGGCTCGACCTGCACGCCCTGCGCCAACGGCTGGAGCAGGCCGGCTACCGGGCGGTGGACCAGGTGCTGGAGCACGGCGAGTTCGCCGCCCGCGGCGCCCTGCTGGATCTCTTTCCCATGGGGGCGGCAGAGCCGGTGCGCATCGACTTTTTCGACGACGAAATCGATACCCTGCGCCCCTTCGACCCCGACACCCAGCGCTCCAGGGACAAGGTGGAGCAGATCCGGCTGCTGCCGGCGCGGGAATTTCCCACCGATGCCGCCGCCATCGAACGCTTTCGCGGCCAGTACCGGGAGCGCTTTGCCCTGCGCAACGAGCCCGAGGCGCTCTACCACAGGGTAAGCCAGGGCCAGTTTCCGCCCGGCATCGAATATTACTTTCCGCTGTTTTTCGAACAGACCCAGACCCTGTTCGACTCCCTGCCCGATCCCCTGCTGGTGCTGGGCCTGGGCGAGCTGCTCGAGGCCGCCGAGACCTTCTGGCAGGAGGTGGCCGGCCGCTACGAAGACCGCCGCCACGACCTGCTGCGCCCGCTGCTCGCCCCCGAAGAGCTTTACCTCAGGCCCGACGAACTGCTGCACCGGCTCAACCACTGGCCCCGGCTGCAACTGAGCCAGACCCCGGTGCTGGAAAAGGGCGACCGGATCAACGCCCCGGTGGCGCCCCTGCCGGAGCTTGAGGTAGAGCACCAGAAAACCGAGCCCCTGGCCCGGCTGCTGGCCTTTTGCGAACAATTCCCCGGCCGGGTGCTGTTTTCGGTGGAAAGCGCCGGCCGGCGAGAGGCGCTGGTGGAGCTGCTGGCGGGCAGCCCGCTCAAGCCCTGGCCGGTGGAGAGCCTGGGCCGCTTTGCGGCCGGCGACGAGCGCCTCGGCCTGCTGATCGGCCCCCTGTCCCAGGGTTTTGTGCTGAAGGATGACTTCGCCCTGGTGTGCGAGGGCGACCTGCTCGGCGGCCGGGTGATCCAGCGCCGGCGGCGGGAAAAATCCACGGCCCTGAGCCCGGACACCCTGATCCGCAACCTGGCGGAGCTGTCCGTCGGCCAGCCGGTGGTGCACCTGGATCACGGCGTGGGCCGCTATATGGGGCTGCAGACCCTGGACGCCGGCGGCATGAAGTCGGAATACCTGACCCTGGAATACGCCGGCGGCGACAAGCTCTATGTGCCGGTGACCGCCCTGCACCTGGTGGGCCGCTACAGCGGCGCCGACGACCCCAGCCTCAACCGCCTCGGCAACGACGCCTGGGCCAGGGCCAAGCGCAAGGCCGCCGAAAAGGTGCGCGACGTGGCCGCCGAGCTGCTCGACGTGTACGCCCGCCGGGCCGCCAAGCCGGGCCAGGCCGTGACCCACGACAAGAGCGCCTACCGCCAGTTCTGCGACGCCTTCCCCTTCGAGGAAACCGACGACCAGCTGAAAGCCATCAACGCCGTGCTCACCGACATGACCCAGCCCAAGGCGATGGACCGGCTGGTGTGCGGCGACGTGGGCTTTGGCAAGACCGAGGTGGCCATGCGCGCCGCCTTTGTGGCGGTGCACGGCGGCAAGCAGGTGGCGGTGCTGGTGCCCACCACCTTGCTGGCCCAGCAGCACTACGACAACTTCCGCGACCGCTTCGCCAACTGGCCGGTGCGGGTGGAAATGATCAGCCGCTTCAAAACCGGCAAGGAGCAGGACAAGGCGCTGGCCGGCCTGGCCGACGGCAGCATCGACATTGTGATCGGCACCCACAAGCTGCTGAGCCAGGAAGTGAAGTTCAAGGATCTGGGCCTGCTGATCGTGGACGAGGAGCACCGCTTCGGGGTGCGGCAGAAGGATCAGATCAAGGCGCTGCGCGCCGACGTGGACATCCTCACCCTGACCGCCACCCCCATTCCCCGCACCCTCAACATGGCCATGGGCGGCATGCGCGATCTGTCCATTATCGCCACCCCGCCCGCCAAGCGGCTGGCGGTAAAGACCTTTGTGCGCGAGCACGATCCGGCCCTGGTGCGCGAGGCGATACTGCGCGAACTCAAGCGCGGCGGCCAGGTGTATTACCTGCACAACGAGGTGCAGACCATAGAGAACAGCGCCGACGCCCTGCGCGCCCTGGTGCCCGAGGCGCGCATCGCCATCGCCCACGGCCAGATGCGCGAGCGCGAGCTGGAACGGGTGATGTCCGACTTTTACCACCAGCGCTTTAACCTGCTGCTGTGCTCCACCATCATCGAAACCGGCATCGACGTGCCGAGCGCCAACACCATCATCATGGACCGGGCCGACAAGCTGGGCCTGGCCCAGTTGCACCAGCTGCGCGGCCGGGTGGGCCGCTCCCACCACCAGGCCTACGCCTATTTGCTCACCCCCCATCCCAAGCGGATGACCCCCGACGCCAAGAAGCGGCTGGAGGCCATTGCCGCGCTGGAGGATTTAGGCGCGGGCTTTGCCCTGGCCACCCACGACCTGGAGATCCGCGGCGCCGGCGAGCTGCTGGGCGAGGAGCAGAGCGGCCAGATCACCGCCATCGGCTTCAGCCTTTATATGGAGATGCTGGAGCAGGCGGTGAAGGCGCTGCAGTCCGGCAAGGAGCCGGCCCTGGATCAGCTGCTGCGATCGCAAACCGAAATAGAGCTGCGCCTGCCCGCCCTGCTGCCGGACGACTACATTCCGGACGTGAACATGCGCCTGTCCATGTACAAGCGCATTGCCGCCGCCGAGGACGACGCCGCCCTGCGCGAGCTGCAGGTAGAGCTGATTGACCGCTTCGGCCTGCTGCCGGAGCCGGGCAAGAACCTGGTGGCCCTGGCCGGGCTCAAGCTCAGGGCCAGCCGGCTCGGCATAGAGAAAATCGACGCCGGCCCCCAGGGCGGCACCCTCGCCTTTGGCCAGGATGCGAAAGTCGACCCCGGCTACCTGGTGGGCCTGCTGCAAAGCCAGCCGCGCATCTACAGGATGGAAGGCCCGACCAAGCTGCGCTTTGCCATTCCCAGCCAGGACGCCAAGGCCCGGCTGGCCCTGGTGGGCGACATGCTGAAGGAGCTGGAAGCTCACCAAATTTAACCCCGCCCGCGCCGCCAGGGAGGGGCGGCGCCGGCCTGCGATAAACGACAGAGACCAAATGACATCACCCTGCTGTAACGCCACCGCCCACGGCCCGCTGCGGGTCGGCATTTTGGGCGGCGGCGTGGCCGGCGCCACGGTGGCGCTGCGCCTGGCCGACCTGGGCATTGACAGCCTGCTGCTGGAGGCGAGCGACGGCCTGGTAAAGGGCCCGCCCATCTGCCACCTGCACGCGGGCGGCAACCTCTACCGGGAAATCAGTGACGACCAGTGCCTGGCGCTGCTGCGCCAGTCCATCGCCTCGGTGCGCGCCTACCCCCACTGCATCAACCGCCGCCCCACAGTAGTGGCGGTGCCGGTGACCGACGCGGGCGACCCGAACGCCCTGCTGCCGCGCCTGGCCCTGCTGGCGGAGGAATACCGCCGGCTGGTGGCACAAGACCCGGCCAACCGGGTGCTGGGCGAGCCCGAAGACTACTACCGCTGCTACGACCGGGAACAATTCGAGGCCCTGGCCCACCGCCCCCTGCCCGAGCGGGCCCAGCGCCCGGACGACTGGCTGGTGCCCCTGGCCCAGCGGCTGGATCCGGACCGGCTCAAGTTCCCCCTGGTGCTGGTGCAGGAATACGGCTGGAGCCTGTTCCGCATGGCCGCCACCGCCACCCTGGCGCTGACCGCCTCGCCCCACTGCGAGCTGCGGCTGAACACCAAAGCCACCGAGCTGGCCCCCGTAGAGGGCGGCTGGCGCATTAACAGCCAGGGGCCGGCCGGCGAACGGCAGGACGAGGTGGACTTTTTGGTCAACGCCTGCGGCTTTCGCACCGGCCTGGTGGACGACATGGCCGGCTACCGCCGCCAGCGGCTGGTGGAATACAAGGCCGCCTACCTGGCCCGCTGGCCGGTGCCGGGCCAGTGGCCCGAGGTGATCTTCCACGGCGAGCGCGGCACCCCGGACGGCATGGCCCAGCTTACCCCCTACCCCGGCGGCCTGTTCCAGCTGCACGGCATGACCGACGCCATCACCCTGTTCAAGGACGGCCTGGTGGCCAGCGGCGCCGACAGCGCCCAGCCCCGCCTGCCCGAGCACTATCGCCGGCAGATCGACCAGGGCTGGCAGGCCGAGGACGTAGACGCCCGCACCCGCGGCGCCATCGCCCACCTGGCCCGGCTGCTGCCCGCCTTTGCCGGGGCCGAGCCCGCCGGCCAGCCGCTGTTCGGCGCCCAGCAGATCCCGGGCAGCGATCCCAAACTGCGGGCGGCGGACGTGTCCTTCGAGGGCAGCCACTACGCCCGGGTGGAAATCGTAAAAGCCTCCTCGGCGCTGATCGCCGCCGACCGCATCGTCGGCAAGCTGGCGGAGCTGGGCTGGCTGGGCCAGTCCGCGGCAAGCCGGCCCCCGGCGCTCTCCCCTACCCTGGCCATCACCGCCGACCAGGATCCGGCCAAGGTGGAAGCCACCGCCGTGCACCTGGCCCGCCAGCGCGGCTACCCCCGGGAGCTGGCCGAAAACGGCTGGTAAGCCTTTTACCTAAACCCCGCCATGCCGGCCACCGGGCCGGCATCCAAAACCGCTCACAAAACCACCACTCAAGCGTTTTGCCCCCCACATCCTGCTTTTTGCAATTGCCCTCCCCCATCCCAGCGGCCAGAATAGATACGTTTGAACACAGTGGTGGCAGGGATTGGCGACCTGAAACGTCCGGGCGGTAGCGTAGCTGCGGAATATGATTGCCACCTTATTCAGCCATCCAGAAGTCCGTGGATATGCAGTATATTTGGCACCCAGCCAAAAGGTGCGCGAAATCACCGCAGGGATTGCGCGTTTATCATCCATTGAAAAAATAAAGCTTTTTTATTCAGGTAGTTAAAAAGTGTCGAATGTAGATTCTGCGTACATCCAGGAACAAATATGCGCATGCGCGTTTTTCACATTGGAATTTTGCCTGAAATACCATTAAGTTATTGATAGTAATGAAATTATTCTGATACAAAGCGGATTGGCATAAGAGCATATATGCGCATGCGCAGTATTAAAATGTTAGCTAGGGAGCTTATGTCACATATCATTTATGACCGTCTAATATTGGAGCATTTGTTTCTCTTAGAGCAAATGGCTCACGGAAGTCTCTCTACAGTAAGATTTTTAGGTGAAACATTAGATAATTCAAAAGAATTTGATTATTTGCAGTCTGAAGCAGAAGGCGCTGTTTACGGTTTTCAAGGTATTGAAGAAGGGTATTGGGACAATTTGCAGAAACTTGTGAGTGATTACTTAATCCAATGTGCAACCCGAACCAGAATCATGCAAGACTTTTCAGATTTCTCTACGGACAATCCAGAATACTGCCCTGACGAAGAAAGCTGTCGTAAATACCCAGGCTTAGCAACGATTTTAGAGGGAAACTTCCATCTCTCATTAAGAGAATGCTGCAACAAAATAATTCATGCAAAAAACGTAGAACTTGTGCCTCTAGTAGATAAAGTTACTAACCTTAAATATTGGAGTGGCTTATGTGTTTTGGGTGGAGACAAATCAAAAAAATCATGGAAGCTGCAAATCAACATCGGACTATGGGTATTGGCAATGCGTTATTATTATTCTGTCACTAGTGAGTTGTAGCTAACAAAGCAATCAAACGGATTTGATCTAGCAACCCGCATCATTAACACTACAAAAAATAGACTATCTGAATTTCTCACAAACGAAGAACTAGCCAAAAAAGAAGTATTTATGAATGATGGTAAAATTGGATTTAGGGCTGATGATTCAATCCTCAAAAAAATCGAACTTAACTTTGGCAGGCCAGCCAAGCGCGAGTAATGAAAAATGGATAAAAGCTCAAAACCCAACGAGAGATCCTTCGTGGTCAATGGGTCTCAGATCAATAAATCGACAGACCCGGCAACGCAAGCAATATTAGCAAAATACCAGCTTGTTTATTCAGTCATAGGTCTGCTGCTTGGCCTAGCATCAATACTGGGAGGAATATATTTATTTGTACAAGGAATCTCCGGAGAGTCTAACTGGAGTGCTAAATTTCTAGGCGCTGAATCGTCAATTGCAAGTGCGGCCCCTGGCGCATTATTGTTTATCGTTGGGCTATTTATGGTTTTTGTTACAAGATACAAATACAAGCACATTGTCGCCAAGTAACTCACGATTATGAATTCAATCCCGCTCGTTTCGTTCACCGTGCTCGCAAAAATTTCGCCTCTGCGAGCCTGTTGACACAACCGCTATAACTGGTACCGCCATGTCCGCCAATGAAATAAGAATTCAAAAAATAGTCCGCGAAGAAAGTGACGTGAGACGCCTTGGCATAAAGGTGAAATATATGTGTCTTTCCTTATCATGTAGGCACCATCAAGCAGGGTGAGATCGCGAACGTTTTTTGGACACTTCGTTCTATTTGACCCGCAGATCGTGTTGTGATCTGATACTCCCTTTTTGGGAGAGCCATGATGAGCCTTGATGCATTTTCTCAGTATTTCGGTG
>NZ_PXYH01000025.1 GCF_003012795.1 Zobellella taiwanensis
GCTTCCTTCAGACCCCACCGTTGGCCAGTGGCGCCCTTGCCAGTCGGATTGTCTTCCCCTCAGTCGGGGTGACGCCATCTTCTTTCAGATGGCCGGGTTTGCCGGCTTCGCCGGGCAAACAAAAAAGGGCGCCGAAGCGCCCTCCATGAACCGGTTCAACTCAGGCGCGGCTGGCGCGCTTGCGATCGTTTTCGGTCAGCAGCTTCTTGCGGATGCGGATGTGGTTGGGGGTGACTTCCACCAGCTCGTCGTCATCGATGAACTCCAGCGCCCGCTCCAGGGTCATCTTGATGGGCGGGGTCAGGGTCAGCGCCTCGTCGGTGCCGGCGGCACGGATGTTGGTCAGCTGCTTGCCCTTGAGGCAGTTCACGGTCAGGTCGTTGGAGCGGTTGTGAATGCCGATCACCATGCCTTCGTATACCTCGGTGGCGTGCTCGACGAACAACCGGCCACGTTCCTGCAGGTTGAACAGGGCATAAGCCAGGGCCTTGCCGGTGGCGTTGGAGATCAGCACGCCGTTGTTACGCTGGCCGATGTTGCCGCCCTTGTGCGGACCGTAATGATCGAAGCTGTGGTACATCAGGCCGGAGCCCGAGGTCAGGGTCATGAACTCGGTCTGGAAACCGATCAGGCCACGCGCCGGCACCATAAAGTCGATGCGCACCCGGCCCTTGCCGTCCGGCACCATGTTGGTCATCTCGGCCTTGCGCTCGCCCAGTTTCTCCATTACAGAGCCCTGGCTGCTTTCTTCCACATCGACGGTAAGGGTTTCGAAAGGCTCCATTTTGACGCCATTCTCTTCCTTGATGATCACCTCGGGGCGGGACACCGCCAGCTCGAAGCCTTCCCGGCGCATGTTCTCGATTAGGATGCCCAAGTGCAGTTCGCCCCGGCCGGACACCCGGAACTTGTCGGGATCCCCGGTTTCTTCCACCCGCAGCGCCACGTTGTGCACCAGTTCCTGCTTCAGCCGCTCCATGATGTTGCGCGAGGTGACGAACTTGCCGTCCTGGCCGGCAAAGGGCGAGGTGTTGACCTGGAAGGTCATGGTCACTGTAGGTTCGTCCACCGACAGGGGCGGCAGGGCTTCCACTGCACCGGCGGCACAGACGGTGTCGGAAATCTTCAGCTCGCCCAGGCCGGTGATGGCCACGATGTCGCCGGCGCTGCCTTCGGCCACGTCGTGGCGCTTGAGGCCCAGGTAGCCCATCACCTGGCCGACCTTGCCGTTACGGGTCTTGCCGTCGGCACCTACTACGGTGACCTGCTGGTTGACCTTGACGGTACCGCGCTTGATGCGGCCGATGCCGATCACGCCCACGTAGGAGGAATAATCCAGCTGGGAGATCTGCATCTGCAGGGTGCCGTCCATATCGGCGTCGGGGGCAGGCACCTGATCCACTATGGTCTGGAACAGGGCGGTCATGTCCTCGGCCGGCTCATCGGCGTCGAGAGAAGCCCAGCCGTTCAGGCCGGAAGCGTAGACCACCTGGAAGTCGAGCTGGTCGTCGGTGGCACCCAGGTTGTCGAACAGGTCGAACACCTGATCCATGACCCAGTCGGGACGGGCGCCGGGCTTGTCCACCTTGTTGATGATAACGATGGGCTTGAGGCCCTGGGCAAAGGCCTTCTGGGTCACGAAACGGGTCTGCGGCATGGGGCCTTCCTGGGCGTCCACCAGCAGCAGCACCGAGTCCACCATCGACATCACCCGCTCTACCTCACCGCCGAAGTCGGCGTGTCCGGGGGTATCGACGATGTTGATGCGATACTCCTGGCCATCGGGAGAGGTCCAGCGGATAGCGGTATTCTTGGCAAGAATGGTAATGCCGCGCTCCCGCTCGATATCGTTGGAGTCCATGACCCGTTCTTCCGCTTCACCGCGGGTTTCCAGGGTGCCGGACTGCTGCAGCAGCTTGTCCACCAGGGTGGTTTTGCCATGGTCAACGTGAGCGATGATGGCGATATTACGTAAATTTTCTAACATTCCTGCCTCAAAAATACCGGGGTGGGTAAAAAATGGTCGGTCATTTTACTCGGAGCACCGGGATCTGCCTAGCAGATTTGAAAATTACTGCGTCCGGCTTCCCAAGCCTGGTGCGATGCACCATGATGGAGGCGCTCGAGGAGCGGTTGCACCAAAAAGATCCAAAAACGCACCAATGTGGTGCATGCCAATCCGCAGCCGTCACCAACCGCCAGAGTAAAACGCTTTCATGACAAGCATTTGGCAACCTGGCACAGTTTTAGCTTTGTATTCTGGCAACTGATGAATTTGTTCATCAGACCCTGGGATAATAAATTTTGGAGGTCTACACCGATGTCAGCTGAAAACGTACTGGCCATGATCAAGGAACACGATGTCAAATTCATCGACCTGCGCTTTACCGATATCAAGGGCAAAGAGCAGCATGTCAGCATTCCGGTCAACCAGATCAACGATGATTTCTTTGAAGATGGCAAGATGTTCGACGGCTCTTCCATGACCGCCTGGAAGACCATCCACGAGTCGGACATGGTGCTGATGCCGGATCCCTCCACCGCCGTGATGGACCCCTTCACCGAAGACGCCACCCTCAACATCCGCTGTGACGTGCTCGAACCCGCCACCATGCAGGGCTACGACCGCGACCCGCGCTCCATCGCCCGCCGTGCCGAGGAATACCTGGTGTCCACCGGCATCGCCGACACCGTGCTGATCGGTCCCGAGCCCGAATTCTTCATGTTCGACGACGTCCGCTTCCATACCGACATGTCCGGCAGCTTCTTCAAGATCGACGACATCGAAGCCAAGTGGAACTCCGGCCGCGACTACGAGGAAGGCAACAAGGCCCACCGCCCCGGTGTGAAGGGTGGCTACTTCCCGGTTGCCCCAGTAGACTCTTCCCAGGATATCCGCTCCGCCATGTGCCTGATCATGGAAGAGATGGGCTTGGTGGTGGAAGCGCACCACCACGAGGTGGCCACCGCCGGCCAGAACGAAATCGCCTGCAAGTTCAACACCCTGACCCTGAAGGCCGACGAAATCCAGATCTACAAGTACGTGGTGCACAACGTGGCCCACGCCTTCAACAAGACCGCCACCTTCATGCCCAAGCCCCTAGTGGGCGACAACGGCTCCGGCATGCACGTGCACCAGTCCCTGGCCAAGAATGGTGAAAACCTGTTCGCCGGCGACCTGTACGGCGGCCTGTCCGAGACCGCCCTGTACTACATCGGCGGCATCATCAAGCACGCCCGCGCTCTGAACGCCATCACCAACCCGTCCACCAACTCCTACAAGCGTCTGGTGCCCGGCTACGAAGCCCCGGTCATGCTGGCCTACTCCGCCCGCAACCGTTCCGCCTCCATCCGCATCCCGCTGGTGGGTTCGCCCAAGGCCCGCCGTATCGAGACCCGCTTCCCGGATCCGGCTGCCAACCCCTACCTGGCCTTCGCCGCCCTGCTGATGGCCGGCCTGGACGGCATCCAGAACAAGATCCACCCGGGCGATGCCATGGACAAGGATCTGTACGACCTTCCGCCGGAAGAAGCCGCCGAAATCCCGACCGTGGCCGTATCCCTGGATCAGGCCCTGGACTGCCTGGACAAGGACCGCGAGTTCCTGACCCGGGGCGGCGTGTTCAGCGACGAGTTCATCGACGCCTACATCAAGTACAAGCGCAAGGAAACCGAGATGATCAACATGGCGGTACACCCGCTGGAGTTCGACCTGTACTACTCGGTATAAGCGTGAAATCCTAAGCTGGATGCCAGTGCAAGGCCCGGATAACACCGGGCCTTTTTTGTTTTTTATCCTTCCCCACAAGTCGGCAAGGTTTTTGCAGTATCCGTAGAAAGCGGCATTTTGCGCGCACCGCCACGGGGCAACCCCCGCCCTGTGTGCCACCGGGTGGTAAAAACGTGGGGACAGGACGACCACCTCGCACCATAATGGTGCAATCAACCCAGGAGGAAAGGGTGTCGACATCCGAAATGAGCACCAGATCGATCATCGACAATCTGCTGACCGCCGTGCTGGTGGTGGATGGCAACCTGCTGGTGCACTATGCCAATACCGCCGCCGAGCAACTGCTGACCCTGAGCAAACGCCGGCTGCGGGATGCCCGGCTGGATCAGTTGGTGGAGGACATTTCCCTCGATATGCGGCGTATCCAGCGCTGTATCGAATCCGAGCAGGGGTTTACCGACAGCGAGGTACAGCTGGTGATCGACGGTGCCCCGCGCTGGGTGGATGTCAGCGTTAATCCCTTCAGCCTCGAAGGCAAGACCCTGGCGCTGATCGAGCTTCGCCTTATCGACCAGCAGAAGAAGATCAGCCAGGAACTACAGCAGCGGGCTCAGCAACAGGCGGCCCGGGAGCTGGTGCGCGGCCTGGCCCACGAGATCAAAAATCCCCTCGGCGGCCTGCGCGGCGCGGCCCAGCTGCTGGAGCGGGAGCTGGACCAGGAAGAACTCAAGGAATTCACCCAGTTGATCATCGCCCAGGCGGATCGGCTGCGCAACCTGGTGGACCGGCTGCTGGGCCCCCAGCGGCCCGGCCTGCGCCAGGTAACCAACCTGCACTCGGTACTGGAGCAGGTGCGCCAGCTGGTGGCGATGGAAATCCCCCAGGACATCAAACTCAGCCGGGACTACGACCCCAGTATCCCCGATTTCGAGATGGATCCGGAGCAGTTGCAACAGGCTTTCCTCAACATAGTGCGCAACGCCGCCGAAGCCCTGGGCGACAGGGGCCATATCCGGATCCGCACCCGCACCGCCTTCCAGGTGATGCTGCAGGGGCGCCGCTACCGGCTGGCGGCCGAGATCCGCATTATCGACGACGGCCCCGGCATCCCCGAGCAGCTGCGCGATACCCTGTTCTACCCCATGGTCACGGGCCGGGAGGGCGGTACCGGCCTGGGGCTGTCCATCGCTCAGGATCTGATCCACCAGCACAAGGGGCGCATCGAATGCCACAGCCGCCCCGGACACACCGAATTTATTATCTATCTGCCGTTACGACGATAGGAGAGCTTTATGGCTGAACTGGTTTGGATAGTCGACGACGACAGCTCCATCCGCTGGGTTTTGGAGCGGGCCCTGGGCCAGGCGGGATTTCGCTGCCGCAGCTTCAGTGACGGAGAAAGCGTGCTGGCGGCCCTGCCCCAGGGCAAACCGAGCGTGGTGGTGTCCGACATCCGCATGGGCGGCATGGACGGCCTGACCCTGCTGGGCGCCATTCACAAGCAGGCACCGCAACTGCCGATCATCATCATGACCGCCCATTCGGATCTGGACAGCGCGGTCAACGCCTACCAGCACGGCGCCTTCGAATACCTGCCCAAGCCGTTCGACATCGACGACTCCGTGGCCCTGGTGCAGCGGGCCGTGGCCCATCTGAAGGAAAGCCGGGGCAAATCTACAACCGCGCCGGCGGAGCCGCTCAACACCCCCGAGATCATCGGCGAAGCCCAGGCCATGCAGGAGGTGTTCCGCGCCATCGGCCGCCTGGCCCGCTCCTCCATCTCGGTGCTGATCAACGGCCAGAGCGGCACCGGCAAGGAGCTGGTGGCCCACGCCCTGCACAAGCACAGCCCGCGGGCCCGCAGTCCCTTTATCGCGCTGAACATGGCCGCCATCCCCAAGGATCTGATCGAATCTGAGCTGTTCGGCCACGAGAAGGGCGCCTTCACCGGCGCCAACAGCGTGCGCCAGGGCCGCTTCGAGCAGGCCGACGGCGGCACCCTCTTCCTCGACGAGATCGGCGACATGCCGCTGGATATCCAGACCCGTCTGCTCAGGGTGCTGGCCGACGGCCAGTTCTACCGGGTGGGCGGCCACCAGCCGATCAAGGTGGACGTGCGCATCATCGCCGCCACCCACCAGGATCTGGAACAAAAGGTGGAGGGCGGCGACTTCCGCGAAGACCTGTTCCACCGGCTCAACGTGATCCGCATCCATATGCCGGCGCTGAAGGACCGCCGCGAGGACATCCCCAAGCTGGCCCGCCACTTTCTGGCCCGGGCCGCCCGGGAACTGGCGGTGGAGGCCAAGAGCCTGCATCCGGACACCCAGGCCTATCTGCAGACCCTGTCCTGGCCGGGCAACGTGCGCCAGCTGGAAAACGTCTGCCGCTGGCTGACGGTAATGGCCTCGGGCCAGGAGGTGCTGATCGCGGACCTGCCGCCGGAGCTGATGCAGAAGGAGCGGGAAAAGGAAAGGGACGCCGGCGGTCAGGACTGGCGCCAGGCTCTGCAGGGCTGGGCCCGCCAGGCCCTGGCCAGGGGCCAGCAGGACCTGCTGGCCGACGCCCAGCCCGAGTTCGAGCGCATCCTGCTCGACTGCGCCCTCGCCCACACCCAGGGCCACAAGCAGGAGGCGGCCCGGCTGCTGGGCTGGGGCCGCAATACCCTGACCCGAAAGTTAAAAGAGTTGCATGGTGACGACAGCCTGGTAGAGGATTAGCCTTTATCTCATCCCCCTCGCCGATGGCCGCCCCGGCGGCTCCGGCAAGGGTCACTGACCGGAGAAGGAAGACACCATGATAGACTCCAGCCTGCCCCTGCTCGACCTGCACCGCCACCTGGACGGCAACATCAGGCCCGCCACCATTCTCGATCTGGGCCAGGCCTTCAACATGGTGCTGCCCGCCACCACCCTGGAGGGGCTGCGCCCCCATGTGCAGGTGCAGGGCAATGCCCCCGACCTGGTGTCCTTCCTCGCCAAGCTGGACTGGGGCGTCAAGGTGCTGGGCAGCTACGACGCCTGCCGCCGGGTGGCCTACGAGAACGTCGAGGATCTGCAGACCGGCGGCATCGATTACGCCGAGCTGCGCTTCAGCCCCGGCTACATGGCCATGAACCACAACCTGGATCCCCAGGGGGTGGTGGAAGCGGTGATCGACGGAGTGGCCGCCGGCCGGCGCGACTTCGGCATTCCGGTGAAACTGATCGGCATCATGAGCCGCACCTTCGGCCAGGCCGCCTGCGAGCGGGAACTGGCCGCCTGCCTGGCCCATAAGGACAAACTGGTGGCCATGGATCTGGCCGGTGACGAGCTGGGCTTTCCCGGCGAACTGTTCAACGACCATTTCAAACGGGTGCGGGACGCCGGCCTGCGCATCACGGTGCACGCCGGCGAGGCGGCCGGCAGCGACAGCATCTGGCAGGCCATTCGCGAGCTTGGCGCCGAGCGCATCGGCCACGGCGTCAAGGCGGTGGAGGACGAACGCCTGCTCGACTACCTGGCCGAACACCGCATCGGCATCGAGTCCTGCCTCACCTCCAACCTGCAGACCAGCACAGTGGCGGAACTCGCCGCCCACCCCATCCACCGCTTCCTGGCAAAGGGCGTGCTCGCCTGCCTCAACACCGACGACCCGGCGGTGGAAGGCATAGAGCTGCGCCACGAATACACCGACGCTGCGGCCCGCGCCGGCCTCAGTGCCGCCCAGACCCGCCAGTGTCAGGAAAACGCCCTGGGGATGGCCTTTATCAGCCCCGCGGAAAGGGCTGCCCTGCTGCTGAAAGCAGCGTCGTAAGCTGTCCGCCATAAGCAAGCCGGGCCGGGCGCAGATGCTGCGCCCGGCCCGGCCTTGTTTGGGTTTTGCTTACCGCTTGGGGGTTGTCAGATCACCCTGGAAAACTGCTGCATCCGGGCCTGGCGGCGCAGATGGACGTCGAAGCACATGCAGATATTGCGGATCAGCAGCCGACCCTTGGGCGCAACCCGGATGGCACCGCTTTCCAGCGTGACCAGGCCGTCGTCCATAAAGGTCTGCAACAGCGTGAGATCCTCGGCGAAGTAGTCGGCGAAGCGAATACCGTATTCCCGTTCCAGGGGAGCAAATTCCAGCTCGAAGTTGCAGATAAGGGTCTTGATCAGATCCCGGCGCAGACGATCGTCCTGGTTCAGGGCATAGCCCACCGTCTGAGCGTGGCCAAGCCGGTCGAGCTGGGCATAGTAGCGCTTCAGATCCTTGTGGTTCTGGGAATAGGCATCGCCGACCATGCTGATGGCGGAAACGCCCAGCCCCAGCAGGTCGCAGTCGCCCTGAGTAGTGTAGCCCTGGAAGTTGCGGTGCAGCTCCCCCTGGCGCTGGGCCACCGCCAGGCTGTCACCGGGCTTGGCGAAGTGATCCATGCCGATGAACTGATAGCCCTGGCCGGTGAGGTAGGCAATGGTGTCCTGCAGCATGGCCAGTTTCTGGGCCGGCTTAGGCATGTCCGCCTCGTTCAGCTTGCGCTGGGCGGCGAAACGGCTCGGCAGATGGGCGTAGTTGAACACCGACAGCCGGTCAGGCGCCATCGCCGCCACCTGTTCCAGGGTATGGCGGAAGCTGGCCGGGGTCTGCAGCGGCAGGCCGTAGATCAGATCCAGGTTGGTGGACACGAAGCCGAGTTCATCGGCCCGCCGCACCAGTGCCTTGATGAAGTCGTTGTCCTGCTCCCGGTTGACCACCTTCTGCACCGCCTTGTCGAAGTCCTGGACTCCCAGGCTGATGCGGTTGAAGCCTTCTTCCTTCAGCACTTCCAGCACCGACAGCTCGATCTCCCGCGGGTCAATCTCTATGCTGTATTCGCCCCGTTCGGCAAAGCTAAAATGCCGGCGCAGCAGGCTGTTGAGACGGCGGATTTGCACCTCGGTCAGAAAGGTGGGGGTGCCGCCGCCCCAGTGCAGCTGGGTCACGGTACGATCGGCAAACAGCGGCGCCAGGCGCTCGATTTCCCGCTCCAGGTAATCAAGGTAAGTGTCGGCCTTGCCCTGGTGACGGGTAATCACCTTGTTGCAGCCGCAGTAATAGCACAGCTTGTGGCAGAAGGGCACATGCACATAGAGCGACAGGGGCCGGCCGGGATAGCGCCCGGCGGCAGCCTCGAACTCGGCCATGCCGAAGGCGTCGCTGAACTCCAGCGCCGTGGGATAGGACGTATAGCGCGGTCCCGAATAGTTGTATTTCTCGATCAGGGACTGGTCCCACTCGATCATTGCTGACATCACCTCTCCTCCCCGGATCAGCGACCGGGCAGTTCCAGGCTGACCAGCCGCGCGACCTCGATTTTTATTTGCGCCTCAAGTTCTTGTTCAAAACCGGCTCGTTGCAGATCCTGGCGCATGCGTTCGTTGCGTTTGAGCTGGTTGCGGGCCTCGTGGGTCGGCATCTCCTTGACCCTGTCATACAAATCGTAGAGTCCAGGGTAGTCGGTGGCAAAGTCCTTCGGCTGGCTGAACTGCAGGGTATTGAGCAGATTGGTCAGGCGAATGGCCCCTTCCGACAGGTTGCACTGGTCGTCACGCACCGCCATGGCGATGGTGCGGATGCTGTCCAGAATGCGCTCGTTGCGCCGATGGATGGCCTGTTGCCGCTGTTGCGTCTGCTGCCTCAGCCGGGCCAGCAGAATGCCCGCGTAAACGGCCAGACCCACTATGATGATGCCGCCCGCGAGGGCGGCCATCAGCCAGGGTGAGATCATGACTTGTCTTCCTTATCCTGGTATTGAGCAGGATCAAGCTCGGCGTCCATAAAACGGCTCCACAGGTCATCCCCGTCCGCCGGGGCAGCGTCGGCCTCGTCGTCGAGCAGGTCGAGCTGCTCCAGCAGCTGCTGGTGGCGGGCCAGGGTACGATCGAGCCAGGCCGCGTCCTCCCGGTCCAGCTTGTCGCCGGCTTCCACCCGATCCAGCAGGGTATTGAGCCGCTCATCGTTCTCCAGCCGCTCCAGCTCCTGCTCAGGGGTCAGCGCCTCGGGCTTGGCGACCCTGACCCTGGCGACCGCCGCCTTGTCCTCGCCCGGAACCAGGGCCACCGGCTTGCGGGAACCCAGGCGCGGATCCTTCTCTACCCTGGTGGCCCCGCCGCCGCCCTCACCGCCCTGGTTGTGGCGGGAGCCGGGCGCCAGCCCCTTGCGCCTGGCCTTGCGCTTGCGTTCCCTGCCCTGCTCGGCGGTTTCCCGATTTTCCTTGCGGGCGCCGATACGACCCGGGTTACGGGTCTTCTTGATGCGTGTCATACAGACTCCGGTTTGTGCAGAAGAATGACATCGGCACCGATGAATTCGATGCCGAGCCCGTCCCGTGCCGCCAGCCAGAGAAAGGTTTCCCGGCTGAAAAAGCTGACATGGGTGGGATCCTGTTTGTAATGCCAGTTGGCAAAAGCCGCCTGATCGCGGGCCAGCTTGGTCATCAGACCGAGCCAGCCACCGGGCTTGAGCAGTGCCAGCAAACGCCGCCATTCCCGCCCGGGATGGTAAAAATGTTCTATCGCCTCGGTGCAGGTGACAAAATCGTACCGCTGCTGCAACCGCTCCGGATAATCCGCATAGTAGGGATCATAGGTGGTGATGGCAAAGCCCGCCTCGGCCAGCATGGCCGCCAGCGCCGGACCCGGCCCGCAGCCGAAATCCAGCCCGTGGCTGGCCGGCGCCAGCCGCGCCGTCAGGGGCTCGGCCAGCCGGCCCAGAAAACGTCGGTAGCCGGCGTCACCGGTATGATTGCAGTGCTGGTCATAGACCGCCTTCTCCTGCTCCGCCGCCAGCCGCTCGGCGGGATCCACAAAAATCAGCCAGCACTGCCGGCAGCGATGATAGTGGCGGCGGTCCTGCCAGAACGGAACATGATCGGAAGAGTCGCAGAGGGGGCAACACAGGTCTTGCGGGTGAGCAGACATCGGCAAACCGGAAAAAGGCGGGGGGCCACGGCCCCCCTGAGAGGTCGGGATTAACGCAGGCCCGCCACGTACTGGGACAGGATCTCGATATCCTGGTCGGTCAGCTTGGTGGCGATGTCGCGCATCATGCCATTGGGATCGTTGTCACGCTCACCGCTGCGGAACAGCTCCAGCTGAGCCTTTATATAGGCCGGATGCTGGCCGGACAGGCGCGGGAACTTGGCGGATTCCAGGCCTTCGCCCCGGGGACCATGACAGGCGATGCAGGCGGTAATGCCGCGTTCCATATCGCCCCCCTGGTACAGGGCGGCGCCCTGTTCGATGACCTCCTCCGGAACTGCTACGGGGGTTACCGAAATGCTGGCATAATAGGCGGCCAGATCGGCCATGTCCTGCTCGGACAAGGGCATGACCATGCCGCCCATGATGGCGTTGGCCCGGCCGACACCGCCAGTGGCCGCGGCCTTGAATTCAAGCAACTGCTTTTCGATATAGGAAGCGTGCTGACCGGCGATCTTGGGATACATGTCGGCCGGGCTGTTGCCGTCGTTACCATGGCAGGCCACGCAGGTGGCGGACTTGGCTTTACCGGCTTCGACGTCGCCCTGGGCCTGTGCGGTACCGGCCACTCCGAGCATTAAGGCTAGCGTGAAAATGATTTTTTTCATGACGTTCCGACTTCTCGTTGTAAGAGCTTCCAGATCACATACCTGATGGGGCATGTTACAATGCGATTTAAAAAACCGCACCATTCTACACGATTTTGCGAGAAAGTAAGCAAGGCGGGTTCAGAACCCCGGGGAATTCACATTGGATAACAAGCAGATAAATTTTAACGCCGCCCGCTTTATTACCAGCGCGCCCAACATCCGGCAGATGCCGGCGGACGCCGGCGTGGAGATCGCCTTTGCCGGCCGCTCCAACGCCGGCAAATCCTCCGCCCTCAACACCATCACCCAGCAAAAAAGCCTGGCCCGCACCAGTAAAACACCCGGCCGCACCCAGCTCATCAACGTATTCGAGCTGAGCGAAGGCAGGCGCCTCATTGACCTGCCCGGCTACGGCTATGCCAAGGTGCCGGAGGAAATGAAGCTGAAATGGCAAGAGGCACTGTCGGAGTACCTGCAACAGCGCGACAGCCTCAAGGGGCTGGTGGTACTGATGGATATCCGCCACCCGCTGAAGGACATCGACCAGCAACTGCTGCAGTGGGCCAGCGACTCCGGACTGCCGGTGCTGGCGCTGCTGACCAAGTGCGACAAGCTCAAGTCCGGCGCCCGCAAGGCGGAAGTGCTCAAGGTGCGCGAAGCGGTGGCCGTGTTCGGCGGCAACATCCGGGTGGAAGCGTTCAGCTCCCTCAAGGGCACCGGCGTCGACCGGGCCAGGGAAGTCCTCACCGAATGGCTGCTGCAGGACAACGCGGCCGAAGAGCAGGAAGCCACCGCCTGATGCGCCTCGACCGTTTTTTGTGCGAAACCACCGAACTGACCCGCTCTCTGGCCAAGAAGGCGCTGCACCGGGGCGAGGTAACGGTGGACGGCCTGGTGGTCAAGAAGGGCGACCTGTCCATCACCGGCCAGGAAGTCCGGCTCCAAGGCCGGCTGCTCGCCCTGCGCGCGCCCCGTTACCTGATGCTGCACAAGCCCAAGGGCTACCTCAGCGCCACCCGGGATGAAGACCACCCCTGCGTACTGGCCCTGTTGCCGGCGGAACTGGCCGACGGCCTGCAATGTGCCGGCCGGCTCGACCTGGACACCACAGGACTGCTGCTGCTCACCGATGACGGCCAGTGGTCGCACCGGCTGCGCTCGCCGAAAAAGGCCTGTGGCAAGGTCTATCGGGTGGATCTGGCCGAACCCCTGGCGGAAGATGCCGCCGCCCGCCTGGAAGCCGGCATCATGCTGCATGGCGAAGCCAGGCCCACCCTGCCCGCCACCCTGGAAGTGCTCGCCCCCACCCGGGTGCTGCTGACCATACAGGAAGGCAAATACCACCAGGTCAAGCGCATGTTTGCCGCCCTGGGCAACCGGGTGGTGGCGCTGCATCGGCTGCAGATCGGCGGGATACGGCTAGACGACAGCCTGGCCGAAGGCGGCTGGCGCCACCTCACCGAGGAAGAAATCGCCGCCATCTGAACCGCTCTCCCGGCCATCGACAACCAGGGGCCACAAGGGCCCCTGGTTCAGTCTTCCTCTTCGCGCTTGCGCGAGGAGCTGCCGAGCTGGTGGGTTTTAAGGTCGTAACGTTCCTTGATCACGTCCTTCACCGTGCCTTCCCACAGCTTGATGCCCACAAAGTAACCGGCCCGGGCCAGCACATGGGCGGCGACCGGCGCCGTCATAATCACAAACACCACCACCGCCAGGGCGCGTACCACCACGCTGGCTTCCGGAAAATAGACCGCAAAGCCGCAGGCCATCAGGCCCGCTCCCAATGCGCCGGCCTTGCTGGTGGCATGCATCCGGGTCAGCAGGTCCGGCATGCGGATAATGCCCAGCCCAGCCAGCAGTATCAGGAAGGAGCCGAGCAGCATGAACAGGCTGGTGACAAGTTCAGTCATCATCGCGCTGGCCTCCCCGCTCCAGGTAACGGGCAAAGCCCACCGCCGCCATAAAGGACGTCAACGCCAGCACTATGGCCACGTCGATCAGCGCCGGCGTGTCGTAGGCCACACTATAGAGCAGGATGAAACCCACCGTCATGGAGGCGATGACTTCCAGCGCCACCACCCGATCCGGCAGGGTCGGGCCGAGCAGCAGGCGGACCGTCGCCAGCACCAGCCCCAGGCTCAGGAACACGAAAGACAAGGTAAGGACAAAGTCGAACATAGGCTTATCCCAGCAAATCGATAACACGGGCCTCGAGGGCCTTGAACTCCGCCAGTTGGCGGGACTCGTCGTCCAGGTACATCAGGTGCACATAGAGCACCTTGCGATCGCTCGACACATCCAGTGCCAGCGAGCCCGGGGTGGCGGTGATCAGGTTGGCGAACATGGTGATGGCGCCATCGTCCTTCACATCCAGCGGTATGGCGATCACCCCGGGCCGCATCAGATGGGTGGGCGTGAGCACATCATAGGCCACCCGGGCATTGGACTTGATCAGATCCCAGATAAAAAACAGCACAAAGCTGACCAGCTTGGGCAGCTTGCCCAGGTAACGGGCGAACATGGGCTTGTCCCGCCCCACATAGGCCAGCACCAGATAGCTCAGCACCATGCCGATAAAGAGGTTGCTGATGGTGTAGGTGCCAGACAGTATGACCCAGGCCAGGGCCAGCAGCATATTCCAACCAAAGGCTCTCATTGGCTTCCCCCCAGTACCGCTTCAATATAGTTCTCGGGCGCCAGCAGCTGTGCCGCCGTGTCCGTCGCCAGTTGCACGAACCATTCGGCGCCAAAGCCGATGGTCAGGGTGATCAGCGCCAGGCCCAGCACCGGCAGATAGAGCAGGTAGCGGTGCGGATCCGCCCCGCCGCGCAGAGGCTTGGCGTCCTCGGGCAGCGCTTTCCAGAAGGCCTCGGCCCAGATCTTGATCATCGAATACAGGGTCAGCAGGCCCACTATCAGGGCAATGGCCACCATGAACCAGGATTCGGCCAGCACGCCCGCCTTGATCACCGTATATTTGGCGAAAAAGCCCGACAGCGGCGGCAGCCCCGCCAGGGACATGGCCGGGATCAGGAACAGCACCGCCAGCCAGGGGGCGGAACGATACAAGCCGCCCAATTTGGCCAGATCATAGCTGCCGTGGTAGCGGTACATGACGCCGCTGATCAGGAACAGGTTGGTCTTCACTATGATGTGGTGAAAGATGTAGAAGACCCCGCCGGCGATGGCCAGGGGAGTAAACAGCGCCAGCCCCACCAGCATGTAGCCTATCTGGCTAACAATGTGAAAAGACAGGATGCGGCGCACCTCGAACTGGGCCGCGGCCCCCAGTACCCCGGTGAGCATGGTGAAAATCCCCATCCACATCAGCACCGTATGATGGGTGAAGGCGACATCCTGCACAAAGATCAGGCTGAACACCCGGTACAGGGCATAGACCCCCACCTTGGTGAGCAGGCCGGCAAACACCGCCGAAATCGCCACCGGCGGCGTATGGTAGGAAGCCGGTAGCCAGAAGAACAGCGGAAAGGCCGCCGCCTTGATGCCGAAGGCCACCAGAAACAGCATGGCGATCACCGTGACCAGGCCGGAGGTTTCGGCGCCGTTCAGCTTCACCGCCAGATCCGCCATGTTGAGGGTGCCGGCATAGCCGTACAGCAGGCCGACGGCGGTCAGGAACATGGCCGAGGAGATCAGGTTGAGGGTCACGTACTTCAGCGCCCCTTCCATCTGGGAGCGCTCGCCGCCCAGGATCAGCAGGCCGAAGGAGGCGATCAGCATGATCTCGAACCAGACATAGAGGTTGAAGATGTCGCCGGTGAGGAAGGCCCCGACAACCCCCGCCAGCATCAGGTGCAGCAGCGGATAATAGCCGAAGGCCTCATGGTTGCGGCTCATGGTGGCGAGCGAATAGACCGCCACCGCCAGGGCGATGACGCCGGTCACCACCACCATGATGGCACTCAGCAGATCCGCCACCAGGGTGATGCCGTAGGGTGCCGGCCAGGCGCCCATGGTGCTGACCAGGATGCCGCGGCTCTGCACCTGGGTCAGCAGGTAGAGGCCGGCCGCCAGCAGGCCGGTGCCCGCCAGCACCGAAATCCAGCGCTGCACCAGCCGCCAGCGCCAGCAGGTCAGGGTCAGGGCCCCGGCCAGCATGGGGATAAGTATGGGAATAATGACTTCTGCTTTCACGAATCAGTGCTCTTCATTTCGTTGATGTCGTCGGCGCCAATCACTTCGTAGGCCCGGTGGATCAGTACCACGGCAAAGGCCAGTACCCCGAAGCTGATGACGATGGCGGTCAGGATAAGGGCCTGGGGCAGGGGATCGGCGATGGGGCCGACCGGCTCGTACAATCCCTCGGGGATCAGCGGCGGCGCGCCGCGCACCAGGCCGCCGCCGGTGAAAATCAGCAGATTGGCAGCGTTGGAGAGGATCATCAGGCCGATGACCAGCTTGACGATGCTGCGCCTGAGCATCATGAACAGGGCGGTGGCATAGAGGCCACCGATCACGAAGGCGAACAGGTTTTCCATTTATTCCTCCACCTTGGCCAGCGACAGCACTATGGTGCTGACCACGCCGATCACCACCAGATAGACGCCGATATCGAAAAACAGCGGGGTGCTCAGCTTGAGCTCGCCAATGCCCGGCACATACAGGGTCCACCACTGGCTGGACAAAAAGGGCTGGCCCTTGAACACCATGCCCACCATGCCGCTGGCCAGCGCCAGCAACAGCCCGACCCCCATCAGCAACTGGCTTTCCACCCCCATCAGCTTTTTGGTACTGCTGGCATCGAAGGCGAACAGATAAAGGGCGAAGGCGCTCGAGGCCACCAGGCCGGCGATAAAGCCGCCGCCCGGCTCGTTATGGCCGCGCAACAGCAGGAAGACCGAAAACAGCAGCAGCAGCGGCACCAGGAAACGGGTTGCGGTCTGCAGGATCAATGACGAATCGGATCTCACTTGTAGTCCTCCCAACGGAAGCGGATCATCGCGTTCACCCCTATGGCCGCCAGGGCCAGCACGAAGATCTCGCCCAGGGTATCCAGGGCCCGGTAGTCGACCAGGATGACGTTGACGATATTGCGGCCCTGGGCCACCGCATAACTGTTGGCGACCAGATAGTCGGTAATCCCCTCGCCCAGGGAGGACTGATTGACGGTCAGCACCATCATGGTGACCAGGATGCCGAAGGTGCCGGCCACCACGGCATCACGCCAGCGCACCATGGGGCTCGACAGATCCTGGAAACCGGGCAGACGGAACAGCACCAGCACCAGCAAGATCACCGTCAGGGTTTCAATCAACACCTGGGTAATGGCCAGATCCGGGGCGCTGAAGAAGACGTAGATCATCGCCATGGCAAAGCCCAGCACTCCGACCGCCGCCACCGCGCCCAAGCGCAGATGGGTGGCGCTGGCATAAACCACCGCCACCAGCATCAGCAGACTGATCACCACCTCGTAGAAACGCACGCCCTCAAAGGACAGCTGGTAGAGGAAGGCATCGTGGGCCCAGAAGGCATAGACCAGCAAGCCGATGGTGGTCACCAGTATGGTCAGGATATAGTTGGTCATGTAGCCGTTCTGCAGCACCCGGGTCTGCCACTTGGCCAGCCGCACCAGTCCCTCCATGGCCCGCTCGTAACCGTGCTCGGGACCGTAGGCCAGGGGCCTGAGCAGCCCCGCCATGGACGGGCGGACGCTTTCCCAGTAGCGGTAGAGCAGGCCGCCGGCCACCAGCGCCAGGGTGCTGAGCAGCAGCGGCAGGTTGACGCCGTGCCAAAGGGCCAGCTCCAGCGGCGCCGCCGGTGCGCCGGCAACGGCAGTCACCGCCGCCTGCAGCAGGGGCTCGGCCAGCCCCGGCAGCAGTCCCAGCAACAGCCCAAGGCCAGCCAGCACGGTAAAGCCCAGGCGCATGGCCAGGGGGGCCTCGTGAGGAGCTTTTGGGGTCGGCCTGAGGGCACCGAAAAAGGGCCGGATCGCCACCAGGCCGCTGGCGGCGACGATGCAGACGGCGGTGACCACCGCCAGTCCCAGCAGCAGGCCAGAGAGCGCGCCGGCTCCCAGGGCCGACTCGAACATCAGCTCCTTGGCGATAAAGCCGAACAGCGGCGGTACGCCCGCCAGGGCCAGCGCCGCCACCCAGGTAAAGAAGGCGGTGTATGGCATCAGCCGGCGCAGACCGCCCAGTTCGCGCACATCCTTGGTGCCGGTTTCATGATCTATGGTGCCGGCCGCCATAAACAGCGCCCCCTTGTACAGGGCGTGGGCCAGCAGGAACACCATGGCCGCCTTGAGCGCATAAGGGGTACCGATGCCGATCAGCATGGTCAGGGTGCCCAGGGCCATCACGGTAGAAAACGCCAGTATGCGTTTGAGATCGGTGCTGCAGGCCGCCATGGCCGCGCCCAGGGTCATGGTAACGGCACCGAATATCGACAGGGCCAGCATCCAGGCTTCGCTGCCGGCCATCGCCGGCTGCAGCCGGGCCATCAGGTAAACCCCGGCCTTGACCATGGTCGCCGAGTGCAGATAGGCGCTCACCGGGGTGGGCGCCGCCATGGCGTTGGGCAGCCAGAAATGGAAAGGGGTCTGGGCCGACTTGGTAAAGGTGCCCACCAGGATCAGTATCATCATGCCGAGAAACAGGGGATGGGCCTGCAACAGATCGCCCCGGTTCAGCAGTTCGGTCAGTTCGAAGCTGCCGCCCATATAGCCCAGCATGATCAACCCCGTCATCAGCGCCAGGCCACCGCCCATGGTGATGAACAGCCCCTGCAACGCCGCCTTGCGCGCCTTTTCCTGCTCATGGTTGAAACCGATCAGCAGATAGGAGGTGATACTGGTCAGCTCCCAGAACACGAACAGGGAAATGAGGTTGTTGGAAAGGACCAGCCCCAGCATGGCGGACATGAACGCCAGCAGGTACATCAACAGCTTGTGGATGTCCTTGTGGCCTTCCAGGTAACTACCCGCATAAATGAAAATAAAGGTGCCGATGCCGGTGATCAGCAGGGCAAACATCAGGCTGAGGCCGTCGACCAGGAAATTGAGGCTGATATCAAGGCTGGGGATCCAGGCATGGGATACCAGGACGGAACCCTGGCCGGTCACCTCGGGCCAAAAACCGAGAAAATACACGAACAGGGAGGCCGGCAACAGGGCCAGGCCCCAGCCGATCCGGGCCCCCAGCAGTGGGGACAGGCGGGGCACCAGGGCGGCCAGAATAAAACCCGCTAAAACAGCAACAAGCATAGGCAAAAGCTCCTTTCAATGCCTATTCAAGGCGACAGGATCAGCTGAAAGAGGGGAGAAACGGCACTGTATGCAGACTATAGTAAGGAAGTAATTAGATTAACTATCAAGCAGTTAATTAATTATTTTTGAGTTTTTATGCTGCCCGATACTACAAGCCGATCCGGCAAAAGGCAAGAAAAGCCGGGGTCCGCGCGGACCCCGGGAAGGATTAACCGATACGGATGGTGCCCATCATGCCGAGTTCTTCGTGTTCGATGATATGGCAGTGGAACAGCCAGTCCCCGGGCTGCTCGAAGCGCAAGCGCAGCCTGAGTTTCTGGTAGGGCGCCAGATTCACCGTATCCAGCCAGCGGGGTCCGGCCAGGGCCTGCCAGTCACCGCCCCGCGCCTGCACGGCCAGCACCTGGAAGTGGGTGCCGTGCACATGGAAAGGGTGATCCATGTGGGAGTCGTTCTCCACCAGCCACTCCTCCACCTGTCCGGCCTTGCCTTCGAACATGATGTGTTCCATGTCGAAGGCCCGGTCATTGACAAGAAACGCCAGGCCCGCCTCCAGCACCCCTTGCGCCGACGCCGCCATGGCCTCCGGATGGGTCGCGTGGCCACCCTGCTGGTGCCGGGCGCCGCCGTGGGCCCCATGGCCGGCATGACCCTGGTGCTCCGGCCCTGCCGGCATGCGCTCGCTCAGCACCAGTTTGCGACTGACCGCCGCTTCGGGCAGCCAGTCGATCCGCGCCAGGCGATCGGGCAAGGGGGGCACGGCGACCGCCGCCGCACCGCTGGCCACCAGCCGGAGCAGGGGCTGGGGCCGGCGGTAGTGTTCCGGCTCGGGTCCCATCCAGCCCCGGTCATAGGGCTGGCTGAACAGCAGCCGCTCTGCTCCGTTCTCGGCGGGCCAGGGCAACAGTACATCGGCCCGCTGCCCCGGCACCAACAACAGTTCCTCGCGCAGTTCGGGTGCCGCCAGCAGCCCGCCATCGGTGCCCAGCAGCCAGAATGGCGCCCCGTCCAGCCGCAGGTGCAGATAACGGCCGGCACAGGCGTTGACCAGGCCGAGCCGTTGCTCACTGGCCGGCGGCCGCACCAGGCTGGCGTGCCGGCCCCCATTGACCAGCAGCAGCTCCCCTTCCCGGCCGTTCATCCAGTCCGCCATGGTGTGGGGCGCGACCCGGCCCGCCGCATCCAGGCGCAGGTCGGTGACCAGCAGCAATTCCTGGTGGTCATGGTCCGGCAGCAGCGACATCCTGGGTTTTACCAGGATCAGGCCGGCGGCACCGTGGGCTATCTGCTCGGCGGTATGGCCGTGGGGATGGGGGTGGAACCAGTGCAGGCCGGCATTGCCCTCGGGCACGGTAAAGCGATACCAGCGACTGGCACCGGGGGCGATGGCGTCATGGGGCCCACCGTCCTGGCCGGCGGGCACCTTGAGGCCATGCCAGTGCACCGTGGTGGGCTGCGCCAGACCATTGGTTACCCGCACTTCCAGCCGATCGCCCTCGGTCAGTTCCAGTACGGGGCCGAGCAGGCCGTTGTACAGCCAGAGTTCGGTCTCCCGCCCGGCCACCCCGATCCGGGCGGGGGCCAGGGTCAGATGGTAACGCCCCTCGCCATCCGGCTCGAGGCGAGGCAGCCGGGCCAGGGTGGAGGGGGAAATGCCGTCGTCGGCCCACGACAGGCCTGGCAAGCCGGCCAGGGCACCACCGGCCAGGCTCAGCTTGATAAAATCACGTCTGTTCATCCTGTTGTCCTCAAATCACCAAATGAAAAAGGGAAATTCGAGTCAGGTTCTGGGTGGTCGCTCCAATCGCCGGTGCCGGCCGCCCAGCGGTCTGGCCAGCGGCACCGGCAGCGTGGCCGAACCCATGGCGAGGGACGACGGCAGGCCGCTCGTCAGCCCCAGGCATAACGGGCAATCCTGCTGATGCTGATGCTGATGCTGATGCTGATGCTGATGCTGATGCTGATGCTGATGCTGATGAGCATCGGCCAGGACGGTCGCGCAGTCAACACAGGCCATGGCCGGCGGCGTCAGCCCGGGCAGGCAGAGGGTGGCCAGCAGCAGGGTGCCGATCAGCCAGCAGCGAAGACCGGTTCCGTTCAGCATGATGCCATCATCGGTCCGGACCGGCTCAGCTCGCCGCCGGGGCGCGGAAAAAATGCTCCACCGGGCCCCGGCCATGGCCCACCCGCAGCGCCGCGCCGGCAGCGATGGCCCGGTCGATATAGTGCTTGGCACTGGCCACCGCCAGTTCCATGCTCAGGCCCTGGGCCAGGTAGCAGGCCAGGGCTGCCGACAGGGTACAGCCGGTGCCGTGGGTGTTGGGGGTCATCACCCGGGGGGAGTCAAAGCAGCGCACCTCGCCCCCGCTCAGCAGCCAGTCGGGGCTGCGCGGCTCGTGCTGCAGAAAACCGCCCTTGAGCAGGACGGCGGCACAATCCAGCCCGGCCAGGCCGGCGAACAGGGACTCCACCTCGGCCAGCCGGGCCGGCAGGGCGCCGTCGGCGAGGCGAGCCGCCTCGGGCAGGTTGGGAGTGATCACCTGGGCCAGGGGCAGCAGCTCCTCGCGCAAGGCGGCAACCGCCTCCTCGGCCAGCAGGGGATCGCCGTTGGCGCTCACCATCACCGGATCCACCACCAGATGGGCAGGGCCATGGTGGCGCAGCGCCTCGGCCACGGTCGCAATGGTGGCGGCGTCGCCGAGCATACCCACCTTGACCGCCGCCACCGGCAAGTCCGAGAACACCGCCTCCAGCTGGTCGCGGATCATCTGCCGGGGCACCGGATGCACCGCCCTGACGCCCCGGGTATTCTGGGCGGTAAGGGCGGTAATCACCGAACAGGCGTAGCCGCCGGTGGCGGAAATGGTTTTGATATCGGCCTGGATACCGGCCCCGCCGCTGCTGTCGGAGCCGGCGATGGTGAGAATGACGGGCTTGGTGCTGTGCATGTCCTGATGGTCCTCCATGGCGGCGGCAGACCCGGATGCGGCCCGGTTGCCGCCCGTCGGTTCCCTGCGCCGGAATCAGCGGGATCGGGTTCGGCGGGTCCGGCCATGCCGTTTGGGCCCTGCGGACTCTCCGACCAAAGAGACCGATAATAACCAGCGCCGGGGGCAAAGGCCAGCCGGAGCCCGGCCTCCGCCACAGCTTCACGCAATGTAATTTAGCAACATAAAACGTTTTACTGTATACAAAAACGGGACATAAAAAGGCCTACCGCCGGAGCCCGGACAAAAAAATGCCCCCGCACAGGAGTCCGGGGGCGGCCTAGCAAGCCATATTCAATTACGTGAAATAAAAGGTCTGTAAGACATAACGCCTTACCTCTGTACCCTACATCGCCCACTCTACAACAGGGATACAGAGAAAAAAAGCCAGTCACGTAATATTTTTTCAGTTTTGTTATTAAACCTTCAGATTAGTGAGCCTGATCCCAATTCTCTCCCACCCCGGCTTCCACCAGCAGCGGCACGTCCAGGGTCGCCGCCTGCTCCATCAGGGCACGGATTTCGTCCTTGTAGGCGTCCACCCTGTCCTCGCGGATCTCGAACACCAGTTCGTCGTGCACCTGCATCAGCATGCGCACCTCGTCCGCCGGCAGCCCGGCGATCCAGGCGTCCACCTTGATCATCGCCTGCTTGATGATGTCGGCGGCGCTACCCTGCATGGGGGCGTTGATGGCGGCCCGCTCGGCGCCCTTGCGGCGGGCGCCGTTCTTGGCGTTGATCTCGGGCAGGTACAGCCGGCGGCCGAACAGGGTGGACACATAGCCCTGCTCGGCGGCCTGCGCCCGGGTCTCCTCCATATAGCGCAGCACCCCCGGGTAGCGTTCGAAGTAGATGTCCATGTAGGCCTGGGACTCGGCCCGGGGAATACCCAGCTGGCGCGACAGGCCGAAAGCGCTCATGCCGTAGATCAGGCCGAAGTTGATGGCCTTGGCCCGGCGCCGCTGCTCGCTGGTCACCTGCTCAACCGCCACCCCGAACACCTCGGCGGCGGTGGCCTTGTGAATATCCAGCCCCCTGGCGAAGGCGTCCAGCAGGCCCTGGTCCCGGGACAGGTGGGCCATGATGCGCAGCTCGATCTGGGAGTAGTCCGCCGCCACCAGCTTGTAGCCGGGCTCGGCCACGAAAGCCTGGCGGATACGCCGCCCTTCCGGGGTGCGGATGGGGATGTTCTGCAGGTTGGGGTCGGAGGACGACAGCCGGCCGGTGGCGGCATTGGCCTGGTGGTAGGAGGTGTGGATGCGGCCGCTGTGTCCGTTGACCATCAGCGGCAGCTTGTCGGTATAGGTGGATTTGAGCTTGCTTAAGCCCCGGTGCTCCATCAGCAGTTTGGGCAGCGGATAGTCCAGCGCCAGCTCCTGCAGTACTTCCTCGGCGGTGGACGGCGCCCCCTTGGGGGTCTTCTTCAGCACCGGCAGCTCGAGCTTGTTGAACAGGATCTCGCCCAGCTGCTTGGGGGAGCTCAGGTTGAAGGGCTCGCCCGCCAGTTCGAAGGCCTCCTGTTCCAGCTCCTTGAGCCGTTTGGCGATCTCGTCGCTCTGGATGGCCAGCAGCTGGCTGTCGATGCGCACGCCGGTGTATTCCATCCGCGCCAGTATCGGCACCAGCGGCATTTCAATGGCCTCGAACACCCGCTGCAGTTCGGGCTCGGCCGCCAGCTTTTCCGTCAGATGGCGGTGCAGCCGCAGGGTCACGTCGGCGTCTTCCGCCGCATAGGGCCCCGCCTGCTCCAGGGGGATCTGGTTGAAAGTGAGCTGCCTGGCGCCCTTGCCGGCGATGGACTCGAAGGAAGTGGTGTCCTGATTGAGGAAGAAGGCCGCCATGCTGTCCATGTCGTGCCGGGTCTGCACCGAGTTGAGCACGTAGGATTCGAGCATGGTGTCGAGCAGGGCCCCCTTCAGCGCGATGCCGTGGTTCTTCAGCACATTGATGTCGTACTTGAGGTTCTGGCCCAGCTTGACCTTTTGCTCATCCTCCAGCAGCGGCTTGAGTGCCCCCAACACCGCTTCCTCGCTCAGCTGCGCCGGCGCGTCCAGGTAATCGTGGCCGAAGGGCACATAGGCGGCCCGGCCCGGCTCCACCGCGAAGGACACGCCCACCACCCGGGCATCCCGGTAGTTGAGGCTGGTGGTCTCGGTATCGAAGGCGAAATAGGGCGCCGCCTGCAGCCGCTCGATCCAGGCCTCCAGTTGCTCCTGCTCCAGCACCAGCTGATAGTCGGTTTCCGGGGCCGGCGCCGCCGGCGCGGCGGACTCGTCCTTTCCTTCCCCCCGCTCCAGCTCTTCCAGCAGGCTCCTGAATTCATATTCCCGGTAGAGGGCCGCCAGGGCCTCCTTATCCGGCTCGCCCGGCTGCAGCTCGGCGGGGCCGAACTCCAGGGCCACGTCGGTCTTGATGGTGGCCAGCTCCCGGGACAACTGCACCATCTCCCGCTGCTCGAGGAACTTGGCGGCGAAGGTCTTGGCGCCGCGGAACCCCAGGGACGCGATCTTGTCCAGATCGGCGGCGATATCCTCGATGGAGCCCAGCCCCTGCAACAGCGCCAGGGCGGTCTTCTCGCCCACCCCCGGCATGCCGGGAATATTGTCCACCTTGTCGCCCACCAGGGCCAGCAGATCCACGATCAGCTCCGGCGGCACCCCGAACTTTTCGATCACCCCGTCCCTATCCATAAAACTGTTCTTCATGGTGTCCATCAGCAGCACGTGATCCGACACCAGCTGGGCCATGTCCTTGTCGCCGGTGCTGATCACCACGTCCAGCCGCTGCTCGGTGGCCTGGCGGGCCAGGGTGCCGATGACGTCGTCCGCCTCCACCCCGTCCTCGATCAGCAGCGGCAGGCCCATGGCGCGGATAATGGCGTGGATGGGCTCCACCTGGCTGCGCAGATCGTCCGGCATCGGCGGCCGGTGCGCCTTGTAGTCGGCGTACATGTCGTTGCGGAAGGTCTTGCCCTTGGCGTCGAACACCACTGCCACCCGGGACTCGGGAAACTGTTTGTGCAGGCTGCGCAGCATGTTGGTCACCACCCGGATGGCGCCGGTGGGACGGCCGTCGCTGGTGCGCAGATCGGCCTGCTGGGAGGCGAAATAGGCACGGTACAGATAGGAGGATCCGTCGACCAGGATCAGGGGTTTGGCAGGAATGGCAACCATGGTGTCTTTCTCTTTGATACGTTGGGCGCTAGCATGCCACAGCCGGCTCGACGAAACCACGCCGACACCGCCACAGCCTGTGGATAACTCTGTGCAAGGCCGATCAGGAAGAGATCGAACCAAGAAAGAATAACATTTATCAATCAGTAACTTATAATGACAAAAAGGATCTTGATAACAGATCCTCTGATGTGGAAAATCAAATAAGGGAAGGGATCCCGCACCGCAGGAGCGGCATTAATGCTAGCACAGCCTGGCCGCTTCACCCGGTGCGGGATCACAAATTCTGCAACTCGACGAGGAGAAGCCCGATGAAAAAAGTTGCCGTCATTTTGGGCGGCTGCGGCGTCTACGACGGCGCCGAAGTCCACGAGGCCGTGCTCTGCCTGCTGCACCTGTCACGCGCCGGTGCCCGCTACCAGTGCTTCGCCCCCGACAAGCCCCAGCACCATGTGGTAAACCACCTCACCGGCGAGGAACAGGCCGGCAGCCGCAATGTACTGGAAGAGGCCGCGCGTATCGCCCGGGGTGAAATCAAGCCCCTGGCGGAGCTGAAGGCCGACGACTTCGACGCCCTGCTGCTGCCCGGCGGCTTCGGTGTCGCCAAGAACCTGTGCGACTTCGCCTTCAAGGGTGCCGACGCCAGCGTCGATCCTCAGGTGCTGGCCGCCTGCAAGGCCTTCGCCACCGCCCGCAAACCCGCCGGCTACTGCTGCATCGCTCCCGTCCTGATCCCCCGGGTCTACCCGGCCGGGGTCAAGGGCACCATAGGCACGGATCCGGGCACGGCCGGGGCCTTCAGCGCCATGGGCGGCGACCACATCGGCTGTGCCGTGACCGACGTGGTGGAAGACAGCCACTACAAGGTAATCTCCACCCCCGCCTACATGCTGGCCGGGAACATCGCCGAGGCCGATACCGGCATCGGCAAGCTGGTGAAACGACTGCTGGAAATGTAAAAAAAGGGCCGGCATGACGCCGGCCTGAAAACTCTGGAAGCAATGTGAGCAATGTCGTGCCTTCGCAAGCTGTCTTCACCTACACCTAGAAGAAGTGGAAGTCATTCCCGGAAAGCAAGTTAACGATAATCGTTATCATTTATGATTGCAACCCCGAATTTTATTTTTCCTGCACCGACAGCGCCCAGTCCGGCTCGCCGGTGAACTTGCTGCTCAGGTACTTGAGCAGCAGGCCGTAGGCCGGTACAAACAGGGCCAGGCTGAACACCAGCTTGAACAGGTAGTCGACCAGGGCGATCTCCACCCAGTGCTCCGCCATAAAGGGATCCGGCGAGCGGTAAAAAGCCAGGCTGAAAAAGGCCAGGGTATCCACCAGGTTGCCGAAAATGGTGGAGCCGGTGGGCGCCACCCACCAGGCCTTGATCCGGCGCAGCCGGTTGAACACCGACACGTCCATGATCTGGCCCAGCACATAGGCCATAAAGCTGGCCAGGGCGATACGGGCCACGAACAGGTTGAACTCGGCCAGGGCCGCCAGTCCCTGGTAACGGGCCTCGAAGAACAGCACCGACAGCACATAGGAGGTGGCCAGGGCCGGCAGCATCACATGGAAGATGATGCGCCGGGCCATGCCGGCGCCAAAGATGCGCACCGTCAGATCCGTGGCCAGGTAAATAAAGGGAAAGCTGAGCGCGCCCCAGGTGGTATGGAAGCCGAACAGGGTAAATGGCAGCTGCACCAGGTAGTTGCTGGCGGCGATAATGGCTATATGGAACAGCGACAGCCGGATCAGCGCCGTCCGGTATTGAGCGGGAGAAATCACGTTTCACCTTTTTGTTCAATGGGGTTAGGGAACCCATCCCGGTGCGGGCTGGACAGGCCGCAGTATAAGGCCGCGCCGTAAATTGACAACCGCCTTGTTTTTAAGCACCGGAATGCGAAGCGGCGCCATTTTAATCGCTGGCGGGAAATTTGTCTTCATGCGAAGATAAAAATGGCACTAAAAATCTGCGGCCTATCTTTGCTAGAGCACCGAGCAGTTTAAAAATCAGGCGGCTCTGATACGCCTTTGGTCGATGACTGCAAACGTAAACAGCCCCTAACGGGAAAGGCCCCGGTTCCACTGCGCCGTCAGCCAGCCGGCCGCCTCCTGGTCCTGCTCGCCCAGCGGCTGCAGCCAGACGGCGTCCACGTAGTGCTGAAAGCACAGCAGCAGCCGGCTGCCTTCAAAGGTCACCAGCCACTGGTGGTAGTCGGCGCCCTCCTCCCGCTCGACAAGGTCGAGCTCCAGCTCCCGCACCAGGCGCTCGGCCCAGGCGGGAAAGTTTTCCATGGTCAGGCTAATGTCGGTGGTCAATGTCTTCATGATCAGGAGCTGCAGGAAACACAAATTTGTCCGGCCCAATCGGGGGCCGGGGCGGCGTAATCATCGAATTCAGGCTGTTCGTCGAAGGGTTGAGCCAGCACCATCAGCAGCCTGTCGGCTTCGCCCATGTCGCCCTGCCCGGCCCGCTCGATGGCCTGCTGGGCCAGGTGGTTGCGCAGCACGTACTTGGGGTTGACCGCGTTCATCTGCGCAACCTTGTCGCCGTGGTCCCGGCCTTCCCGGGCCAGCCGGGCCTGGTAGCGGCCAAACCAGCCGGTCCAGGCGCCGGCGTCGCTCAGCAGGGCGAGCAGCGATTCGGGTACCGGCCCTGCCGGCGCCAGCAGCGCCAGCCGGCGGAACCAGCAGCTGTAATCGACCCGCTGAGCCGCCATCAGGGTGAACATGTCCCGGAACAGCGCCGGATCCTCTTCTTCCCAGGCTTCCAGCCCCAGTTTCTGTCGCATCAGTTCGGAATAGGTCGACATCAGCCGGTGTTCGTACTGGCCCAGGGCCTGCTGCAAGGACTCCAGCTCGATCACCCCGGACAACGCCTGGGCCAGCCGCTGCAGGTTCCACAGGCCCACCGCCGGTTGCTGGTCATAGGCATAGCGGCCGCCGTGATCCGAGTGATTGCAGATATGGCCGGGATCATAGGCGTCGAGAAAGCCGTAGGGGCCATAGTCCAGGGTCAGCCCCAGCATCGACATATTGTCGGTGTTCATCACCCCGTGGCAAAAGCCCACCGCCTGCCACCGGGCAATCAGCTCGGCGGTACGCTGCACCACCCGCTCGAACAGGGCGGCGTAACCGGCCTGGTCCTGGCTCAGCTCCGGCCACTGGGTCTGGATCAGGTAGTCGAGCAGGGCGGGAATGTGCTCCGCCTCGCCGCTGTAGTAGAAATATTCGAAATGGCCGAAGCGCAGGTGGCTCTGGGCCGCGCGCAACACGGCGGCCCCCGGCTCCACCTGTTCCCGATACACCGGCTCCCGGCTCCCCACCAGGCACAGCGCCCGGGTGGTGGGGATGCCCAGGTGATGCAGGGCCTCGGAGGCCAGGTACTCGCGCAGGGAGGAACGCAGCACGGCACGGCCGTCGCCGAAGCGGGAATAAGGGGTCTTGCCGGCGCCCTTGAGGTGCAGATCCCAGCGTCGGCCATCGGGGGCCACCACCTCGCCCAGCAGCAGGGCGCGGCCGTCGCCCAGGCGCGGACTGAAACCGCCGAACTGATGGCCGGCATAAACCTGGGCGAAAGGCTCCATACCGGGCAACAACCGGCTGCCGCTGGTCAGATCGCACCATTGGCGGTCGGACAAGGCCATGCCCAGCGACTCGGCCAGGGCATGGTTGACCAGCAACAGATGCGGCTCTTGCAGCGGTGTTGGGTCGACCCTTCGGCCGGCCCAGTCAAAAGTTGCATATAAATTGTTTAATATCACATTTTCACCCCGCGGCCGTCGACTTGGTTTTATTTTTCACCATTCCTTACCTTATACTGCTCCGGCTCAGTAAAGGAGCTCGGAAGCAATTCGTCCATCTAACAATAACGGAGTTCAACGATGAAAAAATTGATGACAGCTGCCGCCGTAATGGCGTTGATCAGTGCTCCTGCCTTTGCCGCCGGCGATGCGGAAGCGGGCAAGGCCAAGTCTGCCGTTTGCGCCGCCTGCCACGGTGCCGAAGGGGTTTCCGCCATGGACATCTACCCCAACCTGGCCGGCCAGAAAGCCGCCTACACCGTCAAGCAACTGAAGGCCTTCAAGGCCGGCGAGCGCAACGACCCTATCATGGCGCCCATGGCCATGCCGCTGTCCGACCAGGACATGGAAGATCTGGCCGCCTACTACGCCAGCCTATAATCTCCCTTCAGGGTCCGCATCCGGGCGGACCCTGGCGCCCGGCCGTCAGCCCTGCCGGCGCAACAGCGCCAGAAAGGCCGCCCCGAAGCGCTCCAGCTTGCGCATGCCCACCCCGTTTATCCCCAGCAGCTCCGACTCGGTTTTTGGCCGGTAGCGGGCCAGCTCGGTGAGGGTGGCATCACTGAACACCACATAGGGTGGCACGTCCGCTTCTTCCGCCAGCTGCTTGCGCAGTTGCCTGAGTTCCTTGAACAGGGCCCTGTCCTCGGCCCGGCTCAGCACCGCCTCGCCCTTGTCCTTTTGACGCACCCGTACCAACCGGGGTTCCGCCAGCTCCAGGGCCACTTCGCCACGCAGCACAGGCCGGGCCGCCTCGGTCAGTTGCAGCACCATGTTGCGGGTAATGTTCTGGGTGAGCAGGCCCGAGTGGATCAACTGGCGGATCACGCTGACCCAGTGCTCCTGGCTCTTGTCCTTGCCGATACCGTAGGTGGACAGCCGGTCGTGGCCATGATCGCGGATGCGCTGGGTGGCCGCGCCGCGCAGTACCTCCACCACATACATGACGCCGAAGCCCTGGCCGACCCGGTAGACGCAGGACAGCGCCTTGCGGGCATCCTCGGTCCCGTCGTAACGCTTGGGCGGATCCAGGCAGATATCGCAGTTGCCGCAGGGCTCGCGCTGGTACTCGCCGAAGTAGTTGAGCAGCACCTGCCGGCGGCAGGTGAGGGATTCGGCAAAGGCCGCCATCACGTTGAGCTTGTACAGCTCCACCTGCAACTGCTGCTCGTTGTCGCTGTTTTCCAGCAGTCGCCGTACCCGGCCCACGTCCGCCGGATCGTACAGCAGCAGGGCTTCCGAGGGCAGGCCGTCGCGCCCGCCCCGGCCGGTTTCCTGGTAGTAGGACTCGATATTCTTGGGAATGTCGTAGTGCACCACAAAGCGCACGTTGGGCTTGTCGATGCCCATGCCAAAGGCGACGGTGGCCACCACTATGTCCAGATCGTCGCGGATAAAGCGTTCCTGCACCGACTGGCGCAGTTCCAGCGGCAGGCCGGCATGGTAGCTGGCGGCCCTGTGCCCCCGGGACAGCAGCCGCTCGGCCACCTCCTCTACCCGCTTGCGGCTGGAGCAGTAGACGATGCCGCACTGCCCCGGTTGTTCCGCTACGTAGCGCAGCAGCTGGTCGATGCCCTTGAATTTTTCCACCAGGGTATAGCGGATATTGGGTCGGTCGAAGCTGGCGATATGGATGAGCGGATCGGTCAGATTGAGCCGGCCCAGCATGTCCTGGCGGGTGGCCTCGTCGGCGGTGGCGGTGAGCGCCATCACCGGAATATGGGGAAACCACTGCTTGAGCCGGCCCAGTTCGGCGTACTCGGGCCGAAAGTCGTGGCCCCACTGGGAGATGCAGTGGGCCTCGTCGATGGCGAACAGCCCCAGCTCCAGCTCCCCCAGCCGCTCCATGAATTCGTGCTGCAGCAGCCGCTCCGGCGATACATAGAGCAGCTTGATCTCGCCCCGGCGCAGGGCGGCGAAGTGGCGCAGCATCTCCTCCCGGCTCAGCGCACTGTTGATATAGACGGCGGCCACGCCGTTGGCGACCAGGGTATCCACCTGATCCTTCATCAGCGAGATCAGCGGCGACACCACCACGGTGAGGCCGGGGCGCAGCAGGGCCGGGATCTGGTAGCACAGCGACTTGCCGCCGCCGGTGGGCTTGATCACCAGGGCATCGCGCCCGGCGATCACCGCCTCGATAATCTCCTGCTGGCCGTCACGGAAGGACTGGTAGCCGAACACCTGCTGCAGTACCGCCAGCGGGGTGTCGGGGATGGGGACGGCATCGGTCTCTTCGGTATACGGATTCATCTCGGTCGGCCGGGCAAAAACGAAGGGGCATTGTAAAGCAGGGGGGCGCAACAATAAACCGCGCCGCCCCAGGGCCCACAAAGTGACATTTGCTGCTGGCCAGCCGGTCGGGGATCTGGCTAAACTGGCTTTCCATCCCTCTCACCCGATTTCTGACCATGGAAAAAGACCAGGCCGTTCAGGGCGCCCTGTTTGCCCTCGGCGCCTATTTCCTGTGGGGCATAGCCCCTATCTACTTCAAGCAGCTGCTGGCGGTGCCGGCCTTCGAGATCCTCACCCACAGGGTGATCTGGTCCTTCCTGTTGCTGCTGGCGCTGATTACCGTGCTCGGTTACTGGCCCAGGGTCAGGGCCCTGCTGCGCGCGCCGCGCCAGTTGCTGCTGTTGCTGTTGTCGTCGGTCACCATCGGCCTCAACTGGCTGGTATTCATCTGGGCGGTGAACAACGACCATATGCTGGATGCCAGCCTGGGCTACTACATCAACCCGCTGTTCAATATTGTGCTGGCCATGCTGTTTTTGGGCGAACGCTTTCGGCCGGTACAATGGCTGGCGGTGGGGCTGGCCAGTACCGGCGTGCTCATCCAGGTGCTGGTGTTCGGCAGCCTGCCCTGGGTGGCGCTGGTGCTGGCACTGTCCTTCGGGCTCTATGGGCTGATCCGCAAAAAGGTGCCGGTGGATCCCTTTACCGGCCTGATGCTGGAAACCCTGGTACTGCTGCCCGCCGCCGCCCTTTACCTGTGGGGCTTTGCCGACACCGCCACCAGCCACCTGGGCGACAACCCGCTCAGCCTCAACCTCTGGCTGATTGCCGCAGGCCTGGTCACCACGGCCCCGCTGCTGCTGTTCGCCGGCGCCGCCCGGCGCCTTAGGCTGTCCACCCTCGGTTTTTTCCAGTACCTCGGGCCCAGCCTGATGTTCCTGCTGGCGGTCCTGCTCTACAACGAGCCCTTCACCCAGGACAAGGTGATTACCTTCGCCCTGATCTGGACCGCCCTGGTGATCTACACCCTGGACGGCCTGCGCCAGCGGCGACGCAATGCCTTACCCAGCAGTGGCGGCCCCGGATCGTTGAAATAGCGCAAGGAAAAGGGCCCCGGCCGCTTAGTGCCCGGCCATGGCGGCGAAGTTGAACTGCCAGCCCTGCTCGGTCAGCACCAGCTTGCCCTTGGCCTGCATGATGGGCAGCAGTTCGTCCAGGCTCAGATCCTGGTGGGAGCAGGTGCAGAAACGGGCCGCCTCGCCGAAGCGTTCGGCCGCGAAGGCATGGATATCGGCGGCGGGCACCGGCCGGGCATGGGACAACAAGGCATGCAGAAAATCGTGGGCGTGAGTCATTTCAGTCTCCGGATTGAACAAGCGGCGCAGTTGTAGCACGGCCGCCTGTTTCCCGGCCTGATCGACATCAAACTCAGAGCGCTTCCAGCCTGGCGTAGGCGGTCACCAGCCACTTGGCGCCGCCGTCGTCGAAGTTGACCTGCACCCGGCTCTGGGCGCCGGCGCCCTCGAAGTTGAGCACCACCCCCTCGCCGAACTTGGGATGTAGCACCCGCTGGCCCAGGCGGAAGCCGGTCTGGTCGAAGGTCTCCTGCACCCGGTCCTGGCTGAAGCGGCCGTTGGGCAGGGCCCGGGTGATTTTCGCCTTGAGCCGGATCTCCTCCAGGCAGTCGGCGGGCAGCTCCTTGATGAAGCGGCTGGGCCGGTGGAACATCTCCCGGCCGTAGAGGCGGCGGCTCTCCGCATGGCTGATGTAGAGCTTGTGCATGGCCCGGGTCATGCCCACGTAGGCCAGCCGGCGCTCCTCCTCCAGCCGGCGGCTCTCCTCCGCCGACAACTGGCTGGGGAACATGCCCTCCTCCACCCCCACCATGAACACCAGCGGGAACTCCAGGCCCTTGGCCGAGTGCAGCGTCATCAGTTGCACCGCATCGTCGAACTGATCCGCCTGGCCCTCGCCCGCCTCCAGCGCGGCATGGGACAGAAAGGCCGACAGCGGCGACATCTCGTCCTCCTCCGCCGGACTGAACTGGCGGGTGGCACTGACCAGCTCCTCCAGGTTCTCCACCCGGGACTGGGCCTTCTCGCCCTTTTCCGCCAGGTACATGGCCTTGAGCCCGGACAGCTCGATCACCCGGTCGGTCTGCAGGTGCAGCGGCAGCTCCCGGGTGTCGTCCTCCAGCTGGTTGATCAGCGCCAGGAAGCGGCTCATCGCCGAGGCGGCCCGGCCGGTGAGGATTTTTTCCTCCACCAGCGCCCAGGCCGACTGCCACAGGGTCTGCTGCCGGTCCCGGGCGGCGTCGCGGATCAACCCCAGGGTGCGCTCGCCGATGCCCCGGGTGGGGGTGTTGACGATGCGCTCGAAGGAGGCCTCGTCGCCCCTGTTGTTGATGAGGCGCAGGTAGCCGAGGGCGTCCTTGATCTCCTGGCGCTCGAAGAAGCGCAGGCCGCCGTAGATGCGGTAAGGCAGGCGCTCCTGGATCAACGCCTCTTCCAGCACCCGCGACTGGGCGTTGTTACGGTAGAGGATGGCGCTTTCACTCAGGGCGCCGTCCTGCTGGCGCCACTGCTTGATGCGCTCCACCACGAAGCGGGCCTCGTCCACCTCGTTGAAGGCGCTGTACACGGCGATGGGCTCGCCCTCGGCGCCCTCGGTCCACAGCTCCTTGCCCATGCGCTCGGCGTTGTTGGCGATCAGGGTATTGGCGGCCTTGAGGATGGTGCCGGTGGAGCGGTAATTCTGCTCCAGGCGGACGGTCTCGGCGCCGGGAAAGTCGGCCAGGAAGCGGGCGATGTTCTCTACCCGGGCCCCGCGCCAGCCGTAGATGGACTGGTCGTCGTCGCCCACTATCATCACCCGGGCCTTGTCGCCGGCCAGCATCCGCAGCCAGGCGTACTGGATGCTGTTGGTGTCCTGGAACTCGTCCACCAGGATATGGCGGAAGCGGTCCTGGTAGTGCCGCAATATGTGCGGCTTGTGCAGCCACAGTTCGTGGGCCCGCAGCAGCAGCTCGGCGAAGTCCACCAGCCCGGCCCGGTCGCAAGTGTCCTGGTAGACCTGGTAGATCTGGCGGTAGGTCTTCTGCAGCGGGTCGTTGAGCACCTGGATGTCGCCCGGGCGCAGGCCTTCGTCCTTGCGGGCGTTGATAAAGCCGGCGGCCTGGCGCGGCGGCCATTGTTTTTCGTCCAGGTTCAGGCTCTTGAGGATGCGGCGCAGCAGCCGCAGTTGATCATCCGAATCGAGGATCTGGAAATCCTGGGGCAGGTTGGCGTCCAGGTGGTGGGCGCGCAGCAGCCGGTGGGCCAGGCCGTGGAAGGTGCCGAGCCAGAGCCCGAACAGGCGCCCGCCCAGCAGCTGCTCCACCCGGCCGCGCATCTCGGCGGCCGCCTTGTTGGTGAAGGTCACCGCCAGTATGGCGGAGGCCGGCACCTGCTCCACCTGCATCAGCCAGGCGATGCGATGCACCAGCACCCGGGTCTTGCCGCTGCCGGCCCCGGCCAGCACCAGCATGTTCTGGGAAGGGGCGGCCACCGCCTCGCGTTGCTTGTCGTTCATGCCGTCAAGCAGGCTGGATACATCCATCTTGGCTCCTGTCTCGTTCTCTCATCGAGTGCAACACCGAACAGTCAGAGAGGGACAGAGGATGGACTAAGCCAACCGTCGATGGCATGGACGCCATCGTCGAGCATACAGGGAAGTACTTGCTGCGTGTTGGCGTGGCCACCCTCTGTTCCGATAGCACAGAGGCTGACCGGCATTACGATATGTCGGCGATTATAACAGCTCCAGCAGCTGCTCCAACCGCTCCAGGGCCACCTGGGGCAGACAATGCAGATCCGCTTCGCTGCGGCCGTTGTCGTTGAGCCACACCGCCTGGCAGCCACTGCGTACGGCGCCGGCCACATCGGTGTTGATATGGTCGCCGATATGCAGGATCTCGGAAAGGCTCACGTCAGCCCGCTCCGCCAGCCGGTTAAACAGATCCGGTGCCGGCTTCATCCGGCCGTCGGGTCCGGCCCTGAGTACCACCTCGAAATAGGGCGCCAGTTCGGTGCGCTCCAGCGGCAGGTTGCCGTTGGTGATCACCGCCAGCCGGTATTTCTTGCCCAATGCCGACAGCACGCGGTGAGTGACCTCGGGCACCCGGATGCGGCCACGCTCGGCCAGAAAGCCCTGGTAATATTCCTCGGCCAGCAGGCCGGCCCGGGCCCCGGTCACCCCCTGGCGGCGCAGGCCCTCGGTCAGCACCGCCCGCCGGCAGGCGCTCACATCATGGGCCAGTGCGGGGTTTTCCTGCAGCAGTTGCCGCTTGATCGCGGCCAGTTGCTCCTTGCCGAGCAGGGTCGACTCGGGGTGATCCTGCTTCAGGGCGTCGAGCAGCCAGGCTTCCGCCGCCGCCATCACCGGCACGTTGTCGTACAGGGTGTCGTCCAGATCGAAGCTGAGTACCTTGACGGGGCCGAGTCGTTTGTAAAAGCGCATCCTGGATTCCGGGTAAAGGGCAGTGAGGGGATTCTAACCAAAAAACCGGGGACGAGTCCTGGAAATTGGGGCGGCTATTCCTCTTCCTTGCGCCGTTTGGCCCTGGGGTGGGCCTGGTCGTAGGCCTTGGCCAGGTGCTGGAAGTCGAGATGGGTATAGATCTGGGTGGTGGCGAGATCCGCATGGCCCAGCAGCTCCTGCACCGCGCGCAGATCGCCGCTGGACTCCAGCATATGGGTGGCGAAGGAATGACGCAGTTTGTGGGGATGCACATGGCTCGACAGCGCCTGCTGTTGTCCGCGTTTGGCCAGGCGCAGCTGCACGCTGCGATGGGAAATGCGCCGGCGCTGCTGGCTCACGAACAGCGCCGGCTCGTCCGGCCCGGCCAGCTCATTGCGCACCGTCAGCCACTTCTCCAGCCAGTCCAGCGCCATCCGCCCCACCGGCAGGATGCGCTCCTTGTTGCCCTTGCCGATCACCCGCAGCTGGCGCTCGGCAAACTGCACATCGCCCAGGTTCAGGCCGACCAGCTCGTCCAGGCGCAGGCCGGAGGAATACAGCAACTCCATGATGGCCCTGTCCCGCACCGCCAGGGGGTCGGACTCGTCGAGGTTCATCAGCTGGTGCAACTCGTCCACGTCCAGGTTCTTGGGCAGGGGCCGGCCCTGCTTGGGGGCGCTGATTCCCTTGGCGGGATTGGCGGACAAGAGGCCCTGCAAAACGAGCCAGTCGCAGAAGCTGCGCAGGGCGCTGAGCTGGGTGGCGATGGAGCGGGGCGACAGCCCCTGCTTGTGCAGGCGGGTAGCCAGACCACGCACATGGGACACGGTCAGTGCCCGCCACTGGCCAAGGTGCAGCTCGGCCAACTGGCCGGCCATGGCGCGCAGGTGGCGGCCATAGCCGTTACGGGTGTGGGCGCTCAGCTGGCGCTCCACCCGCAGGTATTCGAGGAAGTCGGCGATGGCCTCGGCCAGCTCAGGCGCGGCCGGCCGGGCTGGCTCAGGCCTGGCCATCGGTCGCCAGCCGGGGCAGCAACAGGGCGAGGAAGTCGGCGAGCTGGCGGATGATGAGAGTGTCCATACCCGAACGGTAGTGGCCGCTGTCGGCGCTGCCGAAGGCCAGCAGTCCCATCTCCCCCTCCCGGCCCAGGCGGATCAGGGCGCAGGAGTTGACCAGGGCATCGCCGAACAGCCGCTGCTTCTCGTCCTTGCCGAGCCGGCCCAGGTAGACATCCTGGCCCGCCATCCGCTCCCGATACAGCCGCTCCAGCTGCTCGCCGGGAAGGGCCCGGGGCAGGTTGCGCCAGCGGCCATCCGGCACCAGCCGCACCGCCGACACCCGCAGCTGCTCCCGCAGGGTGCGTTCCACCACCTGCTCAATCTCGGCCAGGGTGCCGCTTTCAAACAGGCGAGGATAAAGATCCAGGTACACCCGGAAGATGCGCTCGTTCTCCCCGGCCACCGTCATCAGCTGGGTGATTTCCTCCTCCAGGGCATGAATGCGCTGGCGCTGGCGCTCCAGCTTGGCTTCCACCAGCGACACGCTGCCCCGCTGCTCGTGGGGCAGGCGCAACTGCTCGAGCAGGCCCCGGTGGCGCAGGAAGAAATCCGGCCGGGCAGCCAGATAATCGGCGATACGGCTTTCATCCAGCCCGGCTTCGACCAGTCGGGTGTTGTCGGTCATAGGTTGATCTGTCCGTCGAAGACGTGTTCCGCAGGACCGGTCATAAATACCGGCTTGCCCGGCCCCTTCCAGGCGATGGTGAGGCTGCCGCCGGGCAGGTGCACCTGCACCCGCTCCGCCAGTTTGCCCCAGCTCATGCCCATCACCGCCGCCGCGCAGGCACCGGTGCCGCAGGCCAGGGTCTCGCCGGCGCCGCGCTCGTGCACCCGCAGGTTGATCTCCCGGGCGTTGAGCACCTGCATAAAGCCGACGTTGACCCGGGCCGGGAAGCGCTCATGGCTTTCCAGCTCGGGGCCCAGGCTGGCCACCAGCTCGGTGCCGATGTCGTCCACTTCCAGCACGCAATGGGGATTGCCCATGGACACGGCGCCGCACAGCACCGTCTGCTCCCGGGCGCGGATAAGGTAGGTTTTTTCCGCCTTCTGGGCCTTGAACGGAATATTGGCCGGCTCGAAGTCGGGCACCCCCATATTGACGGTGACCTGGTTGTCCTTTTCGAGCTGCAGCACGATATGGCCCTTCTGGGTACTGACGTTGATCCTGTCCTTGTTGGTCAGCCCCTTGAGCCGCACGAAACGGGCAAAGCAACGGGCGCCGTTGCCGCACTGCTCCACCTCGGAGCCGTCGGCGTTGAAGATGCGGTAGTGGAAATCGAGCTCGGGATCATAGGGCGGCTCCACCAGCAGCAGCTGGTCGAAGCCGATGCCGAAATGGCGATCGGCGAGCTGGCGGATCACCTCGGGATTGAAGAACACCTTCTGGGTGACGCCATCGACCACCATAAAGTCGTTGCCGAGCCCCTGCATTTTGGAAAAGTGGATCACGCTTACCTCTTATGCGCCGGGCAGCAGGCTCTCGCCCCGCCACAGCTCGGTCAGTTGTTCCCGCTCGCGCACCACATAGGCCTGGTCCCCGTCCACCATCACCTCGGCGGCCCGGGGCCGGCTGTTGTAGTTGGAGGCCATCACAAAACCATAGGCGCCGGCGGAACGCACCGCCAACAGGTCGCCCTCGGTGATGGCCAGGGTACGGTCCTTGCCGATAAAGTCGCCGGTTTCGCACACCGGGCCCACCACATCGTAAACCGCCGGCTGCCGCTGCAGGGTGGAATCCACCGGTATGATGGCCTGCCAGGCGCTGTACAGGGCCGGGCGGATCAGGTCGTTCATGGCGGCGTCGACGATGGCGAAATTCTTGGCCTCGCCCGGCTTGAGGTGCTCCACCCGGGTCAGCAGCACGCCGGCGTTGGCGGCAATGGCCCGGCCCGGCTCGAACACCAGGGTCAGGTTGCGGTCCTGCAGGCGGGCCTTGAGCTGCTCGGCGTAGCGGCTGGGCTCGGGCGGCGCTTCCTGGTCGTAGCGCACGCCCAGGCCGCCGCCCACGTCCAGGTGATGGATATGGATGCCGTCCTCGGCCAGGCCGTCGATCAGCACCAGCAGCTTGTCCACCGCCTCGAGGAAGGGCGCCAGCTCGGTCAGCTGGGAGCCGATATGGCAGTCCACGCCGTTGACCTCGAGGTGGGGCAGGGCCGCCGCCCGGCGGTAGATGTCCCTGGCCTGCTCGATGGGAATGCCGAACTTGTTCTCTTTCAGGCCGGTGGAGATATAGGGATGGGTGCCGGCGTCGATGTCCGGGTTGACCCGGATGGACACCGGTGCCTTGACGCCCATCTCGCCCGCCACGCTGTTGATGCGCTCCAGTTCGGCCACCGATTCGACGTTGAAGCAGAAGATCTGCTGCTCCAGGGCGAAACGGATTTCGTCGACCCGCTTGCCCACGCCGGAAAACACCACCTTGCGCGGATCGCCGCCGGCGGCGATCACCCGGCACAGTTCACCCTTGGAGACGATATCGAAGCCCGAACCCAGCCGCGCCAGCACGTTCAGCACCGCCAGGTTGGAATTGGCCTTGACCGCGTAGCAGATCAGGTGGTCCACCTCGCCAGCGGCCTGGTCGAAGGCCTTCCAGTGGCGCTCCAGGGTGGCGCGGGAATAGACGTAGAGGGGGGTGCCGTGCTGTTCGGCCAGGCGGGTAAGATCGCAGGCCTCGCCGTAGAGGCGGCCATCGTCCTGATAATTAAAGTAATCCAAGGTAGTTTCCTTTACGACTGCTCAACCTGAGTGGGTTGCTGGCCGGCCTCGGGCAGGGTCAGCGGGCCCTTGAGGCCACAACCCGCCAGGCTCAGGGCCAGGGCGACCAGCGCGGTCAGCTTGAATTTGTTCATCGTATGACTGTGAATATGGTCTAGGGCTCTTATAATCGCATTCACATTCTCAAAAGCAATAGGAAGCGGGCAATGAACGACAGTGAATTCCATGCCTTGGCGGACGCCATTTACCAGCATATCGAGGAGTGCATCGACCGGAGCGGCGAGGACATCGAATGCGAAACCATGGGCGGCGTCATGACCCTGACCTTCGAGAACGGGGTCAAGTTCGTGATCAACCGTCAGGAGCCGCTGCACCAGATCTGGCTGGCCACCCGGGAAAACGGCCACCACTTTGCCCTGCAGGGGGATAAGTGGATCGATAACCGCCAGGGCCACGAGCTGTTGGCCTGGGTCAGCCTGCAGGCCAAACGCCAGGGCGAGGTCGAGCTCACGCTTTAACCGGTGCCGGCCCTGTCTTCCTTGACGGTACGATAGGGCAGCACCCGGGGCTGGCCATCGGCAGACACTATCTCGTAATACTGGGGCAGGTTGAAGTTGGCGAAATGGCTCTGCCCCACCACATGCTCCTGATGGGAGGTGTAGAAGCGGTTGATGCTCTGCACCAGTTCGTCCTTGCTGCCCGACACCTGGCGATACACCTCCACCCGGTTGGCCTCGTCCAGAATGTAGAGGTTGTAGCCCTCACCGTTGCCCTCGAAGAAAAACTGCATCAGGCCCTCGCTGGCATAGGCATCCACGATATCCGGTACCGGCTGGTGTCCGGGCTGGTCCAGGCGCAGGGCATGGCGGTGCTGTTTCTGGCTGGACAACTGACGGTAAAAATCCACCGCGTTCTCCATCTTCTGCACACTCACTCCCCTGGGTTCAAAGAAAATGCCGTATTTTTCCGTGCCCAGCAGCAGGGTCTTGATGGTACTGCCCTGCTCCCGCGCCAGCCGCAGGCCGATGCACTCCTTGACCAGTTGTTCGAAACGGGTACGGATCAGGCTGCGAAAATGCAGGCTGTAGCAAAATACGTCCAGGCTTTCGGGGGCGTTGGCATCCTGGTGCATCTTGCCGAGGATGGTGGTGAGCGCATCCACCACGGCGGTGGGACCACTGAAATTAAGGGTACGGATCTCGTCCCAGGAGTTGCGGTAGACCAGATCCACCGAGCCCACCAGGTTGTCGAGCTGGCGGCCGAAGCTGAAGGGATCACTGGTTTTGGCGCTGAATTCGATGGGCCGGTCCAGCCAGCGGGCGGTCGGATCGGTCTCCAGATTGAGAAAAATACCCAGGTTGCGCACCTCGCAGGGCCGGCTCAGGGCCAGGTTGGTGGGCGACGGCATGCGCACCGGAAACACCCGCGCCAGATCGCGGCCAAATTCCTGCAGGTGCTGCAGACTGAGATCGCTGCCCTGGTTGAACAGGTGCAACCGGGTGGCAGGCACCAGCAGACCGTTGAAGTGGGCCCAGGCCAACAGCTTGCTGGCATAGCCGCTGTACTCGAGCGGACTGCGGCCAATGATCTCCGCCGGGGCCAGGCCACTCTTGTACAGATACCAGCCGGCCCGGTTGACCCGTCCTGCCGGCACCTGCACCAGGCTGATATCGGGCTCGCTCAGATCGGGGGCAATCTTGAGGTTGATCAGCTGCACCTTGCCCGGCAGATTCTCGAAGGCGGCATAAAGCTTGCGCGACAGTATGCCGATGTCCTCCGGATTGATGGACTCGCTGATGTTGTTGCGCCGGGCGAACTGGATCAGGTTGCGGTAGCTCTGCATCAGGGCCTCGAGCAGTTCGCCATAGGCGGCCTTGACCTCCTCCACCTTCCAGTGGGCCCGGTCGTCGAGCCGGGCCAGCTTGTCCGCCGGCCAGCCCCAGGCTTCCACCAGGCGGTTGATAATGGTGCGTCGCCAGCCGTACTGGGCGTCATCGCCGTGGGTGCGGTGCAACCCCTCCGACACCTTGAGATAGAAACAGCGCCGCACCAAATCGAGGCGTTTGTCATCGCCGATCGACTTGAGATAACCGGTCACCTTTTCCAGCATCAGCATGTAGTGATCCTGGTGCTCGTCCAGCACGTTGGAGGACTGGAAATGGCCCTTAAGGTGGCGGCACAGCAGTTGGGTATCCGGGTACTCGTGGGAATAAGCCTCCATCAGCACCGTTTTGAGCACCGCCTTGTAGGGCGAGTCGATGCCCTTGTACAGCTGCCACAGGGCCGAGCCGAAATACTCCTCCGCCGGAATGCGGGCGAAACCGCCCAGGTCGAGCCATTCGTCGGTATTGAGGGTACCGTTGGCGAACTGCTCGGCCACGAACCGATCGTACTTGGGCCCCAGCTTGCCGGGAGCGAACATCCACACCAGCCGTTTGCCGGCGATGCGCAGGTTGCTGCGGTAAAACTCGTCCAGCAGCAGCAGGTGCTGGGCACTGCCGCAGCTTTCGCCCTGCACCCACTGCTGATTGTCGGTACGGAACTTGTTGTCGGGGATCAGGAACAGGTTGAGTTCCACCTTGCGCTGCTCGGCCCATTTGGAGATAAGCAGGCATTTCTGCTGCAACAGCTCGACCCGCTCCGGCGCCATACGGTGGGAATAGCAGACCCAGACATCCAGATCCGAATGGCGGCACTGGCCGATGGAAGAAGTGCTGCCCATGGAGTAGAGGCCGAAGATTTCCCGCCGCACGCTGGCCAGCCCCTGGTGGCCATTGGCCGCCAGGCACAGCTCGTCGATGAATTCCTGCTGGCGTTCATTGGGCTGGAAATGACAGACACCCGCCGGCACGTCCCCGGGCAGGTAGCCCGGCAACAGGGGGTGATGGTAGTGCAACAGCACCGGCAGCAGCTGGAATACCTGCTGGCCGTAGCGGCTCATCACCGCCAGGGCGCGGGCCTGCTTCTGCTGGTTAAACTGGTCACATCGCTCGACGAGCCGGTGAAAATTCGCGTGCAAGGGTACAGGCCTTCAGTGGACCGACACAGACCCGGGACAGGTCAAAAGTGTGATCATGGTAACAATTAGCCAGTAAATGAACAATATCCGGCAAGACACATTTTCGCAACATCCTGAACCGGCGGCTTTCTTCCCTGAAATACGCCATCAGGAGTGATAATATCGACGCATTAATGGACAAAAAAAGAGATTCATATGGCAAACCGCATCATTCGTATCGCCACCCGCAAAAGCCTGCTCGCCCTGTGGCAGGCCAACCACGTCAAGGACCGGCTCGAGCAGTTGCACCCCGATGTCACCGTCGAGCTGGTGCCCATGACCACCAAGGGCGATGTGCTGCTTGATACTCCCCTGTCCAAAATCGGCGGTAAGGGCCTGTTCATCAAGGAACTGGAGCAGGCCATGCTCGACGGCCGCGCCGATATTGCCGTGCACTCGATGAAGGACGTGCCGGTGGAATTTCCCGAGGGCCTGGGCCTGACCGTGATCTGCGAGCGGGAAGACCCGCGTGATGCCTTTGTCTCCAACCAGTATCCCGGCCTGGAAGCCCTGCCCGCAGGCGCCGTGGTCGGCACCGCCAGCCTGCGCCGGGAATGCCAGATCCGCGCCCGCCGCCCGGATCTGGTGGTCAAGACCCTGCGCGGCAACGTGCAGACCCGATTGCGCAAGCTGGACGAGGGCGAATACGACGCCATCATCCTCGCCGCCGCCGGCCTCAAGCGGCTGGAGCTGGAAGATCGCATCACCGGCCTGCTCAGCCCGGAAGAAAGCCTGCCCGCCAACGGCCAGGGTGCCGTGGGCATCGAATGCCGGCTGGACGACGCCGAACTGCTGGCCCTGCTGGCCCCCCTCGACCATGCGCCTACCCGGCTGCGAGTACTGGCGGAACGGGCCATGAACCAGGGTCTGCAGGGCGGCTGCCAGGTGCCCATCGGCGCCTATGCCGAGCTGGAAGACGACAAGCTGTGGCTGCGCGGCCTGGTCGGCAAGCCCGACGGCAGCCAGATGATTTTCGACGAAATCACCGGCCTGGCCAGCCAGGGCGAGGCCCTGGGCGCCGAGCTGGCCAAACGGCTGCTGGCCCGGGGCGCCGACAAGATACTGGACGAGGTGTATCACTCATGACCCCGCTGGTGGTGCGCCCCGAACCCCAGAACCGCGCCCTGTGCCGGGTGCTGGGCGATGCGGGCCACCGGCCGGTGGCCTGTCCCCTGCTGGCCTTTGAGGCCGGTGCCGAGTTGTTCCGCCTGCCGGAACTGCTCGGCGGCCTGTCACCCCGGGATTATGTGATAGGGGTCAGCGTACAGGCGGTGACTTTCACCGACAATGCCCTGAAAGCGCAGGGCCTGCATTGGCCCGAATGCCATTATGTCGCCGTTGGCGACGCTACCGGCCGGGCCTTTGCCGCCCTGGGACTGCAAGGCGTGCAGGTGCCCGAGGATCCGCGCTCGGAAGGCATCATCTCCCTGCCCGGGTTGCAACGGCTGGAGGGCCGCCGGGTGGTGATACTGCGCGGCGACGGCGGCCGCCACATGATAGCCCCCACCCTGACCGGACGCGGGGCCCGGGTGGACTACTGCGAGGTTTATCGCCGCCGCTACCACCCGGACCCGGAAGGCCATCTGGCGAAAAGCTGGCAGAGCAGCGGGGTGGACAGTATTATCGTCACCAGTGGCGGCCTGCTGCAGCATCTGTTTCAGCTCGCGGCCAACAGTGCAAGGGACTGGCTGCTCAGCCGTTTGTTGATTGTGCCCAGCATCCGGGTCGCCGACCAGGCACGGATGTTGGGATTCACTCAGGTCATTAATGCAGAAGGTGCATCCAACCAGGCGTTGCTCAACGCGCTGGATGAGAGGAAAAGGAATGACAGACAATAACCAAGAACATCAGGACAAAGTCGTAACCGGCAGCGCCGACGCCTCGCCCGCCACCAGCCAGGAACAGCAGGCCGCACCGGCCAGCGGCAAGGAGAAAACCTCCTCCTCTGCCCGCGGCCTGGCCATTGTCGCCATCATACTGGCGCTGGTGCTGACCGCCGGCCTCTACTGGCACGGCCATAACCAGGCGGTGGCCCAGGCCGGGCAGCTAGAGCGGCTGCAGGCTGAACTGGCCCAGCAACAAAATGCTCTGCAGGCGGCCACCGCCGCCCAGGATGCCCGCCTGACCAGCCTGACCAGCAACCAGGCCAGTACCGCCGAGCAGCTCGATGGCCTGTCGCGCAAGGTACTTGACCTGGACAGCAAGCGCCCCAACGACTGGATGCTGGCAGAAGCCGAATACCTGGTCCGCATGGCCGGCCGCAAGCTGTGGCTCGAACAGGACGTGGTCGCCGCGGCCATGATGCTGGCCAATGCCGACGAGCGTCTGGCGGCGCTGAATGACCCGACCCTGATCCCCATCCGCCAGGCCCTGGCCGAAGACATTGCCGGCATCAAGTCGGTACAGCGAGTCGACCGGGAAGGCCTGGTGATCAAGCTCAACAACATCAACGACCAGGTCGACCGGCTCAAGCTCGCCGGGGTGATCATGGCCCGGGCCGAGGAGCCGGACTTCACCCTGTCCGAGTCCATCGGCGACTGGCGCGATAACCTGAAAAAAAGCTGGGCCAGCTTCACCGACGACTTCGTCACCGTACGCCGCCGCGACGGCAACGTGGAAGCCCTGCTCTCGCCCCAGCAGCACTGGTACCTGAGCGAAAACCTCAAGGGCAAGCTGTTGCAGGCTCAACTGGCGGTCTACCGCGAGCAGCAGGAGGTATACGACAGCGCCCTGGCCCAGGCCGAACAGTGGCTGCAGGACTATTTCGCCGACGACAGCGTGCGCCAGTTCATGCTGGAGCAGATAGCCCAGCTCGAGGGTCAGCGGATCGACGTGGATTATCCGGAGCAGTTCACCGCCCAGGATCGGCTGCAGCAATTGCTCGACGACCGGCTGCAACGCCTGCTGACCGGCCTGTAAGGGGGAGATCATGATACGTCTTGCGATTATCGTCGCCATCCTGATGGCCGGCCTGGTGATAGGACCGGATATCACCGGTCGCCAGGGCTATGTACTGGTGGCAGCCGGCAATTACACCATAGAGACCACGGTCACCGTCTTCCTGGCGGCGGCGGTGCTGTTCTATCTGCTGCTGCTGTTCATCGAGTGGCTGCTGGGCCGCCTGTTCGGCCTGAGCCATCGCACCCGCGGCTGGTTTATGGGCCGCCGCCGCCGCAAGGCGCTGAGCTATACCCAGAGCGGCATGCAGGCGCTGGTGGCGGAAGACTACGCCACCGCCGAAAAAATGCTGGTCAAGGGGACCAGGGGCAACGATTTGGCGCTGCTCAACTACCTCAACGCCGCCGCTGCCGCCCAAGCCCTGGGCCACGACGGCAAGCGCGACGACTACCTGCGCCAGGCCCACGAACAAAGCCCCGGCGCCGGCCTGGCGGTGGGCATTACCCAGGCCCGGCTGCAGTACCAGCAGGGCCAGTACGAACAGGCCCTGGCCGGCGTCCGCCAGCTGGAGCAGGAATACGGCAGCCAGCCGGCCCTGCTCAAACTGCAAAAGGACGTCTACCTGGCCACCGGCGAGTGGCAGTCCCTGCTGGCCCTGCTCGATACCCTGGACGGCAAGGGTCTGCTCGACGGCGAGGAAAAAGAAGCGCTGCGCCTGCGGGCCTATGCCGGCTGGTTCGACGCCGCCGCCAAGAGCGACGGCAGCGATGGCCTGATCAAGGTCTGGCAGGGATTGTCCCGCAAGGACAAATACGCCGCCGAGCTGCTCGCTCCCCTGTGCGACCGGCTGATCGGGCTCAAGGCCCACAAGGAAGCACAGCAGCTGCTGCTGGAAGGACTGGACAAAAAAACCGATCCACAGCTGCTGGCCTGCCTGACCCGGCTGCAGCTGGGCGACTACCACCCGCTGCTCAGCACCCTGGAGAAAAAGGCGAAGAAGGAAAGTCTGCCCGAGCTGCACTCCGCCCTGGGACAGCTGTACCTGAAGGACAACAAACCCAGGGAAGCCGAAGCACACCTGCAACAGGCGGTGGCGCTCAAGCCCAGCGCACGAGACTACGTGCTGCTGGCCGGCCTGGCGGAAAAACGCAAGGACCTGGCCAAGGCCAACGACTACTACCGCCACAGCCTGGCCCTGGGCACGGCCTGAGCCGAAGCCCAACAACGCAAAAAGAGGAGCTCAGGCTCCTCTTTTTCATTGGGAGCGCGGGCGGCTCGCCCGCACTCCATGGCATTGGCGAGCTGGCTCAGGCGCCTTTATACAGCCTGATCAGGGTGGCGGGATCCCGTTCCAGGTAGCCCTGGCCGCCGTGCTGGCGCATCAGCTGGGCCGCCAGCCCGGACATGGGAGTGGCGCTGCCGGCGCGCTGGCTCTGGGCCACCGCCATATCCAAGTCCTTGAGCAGGGTCCGCACATGCCATTTGGGATCCGGATCCGACTCCGCCGCCATCAGCGGGCCGGTGAGCTGCAGGGGTTTGGAGTCGGCAAAGCCGCCGGCCAGGGCCTCGGGGATCCTGTCCGCCGCCACCCCGCAGGCCTTGGCCAGCGCCATCATCTCCGCCAGCACCATCAGGTTGCAGCCCACTATCATCTGGTTGCACACCTTGGTCACCTGTCCGGCGCCAATCGGCCCCATGTGGGTAACCCGCTGGGACAGAGGTACCAGCACCGGGCGGATACGTTCTATATCCGCCGCCTCGCCGCCGCACATGATGGCCAGGGTACCGGCCTCGGCTCCGGCTACGCCACCGGAGACCGGCGAATCCACCCAGCCCATGCCACAGGCGGCCTGCAGTCGGGCGGCAAAGGCCCGGGTCGCTTGTGGATCCGAGCTGGAAAAATCCACCAGCAGCTGACCGGGCCGGCCATGGCCGGCCACACCGCCGGCGCCGAACACGACTTCTTCCACCACGGCGGTGTTGGCCAGGCACAGCAGCACCAGATCCACCTGCTCCACCAGCTCGGCGATGCTGGCCGCCTCAATGGCACCGGCGGCCTTCACCGCAGCCAGCTTGTCCGGGCTGCGGTTCCACACCCGCACCTCGAACCCCGCCAGCAACAGCCGTTGCGTCATGGGCTGGCCCATCAGGCCGATGCCGATAAATCCCAGTTTCATGTTTTCTCCCTGTCTTGAATACGTTTATTACCCTGATAACAGATACCATGGCGCAGTGCCAGGCACAGCCAGCAACTGAATATGAAGGGCAGGGTCAGCATGGGCAGCCCCAGCAGCAGCAGCATGCCGCTCATCAGCCCGGCGATAGTGACGCCCGCCACTATCCAGACTACCGGCAAACGATGCCAGTACAGAGCGATGGCAGCCAGTACCCCATTGTAGCCGGCCAGGCCAAAGGTAATGACATCGGTCCCGACACCCAGGCCCCAGGCGACCAGGCTGGTCAGCACACCGCCGATCACCGCCCAGGCCAGCAGGCCCGTCCCCGCCAGCAGGAGGGCGGCGCAGATCAGCAAGGCAGAGAGGCTGTCGGGCAGGAACACCACCTGGCCCACCGCCGATAACGCGAACTGGTGCCCCTCTGGCACCTCCACCAGCCGACTGCCATAGAGGTAGAGGACCGGCAATACCAGCAGGTTGAAAGGTAAGGTATACCAGGGAATACCGGCCAGCCGACGCAGACCTGCGTACAGGACGGTGCACAGCATGCCTCCCAGCACCGCCAGCGCCAGCCAGCCCGGACCGGGCGGCGCTAACAGACCGATAACCAGCCCTACCAGGCCTGCATTGAAGCCGAACAGGCCGTCCCGCCAGGCCGCCGGCTCCCAGCCCCGCCAGCGGGCCAGCAGGGTAGCCGTGGCTACCGCCAGCACCATCAGCAGTGCCATCCAGGGCGAGACCCAGGCCACCGCCAGCAGCATCAGCAGGCCGGCCAAGGGATGGTTCACAAAATAGATCTGGCTGATACCGGCCAGCATCGCGGACAACAGCGCCATCGAGGACACTCCTGCACAGAAAAAGGGAACGGCGAGAATTAGAGCAGGCGAACCGATATTGTTCAATACATTACTGTGAACAATGTTGCGGGTGGGTTAACTGGCTAAAAAGCAGGGTTAATAACTATATCCAGAAACAGGCAATCCCTGCCTCTAAAAAGAGGCCAAAGGGAGCCGCTCCGCCGACCGTGACATGCCAGGGATGGCATGTCCGAGCCCACATGGATGTGTTTATGGCGTGTCGGAGGAACGGTGCCCTTTGGCCGACTTCATAAAAGCCGGCAGACAAAGCCCGTTAATGCGCCAGGAAAAACCGGTAGGCGGGATCCTGGGTGACGTCGTACCAGGTGTAGCCCAGCTCCGCCAGATGGCTCTCGAACGAGGCCAAATCCGCGTCGGGCAGCTCGAAGGCGCAGAGTACCCGGCCGTATTCGGCGCCGTGGTTGCGGTAGTGGAACAGGCTGATGTTCCAGCGCGTGCCCAGGGTGCGCAAAAAGCGCATCAGCGCGCCCGGCTGCTCCGGGAACTTGAAGCTGTACAACCGCTCCTGCAACGGCTTGGGCGGCCGGCCGCCGACCATATAGCGCACATGGGACTTGGCTAGATCGTTGTCGGTCATGTTAGCCACCGGGTAACCGGCCTGCTCCAGCTCCGCCATGATCTGCGCCAGCTCCCGATCGCCCTCGGACAGCCGCACCGACACCAGCAGCGCCGCCTTGTCTTCCGAAGAGTAGCGATAGTTGAACTCGGTCACCATGCGGTTGCCGAGCACCTCGCAAAACTGCAGAAAGGCGCCCTTGCGCTCCGGTATGGTCACCGCCAGCACCCCTTCCCGCTTCTCGCCCAGCTCGCACCGCTCGGACACGTAGCGCAGGGAGTGGAAGTTGACATTGGCGCCGCTCAGCACCGCCGCCATGCGGGCGTGGGCATAGTCCCCGGCCTGGCTGTATTTCTTCAGCCCGGCCAGCGACAAGGCCCCCGACGGCTCGGCGATGGCGCGGGTATCCTCGAAAATGTCCTTGAGGGCGGCGCAAATTTCGTCCGAGGTCACGGTCACCACCCCGTCCAGGTATTCCCGGCACAGGCGGAAGGTCTCGGTGCCCATGCGCTTCACCGCCACTCCGTCGGCGAACATGCTGACCCGGTCCAGAGTGACGATTTCGCCGGCCTTGAGCGCCGCCTTGAGGCAGGCGGAGCCCTCGGCCTCGACCCCGATCACCTTGACCTGGGGCAGCAGCTGCTTGATGTACACCGCCACCCCGGCGGCCAGTCCGCCGCCGCCCACCGGCACGAACACATGGGTCAGGCGGGTATCCTGCTCCAGCAGCTCACGGCCTATGGTGCCCTGGCCGGCGATCACGTCCTCGTCGTCGAAGGGCGGGATCAGGGTCAGGCCCCGGGCCCGGGCCAGTTCCAGGCAATGGGCATAGGCCTCGTCGAAGTTGTTGCCGTGCAGCACCACCTTGCCACCGAAGCGGCGCACCGATTCCACCTTGATGTCGGGGGTGACCACCGGCATCACTATGGTGGCATCGATGCCCAGCTTGGCGGCGGACAGAGCCACCCCCTGGGCATGGTTGCCGGCGGAGGCGGCGATCACCCCCTTCTGCTGCTGCTCGGTGCTGAGCTGGGCAATCTTGTTGTAGGCACCCCGCAGCTTGAACGAGTGCACCGGCTGCATGTCTTCCCGCTTGAGCGACACCGGGTGCCCCAGCCGCTCGGAAATCTTCTTGAGCGGCGACAGCGGCGTCACCCGCGCCGCCTCGTATACCGGCGACAGCAGTATCCTGCGCAGGTATTCGGTGGCCGTGCGCGGTGCGGCAGCCTCCTTCAATGCCGGTTGTGCCATCGCCTTATCCCCCCAGCTTGCTGCGATCTCGCACCGCACCCTTGTCGGCGCTGGTGGCCAGGGAGGCGTAGGCACGCAGGGCGAAGGACACTTCCCGCTCGCGGTTCTCCGGGCGCCAGGCCTTCTCGCCCCTGGCTTCCATGGCGGCGCGGCGGGCGGCCAGCTCGGCCTCGGGCACGTCCAGCACTATGCTGCGGCCCGGGATGTCGATATCGATGATGTCACCGTCCTGCACCAGGGCTATGGTGCCGCCATTGGCCGCCTCGGGTGATACATGGCCGATGGACAGGCCGGAGGTGCCGCCGGAGAAGCGACCGTCGGTGATCAGGGCGCACTGGGTGCCCAGGCCCATCGACTTGAGGTAGGTGGTGGGATAGAGCATTTCCTGCATGCCGGGGCCGCCCTTGGGGCCTTCGTAGCGGATCACCACCACTTCGCCGGCCTTGACCTCGCCGCCGAGGATGCCGGCCACGGCGGTGTCCTGGCTCTCGAACACCCGGGCCGGCCCGCGGAAGGTCAGGTTGTCGTCGGCCACGCCGGCGGTCTTGACGATACAGCCGTCGATGGCCAGGTTGCCGGCCAGCACGGCCAGACCGCCTTCCAGGCTGTAGGCGTGATCGAGGCTGCGGATACAACCCTCGGCGCGGTCGTCATCCAGGGTGTCCCAGCGGCAGTCCTGGCTGAACGCCCTGGTGGTGCGGATACCCGCCGGACCGGCGCGGAACATGGTTTTCACCGCCTCATCGTCGGTGACCATGATGTCGTATTTGGCCAGCTGCTCGGCCAGGGTCATGCCCAGCACGGTATTGACCTCGGTGTTGAGCAGGCCGGCACGGGCCAGCTCGGCCAGAATGCCCATGACGCCACCGGCGCGGTGCACGTCTTCCATATGGTACTTCTGGGTGGACGGCGCCACCTTGCACAGCTGGGGCACTTTGCGCGACAGGGCGTCGATGTCATCCATAGTGAAGTCCACCTCTGCTTCCTGGGCGGCAGCCAGCAGGTGCAGCACGGTATTGGTGGAGCCGCCCATGGCGATGTCCAGCACCATGGCGTTTTCAAACGCGGCCTTGGTGGCGATATTGCGCGGCAGCACGGCGGCGTCTTCGCCTTCGTAGTAACGCTTGGTCAGCTCGACGATGCGGTGGCCGGCGGTCTTGAACAGCTGCTCACGATCGGCGTGAGTAGCCAGCAGGGAGCCGTTGCCGGGCTGGGACAGGCCCAGGGCTTCGGTCAGGCAGTTCATGGAGTTGGCGGTGAACATGCCGGAGCAGGAGCCGCAGGTGGGGCAGGCGCTTCGCTCGATTTGCTCGCTCTGCTCATCGGAAACCGTGGGATCGGCGCCCTGGATCATGGCGTCCACCAGATCCAGCTTGATCAGCTGATCGGACAGCTTGGTCTTGCCCGCTTCCATCGGGCCGCCGGAAACAAAGATTACCGGAATATTGACCCGCAGGGCGGCCATCAGCATGCCGGGGGTGATCTTGTCGCAGTTGGAGATGCACACCATGGCATCGGCACAGTGGGCATTGACCATGTACTCAACCGAGTCGGCGATCAGCTCCCGGCTTGGCAGGGAGTAAAGCATGCCGCCGTGCCCCATGGCGATACCGTCATCCACCGCTATGGTGTTGAATTCCTTGGCCACACCGCCGGCAGCCTCGATTTCCCGGGCCACCAGTTGCCCCATGTCCTTCAGGTGTACGTGGCCGGGCACGAACTGGGTAAAGGAGTTGACCACGGCGATGATCGGCTTGCCGAAATCCGCTTCGGTCATGCCGGTGGCGCGCCACAGGGCGCGGGCGCCGGCCATGTTGCGGCCGTGGGTGGTGGTGGCTGAACGATACCTTGGCATTCCTTTTAACTCCTGATATTTGCTTGAGAAAATCAGGGGCGCTCCAGGCGCCCCATCTCCATAATGGGTTTAATCCTGTACCGGGGTGAGCCAGCCCCATTTGTCCTGGGTGGTGCCATCGAACAGGCCGAAAAAAGCCTTTTGCAGTTCGGCGGTGATGGGGCCACGCTTGCCCTCTCCAAGAGTGATGCCGTCCACACTGCGCACCGGGGTCACCTCGGCGGCGGTGCCGGTCATGAACATTTCGTCCGCCAGGTACAGGGCCTCCCGGGCAATGGCTTCTTCCCGCACCTGATAGCCGGCCTCGCGGGCCAGGGTCATCAGGGTATCCCGGGTGATGCCGGGCAATATGCAGGCGGTGACCGGCGGCGTGTAGAGCACCTTGTTCTTGATCAGGAACAGGTTCTCGCCCGCGCCTTCGCTCAGGTGGCCGTGCACATCGAGGGAAATACCCTCGCTGTAGCCGTGGCGCTTGGCCTCGCCAGAAATCAGCTGGGAAGACAAATAATTGCCGCCCGCCTTGGCACCGGTGGGCATGGTATTGGGCGCCAGCCGGTTCCAGGAGGTGACACAGACGTCGACGCCGTTTTCTAGCCCTTCCTCACCCAGGTAGGCACCCCAGGGCATGGCGGCGATGATCACCTCGCAGGGTACGTCTTTCGGGGCATTGAGACCCATGCCGACGTTGCCGATAAACACCAGCGGCCGCAGGTAGGCGCTGTCCAGCTCGTTCTTGGCTACCGCTTCCCGGCAGGCGTCCATCAGCTCGGCCTTGGTGTAGGGAATCTTCATCCGGTAGATTTTGGCGGAATCGAACAGCCGCTGCACATGCTCTTCCAGGCGGAAGATCACCGGCCCCTGGGGGGTGTTGTAGGCACGAATGCCTTCGAATACCGAGGAGCCGTAGTGCAGGGCGTGGGTCATCACATGCACCTGGGCCTTGTCCCAGGGCACCATATCTCCATTGAACCAGATAAAATTGGCGGTCGACATTATTCTTTTCCTCAAGCCGTTTTTCTGAGCCGTTGTTCCATGAGCCGGGCTTCGACGCGGGTGACATCCATCAGCTTTTCAAGCTGTCGGCTCAAAAGCTGGATGGGTCTTTCGCTACTGACAGTAACCCTAATGCTGACGTTTTGACAATCGGCCGAGGTGGACATTTCCATGTCATCCACGCGAAAACCCCGGTGGCGGGTCATGCGCAGTACCCGTTCAAGTACTTCCGGGCGGAACTGGGCTTCGATATGCAAATTGTGCTGGTTCATGCTTGTTTCTCCATCATCTGGTCGTTGGCGACGCCCGGCGGCACCAGGGGCCAGACGTTTTCTTCCTCTGAAATACGGACATGCAGCAAGTAGGCGGACTCGGCGGCCAGCATACGCTGGATGGCCGGCTCGACCTCTTCCTTGCGGGTAATGGTTTCACCGGGAATGTTGAAGGCGGCGGCCATGGCCACGAAATCCGGGTTGTCGGTAAGGATGGTTTCGCTGTAGCGGCCGTCGAAGAACAGCTCCTGCCACTGGCGCACCATGCCCAGGCGCTGGTTGTCGAGCAGCACCATCTTCACCGGCAACCGGGCCCGCTTGAGGGTGCCCAGCTCCTGCACGTTCATCATAAAGGAGCCGTCGCCCGACACCAGCACAGAGGTATGCTCCGGGCGGGCCAGTTTGGCGCCAATGGCAGCGGGCAGGCCGAAGCCCATGGTACCCAGGCCGGCGCTGCTCAGGTGGTTGCGCGGGCTGGTAAAGCGCATGTGCTGGGCCACCCACATCTGGTGCTGGCCCACGTCGCAGCTGACCATGGCATTGTCGTCCAGCGCCTCGCTCAGTTGCCTGAGCATCAGCGGGGCATAGATGGCCTCGCCCGGGTGATCGTAGCGCCAGCCGTGTTCGGCCTTGAGCGCCTTGCACTGGTCGCGCCAGTCGTCGATGTCCGCCTTGCCCTGTCCGAGCCTGGGCAGCACGGCCTGAAGTTCGGCATCCAGGCCAACGTGGGCATGGCGTACCTTGCCAAACTCGGCGGCGTCCTTGTCCAGGTGGATCACCTTGGCATGGACCGCAAAGGCATCCAGCTTGCCGGTGACCCTGTCGTCAAAACGGGCGCCAATCACAACCAGCAGATCGCTCTGCTGAACCGCCAGGTTGGCGGCTTTTGTGCCGTGCATGCCCAGCATGCCCAAAAACAGCTCATCATCCGGATCCAGGGTACCGATCCCCTTCAGGGTAGTCACCGCCGGCAGACGGCAACGGCGGGCAAATTCGCGCAATTCCGCCTCGGCCCCGGCCATGCCGACACCACCGCCCACATAGAGCACCGGCCGCCGAGCGTCGGCCAGCATGGCGTTGGCTTCGGCCAGGGCCGCTTCATTCAAGGCATTGGGCGCAGTATGGCAGGGCAAGGCTGGACGGGGTTCCACCAGCGCCACCTGCACGTTTTTGGGCACGTCAATCAGTACGGGGCCGGGGCGGCCGGAGCGGGCAACCTCGAAGGCTTCGGCGATGATATCGCCAAGATCTTCAACATTTTCTACCAGATAGGAGTGTTTGGTGCAGGACAGGGACATCCCCAGCACATCCACTTCCTGAAAAGCATCGGTGCCGATCGCCGCCATGGGTACCTGGCCGGTAATGGCCACCACCGGAATGGAGTCGAGCATGGCATCGGCCAGACCGGTGATCAGGTTGGTGGCGCCGGGGCCCGAGGTGGCCATGCACACTCCCACCTGACCACTGGCTCTGGCATAGCCCACCGCCGCCAGGGCGGCAGCCTGTTCGTGGCGGCACAGCAGGTGCTCTACGCCGCCATCGTAGAGGGCGTCGTAGAGCGGCATGATGGCGCCGCCGGGATAGCCGAAGATCTGGGTAACCCCCTGCTGTTTAAGTGTCTGAACGATGTACTGAGCGCCATTCATCTGCATGTTGTCCCTGTGATGCTGCAAAAAAAAACCCCCGAGCGGTCTGCTCGGGGGTTTTGTGTCGTTTTCTGCCGGTTGTTTTACCTTTCGTCAGACCACGGAGCCCCGAGCGGAGATCTGATAATCACCACTAGGACCACGATAATGCTGACGAAACGGGCGAAGAAATACATAAACCGACCAAAAATAATTTGTGGCTGCCGGACGGTCCGGCGCGACTGGCTTATAGAACTAGCATAATGGCCTACACTAGAGCAAGACTTTATTGGCCGAAGGGGGCAATAAGGTGCCGCCGCCGCTCTAGGAATGGCAACATAAAAAATCAGGAATAACGCCATGAGCCAAATAAAATAACAAGGAGGCCGGGATGTCACTTGCCGTTGTTTTTGCCCGCGCCAGCCTTGGCGTAACCGCTCCTCTGGTCACGGTGGAAGCCCACCTGGCCAACGGCTTGCCGGCATTCAACATCGTCGGCCTTCCCGAAACCACGGTCAAGGAAGCCCGTGACAGGGTACGCAGCGCTCTGCTCAATTCGGGTTTCGAGTTTCCCGCCAAGCGCATCACCGTCAACCTGGCGCCCGCCGATCTGCCCAAGGAAGGCGGCCGCTTCGACCTGCCCATTGCCATCGCCATTCTCGCCGCCTCCGGCCAAATCCCGGATCCGGCCCTGGAGCACACCGAATTTCTCGGCGAACTGGCGCTGACCGGGGAACTGAGAGCCATCCGGGGTGCCCTGCCCGCCGTATTGTCCGCCCGGGATAACCGGCGCCGGCTGATAGTCCCGGCCGCAAACGGTCCGGAAGCCGGCCTGATTACGCCCAGTTCGGCACTGCTGGCGCCCCACTTGCTGGCCATCACCGCCTGGTTGCACGGCCAGGGCGACCTGACGGGACCACCAGCCGCCACCCAGCGGGAACAGGCCACTGAACTCGATATCGGCGATGTCATTGGGCAGGAGTCCGGCAAAAGGGCGCTGGAAATCGCCGCCGCCGGCGGACACAATCTGTTGTTGCTGGGACCGCCCGGTACCGGCAAAAGTATGCTGGCCAGCCGCTTGCCGACCCTGTTACCCCCCATGACCGAAGAAGAAGCACTGGAAGCGGCCGCCATCCGCTCCATCAGTGGTCAGGGACTGGAACCGGATAACTGGCGGCAACGAGCCTTCCGCCAGCCTCATCATTCCGCTTCGGCAGTGGCTCTGGTTGGCGGCGGCAGCCACCCCAAGCCGGGGGAAATCTCCCTGGCTCACCATGGCGTCTTGTTTCTCGACGAAATGACGGAGTTCGAACGGCGAGTACTCGACGCTTTGCGCGAACCGCTGGAAACCGGCAGCGTGTCCATTTCCCGAGCCGCCCACAGGGTCACTTTTCCCGCCCGTTTCCAACTGATCGGCGCCATGAACCCCAGTCCCTGCGGGCACTATCAGGAAGGACTGAGCCGCAGTTCGTCGGAGCAGATACTCCGCTATCTCGGCCGGATTTCAGGCCCTTTTCTTGATCGTTTCGATCTGTCGGTGGAAATTCCGCTACTGCCGCCGGGGGAACTCAGCCGTCCACGGACCCGAGGGGAAACCTCGGCCCAGGTACGGCAACGGGTATTGGCCGCGAGAGAGCGCCAGTTGGCCAGGGCCGGCAAGGTCAATGCCCGGCTCAGCGGCAGCGATCTGGACCGGCTCTGCCCACTGCAGGCGGAAGACGCGGCCTTTCTGGAACAGGCTCTGCATCGGATGAAGCTATCCATCCGGGCCTGGCATAAACTGATCAGGGTAGCCCGGACCCTCGCCGACCTTGCCGACGAGCCGCAAATCCAGCGCCGGCACCTGATCGAGGCCCTGGGTTACCGAGCCATGGACAGGCTGCTCAGCCAACTGCGGGAATGATCCCATCGCAGGAACAAGGAGAACATCATGAAAAGTGCCAAGGAGTTTGCCGCCTGGCTACATCAGCGCTTCGAAGAGGCGAAGGAAGGGGTTTACCTGACCCGGGAGGACATCGCCACCCTGTCCGGCAGGCAGCGCTTTAACCTGGAGTTTATCTCCGATATTCATTTCGAGCTGACATTGCAGGGCATGGGGTTTGTTACCGATACCCACAGGGAACGGTTTTACCTTTTCCACCTGCCCACCGCCCATTGGCAGGACCAGGGCGATCGTTATCATGACAGTCCCAACATCCATCAGATGTCACCGGCCAAGCGCAACAGCCACTGAAAATAAAAACGGCCGGTCAATACCGGCCGCACAGGCAAAAGGGCGGGCCTTACTCGGCGGACAGCAGGTATTCCACTACCCGGTAAAACCGTTCCTCAGAGCCGATTTCGCCCATATTGAGTTCGTATTTTCCCTTGACGATCAGGGTCGGCGTGCCGCGGACGTTGAAGTTCTCGGTCAGCTTGTCGTACTGGGCGACCATGCCATTGAGGGCAAAACTGTTAATCACGCCGTCGAACTCGCCGGCCTCAACGCCGTTGTCGACGAACACGGCCTTGATATCGTCCATGGAGCGGGGCATTTTCTTCTGCCGGTGGATTTGATCGAAAATAGCGGGTGTCAGCTTGTCCTCCACTTCCAGCAGTACGGCGGCGCCATAGGCACGCTGCAGCACCGGCCCCATCTCACGGCCCAGGAAAGGAACCGGCACCTTGTTGATTTCCACCTCCGGCAGACGCTCCGCCAGCTTCTCCATCAGCGGCTGGAAACTGTAGCAATGCGGGCAAACATAGGAGAAAAACTCGGTTACCTCGGGCTGGCTGCTCGGGGTTTCCTTGACCACGGTATATTCGACCCCTTTCTTGAACTCGGGAGCCGCGTTGACCAGGGGAGCCAGCAACAGCGTCAGAAAGGCAAAAACTAACTTTTTCATACACAATCCCATTCAGTAAAGGCTGCTTCAAGTTAAGTAATCAATTCCAGGACGTCAAGGACAATGGCGGTGCAGCCAGTGCCTCGAGCTGTTCCCTCAGCACGGCAATCTGCTGCTGCCAGTAGCCCTCGGTATTGAACCAGGGAAAGTTGACCGGAAAAGCCGGATCGGACCAGCGGGACGCCAGCCAGGCCATATAGTTGATGATCCTCATCGACCGCAGCGGCTCGATCAGGGCCAGCTCGGCATTGTCGAATTCCCGGACCATCTCGTATCCGGCCAACAGGCTATCCAGCTGCACCAGTTGCTCCTGGCGACTGCCACTGAGCATCATCCATATATCCTGTACCGCCGGTCCTCGGCGGCAATCATCAAAATCCAGCAACCAGGGGCCGCCCTGCCATAACAGATTACCGCCGTGGCAGTCACCATGCAGCGCAATGTCGGTAGCCGGACGATAACGACGGCAGACCTCCTCCAGCAGCCTTTCCAGCAGGGAGAAAAAAGGCTGGCGCAGGGCCGCCGGGATTTGGCCATGACGCTCCAGCAGGTCACGGGCCAGGGGCAGCTCAACAGCAGGATCCATCCGGGAGCGATGCCCAAGCGGTTCACGCTCCCCTCTCAGATGCAGTTTTGCCAACTGCTCTCCCAGGGCTTCCAACTGCTCCAGGTTATCCGCTTCCAGTTGCCTGGCCGCAATAGCCGGCCATACCGCAAACAGTATGCCCTTATATTCGAACAGGCTCTGCTGCTCCCGTTGCAGGGGCTGCACCACCCTGACCCCGTCGGCAGCCAGGGCGGCCACAAAGGCATGCTCTTCCTCTATCTGTTCCCGGCTCCAGCGGCCAGGCCGGTAGAATTTGGCCACCAGGTTGCCTTCCTCTTCATTCTTGAAGCGGTACACCCGGTTCTCGTAGCTGTTCAGGGCCATCAGCCCCGAATCCACATAAAAGCCCATTCCGGCCAGGGCATCGGTAATGGCGTCCGGTGTCAGTTGATAATAATTCATGCTGCTCCCAAAAAAGCCGCAAGAGGCTGCGGCTTTTTGATTATGACAGTTTTGGAGATATTTAGCGGGTTGCGCTGAAGAACTTGCTCTCGTTACGCACGGCTGCCTTGCTGTCGTCCGGCTCCACGCCCTGCCGGGTCATAACAAAGGTAATGTCCTGGACCGGGGAAGACAACAGATAGGGGTCGACCGACAGGCTGACCGGCAAGCTGAGCACCTCACCTGCCCGAATGCTGATTTCCGATGGGCCTATCCATTCGGCTTGCTCCAGCCCTTCCACACCCAGCTGGTAGGTCACCGGCTCCATTGTCTTGTTGATCAGTTTCAGGGTATAGGTATTCTCCACCAGGCCTTCGGCGGTTTCCCGGTAAAGCTGGTTGCGATCCCGGATGACCTCCATGTCCATGGGCATGATATTCGAAGCCAGGTAGGCAAAGGCCGCTAGCATAACCGCCATCACCACGCCGTAGCCGATAAGCTTGGGCCGGGCAACGTGGGTTTCCTTGTGACGCAGCTTGTGCTCTGTGGTGTAGCTGATCAACCCGGGAGCATACCCCATACGCTCCATGGTCTGATCACAGGCATCCACACAGGCACCGCAGTTGATGCATTCATACTGCAGGCCATCCCGGATATCGATACCGGCTGGGCACACCTGCACACACAGGTCGCAATCGATACAATCACCCAGCCCCAGCGCCTTGGGATCCTTCTTGCGCGGGCGAGGTCCGCGCTGTTCGCCCCGTTCCGCGTCATAGCTTACGGTATAGGTATCCTTATCGAACATCGCCGACTGAAAGCGCGAATAAGGGCACATGTGGGTACACATTATGGTCCGCATAAAACCGGCGTTACCATAGGTACAGAAGGCGAAGAACAGCACCCAGAACCCGGCCCAGAAGCTGGCGGAAAAAGTGAGCAGTCCGAGGGCCAGCTCTTGCGCCGGCACAAAGTAGGCGATGAAGGTAAAACCGGTAAACAGGGAGAATCCCAGCCAACACAGATGCTTGGCAGCCTTCCTCCAGACTTTGTTGACGTTCCAGGGTGCCTTGTCGAGCTGGCGACGTTTATTGGCGCTACCCTCGATTTTTTCCTCAAACCAGATAAAAATGAAAGTCCACACCGTCTGTGGACAGAGATAACCGCACCATACCCGGCCAAGAAAGGTGGTCACGAAAAACAGTCCGAACGCGGCCACCATAAACAGTAAGGCCAGCAGGGTCAGATCCTGGGGCCAGATAGTGGCACCGAAGATATGGAACCGCTGGTGTTCAATGTCCAGTAATATTGCCTGACGACCGTTCCAACCAAGCCAGGGACCGACCATGAACAGCAGCATGAAAAACCAGCCCATCTGTTTGCGCAGCCGCTGCCATCGGCCAGCCTGAGCCCTGACATAGATATGGCCTTCATCCGTTGGCCGGTGGGAACGCACGGTTGCGGTGACGTTTTTCACCTCTATCTGATTCTTGTTATCGTTCATTGATGCTCACATGTCCGCTCTGGTTGCTGCCTGATCTGCCCGACAAGATGTAACCTCTTGTTAACTTGCAGATAAAATACGAGTTATGGTGCATTCTGCGTTAAAAACGGATACAAAAAGGTGATCATGGTCACTCTTTTACCGTACCGCAACTGCTCGTGCCATCCAGGGCGTCCATGATAGGGCAATCGGGCTGGCTGTCACCATGACAACGATCAGCTAACTGCTGCAAACCCAGCAGCATTTTCTGCATTTTCTGCAGTCGCAGCTCAAGATCGGCGATTTTGGCCAGCGCCAGGGCTTTAACCTCGGCACTGGTTCTGTCCTGGTTGAGATACAGAGCTACCAGCTCCTGGCATTCATCCAGGTTGAAACCGGCCTCGCGGGCATTCTTGACGAAGCGGATCTGCCTGAGCAAGGACTCATCATAGCTCCTATAGCCATTGGCTCCACGTAGGGGCGGAGAAATCAGACCTATTGCTTCATAATAACGGATCGTTTTGGCGGTCAGGCCTGTTAGCCTGGCCACTTTGCTGATATTCATGGCAACCTCCGGAACCAGCTTGTTGTTATGGTAAAACCATAACCTTTCCCCCAATAGTAAGGTCAAGCGGCTTATTGTCCGGAAAACAAAAAACCCCGCTCTGTGAGCGGGGTTGGGTGATAGGTATCTGACTGTGACCTACTTTCACATGGCAGCTGCCACACTATCATTGGCGCGGATGCGTTTCACTTCTGAGTTCGGCATGGAATCAGGTGGTACCACAACGCTATGGCAGTCAGATAAAACTTTAAAATCATGGTGCTGATACCCAGAATCGAACTGGGGACCTCACCCTTACCAAGGGTGCGCTCTACCATCTGAGCTATATCAGCAAATTGGGTGCCTGGCAGTGACCTACTTTCACATGGCAGCTGCCACACTATCATCGGCGCGGTTGCGTTTCACTGCTGAGTTCGGCATGGAGTCAGGTGGTTCCACAACGCTATTGCCGCCAGGCATTAAA
>NZ_PXYH01000026.1 GCF_003012795.1 Zobellella taiwanensis
GTGACGCGGTCGAAAACATGGCGTTGTTCCGGCGCTTCGTGATGAACATCCTCAGGCAGAGCGAATGTGGCTCACCGAGCCAGCGCAACAAGCTGAAGCGAGCCAGTTGGAACGACGATTATCGGGCTCAATTATTCTTTGGTTAAATTGACAGCAAAGTGTGCTCCCGCCCTGTTCATCTACGTTGACTGGTCGACTTTTAAACGGTTCGGTTGCTCTATCACAATCGAGTAGGAGGAGGCCTCACGGCCTCCGTCCTCTCACACCACCGGGCATACGGTTCCGTACCACGGCGGTTCACAGGTTGCTCCATCCCGATACCTCACGGCATCAGTAGCCTTAGGCAGAGCGACAGATCTCCCAGGATAATGCGCGTGACCTTCCCACTTATACCCGCCGCATTTACGTCCATAGCTTCAGTGTAAGTATCGGGCTTTGGCAGTATGGGCTACCTCACCTGCTATGGCCGCCTCCTATGCGATTCCTGTTCGTCAGGCCAGTGGTTTACCTTCGGCTTCCTTCAGATTTCGCCTCGCGGTGAACACCCTTGCCGTTCGGCTAGTGGTTCCCCTTACCGGGCCCACAGGGGACTTGCACCCCAAGTCATCCGGCCAGCACCACCTGTACCGGAACAGCGCCCGTCAAGGCGCTACGCGCCATGCCTGGCACACCCAACAAAAAGGGAGCCGAAGCTTAATGCCGTTCACTTAAGGTGAGCGGCATTTTTCTTTCTGACCGGATAGGTGTTTTTAGACGCTTTCAGCACTCTTGGATAACTTCGTTCTCGTTTCCCCTCCAGCTTGAACTGTTTGGCCTGTTTCTCTGGCGTAAACACCTCTCTTGGCAAGTTGCCCGGTGCCACACTGGGCAGTTGGCTCAGCTTGAAGATGATGTAAGACGAGGCTTCCCTGAAGCTCAGTTGATTCGGATAGGTCGCGGGTAATGCTCGTGCCATCAATATCATTTTGTAGCGGATAAGGTTGTAGGCCAGCAGCACGCCCCATAGTTCCTGGTGTATCAGTTCCGGCAACTGGCTACGCAAGGTGAAACGACTGTCCAGCAGGTGCTGCTTCATTTCTCGATAGCCCAGCTCGATTTCCCAGCGGTGGGCATATAAATCCACAATCTCCCGACCCGGATAGGCCATGGCATCGGTCAGAGAGGTCAGGATATGAACGGGTTTTCCCTTGACGGTTTTACTCAGCAGCCTCGCCTCCAGCGTCACCGGTAAGTCGGGCCACTTTTTCCGGGCCTGCGGGCTGGGTTTCAGCCGAACCAGTTTGTCACCGCGTCCCAGGCTGCGCACCACCTCATACTGTGTGCCTTTACGCAGCGGCAGCAACCAGTGCCGTTGCTGTCCTTGTTGCCAAGCATGCAGCAAACCCAACGAGTAAAACCCTTTATCAAACAGCGTCAGGCTATGGTCCGGTGTGTTCGGCAGCAAGCGGGCCGCCAGCTGCATTTCACTGACCGCAACACTGTCAAACGTGCTGTCCACCAGTAAATGACTGCTCAGCTCCATCAGGCACACCATGCGCACCTGGGGATAAGCGGCGTCCGTGGATTGGTTGGCAGTGCGGGCAAAGGCGCCGGTATTCTGTGGTGAATCGGGTGTGCGCCAGACCACGCCGTCAACGCCATACAGGTTCAGCCCGCTCCAGTGCGGATGCTGAGCCTGTGCATGCCAGTTGGCACTGGTTTGCCGGAAGATATCGCGCACCACGTCGCTGCCCAGCTTTTTACGGGCTTGCGTGACCGCGCTGCGCACCACCGAGTCGACCTCCTGGGGCAGGACAATATCCAGCTTGTTGATGAGCTGGCGTACGGAGTCACCACGAAACAGCGCCATGCCAATGACCGCCCAGACCATGGCCTCCATCGGCAGTTTGCGCTTGCGCACCGTCGCCACGCCGTTGGAAGCCAGACAAGCCCGGATTATCTCTGGGTCGAGCACTTCAGCCAGGCTGTGAAATTCCGTGGTGCGGTTGAGGGAAGTACGAGCCAGTGCGTCAGAAAGCAGCATAAAAAAATCCGATGACCTGTGATCATCGGATTTTGATCTTCTGAGCGGGATCGTCAAGCGATTTGGCTTAACTGATCGGCATTAAGCCGAAGCTCCCTTTTTTATCGTTGACAGTCTGCAACGAATTACAGCGCTTTCAGGATATTGTCCACGCTGTCCTTGGCATCGCCGAACAGCATGACGCTGTTTTCCCGGAAGAACAGCGGGTTCTGCACCCCGGCGTAACCGGTGTTCATGGAACGCTTGAACACCACCACCTGCTGGGCCTTCCACACTTCCAGCACCGGCATGCCGGCAATGGGGCTGGCCGGGTCTTCGTTGGCCGCCGGGTTGACGGTGTCGTTGGCGCCGATCACCAGCACGGTGTCGGTGTCATCGAAGTCGTCGTTGATCTCATCCATTTCCAGCACGATGTCGTAAGGCACCTTGGCCTCGGCCAGCAGTACGTTCATGTGGCCGGGCAGACGGCCCGCCACCGGGTGGATGCCAAAGCGCACCTTGACACCCGCCGCGCGCAGCTTGGACACCAGATCCGCCACCGGGTACTGGGCCTGGGCCACCGCCATGCCGTATCCGGGGGTGATGATCACCGAGCTGGAATTCTTCAGCATGTCGGCCACGTCCTCGGCGTTCACCTCGGTGTACTCGCCGTCTTCCTCTTCACCGCCGCTGGCGGCACCGTCGGAGCCGAAGCCGCCGGCGATCACCGAAATAAAGGAGCGGTTCATGGCGCGGCACATGATGTAGGACAGGATGGCACCACTTGAGCCCACCAGGGCACCGGTGACGATCAGCAGGTCGTTGGACAGCATAAAGCCCGCCGCTGCCGCCGCCCAGCCCGAGTAGGAGTTGAGCATGGAGATCACCACCGGCATGTCGGCACCGCCGATGCTGGCCACCAGGTGCCAGCCAAAGGCCAGGGCGATCAGGCTCATCACCAGCAGGGCGAAGGTGGAGCCTTCCACCTGCACGAACCAGATCAGCAGCAGGGCGGACACCACCACCGCCAGCAGGTTGAGCTTGTGGCGGTGCGGCAGCATCAGCGGCTTGGAAGAGACCAGGCCGCGCAGCTTGCAGAACGCCACGATGGAGCCGGTGAAGGTGACGGCACCGATGAACACGCCGAGGAAGACTTCGGTGTTGTGAATGTTCAGCATGGCGCCGGACATGTCACCGTGATCCATGTAGGTGTTGTAGCCCACAAACACCGCCGCCAGGCCCACGAAGCTGTGCAGTATGGCGATCAGCTCCGGCATTTCGGTCATTTCCACTTTCAGTGCGAAACGGATACCGATGGCGGCACCGATGGCCATGGCCACAATGATCCAGCCCAGGCCGGTGACCTCGGGGTTGAAAATGGTGGCCAGCAGGGCGATGGTCATGCCCGCCACACCGTACCAGTTACCGGCCTTGGCCGACTCCTGCTTGGACAGGCCCGCCAGGCTCAGAATAAAGAGCACGGCGGCCACGATATAAGATGCAGTTACTAGTCCTTGTGACATTTTAATCAGCCCTTCCTAAACATCTTCAGCATGCGGTGTGTCACGGTAAAACCGCCAAACACGTTGATTGAGGCGATCAGCACTGCCACAAAGGCGAGGAAGCTGACAAAACCGCCCGCGCCTACCTGGGACAGAGCGCCCACCACGATAATGCCGGAGATGGCATTGGTCACCGACATCAGCGGCGTATGCAGGGAGTGGGATACGTTCCAGATCACGTAGTAGCCCACGATGCAGGCCAGCACGAATACCGTGATATGAGACAGGAACTCAGCCGGCGCCACTGCGGCCAGCCAGGCGAACAGCAACACACCGGCGCCGCCCAGGTAGTACTTGAGGTTGCTCGGCTTTTTGGCATGGGGTTCGGCGGCGGGCTGGGCCGCGGCCTTGGCCTTGGGCGCCGCCGACACGCTGATGGCGGGCGGCGGGAAGGTGATTTCGCCATCCTTCACCACCGTCATGTTGCGCAGCACCACGTCGTCAAAGTCGACCTTGATGTTGCCGTCCTTTTCCTTGCACAGCAGCTTGGCCAGGTTGACCAGGTTGGTGGCGTAGAGGGTGGAGGACTGGGTGGGCAGGCGGCCGTTGAGATCGGTGTAGCCGATGATCTTGACGCCGTTGTCGGACACGAACAGCTCGCCGGGCCTGGTCAGCTCGCAGTTGCCGCCGTTTTGCGCCGCCAGATCCACGATCACCGAGCCCGGATTCATGGCCGCCACCATCTCGGCGGTAATCAGCTTGGGCGCGGGTTTGCCGGGGATCAGCGCCGTGGTGATGATGATGTCCACCTCTTTGGCCTGCTGCAGGAACAGCGCCATTTCGGCGTCGATAAAGGCCTGGCTCATCTCCTTGGCGTAACCGTCGGAAGAATCGCTGTCTTCCTCGTAGTCCAGCTCCAGGAACTCGGCCCCCATGGAATTGATCTGCTCTTTTACCTCGGGGCGGGTGTCGAAGGCGCGCACAATGGCACCCAGGGAACCGGCGGCACCGATGGCCGCCAGGCCGGCCACGCCGGCGCCGATCACCAGCACCTTGGCGGGCGGCACCTTGCCGGCGGCGGTGATCTGGCCGGTAAAGAAGCGGCCGAACTCATGGGCGGCTTCCACCACCGCCCGGTAGCCGGCGATGTTGGCCATGGACGACAGGGCATCCAGGGACTGGGCGCGGGAAATGCGCGGCACCATGTCCATGGCCATCACGGTCACGCCCTTGTTCTTGAGCTGCTCTACCAGCTCGGGGTTTTGTGCCGGCCAGATAAAGCTGACCAGGGTGGTACCCGCCTGCAGCCGCTCGATCTCGTCGGCGGTGGGGGCATTGACCTTGTAGAGAATGGCGGATTGCCAGACCTGTGCCGTCTCGACCAGCGAGGCGCCGGCCGCGACATAGGCTGCATCCTCGAAGCTGGCGCTGTGGCCGGCTCCCTGTTCAATGCAGACCTCAAAACCCAGTTTGCGCAGCTGTTCGACCGACTTGGGGGTCGCCGCCACCCGAGTCTCGCCGCTGAGCGTTTCCCTTGGAATTCCGATTAACATAATAATTCCCTGATTAATGTTGATATCGCACCGGATACCGACGAGGCGCGTCCGGTTTCGGGCAAGCTGTTCCTTCAACTGCCAGGCAGCCTTGCCTGTTTTGCTCCAGCCAAAATGACGTTTTTTTACAACATAGCCGAATCATTAACGAATATCTAACGATGCTTTTTGTATTTTTAATCATGATTGCATCGATACCTCATAGGAAGCCTGATTGCCCGGCCCCAAATGAAGAGATAACGAAAGAAAGAAACAGCGCAGTCACTATACTGGCTCGACAGCCAAAAGATAAATCGATCTTTCCTCGAGCCTTAATAGGCTATGGCTTTCAATCAGTAAAGTATCACTTATCGACGCCACCGTAAGCGGTGGTTTAGCGAGCAGGATCACAGAACCCCGAGCCGGGCAACGCCGGCCCCACCGCCAAGGGCTGGCGCGACAGCGGATCCTGGCCAAAGAAGCCGGACAACTGACGGTATACAGCGGGATAGGCTACCGCCAGTTGCCTGGGGCAACAAAAAAACAGCTCGCAGCACACCGCCAGGAACTCGGCCGGATGGGTGGCGGCGTAAGGATCTATAGGGGTTTCCTCGCCACGCTCCAGGCTATGGCAGAGGGAGTCGAAGGCGGCCTGGAAGTCGCGTCGCCAGGCCTCGCCGCTCATGCCCGGGCGCAGCGGCGGCGCGCCGTCGGCCTCGCCGCCCAGCATGTCCAGCTTATGGGCCAGCTCGTGGATCACCAGGTTGTAGCCATCCCAGCCGCCATCCTGGCACAGCTCGCTCCAGGCCAGCACCAGGGGGCCCTGCTGCCAGGATTCGCCGGCGTGCTCTTCGATCACCTCACTGACCAGGCCGTATTCATCCTGCACGCTTTCACGACGGGTGACCGGCTCGGGAATAATGATGATCTCGCGAAAACCCCGGTACCAGGCCAGGTCCAGATGCAATATCGGCAACGCCGCCTGCAGCGCCAGAGCCGTCCGCTCCTCCGGGGCCAGCTCCACCCCAAGCAGGGTCAGGGTCTTGCGCGCCAGCAGTTGGGCCGCCAGTTCGCACAGGCGTTCCTGTTCCTCTGCCGCCAGGCCCTGCAATATGGGCAGTTGGTCCAGCACCTCCCGCCAGGGCAGCGCCTCTGCCGTCCCGCTCCCCTGCCCGAACCAGCCCTTCAGCCGGCTAAAGAACGACATGCCACCTCCTCACCTGCCATGATCCCCCATAGAGGCAACCCACTGCTCCTGATAGTACCACCTCGGCAACAACCTTATTTGACGAACAGGTACCAGTAACCGAACAGCAGGTTGAAAGCGGCGAAGAACAAGATGCCGGCCCGACTCAGGGCCACCATGGCGCCGCCCAGGCGGTAACGCTCGGGCACCTGCGGCAGTGTCATCAGCCGGTAGTTCAGCCAGGCAAACACCAGGGCGCTGATAAAGGCGGAGATCATGGCGAACTCCAGCATGGCCAGCAGGGCGCCCTTGAAGAACATGATGATAAGCGCGCCCACCAGCCCCATCGCCACCATCAGCGGATAGGTATGGCGGGCACCGTGGCCGGTGGGACCGCTGCCCTGGCGCTGTCCCAGTTGCACCAGGCACTCGCTCAGGGCCCGGCTGTAGCCGTCCAGCACGGTGACGGTGGTGGAGAACATACACAGGAAGGCAATCGATGCTATCAACCAGCGGCTCCAGTCACCCATCACGCTGGCGTACACGTTCACCAATTGGTGGGCGAAGGCAATGCCGGAGCTGGCCAGGCTCTCGCCGCTGCCGTGCAGCACCAGGGCACCGAGGGCAACGAAGGCAATGGCCAGCAGGGTGGAGGTGATGTAACCCACGTTGAAGTCGACCAGAGCGTCCCGATAATCGAGCTCCTCGCCCAGGGCTTTTTTCTTCTGCCTGAGCCAGACGCTGTTCCAGGAAGAAAGTTCGATGGGCGCCGGCATCCAGCCCATCAGCGCCACCAGAAAGCCGACCGACGCCAGGTTCCAGGGACTGGGCGCCACGAAGTCGGGGGTCGCCACGCCCCCCTGATTGAGGGCGATAAACACCGCCGTGACGGTGGCGATCGCCAGGCCGACGATAATCCACTTGGTCACCCGGTCCAGGGTCTTGTAGTGGCCGGTGATCAGGAACACCAGGGAGCCGGCCAGCACTATCATGCTGAGCTGGGTTACGCTCAGGTCGTCGCCGATAAAGAGGCCGAGGATACTGCCACAGAGCATGGCCACCCCGGCGGTGCTGACCACGGAGGCAAAGATATTGAGCGCGGTAAACAAATAAAGGTAGCCTCGACCGATACGGTCGTAGCCCTGGATCAGGGTCTCGTCCGCCGCCATGGTGTAGCGGGCGCCGATCTGGAAGAAGGGATATTTCAGCAGGTTGACCACGATAATCAGCCCGACCAGCTGCCAGCCGTAAATGGCACCGGCCTGGGTCGAGGCCACCAGGTGGGAGCCGCCGATGGCGGCGGCGGCGCCCAGAATGCCGGGACCCAGCACCCGCAGATAGTGGCTTATGCTGCGCGGTACGCTTTCAACAACGTCGACGGACTCTGACATCTCGTTTTTCCTGCCTTTTACCTTGTTTTTCATCATGAAGGACAAGTAAAAGGCCACAGCAAACCCTATAACGCAACCGCTTTTTTCTCTCCGCCATCGCTACGAAAAATGTAAAAAACCAGGTTTTGGTAAAAATAAAGGAAAAAAAGTTTACAAAGAAACATAAATCGAAATATTAATTTCAATTTCATTTTTAAAACAGCATTTCGAAACAGCCCAAATTTAAAGCTTATACTCTAAACGCGAGCTTCAATCCCTGGCCAGCAACAGTTGGCCGGCGGCGGGAGATCGGCCGTTGAGGGTAAAGGGAATGGACTCGATACGCCCCTTGTTATTGACCTGCAACGCCAGGTGCAGGTGGGGACCCGAGCTATAGCCGGTATTGCCGGATGCCGCCACCCGTTGCCCGGCACGGACCCGGTCGCCCTTCTTCACCAGCAACGAGCCGGTGTGCAAATGGGCATAGAGAGTCATGGTGCCGTCGTCATGGCGCAACCTCAGGTAATTGGTCCGGCCACGGAACTCCGGCCGCAACCCGCCGCCCGAATGGACATCCACCGCCGCCACCACCACGCCGTCCCGGGTTGCCAGCAACGGCGTTCCCACGGGCAGGGCAATGTCGAGGGCATAGCGGTTGGCAGGCCTGTTGTGGCTGAATTCGCCGTTGAAGCCCTGGGATACCCGGTAGGCACCCGCCACCGGCGGAGAGAGGTCAATCATGCCCGGAAAGTAGGACAGGGAGGCGGGCCGCTTCCAGGCCTGGACCCTGGGGCTGAGCACGGTGGCGCCGGCGATTTTTTCCACTCGCCGCCCGGTATCCACCTTGCGGGAGCCCTGCTGGCTGCTGTAGGCAAAACCATAGTCGTAGCGCCAGTGGCCGGGCGCCGCGGCAGTAACCTTGCCGACAAACTTTTCCTCCCTCGGCGGCAGGGAAATAACCTGCTGCAGGGCATCGGGGATCTGAGTGTTCTGGATACCGGAAAAACGCAGGGTCAGCTCTGCCCGGCCGGGCAGGCGATTGAGGGCGAAGAAATAGTGGCCATCGGGTTTTTCCACCACCCTCACCAGGATACCGTCCTTGTTTACCTGATCCTGCTGCCAGCGTTCGCTGGCGTGGGCGGCGGCACTAAGGCGATTGTCGGTATAGTGGACCACGCCGGCGGCATCCCGGTAGCGGTAGATGCTGGCGTCCGACAGCAGGGGCCACAGTAGTGCCGCGGCCAGCAGGCAAACCCTTGAGCCTCTCATGGTTCCGTCCTTGGTGAGAGTGTTTGCCCTTGAGTATGGAAGCTTACAGCGGTTTTTGCATTACGATGGCGTCTTCCCGTCCCTCGCCGGCGCGGTAATAGTCCTTGCGCCGGCCGGTCTTGGCAAACCCCGACGTCCGGTACAGGCGCAGCGCGGCCTGGTTGGAAACGCGCACCTCCAGCCAGGCCATGGCCAGCCGCCGTTGCCGGCACTCTTCCAGCCAGTGCTCCAGCAGCCGGCGGCCCAGCCCCTGCCCCTGCCACGCGGGTGCGATGCAGATATTCATCAGGGTGCTCTCATCGATGACCGCATCGGCGATAAAAAAACCGAGCAACTGCTGCTGCTGCCACAGGGCGCCGGAAAAGTACCGCCCGTGCAGGCTCTCGGCGAGCTGCTCGCGGCTCCAGGGCTCAATGTGGGCATCCCGTTCGACCCGGACCATGGCATCCAGATCGCTGGCACTCAGGGGGCGAAACACAGCTTGCATAGGCAGCTCCAAAGTTGGCGCTTGTGCACCGGGGTCAGCGGCAGGCTGGCCTGCCAGGACATCTCCGGCGCCGCCTCCGTGAGGTTGAGACCCAGCAGTACGGCGGCACCAGGTCGACCGGCGGCCAGCCAGGCGGTTTCCGCCATAACCGCCAGCTCCCGATCGTCCAGGGCCAGGCGCAAATCCGCCACCAGCCGCTCGGACGGCAGGACACCCTGCCCAGCTACCAGCAGGACTGTCGCCGGCCGGAGATCTGGCACGGGCGCCAAAGGCAGGCGTTCGGGATGGCGACAGTACCAGACCGGCAGCCCGAGGAATTGCCATAGTGACGATGGTAACGGCGTCATGATGACTCCCTAACGCAAAAAGCCAGCGTGAAGCTGGCTTTTTATGTGAAGTTGGCAGGGGCAGAGGGATTCGAACCCCCAACCGTCGGTTTTGGAGACCGCTGTTCTACCAATTGGAACTATGCCCCTACAACACGACGCGCATTATAACCGGCGACCTTTAAAGGTAAAGGGCTTTTTAGAGACTTCTGGCGCGTTCGCTCACCTTTTCGCCGACTGCCCGTCCGGCGGTGGTCCATTTTGCTTTGGTCTTGCATTTCTCTATAATCCGTACGATTTGCAATCGCCCGGAGTGTCTGGATGTTCCGTTTTCGCCGTTATTGCCAGGCCGGCTTCCTGACCGCTTGCCGTCAAAACGGCGGCGTTTGCAGTCTTATTGCTCCATGGGCCCCATATCGGGGCTTTTTTATGGTCTCCACTTCACCGGAAGAGCGTTGCTGATGGCAAACCCCCTATATCAAAAGCATGTAATCTCCATTTCCGACTTCACCCGCGCCGAGCTTGAGCTGGTCATCGACACCGCCGTGATGCTCAAGACCCACCCCCGGCCCGAGCTGCTCAGGCACAAGGTGGTGGCCAGTTGCTTCTTCGAAGCCTCCACCCGTACCCGGCTGTCGTTCGAAACGGCGGTGCACCGGCTGGGCGGCGCGGTGATCGGCTTTTCCGACAGCGGCAGCACCTCCCTGGCCAAGAAGGGCGAGACCCTGGCCGACTCGGTGAAGATCATCAGCTCCTACAGCGACGCCTTCGTGATGCGCCACCCCCAGGAAGGCGCCGCCCGGCTGGCGGCGGAATTTTCCTCGGTGCCGGTGATCAACGCCGGTGACGGCTCCAACCAGCACCCAACCCAGACCCTACTGGATCTGTTCACCATCTACGAAACCCAGGGCACCCTGCAGGGCCTGACCGTGGCCTTCGTGGGCGACCTCAAGTACGGCCGCACCGTGCACTCCCTGACCCAGGCGCTCAGCCTGTTCGGCTGCAAGTTCTACTTTATCGCGCCCCAGGCCCTGGCCATGCCCGACTACCTGTGTGACGAGCTGGTGGAAAAGGGCATTAACTTCGAATTCCGCGACAGCATGGAAGAGGTGATGGACGAGCTGGATATCCTCTACATGACCCGGGTGCAGAAGGAGCGCTTCGACGAAACCGAGTACATGCACGTGGCCTCCAAGTACGTGCTCACCCCGGAGGTGCTGGAAAATGCCAAGGACAGCCTCAAGGTGCTGCATCCCCTGCCGCGCATCGACGAGATCACCATAGAGGTGGACGACACCCCCTACGCCTATTACTTCGAGCAGGCCGAAAACGGCGTTTACGCCCGCCAGGCCCTGCTCGCCCTGGTGCTGAACGAAAGCCTGTGAGAGCCATGATGAACAAGAACCAACTGCAAGTCGAAGCCATCCACAACGGCACCGTCATCGACCATATCCCCGCCGGCCAGGGTATCAAGATCCTGCAGCTGTTCGGCCTGGTGCAGACCCACGAGAAGATCACCGTGGGCCTCAACCTGCCCTCCAAGGCGCTGGGCGCCAAGGACATCATCAAGGTGGAAAACACCCGGCTGTCCGCCGCCCAGGCCAACCAGCTGGCGCTGTTCGCCCCCCAGGCCACGGTCAACCTGATCGAGGACTTCGAGGTGGTGGAAAAGCTGCAGCTGCACCTGCCGGAGCGGGTGGAGGGGGTGTTCTCCTGCCCCAACTCCAACTGCATCAGCCACAACGAGCCGGTCACCAGCAAGTTCAGGGTAAGGGCGGTGGACGGCCAGGTGCGCTTTCGCTGCCGCTACTGCGAGAAATCCTTCCACCGGGACATGATGGCCCTTTGAGCGATCGCGGCCGGGCAGCTTGTCCGGCCGCGGACTGGAGCCGAGACCCCCCTGCTGCTAGAATCGCCCCCTCGGAGCTGGCACTCCTTCCTTAACCGCCTCCCGGGCTGATGATGCCTGAACACCCAGGCCTGTGCGGCAATGTCATCCTGGTCCCGCCCTCGTCCAGGTGCCTGCGTTATTCCACAAGCCAAACTGGACTCGCATGAAAAATTTCAAGCTACCGGAGCAACTGGTGTTGCTGCCCTACATGGCCAAATGGCTGGTGCTGGCCAGTGTCGTCGCCGTGCTCGCCGGCACGGCGTCCGCCTTTTTCCTGTTCGCCCTCGACTGGGCCACCGATACCCGCACCGGCCATCCCTGGCTTATCTGGCTGTTGCCCCTGGCCGGTTTTGGAGTCGGCTGGCTGTATTTGCGCTTCGGGCAGCAGGTAGAAGCCGGCAACAACCTGCTGATCGATGAAATTCACGATCCGAAAAGCATAGTGCCCCTGCGCATGGCGCCCCTGGTGCTGGGCGGCACCCTGATCTCCCACCTGTTCGGCGCCTCGGTCGGACGTGAAGGTACTGCGGTACAGATGGGCGGCGCCCTGGCCGATCAGTGCACCCGCCTGTTCCGGCTAAAGCCGCAAGACCGCCGCATCATCCTGATGGCCGGGATCAGCGCCGGTTTTGCCTCTGTGTTCGGCACCCCACTGGCCGGCGCCCTGTTCGGGCTGGAAGTGCTCGCCATCGGTCGCCTGCGCTACGATGCCCTGCTGCCCTGCGTGGTGGCGGCCATTGTCGCCGATCAGGTCGGCCTCTGGTGGGGAGTGCACCATACCCATTATCTGATCCCCGCCATCCCCGAAGTCTCCGCCTGGGGTCTGACGGCCATGATCATCGCCGGGGCTCTGTTCGGGCTGACCGGCAAGGTGTTCGCCGAGGCCACCCATGCCCTGGGCCACGGGATGAAAAGGCTGATCGGTTATGCCCCGCTGCGCCCCTTTGCAGGCGGTATCCTCATCGCCCTCGCCGTCTGGCTGCTGGGAACGGACAGGTACATCGGCCTAGGGCTCCCGACCATAGTCGAAGCTTTTGAGCAGCCGCTGCCCGCCTATGACTTTGTCGGCAAACTGCTGTTCACCGTGGCCTCCCTGGGCAGCAGTTTCAAGGGCGGCGAAGTCACCCCGCTGTTCTACATCGGCGCCACCCTGGGCAATGCCCTCGCCCCCCTGCTGAACATGCCCTTTTCCCTGCTGGCCGGCATCGGCTTCGTCGCCGTGTTCGCCGGCGCAGCCAACACCCCCATCGCCTCCACCCTGATGGCCATGGAGCTGTTCGGTGCCGAGATCGGCCTCTACGCCGGGGTGGCCTGTGTGGTCAGCTACCTGTTTTCCGGCCATACCGGTGTTTATGCGGCACAACGCATCGGTCAGCACAAACACCGGGAAGCGCCGGAAGGAATACGGCTGGGTGAACTCAGGGACTACCGCCGGCAACGGCGGGAACAGGCCCGGGCGACCCGGGAGGGGAAGCGTTCCTGAGCCGATTCAGGGCAGGTCAAACACCAGTGCCCGCACCGGCCTGTCGGCACTGAAGTACAATTGCGTTTCGCCGCTGAGGGCGGCACCATCGCCCAGACTCAGGGATTCACCATTGACCGCCAGCTCCCCGTCCACCAGTTGAACCCACGCCTGGCGCCCGGACGCCAGTTCGAGCCTCGCCTGCTCGCCCTGCCCCAGCCACAGCTGGTACAGGCGGGCGTCCTGCTTGATAACCAGCGAGCCGTCGGCACCATCCGGGCCGGCTACCAGGGTCAGCCCAGGGTTGCGGCCGAAGTCCTTCTGTTGGTAGCCTGGCTTGCCACCGAGGACGTTGGGCTCTATCCAGATCTGCAGGAACTTCAGCGGCCTGCTGCTGGAGGGATTGAATTCGCTGTGCAGAATTCCGGTGCCGGCGGACATCAGCTGGAACTCCCCCGCGCTCAGTATTTCCTCATTGCCGGAGCTGTCCTTGTGGGCGATGCTGCCCTCCAGCACATAGCTGATGATCTCCATATCCCGGTGGCCATGGGTGTCAAAGCCCGCCCCCGGCGCGACCGCATCATCGTTGATCACCCTCAGCCGGGAAAATCCCATCTGCGCCGGATCGTAGTAGCTGCCAAAAGAAAAAGTGTGCCGGCTGTGGAGCCAGCCAAAATTCGCCCTGCCGCGCTCGTCCGCTTTTCTGACCTTAATCAAGTGACCTCCCCACGCCGTTATGCAAATAATGGTTCATTGAATTTGAATGCTCGATAACCGCCATTAGCGCGGTTTTTACCCTGAAAGTAGTGTATTGAGTCTCAAGATACGATCACAGCAGAATGATTTGGTTTGCTTATTGAAATTTTTTGAATCAGTACAACAGGGCACCTGACACCGATGACGCTCAAAAGCCTGATACACTGAACCGCTCTACCGTCATATGAGGATGTGATTATGAGCAAGACTTCCTACACTCCGCCCAAGGTATGGAAATGGGAGGCTCCCAGCGGTGGTGCCTTTGCCCACATCAACAGGCCCGTGGCCGGCGCCACCCACAAGCAGGCACTACCGGTAGGCAAGCACCCGCTACAGCTTTATTCCCTGGCGACGCCCAACGGGGTCAAGGTCACCATCATGCTGGAAGAACTGCTGGCACTGGGCTTTGACTGTGCCGAGTACGACGCCCATCTGATCCGTATTACAGAAGGCGATCAGTTCGGCAGCGGTTTTGTGGCCATCAATCCCAATTCCAAGATACCCGCCCTGGTCGACCACAGCGTAAAGCCGCCACAACGGGTATTCGAGTCAGGCGCCATACTGCTCTATCTGGCGGAAAAATTCGGCGTATTCCTGCCTTCTGATCCGGCCGGACGCACCGAGTGCTTGTCCTGGCTGTTCTGGCAAATGGCCAGTGCCCCCATCCTGGGAGGCGGCTTCGGCCATTTTTATGCTTATGCACCGGAAAAGTACGAGTACCCCATCAATCGCTATACCATGGAGGTTAAACGTCAGTTGGACGTGCTGAACCGACGGCTGGCCGAAAGCCCCTACATCGCCGGCGAGGAATACAGCATCGCCGACATGGCGATCTGGCCCTGGTACGGCGCCCTGGTACGCAACCAGGTTTATGATGCCGCCGAATTCCTCTCGGTTCACGACTACCCCCATGTCCAGCGCTGGGCAGAGCGTATCGCCCAACGTCCTGCCGTGCAGCGTGGTCGTATGGTCAATCGGACTTGGGGAGAGCCGGCCGAGCAGTTACACGAACGTCATGATGCCAGCGACTTCGAACTGAAGACTCAGGATAAAATGGCCGGCGACTAAGCCGGGCTGCCCTAACCCGGAGCACGACCAGGCAGACTTCTCCGGGAAAAAGATTGTCGAAAGGCAAAACAGACGCCAAGCTGGGAGATATTTTGTTTTCCGGTAACTGTCATGCCTTTTCAGCACATTCTGCAACAGACCTTTGGTTTTTCCTCGCTGCGCCCGGGCCAGCAGCAGGTGATAGAGCAGTTGCTGGCCGGCCAGTCGGCGGCGGCCATCTTCCCCACCGGCTCGGGCAAATCGCTGTGCTACCAGTTGCCGGCGCTGCTGCTGCCGCACCTGACTCTGGTGATCTCGCCCCTGCTGGCGCTGATGCAGGATCAGCTGGCCTTTCTGCGCCGGCTGAACATTCCCGCCGCCAGCATCGACTCCAGCCAGGGCTGGGAAGAGAGCCGGCGGGTGATGCAGGAGGTGAGCGAGGGCCGCATCAAGATCCTGATGATCTCGGTGGAGCGGCTGAAGAACGAGCGCTTCCGCCAGTTTATCGGCCGGGTGCCGCTGTCCCTGCTGGTGGTGGACGAGGCCCATTGCATCTCCGAATGGGGCCACAACTTCCGCCCCGACTACCTCAAGCTGCCCCAGTACTGCCAGCAGCTCGCCATTCCCCAGGTGCTGTTGCTCACCGCCACCGCCACCCCCAGGGTTATCGAGGATATGCAGCAAAAATTCGCGATCCCTAAGGAAAATGTAGTGATCACCGGCTTCTACCGGCCCAACCTGCAGTTGCAGGTGCTGCCGGTGGACGAGCAGGACAAGGCCGCCGCCCTGCAGCAGTTGCTGGCGGCAGAGCCCAGCTCGCCCACCATCGTCTACGTGACCCTGCAGCACAGCGCCGAGCAGCTGGCCGAGCGCCTGGCGGCGGCCGGCATCCCCGCCCGGGCCTACCACGCCGGCCTGGAGCAGGATCTGCGCAAGCAACTGCAGCAGGATTTCATGCAGGGACGGGTTCCCTGTATCGTCGCCACCATCGCCTTCGGCATGGGAGTGGACAAGGCCGATATCCGCCGGGTGATCCACTACGATCTGCCCAAGTCCATCGAGAACTACAGCCAGGAGATCGGCCGGGCCGGGCGCGACGGCAACCCTTCCACCTGCACCCTGCTGGGCAACCGGGCCGGGCTCAACGTGCTGGAAAACTTCGTCTACGGCGACACCCCCGAGCCCGCCGCCATCCGCGCCCTGCTCGGGGAACTGCAGCAGGCCGGCCCCCAGTGGGAACTGATGCCGCTACGGCTCTCCAACGCCACCAACATCCGCCTGCTGCCGCTCAAGACGCTGCTGGTGTACCTGGAGCTGGACGGCATTATCGAGCCGCAATACAGCTATTTCGCCGATTATCGCTTCAAGTTTATCAAGCCGCGCGAGGAGATCCTCGCCGCCTTCCAGGGCGAGCGCCAGGCCTTTCTGCGGCAGTTGTTCGACGGCTCGCCCCAGGCCCGCAGCTGGTGCCAGGTGAATTTCGAGGCCATCCGGCAGCGCGCCGGCGGCGAGCGGCAGCGGGTGATCCGCGCCCTCGACTACCTGCACCAACAGGGCTGGATCAGCCTGGAAAGCAAACAGATGATCGAGGTGTACCGGGTGCTGCAGTCCGGTTTCGATCCGGAGGCGGAAGCCGCGCGGCTGCATGCCCTCTTCCGGCAGAAGGAGCGCAGCGAGCTCAGCCGGCTGGAGGAGATGATCGACTTCTTCGAGAGCGACGACTGCCTGAGCCGGCGCCTGGCCGGCTACTTCGCCGACCACCAGGCCCCGGCCCGTTGCGGCCACTGCTCGGTGTGCGCCGGCCGGCCCGCCCGGCTGCCGGCCCCGGCGTTGCCGCCCCTGCCCGCACCGGCACAACTGGAGCAGTGGTGCCGGGCGCTGCAGCAGGAGGATGGTACCCCGCTCAGCGCCCACAGCCTGGCCTGCTTCCTGTGCGGCATCAGCACGCCCCTGCTCAACCGGCTCAAGGCCAGGGGCAAGCCCGGCTTCGGCGCCCTGGAGCGGCAGCGGTTCGGGGAGGTCGTCTCGCTCGTGACGCCCTGAGGGCATGTTCCCGGAAGATTTGGTCACGGTGTGGTCACGAGGGGTGATTTGACAGGTTGAGTAGGGGGGATTTTACTAAAGGCAGAAAAGCAAGAAGCCCTTAGCTATCAACTAGCTAAGGGCTTCTTATAAGTGGCGGAGCGGACGGGGCTCGAACCCGCGACCCCCGGCGTGACAGGCCGTGCCAGTCAGATAATCTTAATATACATCATTCTACACTAAACGTAACCCTTTGATATAAAAGGCTTGGTCTTGGCCGGCTAGTTCTGCAGATTTAGCATCAATCCAGATCAACCACGTGGTCACGGTCACAGATTATGAGTTTTTTCAGGATCAACAATTGATCTGCTTTAGTGCGCCGCGCACACTGACATTAGCTCATTTTTCCGTCAGGAGTCACTATGCCGGCAGCTGTTTTCGCTAACCCGAACATCCATGTTGAACTCCACCCTGCAGCTCATTCGGCGTATGAATGGTGCATGCAATATCCGCAGTGGATCAGTTGGTCTGACCTGCCTCAACCGATCATTACCGGACTGAGTAAAGAGCCTCTGCGTGGCGTCATGATCAAAGAAGGTGAATCAGAGGAAGACAAAAAATCGGAGCGGCATTTTAAGCTTTTCTCGCCACTGTGGTCGATACATTTATGGCCATCAGCGCAGCCACCAAATGGCACTCTACTCGTCAGTTTACGCCCACAAGAAATCTCGGATGAGGAGGTCGAAACCGCTGCCTGGCTGTCCGCCCTGAGCTCTCTTTTGCTGTCAGTAAATCATCACCAAATTGCCGAAATCCGTGACGCACTTGCGGCACATATGCCGATCAAAATGCACCGAAAACTGCTCGGCTCGAAGACGCTGAGTGACCCTATGCTGTGTCGATGGTTAGGCATTTCACGTGGTACGTTAGTGCAGCAACGACAGAGGAAAGTCGTTCGTGAAGATGAAGCAATAGCGGAAGTTCCGCAATCAACTGATGAGCTAATCGCCGCGCTGAAAAAACCTCGGAGCTCAAATGACTGAGCACTCATCTCGCTCCCACAGGCGGAGACTCATTACCCAAACCATCGCCCCTAAAAAGCTGACGAAATGGCATCGGCAGATCGTATTTTTGCGTCTCGCTCAGCTCTGTGCTCCCCTGCTGGAGCACTTCGAAAATGACCTGGTTTTGTTCACCGACTCGCTCGAGCAGCGTCTGCACAATGGGGCACAACAACCGCCAAAAGTTGCCAAGGAACTTCTTATCGCGTACCGGCATTTTCGGAAAAATGAGCTACTGACTTTCGCTCCGTATGCTGCTGCACTATGTGCTCCTTGGCCGCGTATCGATGACAATGAAAAATACGCCGAGTGGTTGGGAGTGATAGTACTTTGCTGTTGTCAGTTGCACATTCAAGGGCAGCACGATTCGGCAATCAGTTCAGCACTTCGAGAAGTCCGGCTGATTGCCAACGATGCCAAGCATGCGGGCATCTTTAAGCAGCTTCCCGTGCCCACAAGTTGCTCTTCGCTGGCCGAGCTGGGAGAGCAGCTGGAGGTACTCCGCCAGCACTATACCCAGCCGAATATTGAATCTGCTGGTATCGGCTATCTCTCCGTGGCAGTCAGAAATGCAGCCCATCTCAGACAAGGAATCGTCCGGCACCGAAGAATCAAAGTACCGGAATTTGCAGAGCCTGAACGCATCACGCCGATACCATTGGAGCCGGTCGATGACTCCGGTCTTGAAGTTGAACTACTGCAAGCCATTCCCGAAACACCTGACAGTCAGGCTGCCGACGAGCAGATGAAACTGGAGCCAGGCAAAACAGTGCGCGTTCATGACTCGCGGCAGCGCCAGCAAACACTGGCCATGATGGCGCAGCAAGGTCAGCGCTTCGCCGAGCAGCTCGCCAGTCGTCAGCAATCACTGCCCTGCAGTTTCGAACAGCTCACCGAATGGGATATTCAACACCTCCTCCAATACACCCTGGAAAAGCTGGAGCAAAAAGACGTACTGGCTGGCTGGGTGTTGCTTGCCCTGGTCACAGGGCGAGACCCGACCTGGTTACACGCCCGAGCCAAGCAGTGGAAATCTCTCAGACTGATAAAGGACTGGCCCTGTGTGCAACTACACCACCATGTGCCGGCCAGCCAGCAGCCGGACATGCTGGAGGGGATCTTGCCGGAGGTCTCTGGCCATTTCTATCGGTCCCTCCCTATTCAGTTATATGACTGGGTAAAGCAATTTTCCCCCTCGATAGGCCCGCCGACTGCAAGCGAGTGTCGAGCCTGGCTCAAGCACATCAATAAACAGCATCTGACTCGCTTGACGCTGGGAAGAATTGTGCGATTTATGGAGCATTGGTGCCTGAATCATGGCATCGATCGGGTCATCATCGCTTTGATGCGGGCAGAACCCCATCAATCCCGCCCTGCCCTGTCCTACAGCCATCTGCATCAGGATGCCCTGGTGGAGTGTCATTATCGGTATGTAAACGCCATTTTCACCATGGCCGGCCAAGAGCCGGGACTGCCCGCTCAGCGACAAACGGAATTGTATCTTGGCAGCCGCCTGCATCTGTCAGAATCAGTGCTCGGCAATCTGTTTGATATATTGGCATCACCACTGAAGCAAAAGCGTGATATCTGGGCTGTTCATAATGACTACACCTGCTATGTCTGGACAGTATTGGCTTTCGCCACGGGCCACCGGGACGTGACCGCCCCGCTGGGGCAAATCACCGATTACAATCCGTATCAACGCACCTGGTGGATCAGTGATAAAGAGCGGCGTCATGGGCTGGCGGCCAGAACCTTGGTTGTTCCACCCACCGCGGCCAAACAAATTGAACACTATTTGGAGCATCTTCGCCAGCTGCAGGTTCACTGTCGCTTTTTGGCACCAGAGCTGGCAGCACGTTGCCAGCAGGCGCTGGATGGCAGTGGTAACCTGCTATTTATCCTCACCGATAAACAGGATGCCAAGTTGCCTGCCGATCTCACCCCATCCCTGCTGGAAGGCCTGCTGCAGGCTCGACTCCCCTGGTCCAGAAACTGGGCCCGCCATCATTTACGCTCAGAGCTGACCAAACGCAGTGTTAATCCCGAACTGATCGACGGCTGGATGGGGCATGAGGAAATTGGCGAAGAAGCATTAGGACGGCATAGTTTTTTGAGCATGGCGGACTGCAGGGAGATTGCAGATGTCATTGAGTCCATTTTTGTTAATAACAAAATAAAGGCGCTTACCGGATGGACAACCCACTGATCTTACCTGCCTCTCGGCAAGCCGTCATGGCCATGCTGGGTCGGGAACATCGCAAGGCCAAGCGCCAGCAGCGAGATGAGCAGGTACTGCGGGCTGCCATCAGTATCGTGCGCCGGTATTTGCCCGGCATATTGCGCACCCCACCCGACGCCCATGGATTTGATGAGACCTGGCCACGAATAGAGCTGTCTCTGCAGGATGAACTGAAAAGCGAGAGCGCCTACCGTCATGCCTACAGCTTTTTATGCCGGCAGCTCGAGGCCGGAAATCGCAAGGGACTCTGGTCGGTACAGGTACCACCACCGTACATTACGTTACGCAGAAGACGCCCCGCCCGAACCCTGACTTGGCAGCATAGCTCTCGGCAGATAGCCGAGGCGGAGCACCGTTGGTTCACCGGTCTGCAGGCAGGGCGGCTTGAGCCTGATGGGCTGTTTGCCCGGCTACTACTTTCCATGGTGCTCTACGGAGGACTCAACCGCCCGGCACTGTGGCCAGCATTAGCTCAGGCACTGACCAAGCCCAAGCCTCTCAAGGGGAATAACGAATGTTGCTGGCTGGTTCTGGAACGCGTTCCAGGTCGTCATCAGGCCAGCAACTTGTATCTTGAAGAGCCAGAGACCGGCGAGCTGATTGCGCACTGCGAGATCCTATATGTGCCCGATACTCTCAGTCTTGGGCTGTTACGGCAGTTTTTACTGCAAAAGCCGTCAGACTGGCAGCCTCCCGGCACGTCTGCTGAGTGCCTGACGCTGCTGAACCGAGAGCTGGGGATACAGGTTTCCAAAATGCAGCTGGCCTATGGTGGTATCACCGTCGCAGAACACCAAAAAGGGATTGAACTGCCCCAGGTGCTGGTAGAGTACGCTACCGGCCGCCAACCCAGCGCCAGCCTGCCTTATTGTTACTGGAAACGACTGCTTCAACCGGGCCTGCTTCCCTGTAGTGTGACCACCTTTGACCAATTCACGACCTTTCCTTCCCGGTTAACCCAACAACCCCAGAAGCAAGCCAATCACCGCCCCAAACCGTACTTAATCAGTCAACTACGGGAGCTGTTAACTCCCGATCCTGCCCGTAATAAAAGCAAGCGTGCCATCATCAACGCGTTGCATGAACTCAGCTGCGAGCCGCTGGTGCTCCCAGAGGCCACCCTGGTCAGCTGGTTGCTGAATCACCTCGAAGACAGGGGCAACGCCCTCTCCACAGCCAAACGCTATCTCGATGCGGTTGCAGCCGAGTGGCTAAACACTACCGCTAACCAGGACTTGCTCAGCTACTGCAGTGAAGACTTTCATGACCTGTATCTATCAATACTCAACCGGCCTCGTAGCCAGCAAGACAGGGAATATCGGGCGGGCCGGCTGGAAGACCTGCATTTATTTGGGGTTAAAGTGCTGGGTTTTTCTCCCTTGCCGGAGCCATTGCAGGAGGGGAGCGATGTTATTGTCCGGATCAGCTCAGCGGTGGTGGATGAGCCCCTGTTTTCTGCTCTGTTAAGGCAGTTCCAGAGCATGGAAGATCTTGGTGAGCATTTGCGCCGCACCTACCTTTGCTTTCTGATCATCGCGTACCGCACCGGCCTAAGGCCCGGTGAAATTGCCAAACTGCGCCTCTGCGATATCGAGCCCTCTGCCACGGCATGGCTGTTTGTGCGTAACAACCGATACGGCAGTAATAAAACCGAGGCGGCATTGCGCAAGGTACCGCTATATCCCCTGCTCACCGAAAAGGAGTACGAACTGGTCAGCGAGTTCATTGGGGAACGTCGCCTGAATAGCGAAAAAACCACCCAATTGCTATTCCATCAACCAGAAAACCCCTATGAGCCCCTGGATACCATGGCGCTGTCGCTTGCGGTGCGTACCATACTGGGAGAACTCAGCGGAGGCTTGTATTACCGACTCTATCATCTGCGCCATAGTGCCCTGTCCCGGTTACAGTTGCTTCTGCATGAGGATTACCTGAGTCTGCCAGAGGCCATGGATGCGTTACTGCCTTACAGCGTTACTAAACGGAGAGAACTTCGTACCCTCATTACAGGGCAGAGCCGGCTGCGAGACAGATATTCGGCCCTGGCAGTGTTTGCCGGACACAGCAGCCCGGATACAACACTCAGCACCTACCTGCATTTTACTGACGTGCTGCTGGGACTGCACTTGAGGCATAACCAGCGCGCGCTCAATGCCGATCAGGCTCAGGCGCTGCTGGGGTTCAGGCCATTCCGTATCAGCCAGCTGCAGCAGGAGGGCCTGCCCATCACGCCGGCACACACTGCCGACTATATGCGCAAACGCCTCTCAGGCTACATCGAACCCGTACGGTTGCCCAAGGCGGCACAAATCACGCATCCTGACGTCCCGCTCCCCTCCGGGAACAGCAGTAAATATGAGCCCATGCTGGCGGTGCTGACCAAAATTCAGGCCGGCTATGATCACCGGGAAATCGCCTGGTTTTATCAGTTGAGTACCGAGCAGATAGAGGCGTGGCATCAAAGCGCCCTGGCACTGCGGGCCCTGACTACGGAAAAGCAACTTTCCAGGCTGTTTCCCCGCAGCCGCCGGCACCAGCTACTGCCTCCCGAACCGGTGGGCGTGGCAGAAAAGCGCGATGTGGCCAAGGCACTGGCTGGCTGCAGGAAGCTCTATCAGTCTCCTCAGGAGCGGGACGAATTACGCTGGCTGATCCGCTATACCCTGACTCACTGCAACAGCTCACGCTCCGGCATCCGTTTCGACGATGCGGACACCTTTCACCGCTACATGACCGTCGCTACTCAGCTGTTTGACTGGCCGCGCTGGCGGCTGCAGCTGAGGTACACTGACAAAAACATCATTGAACGCTGGCAGTGCGGTCCACTATCAGTTCAGCCTTATCCCATGAAGCAGAAAGCGCGTTTTGAGCAAGGCTCCGGCTGGCTGACGCTGCGTCATCAGGAGGAAGCCGGCCGCAAAGAGCCGGACAAAAGCGGCTATGCTTCTCACAGCCTGCGCATCGTGCTGCACCGGCTCGCTATTATTTTGTTCAGGGCTGATAACATTGCGTCTTGGCAGGCAGAACCCGAACAGTCCGTTGGCATTAGCCTTGAAAGACAAAATGCAACCTAAGAAGTAGTTGGCCTATACGCGCTGAAAATGCGTCGTGTAAACGAATATATTAGCTACCCTAATTGGTTTGTAGGAACAGGCTCTGAACGACAGTCCATAACAAAATTTTTATCAATTCATGGGCTGGGCCGCGTAGGCCACGATCTCACAGAGCATTTCTTCTCGGGCCAGGCCGGCCACGATCATGGCGGCGCGGTTGGGGTAAGGAGCCTCGAAATACTCCGCATAGATCTTGTTGAACACCGGCAGTTGGTCTCGCGCGGTAACGTAGATCAGTACCTGGGTCACGTCCGCCATGGTCAGGCCGGCGGCTTCTACTGTGTGTTTGAAGTTATCCATGGTCTGGCGGACCTGGGCCTCGATGCCACCGTCCACTACTTGGCCGTCGGCATCGATAGGGATCTGGGCAGTATAGAACTGACCATTGGCCATCACGGCCCATTCCAGCGGTGCTTTGGAAGTAAAAAGATCGGTTTTTACGGCGGTTTTCATAGATGCTCCTTAATTGCAAAAATGAAAAAAGAGAGCGGCGCTTGCCGCTCAAAAGTAGTGCCCCGGTAATACAGCCGAGAGCGTGCTATGACGTCTTAAAGCCCCTGTTCAACGGCCATTTTTTTAATGATTTGCGGCGCCGTCCAAAGGGTCGGTAGTAGTACCAGCGATACCGGTACGGCGGTGACTACAATAAAGGACTGCAGGGCACTGATGCCGCCGGAGCCGATGGAGATCAGAATGGCAGCAACAACACCCATCATGACACCCCAAAATACTCGTACGGAGGCGTGAGGGTGGTCAGTACCGGTCATCACCATGGATACCGCGTAAGTCATTGAGTCACCGGTGGTGGCCACGAAAATAGTGGTCAACACCAGAAACAGCACTGAAATCATAAAGCCCATCGGTAACTGCTCGGTTATGGCCAACAGAGCGGCGGGCAGGTTAAAGCCGGTAAAGGGTCCAGACACGCTGCCAGGGTTAGCCAGTTCAAAAGCCAAACCACTGCCGCCCATGATGGTGAACCAGAAGCATGTAATCATGGGAGCAACAATGGAGATCAGCATGATCACCTGACGTACAGTGCGGCCTCGGGAGATTCGCGCCACAAACATGGCCATCAGTGGCCCGTAGCCCAAAAACCATCCCCAGAAAAATACTGTCCACCAGTCCAACCAGGCCGGGTCGGCGCGGAAGGTCGCCATGGGAATAAAGTTGTTCAGATACAGGCCAAAGGCGTTCAGGTAAGTATTGACGATAAAGGCGGTGGGACCGAAGAAGAAGATAAACAGCATCAGGGAGGCGGCAAGCACCACGTTGATATTACTCAGGATTTGAATACCACGAGTTACGCCACTGACCGCCGACAGGGTATAGATGGCAATCAGGCCAATCAGAATGCTGATCTGAGTGCTGTAGACATCGGGAATACCGAACAGTTTTTCCAAGCCAAAGCTGACCTGCAGACCGAGAAAGCCAATGGGGCCCACGGTACCGGCGACCACTGCCAGTACACAACTGGCGTCCACCAAGGCTCCCAGCCAGCCTTTCATGACCTTATCGCCAAATACCGGATACAGAAGTGTGCGAGGCTTCAGAGGCAAGCCTTTGTCGTAGTGCAAGTGCATAAACACCACGCCGGTCAGACTGCCCAATATGGCCCAGGCGAGAAAGCCCCAGTGCATAAAACTCTGGGCCATGGCGTTGATGGCCATGTTTATCTTGTTGGTCTCCCCGGCATAGAGGGGCGGCGGCGAGATAAAGTGGGCCATTGGCTCGGCGGCGGCCCAGAATACGCCACCGCCGGCCAGCAGGGTGCACATGATGATAGACATCCACTGAAAGGTGGACATTTCGGGGACGCTCAGGTTACCAAGGCGCACCTGTCCGCCACGGCCAATTGCCATGACGAGACCAATGAGAAAGGTCAGCAGTAGCAATACCTGCCAGTAGGCACCAAACAGCTTGGTGGAAGTGGCAAAGGCGCTGTTGACCAGCTGGGAAACCATCTCGATATCATACAGGGCTGCGGCCACAAACAGCAGCAGGGCACCGCCACTGATCAGGAATACCGGTAAATCGAGACTGGCAAGTAGGGTGGTTTTTTGGTTGATATCCTTATTCATGGCCAGGGTTGCCTCGGTTGAATTGCTCATGTTCGCCTCCATTATTTGAACATTTGCGGAGAAAGCGGGCGCTTTCTCCGTCATCCCTAGTGAGCAGCGGGTTTCAGGCCTGACTCGAGAAAGTTGAGCCAGTTCAGTCCCATGATGTTGGCCACGTCTTCCTTGCCAAAGCCTCTGGCCAGTAGCCCTTGAGTCAGGTTGGGGAAGTCGCGGCTGTCACGAAACCAGGACAGTGGGCGGGGCCAGTCAGCATTGGAGCTGGAGCCTTCGCCATAGTCCATGGTTTTTGACCAGCGACCGTTGCGCATCCATTCCAGTACCGACAACGGCTGGTTCTGGCACAGATCGGTACCGATACCCAGTCGCTCTACCCCCATCAAATCCGCGGTGCGGGCGATCATGTCGCAGTAGTCTTCCAGGGTGCAGTCCGGTCCGTTTTTCAGGTGGAACGGATAGGCACTGAAGCCCAGCAGTCCACCGGACTCGGCCAGTGCCTTGAGTACGGTATCCGACTTATTACGTTTGGCATCATGAAAGCTCAGCGGGTTGGCGTGAGAGATCACGATGGGACGCTCCGAGATCTCGATGGCCTCCAGCGTGCTGCGCTCGGCACTGTGGCTCATGTCCACTATCATGCCGACCCGGTTCATTTCCCGAATCACCTGGCGACCAAAACGGGTCACGCCGCTGTCTTCCGTTTCGTAGCAACCACAAGCCAGCAGGCTCTGGTTGTTGTAGGTCAACTGCATGATCATCAGGTTCAGATCCCGCATCACCTCCACCATGCCGATGTCATCTTCAATGGGTGAGCAGTTCTGTGCACCGAACATGATGCCGACCTTGCCTTCGGCCTTGGCTCGGCGAATGTCATCGGCGCTGCGCACCGGCATGATCAGGTCGCCGTGCAGTTCGAACTGTCGATTCCATTCGGCAATGCGCATCAGGGTTTCACGGATCTGCTCGTGATAGACAATGGTGGCATGCACCATGGTCACGCCGCCTTCGCGCAGCTGTTCGAAGATCTCCCGGCTCCAGTTGGAGTACTGCAGCCCGTCGATCACGATCATTTCGTTATGCAACTCTCTGCTCATGATCCCGCCTCCGTTATGCGCGGATGTAGGTGGTTTTCACGACGGTGTAGAATTCCTTGGCGTAGGCCCCCTGCTCGCGGGGGCCGAAGCTGGAATCCTTGCGACCGCCGAACGGTACATGGTAATCGGTCCCCGCGGTGGGCAAGTTCACCATGACGCAGCCGGTCTTGGCGTTGCGCTTGAAGTCGGTGGCGTATTTCAGCGACTGGGTGCAGATACCACCGGTCAGGCCAAAGTTGGTGTCGTTCAGGGTGGCCAGCGCCTCGGCGTAGTCCTTGACCTTGATCACACAGGCGATGGGGGCAAAAGCTTCTTCCCGGTTGATGGTCATATCGTTGGTGGTGTCCACAAGCAGCGCCGGCTGCATGTAGTAGCCCTCGATTTCTTCGTTGATCACTTCACCGCCGTATACCAGCTTGCCACCTTCACTTTTGGCCAGCTCCAGATACTTGAGGTTGGATTCCATCTGACGGCCGTCGGCCACAGCACCGATATGCACGCCTTCCTTCAGTGGGTGGCCAATCACCAGCTTTTTCATGCGTTCGATCACGGCTTCAACGAAGCGATCGTGAATGCCTTCGGTTACGATCAGGCGGGAGGAGGCGGTGCACTTCTGGCCGGTACCGCCAAAGGCACCGTTAACGGCGCATTCCACGGCGTTGTCGAGATCGGCATCGTCGAGCACGATGAGGGCGTTTTTGCTGCCCATTTCCAGCTGGCACTTGACCAGATTGCCGGCGGTGGCGGCGGCAACCTTGCGGCCGGTTTCCAGCGAGCCAGTGAAGGTCAGAGCATTGACCTGACGGGAGTTGATCAGCACGTCGCCCACTTCGGCACCCGGTCCCATTACCAGGTTGAAGGTGCCGGCGGGCAGGTTCTGGCGGGAGATGATTTCGGTCAGTGCCCAGGCGGAGGCGGGCACCTGGTTGGCCGGTTTCCACACCACGGCGTTACCAAAGGCCAGGGCCGGGGCGATCTTCCAGGCACCGGTGGCGGTAGGGAAGTTCCAGGGGGTGATGATGCCCACTACGCCGACCGGCTCGCGACGGGTTTCAATCTCGATGCCGGGACGCACTGAGTCTGCGGTTTCGCCCATCTGACGCAGCACTTCGGCGGCGTAATAGTGAAAGAACTGGCCTGAGCGGTAGACTTCACCGGCGCCTTCTGCCAGGGTCTTGCCTTCTTCCCGGGCCAGCAGCCGGCCCAGCTCGTCCTTACGGGCGATCAGCTCGTCACCAATGGCCATCAGCACACCGTAGCGCTGCTCCAGACCGCTTTTGGCCCATTCCTGCTGGCCCTGAACGGCGGCGGAGATAGCGGCTTGAGTCTGGGCGGCATCGGCCTGGGCATAGTGACCGATCACATCACTCAGATCGGCGGGGCTTATGTTGGCTATGGCGTTTGGGCCTTCAACCCACTCACCGGCGATGTAGTTACGAAATACGGAATCAGACATGACAGACCTCCTTTATCCTGTTGGAGCCATGATAGGAGTTGTGTTTTAATAATAAAAATTAATTAATGATATTAACTGATAGGGAATTCTTATTATGTTGCCAGAGTTCAAGGTGGCGCAGTTGCGCCATTTCGTCTGGGTGGCCGAGCTGAAAGGCTTTCATCTGGCAGCGGAAAAGGCCCACCGCACTCAGCCTACCATTTCTCTGTCGGTGCGGGAGCTGGAAAGCAAGCTGGGAGAGGCTCTGTTTGAAAGGCGTAACAGCCGCACCGCCAAAACCGAGCTGACCCCCTTTGGCCAGGCGTTTCTGCCCCGGGCCAAGGAGCTACTGGCACACCACGATCGCATTGCCGAAGACATGGCGCTGCTGGCCGAGCACAAAACCGGCCATCTGCGGTTGGCATCGGTGCCCTCCATTGCCAGCCGATTTCTGCCCGGTCTGCTGCTCGATTTTATCGGTGACAGCGAGCTGCATGTGAGTATGTTTGACGACAACTCCCGTGCCGTGCTGAAAATGGTGGAAGATCAGCAGGTGGACTTTGGCATTGCCAGCCTATTTGACGAGCAGGAGCGAAGCGAAAAGCATTACACCCCGGTATGGCAGGATCATCTGGGGGTGGTGTGCCTGAAGGATCATCCGTTGACAGCTAGTCGGGAGTTGCACTGGCGCGAGCTCAAGCCCTACCGGCTGATCCGCAACGGCACCTCCAGCCTGCTGCAAGGCAGCGAGGCGGAATCCTTGCTAGCCCATTCCCAGTATTATATTTCCAATATGATTTCCCTTATCGCCATGCTTGAAGCGGGACTGGGTATTACCACACTGCCTTGGTACGCCTTTCCCCAAGGTAATACCCAACTGACCTTTATTCCCTTGCATACCCCGGTGGTCGCCCGTGGCATCGGCATTGTCCGGCTAAACAACAAGTCACTGACCCCGCCGGCCCAGGCCCTGGTGGACTTTATTCTGGCCCGGCATTCGGACTGAGTGCTTATCATGAAAAAAACCGGCCAGGACCGGTTTTTTCGCCTCTAGCTCCCTGATCTGGCTGCGCTAGCTCACATTTCTGTTAAGTAGATATCACAAAGGTAGCGGGTTTGTTTTCCATTATCTCCTGTGGTGTTAGCTGCTGCAGCCTTATAGATAAGCTTTGTTTATCAACTGATATAACCTTCTAACTTGTCTGGATTTCTCATCCTGATGATGATGGATGTATAAGCAAGTCCGGTAGTGAAGAGCGCTTCCACTTCGCTTTTACGGGTTGCCGGTGTTGGTGATGCCGGTCTGAAAAGGATTTGTCGCCATTATTCGAGAGGAACATCGAGATGAGGTTAGCTTCGATCAAGGCCTCGCTGCGGGGGCCTAGTGCATTACCGCTGCGGCCTGCCAGTCAAGTTATGGATCTGGAACGGCTGGGCGCCATGCACCAGAGCCGACTCAGTTTTATGCGTACCCTTCTGCGCCGCATCATGCTGGAGCGGTGGCAGATAGATACGCCACGTTTTGAGCTCTGTGATCAGGGTTATGGCACCGTGATTTACGAAATAAACACCCATCAGGGGTTGTTCAGTTTCGTTATATTTTCCGATTACCTGAGTGCGGAAGAGCGTAACGACAGGGTGATCGCCAGCAAGTGGGATCTGACCATGGCACTGGTGGAAGGCCGGGTGGAAGAGCCTTATCTCGAATTTTTGCGGCAGAACGTGCCCCTGCAGGAAGCCGGCCGGGTCGATTCCCGGGTGTTTGTGCTATCCCGAGCCAACCGCAGTGCCCGTAACTTCGATTATGTTGTTGATCAACTGGCTCAGGGTAAGCAGCCCGATGTGAACAGGATTGTCAAGGTCGGCTACCTCTACCGCACTACCGCTGTCTATGGTAGCGGCAAGCTGGGTATGGCTGACTGGGACAAGGTTAGTAGCCGTTATCCGGATTTTGCCCGTCCTTTTGCCGCCGAGATGTTTGCCTGTCTGATGCTGAGAAGTTTCAGCCTACTGCAGGTCGAGCACATTGCCCGGCAGCGAAACCCCGAGCAGTTCACTGCCATGCATCCGGATATCAAACGCTACTTTGGCATTGGTAACTCCACCGGCCTGGGCATGGCCCCTTACCTAATTAATCACCCGATGCTGATTAACCGTTGGGTGGAAATGCGTGAGTTGGCACTGGGTCTGGTGCGTAGCCTTGGTCACATTAACGATGAGGTACGCCGCCGGTTCGAGCAACTGCTAGCCCGCTGTGCCCGCCATATGGAAGAAACCCACACCGAGGATGAATGGCAGACTGAAAATAACCAACGTGTTATTAAAGACATAGCAGTTCTGCGGGAGCAAGCAGGAGAATTGTTGACCGACTGGAACCACCTGCTGGCCTGGAGCGAGCAGCATTGCTCACTGCAGGGACAAGAGTTGCTGGTATCGGTGATGCTGGAGTTATATCCCCAGCTGGTGGATGGCCTGGAAGAGTATTACTGCGCTGAGGAGTTTCTCGATCTGGATCCGTTGATGCCGTTGCAGCAGCTCAAGGAAGTGATCGAGCAGCGTTACGACTGGGCGCTGAATATTGACTTCAGCAAGCAGGGCGCTCGAGACATTTTCTGGTATCGATCTGAGGAAAAAATGGAGCCCCGTCTGGGCCAGTGCGAGCTGGATAGTGGCCGGGAAAAACAAATGGCCTTGGGTGTGGGCTATGCCGTATACAAGTGTTATGGACAGTTGTGTCAGTACATTAAGGAGCATCCGGAGCACACCACGGCCCGTTTTATGGTTGCTCGGCCCAAGCTGCGGGGCATAGTACGCCGCATTCAGAGCATGAACCGGTGCGTATACGGCGATATTCAGGCCAACCTGCTGGCCCGGGACATACTGCCCATGCACCTGCTGCGCTGTAAGCTGTCGTTCTTTGGTGTGAGCAAGTTCGATCCCCGTTCCCGGCTGTGGGTGCGCAACACCATGTTTCAGGGCGCGCCGCTGCTAGAGGATATCGGCAAAAGTTATAACGATGACTGGTTTATGCCGCTGGCACCGACGCAGGGAGGAAATGATTGATGCGTGTTTCCATGAACGAATTAAAAGCGGCGCTGCGTCGTTGCTTTGAAGCCTCAGGCTACTTTGTGGGCAACTATGAAGACGCTGCCAACATGGTGCTGTGGCTGGAAAAACACGGCCTTAACGGTCTGACCGAACTGGAGCGGGCCTTACCCTATCTCACTCAGGATGCGAACAAGCCTCTGAGTACCGTGGTATATGAGGACAGCACCTCGGCCATTATCGACAGCAATGGCCGTAGCGCGCTGAACTGCATTGCTTCTTCCATCGATCTGGCTCATGCCAAAGCGTTGGAAAGTGGTATTGCCACCATTACCGTACACAATTGCCACAATCGCATGTTTGTGCTGAAGGCCCTGACCGACTGTGGTCGGCGTGGCATCAGCGTGACCGCCTACTGGCAGAACGGCAGTAAGACCGTCAGGGAATACGCGGCGGCGATAAAGGCGGGCGAGCGTTACCCTAGCTTTAGCGAAGCTGCCACCAGCCTGGTTACTACTCCTGATGAGCAACAGGCGCTGACCATTGTCTGTAGCTCCCGGGTTGACCTTACCGGCTCTCTGCAGCATTCCAGAGGAAACCGTCAGGCCCGTTATATGAGCCCAGAGGATCTGGCCGACAACAAGGAATACATCATCGATAACGGTATCGAGATCGAAGAGGCCCTGTGGGCCGAAATCAACCGAATCGGTGCCGGTATTCTGGTGGAAAACAGTGAACGCTCCCGCCAGGGGGCTGGTGGCCAGTAAGCCTGGCTTGTTGGCCGAGCACCCTTTTCGCCCGGTCGTTTGAGCGGAGGCCTGCCTCTCCACAGCCTTCGCTCCTTTTCGGTCATTACTACCGATGTGGTACTCCCCTGATGATCTGCTGGCCCTATTGATAGTAGCTACTGGTACGTTGGTTCAGGCTTGGGTCGGTATTGGCTTTGGCCTGCTGGCAGCTCCCTTGCTGTATCTAATCAATCCCGCTTATGTTCCTGGACCTGTGCTGTTGCTGGGTTGGGTGTTGTCGTTGCTGGTGGTGATAAGGCAAAGGTGCCAACTGAACTGGCGACGAGTATTGCCAGCCATGCTGGCGCGTGTACCAGGTTCCTGGTGTGGTGCCTTGTTATTGTTATATATCTCTTCTTGGCAGTTGAGCCTAGTGTTTGGCACCAGTCTGCTGTTGGCAATATGGCTAAGCAGCCGTCGTTATACCCTGAAATTGAACTCCTTCAATCTGAGCATATCCGGTTTTCTTTCTGGGCTAATGGGTACTGCAACATCGGTGGGCGGACCACCCATTGCCTTGTTATATCAGTATGAATCAAGGAAAGTGGCTCGTAACGAGATCGCCGCTTTCTTTCTAGTGGGTACACCCGTTTCCCTGCTGATGCTGGCATGGGGAGGAGGAGTTGCATGGATTGGCTGGCCCCTAGTCATAAAAGCAATGCCGGGCCTATTCTTGGGTTACTGGCTTTCCCGGCAGCTCGAAAGTGTGGTTGATAAAGATAATATTCGGGTGCTAATCCTATTTATCTCGGTGCTCTCAGCCGCAGTGGTATTGTGGCAAGGGGTTATGGAAGGGCTGGACCTGAACAGGCTGGCTTCCCTTTGGCGAAGTTAAATGATTACAGATGAAAAGGCAGCAGATATCAGACAGCTTCAGATAAGATCATATCTTATACAAAAACACGGGCAGATTTATCTCTGCCCGTACGATGCCACCTGAACTAGGTTCTATCCCAGCCGTTTGTATAACTGCTGGTCCCGGGAAGATCGGGCGTACCAGAAGTACGCCGGCACCCGAGCGAAAGCATTTTTCCAGTTGGACACATCGGCTGAAAGCCGGTCGCACATGCGCACGATACTGGCTACCTGATAAGGGTCCGTGTACTTCCCTACCTTTGTTTCCAGGCAGGCACTCAGCGCTTCAAACACCTTGGGCGACGAAAGCCGTAACCGCTCCAGCTGTTGTCCCAGCACCATAAAATTAAACGATTCATGCTGACCACAGATACCGGCGTTTTCGTTGTAATACATGCGAATTTTGCCGATGTCGTGCAGCAGCCCACCCACAAAGGCGACCCAGATGCTGCGCTGCCCCAAGCCATACTGGCTGCATAACATGGCTGCGGTCATGGCCACTTCGTGACTGTGTGCTAAGAGGCCGCCGGGCTGATCATGATGATGCCGGTGGCTGGCCCGGCTGTTGCAAAACGGTGCCATGATGGCGTCGTTGGACAGAATATCCAGTAAGAAATCCCGCAACACCTCATCGTCAATCACGGCCAACATGCTCCACACATCCATCAGCAGTGCTTGCTGCTGCCCAGACAGCCAGGCCAGCTGATGCTCTACCTGTTGCCGGCCGACCACTGCCGGCAGCGTCTGCACTGAACCAAGCTGACCTTGTTCATCCTGACCGTTCAGCTCGGCCAGCACCCACTGGCCTTCGGGGCATACGCCCTGCATCTGCCAGGGGAACAGCAGCAGAGTGCAGTGCCACGCCGGTGCGCTGAACTGCCACGACGCCAGCGCACCATCATCAAACACCAGGCTGGCCCACAGCAGCCGGGGCCGTTGATACGTCATCACCATGGGATTCATGCTTCGTCCTCCAGTTCGAACTCTTCATCCAGCAGCGACTCAAAGGCCGCTCCGTCCCGGCCAATCAGGTTGGGGATATAGCGGGAGTACACCCGGAACAGCATACTGGTGTTGGCATGGCCCAGCTGGCGGGCAATCCACTCAGGGCTTTCTCCTGCCGCCAGCCACAGAGTGGCCGCCGTATGCCGGGTCTGGTACGGGTTACGTTTGGGCAGCTCCAGCCATTCCAGCAAGGGATACCATACCCGGCGGGTAACATTGCGATGATTCAGCGGCTGGCCGTTGCGAGTGCAGAACACATAAGTGCTTTTCTCGCCGGTCTGCTCCCACTGTTCAAACAGGGCGTCATACACCCGCTGGGACATGGCGATGCTACGGTAGGAGCTGCTGGTTTTGGTTTTCTCCAGCTTGCCCCGCACCAGCGCCTGATGGATGTGGATTTTACGAGCCGCAAAGTCCACGTTGTTCCAGGTCAGGCCGTCGATTTCGCCGGTGCGCATGCCGGTAAAAAAGCGCACCGTGTAATAAGGCCGAAAATCCACCCGCACCCGGGACAAAATGAGCTGCACCTCCTCCAGGCTAAAGGGCTGTACCTCGGCCCGGGGCATGGGCAACGCCTTGATATTGCGCCATGGGCTCTCATACTCAAACCGCTCCGCCGCCTCGTTTACGATCATGCGCAGAGCGGTCATGATGTGGTTGATGCGCGATGGCGAGAGCCGCTTGCCGGTAACGGCATCCGCCTGACACAACCCCATACGCAGCGCCAGAATGTCACTTTTGGTTATAGCGCCAATGGCCATCTCGCCAAACGCCGGCACCAGATGGCAGCGCAAAATGCCTTCCACGGTTTCATACTGGCTGTCGCGCCACTCCACCCGCTTTTCCTCCAGCCACTGGCCGGCAAAGCTGGCGAATAACATCTCACCGCCCACCGCCCGCTGGCGGATCAGTACTTCCAGTTGCCGAAACTGCTCCACCCTGGGGCTGTTAGGAAAGTGGTGACCATAGTCAAAGGTCCCCGCCCGGATCTGCTGCTCAATCAGCGCCAGCACTTTGTCGAGCTTCTTGCGGTTGGCCGGCGTATCCGACAGCTTGGTCTGCTCACGGCAGCGCTTACCACGGAAGCGAAAATCGAGATAAAGGCGGCCGTCCCGGCCGTTCACTGCACCCATCACGGCCTCCTTACTGAATGCTCTGGATCAGATCCTGGGCGGATGCCCCCTGCAGCATGGACTCCTCCACCCGCTCCCAGATGTACAGGATCTTGCGGCCACCAAAGGGGCGGATGTAATGCACACCCTCGAACAGCACCGAATCCTTGAGACACTGGCGGATAGTACGTGCGTCGTACTTGATACGGGCAGACAGCTCTTCAGTTGTGAGATAGGTATTCATAACACCCTCCATTTGAATCACACATGAGTCATTTAAGTCACATGAGATTAAAATAGCTCACCCAAGAGCATTGTCAATGAGTTTTTTGCATCATATATGATGCATTTGATAGACTTGTGAGAAATATGACTTATGGATGCCCTATGATCAGAGTGCTGTTGGTCCAACGCCTGGATGAAAAATCGTTCCGAGAAAAGAGGCGGATCACCCTGTCGGAAGTCAGTGAAAAAACCGGTATCAGCCGCGCCACACTGACCCGGATCGCCAACGTACCGGGCAACGTCACCAACACCGACACCCTCAATGCGCTGTGCAAGTACTTTGAGTGCCAGCCCGGGGAGCTGTTGGCCTATATTGAGGATGAAGAAGCATCTTCTTAAGGGTGCGCCAATAAAAATTTCAGCCCGGAATACCACCTGCTAGGTAGGGCTACCAGGAGACCTTCAATGAACGTTACGAGCAAGCAGCTGGTTGATGTGGTTACCGATGTTCTCTGCGATGTTTGTGGAGAAAGTACCTCGTTGAATGGCCAACACAGCGCTCAGTTCGGCATGCTGCAGGCTGACTGGGGGTTCGGCTCCCCCCATGATGGCGAGTCCTATCAAGTCCACCTATGCGAAGGCTGCTTTTTTGCAACCTTGGCTTATCTGAAGGAGCAGAGGCGAGGAAACAAAATGTTCTCGGAAAAATGCGTTGAACAGGAACGAAAATTTGGCCTGATTGAAAGAAGTCAAGAAATCTTATAGCCAAGCCATAACGAGATGAAACGCCGACTGCTGTAGAAAGGATTGTTACTGATATTGGTGCAATTGTAATGTGCTTCCCTAGCTGGCAGGATACAGTTGGATGAGAGCGTGAGATTCAGAAATCGCTGCGAAAAGTGTTTCTGAAGTATAAATTGCACAAAGACAAGGCTCTGTTTGATGGGGCATATAGACTTAACTTAACTGACCGACACGCTAGAGAATGGGCATACCTAGCTCTATGACTTTTTTCACATTATGTGTATGGCCATAGAGTCATGGCCATTCTACTGTGTTATGAAAGGATGCACGCTCAAGAAAATTCACACAAGCTGACCCGGCGCCCCCGCCTGGGACGCTGTCCGCAGGAATGGTTACGTTCCGTCATCCGGGCCTGCATCGAAAAAACGGATTACCTCATTCCTGAGGAGCTGTGTGCATCAAGCCACTAGCCACTCCCGGTGAGCACTTACGTTGCTGCCAGTACAGCTGGTGTTGCTGTGTGGCCATGACGGGTCCCTCGTTGCTGTTGCGATGGGATCAGTGTGGCGCGGTCAGGATGCGGAAAACAGGTGCTGATTCTTTGGCGCTTACAGTTACTCGACAAGGCACGCCACTGACAGCCGTCCGTAACAAGTACAGCACGGCGCAGAATATGTCATACGGGCCAACTTTCCGCGGGGCGGTCTTTTTCCACGCACTCTCCAGCAGGGGGTGGTTCTGCTCAAACTGGTCACGACTGATGTTGCTGGGGTAACAATGTCTCATGTCCGTATTATCGGCTACCCCACAGAGACTTTGAACAGGCTATTAAACGCCGTTATATATTCTACTCAATAAAAAAGCCCGACGGAAATCACCGGCGGGCAATATCACAAATGTCAGTAGGCGTTGACGTGATTTAGAACTGATACTGAGCGCTCAATTGCAGACGACTGGCGTCTCGTTTGTCACCACCTATGGTATCCAAATCGGCATACTGATACTCGGCGCCGACCATCAGCCGCTCGGTCACATCCCAGATGACATTGGCGAAGGCATAGTCCACTTTATCGAAGTGGGTATCATACCCTTGGTTTTTTGGCAGATCCTGCTCCAGCCTTGAATAGCCGATGGAGCTGAACCACTGCGGATTCCAGTTGTGGTTAAGGGATACTCCGCCGCCATGAATATCTACCGTTTCCAGGCTGCCATTCTTCACATAAACATCGGGTGCGTATTTATGGTTGATATTGCCCGGATTGCCCATGTAGTTGCCGATACCCGAACCGATGGCGTAGCTGCCGTTCAGCCTGGTGCTGGCAAGTAGCGGCAGACTGAACTGCACTTGTGCACCATAACCCGTAGCTTTATCGTCCACGGAACCAATATTGTCGTTGGTCGACAATTCACGTACCACACCGGACAGCGCCAGCATGCGCTGGTATTCGTAACGCAGGGTCAGGTCCGGCAGGCGGCTTTCTTCGCTGGCGATGCTGACGTCAGGCCGGGCAATCACGGTATCGGGATCTTCCAAAGCGACCGACAGGGCACCATCACCCAGCCGATGGGTATAGCGGATCTGGCCCTGCCGTTCGTTGGCATAGCCAATAGGATCACCCAACGCCAGGGTTCGGGTGGTCCCCACAAAGCTCATAAAGTTGGTCCAAGTATGGCCAGCCAGGAAACCCGCGTACTCACCATAAGCATGGCGCAGATTGAGCTTACCGTCGGGCAGGAAATGCACTTCAAAGAAGGTATTCAGGTTACCGTAGTCGGTCTGGGTATGGCTGCGGAAATTGAGCCTGCTTTCATAGGCGGTAAAATCGGTACGGCCATCAGTGGCATTGGCCGCCGGATTCAGCAGGTTGAAGGGACTGGTGGCATCGCCCAAATCGTAATCGGCATCGTACAGCATATCCAACTTGATGTAGCCACCGAAGGCGATATCGGTCTTGGTACCGGGAATATTGATGGTGGAGCGGTGATTCCAGGGGGGGCCTACCCGGCTCGGCTCGCCGGTCACAATGGGTTGACCTGCTTCCACCACCGGCATGGCGGCTACCACACCTGCATTCAGCATTCCTGTTGCCAATATCACGGACAGCGCCACTTTGCTTTTTTTCATGTTCAACTCACTCCATGGTTGTTATTGATGAAATCAAGTTCCCTTGCTTTCTGAACACAGTGTCGATATCAGGCATTCCCATGCCCTGGGCCGTCGCAGCGATTCGCTGCCGGCCCACCAACCCAACACAATTCATTCACTTTTCAGAAACATTCTTCCTCAAGCCGATACATGCAGAACAATGATATTTTGAGATACCGCCATATCATTTTTAATATACCGACGATGGGACGGATCAGGGAGGAGTCGAAGCAGAGGCTCTTCGCCTACTCGGCAAAGAGGTTGAAAATCTGGCTTCGCAGCCAAATACTGCCGGTATCCTGATGATATCGGCGGTGCCAAAACAGGTTGATTTGCACCGAGGGCAATGCTACCGGATGGCGGTGCACCACCAGGCCCAAGGTATCCATGGTCTGCAGCGCCAGCTTTTCGGTAACGGTGGCGATGAGATCCGTCTCCCGTACTATGTAAGGTGCCGACATAAAGTGGGGCAGTCGAAGCTTGACGATACGGCGGACCCCGCTTTGCGCCAGCAGCTTTTCCACCCGGCCATGGCCAGTGCCCTGGGCTTCGATGACGATATGACGGGCTTGGGAAAAAGCTTCCAGATCCAAAGGGCCGCCAGCCAAGGGATGATCCTTGCGCATCAGGCACACGTACTGCTGTTCGAACAGCCGTCGCTGGTAAAAACCCGCCTCAAGCTGGGGCAGCAACCCAATGGCCAGATCCACGCTCCCGGCCTCCATCTCCTCTTTCAACGAATCGTCACTATTGCGCACAGTAGTGATACTGATCCCCGGTGACACCCTGGCCAGATGCGCCATCAATCTGGGCAGCAGATACATTTCCCCCAGATCGGTCATGGCGATACGAAAAGCGCGCTCACTGCTGAGCGGCTCGAAACGCTCGTGGTAGTTGATGGTGTCCTGCAAGGTCGCCAAGGCATAGGCAATAGGTTCGGCAATCAGGTCTGCATAGGGGGTGGGCTTCATACCCCTGGAGGTGCGCTCGAACAGTTCGTCGTTCAGCGCCTTGCGCAACCGGGCCAATGCATTGCTCACCGCCGGCTGGGACAAGCCAAGTTGCTCGGCGACGACTCCTGTCTTGCGCTCCCGGTACATTAGCTGGAACACCAGCAGCAAATTCAGATCGATATCCTGTAACTGTGTCATCACACCTCCTTATAAATATTATGAATAAACTATATTCATGAGATTGACTGGATCAATACCTCCAACACCTTTAGGGGGCGTTCTCAATCATGCCAACCATATCACTGTTGATACGAGGTGGAGCATGGCAGTGTAGTGTTTCGCGACACGTTCATATCGTGTCGCGATACGACGGTAATGCTTGAACTTCTGGAAAGCGCGTTCAACCAAATTACGCTCTTTATACAGTGCCTTATCGTAATCCCGAGGGCTGATCCGGTTCTTCCTTGGTGGGATCACCGGATTGGCTCCACTGGCACTGATTGCGGCCACGAAGTTATCCGAGTCATACCCTTTGTCGGCTATCACAACGTCCGCTTCCAAGCCTTCAATCAACTGATTGGCCTGGCCATATTCCGACGCTTGTCCGGGCGTTAATAGCACGCGAACCGGGTTACCCAACGCGTCGACAGCGAGGTGAATTTTGGTGCTCAGTCCTCCTCGCGACTTACCTTGTGCTTGTTCGTCGCGTTCTGTTTTTTTGAAGCCCCATGCTGATGGACCCGGACGATACTGCCATCGACCATCAGGTGTTCAAGGTCGGGATCGTCCGAGACGGCTTCCCAAATACGTGCCCATACGCCTTTGTGTGACCAGCGGTTATAGCGAACATAGACCCGGTGCCAATGGCCAAAGGAGGCCGGCAGGTCCCGCCAGGGCGCTCCTGTTCGAGCAATCCACAACACGGCTTCAACAAAAAGACGGTTATCCTTTGCGGTGACCCCACAGTCACTGGCCTTACCCGGAAGCAAGTCCTTGATCCGTTCCCACTGGTCATCTCTCAGTACTGTACGCTCACTCATTTACACTCCGAAGGCCCTGATGCAAGTGGCTATCGGTAGGAGTTTACACTAATTGAGAACGCCACCTAGGTAGTATCCGCCGTGTTGGGCAATCTGATGGTAATAATCCTGATCCAAATACCCCGCGTCAGCGAGCAGCAGCTGCCTCCGCAGTGTGTTGGCTGCTGGCCGGAAGCCATGCTCCGACAGGGTGTCAGCGGCAATCGTCATGTTCACCGGTGTCTGCTCAAGCAATGACATGGTGACATGACACTCCACGGCGGCGGGCGATACCGTAATGAAACGGCCTGGAAACTCGTCTTTCAGGTTGTTATGAATGGCGAATGATGAGCCATCATGCAGCAAAATGCGATCAAACTGTCGAAACTTGCTGGGTATCTTGCCTTGTTGTTGTTTCATCAACTGCGTGATGAGCATCCGCGTTAACCGCTCCATAAAGATCGGAAATGCGCTTTTCCTCAACTGGTTGTGAAACGGCTTGTAAGCGACGAAGTCAGCCTCGCTGAGCTGCATCCCATTGAACTGGCGCTGTAACTCAGCGATAGAGGTTGTGTTGCCCTGACTGAAGGCCGCAATCAGGCTGGTAACCAATTGGAGTGGTTGGATATCACGGATGCGTTGCATGAATTTACAGCGCTTGGCCTGCTGGTTCAGGGTAACGGGATCCAGGAATTGCGTTAGTCGCTGATTTAGATGGATAATAGTCATCGGCTTCATTGTGGTTTCTTGTTTTGTTTGGCGACTAACATCAGATCACAATTGAAGCCTTTTTTCTATCTAATTCATGCTCTTACCGCTTAAGATCCTGTCTATGAGGCGGCCTTTCATCAGAAAGATATAATTTTCATGAATACACAAAATTCACACCATCATCTTTATAAATATCTCCATTAAAGTTACCTTCCCATCAACAACGAATTAACAAGTTGGCATCACGAGGAGCGATGATGGAAATCCTGGTCAACCCCCTTAACAAAATCATTACCGCACCGGCCGGCAGCAACCTGCTCGATGTGCTGCGCGAGCATCAGATCCCGGTGTCTTACAGCTGCCTGTCGGGCCGCTGCGGTACCTGCCGCTGCAAGGTCATCGATGGCAAGGTACCAGGTCCGGTAGCAGCGGAAGGGCGATTAGCACAAAACGATACCTATGTGCTGGCTTGCCAGAGTACGGTCGAGAGCGACTGCGTGATAGAGGTGCCGGAACCGGACGAAGTCGTCACTCACCCGGCCAAGACCCTCAAAGGCACTATCACTGCCTTCGACATCCTGTGTCACGACGTCCGTCGGCTGCGGATCAAGACCAACAAGCCGCTGGAGTTCTCGCCCGGGCAATACGTCCAGCTACAGCTGTGGCCAGAGGCGGTACGCTCCTACTCCATGGCCGGAGTACCGGTGGACGACGAGCTGGAATTCCACATCCGTATCGTGCCCGACGGTCGAGTCACTCCGCTGCTGGACGAAAAACTGCAGGTGGGCAGCAGCGTCAAGCTCAACGGCCCCCTGGGCGCCTCCTATCTGCGCCGCAAGCATGAAGGTCCCATGCTGTGCATCGCCGGCGGTACCGGCCTGGCCCCAATGCTGTCGGTGGTGCGCGGTGCCCTGGAAGGTGGCATGGCCAACGATATCCACCTGTTTTTCGGTGCCCGGGCCGAGCGGGATGTGTATGGCCTGCACTACCTGGAAGCCCTGGCCAAGGATTTCCCCCAGTTTCATTACCACATTGTGCTGAGCAGTGCGGAAGAAAACAGCCCTTATCAACGAGGTTTGGTCACCGATGCGGTGTTTGAGCGCTTCGAGCGGCTGGAGGGATGGCGGGTGTACCTGGCTGGTCCGCCTCCCATGGTCGAGGCCGCCACCCTGATGGCAACCCGGCGCGGCGTGCCCTTCGAGCATGTCTATGCGGACGCCTTTTACCCGAGCGGGGTCTGAGTCGCCCCTCATCATGAACATTCATTCAATCCGGAGTCACAACATGAGCAAGGAAGAAACCAATCTGTTGAAGCACGTCTGGCAGGAAGACGGCACTCATCGCATCCCCTTCTGGGCCTATACCAGCGACGAGGTGCACCAGAGGGAACTGGAACGGCTGTTCTACCGCAACCACTGGTGCTATGTGGGGCTGGAAGCAGAAATTCCCGAGCCGGGCGATTTCAAACGCACCGTGATCGGCGAACGTTCGGTGATCATGGTGCGGGATCAGGAGGGCGGCATCAACGTGGTGGAAAACGTCTGTGCCCACCGGGGCATGAAGTTCTGCCGCGAGAAGCACGGCAACCGCAAGGATTTTGTCTGTCCCTACCACCAATGGAGCTATGACCTCAAGGGCAACCTGCAGGGCGTCCCCTTCCGCCGCGGCGTCAAGCAGGACGGCCAGGTCAAGGGCGGCATGCCCAAGGACTTCAAGCCCGCCGACCACGGCCTGACCCAGCTTAAGGTGGCCCGGCGCGGCGGCGTGGTGTTCGCCAGCTTCGACCACGACATCGAGCCGTTCGAAGATTATGTCGGGCCGGAGATGCTGCACTACTTCGATCGTCTGTTTAACGGCCGCAAGCTGAAGGTGCTGGGCTACAACAAGCAGCGCATTCCCGGCAACTGGAAGCTGATGATGGAAAACATCAAGGACCCCTACCACCCGGGACTGCTGCATACCTGGTTCGTCACCTTCGGCCTGTGGCGTGCCGACAACCGCTCCGAGCTGAAAATGGACAAGCATTACCGTCACGCGGCAATGATCTCCACCCGCGGCCAGGGCGGCAAGAACGAAGAAACCACCAGTGTGTCCAGCTTCAAGGAATCGATGCAGCTCAACGATGCCCGCTTCCTCGATGTGGAGGTGGAGCCCTGGTGGCAGGGACCGACCGCGGTGATGATGACCCTGTTCCCCAGCGTCATTATCCAGCAGCAGGTCAACAGCGTCTCCACCCGCCATATCCAGCCCAACGGCCATGGCTCCTTTGACTTCGTCTGGACCCATTTCGGCTTCGAGGACGACAGCGCGGAGATGACCCAGCGCCGGCTGCGCCAGGCCAACCTGTTCGGGCCGGCCGGCTTTGTGTCGGCGGACGACGGCGAGGTGATTGAATTCTCCCAGGAAGGCTTCGAGCAAAAGCCCTTCCACCGCACCCTGGCCGAACTGGGCGGGCACGAGATCGGCGACACCGATCACATGGTCTCGGAAACCCTGATCCGGGGCATGTACGACTACTGGCGCAAAGTGATGGAGGTGTAAGCGAGATGGACATGCAACTTTACCTGCAAGTGAATCAGTTCTACCAGGACTATGCGGCCGTGGTGGATGCCGAGCAATGGGATGCCTGGTGTGAGATGTTTACCGACGACTGCCTATATCGGGTGCAGTCGCGCGAAAACTACGATCAGGGCCTGCCGCTGGCGGCGCTGTCCCTCGACAGCAAGGGCATGCTCAAGGATCGCATCTACGGCATTACCGAAACCATCTTCCACGACCCCTACTACCAGCGCCATCTGGTCTCGGCGCCACGCATTCTGACCGTGGACAACGACCTTATCCAATCCGAAGCCAGTTATGCGGTATTCCGCACCAAGAGCGACGGCGTGTCCCAGGTGTTCAACGTGGGCCGCTATATCGACCGGCTGCGCCAAACCCGGGACGGATTGAAGCTGGAGTCACGCATCTGCGTGTTCGACAGCGAAATGATCCTGAACTCCCTGATTTATCCGATTTGAGGTGATGCCATGAGCAATGAATGGATCAAGGTAGCCAGCCTGGCCGAGGTGCCGGAAGACGACGTCATCGGGGTGATGGCTCGGGATCGCGAGCTGGCACTGTACAACCTGGATGGGGAGATCTTCGCCACCGACAACATCTGTACCCACGGCCACGCCCGGTTGAGCGACGGCTTCGTGGAAGACGGTGAGATCGAATGTCCCCTGCACCAGGGCAAGTTCTGCATCAAGAGCGGCAAGGCCATGTGCGAGCCGCTCACCGAAGACATCAGAACCTACCCCACCAGGGTAGAAGGCAACGAGATACTGATATTGATCAGCTAAAGCGAGCCATGGCCAGGGCATGCCAGACAACCGCCCTGGCCATACTACATTTCGGCTGTCGATGCCAAGAAGACACCAATCATTCTGGAGACAATGATGAAAAAGACACTGACCACACTGGCTGCTGCCCTGACCCTGATCAGCACCACCGCCTCGGCACAGATGCTGTCCTTCGCGACCCCGCCCCAGGGCTCGGTTTGGAACACCATGAGCACGGCGGTGGCCAACGTGATCCGCTCCAAGGAAAACGTCAACGCCCTGGTGCAACCCTACAGCGGCAACAGAGCCATGATGGACGCGGTCGACCAGGGACTTGCCGAGTTCGCCATCAACGACGTCAACGACGTGATCATCGCCGCTCAAGGCCGCTTTGACTATGAAGACAGGGCACGCAGCAACCTGCGGGTGGCCATGGTGATCAATCCCCAGCCCATCGGCATTTTCGTGCGCAAGGACTCGGGTATCAACACCATTGCCGATCTCGCCGGCAAGCGGGTCGCCAGCGGCTGGAACGCCTTTCCCCTGGGCCGTTCGCACATGGAAGCCATGATGGCCACCGGCGGCGTCAGTTGGGACGACGTGCAGCAGGTACCGGTCCCGGACCTGATCCGCGCCGCCGATACACTCGCTTCAGGCCGGCTGGATGCCACCTTCTTTGCAGTGGGCGGCCCCAAGGTGTCGGAAGTGGACGCATCCGTCGGCGGCGTCAAGTTTCTTCCGGTGCCCACCGATGAAGCAGCTCAGGACGCCATGCTCAAGGTACGTCCCGCCTTCTATATCACCGAGGTCTACCCCGCTCCCCATATCGCCGGCATCGACGAACCCATCTCCATGGTGACCTGGGACAACGTCCTGGTCGTCGGCAAGCACGTGTCCGACGAGCAGGTTTACAAGACCGTTTCCGCCATCCTGGAAAACAAGGACGAGCTGAGCGCCATCTTCCCCGGCTTTCGCACCATGTCGCTGGACGAGCCGAGCAAGGCCTATCCGGGGCTGGAATACCATCCCGGTGCGGTGCGCTATTTCAAGGAAAAAGGTCTTTGGCATGAATAAGCCCGACTGAATCGGCTTGGGGAGGGAATGATGAGTACCATGGAACAACAAGGTCATGAAGCCGGCGTGCTGCCGGTGCTGCGCGCCCTGCTGGGCTTTCTGATCGCGGCGGCGGCCATCGTCTACGCCACCGATCTGTTCAGCCGGCTCGGCATCGCAATCTATACCGAACAGTATCTGGCGGTGGTGCTGGGCGCCAGTCTGGCGTTGGTCTTCCTCAAACGGGAGGAGCACACGCTGGAACGGCGGCTCAATCTGCTGGTGGCGGCACTCGGCCTGGGGGGCGGCCTTTACCTGGCGGTGCAGTACCCCTATCTGGTGGAACACCAGCTCGACATGCCGGCCCAGGCGCTGGTGCTGTCGGCAATGTTCTTCGTGGTGGTGCTGGAAGGGCTGCGCCGGGTGGTGGGCCTGACCCTGGTGCTGGTGGTGCTGGCCTTCCTCGGCTATGCGCTAGTCGGCCATCACCTGTCCGGCCCGTTGCAGACCCGCGCAGTGGGGCTGGACCGGCTGGTGGTCTACCTGGGCATCGACACCAACGGCATGCTGGGCCTGACCCTGGGAGTGGCTGCTACCATCGTTATCGGATTTGTGCTGTTCGGCCAGCTGCTGCTGAAGTCCGGTGGTGCCGACTTCTTCAACGATCTGGCGATGTCGATGATGGGCCGTTCTCGTGGCGGCTCGGGCAAGATCGCCACCGTTGGCTCCGCGTTGTTCGGCTCCATCTCCGGCGTGGTGGTATCCAACATCGTCGCCACCGGCGTGATCACCATCCGTATGATGAAACAGGGCGGCTTCCGCCCCCATACCGCCGCAGCCATCGAAACCGTGGCCTCCACCGGCGGCCAGATCATGCCCCCAGTGATGGGAGCCGTGGCCTTCCTGATGGCGGAATTCCTGCAAATCAGTTACGCCGAGGTGGTGCTGGCGGCGCTGATCCCGGCCGTCCTCTACTATGTGGCGCTGTTCATCCAGGTGGATCTGGAAGCGGCCAAGGAGCAGATCGCCAAGGTCAGCCCGGAGTTGATCCCGCCCGGCAGGGAAGTCTTCGGCAACGGCTGGATCTTCATCGTCCCCTTCGCCGCCATCATCGCCGCCCTGTTCTTTTATAACATGCGGCCCGAAGCCGCTGCCCTGCTCGGTGCCTTGGGGGCACTTATCGTCGGGGTAGTACGCGGCTACAAGGGCAAGAAGATGTCGCTGCGTGATGTTTGGGATTCTCTCTGCGAGACCGGCCAGTCGATCGTGGACATCGTGATGATCTCCGCCGCCGCCGGCTTTATCATCGGCATTCTCAACATCACCGGTCTGGGCTTCGGCCTCACCTACTTCCTGGTGCAACTGGGCGAGGGTAACCTGTTCCTGCTGCTGGCCATCTCCGCTGTGGTCTGCATCGTGCTGGGCATGGGCATGCCAACGGTGGGAGTCTACCTGCTGCTGGCGGTGCTGGTGGCTCCCTCGCTGATCCAGGTGGGTATAGAGCCGATTGCCGCGCATCTGTTCATCTTCTACATGGGCATGATGTCGATGATCACCCCGCCCATCGCCATCGGCGCCTTTTTCGCCGCCAGTATCGCCCAGGCAGATCCGATGAAGACCGCCTTTACCGCCATGCGCCTGGGCTGGACCGCGTATATAGTGCCCTTCCTGTTCGTGCTGACCCCACCGCTGCTGATGATCGGCGGACCCGGGGAAATCGCTCTGGCGGTGGTCAGCGCCCTGCTCGGGGTCTGGTGCATCTCGGTGGGCTTCGTCGGCTACCTGAACCACAGGCAGGGCATCGCCATGCGCGCACTGTTCATCTTTTCAGGTGTACTGCTGATACTGCCGGACATGGGTGGCCTGTCTCTGGCCCTACCCGCCAAGGCAGCCGGCCTGTTGATCATGTTGGTAGTACTGGGACTCGGTTACTACAGGTCTAAATGCGTCCTGGTAATTAAGTAAACGACAGGAACGATGTCCATTTTATAATGAAAGATTATATCTAAATAAAACATGCCGGAGGTACAGCGAACCTGTACCTCCGGCTGTCTTAGATAGCAGGAAATTATTTCATGTGTGGGGACAGTCACCACAGCCCACGAAATCAAACCAAATCACCTAACGCCGCCATATCCAAAAAACGCCCCTACAACACCTCAAAAAATCGACATAAGCGCACCAGGGCGGGAGCCCGATTTGCTGTAAATTTAACCAAACAATAATTGGACCAGATATCCGTCGTTCCAAGTAGCTCACTTCAGCTTGTTGCGCTGACTCGGTGAACCACATTCGCTCTGCTTGAGGATGTTCATCACAAACCGTCGGAACAACGCCATGTTTTCAATCGCATCTCCGATGGCAATCCGTGAGGCATCTTCGTTGAACACCACATCCAGAATGTAATGTTGACACTTTCTATCCGCCAATGCTGACGGATATAGTGCCCGAGCAGTTCGCCACCCTCGACACCCTGCATCCAGGGCGGATTGACCTGGGAGTTGGGCGCGCGGCGGGCGCGGCAGGGCCAAGCATTCGAGCCTTGCGCGGAGACGCTTCCGAACGGGATTTCGAGCAGGATATTGGCATGCTGACGGACTATCTGCAGGACAACGGCCAGCAGCCGGTGCGAGGCATTCCCGATGCCCATGAGGTTCCCCTCTGGATCCTTGGCTCGAGCATGCAAAGTGCCGATCTGGCGGCCAGGTTGGGCCTGCCTTATGCGTTCGCGTCACACTTCGCGCCCCGCTTTCTGACCAGTGCGATCGCTCATTACCGTCACCATTTCCAGCCATCCGCCAGGCTGAAGAGACCTTATGTTATCGCCGGCGTCAATGTCATCGCGGCCGACAGCCCGGCAGAAGCGGATTTCCATGCCAGCTCCCATTTCCATTGGGTCAATTCGCTCTATCAGGGCAGGCCTGGCCCACTGCCCAGGCCGCAGGAGGGCTGCCTCCAGGGGTTGTCCGCCGCCGAGCAGCAAGTCCTGGATCAGGCCATGGCCTGCTCCGTCGTGGGTGACCCGCTCTTGGTCGCCACGGCCGATAAATCGAGCCGTGCCAAAATTAAAAAAAGCCACTTCACGGAGGAAGTGGCAAATGAGGCTATAGAACCAACGATTTGTTAATTACATCAGGCTGGGTAGCCACAGGGAAAAACGGTGATAGGGCAATGAACATCAAAGCCCAATGTATCAGTGCTTTTGCAAAAATCAGAATCCGGCCGGGTCCATGACCCGGCCCCGTCGTTATTTGGCGATACGCAGTTCCACCTCGCCCACTCCGGCCACCGTGCCGGTGATCTTATCGCCGGCCACCACCGGGCCCACCCCGTCGGGGGTGCCGGTGTAGATCAGATCCCCCGGCTGCAGGTGGTAGAAGCGGGACAGGTGGGCGATGATCTCCGGCACGTTCCAGATAAGTTTGGTCAGATCCGAGTTCTGCTTGACCTCGCCGTTCACGCTCAGGGTGATCACCCCGCTGTCGACGATGCCGGTTTCTTCCTTGCGCACTATGGGGCCCAGCACCGCCGACTCCTCGAAGTCCTTGCCCAGATCCCAGGGCCGGCCGGTTTCCCGCGCCTTCAGCTGCAGATCCCGGCGGGTCATGTCCAGGCCGGCGGCGTAGCCGAACACCAGCTCGTTGGCCTCGGCCTCGCTCACCTCGAAGCCTTCCTTGCCGATGGCCACCACGAACTCCATTTCATAATGGTAATTGGCAGTTTGCGGCGGATAGGCGATTTCGCTGCCCGAGGGGATCAGCGTGCTCGGATGCTTGGTGAAATAAAAGGGCTCCTGGGTGGACTTGTCGACGCTTACCCCCATTTCGGCGGCGTGGGCGTGGTAGTTGCGGCCCACGCAGAAGATGCGGTGCACCGGGAACAGTTCGTCGGTGCCGGCCACGGCGGCCAGGGTCGGTGCTTTCGGGGGGAATAACAGTTTTGCAGTCATCTTGTTCAACCTTATCAGTAAATGCCGAGGTAACGATGCAGCGGGGCTTCGTCGGCGGTGATCATAAAGGCCGGCTGGTCGGCCGAGCCGTTGCTCAGGGTAATGTCGCTGTAGCCGGGGGCGGACAGGGTGTCCTTGTCGTTCCAGGCCAGGGGCTCGCCGCCGTCCACGCTCAGCTGGCCGCATCCTTCCACCGCGTGGAACACGCAGGCGGTGGTGCGCTTGGGCAGGGTGACGGTCTCGCCCGGGCGCAGCATCAGGGCGCCGAAGCCGATGCTGGGGAACAGGCTGGCGCCGGTTTCCGGGTTGACGTAGCTCACCTGCAGCAGGCCGTTTTGATAATGCTCGGCCATCTCCACCAGGCAGGAACGGGTCTTGCTCCAGGGGTAGCGCAGCATGGGCGCGTCGGCGGTGCCGCGCTGGAAGTTGAGGTTGGGCACCACGCCGGCGGCGCTGTAGTCGGCGAACGACTTGTCCCGGCTCAGGGTCTTCTGCTGGGGCTGGCCTTCCATCGCCCAGGAGCCTTCGAGCTGGTAGATCAGCGGCAGGTCGAGGATGTCCAGCCAGACGATGGGGCCGTCCCCTTCGTGCTGGTGCTCGTGCCACTTGCCGGAGGGGGTGAGGATCAGATCACCCCGCTCCATGCGGCAGGGCTCGCCGTCGACGGTGGTGTAGGCGCCCTCGCCCTCGACGATGATGCGCACCGCGTTGGGGGTGTGGCGGTGGTTGGGCGCGGTTTCACCGGGCAGGATCAGCTGCAGCCCCATGTAGATGCTGGGGGTGGCCTGCATGTTGTTGAGGCCGTGGCCCGGGTTGGCCAGCACCAGCACCCGGCGCTCGGCCTTCTCCATCGGGGTCAGCTCGCCGGCCTGCAGCAGCAGCGGGCGCACTACGTCGTAGCCCCAGCGCAGGGTGCGGGTCTTGCGGCTGGGCACCTTGGGCGGCAGCACGGCGCGCATGTTGGGCCACAGCGGCACCAGGTTCTGTTCGGTCAGCTCGTGGCGGTAGCTTTCGGGCAGGTCTTCCAGGGTTCCGAGTTGATGCATCTTCTCTGTCTCCTTGCGATGCCGGCCGGGCCGGCGCGCGATACGATTAGCGGTTGTCGTCTTTCAGGCAGTTGGTCACAGAACTGCAGCCAATCTACCGAGTCAGGCGATAAAGTCCGGCTGGCGAGAAGGGGCCGCCTGCTGGAAGGCCGGCTGCCGCTGGCAATGTTGGTATACCGCCATCATCCGGGGATAGGCGCTCAGATCGCAGCCCATGCGCTCGGCGTTGGCCACCTGGGGCACCAGGCAGCAGTCGGCCAGGGTAGGCGCCTCGCCGAAGCAGTAGGCACCATGGCCATGGCGTTCGAGCAGGGCTTCCACCGCAGTGAAGCCTTCGGCTATCCAGTGGCGATACCAGTCGTTCTTCTGCTCCTCGCTCACCTTCAGTTCGTTTTTCAGGTAGCCGAGGATGCGCAGGTTGTTCACCGGGTGCATATCGCAGGCGATGGCATTGGCCAGCTCCAGCACCCGGGCCCGGGCCAGGGGCTCGGCGGGCAACAGTCTAGGCTCAGGACGAGTCTCATCCAGATAGTCGATGATCGCCATCGACTGGCTGAGAGCAGTGCCGTCATCCTCCACCAGCAGCGGCACCCCCTTGGAGGGGTTCAGCGCCCGGTAGCCGTCGGCTTTCTGCTCGTCCACCCGGATGTTCACGCCCCGATAGTCGTAGTCCAGGCCCTTCAGGGCCAAGGCGATACGTACTCGGTAAGAGGTGGAGCTATTGAAAAAACTGTAAAGCTGCATGCTTCGTTCTCCTTTACACAACACGTACGTGCAGTTCGCCCAGAACACCGACGCCACACACCAGCAGCTCGTCCGGCTTCATCGCGCCCACGCCTTAGGACGTGACGGTCATATCACGTCACACTATCCTGACTGTGTGAGCGGCCCTCCGTTGGCGCCCTGGGTACAGTCCGGCAATATCACTCTTATAAATGTCTCGCACACGGACCTCGTAACTTCTGAGCAACAGTATTGTCCGTGAACCCCATACCGAATAATGATATTTTGAGATACCATCATACATTTTATGGCATAGCTCAATGGACTGGACCCGCCGCCTGCGCCTCAGGCACCTGCACCTGCTGATCAACCTGGCCGACACCGGCAGCCTGAGCGATACCGCTCGCATCATGCACACCACCCAGCCGGGGCTGTCGAAGTGGCTGAAGGAGCTGGAAGAAGATATCGGCTCGCCGCTGTTCGAGCGCCACTCCCGCGGTCTCAGACCCACCGCCATGGGCCAGTTGCTGGTGGGCCATGCCCACCGCATGGTGACCGAGATGGGCCGGGCCCAGCACAACCTGGAAGCCCTGCAGGAAGGCAGTTCCCGCACCGTGGCGGTGGGCACCTCGCCGGCCTCGGCGCCCAGCTTCGTGCCGGCGGCCATCATGGCCTTCATCGCCCAGCACCCCAGGGCACGGGTGGAAATACAGGAAAGCACCATGAACTCGCTGCTGGACAAGCTGGAGCTGGGCAAGCTGGACGTGGTGGTAGGCCGGCTCGACAACTACCAGCCCCGCGCCAGCCTGAAGAGCGAAATGCTATACGAGGAGCCGCTGCGCATCGTGGCCCGACCCGACCATCCCCTGGCCGGGCGGACAGGGCTGGGCTGGGACCATCTCTATGAGTACGACTGGATAGTCTGGCCCCAGGGCACCCCCATCCGCAGCAAGCTGGACATGGCCCTGGCCCTGGCCGGCCGCAAACCGCCGCCCTACCGGGTGGAATCCTCCTCCCAGGTGGGCAACCTCTGGCTGCTGCAACACAGCGACATGCTGTCGGTCAGCTCGGAGCGGGTGGCCCGCCACTTTACCGGCCGCGGCCTGGTGGTACCGCTCGACATCCGCCTCGACAGCGGCGAAGGCTATGTGGGCATGTGCTGGCGAGATGAAACATATCCTGATCCCCTCACCCTGGATCTGCTGCAATGCCTGAGAGACAGCAATACAGCGATGGGGCAGTGACATAACATCTGTCATCTTGATGACGCTGTCATTGGCTGAGAAAACCACCGGTATCAAAATGTGTCTTCAGATATAAGACTCTTCACAGGTTTAACGATAAAAATTGACATATTGTTTTTATTGGAAACAAAAAAGCATAGATTGGGTAAAACATTTTCCATATCAGATTTTGAACTGATCCCAGTACGGAGGATCCCCAAAATACCCTTCTATGAAATCAACAAAATACCGTACCTTGCTCGCCATCAACTGGCGGTGGGCAAACACCGCATAAAGAGCCATCGGCTCGGGTTCATACTCCGGCAGGATGATTTGCAGTTTTCTGCGTGCGGGACCCGGTCGATGTTGCACTATTAGGATCAGTTATTTAGCAAGAAAGAGGTTAACGCGGTAACGGACATCCTGAAATATGCTTCTTTAGCACCTTAGCTGCTCTGCAAAAACAACGCATTGGTAACCATATTCTCTCCGAAGTTGCCAATGAACAAGATCCAGCCTTCGGGTTAGTGAAACCAAACCTGGAGCTGATACAGTGCAATCATGCACGTTTTGCCGGCCATGTTCTTTTACAAGGCCTGCTGTTGTGCAACTGCAAAAAGGCATTTACCGCCATTTTGAACCCCGGTCAAAACTGGGGTTTGGTCACCAAATGGTCACGATTTGGTCACGATGACGGATTTGACAGAATGAGAAAGGTTGATTTTACTGAAGGCAGAAAATAAAAAACCCTTAGCTATCAACTAGCTAAGGGTTTTTTAAAGATGGCGGAGCGGACGGGGCTCGAACCCGCGACCCCCGGCGTGACAGGCCGGTATTCTAACCAACTGAACTACCGCTCCGCAAAAGCTGTATAGTCAGGAGTACTATATTGGGTGCCTGGCAGTGACCTACTTTCACATGGCAGCTGCCACACTATCATCGGCGCGGTTGCGTTTCACTGCTGAGTTCGGCATGGAGTCAGGTGGTTCCACAACGCTATTGCCGCCAGGCATTA
>NZ_PXYH01000027.1 GCF_003012795.1 Zobellella taiwanensis
TTGCGAAGGTCAAAACCGGCATCACTGTCCCCGAGTTCGGGGTAAGTTAATGGCATGAGCCGTATACGTGGCCCGTATGTACGGTTCTGTGAGAGGGATGAGGCGGTAACGCCTCACCCTACTCGATTATTGCCGCCCTACTCCGGCGCAAGACCCGGAGCAGGGCTCCGGGTGGACACCATCAGTACAGTTGACCGACCAACTGGGGCAATCCCTGTTGTTGCTGGATCACCTGCTCTACCGTACTGGCGTCGACACCCTGCTCGAGCAGGGGCATCAACGGCGTCATGTCCAGCGGACGGGTGTCAGCCAGGCCTTCCGGGGTCAGCGGCTCATGCGCTTCGACAAAGGTTTGTCCGTATTGATCGGTGCTGACCTTGAGGGCCTGGTTGACGATTTGCACCTGGGTGCCGTTATTGACCTGGGCGAACAGCCATTCGACATGCTCCGGATACATACGAATGCAGCCTGCACTGGAGCGCAGGCCCACGTCCAGGGGATCGTTGGTGCCGTGGATCAGGTACTCGCCGCTGCCATAGGCCAGCCGCATGGCGTAGTCCCCAAGGGGGTTGTCGGGGCCGGCGGGTACCACGGCCGGCAGCGGGATCCCCTTGGCGGCATATTCCCTGCGGGTGTTGGCGGTCGGTGTCCAGGTCGGGTGTTTGCGCATTTCACTGATGCGGGTGATCATCTCGGGGGTGGCGCGTCCAACCCGGCCGATGCCGATGGGGAAAACATAGACCTCGTTGCCGGTTTCCGGGTAGTAATAAAGGCGCAGCTCGGCCAGATTGATAACGATCCCCTGGGTCTGTGCCCTGGGCAGCAGCAGTTGGTTGGGGATGATTACCCGCTCCCCCGGTTGCAGCAGCAGCAGATCCTGCTCCGGATTGGCAGCCATGATCAGTATGGGGCTGATGCCGTATTCGCGGGCGATGGCGGCCAGGGTGTCGCCCTCCTGGGCGGTGTGCACCAGGATTTGGCCGACCGGCTGACCTTTGTCCTCGGGCAGGGGCAGGGGGGCGATTCTGGCCTGGGCCAGGGAGGCCGGCAGCAGCAGGACCAGCAGTAAGGCTCTCAGGATGTTCATCTTCGGTTTCTCTTTGACTCTCGTTCGGGGTGATCCGGGCCGGGGTTCGGCCATACAAAAAAGGGATGCGCTTGTCCGCATCCCCAATTAGACCCTGGCAGCAGGATTAAGATTCCAGCTCTTTCAGGCACATTTCTTCATAAAGCTGTTTGCACCAGCCCTTGACCCTGTCCTGGGTCAGTTCGGGCTGGCGGTCTTCATCAATACCCAAGCCGACAAAATGGGCGTCATCCACCAGGGCGCGCGAGGCCTCGAAGTCGTAGCCCTCGGTCGGCCAATGGCCAATGATGATGGCGCCCTTGGGCTCTATGATGTCGCGCAGTGTGCCCATGGCGTCGAGGAAGTACTCGGCGTAGTCTTCCTGGTCACCGCAGCCGAAAATGGCCACCAGCTTGTCGTTGAAGTCGATTTGCTCCAGCTCCGGGAAGAAATCGTCCCAGTCGGCCTGGGACTCGCCGTAATACCAGGTGGGTATGCCCAGGATGAGCAGGTCAAAGCCGGCGATGTCTTCCTTGGTGCTTTTGGCGATGTCGTGCACCTCGATAAGATGTTTGCCCAGCTCTTTCTGGATCATCTTTGCCACGGCTTCGGTATTGCCGGTATCACTTCCAAAAAACAGACCTACACTTGCCATAATTATGCCGTACCTGTTGAAAATGTATTTATCGGACCCTGGTGTTACTTGGACTCAAGCTGTTCCAGTTGCTGCAACAGCAACGTCTGGATCAGCTCGGCGCGGCTCAGGCGCCGCTCGTCGGCCAGGACATTGAGTTTGCTGAACAGCCGTTCATCCACTTTCAGCTCGATGCGCTTGAGGCCGCGTTCGCGGTCGCGCCTGAGCTGGTTGCGCTTGTTGAGCCTGAGTTGAGCCTGGCGGGGCAGGGGATTGGTTCTCGGCCTGCCGGGCCGGCGTTCGTCAGCGAACAAGTCCAGCGTGGTTCTGTCTGCATCCTGCTTGGCCATGGTTCAACCCAGACCGCCTCCTTCCCAGGCGGCTTCGATGATGCCCTTGGCGATAAAGCCGGCGCAACCGAGGAACAGGACCAGCCAGACGATGAAGCGACCGAAACGGGGGACATTGCCCCGTTTGAGCACATCCTGAATTGCCAGCCCGATCAGCAGAAATATGGCCACGAAAAACAGCTTGAGGCCCATGCTTTCCAGCAGCTCGATTTGTTCCAATGACATCTTGTTGCCCGACCGTTGAGATTGGGCGCAACTATATCATAAAGGATTTGAGCCTGTTAACTGACCTCGGCCAGGAAATCCAGCACCAGGCGATTGAACAACAGGGGTTTTTCCGCATGCAGCCAGTGTCCCGTACCCGCTATGACCCGGGCGCGGGCGCGGGGGAACTGGGCCACCACCCGGGGCTGGTGCTCGGCCAGCAGATAATCGGAGTCGCCGCCCTTGATGAACAGGGTGGGCCCTTCATAGGGGGTGTCGAGCCCAGGCCAGCCCATGATATCCGGATAGGCCTGGTACAGTGCCGGGACGTTGAACCGCCAGGGTCCCTCGCCGGCACCGTCGGCGATGAAGGACTTGAGCAGAAACTGGCGTACGCCGGCCATGCTGACTTCTTCGGCCAGCACGGCCTCCGCTTGCCGGCGGGTGGTACAGCCGGCGTCGATAACCGCCTGCAGGCCGCGAAATACTTCCCGATGCCTGGCTTGTTGGTAGGCGACCGGCGCGATATCGGCCACCACCAGGCCGCCCAGGCGCCCGGGTGCAAGGCCGGCGGCCATCATGGCTATCTTGCCGCCCATGGAGTGGCCTACCAGGACCGGCCGTTCCAGCGCCAGGCTGTCCGCCAGCGCGAGGATATCGCCGGCCATGGCCGGGTAATCCATCTGCGGGCTGCGTGGCGACAGGCCGTGGTTGCGCACGTCTACGGCAATCACCTCGAAATGTTCGCTCAGCGCCTTGTTAAGTCCGTTGAGGTTGTCCAGGCTGCCGAACAGGCCATGGATCAGAATGACGGGACTGCCCCGGCCCTGGCGGCGGTAATTGAGCTGCATCTTGCTTTCCGGCTGTGGATAAGGGGCCGATATTGTTGCCCGAGCCGGTGCGGGGCGCAACCCGCTTGGGCCGGACGCGGGCGGCATGTATAATCGGAGCCCTTCATTGGGAGTGGATATGCCAGAAAACATGATGAAAACCATTGAGGTAGATGAAGAGCTTTATCGTTATATCGCCAGTAATACCCGGCATATCGGTGAAAGCGCCTCGGATATCCTGCGTCGCCTGCTGAAACTGGATACCCAGGCGCAGGCCGCGAGGGCGATAACGCCGCCGCCCGCCGCCGGCCAGGGCATCAGCCAGATGCTGGCCGCCAACGAACTGGCGGAGCAGGAATCCGCCATCGATCGCTTCATGCACATACTGTCTGTGCTCTATCGGGAAAATCCCGCCGGCTTTGCCCAGGCCTCGGATATCAAGGGCCGCAAGCGCATCTATTTTGCCGACTCGGAAGCAGCCCTGCTGGCCGCGGGCAACACCACCAAGCCCAAGGCCATCGAAGGCAGTCCCTACTGGGTCATCACCAATACCAACACCGGACGCAAGCGTAACATCATCGCCCAATTGATGGCGGCAATGGGTTATCCCCACGGCCTTATCGAGCGCGTCAGCCAGAGCATCTGAAGCATCACAGGATGGAACCATGAGCATGCACCCCAGGGCAGGTACGCCGGCGCAGCCCGGCGACCTGGTCAATATTCCCCGTTTGATGGCCGCCTTTTACCAGCTCAGGCCAGATCCCTCCCAGCCTGGCCAGCAGGTTTCCTTTGGTACCTCGGGCCATCGCGGCTGTGCTCTCGATGCCAGCTTCAATCAGGGACATATCCACGCCATCTGCCAGGCAGTAGCGGAGTACCGGCAGCAACAGGGGCTGTGCGGTCCCCTCTTTCTGGCAATGGATACCCATGCCCTGTCCGAGGCAGCCTGGGGCGCGGCCCTGGAAGTCCTGGTGGCTAACGGGCTGGAGGTGAGGGTGCAGCAGGAGAGGGGTTATACCCCGACACCGGTGGTGTCCCATGCCATCATCGGCCACAATCGTCGCCATCCGGCGGCGCAGGCCGATGGTATCGTCATCACCCCCTCCCATAATCCGCCCCGTGATGGCGGCATCAAATATAACGGGCCCGATGGCGGCCCGGCCGGCACCGAGGCGACCGGCTGGATCCAGCGTCGGGCCAACCAGTTGCTGGCCGACAGTGCCCCTATCCGCCGATTGCCTTTTGCCGACGCCCTGGCCCAGGCCGTGTTGCACGATTACATCACCCCCTATGTGGCCGAGCTTGAGGAGGTGATCGACATGGCCGCCATCCGCAAGGCCGGTATCCGCATCGGTATCGATCCCCTGGGGGGCGCCGGCCTGGCCTACTGGCCCGCCATTGCCGAGCGTTACGGCCTGGACATCACGGTAGTGAACCCGCGCCAGGATCCGACCTTTGCCTTCATGACTCTGGATCACGACGGCCAGATCCGCATGGACTGCTCCAGTCCGAGTTGCATGGCCGGGCTGCTGGCGCTTAAGGATCAGTTCGATATCGCCTGCGGCCAGGATCCGGATTATGACCGCCACGGCATCATCGACACGGAAGGCTTGCTCAATCCCAACCATTACCTGGCGGTGTGCATTCATTATCTCTTTACCCACAGGCCCGGTTGGCCACGGGAGCTGGCCATCGGCAAGACGCTGGTATCCTCTTCCATCATCGACAGGGTCGCGCAGCAGTTGGCGCGCCCGCTGATGGAGGTGCCGGTGGGCTTTAAATGGTATGTTTCTGCGCTGATCGAGGGGCGGCTGGGCTTTGTTGGGGAAGAAAGCGCAGGTGCTTCCTTTCTGCGCAGGGACGGCCGGGTCTGGACCACCGACAAGGACGGGTTCATTCCCTCGCTGCTGGCGGCGGAAATCCTGGCGGTAACCGGGCTTACGCCCCACCAGTATTACGCGCGGCTGACCCGGGAGCTTGGCCGGCCGGTGTACCGCCGGCTGGATGCTCCCGCCACCCTGGCCCAGAAACAGGTACTGGCTGGCCTGGAGGCGGAGGATGTACAGGCCGATACCCTGGCCGGCGATGCCATCGTGGCCAAGCTGACCCGGGCCCCCGGCAACGATGCGGCCATCGGCGGGCTCAAGGTGGTGACCGGCCAGGGCTGGTTCGCCGCCCGTCCGAGCGGGACCGAAGCGGTGTACAAAATCTACGCCGAGAGTTTCCGGGACCAGACCCATCTGGAATGGCTGATCGACGAAGCCCGACAACTGGTGGACGATGTCTTTGCCCGAGCCGGTGTCTGACACGCCTGATTTTTTTCTTGAGATCAGATTGCATAATCAGGGGCCCCAAGGGCCCCTGATTGCATCAAGTGCCGTTTATCCTGCGTATTTTTGCATGCTGTAATGCCGGCCCCGGCCCCTGTCTCCGAGGTGCATGTAGACATTGATGCTGAAATCATGTTTTATCACCATGTTATATTTTGTAACGATGCGGATTATTGGAGGTATATGTGAACGGAAGCCGGCTCAGCGATTTTCTGGCCCTCAGCAGGCAGTCCCCCTGGCACCTGGATCCCTTCAGCGAGGGGCTGCCCGACGGCAGCCGGGCCGAGGTCTGGGATACCGGGGTCTTGTGCATCGAGCCGAGCGCACCCGCGGAGCGGGATCTGGTGATCTCCTGTGGTATTCATGGCAACGAAACGGCACCGATAGAGCTGTGCGAACGGTTGCTGCGAGCGCTGGTCGCCGGCGAGCGGCCTTGCCGGCAGCGAGTGTTACTGATTTTCGGTAATCCGGCGGCGATAGACCTGGGCGTCAGGGAAGTGGAGGAAAACCTCAACCGGCTGTTTTCAGGCGCCCACGCCCGGGGAGAGCGCCACAGCCGGGAGCGGCAGCGGGCCGCCGCCCTGGAAGGGTATGTGGAGCGTTTTTTTTCCGCCCGGGACCAAACGGAGCGCCTGCACTATGATCTGCACACCGCCATCCGTCCTTCACGCTTCGAAAAATTCGCCATCTACCCCTTCACCCACGGCGCGCCCTACAGCCTGAGCCAGCTGGCGCTGCTGAACCAGGCAGGGGTCGACACCATACTGCTTGCCGATGGCCCGACCACGACCTTCAGCTACTTCAGTGCCCACCGCTTCAAGGCCCATGCCTTTACCGTGGAGCTGGGCAAGGTGATGCCCTTTGGCCATAACGACGCCCGCCGTTTTGCCGCCATGGAGCAGTGTTTGGCCTCCCTGGTGTCCGAGCCGGGCTGGCAGGCGGAGCCGGTGGCGCCGGCGCAACTCAGGGTGTTTCAGGTGTGCCAGGAAATCACCAGGCACAGTGAACAATTTTGTTTTCATTTTTCCGACGAGGTACCCAACTTCACCGCCTTCAAGGCCGGGACCCTGTTGGCCGAGGACGGTGAACATCGTTGGTTTGCGGTGCAGCCGGAGGAGGCGGTGGTGTTTCCCAATGCCGGTGTGGCCAACGGCCACCGGGCCGCGCTGATGGTGGCTCCAGTTGAGCTGAAGCCCGAACAGCTGGCCTGATCCCGCCAGACTTGCGTAAAACCGCCATCCTGTCAGGGTGGCGGTTTTTTATGTTATGGATTTTTTGTAAACAAAATGTAGATCTTTGGTGTGTTTTTATGTAATCATTTTTGTGCTTAAAAAACAAAGCCAATAAACACATAAGAAAACTTTTTTGTGTTCATCAATCAGGACGCGATGACGTTCAACCATGTGAGGGAATCACGGTTATGAAGCACACCTGCAAGCGCATTTTTACCCTGTCCACCCTGGCCCTGGCCGTTTGTGCGGCGCCTTCCCTGAGCGCCGCCACCTGGTCTGATACCTATATCGGCTATCGCTACGGCACCCAGTTTACCGAGCCGGGCAACAAGAAAGATGTGGAAAAGCATATTCTTCAACTGACCCATGCCAGTGGGTACAGCTATGGCCAGAACTTCTTTAACCTGGATATCCTGCAGTCGGACGAAAACGATCCCGCCAAGGGCGATGCGCCGGGAGAGGGCGATGGAGCGACGGAGGCTTACTTGTCTTATCGCCACCAACTGCACCTGGGCAAGGTGTTCGACACCAATCTGAGTTTTGGGCCGGTCAAGGAAGTCGCCCTGACGGCCGGTTTTGATCTGAATACCAAAAATACTGATTTTGGTCCGCGCAAGCAGATGCTGGTGGTAGGGCCAACACTGAAATTTGATGTGCCCAAGGGGTTCCTGGATTTCAGTGTGCTGTATACACATGAGCGTAACCGCAACGGCTTCAAACCCGCCGGCGAAAAAGACATTACCTTCAACGATTACACTATTTATAACCTGGCATGGGGGCTGCCCTTCCAGGCAGGGCCCGTACCCATGAAGTTCCAGGGCTTTATTAACTACAACACTCCCAAGGGACTGGGTACAGACTATGAAATCCTGGCTCGTCCATCACTGATGTTCGATGTGGGCCAGTTGGCCTTCAACAAGAGCAACACCCTCTGGGCCGGTGTGGGGTATGAATACTGGCGCAACAAGTTTGGTAACCAGGGGATGGATGGCATTGATACCGATGCCCCGACTTTCCAGCTGGAATGGCACTTCTGACCCGGACATAAACAGCGCAAAGGGAGCTGGGCTCCCTTTTTTGATCTCAGTCGGTGGCCGGGCGGGTATCGGTGGAGGCCGCCTGGCCGCGGGCAGGCTCCTTGGGAGCGATCTTGGGACCGAAAGGATAACGGCGATGAGTGAAGGCCCTGTGGTAGAGGCTGGCGAAACCGACCATGAACAAGGTGCCTGCCAGGGTCGGCAGGATGAAGTCCATGGGCGGCAGATGGGCGCCGGAGAGATAAATCAGTATGGGGTTGGCACCGGCCGGGGGATGCAGGGTGTCGGTCAGTACCATCAGGGTAATGCCGAGGCCGAAACAGGTGGCCAGGCCCAGCACGGGATCGGGCATCAGCTCCAGTCCCGCGACCGCCAGGCTGGTGGTCAGCAGATGGCCGAAAATCACATGCTTGGGCCGCGACAGGGGAGCGGATGGCAGCAGCAACAGCAGTACCAGGGTGGCGCCCAGGGGGGCGCTCAGCACCATGAAATGGGCCCAGCTTTTCAGGTAGCTCAGGCACAGGACGGCGACGAAGGCGGCCAGGCCGGCGAAGGTGGCATCGCGCAGGCGGTGTTTTAAATGCATGGAGACCTCGTTGGCAGTGTGACGTTTTTATTATGTGTGGTTATAAAGCAGCGGGTTAAATTGTATTCATAATGCATAAAAAATTAAAGGCGGGGCTGATGCAAAAAGCGTATAACTTATAGCATCAGGTAACGGGACCTTCTCCATGAACCAGCACGAAGGCCTGCGCAAGGCGCTGCACTGGCTGTTGCAACAACCTGCCATCGACGCCGGCCATATTGCCGAGGCCTGCCGCCGTTTTGACCTTGCGCCCCTCGATGAAATCTTTCTGCGAGATTATTTCCGCCCTGCGTCCCCTGGCGGGACCGAGGGAAATCCGCAAAGTGATGATTTGGAAAGCAATTGAGTGCCAGTCCCCTTTACAAGGACAAGCGGCCGGGAGTATGATGCGCGCTGTCCGGAGGGGTGGCAGAGTGGTTGAATGCACCGGTCTTGAAAACCGGCGTGGGTTAATAGCCCACCGTGGGTTCAAATCCCACCTCCTCCGCCAGAACAACGCCCGGGACACCTCAGTGTCCCGGGTTTTTTATGTCCGCAGGGTAGTGCCGGCCGGTTGCCGAATCGGCCTGGCGAGGGTAAATTCAGTATTTTCTTATTTACCTCCCGGGAGCCGGAATGAAAACATTACTGCAGATAGACTTTCCCTATTCAGGGCCATATGGTTCCGAAATGTCCGCCGCCATGGCCGAACTGGCCGAATCGATAGCCCTGGAGCCGGGTCTTGTCTGGAAAATCTGGACCGAAAATCCGGCCGCGGGCGAGGCGGGCGGCATTTATCTGTTCGAAGACGAGGCCAGCGCGCGGCAATACCTGGACAAACACCGCCGTCGTCTGGAAGGGTTTGGCGTCACCGGCATCAACGCCAAGGTGTTCGGCGTTAACCCGGCCCTGACCGCCATCGATCACGGGCCGGTATAAACCACAAGCCGGCCGGAAGGCCGGCTGGGAATTCAGGCTGGCGCGCCCTGGCGCCGGCGTTGCCGCCAGGCAACCAGCAGGGCCAGCCCGATGGCCGGCACGAACATCCATTCCTTGGGGGGGCGTACCGACGGGCGCTGCAGGGCCAGGATCTCCAGATCGAAATCCACCCCCAGGCGTTCTGCCTGGCTGCCGAAGTCGATGCGGTCGATCAGCACCTTGCCATCTTCCTCACGCAGGCCACTGATGCCGGTGCTGGCCAGGCGCGCCTCGGCATTGCTCTGGCCGGCGTCGAAGGCCAGTTTGACCACCTTGTTTACCGGCTCGCCAAACAGGTTGGTGCCGCCCAGTTGCAGGATGATCGACTCGTTGGCGGGCAACTCGGCCACCACCTGTTGCCACTGGCTGGCTTCGAACTCTGCCATGGGCGGGAACATGCGATCCCAGAAAAAGCCCGGGCGGAACAGGGTGAAGGCCACCAGCAGCAGGGCCAGGGTTTCCCACCAGCGGCTTCTGACCAGCCAGAACCCCTGGGTGGCAGCGGCAAACAACAGCATGGCGGCCAGGGCGCTGAGGATGGTCAGCAACAGGCCCCACCAGCTGTCTATCCCCAGCAGCAGCAACTGGGTGTTGAAAATGAACATAAACGGCAGAATGGCGGTGCGGATATCGTAGGCGAATCCCTGCAGGCCGGTTTTTATCGGGTCCGACTTGGCGATGGCCGCCGCGGCGAAGGCGGCCAGCCCTACCGGTGGCGTGTCGTCTGCCAGTATGCCGAAATAAAACACGAACAGATGCACCGCAATCAGCGGCACGATCAGGCCGTGCTGGGCCCCCAGGTTGACGATCACCGGCGCCATCAGGGTGGATACTACTATGTAGTTGGCGGTGGTGGGCAGCCCCATGCCCAGCAGCAGGCTGATCACGGCGGTGAAGATCAGCATCAGCAGCAGGTTGCCGCCGGAGATGAACTCCACAAACTCGGTCATCACCAGGCCGATGCCGGTGAGGGTGACGGTGCCGACCACTATGCCGGCGGCGGCGGTGGCCACCCCGATGCCGATCATGTTGCGGGCGCCGGTGACCAGGCCCATGAAGAGATCGTCCCAACCTTCCCGCAGCAGGCCGCTGCTCCGGTGGCGGCGGAACAGAGCCTTCATCGGTTTGTGGGTCACCACAATAAACATCATGAACAGGGTGGCCCAGAAGGCGGACAACCCCGGCGACAGCCGCTCCACCGTCAGGCACCATACCAGTACCACTATCGGCAGCAGGTAATACATGCCCGACTTAAAGGTGGGGCCCGGCTCGGGCATATGGATTTCCGGGTTGTCGGGATCGTCGAGTTCCAGATCCGGCAGGCGGGCGGCCCAGGCCACCAGGCCGATGTAGGCCAGCAGTGCCAGCAGGCTGAGTACCCAGGTGGCCGCCGCGCCGAACAGGGTTTTGGTCCAGCCGATGCCGTAATAGACGACGGCCGAGAGCAGCAGCAGTCCCGACAGCACACCCAAAAAGCCGAGCAGGCGCTGCGCCAGGCTGGTGTGGCGGCGCCGTTGCAGGGGCTGCATGCCGGCCTTGACCGCTTCCAGGTGGACGATATAGAGCAGGGCGGCGTAGGAGATGAGGGCCGGCAGGATGGCGGCCTTGATCACCTCGATATAGGAAATGCCCACGTACTCCACCATCAGGAAGGCGGCGGCACCCATGATCGGAGGGGTAAGCTGGCCGTTGGTCGAGGCGGCCACTTCCACCGCGCCCGCCTTGCTGGCCGGAAAGCCGACCCGCTTCATCAGCGGTATGGTGAAGGTCCCTGTGGTCACCACGTTGGCGATGGAGGAGCCGGACACCAGGCCGGACAGACCGGAGGACACCACCGCCGCCTTGGCCGGGCCGCCGCGCAGGTGGCCGAGCAGGGAAAAGGCGACCTTGATGAAGTAGTTGCCGGCGCCGGCCCGCTCCAGCAGGGCGCCGAACAGCACGAACATGAACACGAAGGAGGTGGACACCCCCAGCGCCACCCCAAAAACCCCTTCGGTGGTCAGCCACTGGTGGGTGACGGTGCGCGCGAGGCTGGCGCCCCTATGGGCAATGACGTCCGGCATCCAGGGGCCGGCAAAGGTATAAAACAGAAAAACCGCCGCCACCACCATCAGCGGTGGACCCAGGGCTCGGCGGGTCGCCTCGAGCAGCAACAGCATGCCGATACAGGCGACCACCAGATCCTGCATGATGGGCAGGCCGGGGCGGCTCGACAGCTCCCGGTAAAACAGGAACAGATAGCTGGCGGCGAAGGCGCCGACCAGGGCCATCAGCCAGTCGGCCAGGGGAATGCGCTCCCGGGGCGAGCTTTTCAGCGCCGGGTAGGCGGTAAAAGAAAGAAAGACCGCAAAGGCCAGATGAATGGCCCTGGCTTCGGTATCGTTGAAAATACCGATGTTGAACATAAAGGGCAGGGGCGAAACGTACCACAGCTGGAACAGGGCCCAGGCGAGCGGAACCAGCAGCAGTACCCAGTGTCCCGCGCCAGAGGGATGGCGGGCGCCGGTATCCGCCTGGGCCAGCATGTCTTCAAGCTCTTGGCGGGTATGATCCGGGGGTGGGTTGGACATCGAGGATTCCTCCAAGGGGCGGCAACGGCGGGAGCGGCCGGGCCGGGACCCGGCCGCCCCGCATCAGGCCATGGCCGATATTCCAAGGGGGGAGGGACTCCCCCCACCGTATTGTCGGTTGGCCTTTATTCCACCAGGCCAGCTTCCTGGAAATATTTGCGGGCGCCGTCGTGCAAGGGGGCGGTCAGGCCGTCTTGCACCATCTGCTCTTTTTTCAGGTTGCCAAAGGCCGGGTGCAGACGCACGAACTGATCGAAGTTTTCGAATACCGCCTTGGTGAGGGCGTAAACCACCGGCTCCGGCACCTTGGCGCTGGTCACCAGGTTGGCGCCCACGCCAAAGGTCTGCACGTCCTGGTCGGCGCCGGTGTATTCGCCGCCGGGGATGGTGATATAGCGGTAATAGGCATTGTCGGCCACCAGCTTGTCGACCACTTCGCCGCCGACCGACACCAGGTTGGCCTCGCAGGCGGTAGTGGCTTCCTTGATCGAGCCGTTGGGATGGCCTACCACATAGACGAAGGCATCGATACGGTTATCGCACAGCGCCTGGCCGTGTTCGGCGGGGCGCAGCTCGGAGACCAGGCTGAAGTCGTCGTGGGTCCAGCCGTAGGCCTTCAACAGCACCTCCATGGTGTCCCGCTGGCCGGAGCCGGGGTTGCCGATATTGACCCGCTTGCCCTTGAGATCCTCGAAGGTCGTGATGTTGGCGTCCTTGCGCGCCACTATGGTCAGTGCCTCGCCGTGCAGGGCGAAGACAGAGCGCAGATCCTCGAACTTGCCCTGCTCCGCAAAGGTACCTTCGCCGTGATAGGCCTGGTACTCGAGATCCGATTGTGCGACACCCACCTCCAGCTCGCCGGCACGCAGGGAGTTGAGGTTGTAGGCGGAGCCGCCGGTGCTTTCGACTGAGCAACGGATGCCGTGCTCGGCCCGGCCCTGGTTGACCAGGCGGCAAATGGCGCCGCCGGTGGGATAATACACCCCGGTGACACCCCCAGTACCAATGGTGATAAAGGTTTGTTCGGCAGCCATGGCCGCCGGCAGACCGGCCCCCAGGCCCAAACCAACGACAGCCACGGCGCTACCTATGGTCTTTTTCATCGACATAGTTCCTTTTCCTTGTCTTGGGTGTTCAACAATCGTCAAAAACGGTGTTTGACAGCTAAGCCACTAAAATATAGCAAAAAAATAACAAGAAGTGAGCATAAGTGGGGATGCCGAAGGGATATTGGGGGCAAAAAAAAGGCCGGATTGAATCCGGCCTTGAGCAGGTTAACGGTTCTGGATGGCGCTGATCATCCGGTGCAGGGCCTCATCCAGCATGGCCCGGGGACAGCCGAAGTTCAACCGTACGAAGTTGCTGCCGCCAAACTGGCCACCGGGCGACAGGCCCACGCCGGCCTGTTCGAAAAAGCCGATGGGATCCTCCAGCGCCAGGGCTTCGATATCGATCCAGGCCAGATAGGTCGCCTCGGGTGCCAGCACCCTCACGCCCTCGACCCGGTTCAGGCGCTCGACCAGCAGGTCCCGGTTTTGACGCAGGTAGGCCAGCTGGGCCTGCAGCCAGTCTTCGCCGTCCCGGTAGGCCGCCTCGGCGGCGACGAAACCGAGCAGGTTGACATCGGCCATGATGCCGCGGGCGGCACGGGTGAAGCGGGTGCGCAGCTCGGCATTGGGGATCACCGCGAAGGAACAGCACAGGCCGGCGATATTGAAGGTTTTGCTCGGCGCCATCAGTATGATGCTGCGCTGGGCGGCGTCCTCGTCCAGGGCGGCGTAGGGGATATGGGATTTGCCCTCGTCAAGCAGCAGATCGCAGTGGATTTCATCGGAGCACACCAGCAGATTGTGGCGTTTGGCGATGTCGTTGATGGCTTGCAGCTCGTCGCGGGTGTAGATGGTGCCACCGGGATTGTGGGGGTTGCAAAACAGCAGCAGATCGCTGTCGGCCGCCTGGCGTTCGAGCGATTCCAGATCCAGCAGCCAGCGGCCATCCAGCTCCACCATCTCGACATGGGCGGCCTTGCGGCCATGGAAGCCCGGCGCGTGCAGAAAAGGGTAGTAGATGGGCTTGGGCATCAGTATGGGGGCACCCGGCGCACTGAACGTCTGGCAGGCCAGGTTGAGCGCCGGTACCACGCCGGGCATGTACACCAGCCAGTCGGCTTCAATGGACCAGCCGTAGCGCTCGCGCAGGCGCTCGATGATCAGTTCGGTCAGGGCCGGGCTCGGGCGGCTGTAGCCGAAGATGCCGTGCTCCACCCGTTCACTGAGGGCCTCGATCACCGCCGGCGGCGCCTTGAACTCGGTATCGGCGACCCACATCGGCAAGATGTCGGTGCCTTCGTATTTCAGCCATTTCAGGGCCCGGGTGGGGCGGCGGTCTATCCACTGATCAAAATCAAACATGAGGGGTCCTTATCAGGTGCGGGCCCATCAGCATAAGGAAGCGGGTCCGCACTGGCAAGGTTCAGGACGGACCCGCCGTGCCTTCCTGTTGGCCGTAATAGTGGCGGGTCAGGCTCAGCAGCAGGCTGGCGGCCGGTCCCGGGGGAGCCGACGCCGGCAGGATAAGGTGGGTAAAGCGCTTGCGCAGCGCCTGATTGGCCATCGGCAACCGTTGCAGGACGCCGTTGTTCACCAGGGGGCCGACCACTTCCTGGGGCAGCCAGGCAAAGCCCACGCCCCGGCGCAACAGTGACAGCGCGTCGTGCAGGTGGTTGATGGTCCAGCGTTGTTCGGCCCTGGCCCAGCCTTCGTCCTGTTCACTGCCGTCGGCCAGCATCAGCTCCAGCTCCCGCTCGAGATCCGGCTGGCCCACCTCCCGCAGCCGGGTCAGGGGATGGGAAGGCGCGCACACCGGCACATAGACGGTAGTGGCCAGGGGCAGGGAAGTAACGCCCGGATAGGCGCGGGAAGCAAACACCAGGTCGGCGGCCTGTTTGGCAATCACCGTCTGGCAGCCGGCGGGCTGGGTTTCTACAAGATGAACACTGCAGCCGCGCGACTGGCGGCTGAAATCGGCCAGCGCCTGATAGAGGGGGCCGCGCGGCAGCGAGGCCTCGACCACGATGCGCAGCACCGGCTCCCAGCCGCTGGCCAGGACGTCGGCCAGGCGTTCCAGGCTTTCTACGTCCTGGGTCAGCTTGCGCGAGCGGCGCAGAAAAACCTCGCCTTCCCGGGTGAGGTAGGCCTTGCGGCCGCGCACCTCGAGCAGGGACAAGCCCAGGCCCTGTTGCAGCTTGGCAACGGCGTGGTTGAGCGAGGACTGGCTCTTGTTGAGTTTTTCCGCCGCCTGGGCATAGCCGCCGCAGTCGACCACCGCCTGAAAAATCCGCCATTGTTCTACTGTGCTTTTGGGGCGATACATGGCCTTTGCCGTCCATCCTGGGTCGCGGGGGCCGGCCATGCCGGCCCGGGGTTGCGGGTAACAAGACTAGTTGTAGACGATTTCCGGATGGCTGTCAGCTCAGTGGCCGCGCGGGCGGAGCCGATCGGGCTGGGCGTCCAGGGACTCGCCGTTCAGGGCCCGGCTGTCGTCGCCCATCAGATACAGGTAGGGCCCCATGATCTCGGCCGGGGTACGCAGGGCTGCCGGATCCTCGCCCGGATAGGCACGGGCGCGCATGCCGGTGCGGGTGGCGCCGGGATTGATGCAGTTGGCGCGAACGCCGGTTCCGGCCAGCTCCTGGGCCAGTATCTGCATCATGCCTTCGGTGGCGAACTTGGACACCGCGTAGCTGCCCCAGTAGGCGCGGCCCTGCTTGCCGACGCCGGAGCTGGTATAGACGAGCGAGGCCGGGGCGCTGGCCTTCAGCAGTGGCAGCAGCGCCTGGGTCATCAGAAACTGGGACTTCACATTGACCTGCATCACCTTGTCCCACTCGTCCTCGCCGATCATCTCGAAGGGACCCAGTACCCCGAGCAGGCCGGCGTTGAACAACACGCCGTCGAGCCGGCCGAACTGCTGGCGCAGGGTTTCCGCCATGTCCAGGTAGTGCTGGCGGCTGGCACCCTGCAGATCCAGCGGTACGATGGCCGGCTCCGGACTGCCCTGGGCGAGCAGCTCATCGTATACCGCTTCCAGTTTTTTAACCGTTTTGCCGAGCAGGATGACGATAGCGCCATGGGCGCCATAGCTGAGGGCCGCCTGGCGACCGATGCCGTCACCGGCGCCGGTGATCAGGATGACTTTGTCCTTGAGCAGATCGGGAGCGGCTTGGTAGTCGAGCATGAGGCTTGTTCTCTAAATGCGATTCAAAGTGCCCAGATCAAACCAGACTCGGCGCCACTATGCCAGTGCCGCAAGCAAAAAAGCCGGTTGGTGTTGCGCCCGGCAGGCTCATACAATGGCGCCAGGCTCCCGATACAAGGAAATGACATGCTGGAATTTGTATATGAATACGGGCTGTTCGCGGCCAAGGCGCTGACCTGGGTGCTGGCCATCGGCCTGCTGCTGGTGCTGGCGGCGGGACTGGCCAGCCGCCAGAAACAGGCGGCCCAGCCGCTTGAAGTCGAAGATCTGAGTGCCGCCCTGCGTCGTCAGCAGCGGCGGCTGCAACTGGCCACGGCGGGCACAGAGGCGGCGCGCAAGGCGCTGCGCCAGCAGTTTCGCCAGGCCGACAAGGCCGAGAAAAAACAGCCCGGAGAGGATACCCGGCTGTATGTGCTCGATTTCAAGGGCAGCATGGATGCCCGGGAAGTGCACGGCCTTGGCCAGGAAGTGAATGCGCTGCTGCAACTGGCCCGGCCGGGCGACGAGGTGCTGGTCAGGCTCGAATCCGGCGGCGGCGTGGTGCACGGTTATGGCCTGGGCGCGGCAGAGCTGGCGCGGCTGAAGGCCCATGGGCTTGGACTGACGGTGGCGGTGGACAAGGTCGCCGCCAGCGGCGGCTACATGATGGCCTGCGTGGCCGAACGGATCATCGCCGCGCCCTTCGCCATCGTCGGCTCCATCGGGGTGGTGGCCCAGTTGCCCAATTTCAACAAGTTCCTGCGCAACAAGGACATCGACATCGAACTGCACACGGCGGGCGAATACAAGCGCACCCTGACCCTGTTCGGGGAAAACGACGAGCACGGCCGGGCCAAGTTTCGCGAAGAGCTGGAGGTGATCCATCAGCGTTTCAAGGCGTTTATTGCCGCCAACCGGCCCGGGCTTGACCTGGCGCGGGTGGCTACCGGCGAGCACTGGCTGGCGAGCGATGCCCGCGAGCTCGGGCTGGTGGACCGCCTGCAGACCAGCAATGAGTACCTGCTGGAACAGAGCGCCGGCCGGCGTGTCATCCGGCTGGCATACAAGCCCCGGCAGGGACTGAAGGAGCGTTTGGGCAAGGCGGCGGAAGCCGGGGTAGGCCGGGCGCTGATGAAGCTCTATGAAGCCGGTCAGCGGCCCTTTGGCTGATTAAAAACGGGGATTGGGGATCCGGGACTCGGGATGATTATCACTTCGGTCCCCAGTCCCCGTTGTTAACTATTGCTGGAAGGGGTAAACGGCGCCCAGCTTCAGGATGTGCGTCAGCTCGTCCAGGGCGGTGCGGGACTCCTGCAACAGGGCCGGATCGCGCAGGTCGTTCAGGCTCAGCCGATCCCGGTAGTGACGGTCCACCCACTGGTGGAGGCGGGCGAACAGGGCCTCGTTCATCAGGCAGGCCTGGTTGGTGGCGGCATGCTCCGCTGGTGTCATGGCCACCCGCAGGCGCAGACAGGCGGGGCCGCCGCCGTTGCGCATGCTTTGCTTGACGTCCATGAAGTGCACCTCCCGAATGGGCGTGCCCAGGGTCAGCAGCTTGTCCAGATAGGCCTTGACGCTCGGGGTCTCGGCGCACTCGGTGGGGGCGATGATGGCCATCTGGCCGGGGCTCGGGGTCACTATCTGGGTATTGAACAGGTAGCTCTTCACCGCGTCTGCCAGCGGTACCTCATCGGTGGGCACTTCGATAAAGTGCAGCTCGGTTCCGGGCAGCTTGCGGCGGATTTCCTCCAGGGCAGCGGCGGTGTCGAGAAAGGCTTGCTGGTGATAGAACAGCACATTCTGGTTGCCCACGGCGATCACGTCGTTGTGGAATACGCCCTGGTCGATCACCTCGGGATTTTGCTGGATAAAAATGGCGGTGTTTTCATCCAGGCCGTGCAGCCGGGCCACGGCGCGGGAGGCTTCCAGGGTTTGGCGTGCCGGGTAGCGGCGCGGGGCGGGGACGCTGGCATTGAAGGCACTGCGGCCGTAGACAAACAACTCGACCCCGGCGCTGCCGTAGTCGGCGCACAGCCGGGTGTGGTTGGCGGCGCCCTCGTCACCGAAGTAGTCGTTGGCGGGCAGGGCCGGGTGGTGGCTGAAATGGCGCTCGTCGGCGAATACCCGGCCGAGGATGCGGCCGGTTACCTCATGCTCGATGGCGCGGTGGAACTTGTTGGTCAGGTTGGCCGGGGTGAAGTGGATGCGGCCGTCGGCGGTATCGGCGCTGGGCGAGACGGTGGCGGCATTGGCGGTCCACATGCTGGACGCGGAGCAGCAGGCGGCCAGCAGCACGGGATCTTCCCGGTAGGCTTTTTCCAGCACCTGAGCATCGCTGCCGGTGAAACCGAGCCGGCGCAAGGTGGCGATATCCGGCCTTTCCTGGGGCGCCAGTACGCCCTGAACCAGTCCCAGATCGGCCAGCGCCTTCATTTTGTCCAGACCCTGCTTGGCCGCCTGGCGGGGACTGGACACATCCTGGGCATTGCTCTGGGAGGCGACATTGCCGTAAGACAGGCCGGCGTAGTTGTGGGTGGGGCCAACCAGGCCGTCAAAATTCGCTTCAAACTGAACCATTATATTGTCCTTTTAAATGGTGAAAAGGGCCAAGAAAATCCTGCTTTGTGCCATTATATTTGGATTATTCAATAAGATGTAACCCCTTTTTAACAACAGGAACCGCCATAAAAATAACAATGCATAAAAAGCGGGCGAACAGGCAGGAGGATCAAAAAAGCAGTTGATTCCCGGGGGCATGAGGGTGTTAATAAATAAATATAAATTCACTGAACTTTTTTCCGGCCCAGACCGGGCAAGTTTGCTTTTTACGGTCTTTTCACTTATACAGCCGTCATCACCTTGCCGCCGGTTATCCCGGATGGGGACAGACTTTAAGGATCTCAACGCGCTTTATGAGCAAATCTCTCGTTATTGTGGAATCGCCCGCCAAGGCCAAAACCATCAACAAATATCTGGGTAAGGACTTTATCGTCAAATCCAGTGTCGGCCACGTACGAGACCTGCCGACCGCCGGCTCCTCCAGCGGCAAAAAGCCCGCTGCGCGCAAGGCCGACACCAAGCAGCTCAGTGCCGAAGAGAAGGCCCGGCTCAAGAAGGAAAAGGAGCACAAGGCTCTGATCGCCCGCATGGGGGTCGACCCCGAGCATGGCTGGAAGGCCGATTACCAGGTGTTGCCGGGCAAGGAAAAGGTGGTGTCTGAACTCAAAAGCCTGGCGGAAAAGGCTGACACCGTTTACCTGGCAACGGACTTGGACCGCGAAGGGGAGGCCATTGCCTGGCACCTGAAGGAGCTGATCGGCGGCGATGATAGTCGCTTCAAGCGGGTGGTGTTCAACGAAATCACCAAAAGTGCGATCCAGGAGGCCTTTGGCCGTCCGTCCGATCTCAACCTGAACCGGGTCAATGCCCAGCAGGCCCGCCGTTTCCTCGACCGGGTGGTGGGCTATATGGTGTCACCGCTGTTGTGGAAAAAGGTGGCCCGCGGCCTGTCCGCCGGCCGGGTACAGTCGGTGGCGGTGCGCCTTATCGTGGAAAAGGAACGCGAGATCAAGGCCTTTGTTCCCGAAGAGTACTGGGATATCCAGGCATCCCTGAGTAACCAGCAGCAACTGGCGCTGGCCATGATGGTGGCCAAGTTCCGGGGCAAGGAATTCCGGCCGGTAAACGAGGCTGACACCATGGCGGCGGTGGATGCCCTCAAGGCCAGCCGGTTTGAGGTGGTGTCCCGGGAAGACAAGCCGACCCAGAGCAAGCCGCCGGCCCCCTTTATCACCTCCACCCTGCAACAGGCGGCGAGTACCCGGCTCGGTTTTGGGGTCAAGCGCACCATGATGCTGGCCCAGCGGCTGTATGAGGCGGGCTACATCACCTATATGCGGACCGACTCCACCAACCTGAGCCAGGAGGCGGTGAACGGCGTGCGCGACTTTATCCAGGACGGCTACGGCAAGGAGTACCTGCCCGAGAGCCCCAACGTCTACGGTGCCAAGGCCAATGCCCAGGAGGCCCACGAGGCCATTCGTCCTTCGGACGTGGCCCTGAAGGCGGAGCAGCTCGACGGCATGGAGGCGGACGCCAAGCGCTTGTACGATCTCATCTGGCGCCAGTTTGTGGCCTGCCAGATGGTACCGGCCCGCTACGACAGCAGCACCATCACGGTGCAGGCCGGCGACTACGAGCTCAAGGCCCGCGGGCGCATCCTGCGCTTCGCCGGCTGGACCAGGGTGCTGACGCCCCAGAGCCGCAAGGGCGAGGATACCGAACTGCCGGCGGTGCAGGCGGGGGAAGAGCTTACCCTGGAGCGGCTCGATCCCAAGCAGCATTTCACCAAGCCCCCGGCCCGCTTCACCGAGGCGGCCCTGGTGCGGGAGCTGGAAAAGCGCGGCATCGGCCGTCCCTCCACCTATGCCGCCATCATCTCCACTATCCAGGATAGGGGCTATGTCAAGGTGGAAAGCCGGCGCTTCTATGCGGAGAAGATGGGCGAAATCGTTGCCGACCGGCTGCAGGAAAGCTTCGCCGAGCTGATGAACTACGACTTTACCGCCCAGATGGAAAGCAAGCTGGACGAAATTGCCGGCGGCAGCCTGAACTGGATCCAGGTGCTGGATGCCTTTTACGCCGAGTTCTGCGAGGAGCTGGACAAGGCCGAGCGGCCGGCGGAAGAGGGCGGCATGCGCGCCAACCAGATGGTGCTGACCGACATCGATTGCCCCGCCTGCGGCCGCAAGATGGGCATCCGCACCGCCACCACCGGCGTTTTCCTCGGCTGCTCCGGCTATGCCCTGCCGCCCAAGGAGCGCTGCAAGCAGACCATCAACCTGATCCCGGGCGACGACTTTGTGCTGGCCAACGACGAGGAAGCCGAAACCGATGCCCTGCGCGCCAAGCGCCGCTGCAGCAAGTGCGGCACCGCCATGGACGCCTACCTTATCGACGACAAGCGCAAGCTGCACGTGTGCGGCCAGAATCCGGACTGCGACGGCTATGAGCTGGAGCAAGGCCAGTTCAAGCTCAAGGGATACGAGGGGCCGGTGATCGACTGCGATCGCTGCGGTGCCGAGATGCAGCTGAAAAATGGCCGTTTCGGCAAGTACATGGCCTGCACCAGCGAGGCCTGCGGCAACACCCGCAAGATCCTCAAAAACGGCGAAGTGGCGCCGCCCAAGGAAGATCCGGTGCACCTGCCGGAGCTGCCCTGCAGCCAGTCCGATGCCTATTTCGTGCTGCGCGACGGTGCCGCCGGTCTTTTCCTCGCGGCCAGCAACTTTCCCAAGTCCCGGGAAACCCGTGCCCCCCTGGTGGAGGAGCTGGTCCGCTTCAAGGACCGGCTGCCGGCCAAGTTCCTGTACCTGGCCGAAGCGCCCACCCAGGATCCCGAGGGCAACAAGGCGATAGTGCGCTTCAGCCGCAAGAACAAGGAACAATATGTGATGACCGAGGTCAACAAGAAAGCGACCGGCTGGACAGCCCATTATACTGAAGGTCGGTGGCAGCAAAGCCAAAAGGGCGGCAAGTAACGGCTGCCGCGCCATGGCGGGCGCGGCCAGCAATAACGGCATGACAGGGACGTCGCTGATCATCATCTCGGGCCAGGCCCGAGTGGGAGTGAATATGGACATTCATCAAGTGAGACCGGGCATGATTTGCCACACCCCCGATGGCTCGGGTTATGTGCTGGAAGTGGATGTCAAAAACCAGCTGATCCTGGTCCAGCGTGAAGACGAAACCATTCCTTTCCAGGTACACCTGAGCGAGTTGCTCGAAGAGCTCGACTGAGCTCAACCCCCCATCAACATCAGCATGGCGGCCAGATCGGGCCGCCATTGGTGTTTTTTCATATCCACCCGCTTGCCCCGCCAGGCGACTCCCTCTTCCCGCAACCGACGGCACTGCTCCCGCGCAGCCTCGCTGTTGGCGGGTAGGCCGGGGGCACCCGACGCGGAGACGACCCTGTGCCAGGGCAGGTCGCGGCTGTCGGCCGTGGCCAGCACCCGCCCGACCAGCCTGGCGCGACCGGGCAGGCCGGCCAGATCCGCCAACTGGCCATAGCTGGCCACCTTGCCCGGCGGGATCAGCCGGATCACCGCCAGGATGGCGAGGCGGGGATCCGGCATGCTAGGAGAAGGTCCGGGTCAGATCGTTGAGCCCCTCGGAGCGCTCGAGCAGTTGTCGGCTCGAGGCCTCCACTTCGGCAATCTTGCCCAGGTTGTCGGAAGAAGCCTCTGAAATCTGGTGCACATTGCGGCTGATTTCCTCGGCCACCAGCTGCTGTTGACCGGCGGCGGCGGAAATGGCCACAGTGACATTGACGATGTGATCGATTTCCTCCACCACTCGTCCCAGGCTCTGGCTGCCGGCCTCGGCGGCGTCCACGCACTCCTGGCTGTGCTCCATGTTGGCGTCCATCATGGAGCGCCAGCGGGCCAGGGTGTGCTGGATCTGGTTGATGCTGGTCTGGATCTGCTCAGTGGCGCCATGGGTGCGGGTGGACAGGGCCCGCACTTCTTCCGCCACCACCGCGAAACCGCGGCCATGCTCGCCTGCTCGTGCCGCTTCGATGGCGGCGTTGAGGGCCAGCAGGTTGGTCTGGTCGGCTATCCCCTGGATTTCGGTCATCAGGGTGCCTATCCGGTCCGACTCCTGAGTCAGGGCGAAGGTGGCCTCCGCGGCCTGTTCCGCCTCCCGGGCCAGGGCGATGATTTTTTCCCGGGTCTGTTCCAGCTGGCGCTGGGTCAGATGGCACTGGTGCTGGGCTTCCTCGGCATTTTCCGCCGCCTGCTGGGTGTTCTGGGTGATTTCGGTGGCGGTGGCGGACATCTCGTCGATGGCGGCGGCAATCTGGTGGGTATCGCTGTCCTGGCGTCCAAGGTCGTGCCGGGCGCCGGTCATGGCCTGCATCATGCCTGCGGCCAGGGACTTGAGGGAGCCGGTGGCGTCGTCGACCCGGCCCAGTATGGTGCGGGTACGGGCCTGCCACATCTTGAGGTGGTAGTCGGCGATAGCGTGGGGCTGATCGCCCGAGTACACCAGCCGGGACAGGCTGTCGTAATCCCGGCCGAGCCGGTGGAAAAAGCGGGGAGCGGCAAACAGCCGGTCGCGCCAGCACAGCAGCAGCCAGGCCAGAGGCAGCAGGCTCCACAGCAACTGCCCCGCACCGCCGGTGGCGAAGGCGCCGGCCAGCAGGGCAATCAGGCCGGCGCCCGCCAGCCAGGGCCCGGCCTGGCGCAACGCGGCCAGCGGCGACGAGCTGCCCTGCTGGCGCAGCAACTGTCGATAGGCACGCTCGGCTTGCCGGCGCACTCCATCGTCCAGCCTGGTGCGCACCGACTGGTAACCGACAATCTTGCCCTGCTGATAGATGGGGGTGACATAGGCATCTACCCAGTAGTAGCGACCGTCCTTGCAGCGGTTTTTGACCGCCCCCCGCCATGGCTGGCCGGCCTGCAGGCGTTCCCACAGATCCTTGAAGGCGGCTTTGGGCATGTCCGGATGGCGGACGATATTGTGGTTCTTGCCCACCAGCTCGTCGGCACTGTAGCCGGCAACCTTGCAGAAAATCTCGTTGGCGTAGGTGATGACACCGCGCAGATCCGTGGTCGAAACCAGCTGCTCCTGGTCGCTGTAAGTGACTTCCTCATCAATGGTGTTCTGGTTTCTTCTGTTCATCTGGTTCTGTCATTTTTTTGTTATAGGAGGGTAAGGCGTTATCGACCCGGGCCGGGTTAACTTTAACCGGGCAGCCAGGGGGCCACACTATACTCCTCTGGCGGTACACTTCATCCGCCGGCGGGCCATTATGACAGGGAGTTAACATTTTTTGCACGCCGGGACAGGGTGCGTGCGGCTGTGGTTCAGTCCGCAGCCAGGGCCAATCCTTCCCACCGGGGATCGGCAGCGCCGGCCAGGTGGCCGGCCTGCAGCAGGATGGCATTCAGTCCGGAGTCGCTCCCGTCTTCGCGGAGGCGATAACCCAGCGCCTCCAGCAAGGGACCCAGGGCCTGGTTGCGGGCGCCCGGCTCCAGCACGGGGGGCGCATGGCTGGCAAGGACGTGGGGCTGGCGCAGCGCTTCCCCGGGTTCCATCCCCCAGTCCAGAAGGTTGAGCAGGGCGTGCAGCACGTGGCCACTGTCCCCGGGGGAGCCGATGACCAGCAAGGGGTGCTGTTGACGGAGTACCAGCAGGGACGTCATCGGCGAGCGGCGGGATGCCGGCCCACTGTTGAGCAGCAGCCCCTGGACCATGATTCCGGAGCCGAACGGAGTGGTCAGGGTGGAGCCAAGGGAGAGGGCGTTGCCCTGGGCATCCACTATGCTTACCTGGCTGGCATCCTGTTGCCATGGCGCGCCGGCCGGCTGGCCGGTACCGACCTGGTCCGCAGGCAGGATCTGCCGGCGCTCGGCCAGCAGCGCGGCCTGTCTCGCCAGTGTTTGCTTATCTCCGAGCACGTCCTCCGGCCTGCCCTCGTGGTCTGTCAGTGAGTGGAAAATCGCCGAGTGCGCGAGTCGGGAGGCATCAATGATCAGTCGCCAGGCGGTGGGCGAATTGGGGCCCAGTTGGCTTAGCTCAAAGTGGGACAGTATGCCCAGTGTCCGGCCCAGGGCCAGGGCATCCGGGTGCTGGGCCAGGCCGCACACCTGATACTGCCGGTAAGGGGCGCAAAGTACGGGCTGTTCAAAGACCCGATATTGCTCCAGCTCTGCAAGCGCTAGCCGGCTTGCCTTGTCGACCATGAGGCGGGCGGTCTTGCCCCGGTAAAAGGCGTCAGGCCCCTCCACACTCAGACGGGTCAGCAGGGCGGCCAATAGCGGATTGGTATGCAGACTGCCCGCGGCCAGGGGGGCGCCCTGCTCGTCGAAAAAATAGGTGCGGCTGCCGGCATCCCGGAGCAGAAGCTCCCGCTCCCGGGCGATGTGGCGGGACAGGCGGGGCGATACCGTGAAGCCTTCCAGAGCCAGCCGGATGGCGGGCGTAAACAGCACCCGCCAGGGCAGGCTGCCGAAACGCTGATGGGCCTGCCACATCAATTGGATTGTGCCCGGCGTTCCTACCAGGTGGGCATCGCCAAAACCGGGTTGTTTGTCCGGCAGGGCGAGGCCGGTTGAGCGGGGGGTGCTTGTCCGCCCATCCATGGCTACCAGCCGGCCCGGATCCTGCTCCCAGTAAAGCAGCCAGGAGCCGCCGCCCAGTCCCGAGGACTGGGGTTCGACCAGGGCCAGTACCATCTGGGCGGCGATCATGGCATCCACCGCATTGCCGCCATCTTGTAATATCCGTTGCGCGGCCCGGCTGGCATCGGGATGGGCGGTTACCACCAGGGCCCGTTCGGCCTGAGCCGTGGGCACGGGGCGCCAACCGGGGGTAGGAGCTGGCTCGGCCAGGGTGGCGGCGGTGAACAGCAGCAGGACAAGCAACAAGGGCATGGGCAACGCTCCGGGCGGGGCATGCCTGCAAGCTTAGTCGCGGTCAGGCGGGGGCGGCAAGGATATCATCAGATAAAAAACACTCAACTCGCTGAAAATTAAAGCAAATGAGCGCTAATCCGAAAAAATGGCTTGTATTGTCCGACGGCCTGCCTATAATGCGCAGCCATTGGCCGGGACACTTCGTTCATCCATGGCCACATAAAGCGGGAATAGCTCAGTTGGTAGAGCACAACCTTGCCAAGGTTGGGGTCGCGAGTTCGAGTCTCGTTTCCCGCTCCAAATCTGCAAAGGCGCGTTAGCAAAGCGGTTATGCAGCGGATTGCAAATCCGTTTAGAGCGGTTCGACTCCGCTACGCGCCTCCATATTTTATTTTTTGCTCGTTTCCAGCTCATCCAGCCACTGCTCATCTACCCTCGCATACCAGTTGCCTTCATCATCCCGGTAACATTGTCTGCGCGCCGGCTCCCGGCTTGGCCGTCCGCCGGTCAGCCAATCCAGTTTTTGCTGAGGTTCGAAACCCGCCGGTGGTGCCTCCCGGCCCCAGTAGGCCTGTTGGCCTGGCCCCGTTTCCATGGGATAAAACAACCGGCCTTTCAGCAGCAGCCGGGTTTGTGCCGGCATCAGCCCCTCGGCCTCCAGGCGTGGACGCACCTGTGGATGCAGGCTGAGCCGCAACTGGTGCCGATACATATAATCCAGCTTTCGTCGCAGCCTGTCGCAGGGATTGAGCCCGGCGGCGCTCCCGACGGGATCGGCCGGATCGGTAACCAGGTAGAACTTGACGGCCAGCTCCCAGTGTTCAACCTGGCGGGCAGGGCCGTTCCACAGCAGGAAGTCGAACGCCCCCAGGGTGCGTCCGTCCACGACCTGCTGGCGGTTATGGCCCAGTAGCTGGAAGCGGGGATCATCAAGCAAAAAAAACAGCCACAAATGCTCGAAATACAGGCCCAGCCGGCGGCAATCCCGGCAGTGGCGGTACAGCGGCTCGGGTGCCCTGTCGAATTGGTACAGCCGTGGCCGGTAGCCTGCCAGCAGAGTCTGATACCAGGCCGAGGAAGGAGCCTTGGCAAGTGCCGGCAGCAGGCTGGGGCTGCCGATGGTCCAGGCCAAATCCCGCACCAGCGGATCCTTAAGCTGCGCTAGCAGGGTGTCGAGTAAAAGGCTCATTACCGTCCTCTTTTGATTTACAATGGACCAAACTCATTGACGGGAGCCCCCATGAACAACCTGGAGCTGGAACAGTTGCTCAGTCGGCAGCTCAATGCCGATCTCATCAAGGATTATTGCCCCAATGGCCTGCAAGTGGAAGGCCGCACCGAAGTCCGTCACCTGGTGACCGGCGTGACTGCCAGCCAGGCCCTGGTCGACCGGGCGGTAGCCCTGGGAGCCGATGCCTTGCTGGTGCACCATGGCTATTTCTGGAAAGGGGAAGCCGAGGCGGTACGCGGCATGAAACGCCGTCGTCTGAAAGCGCTGCTCGCCAACGATATCAATCTTTACGCCTACCACCTGCCGCTGGATATCGCCCCCGGCCTGGGCAACAACGCCCAGCTTGCCGCTCTGCTGGATATCCGGATAAGCGGCCCGCTGGAGCCTGGCAACGAATGGTCGGTGGCGATGCAGGGCGAGCTGGATGTTCCCCTGACCGGTGCCGAGCTGGCCGTTCGCTTGGAGCAGCGGCTGGGACGCCCGGTGCTGCATGTGGGGGACGGCGGGCCGGCCCGCTGCCGGCGTATCGGCTGGTGTACCGGCGGTGGCCAGGGCTTTATCGAGCAGGCGGCGGAGCAGGGGATGGATGCCTTTATCAGCGGTGAGGTATCGGAACAGACGGTGCATGTGGCGCGCGAGTGCGGGCTGCATTTTTTTGCCGCTGGTCACCATGCCACCGAGCGCTACGGCGTCAAGGCTCTGGGCGAATGGCTGGCCGCCGAGCATGGCCTGCGGGTGGATTTTGTGGATATCGACAATCCGGCCTAACGGGCAAAAAAAGACCAGGGTACATGGAATACCCTGGTTTCGCAGCAGCCACACAGGCATAAACTGTCGCCGTCGTTCCTAACAGCAAAATGAGCAGTGGAGTAAGAGTGACAAATGAGTCATGGATGATGTTGGTTTGATGTTAACATCAAGTTAATTCGCTGCAAGTATTTTTTTCGTGATACTGCAAAAAAACGATCCGGAAGGAAACTATGAGAGATTCGAGATGGTAGAGGAAAGGCTCAATGTCTTGATGGTCGAGGATACCCCGTCCCTGGCGGCGTTGTATCAGGCCTATCTGCAGGAGGAGCCCCTGTCGCTGACGGTGGTCAGCAGCGGGGAGCAGGCGCTGGAACACATCCGCCGCCAGCCACCCGATATCCTGCTGCTGGATCTGATCCTGCCGGACATGCCCGGCATGGACATACTGCAGTGGCTGCACCGGGAGTATCCGGGTGTGACCACCATAGTGATGACCGCCCATGGCTCGGTGGATGTGGCGGTCGATGCCATGCGCCTGGGGGCCCATGATTTCATCAGCAAGCCGGTGGAAGCGGAGCGGCTCAAGGTGACATTGCACAACACCATGCAGTTTCGCCGCCTCAACCAGTTGCTCGATAAATACCGTCACGAAATCGAGCGGGAGCGCTTCCAGGGCTTTATCGGCGAAAGCCTGCCGATGCAGAAGGTCTACCGGCTGATTGAGAATGCCGCCCCCAGCACCGCCACCGTGTTCATCACCGGCGAAAGCGGAACCGGCAAGGAAGTGTGCGCCGAAGCCATCCATCAGCTCAGTGGCCGGGCCGAAGGACCCTTTATTGCCCTCAACTGCGCCGCCATTCCCAAGGATTTGATGGAAAGCGAGCTGTTCGGCCATATCAAGGGTGCCTTTACCGGAGCATTGCAGGACAGGGAGGGGGCCGTGATCCGGGCGGATGGCGGTACCCTGTTCATGGACGAGATCTGCGAGATGGATCTGGAACTGCAAAGCAAGCTGCTGCGCTTTCTGCAGACGGGGCTTATCCAGCCGGTGGGCAGTTCGCGCCATATCAAGGTGGACGTGCGCATCGTCTGCGCCACCAACCGGGATCCCCTGGTCGAGGTGGAGCAGGGCCGTTTCCGGGAAGACCTCTATTACCGCCTGCATGTGATACCTGTCCACCTGCCGCCCCTGCGCGAGCGGGGCGCCGACGTCATCAGTATCGCCACCGCCCTGGTGCGTCAGGCATCCCGGGAGGAAGGCAAGGCCTTTATCGGGCTGTCGGAAGCCACCAAGGATCGTTTTCAGGCCTACCACTGGCCGGGCAACGTACGCCAGTTGCAGAACGTGATCCGCAATGCCGTGGTGCTGCACCAGGGAGAGTGGATTGAAGTGGACATGCTGCCGGCCCCACTCGACAGGCCCCAGTCTCGTCCGGTCGCGGTCGGCGAGGCCACGACATCTCCCGAGCCGATAGTGCCGCTGGCGATGATGGAGCGACAGGCCATTGAAAGGGCCATCGGCCACTGCCAGGGCAATATTTCCCGGGCGGCGGCGTTGCTTGAGGTCAGCCCCTCGACCATTTATCGCAAGTTGCAGAGCTGGAGCGGCAATGACTGACTGGCAACGGCTGCAGCAGCGGTTGCCGCTGCTTGATGAGCGCCGGCTGGAGCAGTTGGAGGGGGAGTTGGGCGCCGAGGTGCTGCGGCGCCTGCTCGGCCTTTTCATCGAAGACGGTCGCATCCAGGGTGAGGCCCTGGCGGCGGCGTTTGCGGAGCAGGACCTGGAGCGCATGGCGCGACACCTGCATAGCCTGAAATCCGCCTGTGGCAGCTACGGCGCCCTGCGTTGCCAGTATCTTGGCGAAAAGTTGGAGCAGTGCTGTCGCCGCCGGCAGCGGGAGCCGCTGGCGGAGCTGATGTTCGCCTGGCAGGCGGCGTTGGCCGATACCCTGGCGCAGGTGCGTCTGCACCGCTGAACAGGCAAAAAAAAGGTCAACCCAAAGGGTTGACCGAACTTCAGCGGGAGCTGAAGAGAGCACGGGATAAAAACGACTGAGTAAATATATGAAATTATCGTGCCAACTTTTCATATCCCCGTCCGACAAGGGATGACGTTGAGATTGTACATTTACTGCTCATATCAAAATGCAAAAAATCCCGAATTGAGAATTATATTTTTGCATTATGCCATTGCCTGCTTACTTGCCATTAAGGTAAATCAGTGCCGCCTCCAGCCTGGACTGGACATCCAGCTTGCGCATCAGCGCCTTCATATGCACCTTGACGGTCCCTTCGGCGATATTGAGGTTATCGGCAATCTGCTTGTTGCTAAAGCCCTCCGCCAGCAGGGCGAGGATTTGCCGCTCCCGGTAGGTCAGTCCCGCCAGGTGCTCGGCATCGGCCTGTCTGCCGCCGCCCTGCAGTTTGTCGCTGACCGGACGATCGCCGCGCAGGGCATCCTGCAGGGCCGGGATCAGCGATTCCGGTTCGATATCCTTGAGCAGGTAACCATCGGCCCCCAGATCGAGCAGGCGTTGGGCATCATCCTGGCTGTCGGACACCGTCAGGATCACTATCTTGCCCTGATAACCCTGCTGGCGCAGAGCCAGCAGCACATCCGAACCCTGCTCCTCCCCCAGGTTCAGGTCGAGCAGGATCAGATCCGGGTTGATCTCGGCGGCCAGCCGGCGTGCCTCGGCACCGTTGTCCGCCTCGGCAACCACGTCGAAGGGACCGGCGGCGGTGATCCAGGTTTTGATCCCCTTGCGCATCAGGGGATGGTCATCAATCAGCAGTAGGGTGGCAGTGTGGGTTTGAGTCATGGACAGGCAACTTCTGTGGGTTGATAAGGGATGTCATGGTAATTCATTATCAGCATATGCAAAGCGTTTCGCGGGAACAATAGTAACATTTCAAAAGCCTATTATTGCCGTGTTAACAAATATTTCTTGATCTGAAGCAATGTTTTTACCTATGGTGATAAAGGAAAATGAGAATCGGCTCAACAAACTCCGAGTCGGGCAAACCTAAGTCGAGCGTTCAGCGATAGGGTGGTCCGACCGTTCAGCCAAGCCGGCTGTAAGGGTGGCAGGAGAAATCCGGTCGCCTCCCGTTCTGGAAAGGTGTTTATGTTTGAATTACAGGATGCGTTCGCGCGCAAGTTCCACTATCTGCGGCTGTCGGTTACCGATGTCTGCAACTTCAAGTGCCAGTATTGCCTGCCCGACGGCTATCGACCCGACGGCCGCAAGTCATTCCTGACCCTGGAGGAAATCCGCCGCCTGACCCGGGCCTTTGCCGCCATGGGCACCAACAAGGTGCGTATCACAGGGGGGGAACCTTCCCTGCGCAAGGATTTTACCGCCATCATCGAAACCGTGGCTGCTACCCCCGGCATCCGTAAGGTGGCGACCACCACCAACGGCTACCGCATGGCTCGCCAGGTAGCCGACTGGCGCCGAGCCGGCCTCTCTGCCATCAATGTCAGCGTCGACAGCCTGGATCCGCGCATGTTCCAGCAGATCACCGGCGAGAACCGTTTCCACGAGGTGATGGCCGGTATCGATGCCGCTTTCGCCGCCGGCTTTGAGCAGGTCAAGGTCAATACGGTGCTGATGCGCGGCCTGAACGACGGCGAGCTGGGACAGTTTCTGGCCTGGATCAAGGACAATCCCATCCAGCTGCGCTTTATCGAGCTGATGCAGACCGGCGAGATGGACACCTTGTTTGAGCGCCATCATGTGCGTGGCGCCGCCATCAAGGAAAAATTGCTTGACGCGGGCTGGCAGCAAAAGGTGCGGGCCCACAACGACGGTCCGGCCGAGGTGTTCTGGCATGCGGATTACGTCGGGGAAATCGGCCTTATCATACCTTACGCCCAGGATTTTTGTGCCAGCTGCAACCGGCTGCGGGTGTCGTCGGTCGGCAAGCTGCACCTGTGCCTGTTTGGTGAATACGGCGTGGATCTGCGTGATTTGCTGGCGGGTGACGGCCAGCAGGCGGCTTTGCAATTGCGCCTGCGCCAGGCCCTGGCGGACAAGAAAGCCAGCCATTTCCTGCACCAGGGCAATCCGGGCATGACTCCCCACCTGGCCTCCATCGGCGGCTGAAGAGGCTTTTTTAGGGTTTTCCCTCCGCCGGCACGCGTGTGCGTGCCGGCCGCTCTGGGTTGCGCTTGATCCAGATCAATCATTCCTTCTTTATACCCACTAGGTGGTATTCCTCACCTTCCTGTCGGACCAATACCATATAACCATTAAGGGATAATAAGCTGCAAACATGGACTTAACGTCTATGCTACACAGAAAGTGCGCTTGCTCTGACGGGGAATTATGGCATCACAACCGGATTTATCACGACGTCGATGGCTAAAGGGCGGGCTGGGGACGGCCCGGCCGGACAATGTCCTGCCCTGGTCCGTTGACTGGGCTGCCTTTACCAGCCAGTGCAGTCGCTGCGGTGATTGCCTGGCGGCCTGCCCGGAGCAGATCATCGTCAAGGGCGACGGGGGCTTTCCGGTGATCGATTTTGCGCGGGGAGAGTGCACCTTTTGCGGCCGCTGTGCGGAGCTCTGCCCTGAGCCCTTGTTCCGGCCCCGCACTACGGCGCCCTGGCGGCAGACAGCCCGTTTTGGAAACGCCTGTATCACCCGTCAGGGCGTGCACTGCCGCAGTTGTGAAGACAGCTGCGAGCCGGCCGCGATCCGTTTCCGGCCACAGTTGGGGCAGGTGTCCGGCCCCGAACTGGATCTGGCGCGCTGCAATGGCTGTGGCGCCTGTGTGTCGGCCTGTCCGGCCGCGGCTATCCGTATTCTCGAACAGGAGCATCCATGAACACACGCAATGAATGGCATGTGGCCAGCCTGGTGGTGTACTGCCGGCCCGAATGCCTGGAGCCGGCCCTCGGGGCCCTCGGCCACATGCCCGGGGTGGAGGTGCCGGTCAGGGGAGAGCAGGGCAAGCTGGTGGTAGCTATCGAAGGCCCCAGCCAGCGGACGGTGGTCGATGCCATCGACCGGATAGCCCTGCTGGACGGCATTCTGTCCACCACCCTTATTTATCATGAATTCGCTGAACTGGAAGCAGGTGAGGAGCAACAATGAAGCTGAGTCGTCGCGCCTTTATGAAGGCAAACGCGGTAGCCGCCGCCGCCGCGGCCGCAGGCCTGAGCGTACCGGCCGCCGCCACTAATCTGATCACCAGCCGGGATCAAACCTCCATCAAGTGGGACAAGGCCCCCTGCCGTTTTTGCGGTACCGGCTGTTCGGTGCTGGTGGGCTCCCAGGATGGCCGGGTGGTGGCCACGCAGGGGGATCCGGATGCGCCGGTCAACAAGGGCCTGAATTGCATCAAGGGGTATTTCCTGTCCAAAATCATGTACGGCAAGGACCGGCTGACCACGCCCCTGCTGCGCATGAAGAACGGCCAGTTCGACAAGGATGGCGAGTTTACTCCCATCAGCTGGGATCAGGCATTCGACATCATGGCCGAAAAATGGAAGGCCGCGCTCAAGGAGCGGGGCCCGAGCGGCGTGGGCATGTTCGGCTCCGGCCAGTGGACCATCATGGAAGGCTATGCCGCCTCCAAGCTGCTGAAGGCGGGCTTTCGCTCCAACAACCTGGATCCCAATGCCCGCCATTGCATGGCCTCGGCAGTGGCCGGCTTTATGCGTACCTTCGGCATGGATGAGCCCATGGGCTGCTATGACGATATCGAAGCCACCGACGCCTTCGTGCTGTGGGGCTCCAACATGGCGGAAATGCACCCCATCCTGTGGTCTCGGCTGACCGACCGCCGGCTGAGCGCGCCCCATGTGCAGGTGCACGTGCTGTCTACCTTCGAGCACCGCAGCTTCGAGCTGGCCGACAACGGTATCGTGTTCCATCCCCAGACCGATCTGGCCATCCTCAACTACATTGCCCACTACATCATCGAAAACGGCTATGTGAACCAGGAATTCGTCGAGAAGCACGTCAATTTCGTCAGGGGCGAAACCGACATCGGCTATGGCCTGCGGCCGACCCATCCGCTGCAGCAGGCGGCGGCCCATCCCGACTCGGGGGCGTCCACGCCCATCAGCTTTGAGGAGTTCGCCGAGTTCGTGGCCGACTACGACGTGGAAACCGTGTCCAAGCTCTCCGGTGTCCCCGCCGACAAACTGGAAGCGCTGGCCCAGGCCTACGCCGACCCTTACGTCAAGGTGGTGTCCTTCTGGACCATGGGCTTCAACCAGCATACCCGGGGCACCTGGGCCAACAACATGGTCTACAACATCCACCTGCTGACCGGCAAGATCTCCGAGCCGGGCAACAGCCCCTTCTCGCTCACCGGCCAGCCCTCTGCCTGCGGCACCGCCCGGGAAGTGGGCACCTTTGCCCACCGGCTGCCGGCGGACATGGTGGTGACCAATGAGCAGCACAGGGCCACCGCCGAGAAAATCTGGAAGTTGCCGGCGGGCACCATCAATCCCGAGGTGGGCTACCACGCGGTGGTGCAAAACCGCATGCTGAAAGACGGCAAGCTCAACGCCTACTGGGTAATGTGCAATAACAACATGCAGGCCGCCCCCAACATGAACGAGGAGAGCCTGCCCGGCTATCGCAACCCCGCCAACTTCGTGGTGGTGTCCGACGCCTATCCCACCGTCACCGCCCAGGCGGCGGATCTGGTGCTGCCCACCGCCATGTGGGTGGAAAAGGAAGGTGGCTACGGCAACGCCGAGCGCCGCACCCAGGTGTGGTATCAGCAGGTGAAATGCCCCGAGGGTGCCCGCTCTGACCTGTGGCAGCTGATGGAGTTTGCCAAGCGCTTTACCGTGGAGGAAGTCTGGTCCGAGGAGCTGCTGGCCCAGGTGCCGGAATACCGCGGCAAGACCCTCTATGAGGTGCTCTACCGCAACGGCCAGGTGGACCGTTTCCCCTCGGAAGACTGCAAGAACGAGCTCAACGACGAGCGGGATCACTTCGGTTTTTACGTGCAGAAGGGCCTGTTCGAGGAATACGCCGAATTCGGCCGTGGCCATGCCCACGATCTGGCCCCCTACGACATGTACCATCAGGCCCGCGGCCTGCGCTGGCCGGTGGTGGATGGTCAGGAAACCCTGTGGCGCTACCGGGAAGGCTACGACCCTTATGTGGAAAAGGGCACCGGGGTGCAGTTCTACGGCCACAAGGACAACAAGGCTGTGATCTTCGCCTTGCCGTTCGAGCCGGCCCCCGAAGTGCCGGACGAGGAATTCGACCTCTGGCTGTCCACCGGCCGGGTGCTGGAGCACTGGCATTCGGGCTCCATGACCCGCCGGGTGCCCGAGTTGCACCGCTCCTATCCGGACGCCCAGGTGTTCATGCACCCGGACGATGCCCGCGAGCGAGGTCTGCGCCGGGGCGACGAGGTGGTGGTGGCCTCGCGCCGGGGCGAAATGAAGACCCGGGTCGAGACCCGGGGCCGCAACCGTCCGCCCAAGGGACTGGTATTCGTGCCCTGGTTTGACGAAAACCAGCTGATCAACCGGCTGACCCTGGATGCCACCTGCCCCCTGTCCAAGCAGACCGACTTCAAGAAGTGCGCGGTCAAGGTGATGAAGGCATAAGGGCGGCATGGCGATGAGCGGGGCGTCGCGGCGTCAATTCCTGTTGCAGCTGGCCGGAGGCGGCTGCGCCATGGGCCTGGTCGGGCTGGGACTGGGGGCTTACAGCCGCCAGGCCGCCAGCCTGCCGGCCCAGGCGCTGCGGCCGCCGGGGGCGGGAGCCGAGGCCGACTTCCTCGGCGCCTGCGTGCGCTGCGGCTTGTGCGTGGAAGCCTGTCCTTACGATACCCTCAAGCTGGCCCGGCTGCTGACCCCGGTCACTACCGGCACCCCTTACTTCGAGGCCCGGGCGGTGCCCTGCGAGATGTGCGACGACATTCCCTGTGTCGCCGCCTGTCCGACCGGGGCGCTGGATTCGACACTGACCGACATTGACGAGGCGCGCATGGGGCTGGCGGTGCTGATCGATCACGAAACCTGCCTCAACTGGCAGGGCCTGCGGTGCGATGTCTGCTACCGGGTCTGTCCGCTGATCGACCAGGCCATTACCCTGGAGCCGAGCCACAACACCCGGACCGGGCATCATGCGCTGTTCATTCCAACGGTGCATTCGGACGCCTGTACCGGCTGTGGCAAGTGCGAGCATGCCTGTGTGCTGGAAGAGGCGGCGATCAAGGTGCTGCCGAGGGAGCTGGCCAAGGGCGAGCTGGGTGCCCATTACCGCTGGGGCTGGGTGGAGAAGGAAAAAGCCGGCGGCGAGTCGTTGATCGGCGAGCAACTGACCCTGCCCACCCGACGGCCACAAGGAGGGCAGTGAGATGAGGCGCATTCCCGGGGCCGAGGCGGTGGAACGCAAGGGCTGGTGGCGGGCCCACCGTTACCTGCTGCTGCGCCGGCTCAGCCAGCTGACGGTGATGGGGCTGTTCCTGATCGGCCCCTGGTTTGGCCTCTGGCTGTTCGAGGGCAATCTGTCGAGTTCGCGAGTCATGGACACGATACCGCTGACCGATCCCTTCGTGCTGCTGCAACTGCTGGCCGCCGGCCACTGGCCGCTGCTGACCGCCTGGCTGGGGGCGCTGATGGTACTGGCCGGCTATGCCTTGGTAGGCGGCCGGGTGTTCTGCTCCTGGGTCTGCCCGCTCAACCCGGTCACCGACGGCGCCGCCTGGCTGCGCCGTCGGCTGGGGCTGCGCCAGGGCTCGGGGCTGTCGAACCGGCTGCGCTACTGGCTGCTGGCCACCCTACTGGTGGTGCCGCTCATCGGCGGCGTGGTGGTGTGGGAGTCGGTCAACCCGGTGTCCCTGCTGCACCGGGGCTTGCTGTTTGGCATGGGCTGGGGCTGGTTGCTTATCGTCGCCCTGTTCCTGTTCGACACCTTTGTGGTGGATCGGGGCTGGTGCGGCCACCTCTGTCCCCAGGGCGCCTTCTGGGGGCTGGTCAACAGGCTCAGGCCGATACAGGTGACCGCCGCCAATCGCCAGCAGTGCACCAGTTGCATGGATTGTTATGCCGTCTGTCCCGAGCCCCAGGTGCTCAAGGGGCCGGTACACGGCGCCAGGCGGGGCGTGGGCCCCGAGATTGAAATGACCGATTGTAGCCATTGTGGGCGTTGTATCGACGTGTGTTCGGAAGACGTCTTCAGTTTCACCACGCGTTTTGCAAAAAAGGCGGAGAATAAAACATGACAAAAACAGGAAAAATCGTAGGTACCTTGCTGCTGACCGTCTGGGTCGGCCTGAGCCAGGCCCAGCCGGGCGATATCGACGCCAATGCCGGTGGACTTAGCGCCCTGCGTGGCGAAACCGCGCTGGACATCGACAAGGATCCGGGACGCATCAAGGATCCGGTCAAGGATCAGGGGATCCAGGACCGGCAGTATATTCACCAGCCGCCCCTGGTGCCGCACCAGGTACGGGGTTATGAGGTGGATCTCAAGGTCAACCGTTGCCTGTCCTGCCATGGCTGGAAAAACGCCGCCGCTCGCAAGGCACCCCGGGTCAGCCCGACCCATTTTGAAACCCGGGATGGCATGACCCTGGGCGACATCAGTCCGCGGCGCTATTTCTGCATGCAGTGCCATGTACCGCAGACCGATGCCAAACCCCTGGTCGACAATGTGTTCACTCCTGTTGAATCGCTCAGGTAAGGGGCTGTTATGACTGAAAAGAAAGGACTGCTCAAGCGACTGTGGCACACCTTCCGCTCGCCGAGCAAGGTGGCGGTGGGGGTGGTGCTGGTGTTCGGCTTTCTCGGCGGGGTGATTTTCTGGGGCGGCTTCAACACCGCCCTGGAAGTGACCAATACCGAGCAGTTCTGCATCAGCTGCCACGAGATGCAGGACAACGTCTTCGTCGAGTATCGGGATACCATCCACTACGCCAACCGCTCCGGGGTGCGTGCCAGTTGCCCGGATTGCCATGTGCCTCATGAGTGGACCCACAAGATAGTGCGCAAGATAGCGGCGTCCAAGGAGGTCTGGGGCAAGATCACCGGCATCATCGATACTCCCGAGAAATTCGAGGGCCATCGCCGTCACATGGCCGAGCGGGAATGGCAGCGGATGAAGGAGACCGACTCCCGGGAATGCCGCAACTGCCACAACTTCGACTACATGGACTTCAGCGTACAGGGGACCCGTGCCGCCCAGGCGCACTCCACCTCTTTGGCCAGCGGTGAAAAAACCTGTATCGACTGCCACAAGGGCATAGCACACCAGTTGCCCAACATGAGCGGCGTGGAAGGTTTCTGATCCCGTACTGGGCGCTGCCCCCAAGCCTGTGGCATTATCGTCACAGGCTTTGTTTTTTACCGATTGATCTCCCGCTTCCCTGTGCGAGAATGCGCTCAGGTATTATCTTTATATGAAGAGAGGACGCCATGAGTCATGCAAGTCAGGCCTTCGTGCCCCTGAACATAGCGGTGTTGACCGTCTCCGATACTCGTAACGAGGAAACCGACAGCTCGGGCCGCTTTCTGGCCGAGTCGCTCACCGCCGCCGGCCACCGCCTGGCGGAAAAGGTCATTCTCAAGGACGACAAGTACGATATCCGCGCCCTGGTGTCCCGCTGGATAGCCAGCTCCGAAGTGCAGGTGGTGATCATCACCGGCGGTACCGGCTTTACCGGCCGCGATACCACCCCGGAAGCGGTGGGGCCGTTGCTCGACACCGTGATCGACGGTTTCGGCGAGCTGTTTCGCCATATTACCTATCAGGAGCTGGGTACCTCCACGGTACAGAGCCGGGCCCTGGGCGGGCTGGCCAACCGCACCGCGGTATTCTGCCTGCCCGGCTCCACCGGTGCCTGCCGCACCGGCTGGAACGGCATTCTGGCCGAACAGCTCGATGCTCGCCACAAGCCCTGCAACTTTGTGCAGCACCTGGTGTAAGCCATGAGCGAGCTGACCCATATCAACGCTGCCGGCGAGGCCAACATGGTGGACGTGAGCGACAAGGCGGTGACCAGCCGGGAAGCCAGGGCCGAGGCCTGGGTGCTGATGGCACCGCACACCCTGGCGCTTATCGTCAATGGCCGGCATCACAAGGGGGATGTGTTCGCCACCGCCCGCATCGCCGGCATCATGGCGGCGAAGAAAACCGCCGATCTGATCCCGCTGTGCCACCCGCTGGCGCTGTCCAAGGTGGAGGTCCGGCTTGAGGCCGACAGCGAGCGGGGCGGGGTGCGCATTGAAAGCTACTGTAAGCTGGCGGGCCAGACCGGGGTGGAAATGGAAGCCCTGACCGCCGCCTCGGTGGCGGCGCTGACCATTTACGACATGTGCAAGGCGGTACAGAAGGACATGCGCATCGAGGGCGTCCGCCTGCTGGAAAAGCGGGGCGGCAAATCAGGGGAGTTCAAGGCGTTATGATCAAGGTATTGTTTTTTGCCCAGGTGCGCGAGCTGGTGGGTGAGGATGGACTGGAGCTGGCCGAAGACTACGGCAGCGTCAATGCCCTGCGCCTGGCTCTGGCCGGGCGTGGCGACAAGTGGGCCCTGGCGCTGTCGGACGACCGGCTGCTGGCGGCGGTTAACCACAACATAGTGCCGCTCGACACCGCCATCAAGGCCGGCGACGAGGTAGCCTTCTTTCCGCCGGTCACCGGAGGCTGAGATGATCCGGGTACAACAGGAAGACTTTTGCCTGGCCAGCGAATATGCCGCTCTCAGTCGGTCGCACCAGGCCGGTGCCGTGGTTACCTTTGTGGGCAGGGTGCGGGAGATGAACCAGGGGGCGGCGGTGAGCGGCATGATCCTGGAACACTATCCGGGTATGACCGAGCACGCCCTGGCGCAGATTGTGAGTGAGGCCCAGGGGCGCTGGCCGTTGCTGGAATGCCGGGTCATCCATCGGGTAGGCGCCCTGGCGCTTGGCGATCAAATCGTGTTCGTCGGCGTGGCGAGCGCCCACCGGGAAGCGGCTTTTGCAGCCTGTCACTTCATCATGGACTACCTCAAGACCCGGGCGCCCTTCTGGAAGAAGGAAACCACGGCCGGCGGCGAGACGCGCTGGGTGGACGCCAGGGACAGCGACAGCCAGGCTGCCGATCGCTGGTAGCCAGAGCCTTGCTCAACGGCCGCCGCACACCGGGCAGTCGGGCGCCTTGGGCAGGCCGAGCTCCCGGGTCGACAGGTGCAGGCCATCCACCAGCAGCAGCCGGCCCCTGGGCGAGCGGCCGATGCCGCCCGCCAGCAGCTTGACCGCTTCCAGTGCCTGCAGGCTGCCCATTACCCCGACCATGGGCGCCAGCACGCCCGCTTCCACACAGCTCAGCACGGCATCGCCCATCAGTCGGGACAGGCAGGCATAGCAGGCCTCGTCCCTATGATAGGTAAAGACCGCAAGCTGGCCCTCCATGCGGATCACCGCCGCCGATACCAGGGGCACCTTGGCCTCGAAGCAGCAGCGGTTGACTCGTTGCCGGGTCGCCAGGTTATCGGTGCCGTCCAGCACCAACTGGTGCTGGGGGATCAGGGTGTGCAGTAATGTCTCGTCGGCCCTGGCCTGGTGGGTTACCACCTCCAGCCAAGGGTTGGCGGCGCGCAGGCTGTCGGCGGCGGAGTCTACCTTGGGCCGGCCCAGGTCCGCATCCTGGTGCAGTACCTGGCGTTGCAGGTTGGACAGCTCCACCAGGTCATCGTCCACCAGGGTGATCCGGCCCACCCCGGCCACCGCCAGGTACTGGGCGGCGGCACATCCCAGGCCGCCGGCCCCGATCACCAGGACGGCGGCGTTTTTCAATGCTTCCTGGCCGTCGATATCGAACGGGCGCAGCACGATTTGCCGGTTGTAGCGCAGCCATTCCTCGTCGCTGAGCGTTTTCATCACCAGTACAGTCCGTCGATGAGTTCCAGGGTCACGGTCTCGCCCGCCGCCACGTCACCCCTGTCCTGCTCCAGGTGCAGCAGGCAGTTGGCCTCGGCCATGGCGCTGTACACCGCCGAGCTCTGGGAGCCGGCGGGCACGGCCCCCAGGCTGCCATCGGCCTGGGGTGCGACGATGCCGCGCTGAAAATCCATCCGTCCCGGCGTTTTGCGAAAGGGCATCAGCGCCCTGGCCTGCAGCAGCAGGGGCCCGGACGATCGTTCGCCCGCCATTTTGGCCAGGGCAGGACGGGCCAGCAGGTGAAAGGTGACGGCGGCGGACACCGGGTTGCCGGGCAGCCCGAAAAAGGCACAGCGTCCGATATGGCCAAAGGCGAAGGGCTTGCCCGGCTTGATGGCCAGCTTCCAGAAGCCGATTTCGCCTACTTCCTCCAGTACCTGGCGGGTGTAGTCCGCATCTCCCACCGAGACGCCGCCGGAGGTGATGATGGCGTCGGCCCTGGCCGCGGCCTTGAGCAGGACCTCGCGGATACGCTCGGGGTCGTCGCGGATGATGCCGTAATCGGTGATTTCAATGCCGAGCCGGGTCAGCATGGCGCCCAGTCCTATCCGGTTGGAGTCATAAATGTCGCCGGGGGCGAGCAGCTCGCCGGGTTCCTTCAACTCGTCACCGGTTGACAGCAGCGCCACCCGCAGCGGCCGGCGTACGGGCACCTGTTCCAGGCCAAGGGACGCCAGCACCGACAGCACCCGGGCATTGATGCGCATGCCGGCGCCGAAGACTGCCTCGCCCTGGGCCAGGTCTTCCGCCGCCTGGCGGACATGCTGGCCGGGCCGCACCGGACCGCAGGGGGTGATAATATTGTGCTCGGAGCGGCAGTTTTCCTGCATCACCACGGTGTCGGCCCCCAGGGGCATGGCCGCTCCGGTCATGATGCGCACGCACTGGCCCGGCCCAACCCGGCCGGTAAAGGGATGGCCGGCCAGGCTGGTGCCGATAAGCTCCAGTCCCCGTCCGTCACCAATGTCCTCGGCGCGCAGGGCATAGCCGTCCATCGCCGAATTGGCGAAGGAGGGCACGTCGAGGGGCGAAGCGACCGGCTCGGCCAGCAGCTGGTTCAGGGCCCGCTCGAGGGGAACGAAGTCCGTTTCGGCGACCATTTCCAGGCGGTTCAGCATGTCTGCCCTGGCATCGGCGAAGGGGCGCAACCCCGGTTGGCTGCAGCAATCTTGAATGGCCATCTTGGGCTCCCTTAAGGATGGGTGTCGCGGTTATTATTTCAGAATGAAACTATTTTTGTCATTTTTCTTGCATGGCGGCCCGGTGAATCCGTCATTCACAGCTGCGGCCAAATGCACTACCATTCTTCCAGTTTAAATTCTCCCACGGAGACTGCCATGACCGCTTTGAGCGATGCCGCCATCCGGGTCCGTTCGGCCCTTGAAGCCCGCGGGCTGGAAACCCCGATGCGAGGCAATACCCTGACCCTGGACCAAAAGCAGGCCAGGATCACCGGTCTGATGACCGAAATGATGGACGTGCTGGGCCTGGATCTGGACGACGACAGCCTGGCCGAAACGCCCCAGCGTATCGCCAAGATGTATGTGCGGGAGATCTTCTCCGGCCTAGATTATGCCCATTTTCCCAAGATCACCTTGATCGACAACAAGATGAAGGTGGACGAAATGGTGCAGGTGAGGGATATCACCCTGACCAGCACCTGTGAGCACCATTTCGTGACCATAGATGGCAGCGCCACCGTGGCCTATATTCCGCGCGGCAAGGTAATAGGGCTGTCCAAGATCAATCGCATAGTGCAGTTTTTCGCCCGCCGGCCCCAGGTGCAGGAACGGCTGACCCAGCAGGTACTGGTGGCGCTGCAAACCCTGCTGGAGTCGGACGACGTGGCGGTCAGCATCACCGCCACGCATTATTGCGTCAAGGCCAGGGGCGTGATGGACGCGACCAGCACGACCACCACCACCTCGCTGGGGGGGATTTTCAAGAGTCGGCCCGATACCCGGCAGGAATTCCTTGGGGGCGTGGTTCGCTGATGGCTTGTGTAACATCGATGTTGTCGATGTTTAAATGTTGATAATTCATTTGTTGCATACCTGAAGCCGGGGGTAGAGTGTCCCGGTCGGTGCAGGCGGCGATGCGATGCGGTTTGATGAATGGCTGGAGCCGATCGTCCCTGAACGCCCTGACCGGCGACTGCCCCTTTGGGACCTTGAGATTGCCGAGCTGGTCCCGGCCGGCGCGCAAGCGCCGGCTTTTCTTTACCTTTACCTTCCCCCATCACAGTGCCCTTTACCCGGCCGGCGGGCTCGGGCATGCTCTGGGCTTTGGGGAGGCGTCATGAAACCGAGAATTGAAATCCGCTACTGCACCCTGTGCCGCTGGCTGCTGCGTTCGGCCTGGCTGGCCCAGGAGATACTGTCGACCTTTGCCGACGAGGTCGGGGAGGTGGCCCTGATCCCGGGAGACCAGGGCCAGTTCCAGATTTATGTGGACGGCGTGCTTATCTGGTGCCGGGTGGCCGACAACGGCTTTCCCGAAGCCAAAGACATCAAGCAGCGGCTGCGCGATCGGATTGCCCCCGGACGCAGCCTAGGTCACAGCGACCGCTGACGCCCCCGCCTTCTCCGGCAGGTGGGGAGCGATATAACGCTGGTAGCGGCTGGCCTTGATCCGGTGCATATCGACCAGCACCAGGCCGTCGATGCAATCGGCAAAATCCGGATCGGTGCCAAAATCAATGAACTGGACCCCGCCCGGCTCGCACAGCTCCGAATATTGTTTGTACAGGGTGGGGATAGCGACGCCCATATTGTCCAGTAATTGCTTGAGCCGGCTCAGATCCTGCTGATAATCGGTCCCGCAGAAGGTCCCGCGCAGGGTGTTGGCGGTCGGCGGCAGCTGCCGGCGGGAGCGGGCCAGGGGATCGGCGGCCGGGAAATACTGTCGGTAGAAGGCCACCAGCAGATCCCGCGCCGCCACCGGCAGGGCGGCGCTGAGCGAAACCGGGCCGAACAGGTAGCGGTACTGGGGATGGCGGGCGAGAAAGGCGCCTATCCCGAACCAGAGGTAATCCAGGCTGCGTCGGCCCCAGTAGGCGGGCTGGATGAAGCTGCGGCCGAGTTCGAGCCCCTGGGCCAGGAAAGGCTGCATGGCGTCGCCATAGTCGAACAGATGATGGCTGTAGAGACCGTGCAGTCCCTTTCGGGCGATTTGCTCGGCAGTGGGCACGAAGCGGTAGGCGCCGATAATCTCCAGCTCCATGGGGTCCCAGAGCAGTAACTGGTAGTAATCATCGTCGAAGGGATCCAGATCCCGCCGCCGCCCAGTGCCTTCTCCGACCGCCCGGAAGGCCAGCTCACGCAAACGGCCTATTTCCCGCAGGATCACACAATGACCGGCACGGCGGGCCCGGGTAAGGTAGATGGCCTTGCCGTCCCGGGTCTGGCCCAGTCGCTCGCACTGCTCTACCGCCTTTTTGAGTTGCAGCCGGGGTTCGGGAGGTGCGATGGCCACCTGGGTTGCGAGCAGTCCCGGCTTGTTCCGGCCAAGCCGGTAAAGGTGGCGGCGGAACAGATCGCACAGGGCCGCGTCCCCCAGGCCGCTCTGGCGGCCGTATTGCCAGGAAACTGGCCGGCCGATCCGCAGGACGATATGCTTGTTCTGCTGGCGGAACATCTCCCGGACCAGCAACAGTCCGCCCAGCGGGCGACAGGCCAGGGAGCTGAGATAAAACAGCGCCGAGTTGCGGCCACGGATATGCACCGGCACCAGCTCGGCCCGCGCCCGCCGGGCCAGGCGCAGGAAGCCGCTGTGCCAGTGGCCGTCGCGGATGCCGGACGGCCCCAGGCGTGAGACCTCGCCTGCGGGGAACACGATGACGACGCCGCCCCCGGCCAGGTGACGCTGCACTGCGGTCAACTGGGCCCGGCCGGTGCGCCCGCCCAGGTTGTCCACCGGCAGCAGCAGCGAGGCCAGCGGGGCCAGCCGGGCCAGCAACTGGTTGGCGATGATGCGGACGTCGGGCCTGACCCGGGAAACCAGCCTGAGCAGGGCCAGGCCGTCGAGGGACCCGATAGGATGGTTGGCAACCACCACCACGGGCCCCTGGGCCGGGATGTGTTCGAGTTCCTGTTCGCGCAGACTGACCTGGAAGCCAAAGTGCTCCAGCACCTGTTCCACGAAGTCGAGCCCGCGCAGGTGGGGATAGCGTCGGGCAAAGTCGATGAAGGCCTGCTCGTGGAGCAGATAGCGCAATAACGCCTTGCAACCGGGGATATGCTGCCCGCGGGGCAGGTACTCGGCGGCCAGGGTGTCGACGGATAACATATGGCTTCCTCCCTTGCAGTGGCCACAGGCTAGGAAGGCCGGGTGACGGGGCTGTGGCACCCCCATGATCATTTGATGACAGGAGTGTGCATGACCACCAACCATGTCCCGGTCAGCCCGGGACAACTGGCTCCCCTTTATGCCTCGACCGACGGCCTGAGCGGCAAGGTTGCCCTGGTATGCGAAGGGGGCGGCCAGCGGGGCATTTTCACTGCCGGTGTGCTTGATGTGTTTATGGAAGAAGGCTTCGATCCCTTCGATATCCTGATTGGCACCTCCGCCGGCGCCCAGAACCTGTCGTCCTTTATGTGCCAGGCACGGGGATATGCCAGGGAAGTGATTACCGGCTACACCACCCGTGCCGAGTTTTTCCGGCCGCTGCACTTTGCTCGGGGAGGCGATCTGGTGGATTTGGACTGGTATTTCGATGTGCTGGCCAACCGGTTGCCCCTGGACACCGCCACCGGCCTTGGCCGACTCGGCCGGCGCCAGTTATTGTTTTGCAGTACCCGGGCCGGCGACTACCGGCCCCATTATTTCGATCCGCGCCACAGCGACTGGCTGACCGGGCTCAAGGCGTCCAGCGCCATTCCCCTGTTCTACCGGGCCGGGGTGGAATGGCAGGGGGAGCGCTACCTGGACGGCGGCGTGGCCGATGCCGTGCCGGTGCGCGAGGCTTACCGGCGCGGTGCCAGAACCCTGGTGGTGGTGCGCACCGTACCCCAGCACAGCCGCTTCAGCCTGCACTGGGCCCGCCGGCTGGAGGGCTGGATTGGCCGGGAGCGGCTGGGGGAACTGATGCAGATGGTGGCGGCCCACGAGCGTTGCTTCAACGACACCCGGGACTTCATTTCCCGGCCGCCGGCGGATGCCCGCATCATCGAAATTTCCCCTCACCGCCCGCTGCACAGCCGGGTACTCGGCTCCAGCCGCCAGCAGCTGGATCAGGATTACCAGCTTGGCCGGCACTGCGGCCTTTATTTCCTGCATACTCTGGGACCGGCGGTGGCTGCCTTGGGTCGGCAGTAAAATATCGTCCCCAAAGCGGACACCATCTGGTCAGGGGCTGGCGCAGTGTGTACACTCGCGACCCCGATTTTTCCGCCATCGGCGCGACAAGGCGGGGCAAAAGCCGTTACCATGAACAACAGGTGTGGCGGTTGTTGCAACTAAGCCCCGGGCGGCCTGGCCGTGCGGGCGCCATACAACTTTTATCGTACCGGGCCCAGGCCCGGATCTTCTATGGCCCTCATATCAACCACGGGGACAAAGAACATGGCAGAATGGTCCGCAAACGACGCGCTCAAGGTGTATAACCTGCCTTACTGGGGTGCGGGTTTTTTTCATTTGGACGACAGGGGACGGGTGGTGGTTACGCCCGATAAGACCCGCCCCGACGCAAAAGTAGTGCTTTCCGAAGTGGTTGAGCAACTCAAGGCCGAGGGCTATGCGGCCCCTGTGCTATTGCGTTTTCCCGACATCATCAAAAGCCGTATCGACGCCCTGTTCAACGCCTTTAACGGCGCCATCGAGGAATTTGGCTACGAAGGGGACTACCTGACCGTTTATCCCATCAAGGTCAACCAGCAGCGTGGTGTGCTGGATGCGGTGACCAAGGCCTACAAGGACAAGCCCCGCCTGGGCCTGGAGGCGGGCTCCAAGCCCGAGCTGCTGGCGGTGCTGGCCCACACCCACGAGACCGAGTCGGTAATCGTGTGCAACGGCTACAAGGACAAGGAGTACGTGCGCCTGGCCCTGCTCGGTACCAAGATGGGCCATCAGGTCTATATCGTGATCGAGAAGCTGTCCGAACTCGAGCTGGTGATGGAAGAGGCGGCCAACCTCAAGGTAACGCCCCGTCTGGGGGTGCGTGCCCGCCTGGCGTCCCAGGGCGCCGGCAAATGGCAGTCGAGCGGCGGCGAGAAGTCGAAATTCGGCCTGAGCGCTACCCAGGTGCTGAGTCTGGTGAACCGGCTGAAGGACGCCGGCTGTATCGACTGGCTGCAACTGTTGCATTTTCATCTGGGCTCCCAGATCGCCAATATCCGCGATATCCAGAAGGGTATCCGCGAGTGCGGCCGTTTCTACGGTGAACTGCGCCGGCTGGACGTGCCGGTGAACATCGTCGACGTGGGCGGCGGCCTGGGCGTGGACTACGAGGGTACCCGTTCCCAGAGCTACTGCTCCGCCAACTACAACCTGCGCGAGTACGCCAATAACGTGGTGTGGGGCATCGGCAACGTCTGCCGGGAGTACGATCTGCCGCATCCGCGCATCATCAGCGAGTCGGGCCGGGCCATCACCGCCCACCACGCCATGCTGGTGGCCAATGTGATCAGCATCGAGTCCGCCAAGCCGACCCAACCGGCGGCGCCGGCGAAGGACGCGCCCTTCCTGCTGCAGCACATGTGGGAAACCTGGGAGGATTTGTGCCGGGAGGATCCGCCCCTGCTCGAAATCTACCACGACACGGTTGCCGAGCTGGCCGACGTGCACGAACAGTACAACATGGGGCTGATGAGCCTGCAGGACCGGGCCTGGGCCGAAGAGGTACACCTCAATATTTGCCTCGGTATCAAGGCCAGGCTGGACTCGGTCAACCGGGCCCACAGGCCCATTATGGACGAGCTGAACGAGAAGCTGGCCGACAAATGCTTCGTCAACTTCTCCCTGTTCCAGTCCCTGCCCGATGCCTGGGGCATTGATCAAATCTTCCCGGTGCTGCCCCTGGACGGCCTGGACCGGCCGCCGAGCCGGCGGGCGGTGATCCTGGACATCACCTGTGATTCCGATGGCGCCATCGATCAGTATGTGGACGGCCAGGGGGTGGAAACCACGCTGCCGATGCCGGAGTTTATGCCCGGCCAGCCCCATTACCTGGGTTTTTTCCTGGTGGGAGCCTACCAGGAGATCCTGGGTGACATGCACAATCTGTTCGGCGACACCCATAGCGCCGAAGTGGTGCTGGACGAACAGGGACAGGTGCAGATCCACAATATCAAGCAAGGCAGCAATGTGGCCGAACTGCTGCGCTATGTGGATATCGATCCCAGCGTGATCAATGCCCAGTACGAGCTGCAGGCCAGCCATCCGGATTTGGACGAAGCAACCCGGGCGATGCTGCTCAAGGAGCTGTCCGCCGGACTGGAAGGTTACGCCTATCTGGAGGAAGAGCAGTAGCGTTGCTGCCTTGCTCTTGTCAACGCACCGCCCCGGCGGTGCGTTTTTTTTTAGGGTTGGATGCCCGGGCTCAGGCTGTGCAGCCATTCCCGCCAGATGGCCACCAGCAGGGCCATCAGTACCGGGCCCACGAAGAGACCGACGATACCCATGGTGGTGACACCGCCGATCAGCCCGAAAAAGGTCGGCAGGAAAGGCAGCTTGATGGGGCCGCCCACCAGCCGTGGCCGTATGGTTTTGTCGACGATGAACAGCTCCACCGAGCCCCACACGAACAGGCCCACCGCCGCCACCGTATCGCCGGAGCCGGCCAGGTAGAGAGACACCAGGGTGAAAGACAGGGGCGCGCCGCCGGGGATCAGTGCCATCAGTCCGGTCAGCACCCCGAGCGCCACCGGCGAGGGTACGCCGGCAATCCAGTAGGCAATGCCCAGCACTACCCCTTCGCCCAGGGCGATCAATCCCATGCCGGTCACGGTGGAACTGACCGTTGCCGGCACCATGCGTGAGAAGCGGGCCCAGTGGGCATTGAGGACCGACTCGCCCACCCGGTCGAGCTGGCGGGCCAGCAGGGCGCCATCCTTGTACACAAAAAACAGGGTGATCAGCATGAACACCAGGATCAGGAAGAGATGAAAGGCGCGGCTGCCCAGCGCCAGTAGCCAGCGGTAGATGTTGCCCAGCTGTTCGCCGCTGAGCAGGTGCACCAACTCGCTCAGGGCGTGGGGTTCGGCCACGTACTGGTGCCAGTAGGGCTGCAGCCAGCTGCCGATGGCGGGCAGGGAATGCAGCCAGGCGGGCATGGGGGCGCCTTCCCGGTTGACCTCGATAAGCCACTCGACCCAGCCCTTGATTTCGCCGAAGGCATAGCTGAAGGCGAGAGACAGGGGCAGTACCAGTACCGCCAGCACCGTCATCACGGCCAGGCTGGCGGCCAGCAGGTCTCGTCCGCCGCACAGGCGGTGCAGCCGGTGGTAAAGCGGCCAACTGGCGAAGCCGATGATCAGTGCGCCGAGTACGGGGATCAGAAAGTCATGAAAAAAATAAACGGCCACCAGCAGCAGCAGGATCAGCAGCCAGCGGGAAATCAGATTGTCGGGAAGCGTATTCACAGGGATCCCTTGCAAAGTCAGGATGCCCGGCAGCATAACCCCGGGCTGAAGGCGGCGCCAGGGCCGGGGAACTATCAGTCGCCGGTGCCTTGTTCGGCGGCCAGTTTGCGTTCAAAGTCCCGGGCGACGATGGCCAGGGCGGCCAGGGCCAAGCGGGGCGGGACCTCGTTGGCTTCGAGTAAGGCTATCAGGTCGACCGCCAGTTGGATCTCGGCGGGGGCGGTTTCCAAGCTCATTATGGGCTCCAGTGGTGGACTTGGCCCATTGTACATAAAAAAAATGCCCAGCTAGGGCTGGGCAAAGACTTAGTGCTTAATTGCAGTGGCATTACATTGGAGCGGGTCCGGCCCGGAAGGTTCCCTCAAAATGCGCGGCAAAGGACAAAAAGGTAACGGCCGCTTTTTAGCTTGACAGTGGCCGGTGTTGAAACGTAAATTTTAAACAGTTGTTTTATTTTTGGGGTGGCCAGTGAGCAAAAAAGATACCAAACAGAAAATTCTCGACGCCGCCGAAGTGTTGTTTGCCGAGCAGGGGTTCAGCGAAACCTCGCTCCGGCTGATCACCAGCGCCGCCGATGTCAACCTGGCCTCGGTCAATTACCATTTCGGCTCCAAGAAAGATCTGATCAAGGCGGTGATGGATCGCTACCTGGCGCTGTTCATGCCTGCCGCCGACCAGGCCCTGCAACGCCTGCTGGCCGAGCCCGGGATCAACCTGCACCAGGTGTTCGACAGCTTTGTGGCGCCGCTGATGGGGCTGACCAGGATCAAGCGCCGGGGCCCGGAGATTTTCCTGCAACTGCTGGGCCGCGGCTATATCGATAACCAAGGCTTCCTGCGCTGGTTTATCGTCAACCATTATGGCGAGGTGCTGGAACATTTCACCCAGGCCATCCGCAAGGCGGCGCCCGAGCTGTCTTCCGCCGACGTGTTCTGGCGGCTGCATTTCACCCTGGGCACAGTGGTGTTCACCATGGCCTCGAGCGAGGCGCTCAGGGACATTGCCAAAAGCGATTTCAACGAAGACATCGACGTGGAAGGCCTGGTGCGCAGGGTGATCCCCTACCTGGCCAGCGGCGTCGGCGCCAAACCTTGATGCCACCCGGCTAACCTGAGGAGAGGGAGCATGAGTTTACGCAAGAAATGGATCAGTGGCCCGGCCTTTGCCACCTTCAAGAAGATACTGCCGCCGTTGTCGGCCACCGAGCGCGAGGCCATGGAGGCGGGTTCGGTGTGGTGGGATGGCGAACTGTTCTGCGGCAAGCCGGACTGGTCCAGGCTGCTGGCCTATGGTCCTTCGCGGCTGAGCGATGAAGAGCAGGCCTTCCTCGACAACCAGGTCGAGACCCTGCTCGCCATGCTCGATGACTACCGGATCGTCAGCGAGGAACGCGAGCTGCCCGAGCCGGTATGGGACTACATCAAGAAGGAAGGCTTCTTTTCCCTGATCATCCCCAAATCCTACGGTGGCCGGGAATTTTCCGCCTATGCCAATTCCACCATAGTGGCCCGTATCGCCAGCCGCAGCATCAGCGCCGCCGTCACCGTCATGGTGCCCAACTCCCTGGGCCCGGGCGAGCTGCTGATGCATTATGGCACCCAGGCGCAAAAGGATCGCTGGTTGCCTGGCCTGGCCCGGGGCGAGGACGTTCCCTGTTTTGCCCTCACCGGGCCGGAAGCGGGCTCCGATGCCGGCGCCATTCCCGACAGCGGCGTGGTCTGCAAGGACGATTACCAGGGCGAGCAGGTCCTCGGCATCCGTCTCAACTGGGACAAGCGTTACATCACCCTGGCGCCGCGTGCCACCGTGCTGGGGCTGGCGTTCAAACTGTATGATCCCGATGGCCTGCTGGGCGACCAGCCCGAACTCGGCATCACCTGTGCCCTGATCCCCACCAGCCACCGGGGAGTGGAAATAGGCGAGCGCCACTTCCCCATGGGGCAGGCTTTTCTCAACGGCACCACCCGGGGCAAGGACGTGTTCATCCCCCTCGACTGGATCATCGGCGGGCCCGAGCATGCCGGCCGGGGCTGGCGCATGTTGGTGGAATGCCTGTCCGCCGGCCGGGGCATCTCCCTGCCGGCGCTGGGCACGGCCAGCGGCCACCTGGCCACCCTCAGCACCAGCGCCTATGCCTATGTACGCAGGCAGTTCGGCCTGTCCATCGGCAAGTTCGAAGGAGTGCAGGAAGCCCTGGCCCGTATTGGCGGGCTTACCTACCAGTTGGAGGCGGCGCGCCGGCTGACCACCCGTGGCCTGGATCTTAAGGAAAGCCCGGCCATCGTTACCGCCATTTCCAAGTACCACATGACCGAAATGGCCCGTACCGTGATGGACGATGCCATGGATATACATGCGGGCAAGGCCATCCAGATGGGGCCCAAAAACTACCTGGCCCACAACTATATGGGCATTCCGGTGGCGATTACGGTGGAAGGGGCCAATATCCTGACCCGCAACCTGATGATCTTCGGCCAGGGCGCCACCCGCTGCCACCCCTATGTATTGAAGGAGCTGGAAGCGGCGGCCAACCCGGATGACAAGGCCGGCCTGGACGAATTCGACCGTCTGCTGTTCCAGCACATCGGTTTTGCCGCCGGCAACGTGTTCGGCGCCTTCTGGCAGGGGCTCACCGGTGCCCGCTTCAACGGCGCCCCGGTATCCGGCCCCACCGCCGGCTATTACCGGCAACTGGCCCGCATGAGCAAGGCCCTGGCCCTTTGTGCCGACGTGTCGATGCTGATCATGGGCGGGGATCTCAAGCGCAAGGAAATGATTTCGGCCCGGCTGGGGGATGTATTGAGCCACCTCTACCTGGCTTCCGCCACCCTCAAGTTCTATGAGGACAACGGCCGTCTCGCCGACGAGCTGCCCTTCGTGCATTACGCCGTGGGGCGCAATTTGCATCTTATCGGCGAGGCTCTGGAGGGCTTTTTCCAGAATTTCCCCAACCGGGCGGTGGCGGTGACGCTGAAAGCACTGATTTTCCCGTTGGGCAACCGCTACAGAAAACCCCTGGACAGGCACGCCCAGGCCATCTGCAAGCAGCTGATGACCCCGGGTGGGGTACGCGATCGGCTGTCCTGGCTATGCTATGTGCCGGACGATGGTGGTCCTGGCCTGGGCGAAGTGGAAGCGGCCTTCCGGGCCATGGTGGCGGTACAGGGGATCGAGAAAAACATTCAGGAGGCCCAGAAAGCCGGTCGGCTGCCGCGCAAGCTGCCCTTCGAGCAATTGCTGATCCAGGCTCGGGAGGCGGGTATTGTCGGTGAAACCGAGGTCCAGCGGCTGCAGCATGCCGAGGAGCTGCGCCGCCGTGCCATTGCGGTAGACAGTTTCGCCCCCGGGGTGCTGAGCCGGGAGATGCCAAAAAAGTCTGACGCCGCCTGAGCCGACGGCCGCCATTAACAGAAAAGGCCGGGCAACAATGCCCGGCCTTTTTGTTTGCCCGGCGAAGCCGGCAAACCCGGCCATCTGAAAGAAGATGGCGTCACCCCGACTGAGGGGAAGACAATCCGACTGGCAAGGGCGCCACTGGCCAACGGTGGGGTCTGAAGGAAGCCA
>NZ_PXYH01000028.1 GCF_003012795.1 Zobellella taiwanensis
CGGCGGTGGTGAAGATGTTGTGGCCGATGTCGGTGATCACCGCGGACACCTCATAAAGCTTGTTCGACTCGATGTAGAACATGGGGTTTTCCTGGCCCTGGATCATGCCGGTCTGCAGGGCGCCGAATACCTCGCCCCAGGGCAGCGGCGTGGGCACGGCCCCGAAGGCCTTGTAGGTTTCCACCAGCAGCGGCGAGGTCATCACCCGCACCTTGACGCCGCCGAGGTCGGCGGGGGAGCTGAAGGGCGCCTGGGTGGTGATGTGCACCCGGCCTTCCGGGAACATGCTCAGCAGCTCCAGGCCCTTGTCGGCGTAGAGCTTGGGAAAGTGCTCGTGGATAACCTTGGAATTTTTGAAGAAGTAATTGATTTCGCTTTGCTGCTCGGGAATGACATAGGGCATCAGGAACACCTGGGCCTCGGGGATCAGGCTGCCGGTAAAGCCCGGAGACTGGTCGACGAACTGCAGCAGCCCGGCCTGGGCCTGCTCCATGACGTCGACCGACTCGCCGAGGGTGCCGAAGGGGTAGATTTGTACCTTGTGGTCCGAGTTGGCCTCGATGACTTCCTTGAACTTGGTGGCATAGACGCCCTGGACCTCGGACAGGCTTTCCTCGATGGCGTATTTCCAGTTGGCGGCGCCGGCCTGGGCGGACGCCAGGGCCAGGGCGGCCAGTGACAGGGTGGTGGTCAGGCGCGGTAATGTCTTGCTCATGTCAGTAATCCTTCTGCTGATGAATACCGGGTTAACGGACAGGTCCGGCGCGGGAATAACCCCGCAATCGATTAACACTTCCATTACATCCATCCTATCCGGATTGTACTGAACATTTTTTCCGTCTGGCGAGCCGCACGCTTGTGCTTTCTTCTGTAATGGTTGGCTACAGCAGAAAATATCCGCCAAAAGAGGTGTTTTTTACTTGCACGAACAAATATTCATTTAAATTGAAAAAAAAATTTAAATAAACTTAATAACCAAAAATAAACAAAAAACTGGAATTAAACCCCAATAAATCAAAAAAATAAGAATAAAAAATAAATCTCGACCATCATAACCAGCCTCTTTTAAGTCTGCATCCGGGGCAGGAATGACAAAATTGTCATGAGTCAATAAATCAATTGACATCAGATCATCGACTAAGATTTACTGGCGCCAGAAATTACGCATACCGGTAACATCCGGTAACAAATGCAGAACATTGCCATCAAGACGGCACCTGCATTTTGGTCAGGCATCAGGCCCCCGGGCCAGCGAGGTTGGACTTATGGACATTTATCGCCTCATCGTCGTATCACGGCTTCCCGGCCGGCACGGGCTCCTGACATTGTCATCCATCCGCACAGGATCGCTTTCGCGCGATCGCTAGGATGCGGTTGCTCTGGCCACCGGAGCAACCGCCAGTCCACAACCTTTATATCCGCCACCGGCCCCTTCTCCGACGGAGCGGGATCCTGTGGTTCCGACACTCAGCCAAGAGACGAGATCATGAATACCCAAGTCCCCAACTTCTCCCTCGAGGAGTATCAGGCACGCCTGGCCAAGGTCCGCGCCGCCATGGAGCGGCATGATATCCAGACCCTGATCGTGCACGATCCCTCCAACATCGCCTGGCTGACCGGCTACGACGGCTGGTCCTTCTATACGCCCCAGGTGGTGGTGGTCGGCCCGGCCGGAGAGCCGGTCTGGTACGGCCGGCAAATGGACTCTAACGGCGCCAAGCGCACCGTCTACCTGCAGGAGGAAAACATCACCTGGTATCCCGACTACTATGTGATGAACCCGCCCCTGCACGCCATGGAGTACCTGGCCAACCAGATCCTCAAGCCGCGCGACTGGGCCAGGGGCAACATCGGCATCGAGATGGACAACTATTATTTCAGTCCCACCGCCTACCTGGCCCTGAAGGAGAACCTGCCCGAGGCCGAACTGGTGGACGCCACCGCCCTGGTCAACTGGTGCCGGGCGGTCAAGTCCGACACCGAGCTGCGCTACATGCGCATCGCCGCCCGTATTGTGGAAAACATGCACAGGGCGGCCTTTGAGATGATCGAGCCCGGCCTGCCCAAGAACCGGCTGGTGGCGGAGATCTACCGGGTGGCAATGGAAGGCCACGAGGGTTATTTCGGCGACTACCCGGCCATAGTGCCCATGCTGCCCTCGGGCAAGGATGCCTCGGCCCCGCACCTGACCTGGGACGAGCGTCCCTTCAACCACAACGAAGGCACCTTTTTCGAGATCGCCGGCTGCCACAAGCGCTACCACTGCCCGCTGTCGCGCACCATTTTTCTGGGCCAGCCCAGCGATGACTTCCTGCGCGGGGAAGAGGCGCTCAACGCCGCCCTCGAAGCCGGTCTGGCCGCCGCCAAACCCGGCAACCGCTGTGCCGACATCGCCGACGCCCTCAACGCCACCCTGGCGGAGTATGGCTTCGACCGGGAGGGCGCCCGCTGCGGTTACCCCATCGGCCTGAGCTATCCGCCGGACTGGGGCGAGCGCACCATGAGTCTGCGCAATACCGACCAGACCATACTGGAGCCGGGCATGACCTTCCACTTCATGCCGGGACTCTGGCTGGACGACTGGGGCATTGAAACCACAGAGAGCATAGTGATCACCGACAACGGGGTGGAAACCCTGTGCAACTACCCCCGCCAGCTGTTTGTAAAGAGGTAACCAGAAGATGCAGGCAACCACCATTACCCCCACCGTCGACTTTGAGCGCGACGGCAAGCAGCACGGTTTTCTCAAGCTGCCCTACTCCAGCGATCAGTCCGCCTGGGGCTGCATCATGATCCCGGTCACCGTGGTGAAAAACGGCGAGGGCCCCACCGCCCTACTCACCGGCGGCAACCACGGCGACGAATACGAGGGTATCACCGCCCTGTTCAAGCTGGCCAACCGCCTGGAGCCCGAACAGGTACGGGGCCGGGTGATCATAGTGCCGGCCATGAACTACCCGGCGGTGCGCAACGGCAGCCGTACTTCCCCCATCGACAAGGGCAACATGAACCGCAGCTTCCCGGGCAACCCGGCGGGCAGCATGACGGAGCGCATCGCCGACTACTTCAACCGCTACCTGGTGCCCATGTGCGACTACGCCATGGATATCCATTCCGGCGGCAAGACCCTGGACTTCATCCCCTTCTCCGCCGCCCACCGGCTGCCGGATCCGGCTCAGGAGGCCGCCTGCATCGAGGGTGCCAAACTGTTCGGCGCCCCCAACGTGGTGGTGATGTTCGAGCTCGACACCGCCTCCCTCTACGACACGGCGGTGGAGTCCCAGGGCAAGGTGTTCGTTACCACCGAACTGTGCGGCGGCGGCACCAGCAGCCCCGAGACCATCGCCCTGGCGGACCAGGGGGTGCACAACTTCCTTATCTTCGCCGGCATCACCCGGGGCGACTACCGCCTGCCCGATACCCCGCCGCGCCTGCTCGACATGCCCGACGGCTCCTGCTACATGATGAGCGAGCACCAGGGCCTGCTGGAGCTGTGTGTTTCCCTGGGCGACAGGGTCAGCTCGGGCGATCTGGTGGCGCGCATCCACAGCCTGGAGCGCACCGGCCAGCCGCCGGCGGAATACCGGGCCAAACGCGACGGCATTCTCGCCGGTCGCCGCCACCCGGCGCTGATCGACATCGGCGACACCTTCGCGGTGCTGGCGGTCGAGGTCGACGCCTGATGCCACGCCGGGGCCGGCCGCCCGGCTCCGGCGCACGCCAGAAAAAAACAATTTTTTAACCTCGGTTATCAGAAAAATCGCCCCGCCAACGCCGGGGCAACAAAAAGTATCTCCCCGCCATCGCTCCTAGAATGACCTCATAGCAACAACCTGTACCCAAACAACGAATTGGTGGTGTTTATGAGCCTTACCCTCAAGCAGGTATCCGACAGCAAGGTCACCGAAGCCATTATGCCCTATCTCAAGGATCCCCGGCTGGTTCGCGAACTGGCCTATGTCAACGGCAAATGGGTCAACGGCAACGACGATCTGGCCGTGATCAACCCGGCCACCGACGACATCATCGGTCACTGCACCCAGCTGCAGCCGCTGCAGGTCAGCCAGGCCATCGACGCCGCCGAACGCGCCTTCCCGGCCTGGCGGGCACTGCTGGCCGACGAGCGCGCCGCCATCCTGATGCGCTGGCACGATCTCATCCTCGACAACAAGGAAGACCTGGCGGTACTGATGGTGCTGGAGCAGGGCAAGAGCCTGAGTGATGCCCGCGGCGAAATCGACTACGGTGCCTCCTTTATCCGCTGGTTCGCGGAAGAGGCCCGCCGCGCCTACGGCGAGACCATCCCCAGCCATATTCCCAACGCCCAGCTGGCCACCCTGCGCGAGCCCATCGGCGTGGCGGCGTTGATCACGCCCTGGAACTTCCCCAGCGCCATGATCACCCGCAAGGCGGCGGCGGCCCTGGCCATCGGCTGCACCGTGCTGGTCAAGCCGGCCAACGAAACCCCCTTCTCCGCCCTGGCGCTGGCCGAGCTGGCCGAGCGCGCCGGCTTCCCAGCCGGGGTCTACAACGTGATCACCGGCGACGGCGCCGAGGTGTGCGGCGTGCTGTGCCAGTCCGACAAGGTCAAGGCGCTGTCCTTCACCGGCTCCACCCGGGTCGGCAAACTGCTGCTGGAGCAGGCCGCGGCCACCGTCAAGAAGTGCTCCATGGAGCTCGGCGGCAACGCCCCCTTTATCGTGCTGCCGGACATGGACATCAGCGCCGCCGCCAAAGCCGCGGTGGATGCCAAGTTCCAGACCGCCGGGCAGGACTGCCTGGCCGCCAACCGCATTTTTGTGCCGCGCGACAAGTATGAGGCCTTCCTCACCGCCTTCGCCGCCGAAATGGCCACCATCAAGGTAGGCAACGGCTTTGATGACAGCGTGACCATGGGCCCGCTGATCTTCCGCCAGGCGGTGATCAAGGCCCAGGCCATCGTTGACGACGCCCTCGCCAAAGGCGCCCGGCTGATTGCCGGCGACCAGCGCCAGGCGCCGGGCACCAACTTCTTCATGCCCACCCTGCTGGCCGACGTCACTCCCGACATGAAGGTATTCCGTGAGGAGAACTTCTGCCCGGTGGCCGGGGTGCTGCCCTACGACAGCATCGACGAGCTGATCCCCCTGGCCAACGACACCGAATACGGCCTGGCCGCCTATGTGTACGGCCACGACATCCGCCATATCTGGCAGCTGATGCGCGGCCTGGAGTTTGGCATGGTATCGGTCAACTCGGTAAAGATGACCGGCCACCCCATCCCCTTCGGCGGGGTCAAACAGTCGGGCCTGGGCCGCGAAGGCAGCCGTCACGGCTTCGATGAATACAGCCAGATCAAGTACTACTGCCTGGGTGCCATGCCGACCGTGAGCGGCAGCTGAGACCAGGACTGAACACCCATACCGGATTGAACGCTATCAAGGGAGCGACCACCATGACCATAGATACCAAAAAGCTGCTCGACATCGACCGCAACACCGTGTTCCACGCCTCCACCCACCTGAAGCAGTACGCTCAGGGTGAAGTGGGCGGCCGCATCATCACCGGCGCCCAGGGCATCCGCATCCAGGACTCCGAAGGCGTGGAGCTGATTGACGCCTTCGCCGGCCTGTACTGCGTGAACATCGGCTACGGCCGCACCGAAATGGCCGAGGCCATCTACGAGCAGGCCAAGAAGCTGGCCTACTACCACACCTATGTGGGCCACACCAACGAGGCGCTGATCGAGCTGTCCGACCGCATCATCAAGATGGCCCCCGCCGGCATGAGCAAGGTGTACTACGGCATGTCCGGCAGCGACGCCAACGAAACCCAGCTCAAGCTGGTGTGGTACTACAACAACGCCCGTGGCCTGCCCCAGAAGAAAAAGGTGATCTCCCGGGATCGCGGCTACCATGGCTCCAGCATCGCGTCCGGCTCCATGACCGGCCTGCCGCTGTTCCATGCCCACTTCGATCTGCCGCTGGAGCGCATCAAGCACACCATAGCGCCGGTCTACTACCGTCGCCCCGATGACAACATGAGCGAGCTGGAGTTTTCCAGGTACTGCGCCGCCAAGCTGGAAGAGATGATCCTGGCCGAGGGTCCGGATACCGTTGCCGCCATGATCGGCGAGCCGGTGCTGGGTACCGGCGGTATCGTGCCGCCGCCCGAGGGTTACTGGACCGAGATCCGCAAGGTGCTCGACAAGTACGACATTCTGCTGATTGCCGACGAAGTGGTGTGTGGTTTCGGTCGCCTGGGCGCCGATTTCGGCTCCCTCTACTACGACATGAAGCCGGATCTGATGACCGTGGCCAAGGGCCTGACCTCCGCCTATCAGCCGCTGTCCGGCGTGATCGTGGGCGAAAAGGTATGGAAGGTGCTGGAACAGGGCACCGATCAGTGGGGCGCCATCGGCCACGGCTACACCTATTCCGGCCACCCCATGGGTGCCGCTTCCGCCCTGTGCAACCTGGACATCATCGCCCGTGAAAACCTGGTCGGTAATGCCCGTGACACCGGTGCCTACCTGCAGCGACGCATGCAGCAAGCCTTTGCCGACCACCCGCTGGTAGGCGAAAGCCGCGGTGTGGGCCTGCTGCACGCCCTGGAATTCTCCAGCAACAAGGCCAAGCGCGAGCATTTCGATCCCAACCTCAAGGTGGGTCCGCAGATCGCCGCCGCCTGTCTGGAGCAGGGCCTGATCGCCCGCGCCATGCCCCATGGCGACATTCTGGGCTTTGCCCCGCCGCTGGTGGTGACCAAGGGCGAGGTGGACGACATCGTCGAGCGCACCGCCAAGGCGGTGAACAAGGTCACCGACAAGCTGGTCCGCAGCGGTGAGTGGAACGCCCGCTAATCACCCCATACGCCGGTGGCCCGTCGTCTCAGGCCACCGGCCATCCTCCCGGCCGGATTATGCAAGGACACGCATCATGCCTCGGTCTCACGACACCTTTGCCGCCCTGGAGCGGCCCTATCCCTTCACCACCCAGCCACGCCAGGCCAGGGCTCGCATCGGCCTGGTCCAGCTGGCCAGCGACTATACCCTGGAAAACGACTGGCGCCGGCTGGCAACGGAAGGGGTTGAAATCTACAGCACCCGCATGGCCTACAACAGCCTGATGACACCGGACTCGCTCAGGGCGACGGCAGGCAACATAGCGGACGCCGCCGACCTGGTAGCTCCCGGCCTGGAGCTGGATGTGATGGCCTTCGGCTGTACCTCGGCCAGCATGCTGATCGGTAACGAGGCCGTGGCCGAGCGTCTCACCCGGTCACGGCCAGGATTGCCCGCCACCAATCCCTGGCTGGCCAGCCTGTGCGCCCTGCGCCAGCTCGGCATCGGCCGGCTGGCGGTGCTGACGCCCTATGCCACCGAGGTTAACCGTCCCCTGTACCAGGGGCTGCGGGAGGCGGGGTTCGAGGTAGTGGCGTTCGGCGCCTTCGGCCTGAGTCTGGACACCGACATTCCCGCCATCCATACGGAGGCGATAGCGGCGGCCACCGCAGACCTGCTGGCGGGCAGCCGGGCCGAGGGGGTGTTTTTCTCCTGCACCAACCTGCGGGCCCTGCCCCTGCTCGACAGCCTGGAGCATCGTTTTGGCCTGCCCATGGTGTCCTCCAACCAGGCCCTGTTCTGGCACGCCCTGCAACTGGCGGGGCAGCAGGCGGACATCGCCGGTTGCGGACGGCTGCTGGCCGCCTCACCGGCCGAGGGCGTGGCATGAACGCCCGTTTGCACGGCATCCTGCTGTCCACCGCCGGCGTGGTGCTGCTGTCGCCGGACATACTGGTGGTGCGCTGGGTTCCCCTGGATCACGCCACCCTGTTGTTCTGGCGCGGCGTGCTGCTGTTTTTCGGCTTCGGCCTCCTGGCCCTGTACCGCTATCGCGGCCGGCTCGGGGCCCGGCTGCGGGAGGCCGGTCCGGCAGGACTGGGGTGCGCCCTCAGCTTTGCCCTCACCACCTACTGCTTTACCCAGTCGATGAAGCTGACCAGCCCCACCGCCACCATGATGATCATCAGCACGGCACCGGTGTTTGCCGCCCTGATCGGCCGCTTTTGGCTGGGGGAAAGCGCCAGCCGCAAAACCCTGGTGACCATCGTCATCACCCTGGCGGGCATCGGCATCATAGTGGCGGACAAGGATGGTCATAACAGCCTGGCGGGCAACCTCTACGCCCTGGGGGCGGCGTTGTTCATGGCACTCAACTTCAATATCGCCCGCCGGGCAGCACCTCGGGATCTCAGCCCCATGCTGATCCTTGGCGGCCTGTTCGCCAGCGTCCTAGCCCTGCTGCAGGGGGGACAGCCCGCCCTGCCCGGCACCACCGAACTGGCGGTGATGGCGCTGACCGCCGCCCTGCTGATGCCCCTGGGCTATACCCTGCTGCAACTGGCACCGCGCTATATCCAGGCCACCGAGGTCAGCCTGTTTTTGCTGCTGGAAGCGGTGCTGGGCCCCCTTTGGGTATGGCTGGTGCTGGGTGAGGTACCCGGCGAGCGGACCCTGTTGGGCAGCCTGGTGGTCTGCGCCGCCCTGCTGTTCCACTGCCTCGGCCGGTTGCCGAAAAATCGCACCGGGCTGCCGCCGGCAGCCAGTCCGCCCCTGGCCTGAGCCGGGGCTCACCGAGTTTTTCGGGCAAAAAAGAAGGTGCTTATCCGCAAGGATAAAGCACCTTTAATTGCGTGACTTATGGTAAGGTCACTGCATACTAACGAGTGAACAGAAACCAGAATCTGAGATCACCCCGGTGATCCTCAGCCTGTTGACGTGGCGCCAACAGTCACCAGCTTAACCAGTGTCCCCGGCGGCGGGTTTGATCTCCGTCAACAAAGATGTCATTCGCCTTTGCGCTTTTCCATCCACATCAGGGCCAGACAGGTGAAGACCGACACCGCCACAAAGCCGAACAGGAAGATCAGCGGCATGGCGGTATAGCCCAGTACGTTCCAAATCAGTTTTTCCAGTGCACTCATAACTACGCTCCAAACAGAACCCTATGGGGCCATTGTAGCAAAACGACGGACAAGGAGTTTGCGCGGGATCAAGTCAGGCCCTGAGCAGGCCGTATCCCATGCCCCGGGCGCACAGCAGTTGCCAGCGCCGGCGTGCCATGAACAGGGGCAACACGGCCGGGCCGAACAGGCAACCCAGCATGGCCCAGCGCCGGGGCGGCAGGGCACTTTGTAAAGCGGCGATATAAAACAGGCCCCCGCACAGGGGCGCCAGCAGCAACGCGAAAACCAGCATCGACAACCCTCCTGAATGGCCAAAGCCTAGCATAAAGCACACTCTGCTGTCAGGATCCACCATTCGACAAAAAATCAATTTAATTGATATGCAAACTAATAAAATTCAATTTTTATTAATTTAGCATTTTCCCTAGACTGGCCGGGTCCGACTGACGAGAGAAGCTCATCATGAACCTGATTCAGGGATTGTCCCTCGCGGGGCTGCTGGCCGTGGTCAGCGTAGCCCTGGCACAACAACTGGGCGGCCTGCTGAGCCCGCTGATTTTCGCCATCCTGTTCGGCCTGGTCATAGGCAACCTGCTGCCGGCCCTGTCCCAGGGCAAATGGCAGCCGGGACTGGAATTTTGTAAAAAACGGCTGCTGCGTATCGGCGTGGCCTTTTACGGCATCAATATCACCCTGCAACAGGTGGCAGAAGTGGGCGCCGGTGCCCTGGTGGTGGACATACTGATGCTGGGCTCGACCCTGTTCATCGCCTGGTGGCTGGGCCGGCGCTGGCTGGGGCTGGATGGTCCCACCGCCCTGCTGGTCGGCTCGGGCTCGGCCATTTGCGGGGCCGCCGCCATTCTGGCCGCCGAGCCGGTGCTCAGGGCCAGGCCCCAGCAAACCGCCATGGCGGTGGGAACCGTAGTATTGTTCGGCACCCTGGCCATGCTGCTCTACCCCCTGTTTTATCCCTGGCTCGGACTCTCGCCCCAGGCCATGGGGATTTACACCGGGGCCACCATCCATGAGGTTGCCCAGGTGGTCGCCGCCGGCAGCGCCATGGGTGACGAAGTGGCCCGGGTGGCCATCATCAGCAAGCTGACCCGGGTCATGATGCTGGCGCCGGTGTTGCTGCTGCTCGGCTACCTGCTGAGCCGCGGTTCGGACAACGCCCCTGCCGCCAGGGCACCGCTGCCCTGGTTTGCCTTCGGTTTTGTGGCGGTCGTGGTGGCCAACTCCCTGCTGTCCCTGCCCGCCGCCTGGGTTGATGCCATCCGCCACCTGGACACCTGGGCCCTGACCATGGCCATGGCGGCGCTCGGACTCAGCACCCAGTTGGGCGCGCTGCGGGCGGTCGGCATCAAACCCCTGCTGTTGGCCGGTATCCTGTTCTTGCATTTGACCCTGGGCGGGCTGATAGTGACCCATATGGCTGCGGGCTGGCTGTAGCAACGGCCGCCCGGCCGGTGATAACGGGAAGGAGAGCCCCATGCCCTATCGCAATATTCTGGTCGCCCTCGAACTCAACCAGCGGGAGCAGGCCCTGATCCGACGGGCGGTGGAGCTGGCGGAATGCCACGGCGCCGCCCTGCACCTGGTGCACGTGGAACCGGATTTGAGCGGAGTCTATGTGGGCAGCCTGAGCATGAACCTGGCCCAGCTCAGGGTAAAGCTGCGGCTGGAAAGCGGCCAGGAGATTGTTCAGTTGCTCAGGGAACAGCAACATGATATTGCCAGCCTGTCGCTGCCCAGCGGCGACATCCGCCAGGCGGTGCGCCTGGCCGTCAGGGAGAAGCAGGCGGACTTGCTGATTTGCGGGCACCGTCCCGGCCACCACTTTTTCAGCCACCTGTTCTCCCATACCGTGGATTTTCTCGATATCGACGGCTGCGACCTGCTGGTGGTCAAGTCCTGAGCCGGGCCGCCCGGCTCAGCGCAGGCAATAACCCTGGCTGCGCAGGAATTCCAGCATGAAGGGCCTGGCCTCCCGGGCCAGGATATCCGCAATCTGGCCGGTCCAGGTCATGTCCTTGTTGCCGCCGGTACGGGTCTGGTAATAGTGGCGCACCTGCCGGTCGTACTCGGTCATCAGCTCCGTCTCCGGCTCATTGGGGTAACGGTTCTCGGAAAACATCAATGCCTTCGGCAGCCGCGGTTTGGGCTCCGGATCCTGGTCCGGATGGCCGAGGCACAGGCCAAACAGCGGGATCACTCCGGCGGGCAGTTCAAGCAGTTCACTCAACTGATAGGGATGGTTGCGCACGGCCCCGATAAAAACACCGCCCAGGCCCAGGGATTCAGCGGCGGTCAGCGCGTTCTGGCCCATCAGGGCGGTATCGATGGCTCCGATCAGCAGTTGTTCGGCAAAACCGGTCCTGGCTTCGGGCACCCAGTGCAGGTGACGGTGGAAGTCGGCGCAAAACACCCAGAATTCGGCCGCCGAGCCCACATAGGCCTGATTGGCGCACAGGTTCATCACCTGGGCCCGGATCCCGGGGTCGGTAACGCGGATCACCGCCGAAGCCTGCAAAAAGCTGGAGCTGGATGCGGCCTGGGCAGAGGCCATGATGGCTTCCAGCTGCGACTCGGTGAGCGGCTGCCCGGTAAACTTGCGGATGGAGCGATGCCCGCGCATCACCTCTATGGCTGGGGTCATTTTTACCTCTCTGGGTCGGTCTGTGTGTATCATCACCTTAATGGAAAGCCATCTGAATTGGGAGCCGGTGTGCGCGAAACACAACATATCGAGCCCATGTCACGCCGCAGCGGCCTGAGCCTGACCCTGGCCGGGGCGGGCCTGATGCTGGTGCTACTGCCGGCCATGTACTGGCTGGAGGACAGGGGCCGGCTGGTGATCATTTTTTTACTGTTGTTCAGCCTGGTCGTGACCCTGCTGGGCCTGCTCAAATTGCGCGAGCCGCCCTACAGCTTTTCCCTCAGCGCCGACAGCCTGCATTTCCACCACCGCATCGGCGGCTGGAGCCTGCACTGGAGCAACATACAACGCATCGACCAGCCCCGGCTGCACGCCGGCCTGGAGCTGGTCGAGCTGCCCTATGTGGGCATCCGCATCCGCGACTACGACGAGCTGTTGCCATTGATGAGCCCCCGGCTGATTGTCCACCTGCTCACCGAGCAGCGTCCCCTGCTCGCCATGGCCCTGCGCCACGGCGCCATCGACCGGGCACGGCTGCAGGAGTGGCTGATTGAAGACAACCGGTTCTGCTCCCCCGGCGGCCGCCGTTACCAGGGACTGGCGGCCATGCTCGGCCACCGAATGCGCCACCTGCGCGAGCTGTACGGCTACGATTTGCTGGTGCACGAGTCCTGCCTGGACAGGGACACCCCGGACTTTGTGCGCCTGCTGCGCCACTACCTGCAGCCCCTGCCCCCGGCCCTTCCCTGAGCGCCGGGCCTGGTGCACAATAGCCGCCATTTCGCCGCCACCTTCCAGTCCACGGGAGCCCGATGAAACATCTGGATGCCTTTTATCTGTTCGTCAAAGTGGTACAGCAGGGCGGGTTTTCCCATGCCGCCGTGCAACTGGGCATGCCCACCGCCACCCTCAGCCGGCGCATTTCCGGGCTGGAGCAGGCGCTGGGCTGCAAGCTGCTCAGCCGCACCACCCGCAAGCTGCAACTGACCGAGGAAGGCCGTCGCTACTTCGAGCGGCTCAATCCCCTGCTGACCGAAATGGAGCAGGTTACCGGCGATATCCAGGGACAGAGCCAGGTCATGAGCGGTCTGATCAAGGTCGCCGGCCCCATCGCCATCTCCAATACCTTCCTGATCGACGGCATCACCGAGTTTTGCCTGCAGTATCCGCACATCCGTATCGATCTGCTGCAAAGCAATGACTACACCAGCCTGCTCGACACGGATCTGGACGTGGTGTTCTTCAGCGGCGAGCTGCCCGACTCCAGCCTGCATGCCCGCCAGCTCGGCGAGATCCAGTACGGCCTGTTCGCCGCCCCCCGCTACCTGGAAAAACGGGGCATGCTGCAGGCACCGGAAGAACTGGATCAGCACCACATCATCCAGTGCTGGCCGCACCGCAACTGGCAACTGACCCACCAGGACGGACGCCGCTTCCACCTCAAGCCGGTGGCCCGGCTGTCGGTCAACCAGATGCAGTCGGCGGTCAAGGCCGCCATCCAGGGGCTGGGCATCGTCAACGTGCCCAAACACTACGTGGCCCATTATGTGCAAGGCGGCCTGCTGCGGCCGGTGCTGCCGGCCTGGCTCGGCGGCAAGCGGCCCTTCCACATGGTCTATCACAGCCGGGAGCTGGCGCCGGTCCGACTCAATACCTTTATCGAATTCATCGATCGGCACATGCGCGAACGGTTGGCGTCCACCTGGGTGAGAAACAACAAGGACAAAAAAGAGGAAGAATGACGGGCAAAAAAATGGGCAGATTCCATCTGCCCGACTCCACTAACAAAAGATACTAAGTAAGCTGTGGAAAAAAGGTAACACAGCCACCGGATGTTAATTAGCGGTTATTATGCAAAACGAAATATGTGATTATTCCATTTTTGCAATAATCCAGCTCAATGCAGATCCTGCTCCCATAAAATCACCTGTCCCTTGATCCAGCGCTGATCCAAATCCGCGTAACGCTGCTCCAGCAGGTGGCGCTTGACCTTCAGGGTTGGCGTCATAATGTCGTTTTCCACCGTCCAGGGCTCTTTCATCACCAGCACGCCGCCCAGCCGCTGGTGGCTCTCGAGACGCTGGTTGATATGCCCCAGGCTGGCCGCCAGCTGTTCGGCAATGTCCCCCTTGTGCAGCACCCCGGCACCTTCCGCCAACTGCACCAGGGCCACCGGCTGGGCCTGGCCGCTGCCGATGACGCAAACCTGCTCGACCAGCTCGTTTTCAATCAGCATGGCTTCAATAGGCACCGGCAGCACATACTTGCCCTTGGCGGTCTTGAAGGCATCCTTGACCCGGCCGGTGATGGTCAGGTAGCCCTCCTCGTCCAGCCGCCCCTGATCCCCGGTATGCAGCCAGCCGTCGCGCAGCGCCTCACGGGTCGCCGACTCCTGCCGGTAGTAGCCGCTCATCATGCCCGGACAACGGCACAACACCTCGCCGTTGTCGGCAATGCGGATTTCCACCCGCACCCCGGGTTTGCCCACGGTACCGATTTTATCGGAGCGAAACGGATAATTGAGGGTGGAATACGCCAGGTTTTCGGTCATGCCCCAGGCCTCGGTAATGGGCATGTCGAGCCGTTCGTACCAGCGCAGCAGGGAGGGCGAGACCGGCGCCGAGCCACAGCCCAGGATGCGGGCGTCGGTCAGGCCGAGGCCGGCGCGGATTTTCCTTTTCACCAGGCCCGACACCAGGGGAATGCGCAGCAGCAGGTCCAGCTTTTTCTGGGGCAGCTTTTCCAGGATGCGGCTGCGGAAGTTGGTCCACAGCCGGGGCACCGAAATAAATACCGTGGGCGATATGGTTTTGACATCCTCGATAAAGGTGTCCAGGCTCTGGGCAAAGCCCACCGGCACCCCGCCGTAGAGGCTGGCGCCGAGGATGTAGACCCGCTCGGTGATATGGGAGAGCGGCAGATAGGAAAAGGCCCTGTCCTCGGCGCTGAGCCCTGTGGTGTGCAGTATGCCCTGGCAGGCGGCGGCATAGGCGCCGTAGTGGATCATCACCCCCTTGGGATTGCCGGTGCTGCCGGAGGTGTAGACCAGGCTCATCAACTGCTCCCGCCCGGGTACGGGACGCTCGGCCAGGGGCTCGTCCGCCAGCAGGCTGTCCCAGTGATGATGGGTACTGATGGTGGACGGATAGGGCATGGCCAGGCGCAACAGGCCGTCGGGAATGCCCGGCTCCTGTACGCCGGGCTCGTCCAGCTTGCCGGTAAAAATGGCCCGGCTCTCGCTGTGTTCCAGCACGAAACGTACCGTGTCGGCCCCGGCGGTAGGATAGATGGGGACACTGACATAACCGCCCATTTGCAGGGCAAAGTCGCAGATAAACCATTCGGCGCAGTTTTTCGACAGTATGGCTATCCTGTCGCCGGGCGCCATGCCCAGCCGGCGCAATGCGCTCACCAGCCGGGCCGCCGTGTCCAGCACCGAGGCCCAGCTGTGCTCGTGCCAGTGGCCGTCCCTGGGCTGGCGCAGATAAACGTCAGCGGGCCGCTGCTCGGCCCAGTGATACAGCATCTGCAGCGGAAGTTTGTCGGTATGGGTGCTCATAACTGTCCTTGTTGCTCGGCGGGCCTGTGTTCACAGTATTGCAAAAAATCCTCAAAGCACCAGTGTGTGGAGATCATAGGCTATTGATGTAACTCACAAAAGCCGAACCCTCAGGGCGTTTCAAGCGCCGGGCGGGACGGCCGTACCGGCGGCTAAGGCGCGGGTCGCATCGGCCATGAACGCATCGAACGCCTCCTGGCCAAGGGGACGGCTGTACCAGTAGCCCTGGATTTCATCACAGCCGAGTGCCCGCAGCTGCTCGGCCTGGGCGGCCAGCTCGACGCCCTCGGCGATGGTCTTCATGCCCAGGCTGCGGGCCATCTGGATGATGGCGCTGACGATGGCCCTGTCTTCCTCGTTGTCGTTCAGTTCGTCGATAAACGACTTGTCTATCTTGAGTTTGTCCACGGAAAAGCGCTTGAGGTAGCTCATGGAGGAATAGCCGGTGCCGAAGTCGTCGATGGACAGCCGCATCCCAGCAGCACTCAGGGCCGACAACTTTAGCCCCACTTCCTCCGGGTTGAGCAGGGCAACCGACTCGGTCAGCTCAATCTCTATGGCCCCGGCCGGCAGGCCCAGGCGATCACGGCGCCGGCTCAGTTCCTCGACAAAATCCGGCTGTACAAACTGCAGGGCGGAGACATTGACCGCTATCACCATGTCCGTCAGACCCGCCCGGTACAAACGCAGTGCCGCCGCCATCGCCTGCTCGATAACCCACCAGCCGATGCTCACAATCAGCCCGCTCTGCTCGGCCAGGGGAATGAATTCGGCGGGCGACACCGGCCCCCACTGGGGATGCTGCCAGCGCAGCAGGGCCTCGGCCCCCACCGGTCTGCCGCTGGCCAGATCCAGTTGCGGCTGGAACGCCAGGGACAGCTCGTTGCCGGCAATGGCTTGCTTGAGGGCGCTGGACAGGGCCAGGGCCCGTTCGCTGTAGCGCTGCATATGGGGCGCATAAAAACGCAGGCCATTGCGTCCGTCCCGCTTGACCTGGTACATGGCCATTTCCGCCGCCTTGATCAGGGCCTCGGCGTCCTTGGCATCGTCGGGGTGGATGGCAATGCCGAGGGAGGCACTCACCGACAGGGTGCCGCCTCCCAGCGACAGGGGCTGCTGCAGCTTTTCGATCAACTGGCCGGCAAGCAGAGCCAGGCGCTCCTGCTCGCCGCTGTCGATGGAGATCAGAAAACCGTCTCCGTCGTGGCGACCGATCAGGGCCTGGGGGCCAAACAGGGCGCGGATCCGGTTGGACACTTCCACCAGCAATTCGTCGCCCGCCAGATAGCCCAGGGAATCGTTCACCGACTTGAAGTTGTCCAGATCCATCCACAGCAACGCCAGTTCCCGGGCGCGGGCCAGCCGCGCGCGCAGCTGGTTTTCAAAGGCGGCCTTGTTGAGCAGACCGGTAAGCTGGTCGAACTGGGACAGCTCTCGGATGCGGGCCTGATCCGCCTTCTGGCGGGTAATGTCTTCCTTGTGGGCAACATAGTTGATGATCCGGCCCTGGCCGTCCATCACCGGATAAATGACGGCCCTTTCCGTATAACAACTGCCGTCACGGCGTCGGTTGACCAGCTCGCCCTTCCAGAGGTCTCCCCGCTGCAACCGGTCCCACATCTCCACATAGGTCTGGCGGTCGGTCTGCCCCGACTTCAGCATCCGGGGATTACGTCCCAGCACCTCCTCCGCCCGGTAGCCGCTGACCCGTACAAAGGCCTCGTTGACATACTTTATGCGAACCTCGGCATCGGTAATGATGATCGGATAGGGATTTTGCTCCAGCGCCTTGGACAGGCGGTAGATGGTGAGATCCTGACGTCGCTGCTTGATGGTATGCCACAGGCTGGCGGCCAGGATACGCAGGGTTTCACCGTCCCGCTCCAGGTAGGGGCCGGCCTTGCCGAACAGGCTCGCCACCAGGACAATGCGGCCGTTGTCCCGCACCGTCAGACCCAGTCCCCTAGGCTCGCCCATGCCCGCCAGCGCAGCCGGCAAGGCGGCGGCATCCAGATCCATCACCTGCTCCCCGGCCACCGCCGGCAGCCAGGGGCAGCCGCCATCCGCCTCGCTCAGATCGGCCACCCGCGCCGAGCCGGCGTGGCGATCGGACACCCCGAGCAAGGCCTCCCGGCTGCCTTCGTCCCGGTACACATGGAGACAGGCCAGGGGACTGGCGGTAAGTTGCTCGAGATCCCCCGCGCAGGCCGACAGCAGCGCCGGTTCATCGTCCTGGCCGGCGCCGTGGATCGCCAGCAGGGCGCGGTTCAGGGCCGTTTCGTGCAGGATCCGTCGCTCGTTCTCTACCACCCCGGTCACGTCCCGGGACAGCACCAGGTAGCCGTCAGGCCGGCACGACAGGGACAGTTCGAAATGCCGCTCCCCTTCGGGCAGAGCCAGGCTTATGCGGGTACCCTGATCCTGCCCCTGGCGGTCGGCCTGGGTCATCGCCGCCCGCATCAGGCCGGCAGCCGTTGCCGGCAACACGTCGTCGAGCAGGGCGCCGACGGTGAGCCGCGCCGACAGCGCCGAGCCATCACGGGGACCGGCCGAGCGGCACACGCCATTCCGATCCAGTTCATACAGGGCATCCGGCAAGGCGGCCATGGTCGCCTGCAGCCGGGCGCGGGCTTCGCTGAGAGAGCGGTAGGGATGGTGCACGGCGTCGGCAAACAGGGCCCGGTACAAAAAACCGTAGCCGATCACCTTGTACAGATGGCCAAGCAGGTTGTAGAGGTCGGAAACATCGGTATAAAGGGTAAAGAAATACTCCCCCAGGCCCATGATCAGGGAAGAGGCGCAGAGATACAGGTAGCCGTAGGTGCCGTCCCGGCGCACGCGCCGGGCAATGCCCAGGGCCGCCAGCAGGTGCCCGGCCATAAGGGCATATTCCGCATGGATCTTGAACGGCGTGAGCCCCTGGCCGGCAATGAAGGTGCGCGGCAGCCACTGGGGCCAGAGCAGCAGCCACAACTGCACCAGCGTCACCAGCAACAACAGGGCCGCCAGCCAGCCGAGGCGCTGCGCGAGCGAGGTCTGCTCCCGCCCCGCCGGACGGGCGAAGGCCAGGTAAAGCAGGGCCATCAGCGCCAGCGTCCGGGCGGCGAGCCAGAAGTTGATGGCTTTTTCCGGTGAGCTGGGGGTGACAAAATCGGGCATGCCCTGGTAGGACAGCACATGGGACAGGTCCAGCAGGGCCACCCCGAGAAAAGCCAGCCCCGCCACCAGGCCCTGGCGGGAGGCCCGGTATTGCTGGGTGGTCCAGGCAATGGCGAACACCATGACCGCCATGGCGATGGCCGCCACTTCAAGCAGGGTATGCAGGGGAGCGTAATTGGCCAGTCCCCTGAACGCCACCACCTCGGGCAGCAGCCGTGAAGCTCCCGCCAGCAGTGCCAGGCCGGCCACCCAAACGCAGGCGCGCCGGGCTTCCCGGCGGTAGCTGTTGGCGGGGGAAAAGTCGGGGGTAGTGTGCAAAAGGACCTCGATGGCTCTGGCAGCTCAAAAAACGGGCGCAGCATACCGCAACATCAGCTAATCCTAAAGTGGTATCCGCCGAGTCACCACAAGATGCTGGCTCCGTCGCCTTATAGCACCGAATCTATCGTCAAAGACCTGCCAGACAGAACAGAAACTGTCCTCATTGCTCTTACTACGCGATATCCTGTTCGAGGGAAAAACGAAAAAAGGTCCCCTGGGGGACCTTTTTCTTCAATCTGGCGGTGAGGGAGGGATTCGAACCCTCGATACGTTGCCGTATACACACTTTCCAGGCGTGCTCCTTCAGCCACTCGGACACCTCACCAAATTGTTGCGGTGTTTTTTTATATCGGTGTTACCTTCACCGGCTTTTTGTTTTTGGATTGGGGTCCTCGGGCTGACGCAGCACGCTGCGTGCTTTTACCAGGCTTAGCCTCTTGGCAGTCACTCGGACACCTCACCAAATTGTGGTGCTGAAGCGGACTGGCTCCGTTCAGCGGGGCGTATAGTAGGCAACCGCCTGGCCGGGTGCAATCTTTTTCTTTGCCTGCCGGTTCGATTGCGCAATATTGCACCAGGTCCGGCACCGGCCTCATTGCAGGCGACGATACCAGGCGAGTCTGGCATAATGTGCCCCCGTTTCAGGCAACGCTAGGAAGAACATGACGGCAACAGCAGCAAACCAGCTACACGAACGTTTTCGGGGTTACTACCCTGTGGTGATCGACGTGGAAACCGGCGGTTTTAACGCCAGTACCGACGCCCTGCTGGAGATTGCCGCTATTACCCTCAAGATGGACAAAAACGGCTGGCTGAGCCCGGATCAGACCTTCCATTTCCATGTCAGCCCCTTCGAGGGGGCCAACCTCGAGCCCGCCGCCCTCGCCTTTACCGGCATCGATCCCTGGAGTGCCCTGCGCGGGGCAGTGAGCGAGCAGGAAGCCCTGGAGCAGATTTTCAAGGGTGTGCGCAAGGGCATCAAGGCCAACCAGTGCCAGCGTGCCGTGGTGGTGGCCCACAATGCCTCCTTCGATCACGGTTTTGTCATGGCCGCCGCCGAACGGGCCGGGATCAAGCGCAATCCCTTTCATCCCTTTGCCACTTTCGATACCGCCACCCTGGCCGGACTGGCCCTGGGCCAGACGGTGCTGGCCAAGGCCTGCAAGGCCGCCGGCATGAGCTTCGACAACAAGGAAGCCCACAGTGCCCTGTACGATACCCGCAAGACCGCCGAGCTGTTCTGCACCATCGTCAACCGCTGGAAGACACTGGGCGGCTGGCCGCCGGCGCCGGTTGACAGCCCCGTTTTTGCCCAGGAGGGCGACGCTTCCTGAGTCCGGCGGCGCGCCTCAGCCGCGCGCCTCCCGGGTGTCGTTGCCCAGGGTAAAGGCCTTGAGCCGCCGATCCAGGTCCACCACCATCTGCTCCATCATCTCGCTGCCGCGTACCAGCTCACCGGCGCAGCTTTGGGTGTTGTCGTATCCCTGTTTCATCACCACTATGTTGTGCTGGATGTCGTCGGTAACGGTGCGCTGCTCTTCGGTGGCGGTGGCCACCTGCTCGGTCATGGCATTGACCTGGGTGATCTCCTGCACGATGGCCGATAACTGGGCCCCCGCCTCCTTCGCCTCGTCCACGCATTCCAGGCTGCGGCCCCGCCCCCGGGTCATGGCGTCCACCGCCTGTTCACTGCCCTGGCGCAGCCGGTTGAGCATCTCCTCTATCTGATCCGCCGTGCCCTGGGTTTGCAGCGCCAGCGAACGCACCTCTTCGGCCACCACCGCAAACCCCCGTCCCGACTCGCCGGCCCGGGCGGCCTCGATGGCGGCATTCAGCGCCAGCAGGTTGGTCCGGTCGGAAATCTGCTTGATCACCGCCAGGAAATTGCTGACATCCCGGCTGTAGCCCGCCACTTCCACCACCCTGGCCTCGCCATGCTCCAGCGACGCGGCGACCTGCTCGATGGCCGAGATGGTCTGGTCTACCTTGCGATCCCCGGCGCTGGCCCGGGCTATGGTGTGGTTGGCGGCGGAGAAGGTCTCGGAGGCATGGCGGGCAATCTCCGCCACAGTGGCGGACATTTCGGTAGCGGCCGACACCACCAGGTCAACCTGGCCCAGGCCCTTGTCCAGATCCTGCTGGATCACCTGCAGGGTGCTGCGGGTATGGCCGCTGTGGGCCATCAGGTGCTCGCAGGTGTCGCGCATCTGCCCCAGCAGGGCCGACAGCTGCCGCTGCATGCTGTTGATGGCACCGGCCAGTTCGCCCAGCTCATCCCGGCTGGCCACCCGCACCGGCTGGCTGAAGTCCTGCTGGCTGGCGATGCGCATTATGCCCTGTTTGAGCGCCTCGAAACCACGGCGCAAATCCCGCAGTATGATGCCGCAGACCGCCAGGGTCAGCAGGGTCACCACCAGCGTCATGCCCAGGGCCAGGATAAAACGGTTGCGGGCGTCGTTATGGCCGGCGGCGGCCAGCCCGGACAGGCTGTCGGCAAAGCCGTCCTCCAGCCCCTTGAGTTCGTCGATATAGCGGCTGGCCAGGGTAAACCAGGCCGGCGCCTCGCCGCTCAGGGCCCGGTTGCCGTGTTCGCGGTGAGCCAGGGCGATGGCCTGAGCCACCTCCCCCGCCACCGGTGCGGACTGCAGCCGGGCATACTGTTCCTGCCACGCCGGCGGCGCCAGCACGCTGAAGCGCTCCATATAGCTTGCCAGTTGCGCCTCCAGGGCCGCAAAGCGGCGGTAGAGCTCGGGACTGAACTGGCCGGCGACCCGGGCCGAGCTGAGGCTGGCGCGCAACAGTCCGAGCCGATCCTTGGCCTGCAGAAAGGCGCTGTAGGCGCTGAGCGCCGCCGCCTGGGGAGCGTCCGCCGCCAGCGGCACGGCGCCGTCGATCACCGCCAGCAGGGTGGCGATTACCTGGCTGTACTGATCCACCACCTGGGGCACCGTCAGTTGCCTGGCATCCACCTGCTGGCGCAACCCGGACAACCGGCCCAGGGCCTGCTGCAGTTGGCCAAGCCGGGTGGCGGCTTCACCTTCCAGCCCCCCCAGCCGCCCGCCCTGTTCAAACTGGCGCAGGGCCTGCTCGGTGCGGGCACGCTGCTCGGCCAGGCGAGAGCGGAACTCCCCTTTCTGATCATTGATGCTGCTGGCCGACAATCCCCGCTCTGCCTGCAACTGGTGGGCCAGTTGCCCCGCCTGACCGGCCAGCCGGGTCAGCGGCAGCATATCGGCGGTATTGACCATGGTGCGGTAACTCTGGGCCGCGTACAGAAAGGCGAACAGGAACAGTCCGAGCAAGGGCAGCAGCGCCAGCAGCGCCAGTTTGTGGGTGAGCTTGAGTGACGTCATCGGGAGTCTCGTTATACCGCTAAGGATATATAGTCTATCGACTGTCCCCGTCCGGGCTGAAGCAAAGAATATCACGACTTGCCGGGGTGTTGATTTCAATCAAGCCCGATCCGGCGGCCGGATCGGGTAAAGGTGAACAACCTGTAAAAATACACCTCCAAAGAGGTAGCCAGCCTGGGAGGGCCGGCCAGCGGTTGCTCAAGCGGCGCAGGGCGCCGGCTTGAGGTGACCGGTACGCACCCACAGGCGGGTGTGCCCGGATGCCTCCAGGACAGGCACCGTCTGGGGCGGAAAACGCAGCCAGGCCAGCGGGCCAAAACGCCGGGGCCCCTCGAGCAGGCAGCCCGACAGTACCAGAATTTCCAGGCCGTGCCGATAACAGCAGGGCGGGAAGCGGCCGCCGTCGGCAAACTCCAGCAGGCTGGTGCTCACACCATCGTGCTTGTGCAGGGGCAGGCGCCGGTAACCGTGATCCCCGGTCAGCCAGAGCCCGTCCTCGTCGCGCAGGGCGACATAGTCGAGATCATCGGCGGAAAACTGGTTGAGCTTGACGAAAATCACGCAACCCTGGCGGCTGAAGGCCCGGTGGCGGCTGCCGGGCGGGTGGCGCACATAGCAGCCGGCGGTATAGTCGCCGTTGTCATCGGAAAAGGTGCCCTCCAGCACCCAGAATTCCTCGCCCAGGGGGTGAAGGTGCTCGGGAAAGGCCGCGCCCGGCTCAAAGCGCACCAGGCTGGTGACATGGCCGCTTTCGGCGCTTTCCCGCTCCAGCGGGTAGCGCCACACACCGGCGGCCGGGGAAGGCTGCCAGCGCTCGGGGTCGTAGGGAAGGGCCAGTCGTTGAGAGAAGTCCATGTTCAGCATCGGTTAATGTCCCGACAGACAAAGGGGATCCCCATCGTGGCCCCGAGCCGAGCCGGGGTCAAGCCCCTTTGAGCACCTCGCAGCGATAATCGTAGCCGCCGTCACGGGCGACGAAATGAAGCCGGTGGCTGATGCAGGCGGGCGCATCTTCCTGATGATGGGACACAAACAGCAGCTGGGTGCCGCCTTCCGCCACCAGCAGGTCGATCCAGCGCTTAACCCAGTGCCGGTTGAAACCGTCCAATCCCTGCAACGGCTCGTCCAGGATCAGGATGGGCGGGTGCTTGACCATGGCACGGGCGATCAGCAGCAGCCGCTGCTGGCCGTAGGACAGGCTGCGAAAGGGTTCGTTGGCCAGCCGCTCCATGCCGAGCAACGCCAGCCACTGCTCGGCCAGGGCCAGTTGACGGTCGCCGGGTTGCCGGTAGACGCCGATGGAGTCGAAAAAGCCGGACAGGATCACCGAGCGTGGGGTGGCCGTGACCCGGTAGTCCTGCTGCATGGTGGTGCTCACATAACCGATATGCTGCTTGATGTCCCAGATGCTCTCGCCGCTGCCCCGGCGGCGGCCGAACAGGGTGAGATCATTGCTGTAGCCCTGGGGATGATCGCCGGTGACCAGGCTCAGCAGGGTCGACTTGCCGGCGCCGTTGGGGCCCACGATCTGCCAGTGCTCGCCTGGGTTGACCTGCCAGTTCAGGCCATCGAGGATGAGCTGCTCCCCGTAGACGACCCGGGCATCGCGCAGGCGGATACGCGGTACGCCCGGCTCCAGGTGGCGACGAACGGCGTCCGGATCCGGCGGTGGCAGGGCCTGGCTGGCCTGCTCCAGAGCCGTCAGGTGTGCCAGTTGCCGCAGCGCCAGCGAGTCGCCGACCTGCTCCCGCGGGCCGGCCAGGCTGAGCTCGCATTCGGCCAGTATGCCCAGGTGGCTGGCAAAGTCCGGAATTTCCTCGAACCGGTTGAGGATCAGCACCAAGGTCCGCCCTGCGGCCGCCAGCCCTTGCAGCCACTGCATCAGGCCGGCATGGGCCTGTACATCCAGGCCGTCGAAGGGTTCGTCCAGGATCAGCAGGTCGGGCTCGCCGATCAGGGCCCGGCACAGCAGCACCTTGCGGGTTTCCCCGGTAGAGAGGTATTTAAAACCGCGGTCGAGCAAGCCGGCAATGCCAAAACCCCGGGCCAGGGCGGCGAGCCGCTCGGGCGAGCCGCCCCGCTCCAGGATAATGTCCCGGGCACTGTGGCCCGGGTCCTGATAGTCGAGCAAATCGCTTTGATCTTCTTCCCGCTCCCGGTCGGTCAACTGCTGCAATTGCTCAAACGACACCCATTGCGTGCGTTCAAAGCCATTCTCCGCCCGCCCCTGGCGGGGCGCCAGTTCTCCTGCCAGGGCCCGGGCCAGGGCGGTCTTGCCGCTGCCGTTGGCCCCCACGAAGGCCCAGCACTGGCCGGCGGCAAGCCGCAGGGCCGGCACCTTGAGGTCGAGGCGGTCGCTGAGGGGAAAGAGGGCATCCTGCAGATGGATGGCGGTCATGGCGGCATTGTCCTTGTAGCTGTGTATCCCAAAGCCCGCATGATCGGCAAGCGGGGCCGGGGATGCAAGGGCTAACCGCATCCGGGGTGCAAATCGCTATTTGTGAGCCAGCGCCCAGCCCGCGGACCCGGAACAGGCTACCGTCAAAGGTGAGTCCCTTACACGCCCAAGGAGTGTTTATGCGCTATAACCCGGCACTGATGGATGAACTGAATCTGTTGCTGCACTTCAACCTCGACACCACCCAACAGGGCATCAAGGTTCACCACGACGCGGATCCGGACCTGATCGCCGCCGCCGCCCGCCTGCACGAAAAAGGGCTCATCACCCTGCCCGATGGCGGCTACCTCACCGAGCTGGGCCGGGAAACCGCCGAGCATGCCCAGAGCCTGCTCGGCCTGCTGAAAACCCCCGAGCCCGCCTGACCTCCCAGCGGGCGGTCTTTGCCGCCCGCCCCTGCCGTTTCTGTATTTTTATCCTGCCCAAGGCCCCGTTCGCTGGATTTTTGAACAGCATTGAGTAAGGTTAAATAACCACGCCGGGCCCGGACGCCCGGATGGCAAAATAACAATGACCGGAGCAGGGATATGTCCATCACACGCTGCCACCACTGCGGGCGGCCCTTTTACCAACATCGGCGGCGATGCCCCCATTGCGGCACACCGCGCGAGGATCTCGGCGACGAAGGCAACCCCCTGCGCCTGCCGGTGTCCCTGCTGCTGCTGGCAGTGGCCATTTCCGGCCTGATGCTGCTGTGGAGCCTGCTCGACAACAAACCCCTCTACGCCACCCCGCCACCGGATGAAACGCCGCGCATGGCAACCCGGCCGGCGCCGGATCCCTGAGCCGGCAGCAGTAACAACACATCTTGCTTTCAAAAACGTAACATCTGGCGGATTTTGCTGCCCGGGAACAAATAATGCTCGACATTCCCCGCCCGATTTGCAAACTACCCGGCTTGCCATCCATTCCCTGAAGGACTTTACATGAATCCGGTAGTAATCGCCGTCTGCCTGATGCTGGCCCTGAGCCTGCTGCGCATCAATGTCGTGGTGGCGCTGACCCTGAGCGCCCTGGTCGGCGGCATGGCCTCGGGCATGTCGTTGACCGAGGCGGTCAATACCTTCGCCGGCGGCCTCGGTGGTGGTGCCACCATCGCCCTGAGCTACGCCATGCTGGGCGCTTTTGCCATCGCCATCGCCCGTTCCGGCATCACCGATCTGCTGGCACGCAAGGTCATCGCCAGCCTGGGCGGCAACGCCACCCCGGGCCGCATGCTGTGGGTCAAGGCCCTGCTGCTGGGCGCCATCCTGCTGGTGGCCATTTCCTCCCAGAACCTGATCCCGGTGCATATCGCCTTTATCCCCATCCTGATCCCGCCGCTGCTGCATGTCATGGCCAAACTGCGGCTGGACCGGCGCGCCGTGGCCTGCGTGCTTACCTTTGGCCTCACCGCCACCTATATGCTGCTGCCGGTGGGCTTTGGCGGCATCTTCCTCAACAACATCCTGCTGGCCAACCTGCTGGAAAACGGCGTGCAGGCCAGCAAGGCCATGCTGCCCGCCGCCATGGCGATCCCCGTGGCCGGCATGCTGCTCGGCCTGCTGGTGGCGCTGTTCATCAGTTACCGCAAACCGCGGGACTATGACGAGGAACGGATAGTCGCGGTCGAGCCCGAGCATGTCAGCATCAATTACCTGCACGTGGCCATCGCCCTGGTGGCCATAGTGGTGGCACTCGGCCTGCAGTTGTACAGCGACTCCATCATCCTCGGCGCCATGGCAGGCTTTATCATTTTCACCCTGGGCGGCGTCATCCGCTTTCGGGAAAGCCAGGACGCCTTTACCCAGGGGGTAAAAATGATGTCGCTGATCGGCTTTATCATGATTGCCGCCGCCGGTTTTGCCGCCGTTATCAAGGCCACCGACGGCGTCGGCAGCCTGGTGCAGGCGGTGGAAGCGATGATCGGCGACAACCGCTCCCTCGCCGCCCTGATCATGCTGGTGGTGGGCCTGCTGATCACCATGGGTATCGGCTCGTCCTTTTCCACCATTCCCATCATAGCGCCCATTTATGTGCCCCTGTGCCTCGCGCTCGGCTTTTCGCCCCTGGCCACGGTCGCCATTATCGGCACCGCCGGCGCCCTGGGGGACGCGGGCTCGCCGGCTTCCGACTCGACCCTGGGGCCGACCTCGGGCCTGAATGCGGACGGCCAGCACGATCATATCTGGGATTCGGTCGTGCCTACCTTCCTGCACTACAACCTGCCGTTGATCGCCTTCGGCTGGCTGGCCGCCATCAGCCTCTGATCACCTCAACCGCCGGCGTCGTCCACGACGCCGGCTGATCCAGGTCAATATCCACTACCCCGATTTGGTTAGAATAAAACAACATTTTTAACCCTCCGGTGGTCGATATGAAAGCCGACAACACCCCGTTTGATGCCATACTCCCCGCGGAAATGGCGAAAAAAGCCGAAGAATTCGGCGTGCAAAAAGCCACCAAAAAAACGTTGCAATCTTTCATCCTGGCGATCACCGCCGGGGGATTTATCTCTATCGCCTTTGTGTTCTACATCACGGTCACCACCGGCGCCGGTGGCCTGCCCTGGGGCATGGCGCGCTTTATCGGCGGCCTGGCCTTCAGCCTGGGGCTGATCCTGGTGGTGATCTGCGGCGGCGAGTTGTTCACCTCCAGCGTACTCACTACGGTGGCCCGGGCCAGCCGGCGCATCGGCTGGGGCCAGTTGGCCCATAACTGGGTAGTCGTCTACCTGGGCAACCTGGGTGGCGCCCTGCTGTTTGTGCTGCTGATCTGGCTCGCCGGCCAGCACCTGGCCGCCGATGGGGCCTGGGGCCTCAACGCCCTGAACATCGCCCGGCACAAGCTGCACCACGGCGTTGTGCAGGCGGTGGCCTTAGGGATACTGTGCAATATCATGGTGTGCCTGGCGGTATGGATGAGCTTTTCCTGCCGCAGCAACACCGACAAGGTGCTGGTGATGCTGCTGCCCATCGCCATGTTTGTGGCCAGCGGCTTCGAGCACAGCATCGCCAATCTCTTTATCGTGCCCCTGGCCATCGCCATCCAGCAGTTCGCCGGCCCCGAATTCTGGGCACTGAGCGGCGCCCAGCCCGCCGATTTCGCCGAGCTGACCCTGGCCAATTTTTTGCTGCGCAACCTGCTGCCGGTCACTCTGGGCAATATCATCGGCGGCGGCGTCCTGGTGGGCCTCAGCTACTGGCTGATTTACCTGCGCCCGGGCGCCAGTCGCTAAATCAGGCTGCGGATAAGAGAGCGCAGCCACTGCAGCGCCGGCTGGCGGTCGTGCAGCGGGTGCCAGACGCAGTTAAGGTGGTAGGCGGGCGCGTCTTCCGGCAGCGCCACCATCCGCAGTGGCCAGGCCTCGGCCAGCATCATCGCCACCTTGCGGGGCAGCACCAGCAGGTGATCGCTCTGGCCGACGATGGCCGCCGCCGACATGTAGCTCTGGCTGTTGACCGAGATGGTGCGCTGCAGCCCCTGCCCCGCCAACCAGCGGTCGACGATGGACTCGCGGGTGCCGAGCGGCGAGTGGAACACATGGGGCAAGCCGGTGAGCTGTTCCAGGCTGAGCCGCTCCCCCACCGTGGGGTGCTCCCGGCTGACCACCCCGGCCAGCGGCTCGGTCAGCCAGGTTTCGGTACGCAGCGAGCCGGGCACCTGCATGTACTCGTCGAAACCCAGCACCAGATCCACTTCGCCGTTGGCCAGGGCCCCCTCGGGCAGGCGATCGCGCAATATTTCTATCTCGATGCGCACCCCGGGCGCCTGCGTCTTCAGCCGGCGGATGAGCGGCGGCACCAGCACGCACTCCACATAGTCGGTGGTGCTGAGCACGAAGCGCCGGCCGGAGGTGGCGGGGTCGAAGCGTTCCTCCCGTCCCAGTTCCTGTTCCAGCAGCCCCAGGGCCTGGCGCACCGCCCGGTGCAGGGCCTCGGCCCGGGCGGTGGGCACCATGCCGGTGGCGCTGCGCACCAGCAGGGGGTCTTCGAAAAACTGGCGCAGCCGGTTGAGGGCATGGCTCATGGCCGGCTGGCTGATAAAGCACTGTTCGGCGGCGCGGGTGACGTTGCGCTGGGTCATCAGGGCGTCGAAGGCGAGCAGCAGGTTGAGGTCGAGCTGGTGCAGCTTCATTCAATATTCACCATAAGAATAAACTGATTAATACTATTCATTTGATGGATGGTAAGGCAAGGGTCACACTGAAGCCTGAAGATTCGGGTTGTTGACAAAGAGGTAGCCTGGTTGCCGGTCGGCCAAAGGGCCTCCTCTTCCATTACGGGGCTGTCTGCCTGGGGTCATTCCACCCCAACAACCCAGTGACAATTCACTTGTATAAGGAGTTCACCATGGCAATGGTTACCGTGGCCGCCACCCAGATGGCCTGCAGCTGGAACAAAGAAGAAAATATCGCCCGCGCCGAGCGGCTGGTGCGCCAGGCCGCCGCTCAGGGTGCCCAGATCATTCTGATCCAGGAACTGTTTGAAACTCCCTATTTCTGCATCGACCAGAGCCCCGAGCACTTCGCCCTGGCCCAGGAAGTGGACAACAGCCCGCTGATCCGCCACTTCCAGGCCCTGGCCAGGGAGCTGGAGGTGGTGCTGCCGCTCAGCTTCTTCGAGCGCGCCGGCTACGCCCACTACAACTCCCTGGTGGTGATCGACGCCGACGGCAGCCTGCTGGATGTCTATCGCAAGACCCATATTCCCAACGGCCCGGCCTACCAAGAGAAGCAGTTCTTCACCCCCGGCGACACCGGCTTCAAGGTGTGGCAGACCCGCTACGCCAAGATCGGCGTGGGCATCTGCTGGGATCAGTGGTTCCCGGAAACCGCCCGCAGCCTGGCGCTGATGGGCGCCGAGCTGATTTTCTTCCCCACCGCCATCGGCTCCGAGCCCGCCTACCCGGAGATCGACAGCCAGCCCCACTGGACCCGCACCCAGCAGGGCCACGCCGCCGCCAACCTGGTGCCGGTGATCGCCTCCAACCGCATCGGCACCGAGCAGAGCAAGTACATCGACGGCCTGGAGATGACCTTCTACGGCTCTTCCTTTATCGCCGACCAGTTCGGCGAGCTGGTGCAACAGGCGGACAAGACCTCCGAGTGCGTGCTGGTGCACAGCTTCGATCTGGACGCCATCGCCAAGACCCGTATCAGCTGGGGCCTGTTCCGCGACCGCCGCCCGGCCATGTACCAGACGCTGATGACCTCCGACGGCAAGACCCCGGGAGGCCGCTGATGGAACAGCTGAACGGCTTTCACATGCCCGCCGAATGGGCGCCCCAGCAGGCGGTGTGGATGATCTGGCCGCACCGGCCCGACAACTGGCGCGAGCAGGGCGCCCCGGCCCAGGCCACCTTCGCCCGGGTGGCCGAGGCCATCGCCGCCGCCACCCCCGTCTACATGGCGGTGCCGGCAAAGGAAATGGACAAGGCCCGGACGGTGATGCCGCCCCAGGTCACGCTGGTAGCCATCGAAAGCGACGACGCCTGGGCCCGGGACACGGGGCCGACCGTGGTGGTGAACGGCAAAGGAGAGGCCGTCGGCATCGACTGGCGCTTCAACGCCTGGGGCGGCCATGAGGGCGGCCTCTACCACCCCTGGGACCAGGACCAGGCCATGGCCCGGGCCATGCTGGCGGTGCACGGGCTGCCGGCGGTGGCCAGCCCGCTGGTGCTCGAAGGCGGCTCCATCCACGTGGACGGCGAAGGCACCCTGCTCACCACCGCCGAGTGCCTGCTCAACCCCAACCGCAACCCCCACCTGAGCCAGGCGGACATAGAGCAGCACCTGAGGGAAACCCTGGGGGTCAGCCACTTTATCTGGCTGCCGGAAGGGGTTTATATGGACGAGACCGACGGCCATATCGACAACATGGCCTGTTTCGCCCGCCCCGGCGAGGTGGTGCTGCACTGGTGCGAGGATGAAAGCGATCCCCAGTACGCCCGCAGCCGGGCGGCGCTGGCGGTGCTGGAGCAGGCGGAGGACGCCAGGGGCCGCAAGCTCAGGGTATGGAAGCTGCCCCAGCCCGGCCCGCTCTATGTGACCGAGGAGGAAGCCGCCGGGGTGCAAAGCGGCGCCGCCGTGCCCCGGCTGGCCGGTGAGCGGCTGGCGGGCTCCTACGTGAACTTCCTGATCAGCAACCGGCGGCTGGTGTTTCCGCTGCTGGACGAGCGCACCGACGGCGAAGCCCAACGGCTGCTGGAGACCATCTTCCCGGAGCTGGACGTGGTGGGGGTGCCGGCCCGGGAGATCCTGCTCGGCGGAGGCAATATCCACTGCATCACCCAGCAGATCCCGGCGGTGTAACCCCGGGGATTGGCCGGAGCGCAGGCGGCTCGCCTACGCTCCACCACCGCAATGCCTGTTCTGCCTCAAGCCTCTTTAAAGCTGTAGTGTGGTCGGCCCGTCCTAGGGTTTCCGCTGCGCGGGAAAGCAGGCGGGCCGCCTGCGCTCCACCAGTCAGGTGCCAACCTACAAACATCGTTTGCCGCCGTCGAGAGTGGCTGGAATAGCACACGCCTGACAGTTTGATGTTTAAACTATATGGTGCTCTAGGCTAGGGTCGGTCGAATAAATTAGACGGGCCCTTACTCGAACCGGCCCAGGCGGAAGGGTGCCAGATCGAAGCCGGGATCACCGTCCAGCATCCAGTGGGCAAACAGCTCGCCCAGCACGCCGGCGAACTTGAAACCGTGGCCCGAACAGGCACTGGCAAAATACACCTGGTCATGCTCGGGATGCCGGTCCAGGATAAAGTGTTCGTCCGGGGTGCGAATATAGTGGCAGGTCTTGCCCTCGATAAACTCTCCCACCCCGGGCAGGCGGGCCTGCACAAAGGCATCCAGCTCCGCCCTGTCCTCTTCAAACGCACCAAACGGTGCAAGAGGCTCGCCCGGGGCCAGGGGCTGGCCACCATCGTGGCGGCCCAGCTTGAGGCCGGCCCCCTCCAGGGTCGGAAAGCCGTAATAGATGGCATCGGCCAGTACGGCGGAAAAACCGGGAAACACCTCGGGCCCGTAACGGCCGGGATCGGCCTCATACCAGGCGAAGGTCTTGCGCACGCGTTGCAGCGGCAGTGTCAGGCCCAGTTGTGCCAACAGCGGCGCCACCCGCTGGCCGGCGCAGACCAGCGCCTTGGCGGCACTGAGCCGGCTGCCATCCGCCCGCTCCACCTCCACCCGGCCCGGACGCACCCGCAGCCCGGTTACCGCCTGCCCCGCCAGCAGGCGTGCACCACCTTCTTTTCCGAGGCGACGCCAGGCCGCGAGCGCCCGCTCACAGTAAAGCACGCCGGCTTCGGGCTCGTAGCCTCCGCGCCACTCCGGAGGCAACCGCCAGCCCGGCCAGCGGGTCTCGATACCGGCGGCCGTCTGCGGTTCCAGCGCCAGCCCGTACTGGGCCGCGCTCAGTGCCGCCTGGGCCAGAAAGGGGCTGTCGGCCACCCCCAGGTTGAGCACGCCACAGGGCTCAAACAGCAGTTCCCCACTCAGTTGCTCCAGCTCGCGCCACAGCGTCCTGGCACGCAACAGCAGGGGGATATAGGCCGCACCCTCGCCATAGGCGGTGCGGGTCAGCCGGGTGCTGCCATGATGGGAGCCGAGGGTATGGGGCGGTTCACCCTCATCAACCAGCACGACCCGCGCCCCCCGTTGCGCCAGGAAAAATCCCGCCGCCAGGCCGACCGAGCCGGCCCCGACGACGACGATATCTGCATCCATGATTACTCCACCTTGTTTGCGCCCGCGCATGGTAGCACCGGCGGAATCTTTGTAAGCTTGTGCCAAATGATGCCGAGAACCCGAGACCATGTCGATCCCCTTTTCCCGCTCCCTGCTGACCCGTATCACCCTGATGATGCTGACCCTGGTGTTGCTCGCCCTCGCCAGCCTGGTGCTGTCTGCCTGGCTGTCGGACAAGAGCGAGGGCCGGGCCTATGTGATCAACAAGGCGGGCTCCCTGCGCATGCAGAGCTATCGCCTGCTCAGTCAGTTGCCCCTGGCCGGGCCGGAGGGCCTGCAACAGCTGGAGCAGACCCTCAACGATCCCTTGTTGATCCGGGTACTGGACAACGACGGCCTGGGCGAGCAGCGCCGGCAGTTGCTCCGCCACTGGCAGCCGCTGAAAGCTGCCTTTGCCCAGGCCGAAGGTTCCCATCTGCTGGCGCCCAGGGTGGCGGCCTTCGTCGAGGTCATCGATCAACTGGTGGCCAGGCTGGAGCAACATACCGAAGCCAGCCTGCAACGCCAGAGCTGGCTGCAGGTCGCCATGATGCTGGCGATGCTGATGATACTGGCCGCTTCCGTCTTTTATTTGCACCGGCGGCTGCTCACGCCCCTGCGCCGCCTGCTGCTGGTGGCCAGAGCCGTGGGCCGGGCCGATTTCGGTAGCCGCTGCGAGGTGGGGGGCAATGACGAGATGGCCGTGCTGGCCGACACCATGGATACCATGAACCGGCAGTTGTCGGAACTCTACGGCCAGCTCGAGCAGAAAGTGGAGCAGCAGACCCGGGCGCTGGTACGTTCCAACCAGATCCTCAGCACGCTGTATGAAACCCAGCGCGAACTGCAGGGGGTCGAGCCGCTGCACCGACGCCTGCCTCCCCTGCTCAGCCGGCTGGAGCAAATCAGCCCCCTGCGCCAGATTTGTATCCATCTGCACGAAGGCGACGACGACAGTCCCTTTGAAGCGCTGACTGCCTGCTCCGACAACAGCGGACCACGCCAGCCGCCCAATTATCGCTGGCCGCTGCAGGACAGCAATGGCCAGTACGGCATGGTGCTGGCGGTCTGCCCGCCCCAGGCGGGGCTGGACGAAGAACAGCAACAGTTGCTGACCAGTATCTTTGATCAAATCACTACCGCCATTGCCCTGGAGCGGCGCCAGCACCAGCACCAGCAATTGCAGTTGATGGAAGAGCGGGCCACCATAGCCCGGGAGCTGCACGATTCCCTGGCCCAGGCACTGACCTACCTCAAGCTGCAGGTCAGCTATGTGCAGTTGCAACTGCCCAATCCCAGCCCGGAGGTGGCCTCTGGGCTGGATGAGATGCGCGAGGGGCTGAACAATGCCTACCGCCAGTTACGGGAATTGCTTACCACCTTCCGCCTCACACTCGACAAACCCGGCCTCTATGCCGCCCTGAGCGATACCCTGTCCGAATTCGGCCGCCGCCTGGGCTTTGCCATCGACTTCGATTACCGGCTGTCACCCCACCGGCTGACCCCCAACCAGACCATCCATCTGGTGCAGATCACCCGGGAGGCGCTGCACAATGTGTTCAAGCACGCGAGCGCCAGCCAGGTGGCGGTGCGGGTATGGCAGCAGGATCAGGAGATTTGCCTGGCGGTGGAGGACAACGGCCGGGGCCTGGCGGACAACGCCGGCCAGGGCCAGCATTACGGCCTCAGGATCATGCAGGACAGGGCCGCCAGCCTGGGCGGCAGCCTGCACATCGGCGCGGGGCAACAGGGCGGTACCCGGCTGCAGGTGTGCTTTCGGCCCTGAAAAGACCGGCGGGTTGGAATAGACCCTGCACAAAGGCAGGGCCGGGAGCTGGCGAGCGGGTTATTCCTGCTCGGACTTGGGGTGCCTGGCGGCGGTTTCCTTGATCAGGGCCTGCAGCTCACCCTGCTGGAACATCTCGATAATGATGTCGCAGCCACCGACCAGTTCTCCTTCCACCCACAGTTGGGGAAAGGTCGGCCAGTTGGCGTATTTGGGCAGCTCGGCGCGGATATCCGGGTTTTGCAGGATATCCACATAGGCGAAAGGCTCGCCGCAGTTCATCAGCGCCTGGGAGGCCTGGGCGGAAAAGCCGCAGCTGGGAAACTTGGGTGACCCTTTCATGTACAGCAGGATGGGGTTTTCGCTGATCTGGGTTTTGATCTTTTCAATGGTGTCCATAACCACCTCGGACGGCTGTTGTTTAAAAAAGCTTATTCTACTTTATCCCTCTGCGGTCACAAGGGCCCGGGCCGACAAATCGGTATCTGTGAAGCCATAATTGTTCATTCCGCCAGGGGCCGGTATCCGTACAAAAGCTGTTGTTGTTTCGCCATCGGGCAAACTGTTACAATCCTTTCAGCAATTTAGCGGTTTGCGGCTATGCTCATACCGAGTCGTTTCCGCCATGGAAAGAAGCAAGCAGCAATGTCTCGGCCAGCCCTGGCTGGCGCAATCAAAATGGAGAAAATAACAATGGCATTTGAACTTCCCGCACTGCCCTACGCCAAAAACGCTCTGGAACCCCATATCTCCCAGGAAACCCTGGAATACCACTACGGCAAGCACCACAACACCTATGTGGTCAACCTGAACAACCTGGTTCCCGGCACCGAATTCGAGGGCAAATCCCTGGAAGACATCATCAAAACCTCTTCCGGCGGCATCTTCAACAACGCGGCACAAGTGTGGAACCACACCTTCTACTGGCACTGCCTGTCCCCCAACGGTGGCGGCGAGCCGACCGGTGCCCTGGCCGATGCCATCAAGGCTGCCTTCGGCTCCTTTGACGCCTTCAAGGAAGAGTTCACCAAGTCCTGCGTGACCAACTTTGGCTCCGGCTGGACCTGGCTGGTGAAGAAGGCCGACGGCTCCGTGGGCATCGTCAACACCTCCAACGCCGGCTGCCCGCTGACCGAGGCCGGCCAGACCCCGCTGCTGACCTGCGACGTCTGGGAACACGCCTACTACATCGACTACCGCAACGTCCGTCCCGACTACGTCAAGGCCTTCTGGGCCCTGGTCAACTGGGACTTCGTGGCAGAAAACTTCGCCAAGTAAGTTTTTGTCAGTTGAAAACACCCCGGCCTTCCGGGGTGTTTTTGTTGCTGGCTCTTTTTTAATCAGCCGGCTTGGGTGTAAAATGCGCCCTCTTTTGTTTCTACCCTCTTTCAAAGTGAGTCAAGTCAAGTGAGTATGTCTGTTCCCCGTATCGGCTTCGTGTCCCTCGGTTGCCCGAAAAACCTGGTCGACTCCGAGCGTATCCTGACCCAGTTGCGTATCGAAGGCTACGACGTGGTGCCTTCCTACGATGATGCCGATCTGGTGATCGTCAATACTTGCGGCTTTATCGACAGCGCCGTGCAGGAATCCCTGGAAGCGGTGGGCGAAGCCCTGAGCGAAAACGGCAAGGTCATCGTCACCGGCTGCCTGGGCGCCAAGGAAGATCAAATCCGTGAAGTGCATCCCAAGGTGCTGGAGATCACCGGCCCCCATTCCTACGAGCAGGTGCTGAACCATGTGCACAAATACGTGCCGCGCCCGGAGTACAATCCCTTCGTCAGCCTGGTGCCCGAGCAGGGCGTCAAGCTCACTCCCAAGCATTTCGCCTACCTGAAGATCTCCGAGGGCTGCAACCACAAGTGCACCTTCTGCATCATCCCCTCCATGCGCGGCGATCTGGACAGCCGACCCATCGGCGAGGTGCTGGCCGAGGCCCGTCGCCTGGTGGATGCCGGGGTGAAGGAGCTACTGGTCATTTCCCAGGACACCTCCGCCTACGGGGTGGACGTCAAGCACAAGACCGGCTTCGCCGACGGCATGCCGGTCAAGACCCATATCCAGGCCCTGTGCGAGGAGCTCGGCAAGATGGGGGTCTGGGTACGACTGCACTACGTCTACCCCTATCCGCACGTGGATGATCTGATCCCCCTGATGCGCGACGGCAAGATACTGCCCTACCTGGACATTCCGCTGCAGCACGCCAGCCCGCGCATCCTGAAATTGATGAAACGCCCGGGCGCGGTGGAGCGCACCCTGGAGCGCATCCGCAGCTGGCGCGAGATCTGCCCCGAGATCACCATCCGCTCCACCTTTATCGTGGGCTTCCCGGGCGAAACCGAAGAAGACTTCCAGCTGCTGCTCGACTTTATCGAGCAGGCCGAGCTGGATCGGGTCGGCTGCTTCACCTACAGCCCGGTGGAAAGCGCCCGCGCCAACGAGCTGGCGGATCCGGTGCCGGAAGAGGTCAAGCAGGAACGCTTCGAGCGCTTTATGGCGCTGCAGCAGGAGATCTCCACCCGCAAGCTGGCGCAGAAGGTGGGCAAGGTCATCGAGGTGTTGATCGACGAGGTGGATGAGGAAGGCGCCATCGGCCGCTCCAGCGCCGACGCCCCGGAAATCGACGGCCTGGTCTACCTCAATGGCGAGACCGAGCTCAAGCCCGGCGACCTGGTCAAGGTGACCGTCACCCACTCCGACGAATACGATCTCTGGGCCGAGCTGGCCTAACGACCGGCCGTGCCCGGCAAAAAGCCCCGTCCGCGGGGCTTTTTTGTCACTTCAGCCGGGAGCACCTTCATTTCATTTGTTATTAAGCAACATCATTATTGGCTTGTTTTTCTTTTTTTGAGTAATTTTTTTAGAGTTCAGTCATACTTTGGTATGGCGATACTCTTAACGCAATCGATTGTCCTGTATAGTGTATCCACTTATGTTACGCAGCCCAGGGTTGTTCCTGGCCCGTCCCATCGAGCCCGGTAGTCCAGATGAATACATTAGAAAAAATTACAAAAAATATAGAGAGTTTCAGCAAGTCTGAACGCAAGGTGGCGGAAGTGATCCTGGCATCACCGCAAACCGCCATCCACTCCAGCATCGCCGCCCTGGCCAAGCTGGCGGATGTGAGCGAGCCCACCGTCAACCGCTTCTGCCGCCGGCTCGACACCAAGGGTTTTCCCGACTTCAAACTGCACCTGGCCCAGAGCCTGGCCAATGGCACTCCCTATGTGAACCGCCATGTGGAAGAAGACGACGGCCCCGAGTCCTATACCGCCAAGATCTTCGAATCCAGCATGGCCTGCCTGGATTCGGCCCGGCACAGCCTGGACCCGCAGGCGGTCAACCGCTGCGTCGATATCCTGACCCAGGCCAAGAAGCTGTCCTTCTTCGGCCTTGGCGCCTCTTCCGCCGTGGCCCACGACGCCATGAACAAGTTTTTCCGCTTCAACGTGCCGGTGCTGTGCTTCGACGACGTGGTGATGATGCGCATGAGCTGTATCGCCAGCTCCGAAGGCGACGTGGTGGTGCTGATCTCCCACACCGGCCGCACCAAGGCGCTGGTGGAAATCGCCCAGCTCGCCCGCCAGAACGACGCCATCGTCATCGGCCTGACCGCCAAGGACTCCCCCCTGGCCCGGGAGTGCACCATGGTGCTGTCGATGGACGTGCCGGAAGACACCGACGTCTATCTTCCCATGGCCTCCCGCCTGGCCCAGATGGTACTGATCGACGTGCTTGCCACCGGTTTTATCCTGCGCCGGGGCAGCAAGTTCCGCGAAAACCTGAAGAAGGTGAAGGAAGGGATTAAAAATTCCCGTTTCGATTCTCCCCACCTCTGAGCCGCCGGCGGGGTCACCCAGCGGTTTCCCCGCCGGCCATTCATGTTAAATCAAGGTGAAAATGTTAAAGACAAGAACGCCATGTTCTTGGTCATTTTGTCATCAATTTAGCGCCATTATGTATCAATGTGGAACCAGTCCGGCTCGTAATACCTTTCAAAAAATAGAATTTTTTCTTTCTAATTCATTAACTTAGAAACAAAACAAAATATCTCTCCCATTTCTCTCTCCAACATCCTTGACCGGGATCAAGGAGGGATGAAATAGCGGGTATTTTTGTGATCCCGTCTACACTTTGCCATTCGCTTCGGTTATTATCGGTAACAATTCATAAAACCAAGGATGCAGCATCAGACCGTGAGCAAGCCATTCCCCCCTCCCCGCGAGCCCCTTGCGGTTCCCGGCCCGGCTGCCGTACTCCCGTCCGCTGACCTCCGCGAGGTACCGCCAGGCGGCCTCGACCATACCGTTTCTTCTTTCGTATCTTTTTTACATTCCAACTGGAGTCTCCCATGCTAAGACGTACCAAGATTGTCACCACCCTGGGCCCGGCCACCGACCGCGACAACAACCTGGAAGGCATCATCGCCGCCGGCGCCAACGTAGTGCGCATGAACTTTTCCCACGGCACGCCGGAAGATCACATGGCCCGCGCCAACCAGGTCCGTGACATCGCCAAGAAACTGGGCAAGCACGTGGCCATTCTGGGAGACCTGCAGGGTCCCAAAATCCGGGTATCCACCTTCAAGGACGGCAAGATCCACCTGAACATCGGCGACAAGTTCGTGCTGGACGCCGACCTGCCCAAAGGCGAAGGCGACCAGGAACGGGTCGGTATCGACTACAAGGAGCTGCCGCGCGACGTCAAGACCGGCGATATCCTGTTGCTTGACGACGGCCGCGTCCAACTGCGGGTCGAGGGCGTGGAAGGCAACAAGGTACTGACCGAGGTCACCGTGGCCGGTCCCCTGTCCAACAACAAGGGCATCAACAAGAAGGGCGGAGGCCTGTCCGCCCCGGCCCTGACCGAGAAAGACAAGGAAGACATCAAAACCGCCGCCAAGATCGGCGTCGACTACCTGGCGGTATCCTTCCCGCGCACCGGTGAAGACATGCGCATTGCCCGCGAGCTGGTACGCGCCGCCGGCAGCAACGCCAAGCTGGTGGCCAAGGTGGAGCGCGCCGAAGCCGTGGCCACCGATGCCGCCATGGAGGACGTGATCCTGGCCTCCGACGTGGTGATGGTGGCCCGGGGCGACCTGGGCGTGGAAATCGGCGATCCCGAGCTGGTCGGCGTACAGAAAAAATTGATCCGCACCAGTCGCCGCCTGAACCGGGTGGTGATAACGGCCACCCAGATGATGGAATCGATGATCAGCGCGCCCCTGCCCACCCGCGCCGAAGTGATGGACGTGGCCAACGCCGTACTGGATGGTACCGATGCCGTCATGCTGTCCGCCGAAACCGCCGCCGGCCAGTTCCCGATTGAAACCGTGAAGGCCATGGCCGAAGTCTGCCTGGGCGCCGAAAAGCACCCCAGCGTCAATGTCTCCAATCACCGCATGAACTTCACCTTCACCTCGGTGGAAGAGACCGTGGCCATGTCCACCATGTATGCCGCCAACCACCTGCAGGGTGTCAAGGCCATCGTCGCCCTGACCCAGTCCGGCACCACCCCGTTGCTGATGTCCCGCATCAGCTCCGGCCTGCCGATTTTTTCCCTGTCCCGGGAAGCCAAGACCCTGGCCTGGACCAACCTCTATCGCGGCGTGACGCCGGTGTATTTCAAGCCCGACGACAGCCTGAGCATCTCCGAGATCTGCCGCGAGGCCCTGGCCACCCTGAAGCAGGCCGGCCACGTCAACTCCGGCGATCTGGTCCTGCTCACCCACGGCGACATGATGGAAGTGGTCGGCAGCACCAATACCTGCAAGATCCTGACCGTGGAATAAGCGGGCAAGCTGAAAGTATATCGAGTAGGGTGAGGCGTTACCGCCTCATCCCTCTCACAGAACCGTACATACGGGCCACGTATACGGCTCATGCCATTAACTTACCCCGAACTCGGGGACAGTGATGCCGGTTTTGACCTTCGC
>NZ_PXYH01000029.1 GCF_003012795.1 Zobellella taiwanensis
GGCGTCCGCCGAGCTGGCGGCGGTGGCGGCGATCCACGGCAAGCTGCCGACGGTGGCGGAATACCAGGAATACGCCAAGGAGCTGAACGCCACGGCGGCGGACACCTACCGCTACCTGAACTTCGACGAGCTGGACAGCTACGTGGAGAAGGCCGATACCGTGATCTTCCAGCAGGCCATCTAAACGCCTCCTCGGAACACGCTGAACCAAAGCCAGCCCGAGGGCTGGCTTTTTGGCAAGGGGGATTAAGCCGGCGCCGGCCTCAGCCGCCGCAAAAATGACGTTCCGGTAACCCCTTACTCATCCCGTTCGAACAACTCCCCAAGCCGTACCTTGTAGGCTTCCCGGATATGGTTGCGGGCGGCCTGCTCCGCGGCGGCCGCATCACGCTGCTCGATGGCATCCACGATCAGGCCGTGCTCCCGGCGGGCCGCCTCGGGCCGGCCCGCCTTGGCCAGGGTGGTGGGGCCGAGCAGCATCATCGACTCCTGCAGGGAGTTGAGCATCTTCAGCAGGTAGCGGTTGTGGGCACAGCGATAGAGGGTGCCGTGAAACAGCCGATTGTTCTTGACCAGATCCGCCGGCTCGCTGAACTGGGCGTCCCGCTCGCTGATCTCCCGCAGAAAAGTGATCTCCACCTCGGAGGCGTGGCGGGCGGCCAGGAAGGCGGCGGTGCCTTCCAGCACCTCCCGCATCGCATACAGCTCGTTGATCATGGCGTGGTCCAGTTCGGTGACTATCATGCCCCGGCTGGGATCATTGGCCACCAGGCCCTCCATCAGCAAGCGGTTCAGCGCCTCCCGTACCGGCGTCCGGCTCAGGCCGGTGCGGGCGGCCAGATCCGTCTCCCTCACCCGGGTACCGGGCGCCAGGGTGCCGTCCTTGATGGCATCGAGAATAAAACGATAGGCTAGCTCGCTACGGGATTCGCCCCGTTCGCTGTTGGCGTCTTCCAGGGCTTTGGGTGTTTTTTTGGCTGCGGACATCAGCGTCGGATCACAAATTGAACATGCCGGGATAATACCAGCTAATACCGATATTGTCATTTTGTGTACCAATGTATACAGTTGCACTCACTAGTATCCAAAAGGGATAAGCAATGATGCAAAATAACAATCAGGCCAATTCGGACTGGCTCAGGAACAGCCATGACGTCCTGGTCATCGGCGGCGGCAATGCCGCCCTGTGTGCCGCCCTGTCGGCCCGTGAACAAGGAGCCCGGGTGCTGCTGCTGGAAAGCGCGCCCAAGGTCTGGCGCGGCGGCAACAGCAGCCACACCCGTAACCTGCGCTGCATGCACAAGGCCCCCACTGCGGTGTTGAGCGACGCCTACACCGAAGATGAATTTTTTGAGGATGTCTGGCGCGTGACCGGTGGCCAGACCAACGAAGAAATGGCCCGCTTTGTCATCCGCGCCTCGGAAACCTGCACCGACTGGATGGCCGGTCACGGCGTACGCTTTCAGCCCTCCCTGGGCGGCACCCTGCACCTGGGCCGCACCAACGCTTTCTTCCTCGGCGGTGGCAAGGCATTGGTCAATACCTACTACAAGGCGGCGGAGCGCATGGGCGTGACCATCGTCTATGAAGCCGAGGCGCTGGAGCTTTCGTTTCAGGGCAACCGCTTCGATCATGCGGTGGTGGAATGGCAGGGCAAAACCCACAAGGTGAGCGCCCGCTCCCTGGTGGTGGCCTCCGGCGGCTTCGAGTCCAACCGGGAGTGGCTGGAAGAAGCCTGGGGCCCGGTGGCCAGGAATTTCCGTATTCGCGGCACCCGCTTCAACCAGGGCAAGATGCTGCGCGCCCTGCTCGACAACGACGCCCTGGCCATCGGCGATCCGACCCAGGGCCATGCGGTAGCCATCGACGCCCGCTCTCCCGAATACGACGGCGGTATCGTAACCCGGGTCGACTGCGTCTCCCTCGGCATAGTGGTCAACAACCAGGGCAAGCGCTTCTACGACGAAGGCGAGGATTTCTGGCCCAAGCGCTATGCCATCTGGGGCCGGCTGGTCGCCGGCCAACCCGACCAGATTGCCTATTCCATTACCGATGCCAAGGCGGTGGGCCGCTTTATGCCCTCGGTGTTTCCTCCGGAGCAGGCCAATACCCTCGAAGAACTGGCGAGGAAGCTGAATATTCCGGTGCATCCCCTGCTCAATACCGTGAAGGAATACAACGCGGCGGTGCAGCCCGGCGACTTCGATCACAGCGTGCTCGACAACTGCCGCACTCAGGGCGCAACCCCCGAGAAAACCCACTGGGCGCAAACCCTGGATACCCCGCCCTACTTCGGCTATCCGCTGCGTACCGGCATCACCTTTACCTATCTGGGCGTGCAGGTCGATCACTGCGCCCGCATGAAGATGAACAGCGGCGATATGGCCGACAACGTCTTTGCCGCCGGCGAAGTGATGGCCGGCAATATTCTCGGCAAGGGCTATGTCGCCGGTTTCGGCATGACCATAGGCACAGTATTTGGACGTATAGCCGGCGCGGAGGCCGCTCGAAATGCAAAAAATTGATGTACTGATCCAGGAAGCGGACAAGAACCTGACCATCTGCAACGCCTGCCGCTATTGCGAGGGCTTCTGCCCGGTGTTTCCGGCCATGGAGCGCCGCCAGAGTTTTGCGTCGTCCGATATCAACTATCTGGCCAACCTCTGCCATAACTGCAGTGAGTGCTTCTACGCCTGCCAGTATGCGCCGCCCCATGAGTTCGGGGTCAATATCCCCCAATCACTGGCCAAAATTCGCAAGGCCTCCTACCAGCAATACGCCTGGCCCGGCCCCTTCGCCCGCCTGTTCAATAACAACGGCCTGGTCGCCTCCCTGGCCCTGGGCCTGGGCGCCGGCATCATACTGCTGTTGTTCATCGCCCTGAACGGCGGCCTGGGCCAGCTGTTCTCCGGCGCCCACGGCGGGGATTTCTACGCCTTCTTCCCCCACAACACCCTGGTGCTGGCCTTCGGCAGCGTGTTCCTGTTCGCCCTGCTGGCCCTGCTGATGGGCTTCCTCAACTTCTGGCGCGACAGCGGGGAAACAATAAGGGATCTGGGTAACCTTTCCGCCTGGCGCCAGGCCTGGTCCGACGCCCTCAGCCTGCGCCACCTGCATGGCCAGGAAGACAGGGGTTGCACCTATCCGGACGACAACCATTCCCACCTGCGCCGGTATTTCCACCACTTTACCGCCTATGGTTTCATGCTGTGCTTCGCCGCCACCGCCACCGGCACCCTGTTTCACTATGTGCTGGGCTGGAGCGCCCCCTACAGCTTCTTCAGCCTGCCCAAGCTGCTCGGCACCCTGGGCGGCACCGGCCTGCTGGTCGGCCCTGCCGGCCTGCTGTACCTCAAGCTCAAGCGGGATCCCAACACCGCCGACACCGCACAAACCGGCATGGACATCGCCTTTATCGCCCTGCTCTGGCTCACCGGCGCCACCGGCCTGCTGCTCATGCTGCTGCGGGAAACCGGCCTGCTCGGCCTGATGCTGGTGGTTCACCTCGGCTTTGTCATGTCGCTGTTCCTGACCCTGCCCTACGGCAAGTTCGTACACGGCCTCTACCGCCTCGGTGCCCTGGCCAAAAATGCCCTTGAGCTGCAGCGGGAAGCCGCCGGCAAGACGGTGGTGGTGAGCAAGCCCAGGGAAAACAGTGTCAAGTTCTACCAGTCCATCAAGGACAACAAATAACAGGACGTTTATCAGTCCATGGAGGAAGCAACAATGAAGATGTTTACCAACACCCCCAAACTGCGCACCACGGCCGGCCTCCTGGCCGCCCTGATCTTACCGGCAACGGCCGGGGCAGCCGCCCCGGCCTGGGAACCGAGCCGGGCCATTGAATATATCGCGCCGGCCAACCCCGGCGGCGGCTGGGATACCCTGGCCCGCACCACGGCCCGGGTGATCATGCAGGAAAAACTGAGCTCGCAGAACTTTGCCACCATCAATATTCCCGGTGGCGGCGGTGCCGTGGCCTGGGCCCAGATTGCCCGGGACAGCAAGAACGATCACAAGCTGTTCGCCACCAGCCCGCCCCTGATCCTGGTGCCGCTGGCCGGTATGTCCCGCTACAGCCATGAGGACTTCACCCCCATCGCGAGGCTGATCACCGACTCCGCCACCGTGCTGGTCCGCAAGGACTCACCCTATCAGACCCTCAACGATCTGCTGGATGCCCTGCGGGAAAACCCCAGGCTCAGCATCGGCGGCGGCAGTGCACCGGGCTCATTGCACCATGTGTCCTTTGCCGGCCTGGCCATGGCCGCCGGGCTCAACGCCCGGGAGGTGAACTATGTGTCCTACTCCGGCGGCGGTGAAGCCATCATCAGCCTGCTCGGGGGCCATATTGAGGCGGTCAGCGCCGGCATCGGCGAGTCTTCGGGGCAGATTGCCGAATCCGGCCAGCTGCGCGCCCTGGGCGTGGCGGCTGATACCCGGCTGCCCGGCGAGCTGGCCGACCTCCCTACCTATAAAGAGCAGGGCGTGGATTACACCTTCGATATCTGGCGCGGCATCATGGGGCCCAAAAACATGTCCCCGGACGCGGTGGCCTACTACGAAAACCTCTACGTCCGCATGCTCAACAGCGACAGCTGGCAACAGGCCCGGGATCAGCTGGCCTGGACCGATGCCTACCTGAACAGCCAGGAGTTCGGCCTGTTTCTCGACCAGCAACAGCAGCAGTTCAGCCAGGTACTGGGTGAGCTGGGCTTGCTCAGAAAATAAAGCGCCGTCCCCTGTGCCGGGCGCCCCTGTGGGTGTTCGCCCGGCCCGAGCCGTGAATCAAACCGATGAGTACAGGCGCCCTGCCACAACGCAGGGCGCCCGCTCCCGGAGGAAAACACCATGAAAAACCTCAATGCCAACCGACTGATAGGACTGGTGATGGCCCTGGTATCCCTGGGGTACCTGTGGATGGCCTACCGGATCCCCACCTTCCCCATGCCAAGGCCCATCGATTCCGATGCCTTCCCCAAACTGCTGGGGCTGGCCCTGCTGGTGCTGTCGGTGCTGCTGTGCCTGGACAAGCCCCCGGCCCCCAGGGCAAAAACGACCAGCAATCCCCCCAGGCAAAAAAGCCGGGGGCTGAGCCCCACCGCCCAGTTGCTCACCACCTTTGTGGTGATCGCCCTTTATGCCATCAGCCTGGAATGGCTGGGTTTTGTGCTGGCCTCCGGCCTGTTCGGCATGGGCCTGAGCTACTGCTACGGCTATCGCCGCCACCTTATCAGTGCCGTGGCCACCCTGTCGGTGGTGCTGTCGCTCTACCTCATCATGACCCGACTGCTCGAGGTGCACCTGCCTCAGGGTCTGTTACCGTTTTAACCACACGAGAATCTTGCAATGGATGCACTCCACGGTGTGCTCACCGGCTTTAGTGTCGCCTTTGAGCCAATGAACCTGCTTTATGTTTTCATCGGGGTCTTCGCCGGCACCATTATCGGCATGCTGCCGGGCCTGGGGCCCATCAGCGCCCTGGCCCTGATGATCCCCATGACCTTCGGCATGGATCCTTCCTCGGCCCTGATCCTGATGGCCGGGGTTTATTACGGCGCCATTTTCGGCGGCTCCACTTCGTCCATTTTGCTCAATGCCCCGGGTGTGGCCAGCACCGTCGCCACCTCCTTCGACGGTTACCCCCTTGCCCGCCAGGGCATGGCCGGCAAGGCCATGGCCATCGCCGCCTATTCCTCCTTTGTGGGCGGCACCCTGTCCGCCATCGCCCTGATGCTGGTCGCCCCTCTGCTGGCCAGCGTGGCGGTCAGTTTCGGCCCGGCGGAATATTTCGCCCTGATGCTGCTCGGCCTGACCGCCGTGGTCAGCCTGTCCGGCAAATCCCTGATCAAAGGCCTGATGGCGGCGGTGATCGGCATGATGGTGTCCATCGTCGGCATAGACCTGCAGACCGGCACCGAGCGCTACACCTTCGGCAGCCTGCACCTGCTTAACGGCGTGGAGTTCCTGGTGGTCGCGCTCGGCATCTTCGCCCTGGCGGAAGTATTCGGCATGCTGCTGAAAAAACCGGAAGATCACAGCCAGGACAGCACCGCCAATATCGGCTCCCTGCGTTTGTCCCGGGATGAAGTGCGGGAAATCGCCGCCCCCACCGGACGCAGCTCCATCCTCGGTTTTTTTGTCGGCATACTGCCGGGCGCCGGCGCCACCGTCGCGTCCTTCCTCGGCTACATCATGGAAAAACGCCTGGCCAAGGACGGCCATACCTTTGGCCAGGGCAACCTCAAGGGGGTAGCCGCGCCCGAGGCCGCCAACAACGCCGCCTGCACCGGCTCCTTTGTGCCGCTGCTGACCCTGGGGGTGCCCGGCTCGGGCACCACGGCCGTGCTGCTCGGCGCCCTGCTGGTCATGGGCATCACCCCGGGGCCCAGCATGATGGAGCAAAGACCGGATGTATTCTGGGGCGTTATCGCCAGCATGTATGTAGGCAACCTCTTCCTGCTGGTACTGAACCTGCCGCTGATCCCCTATATCGCCCGGCTGCTCGACCTGCCCCGGCCATTGCTGCTGTCGCTTATCCTGATCTTCTGCATGGTCGGCATCTACGGCACCACCTTCGCCACCACCGACTTGCTGTTGCTGCTGGGCTTCGGCGTACTGGGACTCGGCATGAAGCACTTCGGCTTTCCGACGGCGCCGCTCATCCTCGCCCTGATCCTGGGCAACATGATGGAAGAGTCCATGCGGCGGGCGCTGCAGATTTCCGACGGCAACTGGATGACCTTTGTGGACAAGCCCATCGCCTTCTGGCTGCTGGTACTGACCGCGGCCTCCTTGTTCTTCCCGTTGCTGAAAGTCGCCCTGTCCCGTTTCAGACCCAGGCCTGTGGTGGCCTGACGCAGACCGGACCCAAAAAACACCAACAGGGGCACACACAGACACGCCGCCGTGCCATCCGTGATGCGGATCGCCTGCCTGGCGCCCCTGCCGCTGCAAAGAGTACGTTTCCAATCCAGTCAGACAGCTAATTGTTGACTTTCAGGGCGCCCTTGCGGCGCCCCCTTTTTGCTTTGTTTATGGCCCGCCCCGCTTTTCTGTTATCATGGCGCCAGTTTGCCCCGGCAATGCCTCTCAATCGTCCGCCAGGACCTTATTAGTTCGGAGTCTCATGTCTTTTGCTTCCCTCGGTCTGAACGACAAACTCGTTCAAGCCATCAATGAATGTGGTTACACAGAGCCCACCCCTATCCAGCGCCAGGCCATTCCGCTGGTGCTGAAAGGCGGCGATCTGCTCGCCGGCGCCCAGACCGGCACCGGCAAGACCGCCGGTTTCGGCCTGCCCATGCTGCAGCGCCTGAGCGAAACCCAGCCCAAGCCCCTGGCCAACGGCCGGGCGCCGGTGCGCGCCCTGGTGCTCACCCCCACCCGCGAGCTGGCGGCCCAGGTGGAAGAAAACCTGCGCGCCTACGCCAAACATACCGACCTGCGCACCCTGGTGATGTTCGGCGGGGTCAGCATCAATCCGCAAATGAAGGCCCTGGGCCGCAAGGTGGACGTGGTCGTGGCCACCCCGGGCCGGCTGCTGGACCATGTGTCCCAGCGCTCCATCGATCTGTCCCGGGTGGAAATGCTGGTGCTGGATGAAGCCGACCGCATGCTGGACATGGGCTTTATCCGCGATATCCGCCGCATCCTGGCACAGTTGCCGAAAAAGCGGCAGAACCTGCTGTTCTCCGCCACCTTCTCCGACGAGATCAAGGCGCTGGCGGAAGACCTGCTGCACCAGCCCGAGCATATCGAGGTGGCGGTGCGCAACGCCACCGCCGAGACCATAGCCCAGCGCTTCGTGGCCGCCGACAAGAGCCGAAAACGTGCCTTGCTCAGCTACCTGATCGGCCACAACAACTGGCGCCAGGTGCTGGTGTTCACCCGTACCAAGCACGGCGCCAACAGGCTGGCGATGCAGCTCGACAAGGACGGCCTGCCGGCCATGGCGATCCACGGCGACAAGAGCCAGGGGGCGCGCACCCGGGCCCTGAGCCAGTTCAAGGACGGCCAGCTGCGGGTGCTGGTGGCCACCGACATCGCCGCCCGCGGCATCGACATCAGCGAGCTGCCCCACGTGGTCAACTACGAGCTGCCCCATGTGGCGGAAGACTATGTGCACCGCATCGGCCGCACCGGCCGGGCCGGAAGCACCGGCGAGGCGCTGTCGCTGATCAGCCACGACGAAAAACCCCTGCTCAAGGCTATCGAAAAGCTGATCAAGCAGGATGCCGTCCTGGAAGTGCTGCCCGGCTTCGAGCCCGGCCCGGAAGAGGCCCAGCCCGCCACCAAGCCGCCGGCCAACAACCGGGGCCGGGGCAACGGCGGTGGCCGGGGCCGCAACGCCGGCGCCGCCAACAACCGGCCGCCGCGCAGCAACAAGCCCAACCGGCCCCAGCGCCACGGCCGCCACGACGGCTGAACCCGATAAAAAATTTCACCCCGGCCACGGCCGGGGTGATTTTTTCTGGGCGGTTCTCATTTTTCTCCGGTGGGCAAAATTTTTCTCTGAATACACGGGTTTTATCGGCAGTTGCGGGCCATGGCCCCGACCCGACGCTTGTAAGTGCTGTTGTTAAGCGTTGCCCAAATCCCATCCCGTTTACCGGAGGACGTATGAACACGCTGGCAATCCGAATCGGCAAACCCCTTAGCGCCCTGACCCTGCTGCTGGCATCGGGCATGGCCCTGGCCGACCACCACGGCGCCAAGAAAGACATCGTCGACACCGCCGTAGAGGCGGGCAGCTTTACCACCCTGGTCACCGCAGTGCAGGCCGCCGGCCTGGTCGACACCCTCAAGGGCGAAGGCCCCTTCACCGTTTTCGCACCCACCGACGAGGCCTTTGCCAAATTGCCGGCAGGCGCCGTGGACGACCTGCTCAAGCCCGAAAACAAGGATCAACTGGTGGCCGTGCTGACCTACCATGTGGTGCCCGGCAAGGTCATGGCCGCCGACGCCATGCAGGCCGACAGCGCCACCACGGTACAGGGCGGTGACATCCGCATCACCACCCAGGACGGCAAGGTGATGGTAGACGAGGCCACCGTGGTACAGGCCGACATCGAAACCAGCAACGGCGTCATCCATGTGATAGACACCGTCATCATGCCCTGACCCCCTTCAAGTGCAAGCCAACTCCGCCTTTTGCCGCCCGCTCTTGGGGCGGCTTTTTTATGCCTGCCGCCGCCGGTTGAGCCAGTGCACGCTGCCGCCAATCACCAGGCCCCAGAAAGCGCTGCCGATGCCGAACAGGGCCAGCCCCGAGGCGGTGATCATAAAGGTGAGCAGGGCCGCGTCCCGCTCCCGCTCGTCGGCCAGGGCCACCGTCAGGCTGTTGCCGATGGTGCCGAGCAGCGCCAGGCCGGCGATGGCCATCACCAGCTCTCCCGGCAGGGCGGCGAATAGCCCCACCACGGTGGCGCCGAACAGCCCCATCAGCAGGTAGAAGACACCGGCCCATACCGCCGCCTTGTAGCGCTGTTTGGGATCAGGGTCCACCTCCTTGCCCATGCATACCGCCGCGCTGATCGCCGCCAGGTTGAAGGCGAAGCCGCCGAAAGGCGCCAGCAGCAGGCCGGTGAGGCCGGTCCAGCCGACCAGCGGCGAGGCCGGGGTGTGGTAGCCGTGAGCCCGCAGCACGGCGATGCCGGGCACGTTCTGGGAGGCCATGGTCACCATAAACAGGGGAATGCCGACGCCGAGCAGGCTGGTGAGGGAAAACTCGGGCATCATCAGCACCGGCCGGGCCAGCTGCCACTCGAAGTCATCGAAACGCAGCAGGCCGTCACCGCCGGCGACCAGCAGCCCGGCCAGCAGGCTGAGCGGGATCACGTAGCGCGGCAGGCGCCGGCGCAGGGCCAGGTAGGTCGCCAGCATGGCCGACACCAGCAGCGGACGGGTCTGGGCCGAGGCGAACAGATCCAGGCCGAACTTCAGCAGCACCCCGCCCAGCATGGCCGCGGCCAGTCCCGCCGGCACCAGCCGCATGATCTTGTCGAACCAGCCGGTCAGGCCGCACAGCAGGATCAGCGCCGAGCTGAACAAAAAGACGCCGATGGCCTCGCTCATGGGCACCCCGGCCAGGGCCGTCACCAGCAGCGCCGCCCCCGGGGTCGACCAGGCAGTGAGCACCGGCTCCCGGTAACGCAGGGAAAAACCGATGCAGGTCAGCCCCATGCCCAGCCCCAAGGCCCACATCCAGGAGCCGGTCTCGGCCTGGCTGGCCCCGGCGGCGGCGGCGGCCTGGAAGATAATGGCCGCCGAGCTGGTGTAACCGACCAGCACGGCGATAAAACCGGCGGAAAGATGGGACAGGCTGAACATGGCGGGCTCCTGGTTGTGCGTTATAACGCATAAGAAAGCCATGCTAGCAAATATATGCTATAACGCACAACAGCGAGCCAAGCAGGAAAGCGGGAAACTGTGATGAAAGAGCCGAACCAATACCTGGCGGACACCCTCAAGGCCTTGCGCAAGGAGCGGGGCTGGAGCCTGGACGCCTGCGCCCGGGAAACCGGGGTCAGCAAGGCGATGCTGGGCCAGATAGAGCGGGGCGAGTCCAGCCCCACCGTCGCCACCCTGTGGAAAATTGCCGGCGGCTTTCATACCTCCCTGTCCACCTTCCTCGAACCGGTGCCCGAGTCCCATCCGGGCCCCCTCTACCGGCAGACGGACGCCCTGCGCCGCCAGCCGGCCGGCGATGGCATGCTGGTGGCGCCGCTGTTTCCCTTTGAGGCCCGCTTTGGCTTTGAGATGTTCGAGCTGACCCTGCTGCCGGGCTACGAGCGGCTGTCGGATCCCCATGACCGGGGAGTGATAGAGCATGTCATAGTGCAAGGCGGGGAAATGGAACTGCTGCTGGACGGCGAATGGCAGCGGCTGGGGCCGGGCGCGGCGGTGCGCTTTCACGCCGACCGGCCCCACGGCTATCGCAACCCGGGCACCGAGCCCGCCGTGTTCTACAACCTGATCCATTATCCGGGGGGAAGCTAGAAGCGGGAAGCAACACTCTTCCGCTTCAGGCTTCCGGCATCAAGCTTCAGGCTTTAGGCTTTAGACCTTTCCTTCAGCAGTTCGGCGCACAGGCGCACGAAGTCGGAGGAGGTGACCATGCCCTGCAGCCGGCCCTCCTCGTCCACCACCGTCAGGCAACCGTGCTTGTTGCTGAGGAAAAAGGGCACCACCTCGGTCAGCGGTGCCCCGGCGTCCACGCTTTCGAAATCCGCGTCTATGATATCCATCACCCGGACCAGGCGTTCGCGCCGCTCCAGGGCGCTGACGCCGTAGTCCGCCAGCAGGCCCATGACGGTGGCGATCATCCGTTTTTGGGTAAGCACTCCGAGCAGGCGGCCACTGTCCTGGTCCGTGACCGGGATATGGCGGATGCTCTTTTCCCGCATCAGATCGTGGGCGTCCTTGAGGGTGGAGTTCTGATCCAGGGTGAGCACTTGGCGGGTCATGATGTCGCCAATCTGTTCTACTGCCATGAGGGTATTCCTTGTTGTCCGTTCCCGTTGGAACTCGTTTTATTATGTACCATGTTGTGACACAGCAACCTCCCCCTTGCAAACAAAAAACGGCTCAAAAGCCGGCTAAATTCAGCGACTTTCCTTGATTATCCCCATACCGGCGAGGGCGGTTTATGCCGGTGGGCGAATACCCGGCACTCACACTCAAATAAAATAACCTCTCATTATCATTTGTGATGGCAATAGACATCCTTTTAAAAATGCGTATTCTATTTCCCCAAAGTGTCACCATATCCAGAATCGGGGATCCACCTTGAGTTTTCGTCGCTACGCCCTGTTTGCGCTGGCTTCCCTCATCCTCCACGGGCTGCTGGTCCAGGCCATGGAGCGCCAGGAGCTGAACATCGCCCTGGCATCTGACAACAACCCGGGCCCGATCAGCGTACAAATGCTGCCCACTGTTGCCAGGCCGGAGCCCATGCCACCGCAGCCGGAACCTCTGCCCGAACCCCAACCGGCTCCCAAACCCGAGCCCAAACCGGCTCCCAGGCCCGAACCCAAACCGGCTCCCAAACCGGCTCCCAAACCGGCTCCCAAACCCGAGCCCAAACCCGAGCCCAAACCGGCTCCCAGGCCCGAACCCAAACCGGCTCCCAGGCCACAACCCGCGCCACGGCCGGAGCCGCCCGCCAAAGTGGCTCCCGAGCCCCAGCGCCAGCAGGCCCAAAGCAGCGCCCCCAAGCGGATTGACACTCCGAGTTTCAAGACCCGCCCGGCCCCTATCCCCTACCCGTCCCAGGCTCGGCGCCGGGGGCTGGAAGGCACTGTGGTGGTCGAGGTCTGGCTGGATGAAAAGGGCAACCAGACCCAGCGCAAGCTGGCCAGTTCCTCCGGTGTGTCCGTGCTCGACAAGGCCGCGCTCAGGGCCATCGCCAAGTGGCGTTTCTCCGCCTATGAGGAGAACGGCGTCGCCGTGGCGCACCGTGTTCATATTCCCGTTCGTTTCAAATTGGACTAAGCCATGATGTCGTTCCTGAACCAACTGCACCAACAACTGGGCCCGATGAGCTGGCCCCTGATTTTTTGCTCGGTACTGACCCTGGCGCTCTGGCTGGAGCGTGGCCTGACCCTGCTGTGGACCAGCCTGCGCGGTGAGCGGGAAAAACGCCATCTGCGCCGCCACGGCCATGCCTACCCGGATGCGCAGATGGAGCACCCGCGCTCCCTGATCCTGCAGGGCTGTTCGCTGTTGGTAAAACACCGGCAATGTGCCAAATCCACCCGTGAGGATCTGGCCTCGGTCTGGCTGCAACAGCAACGCCTAAAGCTTCATTCGGGTTTGCGAGTGCTTACCCTGGTAGGCGTCATCAGCCCGCTGCTGGGTTTGCTCGGCACCGTATTGGGACTGATCGAGATGTTCAGGAGCATCAGCCAGAGCCAGGATCCGGTGACCCCGTCGCTGCTGGCGGACGGCCTCGGATTGGCCATGAGCACCACCGCCGCCGGCCTGCTGATCGCCCTGCCGGCCATCGCCGGTGCCCAGCTGTTCGGACTCTGGGCGGATCGCCTGCTCGACAAGCTCACCCATGAGCTGAACCAGTGCAACCTCTACCTGGAAGGCGTGGAACTGGGAGGACAGGCATGATAGGCCGCCCCGAGCCCGCCCAGTCCGGCTGGCGGGCGCTCACCCCGGATATCACGCCCCTGCTCGATATCATCTTTATCGTGCTGGTATTTTTGATGTTGACCGCCAATATCCCGTTGCAGTCGCTGGAGGTAGACCTGCCCAAGACCGACAGCAAGGCCCTGAGCAGCATGCAGGACAACAAGGCCATGACCATCAACCTGCTGGCCGGGGATCCCGCTTGGGCCCTGCAGGGGGAACAATACGCCGACTGGGAAAACTTCAAGCCGGTGCTGCTCGAGCGCCTGCCCGCCCTCAAGGAAGCGGAGCTGGTGCTGGCCTCAGACCGGGAGGTGACGGTGGACAATATGATGAAGCTGCTCGCCTTCCTGCAGGAACACGAGATCCAGGCCACCCAGATTTTGATGGAAGAAGGGCCCTGAGCCGGGCCCGGGCGATCAGGCCATGGCGCTGTATCGCCCGGGTTTGTGGTTGAAGGCCAGTACCTGGTTAAGCAGCAAGGCTCCCAGCACCGACAGCAGCAACAGCCAGGGCGGCACCACGGCGAAGGACACCAGCAGGATCAGGGAATCCACCGCCATCTGCAGCTTGCCGGCGCTCACGCCGAAGCGGCCTTGCAGGTAAAGCGCCAGTATGCCGATGCCACCCAGGCTGGCCTGGTGGCGAAACAGCATCAGCATGCCCACTCCAATCAGCAAGCCTCCCGTCAGGGCGCCGAACAGCGGCGCCACCGAGGTCACCGTCAGAAAGCGCGGGATCTGCTCGCTGAACAGCGACACCAGCGACACGCAGGCAAAGGTCTTGCCGGTAAAGGCCGGTCCCATCCGCAGCCAGGCCAGCACATAGAAGGGTAAATTGATCAGGAAGAACCAGACCCCGAAGCCGGTATCGCTGAAATGGGCAAGCAGCAGGGCGATGCCGGCGGTGCCGCCGGTGAGCAGGCCGGCCTGCTTGAGCAGGAACACCCCCAGGGCCACCAGCAGGGTGGCGGACAGGAGGGCGATAATATCTTCTGGCAAGGGATGACGGCTGTTCATGGCGGACGGAAACGGACAAGGGGAAAGCATCCTAACCGCGACAGCCTCAGGCGCCAAGGGCCGCCCCGCCCGACGTGACCCTCTGGCTGTCATGCTGGCATGACAGTGCCGTAAACCCGGATCAACAACGGATAAAAACGCCCCCAAGGGGGCGGCGTAAAGGGCACGATACAGGATTTTTTTATTGTTTAGAATGTTGAACGACTACAGCCCAAGGCCTTCGCGAATCGATTTCAGGGTCACCTCGTTGGACCACTCGGGCCGGTCGGGATAGGCGAACACCGCGTTGGTGACGATGCCGTCGAACTTGATTTCCCTGAGCTTGCGGTACAGGGCGTCGAAGTCCACCTCGCCCTCGCCCGGGTTGAGGTGCTGGTGAATGGTCACGTCCGCGTCCGGTGGGTTGATGATGTAGCGCAGCCCGAAGCCGGCCTTGTGGTTGAAGGTGTCGGCGATCAGCACATGGGCCAGCAGATCGCCCGCTTCCTCAATGTGTTTGACCACATCGCCGATGCCGTCGTCGTAATAGAAGGCGTGGGGCACCGAATAGACCAGCTTGATCCAGTCCCTGTCCAGGGCGCGGATCATGCGCACCGCTTCGATATTCCGCTCGATAAAGTCGTGGGGATGGGACTGCAGATTGAGCCTGATGCTCTCGCGCTCGAACAGCGGCATCAGCTCTTCCATCGAACGGACGAAGGCATCCTCGCTGGCCTGGGGCTTGCGCTTGTTGCCACTGAACTCGGAGTTCATCAGATCCACCTCCAGTTCGGCGGTAATCTCGATGCAGCGCTTCCAGTTGCGTACCGCGGCCTGGCGCTCTTCCTCCACCGGGGAGGACCACTGCTGCACCGGCAGCACCGAAGAGATCCTGACGCCGGCATCGGCGCAATACTTCTTCAGACTCTTGATCAACTGCCGGTCGACCTTGGGATACTCGCAAAACCAGATGAAATCCTTGCGCGGAGACAGCTCCACCCATTCGTATCCCAGCCGGGCCACGGTGTCGATGGTCTCCTTCAGGCCGGTATTGTCGCGATAGTGCGACGGATCATATACCAAACGCATGGCTAAACTCCTTGATGCTGCAATCCCGGCGACACTAAGCCGGTTGGCCTCCCTGGTGGAGCCGGCCAGTTACGGCGGCAGGCTCCACACCAATGAAACAAATATTCCACAAAAATAGAAATAATGAAATTTAAATTTCAATTAAATCCTGAAAGTGTGATCGCCAACAAACCTCATCTTCTGGCCCCACCTTGGCTGTGGTATAAATAACCACCCTGATATCGGGAGTGCCCATGAAAACGATAAAAATCAGAAAAGGCCTGCTGGCCTGCGCGCTGATGGCGGTCCTGTGGACTCCGCTGCTCGCCACCGCCGCCAGCATGGACAAGTACGCCGACAAGCCGGTCTGGATGGACTGGACCTTTTTCGGCAACACCGTTATCTCCGCCGGCCTCAGCCGCTGGAGCAGCAGAGAAGAGGAATAACACGGCCGCGCAGGGACGCGCTCTTTCCCCTCTTTCCGCCATCCCATCCTCTGCCCCCTTATTTCCCTTTCCCGGCTCTACGGCAAGGATTTCTGTGAACCTCGCCACAGCACGCGAAACAAAATAATGGCGGTCACCGAAATCGGCCTCGGCCAGGGCGAGGTGGTCAAGCTGACCCTGGCGGACGACGTCTCACCCGAGATAAGACAGCAACTGGACGAGCTGGCCGCCAAGCTCATCAGCGGCGAGATCCGCATCAACACCAGCTACGAAGGCCCCGAGTTCAACCCGGCCACCGGTGAATTCGTGCCGCAGTCCTTCAAGGAAGGGCTGAAAGCCAAGTCCTGATATACCATGCCTTTGAATAAATGAGCGCCTGCGGCGCTCATGCGGGCGGGCCGCCCGCGCTCCACAAAGCACGCTGCTCAAATGGAGCGCAGGCGGCTCGCCTGCAAGTTGGCGCGCAGCGGCAACCCTGCTGCTGCTTCGCATAACCGCCACTTCAGGCCGCCAGGTTCTTCGCTTTTAACCCCTCTCCCCTCTGGCATTCCCCGCCCAGCCAAGTACCATATAGCGCCATGGCCCTGCGTTGGCCGCGGGCTGGGTCACAGCCTGCCAGAAAGGCCTGTCAACTCACTGATTTATCAGGATAATATAGAAATGGCTCAATTTGTTTACACCATGCACCGCGTGGGCAAGGTGGTTCCGCCCAAGCGTCATATTCTGAAAAATATCTCCCTGTCGTTCTTCCCCGGCGCCAAAATCGGCGTACTGGGTCTGAACGGCGCCGGTAAATCCACCCTGCTGCGCATCATGGCCGGCATCGACACCGAGATTGAAGGTGAAGCCCGCGCCCAGCCCGGCATCAAGATTGGCTACCTGCCCCAGGAGCCCCAGCTCAACCCCGAGCACACGGTGCGCCAGGAAGTGGAAGAAGGCGTGGCCGAAGTGGCCGGCGCCCTCAAGGAGCTGGACGCCGTGTACGCCGCCTACGCCGATCCGGACGCCGACTTCGACAAGCTGGCCAAGCGCCAGGGCGAGCTGGAAGCCATCATTCAGGCCCACGACGGCCACAACCTGGACAACCAGCTGGAGCGCGCCGCCGACGCCCTGCGCCTGCCGCCCTGGGATGCCGTCATCGGCAAGCTGTCCGGGGGTGAGCGCCGCCGCGTGGCCATGTGCAAGCTGCTGCTGGAAAAGCCCGACATGCTGCTGCTCGACGAGCCCACCAACCACCTGGACGCCGAGTCCGTGGCCTGGCTGGAGCGCTTCCTGCACGACTACGAAGGCACGGTAGTGGCCATTACCCACGACCGTTACTTCCTCGACAACGTGGCCGGCTGGATCCTGGAGCTGGACCGCGGCGAAGGCATTCCCTGGGAAGGCAACTACTCCTCCTGGCTGGAGCAGAAGGACGCCCGTCTGTCTCAGGAAGCCTCTTCCGAAGCCGCCCGCCAAAAGTCCATTCAGAAAGAACTGGAGTGGGTGCGTCAGAACCCGAAAGGTCGTCAGGCCAAGTCCAAGGCCCGTATGGCCCGCTTTGAAGAGCTGCAGAACCAGGACTTCCAGAAGCGCAACGAGACCAACGAGCTGTTCATTCCGCCCGGCCCGCGCCTGGGTGACAAGGTCATCGAGGTGGAGCACCTGACCAAGTCCTACGGCGATCGCGTGCTGATCGACGACCTGTCATTCAGCATTCCCAAGGGCGCCATCGTCGGCATCATCGGTCCCAACGGTGCCGGTAAATCTACCCTGTTCCGCATGCTCACCGGTGCCGAGCAGCCGGACAGCGGCAGCATCACGCTGGGGGACACCGTTCAGCTGGCCTCGGTGGAGCAGTTCCGCGACGCCATGGACAACAGCAAGAGCGTGTGGGAAGAAGTGTCCGGCGGGCTGGACATGATGCGCATCGGCAACCTGGAGATCCCCAGCCGGGCTTATCTCGGCCGGTTCAACTTCAAGGGCACCGATCAGCAGAAGCGGGTCGGCGAACTCTCTGGTGGTGAGCGCGGCCGTCTGCACATGGCCAAGCTGCTGCAGACCGGCGGCAACGTGCTGCTGCTCGACGAACCGACCAACGATCTGGACGTGGAAACCCTGCGCGCCCTGGAAAACGCCCTGCTGGAATTCCCCGGCTGCGCCATGGTAATCTCCCACGACCGCTGGTTCCTCGACCGTATCGCCACCCACATCCTGGACTACAAGGATGAGGGCAAGGTGGAATTCTTTGAAGGCAACTTCACCGAATACGAAGAGTGGAAGAAGAAGACCTACGGCGCCGAGTCCATTCAGCCCAAGCGCATCAAGTACAAGCGCATCGCCAAGTAAGGCTTGCCGCTTGTGATGCCCAAGGCCCGCTGCAAGCGGGCCTTTTTGTGCTTGCGGTGCAAACTGCTATCCTGTCGCTTCTGACAAAAATAACCAGCGGGATACTCCATGGATCATCACGCCGCCCTTGCCCGGCTGGACCGGCAGGACATCTGGCACGGCTTTCGGCAGTTGCTGCCTCTTTCCCTGTTCGTCGCCGCCTTTGGCCTGGCCTTCGGCCTGGCCGCCACCCAGACCGGCCTCGACCAGGGCCCCGTGCTGCTGATGAGCGCCCTGGTGTTCGCCGGCACCTCTCAGTTCGCCGCCCTCGACGTCTGGGGGCTGCAGGTGCCCCTGGTGCCACTGATGATCACCACTTTTGCCATCAATGCCCGCCACCTGCTGATGGGCGCCACCCTCTACCCCTGGCTGCGCCACCTGCCCCCGGCCCGGCGCTACGGCATCATGCTGTTTGCCTCCGATGCCAACTGGGCCATGGCCATGCAGTATTTCCACCGGGGCGAACGAGCCCTGGGCATACTGTTTGGCGGCGGCCTGGCGATCTGGATATTCTGGATGCTGGGCACCTGGCTGGGAGTCCATTTCGGCAGCGCCATCGAAGATCCTGTGGCCATCGGCCTCGACATGGTGCTGGGCTGCTTTCTGCTGGCCATGGCCTTGGGCGCGCGCAAGGATCTGCGCACCCTGGTCATCTGGCTGGTGGCGGGCGTGAGTTCCATGCTGGCGTACTGGTGGCTGCCGGAAAACAGCCATGTGGTGGTGGGGGCACTGGCCGGCGGCGTGCTGGGCGCCCTGTGGATGGAGAAAGGCGCATGATGCTGGAAACCGCCGGTTACGGCACCTTGATCATCATCGCCGTAATGGCGCTGGTCACCCTGTTCACCCGCCTGGGCGGCGTGCTGGTGATGTCCTTTATTCCCATCAACCGCCGGGTGCAGAACTTTATCAGCGCCATGTCGGGCTCGGTGCTGATCGCCATCCTCACCCCCCAGGCCATCAACGGCGACGGCGGCGCCCGCCTGGCGCTGCTGGCCACCGGCCTGGTGATGCTGGTGCTGAAAAAGCCCCTGCCGGCCATCGCCGCCGGCGTGCTCACCGCCGCCCTGTGGCGGCAACTGCTGTAGGCCAGAAACAACAACGCCCGCACAGCGCGGGCGTTGTTGAGCAACCACCTGGTCTTAGCAGCCGTTCAGGGCCGCCTTGGGCCGCTCTCCCGGAAAAAACCAGCCCCGCAGCCTCACGCCCAGTATGTTGCCGGTAAAGGCCGCCGCCAGCCACACCCAGCCGTGCAAACTGCCCGAGGCGATGCCGCTGAAGTAGGCGCCGATGTTGCAACCGTAGGCCAGGCGGGCGCCGTAGCCCAGCATCAGGCCGCGTTCCGCGCCACGGCGGGTCGAGGCCGGCTCGGCTTCCAGGCTGCCATGGCGGCGCTTTTCCAGCACCAGGGTAAACCAGGCGATCAGCGCGAACACCGCCAGATTGACCAACAGTGCCGGCCACAGGCCCAGGCTCTGCACCACGGACACCGGCGCCAGCGACGGCAGCGCGAACCACCAGTCCACATGGTGGGTGGCAATCAGCGAACCGAGGCAGAAAAACACCAGGGTCACCAGCATGCGCGCATTGCCGCCGCCCACGGTGAACAGGGTGCCGGAAGCACAACCGCCACCAAGCTGCATGCCAATGCCGAAGATGAAGGCGCCCGCCAATACGGAAATCCCCACCGGTGAGACAAAACCGTTTACCGGCTGGCCGAACAGCTCGCCACTGCTCATGGCGGGAAAAAACAGCAATACTGCGAAGGCCAGCAGGAACATCTGGGCGCGCAACCCGCGGCCACGGCGCTCGGCCACAAAAACCCGCCAGGCGGAGGTAAACCCGAAGGCGGCATGGTACAGGGTCAGGCCCAGGGCCGCGCCCACCAGGAACAACAGGGTCTGGCGTGCTCCGGTCAGCTGCAGCAAAGCCAGGGCGGCGGCCAGGATCAGCGCCAGCACGCCCAGGCCCAGGGGCGCACGGCGGCCGGTGAGGTCGGCAACGGCTGTGGTCATGATATGTCTCTACAAGAATTGAATCCGGGGCGGGATTCTAGCCGGGTGCCGACCGACACCCCAAACAACGAAGACAATCAGCTTATGCTTAAACAGCATAAGCTAATCAAGCATCTTGCCTCAGCCTTCCAGCGCCTCGGCCACCAGCTCCGCCATACCGGCCTCCAGAGGCAGCGCCAGGGCCGCCTGCTGGCCGGCCTGCGACATCTTGCCCCAGGTCTTGCGGATGATGCCCACCACCTTGTCCCGCTGGTGGCGGGCGGCAAAGTCGGCCAGGTAGTCGCGCAGGAACACCAGGCAGATCACATCTTCCAGGGTCTGCACCTCGGGGTCGTGCTTGAGCTGCTTTTTCTCCAGCAGGTCCCGTACCCGCTGCTGTTGCCCGGCTGTGTAACCGGCGTTCGCCATCAGCCCGGCGGCCAGCTCGCCGTGGTATTTCGCCAGGTCGCTGCGCCAGCGCCGGTAGCCGTTCCGGTCCATGGGATAGTCCGTACGGGGAATGGCCCAGCGCCGGATGTGCTGGGCACGGGCCGCGATTTGCAGCAGTTCGCTGGCCTGGGGGGCAAAGGCCGCCAGCTGTTCGCTCATGCGCACGCTGTAAAGGTATTCCCGGGGCCACTCGACCTCGCCGAGCCGCTGCCGGTGGGGATCCTCGCGATTGATGTGATCAATGGCCGCGATGACCTGTGCAAAGGGAGATGAATGGGACATGGCCGACTCCGTGGGCAAAAATCCTATTGTTACCCCTAATGGCCCCGCCGGCAAAGCCGACTTCGCCGGCGGCACACAGAAATCGCAAAAGTTTATTGATGCATATCAAATGTACCTATATCATTTCGCAACAAAAGTAGCATTGTAGATATTTCTTTTAAGCCAACCGGAGATGCCCATGCTGGATGCCCGCACCATTGAAATCGTCAAAAGCACAGTTCCGCTGCTGGAGTCGGCCAACACCGCCCTGACCGAACACTTCTACCGGCGCATGTTTCGCGACAACCCCGAACTGAAAGACGTCTTCAACCTGAGCCACCAGGCCTCCGGCCGCCAGCCGGCGGCGCTGTTTTCCGCCGTGCTGGCCTATGCCAAAAACATCGACAACCCGGCGGTGCTGGACGCGGCGGTGGAGCGTATCGCCCACAAGCACACCGGCTTCGCCATCCAGCCGGCCCAGTACGACATCGTCGGCCATCACCTGCTGGAAACCATCAAGGAACTGGCCCCGGACGCCGCCACCCCGGAAGTGATCGACGCCTGGGCCCAGGCCTACGGAGCCCTGGCCGGCATTTTCATCGGCCGGGAAGAGCAACTCTACCAGGCCAGCGAAGCCAAGGCCGGCGGCTGGCGCGGCACCCGCGCCTTTGTGGTGAAGGAGAAAAAACAGGAAAGCGAACAGATCACCAGCTTCCTGCTGGTGCCCGCCGACGGCGGTCCGGTGGCCGATTACCGGCCCGGCCAGTATCTCAACCTGCATCTGGATGCAACCGGGCTGGCCCACAAGGAATACCGCCAGTACTCCCTGTGCCAGGCGCCGAATGGCCGGGACTACCGTATCGCGGTCAAGCGCGAGCCCGGCGGCGTCGCCTCCGGTTTCCTTCACGACCAGGTAGCCGAAGGCGATGTGCTGCAGGTATTACCGCCGGCGGGGGATTTCTTTCTGGAAGTGGCTGCCGACACCCCAGTGGTGCTGATCTCCGGCGGCGTGGGCCAGACCCCGATGCGCGCCATGCTCGACCATCTGCTCGGCCAGGGCCACGCCGCCCCCCTCCACTGGCTGCACGCCTGCGAAAACGGCGCCCAGCACGCCTTTGGTGACGATATCCGGCAACGCCGCCAGGCCCACCCCAACCTGGAGACCCACGTCTGGTACCGCGAACCCGCCGCCCGGGATCGCCCGGCGGAAGATTTTGACGCCATCGGCCTGATGGATCTGAACAAGGTCAAGGACCGCATCCTGTTGCCCGGCGCCCATTACTACTTCTGCGGCCCCCTGCCCTTCATGGCCATGGTCAAGGAACAACTCTCCGCCTGGGGCATCGCCGACGACCGCCTGCACTACGAAGTGTTCGGCCCGCACCAGAGCCTTTAATCGAGCGGGCTCCCGCAACGGGCCCGTTGCTGTTTACAGCCGGGCCCCTGATGGTCTAAATAGAAGGCTCCTTTGCCATTTTCCCGGGCCTGCCGCCCGGGTCGACGGGGTCTTCTATGGATATCAATGCTCTGCAAACCCTGCTGTTCGTGCCCGCCAACCGGCCCGAGCGCTATGCCAAGGCCCTTGCCAGCGGTGCCGACGCCATCATCATCGATTTGGAAGACGCGGTGCCGGCGGCGGAAAAGGACGCCGCCCGCACCACTCTGGCCGGCTGGCTCGACAGCCAGGCTCCCGCTTCCGTGCTGGTGCGCATCAACGGCACCGGCAGCCCCTGGTTCAACCAGGACACCCTGCTCTGCCGCTCGCCGGCCATCGCCGCCATAGTGGTGCCCAAGGCCGAGGATCCGCTCGCCCTGAGCGAACTGGCCAACGCCACCGACCGCCCGCTGCTGCCCTTTATCGAATCCGCCCTGGCCCTGTCCAGGCTCGACGCCATCGCCGCGGCCACCGGCGTGGCCCGGCTGCTGTTCGGCAAGCTGGATTTGGCGGTGGACCTGGCCATGGACTATCCGCCGCCCGAGGGCGAGCCCAACGACGAGTCGGGATTCTTGTTTGCCCGCAGCCAGCTGGTACAAAGCTCCCGGGTCAATGGCCTGGCAGCCCCCCTGGACGCCATCTATACCGCTTTTCAGGATGACCGGGGGCTGACGGACTATGTCCGCGCCGGCCTGCGGCTCGGTTTTGGCGGCCTGCTGCTGATCCATCCGCGCCAGGTAGCCCCGGCCCAGGCCGCCCTGGCCCCCACCCCGGCGCAACAGGCCTGGGCCAGGCGCATCCTGGCGGCGGAAGAAAGGGTGAACGGCGCCGTGGTGGCGGTGGAGCACAATATGGTGGACGCCCCTGTGATGGCGCGGGCGAGGCGGATACTGCAGGAAAGCGACGCCGGATAATATCGGCAGGCCGCCCGCGGGCGGCCCTTTTGTTACATATTGCTTTGCACGTCCCGCGCCGCCTCTTCCACCACCTCGCCGCCGCGCTTGATATCCTGGCCGGCGCCGGCAAAGGTGTTGCACCCGCTCAGGCCAAAACCGGCCAGCATCAGTACCGCCAACAGTGTCCGTTTCATTGTCGTTTTCCTCGTCTTGGGTGAATGACCAGGAAAAGTATAGACTCAATCGTCACAGCTGATGGTTTCGTATGACCCCTCAACCAGGGAGGCCAGTTCTGGGGTCGGCCGGCCCACGTGATAGCCCTGGGCATAGTCGATACCGATGGCCCGCACCAGCGCCAGCACCTCGGCGGTTTCAACGTATTCGGCCACCGTTTTTACCTCCAGCTGGTGGGCCAGCTGGGTGATGCTGCTGACAAAGGCCATGTCCCGGCTGTCGTTGGCCATATTGGCGATAAACTCGCCTTCGATTTTGACAAAATCGATGGGCAGGTGTTTCAGGTAGTGGAAGGAGGAAAAGCCCGAGCCGAAGTCGTCGATGGCCAGCATGAAACCCGCGTCCTTGAGGGCCCGGATAAACTTCTCCAACAGCGCCATGCTCTTTACCGTGTCCCGCTCGGTGATTTCGAACACCACCCGTTCCGGCACCATGCGGTATTGCGCCACCAGGCCGTTGACCCGGGCCAGGAAATCGTTGACCAGCACCGCCCGGGGCGACAGGTTGATAAACAGCAGGCCGCCATAGCCGGTGTCGCGCACCTGGGCGAAGGCCTTTTCCATCACTATGTAGTCGAGCAGGTGCACCTTGCCCATGGACTCGGCAATTTCGATGAACTCACCCGCGTTCATCAGGCTGTCGTCCGCCAGCCGGATCCGGCTGAGCACCTCTACCGCCATGGGTTCGCCGCCCCGCCCGGGCAGAATGGGCTGGAACACCGGCAGCAGGGTGCGCTGCTCTATGGCCTGGTTTACCAGCTGGGTTTTTTCGCTCATATCCCGGAAAATATCCGCCACATCCTGCTCTTTGGGCAGGCTGACCCGGTTCTTGCCCTGGGCCTTGGCGCGGTACATCAGGTTGTCCACGAACATGAACAGTTCCTTGGCGTTGTCCGCATGATCGGGATAGATCCCCACGCCAATGGAGCAGGTGGTTTTGAGCATGCTGCCGTCGTGCTCCATTTCAAAGGCGTCCAGCGCCCTGAGCACCCGCTCGCTCACCTCGCCGGCCCGCTCCAGGCCGGCTTCCGGCAGCACAATCACGAATTCGTCGCCGCCGTAGCGGGCCAGCACGTCGCCGTTGCCGAGCTGCTGCTTAAGCAGCAGCGACAGCTCGGTCAGCAGCCGGTCGCCACAGGCATGGCCATAGCCGTCGTTGACCGACTTGAAGTTGTCCAGATCCAGCAGCAGCATGGCCACCGGGTAGTCGTGCCGGCGGCTGCGATCCAGTTCATAGTCGAGCAGTTCCCAGAACATGCGCTGGTTGTAAAGGTTGGTCAGCGGATCCCGGGTGGCGTAGTACTCCAGATCCCGGGTGTACTTGTAGATGGCCTTGACCGAGCCCACCACGTTGAGCAGGGTGGACAGGATGCTCTCCAGCACCAGCACCTTGGTCTTGTCCTTGACGATATCCGCCTGCACCCCGATGCCGACGATGCCACCGATTTTGGGCGTTTCCACCAGCAGCGACTTGGTCTGCAGCTCGATGTCCTTGTGGTCCAGTTCGATGATCACCTCGCCCCCGCCCTGCACCAGGTTGTGGTGCAGCTTGAACTCGCTGTGGCTGAAAAAGGAATCCTGGGATCGGAGCCGGGCCAGCACCGCCTTTTCCATCATGGCCCGGGTGCGCGGGCTGGGCGGATGCAGCCAGAAGATTTCCAGGTCGAACAGCTCGTCGTCCACCTTGAAAATGGAGAACATGGTATAGATGTCCAGTACCCGGTTGATGTCGAGCATCAGCACATTGACGTATTCCCGCCAGTCGCGCACCACTTCCGAGGTGATCACGAATTTTTCCAGCAGGCGGATCTCGAATTCCAGCAGATCCTTGTCCACCGCTATGTTGCGCAGTTTGTCGGCCAGTTGCTCCACCTGGCCGAAGATGGAGTTCATCTCACAAAAGCGGAACTGGCGGCGATCCTCGCCCATGCGCGACAGGTCGGACAGGCTCTGTACCTGCTCTATGCTGCGGGACAGGTGCAGCACAGAGTCGTTGATATGCAGGCTGACCCGGCGCACCGCCCAGAAAGCGAACAGCAGCGGCAGCGGCGACAGCAACAGCAGATAGTACAGCAGGTTGCGGTTGGCCAGCTGCAGCTGGGACGACAGGTCCTGCTCCACCTCTATCACCCCCAGGGTATCGCCGATGCGGGCGTTGGTGTGGCAGGCCAGGCAGTTTTCGCTGGCGTTGAGCGGATAAAGGTAGCGCAGGTGCTCGCCCCGGTCGAAGGCGGCGATGGTGCCGCTGTCGAGCACCCGGCGCAGGACCTGGTCCGGTTCGGCCTGGGCGATATTGCCGAAGCGCTCGTTGACCAGTTGCCCGCGATACAGGCCTATCCGGAAGCTGTCGCCCTGGCGGCCGTTTTCCAGTTGGTGCAAAAAGGATTCAAGCTGAGCCCGGGTCCAGCCCTGGCTCATGATCAGGTACATGGAGTTGAAGGTATTCTGGGCTACCGAAGCCGCCACCTGCCGGGCGTTTTCCCGGATGCTGCTCTGGTAGGCCTGGTTGGCCACCAGCAACAGCAACAGGAAACCGATAATCGAAAACAGCAGGGTTCTGTTGAGCAGATAACGCCTGATCGTGGTCGGACGTCCGGCCATAATGGGGTACTCTCCTTGTCACCAAAGCGCCGACTATACCCAAGGGGGTCAGGCCGCGCATCGCCAAATCCATGGTTTCTTGATTCCCGTCAATCGTTGTGGAACCTTTTAACATATTCGGCGAGCCCGGGCGATCACCTTACCCCGGCAAGGGGGATTGTCATCTTTCTGTCATGGGGCGGGACTATTCTTTCCGGTTGCATTTTTTCATCCAAGAGGTAATTCATGCTGCAGACCTTCTGGCAATTCTTCACGCTCGGCTGGGTCAGCTTCGGCGGCCCGGCCGCCCATATCGGCTATTTTCAGCGCCACTTCGTGCAAAAACTCGGCTGGATCCCGCAGGATCGCTTCGCCTCCACCCTGGCCCTGTGCCAGTTCCTGCCCGGGCCGGCCTCCAGCCAGCTGGGCTTCGCCATCGGCTACCAGCGCGCCGGCCTGGGCGGCGCCGTCGCCGCCTTTATCGGCTTCACCCTGCCCTCCTTCCTGCTGATGCTGGGGCTGGCCCTGGCCGGCCAGGCCTGGGCCAGCCAGCCCGCCGCCCTGGCGGCGATCGCCGGCCTCAAGCTGTTCGCCCTGGTGGTGGTGGCCGACGCCGTGCTGACCATGGCCGGCCAGTTCTGCCGCCAGCGGCTGACCCTGGCCCTGGCGGTGGGCACCGCCGCCCTGCTGTGGCTGCTGCCCGGGTTGCTTGCCCAGTTCACCGCCCTGCTGGCGGCGGCCCTGGCGGGGGCTCTTTGGCTCCAAAAAACCGGTGGGGACAGCCACCGCAAAATAGGCCCCAACTGGCCCTTTCTGTTGCTGTTCACCGGCCTCTTCCTGCTGCCCTGGCTGCTGCACCTGGACGGCACCGCCCGGATCTTCGCCGACTTCTACCAGGCCGGCAGCCTGGTGTTCGGCGGCGGCCATGTGGTGCTGCCGCTGCTGCAGGGGCTGCTGGGCGAGCGGATAAGCAGTGAGGCCTTCCTCACCGGCTACGCCGCCGCCCAGGCCATGCCCGGCCCCATGTTCACCCTGGCCACCTTTCTGGGTGCCGAGCTGTGGCCGGCGTCACCGGTGCTGGGCGCCCTGGTGGCCACCTTCGGGGTGTTCCTGCCCGGCTTCCTGCTGCTGCTGGCACTGCAACACAGCTGGCAGGCATTGGCGGCCCGGCCGCTGATGGCCGGCGCCGTTGCGGGCATCAACGCCGCCGTGGTGGGCTTGCTGCTGGCGGCGCTGTACCAGCCGGTGTTCGTCAGCAGCGTCACCGGCGCCCCGGCCCTGGCCGCCGCCGCCCTGGGGCTGCTGGCCCTGCGGGTGTTCAAGTGCCCGCTGCTGGTGCTGATCCCGGCCTTTATGCTGCTGGGATTCTGGCTGTAGCCGTCCGGGCTTACAGCTTCACCCTTTTCAGGCGCAGGGCGTTGCCCACCACGAAGACGCTGGACAGGGCCATGGCGCCCGCCGCCACCATGGGCGACAACAGCAGGCCCAGCGCCGGGTAGAGGGCACCCGCCGCCAGCGGGATCAGGCTGGCGTTGTAGGCGAAGGCCCAGAACAGGTTCTGGCGGATATTGCGCAGGGTGGCCCGGCTGATGGCCAGGGCATGGGGCACGGCGCGCAGATCCCCGCCCATCAGCACCACCTCCGCCGCCTCGATGGCAATGTCGGTGCCGGTACCGATGGCGATGCCCACTTCCGCCTCGGCCAGGGCCGGGGCGTCGTTGATGCCGTCTCCCACAAAGGCCACGGCCCCAAAGCGCGCGCGCAATGCCTGCAACGCCGCCACCTTGCCGTCCGGCATCACCTCGGCCACCACCTCGTCGATGCCGAGCTCGGCAGCGATGGCTTCGGCGGTGCGCCTGTTGTCGCCGGTGATCATGGCGACCTTCAATCCCAGCCGGTGCAGGGCGGCGATGGCCTCGGGCGTGCCCTCCTTGATCGGATCCGCCACCGCCATCACCGCCGCCAGGCGACCGTCGACCACCGCGTAGAGCGGGCTCTTGCCGGCCGAGGCCAGGGCGGCGGCGGCCTCGCTCACCTCGTCCAGGCTCAGCCCCAGCTGTGTCAGGTAGCGATCGGCCCCCACCTGCAGCCGCCGGCCGGCCACCATGGCGGACACCCCCAGCCCCGGCAGCGCCTCGAACCCTTGCGGCTCGGCCAGGGCCAGGCCCCGCTCTTCGGCCGCCCGGACGATGGCCTCGGCGATGGGATGCTCGGACTGCCGTTCCACCGCCGCCACCAGGGCCAGCACCTCGGCCTCGTCGAAGCCCGGTTGCACCAGCAGATCGGTCAGCTCCGGCCGGCCCCGGGTCAGGGTACCGGTCTTGTCCAGGGCGATGACGCTGGCCTCGCGCAGGCTTTGCAGCGCCTGGCCCTTGCGGAACAGTATGCCCATGTCGGCGGCCCGGCCGGTGCCGACCATGATGGAGGTGGGCGTGGCCAGGCCCATGGCGCAGGGGCAGGCGATGATCAGCACCGCCACGCCGTTGACCAGGGCGAAGGTGAGCGCGGGATCGGGCCCCAGCCACAGCCAGGCCAGGAAGGTCAGCGCCGCCACCGTCATCACCACCGGCACGAACACGGCGGTGACCCTGTCCACCAGCGCCTGGATCGGCAGCTTGGCGCCCTGGGCCTGCTCCACCATGCGGATGATCTGGGCCAGCAGGGTATCGGCGCCCACCTTGGTGGCCTCGAAGCCGAGCGCGCCGTTCTTGTTGACGGTGCCGCCCACCACCTCGTCCCCCGCCTGCTTGGCCACCGGCACCGGCTCGCCGGTGAGCATGGACTCGTCCACGTAGGAGCTGCCCTCGAGCACCCGCCCGTCCACCGGGATCCGCTCCCCCGGACGCACCTGCACCCTGTCCCCCACCCGCACCTCGGCCAGGGGGACTTCCCGCCATTCCTCCCCGCGCCGCACCCGGGCGGTCTTGACCTGCAGGCTCAGCAGCCGGGCGATTGCCTCGCCGGTGCGCCCCTTGGCCCTGGCCTCCAGGTAGCGGCCGAGCAGGATCAGCGTCACGATCACCGCCGCCGCCTCGTAGTAGACATGGCGGCTGCCTTCCGGCAGCCAGTGGCCGGCGAAGGTGGCCACCACCGAAAACCCCCAGGCGGACAGGGTGCCCAGGGCCACCAGGGAGTTCATATCGGGCGCGCCGCGCACCAGGGCAGGTAGCCCCTTCTGCAGAAAACGCAGGCCGGGGCCGAACAGCACCAGGCTGGTGAGCACGAACTGGATTCCCCAGTTGAGCGGCCGGCCCAGGGTCTGCTCAAGCCAGTGGTGCATGCCGGGCACGAAATGGGCGCCCATCTCCAGCACGAACACCGGCAGGGTCAGCACCGCCGCCAGCCAGAAGGCCCGCTTGAGGACAAGTTGTTCCCGCTCCCGCCGCTGGCTGTCGTCTTCCCGCTCGGCGGACAGGGGAACGGCGTCGTAACCGGCCCGGCGGATGGCCTCGACCAGGCTGGCCGCGTCCTGGTTGCCGGCCAGTACCTCCACCCGGGCCTGCTCGGCGGCCAGGTTGACGCTGGCCGACAAGACCCCGGGCAGGCCGGCGAGCGCCTTCTCTACCCGCCCCACGCAGGAGGCACAGCTCATGCCGACGATGGCAAGCTCCAGTTGCTCGGTACGGCTGTGGTAGCCGGCCTTTTCCAGGGCGGCGACCAGGGTCGCGGGGGCGATCTCCCGGTCCAGGATGAGTTCGGCGCTTTCCGCAGCCAGGTTGACCGAGGCCGACTGCACCCCGGGTGTGGCAAGCAGCGCCTTTTCCACCCGTCGCACGCAGGAAGCGCAGCTCATGCCGACGATGGGCAGCCGGACGGCGGACGACCGGGATGAAGAAGAAGAGGATGGGCTCATGGTTTGCTTCCGTCAGGTTGACCTGGGTTGACTATCGGCCTTGCCACAGGGGCAAGGTCAAGGGCCGCCGATAAAAAACCCGGCCGGAGCCGGGTCGGGGTTCAGGCGGGCGGATAGCCGGCCTCGGTGAGCGCCTCGGCCAGTTGCTCCCGGCTGAGATGGCTGGCGACCTGCAACTGGTGGGCCGGCAGGTCGAAGTTCAGCTCGCATTCGGCGTCCAGCGTTTGCAGCGCCTCGGAAATGGCGCCGACGCAGTGGCCGCAGCTCATATCGGGCAGGGTAAAGCTGTGCATCGCAAATTCCTCATGGTTGATGGTTCACTCCTGATCCTGCACCCTGCCGCCGGGGCAAGGTCAAGGCCCGGAAATATCGAGTAGGGTGAGGCGTTACCGCCTCATCCCTCTCACAGAACCGTACATACGGGCCACGTATACGGCTCATGCCATTAACTTACCCCGAACTCGGGGACAGTGATGCCGGTTTTGACCTTC
>NZ_PXYH01000030.1 GCF_003012795.1 Zobellella taiwanensis
CTTCCTTCAGACCCCACCGTTGGCCAGTGGCGCCCTTGCCAGTCGGATTGTCTTCCCCTCAGTCGGGGTGACGCCATCTTCTTTCAGATGGCCGGGTTTGCCGGCTTCGCCGGGCAAACAAAAAAGGCCGGAACAAGTCCGGCCTTGGAGAGCGCGAGGGGCAGCCGTCAGCTGCGCTCCGCCTGGGCGTTGACCGGTGCGGCAGCATCGGCGGCAGGCTTGGCGGCCTTGTCCTTGACCCAGTGATCGGCGTTCTTGATGCCGAGCTTGACCGGATCGAAGGTGGGATCCAGGCCCTTGGCTTTCTGCTCTTCGTAGTCCTTGAGGGCGATCAGCGCCGGCTTCTGCAGCAGCAGGATGGCGACGATGTTCAGCCAGGCCATCAGGCCCACGCCGATATCACCCAGGCCCCAGGCCAGTTCGGCGGTTTTCACCGAGCCGTATACCACGGAGGACATCAGCACCAGCTTGAGCACAAAGGTCAGCCAGGGACGATGTACCTTGCGGTTGATGTAGGCCACGTTGGTTTCGGCGATATAGTAGTAGGCCAGTATGGTGGTGAAGGCGAAGAAGAACAGCGCCACCGCCACAAATACGCTGCCGAAGCCGGGCATGACCGACTCGACCGCCGCCTGGGTGTAACCCGGACCAGCGGACACGCCGGGCAGCTGCTCGACGATGGCTTCGCCGGCCTTGCCCATGACGTTGTAGGCACCGGTGATGATGATCATGAAGGCAGTCGCGGAGCACACGAACAGGGTGTCGACGTACACGGAGAAGCCCTGCACCAGGCCCTGCTTGGCCGGGTGGGACACCTCGGCGGCGGCGGCGGCGTGCGGACCTGTGCCCTGGCCGGCTTCGTTGGAGTAGATACCGCGCTTGACGCCCCACTCAATGGCCAGGCCCAGGATGGCACCAAAGCCGGCCTGCATACCAAAGGCGCTGCCCACGATCAGGCTGATGACTTCGGGCACCTTGCCCACGTTCATCAGGATGATGACGAAGGCCACCAGGATATAGCCCAGCGCCATGAAGGGGACCACTATCTGGGTAAAGTGGGCAATACGCTTGACGCCACCGAAGATGATGAGGCCGAGCAGGATGACCACAGCGGCGGCCGACACCGAAGTCGGGATGCCGAAGGCGGTTTCAATGCCGGAGGCGATACTGTTGGCCTGTACGCCGGGCAGCAGCACACCGCAGGCAAGGATGGTGGAGAAGGCGAAAATCCAGGCATACCACTTCATGCCCAGGCCTTTCTCGATATAAAAGGCGGGACCACCGCGATACAGTCCGTTGTCGTCCTTTTCCTTGTAAATCTGCGCCAGGGCGGATTCCACAAAGGCGGTACCGGCGCCCAGGAAAGCCACTACCCACATCCAGAATACGGCACCGGGACCACCGAAGGTGATGGCGGTGGCCACGCCGGCGATATTACCGGTACCGACCCGGCCGGACAGCGACAGCGCCAGGGCCTGGAATGAGGAAATACCGGCGGGGGAAGATTCGCCCTTAAACATCAGGCGGACCATTTCCTTGATATGCCGAAGCTGGAGGAAGCGGGTACGCAGGGAGAAGTAGAGACCCACACCCAGACACAGATAGATCAGGGGAAGGCTCCAAATGTAGCCGTTTATGGCATTAACCAGATCACTCATAGTAACGTCCTTTGTTCTGATTCCGATGGCGGCGAGAGCAGCACATCGTCCTGTAAGAGGGCTTTGCTTTCACGATCAAACCTGGGTCGGATCGGTAAGTGCAGGGAAAATTACTCCGCTCTCCGGGAGATCACAAGTAGGGCAACCGATTAGAATTTCTCATCGACAACCCGGCTTTAGGTTAACAACCGGATAACAGCCGTCCGCCCCTGCACTCCCCCGCTTATACCCCAGCCCGGCAATGTCACGCAACACATTGTTTTTAAACAAATAAAACAAAAACAAACAACTTACAACAAGGCAACACAACCCACCATTCCGGTTTACAGCAAGATCAAAACTGTCATGGCGGAGCCGCCAAGACAATTTTCAATTCTGCAGCATCCATCACACTTTCATTTACTAAAAAAACCATTATTACAAGATTAATTAACAGGCAAGGAGGCAAACTGCCTGCCGTTCATGACAGGCAAGGGGAGTAGCGCAGTATAAAATATGGTCAAACCAGTGGCGATGCCGGCTTAGCCGCCCAGCAGCGCCACCTGCCGTTCCCAGCGCCCGGCCAGGCCGGGCAAGCGGGCCGGTCCGTAGAGGGCGTGGGGCTGCTGGGTGAACCAGGCCCAGTTCTGGTTGCCGTAGTCGAAGTGCCACCATTCGCTGGGCAGGTTGCTGAATCCGGCCCGGATCATCACGCTGTACAGCAGACGGCGGTTTTCGATGATCTCCGCCTCCTTTGGCCCCGGCCGGGCCACGGCCTCGAAGGCAGCGGTGGCCGACCAGGGGCCGATATCGTCGAATTCCGTGCCCATGTCCAGCATGCCGCCCTCGGTGTCACACAGGGTTACGTCCACGGCACCGCCGGTCAGGTGCGGGCTGGGCGAAGCCGCCTCGGCGCTGGCCGGAGCCACGAAATGACGAGCCCGCGCCAGCAGGCCGGCCTCATCCTCGCCGGGGAAATGGCGGCGCAGGGCCTGGGTCAGGGTGTTGAACAAGTACTGCTGCACCGCCAGCGGACGCCAGCCGTCCAGCACCACCAGCTCGATGCCGGCGGGCAACAGCCGGGCCGCCTTCTGCAGCCGGGCCAGCACGGAGCGCCGCACATAGCATTCGCTCAGGGCACCGCCTATGCCCAGGTGGAAATAGGTGGGGTATACCCGGATCGGCGGCGGCACCAGCCCCAGGGGGACCAGGGGTTCGTCGCATTCGTGGATGGGCAGGGCCTGCACCCGGCTCCAGTCCGGCTCGGGCTGAGTGGTCAATGCCAGGGAAAGAAAATTCATGCGGTTCGGCTCGAGGGAGTTAAGAGGGCCACAGCGTCGCCAATCGTGGCCGGTTTTGCAAGCGCGGCGCGGGCCCCGCCCCGCCGCGCTTTGATTGAGGACAGGGTTAGAGCAACAGGCCACCGATGGCAAAGCCCAGGGCCACGCTCGCCGCTATGGTCACCACTCCCGGGATGAAAAAGGGATGGTTGAAGACCGCCTTGCCGATACGGGTGGATCCGGTGTCGTCCATTTCCACCGCCGCCAGCAGGGTGGGATAGGTGGGCAGCACAAACAGGGCGCTGACCGCTGCGAAGGAGGCCACCGCCGTCAGCGGATCCACCCCAATGGCCAGGGCTGCCGGCATCAGCGCCTTGGTGGTTGCGCCCTGGGAGTAGAGCAGCATGGAAGCGAAGAACAGGGTCACCGCCAGCAGCCAGGAGTAGGTTTCCAGCAGGCCGCCGGCGAAGGATTTGATCTCCTCGATATGGTTGGACACAAAAGTATCCCCCAGCCAGGCCACCCCCAGCACACAGACACAGGCAGACATGCCCGACTTGAAGGTGGCCATGTTGGGAATGGCCGCCGCGTCCAGCCGGCAGCCCAGGGTGATGGCGCCGGCCGCAGTCAGCATGAAGATCATGATGGCTGCGTCCCGGGGCAGCACCGGGTTGGGGATCAGCCCTACCTTGTCGGAAATGGCGGTGGCGTAGAGCACCACGGCGGCAATGGCGAGCAAAAAGATCAGCACGGAGCGGCGGGCGCCGTCGCGGATCTCGATGTGGTTTTGTCCCCGCAGGCGCACCCTCCCCGCCGCCAGGCGCGCCTGGTAGACCGGATCCTGCTCCAGCGGCAGCCCCAGCACATTGGCCACCAGGGCGCCGATCATGCAGGCGGCAAAGGTGGACGGGATACAGATGGCAAGCAGGGTGAGGTAATCGACGCCCAGGGGTTCGAGGATCCCCGAAAAAAACACCACCGCCGCCGAAATGGGCGAGGCGGTGATGGCCACCTGGGAGGCGACCACGGCGATACTGAGCGGCCGGGCAGGCCTTATCCCCTGCTCCTTGGCCACTTCGGCGATCACCGGCAGGGTGGAAAAGGCGGTGTGGCCGGTGCCGGCGAACAGCGTCATCAGGTAGGTGACCAGGGGCGCGAGGAAGGTGATGTACCTGGGATGGCGGCGCAGCAGCCGTTCCGCCAGGCTGACCAGGTAATCCATGCCGCCGGCCAGTTGCATGGCGGCGATGGCGGTGATCACCGACATGATGATCAGGATCACTTCAATGGGAATGGTGCCCGGGGTCAGCCCCAGGCCCAGGGTGAGCACCAGTACGCCCAGGCCGCCGGCAAAGCCGATGCCGATGCTGCCGATGCGCGCGCCCAGGTAGATGGCGCCGAGCACTATCAATAATTCAATGCCGATCATAGTGGTTCTCCGCGGGCAGGCGTCCGTGCCTGGAAGACGACACCGGGCCCGCCAGGGGCCCGGCACAGGGACTAGCTGGTGGCGCGCTGGTAGCGCCGGGCCTTGTACTGGGGCCGCATCAGGTTGTCGATGGAGAGGATTTCGTCGAGTTGCTCGGGAGTGAGCAGGCCTCGCTCGAGCACCACCTCACGTACGCTCTTGCCGGTTTTGGCGCAGATCTTGCCTACTATGTCGCCCTCGTGGTGGCCGATATAGGGGTTGAGATAGGTGACGATGCCGATGGAATTGAGCACATAGTCCCGGCAGATGTCGGGATTGGCGCTGATCCCCTCGACACACTTCTCCCGCAGCGCGCCACAGGCCCGATCCAGCAGGTTGAGCGATTCGAACATGGCCTGGGCGATCACCGGCTCCATGACGTTCAGCTGCAACTGGCCGCCCTCCGCCGCCAGGGTTACGGTGATGTCGTTGCCGATGACCTTGAATGCCACCTGGTTGACCACCTCGGGGATCACCGGGTTGACCTTGGCCGGCATGATGGACGAGCCCGCCTGCAGCTCGGGCAGGTTGATTTCGTTGAGCCCGGCCCGGGGACCGGAGGACAGCAGCCGCAGGTCGTTGCAGATCTTCGACAGCTTGACCGCCAGCCGCTTGAAGGCGCTGTGCAGCATCACATAGGCGCCGCAGTCGGAGGTGGCTTCAATCAGATCTTCCGCCGGCACATAGGCCTGGCCGGTGATCTCCGCCAGCCGGGCAATGGCCAGGCGGGAGTATTCGGGCGGCGTATTGAGGCCGGTACCGATGGCGGTAGCCCCCAGGTTGATCTCCAGCAGCAAATCCCGGCACAGGCGGATGCTCTTGACCTCTTCCCGCAGGGTCACCGCAAAGGCGTGGAACTCCTGTCCCAGGCTCATGGGTACGGCGTCCTGCAGCTGGGTCCGGCCCATCTTGAGCATGTCCCTGAACTCCACGGCCTTGGCCTCGAGGGCCTCGATCAGCGCACTCAGCGACGCCAGCAGCCGATCGCCGCTGTTGAACAACGCCACCCTCAGGCCGGTGGGATAGGCATCGTTGGTGGACTGGCACTTGTTGACATGATCGTTGGGGTTGATCACATCGTAGCGGCCTTTGGGCAATCCCATCAGTTCGAGGGCGATATTGGCCAGCACCTCGTTGGTGTTCATATTGACCGAAGTGCCGGCACCGCCCTGGAAGACATCCACCGGGAATTGATCGAACCCCTTGCCGGTATCCAGCATCAGGTCACAGGCCTCGACGATGCGGTCGGCAATGGCCGGATCTATGGTGCCGAGCTCGCCGTTGGCCAGGGCGGCGGCCTTTTTGGTCAGCACCATGCCGCGCACCAGATCGGGCAGGTCGGAGATGGTCTGGCTGCTCAGGCGGAAGTTTTCCAGGGCGCGCAGGGTATGGATACCGTAGTAGTGGTGATTGTCCACCACCTTGGTGCCCAGCAGGTCTTCTTCGATACGAACGGGGATCATGTCGGTCATGGGAGGCCTCGGCGTTGATGATTGGCATACCCGGCTGATTTTCGCCCGGGCCATGGCACAAGACTACCTATTTGGTGGTAAAAAACCTTGATCCAGGGCACTAAACACGGCAAGGCCAGTATATTCTTCGACCTCCTCGCCCATCGGCGGATTCCTTGATCTGGATCCCTTGTGGCCACCGCCGGGAACGCCATACTATTAATTAGCAAAAACTGATATATGGAGAGGACAACATGGAAAAGAATATCGGCAGCGTCGACCGGCTGGTACGCATGGTGGTGGGACTGGTGCTGATCGCCCTGGTCTTTGTCGGTCCCCAGACACCCTGGGGCTGGCTGGGGGTGATTCCGCTGCTCACCGCCTTCGTCAGCTTCTGCCCGCTGTACCGGCTGCTGGGCATAGGCCGCGGAAAATAAGCCACGCCCCCCGGCCCGGACCGGGGGACGGGAGCGTCAGCCCTTGGCGCCGAGCTGGCTGGCCTGGATGGCGGTGAGGGCAATGGTGTAAACGATGTCGTCCACCAGGGCGCCCCTGGACAGGTCGTTCACCGGCTTGCGCATGCCCTGCAGCATGGGGCCGATGGATACCAGGTCCGCCGAGCGCTGTACCGCCTTGTAGGTGGTGTTGCCGGTGTTCAGATCCGGGAAGATGAACACCGTCGCCTTGCCCGCCACCGGCGAGTTGGGGGCCTTGGACTTGGCCACATTCTCCATGATGGCGGCGTCGTACTGCAGCGGGCCGTCGATCACCAGATCCGGACGTTTCTCCTTGGCGATGCGGGTGGCCTCGCGCACCTTGTCGACATCGGCGCCGGTGCCGGAGGTGCCGGTGGAGTAGGAGATCATCGCCACCCGCGGTTCTATGCCGAAGGCATGGGCCGATTCGGCGGACTGGATGGCGATCTCCGCCAGCTGTTCGGCGGTGGGATCCGGGTTGATGGCACAGTCGCCGTACACCAGCACCTGGTCCGGCAGCAGCATGAAGAACACCGAGGACACCAGCGAGCTGCCGGGGGCGGTCTTGATGATCTGCAGCGGCGGACGGATGGTGTTGGCGGTGGTGTGGATGGCGCCGGACACCAGGCCGTCCACCTCGTCCCGCTCCAGCATCATGGTGCCCAGCACCACGTTGTCCTCGAGCTGTTCCTGGGCCACCACCTCGGTGATGCCTTTGGACTTGCGCAGCTCCACCAGGCGCTCCACGTAGTTGTTGCGTACCTGCACCGGATCCACGATTTCCACCTTTTCGTCCAGCACCACCCCCTGCTGGGCGGCCACCCGCATGATTTCATCCGGGTTGCCGAGCAGCACCGGCCGGGCGATGCCCCGCTCGGCACAGATGGCGGCGGCCTTGATGGTGCGCGGCTCCTCGCCTTCCGGCAGCACGATGCGCTTGGCGGCGCGGCGGGCCAGCTCGGTGAGCTGGTAGCGGAAGGCGGGCGGGCTCAGGCGGCGGCTGCGGGCCGATTTGGCGCTGAGCGATTCGATCCAGTGCTTGTCGATATGGCCGGCCACATAGTCCTGCACCAGCTCGATCCGGCCGAGATCGTCCACCGGTATCTCCAGGTTGAAGTGCTGCAGGCTGACCGCGGTCTGCCAGGTGTTGGTGTTGACCATGAGGATCGGCAGGCCGGTTTCGATGGCGCGCTGGCACAGGGCCATGATCTGGGGCTCGGGATGGTAGCTGCCGGTGAGCAGCAGGGCGCCGATCTTGACCCCGTTCATGGCCGCCAGGCAGACCGAGACGATAACGTCGGAACGGTCGCCGGAGGCCACCAGCAGGCTGCCCGGGCGGAAGTGCTCCACCATGTTGTGGATGGCCCGGGCGCAGAAGGTCACGCTCTGCAGCCGGCGGCTATTGAGTTCGCCTTCGTTGATCACCACGGCGTTGAGGTGGCGGGCCAGATCCACCGCCCGCGGGGCCACCAGCTGGGTATTCCAGGGAATGCAGCCGAGGATGCGCAGCGGCGTCTTGCCGAATACCTGCAGTACCTCCAGGTTGGCGGAGACATGCTCGCCCCTGTAGTTGGGGTTGAACATCTCGGTGAGATCGGGCCGGGTATTGCCCTGTTCATCCACCGGCGCGCCCACCTTGTTGATGATGCAGCCCACGATACGCTTGTTGACCACGCCGCCGAAGTTGGAGCAGGCCAGCTCGAGGCGTTCTTTCAGCTGCTGGCTGGAGTCGCTGCCGGGCTGGGCGATAAACACCATGTCCGCGTCCAGCGCCTTGGCGATGTCGTAGTTGATGCGGGTGGCAAAGGGCTGCTTGTCGGTGGGGATCAGGCCTTCCACCACCACCACCTCGGCGCCGCTGTCCTTAACGTGTTTTTCGAAGCGGGCGACAATTTCCTCCAGCAGCACGTCCAGGTTGCCGGCGGAGATCATGCTCTCGGCGTAGCTCAGGGCAAAGGGCTCCGGCGGCGTGATATTGGAGCCGTTGGCGATCACCGCACTGGAGTGATCCTGGCCCTTGCGCCGGGAACGCGGCTGGGACACCGGCTTGAAGAAGCTGATATTGACCCCGTTGCGCTCCATGGCGCGTACCATGCCGAGGCTCACCGAAGTACCGCCGACACCGCTGCTGACGGGCACGAGCATTATGGTTCTGGCCATCTTGATTCTCCCCTTAGTGTTGCACGCCGGACAGCGCCAGCGCATCCTGGGCGATCACCCACTCTTCATTGGTGGGCAGTACCCACACCGGCAGGCTGCCGGGCTGGCTGATACAGCCGGCCTTGCCAAAGCGGGCCGCCAGGTTGGCGTCGCCATCCAGCGTCACCCCGAGCAGGGCCAGGCGGGACAGGGTCAGTTCCCGCACCAGGGCGGAGTTTTCGCCGATACCGCCGGTGAACACGATGGCGTCCAGGCGGCCGTCGAGGGCACAGGTATAGCCGGCGATGTACTTGGCCAGGCGATAGCAGAAGATATCCAGGGCCCGCCTGGCTTCCGGCAGGTGGTGGTAGTTGTCTTCGGCGAAGCGGCAGTCGCTGCTGTTCTCGGTCAGGCCCAGCAGGCCGGATTCCTTGGTCAGCAGGGTGTTGATGCGGTCGGTGCTGTAGCCCAGCACGTCGTGCAGGTGGAAGATGATGGCCGGATCGATGTCGCCGCTGCGGGTGCCCATCACCAGGCCCTCGAGCGGGGTCAGGCCCATGGAAGTGTCCACCGACTCGCCGTTTTTGATGGCGCACACCGAAGCGCCGTTGCCCAGGTGGCAGCTGATGATGTTAAGCTCGCCGACCGGCCTGTTGAGCACCCCGGCCGCTTCCTGGGCAATAAAGTAGTGGCTGGTGCCGTGCATGCCGTAACGGCGGATGCCGTGCTCCCGGTACAACGAATAGGGAATGGCGTAAAGATAGGCCTGTTCGGGCATGGTCTGGTGGAAGGCGGTATCGAACACCGCCACCTGGGGCAGGGCGGGAAAGGACTTGCGCGCCGAGGCAATGCCCACCAGGTGGGCCGGGTTGTGCAGCGGAGCCAGGCTGGCGCAGTCCTCTATGCCCTTGATCACGGTGTCGTCGATCAGCACAGAGCGGGTAAACTGTTCGCCGCCGTGCACCACCCTGTGGCCCACGGCCACCAGGCCCTGCAGCAGTTCGGGGTTGGGATTGAGCAGACTTGCCACGATAAAGTCCAGGGCTTGCTGGTGGGCGGCGCCGGCACCCAGCTCGGCGCTGCCCTTTTCGCCGTTGAGCTTCCACTTGATGCGGGCATCGGGCAGGTAGAAGCACTCGGCCAGGCCCGACAGCTTTTCACTGCCGTTTTCGGCGTCTAGGATGGCGAACTTGAGCGAGGAGCTGCCGCAGTTCAGCACAAGGACCAGCTTGTTAGTCATTTGGAAACCTTTTCGTCAGGGGTTACGAAATCGTCTTGCCCGACGCCGCGCGGCGGGCAATAAATATCACTTTAACTCTATCCTTAAGAGAAGGCACATTGCCAAATGGCGGCTGGGCCGGGATCATCCCTGACGGCACCGGTCTGACCGGCATCATGAAGGGCAGGATAATACCCTTTTTACTGTCGTAAAATAACAGGAAGTTTGGACATTTTTTTGACTTGTATCGATGAACTGTAATTTAACTACATTCACCCTGACGGCCGACCGGGAGGAAACATGAGCCTGTTCACCCATACCCTGCACAGGGGCAAGGAATACCTCGGCGTCTGGCCGCAGGAGCGCCAGCTGGCCCCCATGTTTCCGGAATACCGCATCATGACCGCCACCCGCTTCGGCGTGAAGACGCTACCGGCCCTGATCACCCTGAGCCTGTTGTTCCAATTCCAGTTTGGCGCCGCCGAATACTGGCCCAGTGTGGTAGCCTCGGTGCTCTTTCTCGCCAGCCTGCCCCTGCAGGGGTATTACTGGCTGGGCAAACGCGCCGACACCCGACTCCCTCCCTCCCTCCACCAGTGGTATTGGCAGTTGCACGAAAAAATCGCGGCGGCCGGCATTCCGGTCAAGGAGCCGGTCTCCCGCCCCCGCTACTACGAGCTGGGGGAAACCCTGAGCCTGGCCTTCAAACAGCTGGACAAGTCCTTTATCAACGATATTTAAGCCGGCTAGAGCCCCAGTACCAGCATAACGGCCAGCAGCGACACCAGGGCGGCGAAGCCGTAGCACAGCACCTTGCCCATGACCCCCAGGTTCAGCCGCAGATCATGGGTGCCGTGGTGGATGCGGTGCATGGCGTGCCACAGGGGCAATATGATGGAGCCCAGGATAAACAGGGCTCCTATCCAGTGGCTGGCAAAGCCATGCACCCGCTCGAAGGCCAGGTAGTCCCGACTCAGCAGCCCAAGCGGTACCAGCACACCCACCAGGAGTACGGTAATGGGGGTAATCATGGCGAACCAGCTGCCGCCGGCGCCGAACAGGCTCCACCAGATGGGCTCTTCCGAGCGGCGGGGATGGGGATGGATGGGTTTCATATCGACTCCTAGCTTAAAAACCACAGCAGACAGAACAGGCTGATGGCGGCGGTCAGCGCCCACTGCACCGCCGCCACCTTCACCGCCGGCAGCCGTTCGCCCCTGATCTTCACCGGCATCACCTGGGGCATCATCAGAAAGAAGGTGGCGGCGTGGAACAGGCTGCCGGCCAGGGCCAGCAGATTCAGCGCTATCACCAGGGGGCTGGCCATAAAGGCCAGCCAGCCGGCCCAGGCCTCCGGGCCCCGGCCCAGGCTCCACAGCCCGGCCAGCAGGCAGAGGCTGAAAAAGGTCAGCGGCAGCACAGTGGCTTCCCGCAGCATGTACCGCCGGTAGGGAGGCTTCTTCAGCCACCAGTCGGCCTTCATTTCCCGGACATAGGGTTTGCGAGCGCTCATGGTTTTCCCCTCAGTGGCGGCGCAGGGCGGCCAGCAGGTAGCTGACGCCCGAGTCTATCTTGCTCTGGTTGACGGCGGCGGCCGGATCCACCTCTTTCGGGCAGACCTCGGAGCAATAGCCCACGAAGGTGCAGCCCCAGGCGCCGTCGTCGCCATTGATCAGTGTCATCCGCTCGTGCCGGCCCTGGTCCCGGCTGTCCAGGTTGTAGCGACGGGCCAGGGTGATCGCCGCCGGCCCCAAAAAACGGGGGTTGAGCCCCACCTGGGGGCAGGCGGCGTAGCACAGGCCGCAGTTGATGCACTGGGAAAAGCCGTGGTAGGCGTCCATCTGGGCCGGGGTCTGGGTATTGGGCCCCTGCTCGACGGTTCTGTCGTTGCCGATGATATAGGGCTTGATGGCTTCGATCCGCTCCACGAAGGGGGCCAGATCCACCACCAGATCCTTTTCGATGGGATAGTTCTCCAGGGGCTCGATACGCAGTTCGTCGTAGTCCCGCAGGAAAGTCTTGCAGCCGAGTTTGGGCACGCCGTTGACCATAAAGCCGCAGGAGCCGCAGATGGCCATGCGGCAGGACCAGCGGTAGGTCAGGCTGGGGTCTATCCGGTCCTTGATATGGTTGAGGGCGTCCAGCACCGAGGTGGTGTCGTTCCAGGGAATGTCGTAGCGCTGCAGGTGGGGTTCGTCGTCCCGCTCCGGATCGTAGCGCAGTATCTGCACGGTTTTCAGCTGGCTCATCAGGCTTTCTCCCCTTGTTCCGCTTCGGCGCCATAAACCCGTCTGGCCGGCCGCGAGCGGGTGATGCAGACCTCGCTGTAGCCAATCTCGGGCGCGCCGTCGGCCCGGTAACGGGCCAGGGTATGTTTGAGGTAGCGCTCGTCGTCCCGCTCCCGGCAGCCTTCGTCCAGCCGCTGGTGGGCGCCGCGGGATTCCTTGCGCCGGATGGCGCTGTGGGCCATGGCCTCGGCCACGTCCAGGCAGTAGCCGAGTTCTATGGCGCCGATCAAGTCGGTATTGAACACCCGGCCCGGGTCCCGGATAGCGATATGGCGGTAGCGCGCCTTCAGCTCGGCAATCTTGTCGATGGTGGCCTGCATCAGATCTTCCCGGCGGTAGATGCCGCAGCCTTCCTCCATGGTCCGGCCCAGCTCGTCGCGGATGTCGGCCCAGCTCTGATCCCCCTGCTGTTGCCTGAGCGCCTGCAGCCAGCCCGCGACCCGGCCCGCCTCGGCGGCGATGGCCGCCTCGTCGAAGGGGCGCTTCTCCGCCGCCAGCCGGGCCGCCGCTTCCCCGGCCTGGCGGCCGAACACCAGCAGCTCGGCCAGCGAGTTGGAGCCCAGCCGGTTGGCGCCGTGGAGTCCGCTGGAGGCGCATTCGCCCACCGCGAACAGGCCCCGGATCCGGGTCTGGCTCTCTTTGTCCACCTCTATGCCGCCCATGGTGTAGTGGGCGGTGGGGCGGATGGGGATGGGCTCCTTCACCGGATCCACGTTGACATAGGCCTTGGCCAGCTCGCAGATAAAGGGCAGCCGTTCTTTCAGTTTTTTCTCGCCCAGGTGGCGCAGATCCAGGTGCACCACCTCGCCCAGGGGGTGGGAAATGGTGTTGCCCTTTTGCAGCTCGTGCCAGAAGGCCTGGGACACCTTGTCCCGCGGGCCCAGCTCCATGTATTTGTTTTTCGGCTCGCCGAGCGGGGTTTCCGGGCCCAGGCCGTAGTCCTGCAGGTAACGGTAGCCGTGGCGGTTGAGCAGGATGCCGCCCTCGCCCCGGCAGCCCTCGGTCATCAGTATGCCGGAGCCGGGCAGGCCGGTGGGGTGGTACTGCACGAACTCCATGTCGCGCAGGGGCACGCCATGGCGGTAGGCCATGGCCATGCCATCGCCGGTGACGATGCCGCCGTTGGTGTTGTAGCGGAACACCCGGGCGGCGCCGCCGGTGGCCAGGATCACCGCCCGGGCGCGGATCAGCACCAGCTCCCCTTCGGCCAGGTGCAGCGCCACCAGACCCTGCACCCGCCCCTCGGCCACCACCAGGTCGAGCACGAAGAACTCGTCGAAGCGCTTGATCTGCGGGTACTTTATCGAGGTTTGGAACAGTGTGTGCAGCAGGTGGAAGCCGGTCTTGTCGGCGGCGAACCAGGTGCGCTCGGTTTTCATGCCGCCGAAGCGGCGCACGTTGACACTGCCGTCGTCCTTGCGGCTCCAGGGGCAACCCCAAAGTTCCATCTGGGTCATTTCCCGCGGACACTCGGCCACGAAGCGCTCGACCACGTCCTGCTCGCACAACCAGTCGCCGCCGGAAACGGTATCGTCGAAGTGCTGGTCCAGGCTGTCTTCATCCTTGATCACGGCGGCCGCACCGCCCTCCGCCGCCACAGTGTGGGAACGCATGGGGTAGACCTTGGACAACAGGGCAATATGTAGCGAGGGATCCGCCTCGGCGGCGGCGATGGCGGCCCGCAGGCCCGCGCCACCGGCACCGACCACGGCGATATCCAGGGTGAGGGTTTGCACAGGCATCTCCTGAGAGTGAGGATTCAATGCACCACTTTAGAGGTATTTTATTGCAATGACATTGATATGTGTCATAAACAGAGACAAACGAAGCTGGCCGGCCGGCGACAAAAAGCTGTTCCTTGTGATGAAAACTGTTACCTTATTTTCGTTAACCAATAACCAACACCAACAACCACTAGGAGAGTCTCAATGTCTTCCGTTACGTTCCAAGGCAACCCCGTCGCCGTTTCCGGTCAACTGCCCGCCGTGGGCCAGGCCGCGCCCGATTTCACCCTGACCGGCGCCGACCTGAGCGACATCAAGCTGGCCGATTTCCAGGGCCGCAAGGTGCTGCTCAACATCTTCCCCAGCATAGATACCGGCGTATGCGCCACCAGCGTACGCAAGTTCAATGAAAAGGCCGCCGCCCTCAGCAACACCCAGGTGCTGTGCGTGTCCATGGACCTGCCCTTTGCCGGCAGCCGCTTCTGCGCCGCCGAGGGCATCGACAACGTGCAAATCGCCTCCGCCTTCCGCCACGTGGATTTCCTCACCCGCTACGGCGTGGCGCTGAGCGACGGCGCCCTGCGCGGCCTTTCTGCCCGGGCCGTGGTGTGCATCGACGAGCAGGGCAAGGTCCGCCATGTAGAGCGCGTGGCCGAGCTGACCAACGAACCGGACTACGAGGCCGCCCTGCAGGCACTCAAGTGATCCTGCCGGATCCCTGTTCGCCTGGATTTTTTTATTAAGATCAATCAACTATCCTGATAAGGCGGGGTAATCTACAGACTTACTCACAGTTTGTGTGGATAACCCCCCTGGTTTTCGGGGCCCCCGGGGCCCCGACATGAAGAGGATTGCGCGATGAAGATACTGCTTACCGGAGGAACCGGCTTTGTCGGCCGTCGCCTGATGAGCCACCTGCGCCCGCACCATCAGGTGTCGGTGCTGAGCCGTTCGCCCAATAAGGTGTATCAGCGTCTGGGACACGATATCGAGGCCATCGCCTCGCTCGATGATCTGCAGGATCTGGACGGTTTCGACGCCGTCATCAACCTCGCCGGCGAGCCCATCGCCGACAAACGCTGGAGCCCGGCACAGAAGGAGCGCATTTGCCACAGCCGCTGGCGGATCACCGAACGGCTGGTGGCCCTGATGCACGCCGGCCGGCGTCCGCCCCGGGTATTGATCAGCGGCTCGGCGGTCGGCTTTTACGGCCGCCAGGACGATACCCTGGTGGACGAAGACACCCACCCCCATCCCGAATTCAGCCACGACGTCTGCCAGCGCTGGGAGCAGCTCGCCCTGTCCGCCGACGGCGAGCAGACCCGGGTCTGCCTGATCCGCCTCGGCGTGGTGCTCGGCGCCGAGGGCGGAGCCCTGGCCAAAATGCTGCCCAGTTACCGGCTGGGACTCGGCGGCCCCATCGGCTCCGGCCGGCAGTACCTGTCCTGGATCCATATCGAGGACGTGGTCAACCTGGTGCTGTTCCTGCTCGATCACCCGGAGTGCCGGGGAGCCTTCAACGCCACCGCCCCCGAGCCGGTAACCCAGGCCCAATTCAGCAAAACCCTGGCCGCCTGCCTTGGCAAACCCCACTTCGCGCGCATCCCCGGCTGGCTGATGCGGCTGCTGTTCGGTGAAATGGCCGACCTGCTGCTGACCGGCCAGCGGGTGATGCCGGTACGACTGCAGCAGGCGGGGTTCCATTTCCGTTATCCGACCCTCGACAAGGCCCTGAAAGAAACCCTGAGCCCCCTGCTTAAAACCTGATCCGCCAGGACGCCCCATGACCGACTCCAGACCGGTATCGCCCACCCTTGCCACCACCGCCGTGGTACTGGTCTTTCTGGTCAGCCTGCTGGCCGGTCTCGGCGTCGTCCGCTACCAGTCCGACCAGCAGGTGCGTCAGCGCCAGCTGGCCGCCATCGACATGGCCCGCTTCCACATCAACAGCCTGCAAGTCCAGCTCGAGCGCAACCTGTCCTCGGCCTACGCCCTGGCCGCCCTGATCCGCCAGGGCCAGGGCGAGATCCGCGACTTCGAACAGGTCGCCGGCCAGTTGCTGCCCTTCTATCCCTCGGTCCGGGCCCTGGCCCTGTCGCCCGGGGGCATAGTGACCCAGACCTACCCACTGGCAGGCAACGAAGGGTCGATTGGGCTCAATCAGTTTACGCATCCGGCCCAGCGGGCGGAGGCGTTGCTCGCCCGGGATGCCCGCCGGCTGACCCTGACCGGCCCGGTGGAGCTGGCCCAGGGCGGCACCGGCCTGATCGGCCGGCTGCCGGTGTTCCTGGGGGAAGACGAGGGCCGTTTCTGGGGGTTTGTCAGCGTGGTCATCATACTGTCCGAGCTGCTGGAGCAGGCCGAACTGGGCTCGCCGGAGCTGAGGGGATACCGGGTCCAGCTCTGGCGCACCCTGCCCGAGGACACCGGCGGCGGCCGCCAGCTGATCGCCGGGGTCGACGGCGAGCGGCTGGAAGACGCCATCACCGAGCCCCTCACCCTGCCCAACGGCACCTGGTATCTCAGCCTGTCGCCTCCCGCCGGCTGGCGCGACACCGGCGCCCTCGCCGGTCAGTTGCTGCTGGCCGTCCTGTTCAGCGGCCTGCTCACCTTTCTCGCCGCCCTGCTGGTGCGTACCCGTCGCCAGGCCCGGGAGCTGGAGCGACAAGTGCGGGCGCGCACCGCCGAGATCAGCGATGCCCGCAACCGGCTGGCGGCCACCCTGGCCGCCCTGCCCGATCGTCTGTTCGAACTGGACGAAGCCGGCCATTGCCTGCCCGGTGGCCAGCAGGGCGAGCCCGAGCCGCAAGCGGCCGGTGCCATCCGCCGGGCCCTGGCGGAGGCCGGGCGCCAGGGCCACTCCCGCGGCCACCAGTATGTGGTGCATCAGGACGGGCGGGAATACTGGTTTGAAATCTCCCTGAGCCGCCGCCAGGGCAGCGAGCCGGGGTTTGTACTGCTGTCCCGGGATATCAGTGAGCGCAAGCGGGCCGAGCAGGAGGTGCAGTCCCTGGCCCAGCGCTACCATTCCCTGATCGCCGCTTCCAACACAGGTGCCTGGGAGTACGACAGCCGGACCGGCGAACTGCTGTGCAGCGACGAGTATTTTTCCATGCTCGGCCGGGACAGGGCCGACTACCGTCGTCGGCGGGGCAATAACCTGGCCGGGATATGGAGTGAACTGCTGCACCCGCAAGACCGCGAGCAGGCGGAGCGCAATTTTACCGACTATCTGGCGCGAGACGAGGATACCCTTTACGAAAACCAGTTCCGCATGCGCCACGCCGACGGCAGCTGGGTCTGGATACTGTCCCGGGGGCGCACCCTGCGCGACGCCGAGGGCCGCGCCAGCAGCCTGACCGTAGGCACCCATATCGACATCAGCCAGCAGATCCGCGATCGGGAGCAAATTCATTTTCTGGCCCATTACGATCCCCTGACCAACCTGCCCAACCGCAGCCTGCTGATGGATCGCACCCGCCAGGCCATCCAGCTGGCGCGGCGGGAGCAGGGACAGCTGGCCCTGCTGTTTCTCGACCTCGACCGTTTCAAGAGCATCAACGACTCCCTCGGCCACAAGGTGGGCGACAAGCTGCTGATACAGGTGGCCGAACGGCTGCGACGGCTGTGCCGCCAGCAGGACACCCTGTCCCGCTTCGGCGGTGACGAATTCATTCTGGTGCTGCCCCAGACCACGCCACCCGGGGTGGCCCACTTCGCCCAGCGGCTGCTGGCGGAAATGGCGGAGCCCTACCACATCAAGGGTCACGATATTCGTGTGTCGGTCTCGCTTGGCATCGCCCTCTATCCCGAGGACGGCCGCCAGTTCAGCGAGCTGTATCAGCATGCAGACATCGCCATGTACCAGGCCAAGGCCGCCGGGCGCAACAGCTACCGTTTCTTTACCGCCGAAATGCAGGAGCGCTACAGCCGCATGCTGGCACTGGAAAACGGCCTGCGCGAGGCGGTGGCCCGGGATCAGCTGAGTCTGGTTTACCAGCCCCAGTACAGCCTTGCCGAGCAGCGCCTGATCGGCTTCGAGGCACTGCTGCGCTGGCAGCATCCGGAGCTGGGCCCGGTATCCCCGGCCGAGTTCATCCCCATCGCCGAGCAGAGCGGCGTGATCGTGCCGCTGGGCGAATGGGTGCTGGCCCGGGCGCTGGAGCAGCAGGCCGAATGGCACCGCCAGGGCCTGCCGCCGGTGCCGGTGGGGGTCAATGTGTCCGCCGTGCAGTTTCGCCACCCGGGCTGGTGCGAACGGCTCGCCGACCTGCTCGGCAAAGCCGGGATGGCCGCCGGCGGGCTGGAGCTGGAACTGACCGAAAGCGTGATCATGGACAATCCCCAGCAAGCCATAGCGGTGATGGACAGCCTGGTCCGGCTCGGCGTGCGCCTGGCGCTGGACGATTTCGGCACCGGCTATTCTTCCCTCAGCTATCTCAAGCGCTTTCGCCTGAGCCGGCTGAAGATAGACCAAAGCTTTGTACGCGATCTGCTGCGGGATGAAGAAGACAGGACCATAGTCCGCACCATCATCAGCCTGGCCCGCAACCTGGGGCTGGATACGGTCGCGGAAGGGGTGGAAACCCGGGAACAGCTGGAGTTGCTGCAACGGCTCGGCTGCGACCAGGCCCAGGGCTATTACCTGGGCCGTCCATTGCCGGCGGAGCAGGCCACGGCCCTGCTCCGCCAGGCCGGCTAGCCACTCAGCCCCTGGGAATACTGGCGCAACCGGGCCGCGAGCGGGCCACGCACTATGCCGCCCACCCGGCCGGTAAGCAGCAGCAACGCCGCCCCCAACAGGGGCAGCCCCAACCAGACTTCGGGGTGGGGTTGCCAGGGCAGGTCGAGCCAGCCCGGCAGCAGCACCGCCACGCACAACTCGACTGCCAGGGCGGCGGCCAAACCGGCCGCCAGTCCCGCCGCCAGCCACTCCCAGCGCAGGGAGGCGCGGATCAACCCCTCGCCCGCCCCCAAGGTGCGCAGCAGCACCAGCTCCCGGCGCCGGCTTTCCAGGGTGGCCTCGACCTGGGCCAGCAATACCAGCAGGCTGGCGCCGGTCACCAGCGCCATGATCACCAGCAGCGCCTGGCTGACCCGGGTCAGCACCTGGCGCAGCTGGACCAGCAGGGCATCCACGTCGAATACCGTTATGGTGGGAAAGTCTCGCAGCAGCGCTACCTCAAACGGTTCCTGACCGGCCGGCAGGTGGAAACTCGCCATCCAGGCCGCCGGAGAGCCGGCCAGTACATCCGGGGTCAGGATCAGGAAAAAGTTGGGCTTCATGCTGTCCCAGTCCACGGCGCGGATGTTGCGCACCTCGGCGGCAACCTCCAGCCCCGCCAGATCCAGGGTGATGATGTCGCCCAGCTCCAAGGCCAGCCGCTCGGCCAATCCGGACTCTACCGAGACTCCGCCCGGGGCCACCGACCACTCCCCCGCCAGCAGGCGGTTGCCCTCGGGCAAAGCCTGGCTCCAGGTCAGGTTGAGTTCCCGCCCCAGTCCCCCACCCTGCTCGCTGTTGATCTCCCGCACCGGGACCTGGTTTACTCCGGTCAGCCGACCGCGCACTATGGGGTAAAAACGGGAACTGTCGAAGCCGGATCCGGCCAGGCGCTGGCGGATCGGCTCCAGTTCGGTCTCGGCAATATTAATGAGAAAGCGGTTATGGGTATCCGGCGGCAGCCGGGCCAGAAAGCCGTCGGTCAGCTCACCACGCACCACCCACAGCAGGCAGGCCAGGAACAGTGCCAGGGACACGCCGCCAAACTGCAGCAGGGTAGCCAGCCGGGCCCGTTGCAGGCGGCTGATCGCCAACGTCCAGGCCACGCTGCCGCGCCGGCGACGCGCCAGGGTCAGCAGCAGCCAGCACAGGCCTCCCAGCACCGCCGCCAGCGCCAGCATGCCGAGCAGCAGGCCCAGGGCCAGGCTCAGGCTGCCGGCGAACAGCCAGCTCAGCAGGAAGGTGCCGCCCAGCAGTATGCCGCCGCTCCACCAGGGGGAAACCCTGGCCTGGGCCTCATTGCGCAGCACGCGCAGCGGAGGCACCTGCAACAGCCGCCAGAGGGGAACCAGCGACAGCATCAGGGTGGTGAGCAGGGCCAGCCCGGCCGCCACTGCGAATGGCAATAACGACGGTGGCGGCAACGGAATGGCCAGCGTCTCGCCCAGGCTGAGCAGGATCAGTTTGTGCAGGCCATAGCCGATAGCACCGCCGAGCAGGGCACCCATGATCATCAGGCCGCACAGCAAACGGCCGAACCAGCCAAACAGCTGGCGCCGACCGGCGCCCAGGGTTTTCAGCAGGGCCACTCTGTCCTGCTCCCGGCGCGAGAAATAGCCAAGAGCGATGGCCATGGCGAGAATACCGAGCAACACGCCGGTCAGCGATGCCAGGCGAAAAAACTGCTCGGCGCGGGTGATGGAACGGGCTACAGGGGTATCGGCATCATCCGGCCCCTGCCAGCGCTGGCCCTCCTGCAGCCTGGGCTGCAGCCAGGCACCATAGGCCTCCAGCGCGGCCTCCTCCCCCTTGAACAAATAGCGGTAACGGCTGCGGCTGCCTTCCATCAGGATACCGGTTGCCGCCACATCATCCAGGTGCAGCAGGGCCCGGGGCGCCAGCAGGAAGGGGGAAAAGCCCTGATCCGGCTCGCCGACCAGTTCACCGGCTACCGTCAACTCGATATTGCCGAGTTCGACCTGTTCGCCGGGGGCCACGTCCAGCAAGGCCAGCAGCCTGGCCGACAGCCAGATCTGGCCCGGCCGCACCTGGCCCGCCGGTGCCAGGCGCAACTCGCCATAGAAGGGAAAAGCGTCGTCCACGGCGCGCAGGCTGGCCAGTTGCAACGTCTCGTTGGCAAACAGCATGCTGTTGAAGGACTGGCCCCGGGAAACCGCCAGGCCGCGTCGCGCCGCTTCCTCCAGCCAATCCCCGGCCGCCGGCCGGCTGCCGGTGAGGATGCGATCCGCCGCCAGATAATCTCGCCCCGAGGCCTGCAGGGCGCTGTTCAGGCGATCCGCCACCAGGGTCACGCTCAGTATGCTGGCTACGCACAACGCCAGCGCCAGCAAAAACAACCGCAGCGGGCCCTGCCCCGCTTCCCGCCAGACCAGACCCCAGCCCAAACTACGCATGCTGCTCCTCCAGACGACCCGCGGTCATCAGCAGGCGCCGCTCGCAGCGGCCGGCCAGGGCGTCGTCGTGGGTGACGATCACCAGGGTAGTGCCGTGCTCCCGGTTGAGCCGGAACAGCAATTCGATGATCTGGGCACCGGTGCCATGGTCGAGATTGCCGGTCGGCTCATCCGCCAGCAGTATGTCCGGCTCGATCATAAAGGCGCGGGCGATCGCCACCCTTTGCTGCTCTCCCCCCGACAACTGGCCGGGAAAGTGGCGGGTGCGCTGACCCAGCCCCACCTGCTCCAGCAACGCCAGGGCCCGCTCCCGGTTGTGGCTGCGCCCCTGCAACTCGGCCGGCAGCATGACGTTTTCGAGCGCGGTCAGGGTCGGCAGCAGCAGGAAGGACTGGAAAACAAAGCCGATATGGCGGGCGCGCAAGACCGCCCGCTGCTCTTCATCCAGCTCGGACAGCGACTGTCCGGCAATCACAATGTCCCCCTGGCTGGCCAGATCCAGCCCGGCCAGCAGGCCGAGCAGGGTCGACTTGCCCGAGCCGGACGCCCCCACCAGGGCCAGACTCTGGCCAGGCTTGACTTCGAATGAAATCCCCTGAAGGATGGTCAATTGTTCATCGGCAAGGCCGATGCTGTGCGTCAGCCCGGCCACCCTGATAATCGGAGAACACGTCATGTCGAAAGTCCTTCTGCTAGTGCTGCTGTTGATGTCGTCGGTCGCCCAGGCGAATACGGTGCTGATCCTGGGCGACAGCCTTAGCGCCGGCTACCGGATGGCGGCAGAGCAGGCCTGGCCCCAGTTGCTGGCCAAACAGTGGCGCCAGGAAGGCCGCCGGGTGGAGGTAGTCAATGCCAGCGTCAGCGGCGATACCACCCAGCAGGGCCTGCAACGTCTGCCTCCCCTGCTGGAACGCCACCAGCCCAGCCTGGTACTGCTGGAGCTGGGCGGCAACGACGGCCTGCGCGGCCTGCCGCCGCCGCTTATCCAGCGTAATCTGAGTACCCTGATTGAGCTGGCGGACGACGCCGGTGCACGCGTGGTGCTGACCGAAATCAAGCTACCGCCCAACTATGGCCGCCGCTACCTGCAACAGTTTGAACAGGTGTTCAGCCAGTTGGCGGATCAACACCGGCTGCCACTGCTGCCGTTTTTTGTCGAGCCGCTGATCGGCCGCCAGGGAATGATGATGGACGACGGCATCCATCCCACCGCCGATGCCCAGCCGCTGATTGCCGGCCAGGTACACGCCTTCCTCACTCCCTACCTGGAGCCCTGAACTCTCATTCCAGACCATTCAGCCCATTGAAAAGGCGATGGTCTTGCTGATTTCGCTGAAGCTCAGGCCGCTTTGCCGGCGCCACAGATTAAACGCATCCTGAGCCTGCAACATGCCTTTTTTGCTGCCCAGACCCGCCTCCACCACCGCATGATGGCGGAGGTAGGCCGTCACGTCCTGGCTGAAGATAAAGGTGTCCACTCCAAGCCGGCGCAGGGCATAGGGGGTAATGTTGCCCCCCAGCAGACTGCCATGACGTTTGATCTCGAGCCAGAGGCCCACCCTGTCCTGTTCGGGCCAATGGGCGACAAAGGCGCCAAAGCCCCCGTGGGCTTCGCCCAGCTCTAATACCATACGGGCATTGACCGGCACGGCAGCGATTTTCTTCGCATGTCGGACTATGCCTTCATCTCCGTTTAAACGCTCCATATGGCGCTCATCGAGCAGCAGCATCCGGTGGGGATCAAAACCGAAAAAAGCCCGTTCAAAAGCAGGCCATTTATTGCGGATAACCTGCCAGACAAACCCGGACTGGAACAGGCTCATGGTAAAGGAAGACAACCAGCGATCATCGGGAATGGCGGCCAGCTCGGCAGGGCCGAGCAGGGGAGTATCAATCAGACGGCGCAGCGCAGCCTCTCCGCCTTTGCGCTGGCAGGCCCGCTGGTAAATATGGTCGAAATGCTCCATGAAAAAAGCCTCGTTTGAGTTTTCTTCATTGTGCGTGGAGCCCGGCTTTGGGTGCAAGCCACAAAAGCAAAAAGCCGCTGCATCTCTGCAGCGGCTTTCTGTTTGGTGGAGCTAGGCGGGATCGAACCGCCGACCTCTTGCATGCCATGCAAGCGCTCTCCCAGCTGAGCTATAGCCCCGAATTCGGGTCAGATTGTTTTGGTGGAGCTAGGCGGGATCGAACCGCCGACCTCTTGCATGCCATGCAAGCGCTCTCCCAGCTGAGCTATAGCCCCAAAACAATGCTGTTTTACTGGTGTTCTTCTGCCGCCTGGTGGAGCTAGGCGGGATCGAACCGCCGACCTCTTGCATGCCATGCAAGCGCTCTCCCAGCTGAGCTATAGCCCCATTTGGCAGAAATGACTTAAGGGGTTACCAAGAAATCTTGGTGGAGCTAGGCGGGATCGAACCGCCGACCTCTTGCATGCCATGCAAGCGCTCTCCCAGCTGAGCTATAGCCCCGCTTAAGTCTCTCGGGGACTTTGTCCCTGCGAGCGAGGCGCATAATAGGCAGGGGGCACTTTAGTGTCAACCTCAAAATAAAAAAAGCCGTTCAACCAGTCATTTTTTAAGCGATGGAGGCTGAAAGCCGGAAGCGTAATAAAAGACGGCGCCGTATCAAGGCGCCGTTTGTTTTTCTTCTGGCTTCCAGCTTATCGCTTAAGGCGGTGGTTAGCCCTGGGCCCGTTCGGCGATAAAGGCCAGGGCCGTGTCGATACGCGCCAGCACCCTGTCCTTGCCGAGCAGCGCCATAACGCCGTCGATGGCCGGCGACTGGCCCTGGCCTGTGACCGCCACCCGCAGCGGCATGCCCACCTTGCCCATGCCTAGCTCCAGCTCGGCGGCGGTGGCGTTGACGGCCTCGTGGATGGCGCCGGCCTGCCAGTCGGCCAGCTCCGCCAGCCTGGTGCGGGCCAGGGCCAGGGGCTCGGCCGCCACCGGACGCAGGTGCTTCTTGGCCGCACCCTCCTCGAAGGCGGAAAAATCCTCGAACAGGTAGCGGCTCTGGGCCGCCAGCTCCTTCAGGGTCTGGCAGCGTTCGGCGTACAGGCTCACCACCTCGGCCAGAGCCGGGCCCTGGCTGAAGTCGATACCCTGATCGCGCATATGCCACTCCAGGTGGCCCGCCACTTCCCCGGCCGGCAGGGTCTTGATGTAGTGCTGGTTCAGCCACAGCAGCTTGTCGGTATTGAAGGCGGAAGCCGACTTGCTGATGGCGTCGAGGGAGAACAGGGACACCATCTCCTCCAGGGAGAAGATCTCCTGGTCGCCGTTGGACCAGCCCAGGCGCACCAGGTAATTGAGCAGGGCCTGGGGCAGGTAGCCGTCATCCCGGTACTGCATCACGCTGACGGCGCCGTGGCGCTTGGACAGCTTGGCGCCGTCGTCGCCCAGGATCATGGACACATGGGCGAATTCGGGCACGGGCGCGCCCAGGGCGTGGTAAATGTTGATCTGGCGGGGGGTATTGTTGATGTGATCCTCGCCACGCACCACATGGGTGATGGCCATGTCCCAGTCATCCACCACCACGCAGAAGTTGTAGGTGGGCGCACCGTCGGTGCGGCGGATGATCAGGTCGTCCATCTCCCGGTTGGCGATCTCGATATGGCCGCGCACGTGGTCCTCGAACACCACGGCGCCGTCGGTCGGGTTCTTGAAACGGATCACATGGGGCGTGCCGGCGGGATGTTCATGGCCGCCATGGCGACAGGTGCCGTCGTAGCGGGGCTTTTCACCGTTGGCCATCTGCTGCTCGCGCAGGGCTTCCAGCCGCTCCCTGGAGCAGTAGCACTGGTAAGCCTTGCCCTCGGCCAGTAGCCGGTCGATCAGCTCGTTGTAACGGTCAAAACGCCGGGTCTGATAGTAGGGACCCTCGTCCCAGCCCAGGCCCAGCCAGTTCATGCCCTCGAGAATGGCGTCGATGGCCTCCTGGGTGGAGCGCTCCAGATCGGTGTCTTCGATGCGCAGGACGAACTCGCCCTGGTGATGACGGGCGTAGAGCCAGGAATACAAAGCCGTGCGCGCGCCGCCGACATGGAGGAAACCGGTGGGGCTGGGAGCAAACCGCGTTTTAACTGTCATGAGTTCTGCCTTAGCTGGTCAAAAGCCCCGAATGGGCCAGTATTATCGAGAAGGCCGCCATTTTAACACCCGCTCAGCCGGGGTTAAACGCTTTGTCGGATCCCGGTACAGGGCTATCCCGACAAAAGCGGTCGGTAACACAAAAAGGACACTGGCCACCGCTTGTGGAGCCTCATGGAGGTGGATACACTTGTGGCCGCGAGGGCCATCATGACCAGAAAAAAAACCGTTAAAAAACACCATCCCAAAATGTCGCCGGGCAAGGACATCCACCAGTTGACCCTTCCCGTTCGTCTTGGCTTCGGCAGGCTGCTTGATCGGCTGCGGCAACTGCCTCCCAGGCACCGGCTTGCCATCCTGATATTGCTGCCCCTGTGGTTATTACTGCTGGCATGGCAACCTGCACCACCTCAGCCACCCTCACCGGTTACCGGCAGCCTCAGCCTGCCCTTGGCCCAAAGTGAGCAAAGGAGCCTGGACATACCTAATGGTGGACGCCGCATAGACCATACCCTGGGCCAGGGGGAAACCCTGGCGGCACTGTTCCGGGAATGGCAGTTGCCCGGACAGGATCTGATCGCCCTGGTACGAGCCGAGCCATCCTATAAACCACTCAGCAGACTGCAGGCCGGCCAGGATCTAACCCTGGTGATTAATGCCGAAGGACGCTTGCATTACCTGGAAATCCGGGACAACGGTCTGGTACTGAATGCCTTCCGCCGTCTTGGCCAGGAATTTGGTGCCGTCACCACGCCCTGACAGCGTCATCAAAACAAGGGCCCCTGCCGCCCTTGTCCCCACCGGTAAACCCCAACGCAACAGGGTCGTGCCAGTCAGACTTTATTAAGATACATCATTCTATAAAAATCATAATTCATTGATATATATGAACTAATATTAGAAATCCTGCTCTGCAGACTTCATATCAATCAAGATCAACCACGTGGTCTCGGTCATACATTATGAGCTTTTGAGAACCAGTCATTGATCTTTTGTCAACGCCGATTGAATACGGACTCCTTGGGAGCGTAAAACACTGAAGTGCTCTGAAGCAGCATGATAATGTTACGGATAGGAAGAACGGGTGGTCGGCCTGCCGGCAGTGAATGCAAGGCATAGAGCCCGCCGTCCTGGTGCCAGATCACAGCGTGGTCAGCCAGAGAAAGTCATGTTCCACTCGGATCAGGGAAGTCAGTACGCCAGTCGTAAGTTCCGTCAGAGAATCTGGCGCTATCGAATGACACAAAGCATGAGCCGGCGCGGCAACTGCTGGGACAACGCACCGATGGAGCGACTGTTCCGAAGTCTGAAATCTGAGTGGATACCGGCTCTGGGTTATCGAAATCTGCCTGAGGCTCAAAAGGATGTTGGGAGCTACTTGATGGACTACTACAACCGGCAACGACCTCATGCATTCAACGGCGGCATTTCACCCGTTGCGGCTGAGGAAAACCTTAAAGTACTGTCCGGGATTAGTTGACCACTACAAAGTTGTCAATGTAGGTCATATCAGCCCCGTTGTTTTGTGCATACGCAAAAACACGTTATCTGCTACTTTGACCCCCGGTCAAAACAGCATCCAGGTCACGTTTTGGTCACGAGGGGTAATTTTACAGATTGAGGAAAACTGATTTTACTTAGAGCAGAAAAGCAAGAAGCCCTTAGCTATCAACTAGCTAAGGGCTTCTTTAATATGGCGGAGCGGACGGGACTCGAACCCGCGACCCCCGGCGTGACAGGCCGGTATTCTAACCAACTGAACTACCGCTCCGCAAAAGCTGTATAGTCAGGAGTACTATATTGGGTGCCTGGCAGTGACCTACTTTCACATGGCAGCT
>NZ_PXYH01000031.1 GCF_003012795.1 Zobellella taiwanensis
TGCGAAGGTCAAAACCGGCATCACTGTCCCCGAGTTCGGGGTAAGTTAATGGCATGAGCCGTATACGTGGCCCGTATGTACGGTTCTGTGAGAGGGATGAGGCGGTAACGCCTCACCCTACTCGATTGTTTGCTCGGCGAAGCCGGCAAGACCTGGCTGGCCCCGTCGCTTTGTTGCCCAGGTGTTATAATTGGCGTCATATTGAGCTGTCGTGCCAACGGCGGCCCCTTTCCCGGTTTGCCGGGGGTGATGGGAGCGAGGTCATGACCAATCCAAACAATGCAGGCAGCGGCACCATCCACCAGGCCAGGTTTGTGGACCCCCGGGGGCCGGCCATCGCCACGTTGCGCCTGCTCAGGGACGATGGCCGGCTCTATGCCGATGCCCGGGATCCCGGGTTGGACCGGGACACCGCCCTGGCCATGCATCGCAGCATGGTGTTCATCCGCCTGCTCGATGAGCGCATGCTGGCGGCCCAGCGCCAGGGCCGGATCAGCTTTTACCTGCAGAGCCTGGGCGAGGAGGCCGAAGCGGTGGCCAGTGCCGCCGCCCTGGATCCGGCGGACATGATCATGGCCCAGTACCGGGAGCAGGGCGCACTGCACTATCGGGGCTTCACCCTGGAGCAGTTCATGAACCAGCTGTTTTCCAACGAGCGGGATCTGGGCAAGGGGCGGCAGATGCCGGTGCATTATGGCAGCAAAGCGCTCAATTTCATGACCATTTCCTCGCCCCTGGCGACCCAGATCCCCCAGGCCGCGGGCTATGCCTACGCCCAGCGGCTGGCGGGGGAGGCGGCGTTGACCCTCTGTTATTTCGGCGAGGGCGCGGCCTCGGAAGGAGACTTTCATGCCGGGCTCAACATGGCGGCGGTGCTGCGGGCACCGGTGATCTTCTTTTGTCGCAACAACGGCTATGCCATTTCCACCCCGGCCAGCGAACAGTTCCTGGGCGATGGCATTGCCAGCCGGGCGGCAGGCTATGGTATCAGTGCCATCCGGGTCGATGGGGCCGACGCCCTGGCGGTGTATGAAGCCACCCGCCTGGCCCGGGCAAGGATCATGGACCAGCCCCAGCCCATCCTGATCGAGGCTATTTCCTACCGTCTGGGAGCTCATTCCTCGTCCGACGATCCCAGCGGCTATCGCTCCCGGGAGGAGGAGGAACACTGGCGCCGGCGCGATCCCCTGGCCCGGTTCCGGCTCTGGCTGCAGCATCAGGGCTGGCTGGACGACGCCGAGGATAACCGGGAAACGGACCGGCTGCGCCAGCAGATTCTGGCCGCGCTCAAGCAGGCCGAACCCTTGCCCAAGCCCCCCCTGGAGAGCCTGATCAGCGATGTCTACGCAAGCCCCCCGGTACGGCTCGAGCAACAACTTGCCGCCCTGCGGGAGCAGGTGCTGCGCTATCCGGAGCATTATGTCGCGACGGCGGGGAGGCTGAAAAAATGACCAGGATGAATCTGTTGCAGGCAGTCAACCAGGCCCTGGATCTGGCCATGGCCCGGGACGAGCGCGTGGTCTGCTTTGGCGAGGACGTGGGCCACTTCGGCGGCGTGTTCCGGGCCACCAGCGGGCTGCAGGACAAATACGGCAAGCACCGCTGCTTCAATACCCCCCTCACCGAGCAGGGCATCATTGGCTTCGCCAACGGCATGGCGGCCCGGGGCTTCAAACCGGTGGCCGAGATCCAGTTCGCCGACTACATCTATCCGGCGTTCGATCAAATCGTCAACGAAACCGCCAAGTTCCGCTATCGTTCCGGCAACCAGTTCGATGTGGGCGGCCTGGTGATCCGAACGCCCTACGGCGGCGGCATCGCCGGCGGCCACTATCACAGCCAGTCGCCGGAGGCCTATTTCGTGCATACCGCCGGCCTGCGGGTACTGGTACCCCGGGATCCGGCCCAGGCCAGGGGGCTGTTGCTGGCGGCCATCGAATGTCCGGATCCGGTGCTGTTCTTCGAGCCCAAGCGGCTCTACCGTGCCGCCGTGGGCGAAGTGGACGAGGGGGATGACCCGCTGCCGCTGGACAGGGCCGAGGTGGTGCAGGAGGGAAGCGATATTACCCTGCTGGCCTGGGGCGCCCAGATGGAGGTGTTGCAAAAGGCGGCGGAGCTGGCCGGGCAGCAGAATATTTCCTGCGAAATTATCGACTTGCGTAGCCTTTTACCCTGGGATGTAGAAACGGTGATCGGCTCTGTGATGAAAACCGGCCGCCTGCTCGTCAACCACGAGGCGCCGCTCACCGGCGGTATGGCCGGTGAAATCGCCGCCACCGTGCAGGAACACTGCTTCCTGCACCTCGAAAGCCCCATCGCCCGGGTCTGCGGTCTGGATACGCCCTATCCCCTGGCGCTGGAGAAGGAATACATGGCGGATCACCTCAAGACCTTCGAGGCGATAGTGCGGACGGTGAACTTCTAGGGGGCGGCATGAAACAGGATTTCTACCTGCCGGATATCGGCGAGGGCATAGTGGAATGCGAACTGGTGGAGTGGCTGGTCGGGGAAGGCGACAAGGTGGCCGAGGATCAGGCCATTTGCGACGTGATGACCGACAAGGCCCTGGTGCAGATACCGGCGGTGCATGGGGGCACCATCACCCGGCTGTACGTGGCCAAGGGCGAGATGGCGCGGGTGCATGCGCCCCTGTTCGAGATGGAAGTGGCCGTGACCAACGACGGCAAGGCGGCCAGCCAGGCATCCCCGCCGGCACCGGGTCAGGCCGCCGAGCCCGCGGCTCCCGGGCCGGAGAGCGAGGCGGCCAGCGCTCAGCCGGCGGTTTCACCGGCGGCACCGGCCGGCGGCCGGGCGGTGGCGAGCCCGGCGGTACGGCGCCTGGCCCGGGAGCTGTCGGTGGATATCGGCCAGGTGCCCGGCTCCGGTGACAAGGGCCGGGTCTACAAGGAGGACATCGAGGCCTACCTGGCCCGGCGGGAGGCGGGCGCCGCGCCAGCCCCGGCCGAGCCGGCGGCGCCGGCCGACCGGGAGGAGCCGCTCAGAGGCGTGCGTGCCGCCATGGCCCGGCAGATGACCGCCTCCCTCGGCATCCCCCGTTTCACCTTTTGCGACGAGTTCCGCCTGGACCAGTTGCTGGCGCTCAAGGACAAGCTCAAGCCCGCCTTCGCCGCCGAGGGCGCGCGGCTGACCCTGCTGCCCTTCTTTATCAAGGCACTGTCCCTGTGCCTGAAGCAGTATCCCCTGCTCAACGCCCGCCTGGGCGAGGACGGCGCCAGCCTCCGCTACCAGGATCACCACCATGTCGGGGTGGCGGTGGACACCGAGGCCGGCCTGCTGGTGCCCACCATCAGGCATTGCGAGCAGAAATCCCTGCTGGCCATCGCCGCCGAGCTGGAGCGGCTGAGCGAGGCGGCGCGCCGGGGCGGCTTGTCCCCCGCCGAGCTGCAGGGGGGCACCATCACCCTGTCCAACATCGGGGTGCTGGGCGGCACCCTGTCCACCCCGGTGGTGAACCCGCCGCAACTGGCCATCGCCGCCCTCGGCCGCCTGCAGCGCCTGCCCCGCTTCAACGCGGCGGGCGAGGTGGAGGCACAACAGCTGATGACGGTGTGCTGGTCGGCGGACCACAGGGTGATCGACGGCGCCACCCTGGCCCGCTTCAACAACCGCTGGCGGCAGTACCTGGAGCAGCCGGAGCTGATGCTGGCGCAACTGGCCTGAGCCATGTACCGGCACCAGCTGCGCAACTTCTATATTCCGGAAGAGCAGTCCATCTATCTGCTCAACGCCAACGACGCCAGGAAACTGAAGGACTGGATAGCCCTGTGCATGGGCGAGCTGGAGAAGCTCGGTTATCGCCGGATCAGCCTGGCGGGCAAGGGCGCCTACGGCTTTACCTTCGTCGGGGTCGGCGCCGACGGCGAGGAGGTGGCCTTCAAGTTTTCCCGCATCAACCTGCCGCCGCACATCCGCGAGCGGCTGGCCGACGAGGCCTATATGCTGTCCCAGGTGAGCCACCCCCTGGTGCCCCGCTACATCACCTACCAGGTGGTGAGAAAGCAGGGCATCCTGATGATGGGGCGGGCCCGGGGGGAGGATCTGGAGCGGTTCAGCCTGAAGACGGGGCGGCTGCCGCCCCGGCTGCTGGTGGACATCGCCGCCCAACTGGCCGACCTGCTGCAGGCCCTGCGCCACCACCACAAGGACGGCCAGCCCGCGCCCCTGGTGCACGGCGACATCAAGCCCTCCAACATCGTGTTCGACCCGGAGTCGGGGCGGATCAGCCTGGTGGACTGGGGCTCCTCGGTGTTCGCCCAGACCGACAGCGACGGCCAGTTCGTGGCCAGCAACGTGATGGCGCTGATGTCGGCGGATCTGCAGCATTCCAACGCCCGCCTGGGGGACGTCTATTTCATCGGCCCCGAACAGCGGGAGGGCGGGCTGTCCAGCCCCCGTTTCGACGAGCAGGGGGTGGCCGGCACCCTCTACGCCCTGGCCTCGGGCCAGTCCTGCCGCTTCGGCTGCCGGGCCCTGCCGGCGACCAGCCTGGGGTTGCCCCGGGAATTCGCGCTGATGCTGGACGGCCTGCTGTCCGAGGACGCCGGGCTGCGCCGGCGGGCCGGAGACTATTTCCTGGCCGCCATGCCGCGTCTGAAGCGGCTGGTGCTGCCGACCCTGGTGCTGTTCGACGACAGCCCGCAACTGCCGGTGTGGGTCAGCCCGGAGCCGCACGAGATGGATACCGTGGTGTACTCCTCGCGCAAGTCCTTCCTGCGCGAGCACAGCGAGGAGGAGGGCATCCACTACGTGGACGACGCCCAACTGGAGCGCTACTACAAGAACTACCTGGCGGGCATGGGCGAGACCGAGAAGGCGTTCGTGGCGGCGGTGAGCCGGATCGGCCGCTACCCGGTGGTGGGGGGGCTCGCCATCCACTGGGAGGAGGAGGGCGTCTATATCGACTCCAGCCTCAACCTCTACGACCAGGCGCTGAAGGAGGCCTTCGCGGTGGCGGTCAACAACGTGGTGATGCTGGCCCGGGCCATCGACAGGATAGGGGTGTTCAAGGCCTGCCTGTTCAACGCCCGCAACACCCTCCACCTGAGCCGCTCCGACGAGCACAGCCCCTTCCTGCCACCGCCCGGCACCCGTATCCCCTACCGGCTGGCGGACATTCCCAGCACCGACGACGCCAGCCGCCAGCATTCCTATTTCGAGGACGGCCGGGATCCGGACGAACAGCTGGTGCTGCCCTACGCCATCGTGGACGCCATCGCCCGCCTGAACCGCATCCACCATACCGGCTGTATCATCTTCGAGGTGACGCCGCTCTACCTCAAGCTGCACAGCTACTACCGGCTGCTGGACCGGGGCGCCGAGGAGGAGTTTCGGGCGCTGCTCGCCTTTATCGTGGACAAGATACCGCTGATCAGCGACCAGGGGGTGGGGGGATTTATGAAGCTGCCCCACAAGAATACCCGCTTCTTTTCCCACCAGCCGGTGCAGCCCGAGCTGTTCTATCCGGCCAATCCCAGGGCTTAACGGTGGTACTTTTTGGCTGTTTGTTACGAAGAAGAAGAGGAAGAGGCAACAGGGCCACCTTCGCCGACCCGCTTCAAGCATCCCTGTGGCGCTCGGCGGAGGCAATCCCTGTTGCCTCCTTCAAGCCCTGATACCGTCTGATAGTGGTGCCTGCAGGCGGCTGCAGGGCGACAGGGAGGACAAAGGGCGCAGCTCCGCCGGCCCTCCGCGCCAGGGAGGGCGCGGCGGAGCCCCCAGGGGGTGAGTTTGCTCGCCGTGACGAGCCATTTCGGCCTGACCGAACATCCAGTGAATGTTCGCAGCAGGCCGACATGGCGAGTATCAGGTCCCACGGCGTGCCGGAGGAGCTGTGTGCTTTGGCCGATGGCCTACGTCTTAAACAGATGTTAATCCCGTCGGGTCTGGCTCAGCACAAAGTCCTGCAACTCGGGGTAGAAGGCGAGAAAGGCCTGCTCCATCTCGTCGTAATGGGCCCGCAGCAGGGGCGCGCAGTCGGGCAGGGGGGTGGGGCGGCGAAAGCGGCCGCCGATGCGGATAATGGCCCGGGTGATGCCCTCCAGGCTCCGGTACTGGGCCAGCAGCCGGTGTTGCTTGAGCCGCTCCACCAGCATGACCATGTCCGGTGGCCAGTGTGCCCCGGGCTGCAGCCGGCGGTGGCTGTAGCCGATAAAGTCGGCCAGCGCCCAGGGATGGTAGCGGGACCAGTGCCGGGCCAGGAAGTGATCGAACATCATGTCCATGATGATGCCGCCGTAGCGGCGAAAGGGGCTGGGCAGGGCGCGCACCGCTCCGAGGTGCCGCGGATGGGCATCGGTGAAGCTGTCGATGCGCCGGTGCAGCCGGATGCCGAGTTGCAGCTCCGGGGGCAGGGCCGGGTCTATGGCGCCCCGGGCGAACTCCCCCAGCAGGGCGCCGGCCAGGCTGGTCCGGCTGATATGGGCCAGGTGCAGGTGGGCCAGGTAATTCATAGATCCCGCGAGCCGTCCTGATAATCCTGGGCGTCCGGCGTCAGATCCAGCTCGTCCAGCTCGTCGTCGTCTTCGTCTTCGTCGGCCAGCTGGTTGTCCAGCACCTCCAGCAGGTGGATGGCCACGGCGACGAAATCGCTGCCGGTGACGATGCCCACCAGCCTGCCTTTGTCCACCACCGGCAGGCAGCCGTACTTGTGTTTTTGCAGGTAAAGGGCCGCCTCGCGGATGCCGGCCCTGGGGCTGACGGTGGTGACCCCGGTCACCATGATCTCCGCCAGGGTGTGTTGCTGCAGGAAGTGGCCATTGGTGCCCTTTTCCAGACTGGACTCCTGGGCCGCCAGGATATCCCGCTGGCTGACCAGGCCCACCAGCTTGTCCTGCTCCAGCACTGGCAGATGGCGGATATGATGGCGCTGCATCAGGGTGCGGGCCTCCGCCAGGCTGGCGGACGGGGGCAGGCCGATAACCTTGCGTGACATGATTTCGGAAACGACGGCTGGCATGATGCTTCTCCTCTTTTTATATCAAGATAGCCCAAGCAAGGGGGCGGGTAATATGACCCCGGTCACGGTGGGGCGGAAGTTTCTGCCGTGCTCTTGTTCCCTGCGTGGCATATTCCATGGCGCAGGCCCCGGGCCGAATTGCCTTGATCCCGTGATGCAGCCTCACTAGACTAGCGCCCGTTATAACAAGAGGTTGTCTATGCAGGTCCGTGATTTCCATTTCGAGCTCCCCGACGAGTTGATTGCCCGCCACCCCACGGCGGAGCGTACCGCCAGCCGGTTGCTGCAGCTGGACGGCAACAGCGGCGCCCTGGTGCACGGCCGCTTCGGCGACATCCTGAATCTGGTCAACCCGGGTGATCTGCTGGTGTTCAACAACACCCGGGTGATACCGGCGCGGCTGTTCGGCCACAAGGCCAGCGGCGGCAAGGTGGAAGTGCTGGTGGAGCGGGTGCTGGACGACAAGCGGGTGCTGGCCCATGTGCGCGCCTCCAAGTCGCCCAAGCCGGGGGCCGAACTGATCCTGGAGCCGGACGTCAGGGCCACCATGCTGGCGCGCCACGACGCCCTGTTCGAAATCGCATTCAACGACCCGCGCACCGTGCTCGAGATTCTGGAGGCGGTGGGCCACATGCCGTTGCCGCCCTATATCGACCGGCCCGACACCGAGGCCGACAAGGAGCGCTACCAGACCGTCTATAACGAAAAGCCGGGCGCCGTGGCGGCCCCCACCGCCGGCCTGCATTTTGACGAACCGCTGCTAGCCGAACTCCAGGCCAAGGGTGTCGAACTGGCCTTTATCACCCTGCATGTGGGCGCCGGCACCTTCCAGCCGGTGCGGGTGGACAATGTGCTTGAACACAAGATGCACGCCGAATATATCGAAGTGCCGGCCGAGGTGGTGGCGCAGATTGACGCCACCCGCGCCCGGGGCGGCCGGGTGATCGCCGTGGGCACCACCTCGGTGCGCTCCCTGGAAAGCGCCGCCCGGGCCAGCCTGGGCAAGGGCGAGCCGCTTGCCCCCTTCTACGGCGATACCGATATCTTTATTTACCCGGGTTATCGCTTCCAGCTGGTGGATGCCATGATTACCAACTTCCACCTGCCCGAGTCGACCCTGATCATGCTGGTCAGCGCCTTCGCCGGCCACGACCACATCATGGCCGCCTACCGGGCGGCGGTGGCGGAGCGCTATCGCTTTTTCAGCTATGGCGATGCCATGTTTATTACTAAACAGCTGGGACTCGGGACTGGGGAATAGGGACTGGTCAAGGTGTCTGCAGGCGCCCGCAACCAGTCCCTGATCCCTAGTCCCCAATCCCCGATATAAAGGTCGGACTGTTTCTCCGGCCAACAGAGGTAACCGATGAAATTTGAACTGCAAACCACCGATGGCCGCGCCCGCCGCGGCCGGCTGATGTTCGACCGGGGCGTGGTGGAAACCCCGGCCTTTATGCCGGTGGGCACCTACGGCACCGTCAAGGGCATGACCCCGGAAGAAGTGGCCGCCACCGGCGCCCAGATCCTGCTCGGCAACACCTTCCACCTGTGGATCCGTCCGGGCCAGGAGGTGATGAAGCTGCACGGGGATCTGCACGACTTTATGAACTGGCAGGGCCCCATCCTCACCGACTCCGGCGGCTTTCAGGTGTTCAGCCTGGGTCATATCCGCAAGATCACCGAAGAAGGCGTCTATTTCCGCAATCCGGTCAACGGCGACAAGATCTTCCTGTCGCCCGAGGTGTCGATGGAGATCCAGTACGATCTGGGTTCCGACATCGTGATGATCATGGACGAGTGCACTCCCTACCCGGCGACCTGGGAAGAAGCCAAAAAGTCGATGGAAATGTCCCTGCGCTGGGCCAAACGATCCCGGGATCATTTCGACAAGCAGGGCAACAAGAATGCCCTGTTCGGTATCATCCAGGGCAGTGTTTACGAAGATCTGCGGGATCAGTCCCTGGAAGGGCTGCTCGAGATTGGCTTTGACGGCTACGCCGTGGGCGGTCTGGCGGTGGGCGAGCCCAAGCACGAGATGCACAAGGTGCTGGAGCACACCTGCCCGAAAATTCCTGCCGACAAGCCCCGCTACCTGATGGGGGTGGGCAAGCCGGAGGATCTGGTGGAAGGGGTGCGCCGGGGTATAGACATGTTCGACTGCGTGATGCCCACCCGCAATGCCCGCAACGGCCATCTGTTCACCACCGACGGCGTGGTGAAAATTCGCAACGCCAAACACAAGACCGACACCGGCCCGCTGGATGCCGATTGCGACTGCTACACCTGTAAAAACTATTCCCGTGCCTATCTGTATCATCTGGACAAGTGCAACGAGATTTTGGGTGCGCGTTTAAACACCATTCATAACCTGCGTTACTACCAGCGGGTGATGGAAGGTTTACGCGGAGCCATAGAGCAGGGTAAATTAGACGACTTTGTAGCTGAGTTCTATGGCCGGCAGGGCAGACCCGTGCCGCCATTGGGCCAGAGTGAACAAACAGATTGTGACCATTGAGCTCGCAGCCGGGCACCGGAAGGCACAGCACGCCGACACGCTGTGAATACATCCATGTACGCTCGGACATGCCATCCCTGGCATGTCACGGTCGGCTTAGCTGTATCCTTCCGCGGCCTGGCGGGTTGTGACTCGGTATCCAACTTTTAACCATCAACGAGGAACCAAAACGAATGGATATTATCTCCAAGGCTTATGCCCAGGGCGGCGCCGCCGGCGGCGGTATGGAAATGATCATCATGCTGGTCGTGTTCGGCCTGATCTTCTACTTCATGATCTTCCGTCCCCAGTCCAAGCGGGTGAAAGAGCACAAGAACCTGATGTCCTCCCTGAGCAAGGGCGACGAAGTGCTGACCAACGGCGGCCTGGTGGGCAAGATTGCCAAAATCTCCGCCGACAATGACTATGTGGTACTGAGCCTGAGCGAACAGACCCAGGTCACCATCAAGAAGGACTTCATCACTGCCGTCCTGCCCAAGGGCTCCATCCAGTCCCTCTAATCCCCTGTCGAGGAGCACAGCGTGTTGAATCGATATCCGCTGTGGAAATACTTGATGGTGATCTTCGTGATCACCATCAGTTTTCTTTATGCAGCACCCAATCTGTTCGGCGAAGATCCCGCCCTGCAGGTGTCGGGCTCCCGTGGTACCCAGGTCACTCCCGCCATCCTGACCCAGGCCCAGCAGAGCCTGCAACAAGCCGGCATCGACGTGAAAAGCGCTGCCCTGGCCGATAACCAGTTACTGATCCGTTTTCGCAATACCGACGACCAGCTCAGGGGCAAGGACCTGGTGGCCGAGGCCCTGGGCGAGGACTATATCACCGCCCTCAACCTGGCCCCGTCCACTCCGGCCTGGCTGGAGGCCATCGGGGCCGGCCCGCTCAAGCTGGGCCTTGACCTGCGCGGCGGCGTGCATTTCCTGATGGAAGTGGATATGGACGAAGCCCTCAACCGGGTGCAAGAGCAAATGGTGCAGGACTTCCGTACCGACCTGCGCGAGCAACGCCTGCGTTACTCCGGCGTCCTGGCCCAGGATGGCGGTGCCCTGATGGTGTTCCGCGAGGCCGAGGTGCGCAACCAGGCCCTGAGCTACCTGCGCGGCCGCTATCCCGATCTGGTGTTTTCCGAGCGCGACAGCGGCGACAACGCCGGCCTGTTTGCGGTGATGAGCGAGCAGCGGCTGAAGGAAGTGAAGGAATATGCCCTGCAGCAGAACATCACCATCATCCGCAACCGGGTCAACGAGCTGGGCGTGGCCGAGCCACTGGTGCAGCGCCAGGGGGCCGAGCGCATCGTGGTACAACTGCCCGGCATCCAGGATACTGCCAGGGCCAAGGAAATCCTCGGCGCCACCGCCACCCTGGAATTCCGCCTGGTGGACGAAAGCGCCGATGTGGCCGCCGCGACTACCGGCCGGGTACCGCCCAACAGCGAGCTGTTCAGTGATCGCAGTGGCCGGCCTGTCGTACTGCAAAAGCGCATCATCCTTACCGGTGAGCATATTGTCGACGCCAGTTCGGGCATGGACGAGTTCAGCCGGCCGCAGGTGAATATCAGCCTGGATGCCCCCGGCGGCAGCCGCATGGCCGACTTTACCAAGGATAATGTGGGCCGGCCCATGGCCACCGTGTTCACCGAATACAAGCCCACCGACGAGCGCGATGAAGACGGCTCCCGCAAGTTCCGCAAGGATCAGGAAGTCATCAACGTGGCCACCATACAGTCGCGGCTGGGACGCAGTTTCCGCATCACCGGTATCGACTCCATGGCCGAGGCACAAAACCTGGCCCTGCTGTTGCGTGCCGGTGCCCTGATTGCGCCCATCCAGATCGTGGAAGAGCGCACTATAGGCCCGAGTCTGGGCCAGCAGAACGTGGAAAACGGCCTGATGGCCATGGTCTACGGCATGCTGGCGGTGGTGCTGTTCATGGCCATCTACTATCGCAAGTTCGGCCTGGTGGCCAATGTGGCGCTGCTGGCCAACGTGGTGATCATCATCGGCGTGATGTCGATGGTGCCGGGAGCCACCATGACGTTGCCGGGCATCGCCGGCATCGTGCTCACCATAGGGATGTCGGTGGACGCCAATGTGCTGATCTTCGAGCGGATCCGCGAGGAGTTGCGGGACGGACGCGGGGTACAGCAGGCCATCCACATCGGTTACGAGAAGGCCTTCAGTACCATTGCCGATGCCAACATCACCACCTTTATCACCGCCATCATCCTCTTTGCGGTGGGCACTGGCCCCATCAAGGGCTTTGCGGTGACGCTGATGATAGGGATCCTTGCCTCCATGTTTACCGCCGTCGTGGGCACCCGGGCGCTGGTCAACCTGATCTGGGGCGGCAAGCGTCTCAGCAAACTGTCCATATGAGGAAACTGAGCCATGTTTGAAATCCTCAAGACCAAGGCGCCCATCCGCTTTATGCACTACTCCAAGCCGGCGACGGTACTGTCGCTGGTGTTGATCGCCCTGTGCTTTTTCAGCCTGTTTACCCGGGGCCTGAACTGGGGCCTGGACTTTACCGGCGGCACCGTGGTGGAAGTGGCCTTCGAACAGGCAGTAGAGCTGGATGGGGTGCGCGACAGCCTGGCGGGCGCCGGCCTGCCCGGGGCCACGGTACAGCATTTCGGCACCAGCCGGGATCTGTTGATCCGGCTGGCGCCTCAGGAGCAGGTGGATGTCCAGCAACAGGGTGAGGCGGTGCTGGCCGCCATGCAGCAGCTGTCGCCGTCCGCCGAGATGAAACGGCTGGAGTTCGTCGGCCCCGCCATCGGCAAGGAACTGGCCGAACAGGGCGGACTGGCGATACTGGTGGCGCTGTTGTGCATCCTGGTGTACGTGGGGATGCGCTTCGAATGGCGGCTGGCCTCCGGTGCCGTGCTGTCCCTGGCCCACGATGTCATCATCACCCTGGGTGTGTTCTCCTGGCTGCGGATTGAGGTGGATCTCACCATAGTGGCGGCCCTGTTGACGGTGGTGGGTTACTCCCTCAACGACACCATAGTGGTGTTCGACCGGGTGCGGGAAAACTTCCGCCGGGTGCGGGACACCACCACAGCCCAGGTGTTCGATGAGGCCATTACCGATACCCTGAGCCGGACCCTGATCACCTCGGCCACCACCCTGGTGGTGGTGGTGGCGCTGTTCCTCAAGGGCGGCGCACTGATCCACGGTTTTGCCACCGCCTTGCTGCTGGGCATTGGTTTTGGCACCTACTCGTCCATCTATATCGCCAGCGCCTGGGCCATGCTGCTCGGGGTGCAACGGGAGCACATGCTGCCGGTGCAGGTGGAGAAGGAAGGGGCGGATCAGGAGCCGCTGCCGTAATGTCATGACTCAAAGGGGCCTGTTGTGCCCCTTTTTGTTGTGGAGTGCATTTGCGACATGACAAACGTCATGGAGCTGCATAACATGTGGTCATAATTAGACAAGTTCGGAGCCGACTTGAAAGACAGATTTTTGCTCGGTCCTTTGGCCCTTGTTGGTCTGATGCTGGCCGGCTGCAGTGCCCCCAAGGCCGTCACGCCCACCTTGGTATTGCCGGTACCGATGCAGGTTTCTTACGAAAGCGAACTGGGTATCGCCCGTCTGGGACAGATGATCAACGCCCCCGGCCTGACCCCGGAGCAGCGGGCCGAGCTGTTCTTCCAGCGTGGTGTGGTGTTTGATCGCGTCGGCCTGCGGGCCATGGCCCGGCTGGACTTTAACCGGGCCCTACGCGAGCGTCCCGATTTTGCCGACGCCTACAACCTCAACGGTGTCTACCTGACCCAGAATCAGGAATTCGACGAGGCCTACGAGGCCTTCGACTCCGCCCTGGAGCTGGCACCCGATTACCGCTATGCCAACCTCAACCGGGGCATCGCCCTCTATTACGGCGGGCGGCCCGGCCTGGCGGCTCGAGATTTAAGGGTGTTTCTTGAGGAAGACCCAAGTGATCCCTATCGTTTGCTGTGGTGGTATCTGGCGCGCGAGAAGGTCGATCCCGAATCGGCCCGGGAAGAGCTGGAGGCTCACCTGCTGCGCCACGGTACCGATGAATGGGCCTGGGATATCGTTAATGTCTACCTTGGCCGGATCAGCGATGAGCAACTGCTCAACCGCATTGCGGAAGAAAGCCAGGACAACCAGCAACTGGCCGAGATGCTGTGCGAGGCCTACTTCTATCTGGCCAAACAGGCCCAGCGCAACGGCCAGCCGGAGCAGGCCGAGGTGTATTTCAAGCTGGCCCTGGCCACCAACATCTACGACTTCGTCGAGCATCGCTATTCGTTGCTGGAGCTGGACCTGATTGGCCAGCAGGCACGGCTTAAACGTTAACAGGGGGCCACATGGCCCCCTTCTTATGCTTCTGCCAGAACGGCCGGCGACGGCAGCCACTCCATGCCCGGCAACTGGTTCCAGTAACCGTTGCAAAAGCGCGAGGCGAGCGGGTAGGGGGCACCGCCGGCGGGCTTGGCAAAACGCTCAATCCAGGCCAGGCATTCGGGGCTGTGGGCGCTGAGGCGCACCGCATCCACCCAGTCGTGCATCCCCGCCAGGTCGTTGATCAGATTGTAGCAATACCCTGACTGGGTCTGGATGCCGTTGAGGTTGAACACCGGCTGGCCTTCCTGAGTATTGGCCTGACGGCCGCTGGGATAGTGAATGCACACCAGTTCGCACTCGTCCTTGGGCCGGTTTTCCGCCCGGGCGGTAAAGCAGCGGGCCGAGTAGGCCAGGGGCAGGTAGCCGTAGCCGAACACTTCCAGTTGGAACCGGGATCGGATCCCCGCTGCCTTGGCCGCCTGATGAATATCCCACAGCCAGGCCCGGGACAATTCCACCGGTGGTACCCAGGTGGTCATGCCTTTATCCAGCAACAGCCGCAGGGTCTCGAGGTTGTAGACATTGAGTGCCGGACCGCCGACGAAGGGCAGGCCCCGCTCAATGGCCAGTTGCACCGCGCCCAGATCGTTGGCTTCTATTTGCAGCTCGCCCTGTTCGCACAGTTTTTTGATGGTGAGCAGTTCCGCCGGCGCCTGGATCAACGCCAAGGTAGACAGCACCACTTCTTTTCCGGCGGCGGCGAGTTCGCGCGCCAGGGCCAGCCAGTCGGCGGTTTTCAGCTCCCGCCGCTTGGGGCAGACGGTTTCGCCCAGATAGATGCGCCGGCAGGGAGTGGCGAGCGCCGCCTGATAAAATGCCTCAACCTGTTGCCGTGGCCAAAAAAACAGCAGGGGGCCCAGATGAACTTGCATATGTGTTCCTATTGCCATTTGCGGTGATAGGCACCCAGGGTGGTCTGGCTGCCTTCGGAGACGGCGTCGAGCTGCCGTTGCCAGGCTGGCTCGACCCCATAGCGGTCAGGTGCTTGCAGGCAGGCGTCCAGCGCCTGGCGCCAGACCCGGGTGACCTGGGCTACATAGGCCGGACTGCGCTGGCGCCCTTCTATCTTGACCGATTTAACGCCCAGCCGGAGCAAGTCGGGGATAAGGCTCAGGGTATTGAGGCTGGTGGGTTCTTCCAGGGTATGGAAGCGTTGCCCGTCTACCTCGAAACGGCCTTTGCACAGGGTGGGATAACCGGCCTGTTCGTCCGGGGCAAAGCGGTCGATCAGGACTTCGTTGAGGCGCGATTCGAGCCGGCCGTCCCGTTCTTCCCAGCGTACAAAGCGGGCCGGAGAACAGGCGCCCACCGTATTTGGGCTTTCCCCGGTAAGATAGGAGGAAAGGTAGCAGCGCCCCTCAGCCATAATGCACAGGCTGCCGAAGGCGAACACCTCCAGCTCGGCATCGGTGTCCCTGGCTATCTGGCGAACCTGCTGGATGGACAAGACGCGCGGCAGCACCACCCGGCGTACGCCGAAATTCTCCCGGAAAAAGCGGATGGCGGCGGCGTTGGTGGCACTGGCTTGTACCGACAGATGCAGTTCGGTGTCGGGATGGTTGCGGGCTGCATAGGCGAGGATGGCGGTATCGGCGATGATCAGCGCGTCGGCGCCCAGGGCCACGGCCTGATCCACCGCAGCTTGCCATACCGCCTCGTTGCCCTGGTGGGCGAAGGTGTTGATGGCTACGTGCAGTTTGCGGCCGTGCCGGCGCAAATAGTCGATACCCTGTTGCAGGCTGTGGGGAGTGAAATTGAGGCCGGCGAAATGGCGGGCATTGGTCTGGTCCTTGAAGCCGATATAAACGGCATCGGCGCCCTGGTCGACCGCGGATTTCAGGGCCGGCAGGCTGCCGGCCGGACAGAGCAGTTCCATGTTGATGGCTCCGTGGTTCAGAAGGCGGCCAGTCTAGCGGCGAATGATGAAGGGGTATTTGATTTGAAACAAATGATGCCAATTTGATTTGGCGCAGGGCGGGATGGCGCCGTCCGTGCTGAGATAGGCTTTTTGCAAGGAGGTTTTATGCTGTCCGCCATCTGCCATCGTCTCAGCCAGCATGGTCCCGGTTGCCTGAAGCAACCACTGTCCCTGCTGCCCCTCCGGGTCCAGGCACCGCTGCTGGAGGCCCTGTTGCGGCGGATACTGGCCGAGCCGCTGCGCCAGGGTGAACTGGCCTTTCTCGACGGGCGTCGTTTGCAGATATGGGTGCCGGATATGGACTATCGGCTGACCTTGACCCTGGCCGGTGAAGGGCTGCGGGTACTGCCGGAGGGGGAGGCGGATGTCGTGATCCGGGCCGCGTTCAACGATCTGGTCCGGCTCAGCCACGGCGATAAGGACCCGGATACCCTGTTTTTCCAGCGTCGGTTGCTGATTACCGGTGACACCGAGCTGGGCCTGGAATGCAAGAACCTGCTCGACCGGCTCGAGCCCGGCCGGCAACCGGTCTGGTTTCGCCGGTTGCTGGGGGGAATGGCTGCGGTGCTGGCACAGGCCGATAGGCACCCTGTCCGGGGCTGAAGGATAACACCTGATCCGCCAGGGCGACTGTGCTAGAATCCTGCGCCTTGAGCACTGTAGGATCTGTAGTGGATATGCTTGAGCAAGTACGCATCGTGCTGGTGAATACCTCACATACCGGCAACATCGGCTCCGCCGCCCGCGCTATGAAGACCATGGGGCTGGGTGATCTGTGCCTGGTCGAGCCGGTCAGTGCACCTGATGGCCAGGCCGTGGCCCTGGCGGCAGGGGCCAGTGACATTCTGGCCAAGGCCCGTATTGTGCCCACCCTGGCCGAGGCGGTAGCCGATTGTGGCCTGGTGATCGGTACCAGCGCCCGTTCGCGCACCTGGTCCTGGCCCATGCTCGATGCCCGCGAGGCGGGACAAAAAGCGATGGCCGAAGCCCCTCGGCACAGGGTGGCGTTGGTGTTCGGCCGGGAGCGTACCGGCCTGACCAACGAAGAGCTGCAGCAATGCCACTATCATGTGGCCATTCCCGCCAACCCGGAATACAGCTCTCTCAATTTGGCGATGGCTGTGCAAACCCTGAGCTACGAGGTGAGGATGGCCTGGCTGGCCAGCGACAGCCAGCCGGTGGTGGAGCAGGAGTACCCGCTGTCGGCGGATCTGGAGCGGTTTTACGCGCATCTGGAACAGACCCTGCTGGACACCGGTTTTATCATCCAACCGCATCCCGGCCAGGTGATGACCAAGCTGCGCCGGTTGTTTAACCGGGCCAGGCCCGAATCACATGAACTGAACATACTGCGTGGCATCCTGACATCTATCCAGCGCCGGAACCGGGGAGCCGAATAGCTGAGTGTTTTGGTCGGATAAATACTTGACTGAAACACTCGGGTATGACACCCTGAGCCCATGTCTGGAAACGGTTTGATCACATGAGACTGACATCGAAAGGGCGCTATGCGGTGACTGCCATGCTGGATGTGGCCCTCCATGCCGACACCGGCCCGGTGTCGCTGGCCGACATCTCGGAGCGGCAGGGTATTTCCCTGTCCTACCTGGAACAACTGTTCGCCCGCCTGCGCAAGCAAGGTCTGGTAAGCAGTGTGCGTGGTCCGGGCGGTGGTTACCTGTTGGGCATGCAGGCTTCGGCCATCTCGGTGGGGGCAGTGATTGCCGCCGTCGACGAATCGGTGGACGCCACCAAGTGCCAGGGCAAGGGTGACTGCCAGAGCGGCAACCAGTGCCTGACCCACTCTCTGTGGTGTGCGCTCAGTGACCGTATCAGTAATTTTCTCGATGGCATCAGCCTGGCCGAACTGGTCAGCCAAAAAGACGTTCGGCGTATTTCCGGACAGCAGGACAACCACCTGAGCATGCTGAGCCTGGGAGACCCCGGTAATCAGCCCGTGAGCGTTAAAGTTCAACTTTAAAATGTCGATGACAAGACTGCCGAACAGGGCAGCGTTGGAACGGAGAATATGATGAAACTGCCCATTTATCTCGACTATGCGGCTACCTGCCCGGTAGATCCGCGCGTCGCCGAAAAAATGATGCAATACCTTACCCTGGACGGTATTTTCGGTAACCCGGCTTCCCGTTCGCACCGTTTCGGCTGGCAGGCCGAAGAGGCGGTCGATATCGCCCGTAACCAGATAGCCGAACTGATCAACGCCGACCCGCGGGAAATCGTATTTACTTCCGGCGCCACCGAGTCCGACAACCTGGCCATCAAGGGCATCGCCAATTTCTACGGCAAAAAAGGCAAGCATATCGTCACCTCCAAGACCGAACACAAGGCGGTGCTGGATCCCTGCCGCCAGTTGGAGCGGGAAGGTTTCGAGGTCACTTACCTCGAACCCCAGCCCAACGGTCTGTTCACCCTTGAGCAGATTGAAAACGCCCTGCGTGACGACACCGTGCTGGTGAGCATCATGCACGTGAACAACGAGACCGGCGTGATTCAGGACGTCAAGGCCATCGGCGAGCTGTGCCGTAGCCGCAAAATCATGTTCCATGTGGATGCTGCCCAGAGCGCCGGCAAAATTCCGGTGGATGTGCAGGAGATGAACATCGATCTGCTGTCCCTGTCCGCCCACAAGATTTACGGCCCCAAGGGCATCGGCGCCCTCTATGTGTGCCGCAAGCCGCGGGTACGGCTGGAAGCCCAGATGCACGGCGGCGGCCACGAGCGCGGCATGCGCTCCGGCACCCTGCCGACCCATCAGATCGTGGGCATGGGCGAAGCGTTCCGCATCGCCAGGGAAGAAATGGCCACCGAGGGCGAGCGTATTCGCACCCTGCGTGACCGTCTCTACAACGGCGTGAAAGACATTGAAGAAGTCTACGTCAACGGTGACCTGGAACAGCGGGTGCCCGGCATTCTCAACATCAGCTTCGCCTATGTGGAAGGCGAATCCCTGATGATGGCGCTCAAGGATCTGGCGGTGTCGTCCGGCTCTGCCTGTACCTCCGCCAGCCTGGAGCCGTCCTATGTACTGCGTGCCCTGGGGTTGAACGACGAGCTGGCGCACAGCTCCATCCGCTTCAGCATTGGCCGTTTCACGACTGAAGAAGACATCGACTATGCCGTACGCCTGGTCAACGATGCCATCGGCCGCCTGCGCGAGATGTCTCCTCTGTGGGAGATGTTCAAGGACGGCGTTGATCTGGAAAAAGTTGAGTGGGTGCACCACTAAGGTGCCGACAGCATTGGTGAGGAACTGAATCATGGCTTACAGCGAAAAAGTAATAGACCACTATGAAAACCCCCGCAACGTCGGTGGTTTTGACAAGAACGATCCCAACGTGGCCACCGGTATGGTGGGTGCCCCGGCCTGCGGTGACGTAATGAAACTGCAATTAAAGATCAGCGACGACGGCATCATCGAGGATGCCAAGTTCAAGACCTACGGTTGTGGTTCGGCCATTGCTTCCAGCTCGCTTATCACCGAGTGGGTCAAGGGCAAGAGCCTGGACGAGGCGGCCAGTATCAAGAACACCGACATCGCCGCCGAACTGGCGCTGCCGCCGGTGAAAATCCATTGCTCCATTCTGGCGGAAGATGCCATCAAGGCGGCGATTGACGATTACAAGAAAAAGAAAAACCTGGCGTAAGACGGAGACATTATGGCGATCACCATTACCGACGCGGCAGCCAAACGGGTGCAGGCATTTCTGAACAACAGGGGAAAGGGCCTGGGGTTGCGGCTGGGGGTCAAAACATCCGGCTGCTCCGGCCTGGCCTATGTGCTGGAGTTCGTGGATGAACTGTCCGATGGCGACCAGGTGTTCGAACATGGCGAAGTGAAGGTGATCGTCGACAGCAAAAGCCTGGTTTATCTGGATGGCACCGAACTGGACTTTGTGAAGGAAGGCCTTAACGAAGGATTCAAGTTCAACAACCCCAATGTCAACGGGGAGTGCGGTTGCGGCGAAAGCTTCAACGTTTAAGGATATCGGCATGAACTACTTTGAGCTGTTTGGCCTGCCCGAGCAATTCTCCCTCGACAGCCAGGTGCTGGCCGATACCTATCGCCAACTGCAGATGCAGTTCCATCCCGACAAATTCGCCTCCCGCCCCGAGCGGGAGCGTCTGCAGGCGGTACAACGTGCCGCCCACATCAACGACGCCTTTTCCACCCTCAAGCATCCCCTGGCGCGCGCCGAATATCTGTTGTCTTTGCGCGGTGTTGACATCCGTGGCGAACAGCAGACGCTGAAGGATCCCGAGTTCCTGATGCAGCAGATGGCGTGGCGGGAGCAGCTGGAAGAGATCCCTGCCGCCGCCGACGTCTTTTCCGCCATCCTGGCATTTGATCGGGAACTGCAGGGCGAAGCGGATGCCCTTTACCGGGCGCTGGCCGAACAGCTGGAACTGGGATGCTGGAGCGAGGCCGCCGATGCGGTCCGCAAACTCAAGTTCATGACCAAGCTGCTTGCGGAACTTGAGCGGCTGGAAGAAGCGCAGCAGGAATTCTGAATCCCATGGCATTATTACAGATATCCGAGCCGGGCCAGAGCGCGGCTCCTCACGAGCACAAATGGGCGGTCGGCATCGATCTGGGCACCACCAATTCCCTGGTTGCCGTGGTACGCAGCGGCCTGGCCGAAACTCTGCCCGATGAGCAGGGCCGCGAACTGTTGCCTTCAGTGGTGCACTATACCGCCGATGGCCTGCGCGTGGGGCACGATGCCCGGCGCGAGGCGGAGCTGGATCCGCGAAATACCATCGTTTCGGTCAAGCGCCTGCTGGGCAAGGCCCTGGCCGATGTGCCCCGGCATAAGCTGCCCTATGATTTCAGTGCCAGCGAAAATGGCATCATCGGCATCAACACGCCCAGGGGCACGGTCAATCCGGTGCAGGTATCGGCCGACATCCTGAAGACCCTGGCCGAGCGGGCCGAGTACAGCCTTGGCAATCCGGTACAGGGTGCGGTGATCACCGTGCCTGCCTATTTCGATGATGCCCAGCGACAGGGTACCAAGGATGCGGCGAGACTTGCCGGCCTGGAGGTATTGCGGCTGCTCAACGAGCCCACCGCCGCGGCTATCGCCTATGGCCTGGATTCGGGTCAGGAGGGGGTGATTGCCGTCTACGATCTGGGAGGCGGTACCTTCGACATTTCTATCCTGCGCCTGCACAAGGGGGTGTTCGAGGTACTGGCCACCGGTGGCGACTCTGCCCTGGGCGGCGATGACTTCGATCACGCCCTGGCCGACTGGATCCAGCATAATGCCGGCATCACCGAACTGACCCCGGCCCAGCAGCGCAACCTGCTGGATGCCGCAACCGCCGCCAAGGTGGCGCTGACTGACTGCAGCCGTGTTAGCATCGACTGGGAAGGCTGGCAAGGCGAACTGACCCGGAACGAATTTGACGCCCTGATCCAGCCCTGGGTCAACAAGACCCTGCTGGCCTGCCGGCGTGCCCTGAAAGATGCCGGCGTCAGCGCCGACGAGGTACGCCAGGTAGTGATGGTGGGTGGCTCCACCCGGGTGCCGTTGGTACGCAGCCGGGTCGGTGACTTCTTCGGTCGCGAGCCGCTGACCAGCCTGGATCCCGACAAGGTGGTGGCCATCGGTGCTGCCATCCAGGCGGATATCCTGATCGGCAACAAGCCCGACAGCGACATGTTGCTGCTCGATGTCATCCCCCTGTCCCTGGGACTGGAGACCATGGGGGGGCTGGTAGAGAAGATTATTCCGCGCAACACCACCATCCCCGTGGCCCGGGCCCAGGAGTTTACCACCTTCAAGGACGGCCAGACCGCCATGGCCATCCACGTGGTACAGGGCGAACGGGAGCTGGTGGCCGACTGCCGTTCCCTGGCCCGTTTCGTGCTTACCGGCATTCCGCCGATGGCCGCAGGCGCTGCTCATATCCGGGTTACCTTTCAGGTGGACGCGGATGGCCTGCTGTCGGTCAGCGCGATGGAAAAATCCTCCGGCGTGCAGGCCAGCATAGAAGTCAAACCCTCCTACGGCCTCAACGAGGATGACATCGCCAGTATGCTGAAGGCTTCCTTCGAGCATGCCCGGGACGATATCGCCGCCCGCATGCTGGCCGAGCAGAAGGTGGAGGCCGCCCGGGTCGTGGAAAATATCCTCAGCGCCCTGCAGGTCGACGGTGATCTGCTGAGCGAGGCGGAGCGGACGGCCATCTCAGCCGCCGTTGCAACCCTGCGCAATACCGCCGAGGGTGACGATGCCGAGGCCATCAAGCAGGCCATAGAACAAACCGACAAACAAACCGCCGATTTTGCCGCCCGCCGGATGGATGCCTCCATCCGCAAGGCGCTGGCCGGCCAACGTGTTGACAAGGTGTAAAGATGCCAAAAATCGTATTCCTGCCCCATGCCGAGCTATGCCCCGAAGGGGCCGCGGTGGAGGCCAACCCGGGTGAAACCGTACTGGACGTGGCTTTGCGCAACGGCATCGACATTGAACATGCCTGTGAAAAATCCTGTGCCTGCACCACCTGCCATATCATAGTGCGTGAAGGTTTCGATTCGCTGGAAGAAAGCAGTGAGCTGGAAGACGACATGCTGGACAAAGCCTGGGGGCTGGAGCCCGAATCCCGTCTCGGCTGCCAGGCTCGGGTAGACGCTGAAGATCTGGTGGTGGAGATCCCCAAATATACGGTGAATATGGTATCTGAGGGACATTGACCCAGGGAGGTCATATGAGTCTTAAATGGAGCGATAGCCAGGAGATAGCCCTGGCTCTGCTGGAGCAGTATCCGGAAGTGGATCCGAAAACGGTGCGTTTTACCGACCTGCACCGATGGATCTGCGAACTGGAAGAGTTCGATGATGCTCCCAAGCACAGCAACGAGCGTATCCTTGAGGCCGTGATCATGGCCTGGCTGGATGAATACGAATAAGCCGGAAGCCATGAGCTGGAAGGATCAGGATTGACGTCTGTCCAAGGCCGTTTATGTGCTAGCTTCTAGCTTCCAGTTTTGCTTCAAGCCACAGTCCGACTGTGGCTTTTTCCGTTTTCCGTCAACAGAATTAAGGACGTGTTATGCCTGCAACCATGAAGGTCATACTGAGCCACGAAGCCGCCGCCGCCCACTGGGGCGACAAGGCGCTGTTGAGTTTCCGGGACGACGAGGCCCGGGTCCATGTGACCGACACCGCCGCACTGGTGCAGAAGGCCCAGCAGGCGGGGCGCAAGCTCGATGCCATGGGCATCAAGCAGGTGGCGCTGGCCGGGGAGGACTGGACCCTGGAAAGCCGCTGGGCCTTTGCCCAGGGCTTCTACAACGCCAAGGGCGGACAGCAGCTCGAATTCGGTACCACCTCGCCCGAGGAGCGGGCCGAGCTGGAGGCCCGGGATCGCGCCTGCCGCTGGGTGCGGGAGATGATCAACGGCACCCCGGAAGACATTTACCCGGCCGCGCTGGCCACCGAAGCCGGCAAGTTCCTCCAGGCCCTGGCGCCCGAGGCGGTGAGCTACCGCATCTACAGCGGCGAGCAACTCAAGGATCTCGGTTATGTGGGCATCTACCAGGTGGGCCGGGGCAGCGAGCGGCCGCCGACCCTGCTCGAGCTCGACTACAACCCCACCGGTGACGCCGGCGCCCCGGTGGCGGCCTGCCTGGTGGGCAAGGGGATTACCTTCGATTCCGGCGGCTACAGCATCAAGCCGTCCGACGGCATGGCGGTGATGAAGTCCGACATGGGCGGCGCTGCCACCGTGACCGGCGCCCTGGCCCTGGCCATCCAGCGCGGACTGGGCAAGCGGGTCAAGCTGTTCCTGTGCTGCGCCGAGAATCTGGTGTCCGGTCACGCCTACAAGCTGGGCGACATCCTTACCTATAAAAACGGCATCAGCGTTGAAGTGCTCAATACCGATGCCGAAGGCCGGTTGGTGCTGGCCGACGGCCTGCTGGCGGCGAGCGAGACCGGCGCTCCCTTCATCCTGGACGCGGCGACCCTCACCGGTGCGGCCAAGATGGCACTCGGTCGTGACTACAACGCCGTGTTCAGCATGAACGACGACCTGGCCCAGGCCATGGTGCGTGCCGCCCGGGACGAACATGAAAAAGCCTGGCACCTGCCCCTGGAACCCTTCCATGTAGGGCAACTGTCGTCTTCCTTTGCCGATATGGCCAATGTGCACGGTGGCGAGGGCATGGCCGGCGCCTCCACCGCCGCCGCCTTCCTGTCCCGCTTCGTGCCGGACCAGGGCCGCGCCTGGGTGCATATGGATTTATCCGCCTCCTACCAAAAGAACGCCAACGATCTCTGGGCCGCCGGGGGCAAGGGGCACGGCGTGCGTACCATCGCCGCCATGCTGGCCCGGGTGTGCGAGGGACCCTCGGCATGATGCGGGTATGGTTGAGTCAGGTCCCGGCGTCCGCCGAGTGGGGCCCCCGTGCGTTGCTCAGTCACGACACCGAAGGCATGCATGTGCATCTGGGCAGCCGTCCTCTGAGCGCCATCCAGCGCGCTGCCCGGCGGCTGTACAGCCAGGGGTTGCGGCGGGTCCAGCTGGCGGGAGAGTGGAGCCTGGATCAGCAATGGGCCTTTGCCCTGGGCTGGATGAGCAGCCGGGAGCCCGGTGAGCTGCACTGGGCGGGCGAGGATCCGGCACTCAGGGCGCGGCTCCAGGCGCGCCTGCTTTGTGCCCGTTGGATCAGGGAGCAGACCAACGCCAGCCCTGAGCAACTTAGCCCGGTGGCGCTGGCGGTGGAAGCGGCCAGTTTCCTGACCGGTATTGCACCGGACCAGGTCAGCCACCGCATTCTCAAGGGCGAGGCACTGTTGCAGGCCGGTTGGGTCGGTATTCACGCAGTGGGACGCGGCAGCAGCCGCGAGCCGGCCTTGCTCGAACTCGACGTCAATCCCACCGGCGATCCCCGGGCGCCGGTAGCGGCCTGCCTGGTGGGCAAGGGCATTACCTTCGACTCGGGCGGCTATTCCCTCAAGGCCAGCGAAGGCATGCTGCACATGAAGGGTGACATGGGCGGTGCGGCCCTGGTGACCGGCGCCCTGGGGCTGGCAATGATGAACGGCCTGCAACGGCGGGTCCGGTTGCTGTTGTGCTGTGCCGAAAACCTGGTGTCCGGCCAGGCCTATAAACTGGGCGATATCCTTACCTACAAAAATGGCGTCACGGTGGAAATCGTCAATACCGACGCCGAAGGCCGGCTGGTGCTGGCCGATGGCCTGTTGGCGGCCAGGGAGACGGGAGCGGGGTTGATCATCGATGCCGCCACCCTGACCGGCGCCGCCGTGACCGCCGTGGGTCAGGAATATAACGCCCTGTTTGCCCTCGACAAGCCGCTGGCGGCCCGCGCCCTGGCGATTGCCGAGTCGGTGCACGAACCCCTGTGGCCATTGCCCCTTGAACCCTGGCACCGGGATCAATGCCCTTCCGCCTATGCCGACACCGCCAACAGCCGCGCGGTCAAGGGCGGTGGTCCGGGCGGGGCGTCCAATGCGGCAGGTTTCTTGTCCCGTTTCGCCCCCGAGCAGGGCCGGGGCTGGCTGCACTTCGACCTGGCCGCCAGCTACCGCAACCAGGCGGATGCGGACTGGGCGGCGGGCGGTACCGGGCTTGGCATGCTGACCTTGGCCGGCCTGCTGGAGCAGCTGGACTGAACCGCCCGCGACGAGAAAATTGGCCGGCAACGGTAGGAAGTTGCCGCGCCTTTACGTATAATCCGCGCGTTTTACCCTACAGACAGAACCGAGTTAGCTAAGGAACCCACATGGCAATCGAACGCACTTTCTCCATCGTCAAACCCGACGCCGTCGCCAAAAACCTGATCGGCGCCATCTACCAGCGTTTTGAAGCTGCTGGCCTGAAAATCGTCGCCGCCAAGATGGTCCACCTGAGCCGCGAGCAGGCCGAAGGCTTCTATGCCGAGCACAGCGAGCGTCCCTTCTTCAAGGCCCTGGTTGATTTCATGACTTCCGGCCCGGTGATGGTACAGGTGCTGGAAGGCGAAGACGCCGTGCGCCGCAACCGTGAAATCATGGGTGCCACCAACCCGGCCGATGCCCTGGCCGGTACCCTGCGCGCCGACTATGCCGACAGCATCGACGAAAACGCCGTGCACGGCTCCGATGCCGCCGCTTCTGCTGCCCGCGAAATCGCCTATTTCTTCAGCGACGAAGAAATCTGCCCGCGCACTCGCTAAGCGTCGTGCGCACCGGCAAAAAAGGAGCTTCGGCTCCTTTTTTTGTTTGCCCGGCGAAGCCGGCAAACCCGGCCATCTGAAAGAAGATGGCGTCACCCCGACTGAGGGGAAGACAATCCGACTGGCAAGGGCGCCACTGGCCAACGGTGGGGTCTGAAGGAAG
>NZ_PXYH01000032.1 GCF_003012795.1 Zobellella taiwanensis
CATCGGGCTCAATGCCAGGGCGGGCGTTTTTCAGCATGGCCTGGGCGTGCAGCGGAATGTCGGGGCGGGACCAGGCGTCCTGGGCCGGGGACAGGTCATCGGTGTTGGTTTCGCCGGGCACCTTGAACACGGTCATGGTGATCTTGTCGGCCAGGGGCGCACGCTCAAGGAACCAGTCGGCATCGGCCCAGGACTGCATCACCTGTTTGGCATGGGCATTGCCGGCCTTGGCCTTCTCGGCCACATCGTGGAAGGCGTCAAACATCAGCAGGGTGTGGCTCAGGGCCTGGGCGGCGATGGGGGCCAGGGCATCGACGTCGAGCAGTTCAATCAGCGGGGCGACGTTGTAGCCGCCCTGCATGGTGCCGAGCAGCGCGGTGGCCTGCTCGGGGGAGACCACGGGCGAGCTCACTTCGCCCTTGGCCACGGCGGCGAGGAACCCGGCTTTAACATAAGCGGCTTCGTCAACCCCGGGGGGGATGCGGGTAGAAAGGAGTTCGTAGAGGAAGGATTCTTCGCCGGCGGGGGGGTTCTTGAGAAGTTCAACCAGGGCGGCAACTTGCTCTGCATCGAGTGGCTTGGCAACCACTCCCTCAGCGGCACGTTCTTCGACGTGTTTACGATAGGCTTCAAGCACGACTGTATCCTCTTATTATCATTCGCCACCTTGGGCGGGAATATCCTTGTTGGGGGCCAGGCGCCCTCCCGGACGCCGCAGCAGTATATAAGTTTTAACCGTGAATTAAAATCGGCGGCCTCTACCCTTTCGTCTAATATGTTGTCAAGCCAATGTTTTTAAAACATTTTCCGGCCTGCCCCGGGGAAGGACCCACCAACAAGCCGTTAACATCAGAAGCTGAACAGATTGCCGAAATAGAGGTACAAACTGTTTTTATCTCCTTCACCGTGGCCATAGGCCAGATATAACGGCCCCCAGTTGGTATCCACACCGATAAAAACACTGCCGGCCGTGAGCGAGGCATCCCAGCCAATTTCATTACCCGAGTTCCAGACCCCGCCCTGCTCCAGGGAGCCCCCCAGATAGACCGGCGAGCGAAAGGCGCCGAAGTCGTTGTCGAACCAGCGATAGTGATAAAGCAGGCCGCCAAAGCCGCTGTAGCGCCCGCTCAGTTGATCGCTCTGATAACCGGACAGATTGAACAGGCCGCCCAGGCTGCGGGCGAAAGTGGGCAGCACCTGTTCGGCGGTAGAGCCGCCCAGGCTCAGTTTGCCGACCAGGGTATGACGTCCGCCGCTCCAGGGCCGCAGCCAGTCCAGCTCGTAATCGAGGCCGGATACCCGCTCACTGCGCCCTTCCAGATCCAGGCTGTTGCGAAAATAGCCCAGCCTCACCTCCAGCGCCCGCCCCCGGGTGGGGAAAAACACATTGTCCAGGGTATCGTGGCTGAAGCGGACATAGGGCCCGAAAGAGTCGATATCCAGCTGTTCGTCGAGGTTGCGCGCCTCTATGTCGCCCACCAGCCCCTGCACTCCCAGGGCCAGCTCGCTCCAGGGCCGCAGGTTGTAGCCCAGCTCGCTGTGCAGGCTCCAGGTGGCATAGTCGAAATCCAGGCTGGTCAGGCGGCCGAACAGGGCATAACTGTCCTCGCCGGGATTGAGGTAGAAGGTACGGCGGCGTTTTTCGTACTCGCCGCGGATTTTCCAGAAAAAATCGTAATCGGTATCGAGCGGGGTGTAGTACTCGGAGGCCAGTTGCTTGTTGCTGCCGAAGGTGGCCTCCGCCAGCCACTCGCCCCCCAGCATGTTGACGTTGGTGCGGCGAAACTGGGCACCGATTTCGTAGTTGGCACGGCTGGAAAAATCATCCTCCAGGGCGAATTTGAAGTCGATAAAGCCCGGACCCCAGCCCTTTTCCCTGGCCTGCACCGTCAGCACCTGCTCGCCGTCGCGCTCTTCGATACGGTAACTGACCCGCTCGAAGGCATCCAGGGCATAAAGCCGGCGCACCCCCTGCTCCAGCTCCCGGGTCTGGTGGAACTGGCCCGGCACCAGGCCGAGCACATCGCGGATCACCGCCTCGCTGAGATTGGAGTTGTTCTCCACCACCACCCGGTCCAGATAGACGGCGTCGCTGCGCTGCAGCTGGGCGCGGCGGTCCAGCTTGCGGTGTTGATAGGCCAGGTACTCCTCCTCGCTCAGGGCCAGGGCCTGCAGCCGGGGCAGCATGACGGTGGCCGCCGCCTCGCCCCGGGCGATGGCATCGGGCATCAGGTTGAAATCCCCCACCCCGATACCGCCGATATTGGGGCTCAGCAGGATATCCCGCTCGGTCATCAGCGCCTTTTGCCGCTCGGTGCTGGAGCGGGTCAGGTAGTTGGTGAGCTGGCCTATCATCGCCAGGGCGCTGTCGAGCCGCTCCCGGGACAGCATGGCATCGCCGATGTCCACCGCGATCACCACATCGGCCCCCAGGGCCCGGGCCACATCCACCGGCATGTTGTTGACCACGCCGCCATCGGCCAGCAGGCGATCGTCCACCTCCACCGGCTGCAGCACCCCGGGCACCGACATGGACGCCTGCATGGCGGTGGCCAGGTGGCCCTCGCCCAGCACCACCGGCGTGACCGTTTCCATGTCGGTGGCCACCGCCCGGTAGGGAATGGGCAGATCATCAAAGCTCTGCAGCCCCGGCAGGTTGAGGGTGCTCTGGCGCAACAGGGCCCCCATCGACTGGCCCTGGAAGAAGCCCCCGGGCAGGCTCAGCTGCCACTGCGGATCGATACCGATATCGGTGCGCAGCAGAAAGTCGTCGTTCTGGCGCTTGCGCCGCAGCGACAGTTCGTCCCGCCCCACCTTGTCCTGGTAGCCCTGGTTCCAGTCCAGGGCCAGCATTTGCCGCTCCAGTTCCTCCCCATCCAGCCCCAGGGCATACATGCCCGCCACATAGGCGCCCATGCTGGTGCCGGTGACGATGTCCACCGGAATGCGGTTGGCTTCCAGTACCTTGATCACCCCCACATGGGCCGCCCCCTTGGCGCCGCCGCCGCTGAGCACCAGGGCAATACGGGGGCGCTCGGCCAGGGCCGGCAGGCTGGTGGCCATAAACAATATCGATAGCAGGAAGAGGCGGATCATAAGGGCGGGCCCGGCGTGAACAGAAGATTGATTGTATGCCGGTAAGGAAGAATTGGGGAGGGGCTTGCCCCTCCCGCAGCTCAGGCCGGCAGCCGGAAACGGCCGACCAGTTGTTGCAGCTCGGTGCCCAGGCGGGCCAGCTCGGAGCTGCTGGAGGCGGTTTGCTCGGTGGCCGCGGCCGAATGTTCGGACACCTCGCGGATGCTGAACACCGAACGGTTGATCTCCTCCGCCACCGAACTCTGCTGTTCGGACGCGGTGGCGATTTGGCTGTTCATCTGCTGGATATCGGACACCGAGCGGGTGATGGCATGAATTGAGCTGCCCGCCTCGTTGGCAATGGTAACGGTTTCCTCGGCCATGGCGGCGCTGCGATCCATCATCACCACCGACTCCTGGGCCTTGCCCTGCAGCCCCTGGATCAGGGTTTCGATCTGGGACGTGGCCTCCTGGGTGCGCCTGGCCAGGGCTCTTACCTCGTCGGCCACCACCGCGAAGCCGCGGCCATGCTCGCCTGCCCGGGCCGCCTCTATGGCGGCGTTCAGGGCCAGCAGGTTGGTCTGCTCGGCCACCCCCTTGATCACATCGAGGATGGTGCCGATATTGAGGCTTTCGCTTTCCAGCTGGGTAATGGTGGCCAGGGAGCGGCGTACTTCCTCCGCCAGCCGGTTGATGTGCGTGATGGTCTCGGTCACCTTGTCCTCGCCCGAATGGGCGCTTTCGTCGGCGGTCCGGGCCGAGCCGAAGGCCGCCTCGGCGTGGCGCGCCACCTCCTGTACGGTGGCGGCCATCTGGTTCATGGCGGTGGACACCTGCTCCAGCTCCATACGCTGCTGGTTGGCGCCGGTGCGGGTTTGCTCCGACACCGCCGACAGCTCCTCCGCCGAGGTGGCGATATGGCCGGCGCTCTGGTTCAGCTCGGCCACCAGCTGGCGCAGGTTGAGGGTCATGGTCTGCATCCTGTCCATCAGCCGGCCCAGTTCGTCCTTGCGGTCATGGCGCACGTCCTGGCTCAAATCCCCTTCGGCGATGCGGTTGGCCTGCAGCACCAGCAGCTTGAGCGGATTGATAATGCCCCGGGTGATCAGCCAGGCGAACAGTACCCCCAGCACCAGGGCCGCCACCGTCACCGCCAGTATCAGTATGCGGGAGCCGTCGCTGACCCGGGCCATGTCGGCCTGCTGGCTGGATACCAGGGCATTGGTGCCGGCGGCGACCGTGTCGGCCAGCACGCCTATCCGCTCCTCCACCGCCGCCAGGCCGTTGATGGCCTTGATGAAACTTTCCTGCTGCTGCTGAAACTGGACAAGCAGCTCGTACAGCTCCTTGACGTCATCGTCTTCGCGCATATTGAGGCGGTTTTCCAGGGTCACCAGCAGGCCGCGCAGGCGGGAAGACAGCTGCATGGCGTCAATCTCGTCCCGGCTCAGGGCAAAGTCCTTCTGGGTCAGGCGGATGCCCACCAGCCGCACCAGCCAGCTCATGGCGCTGGAATCGCTGGCACTGAGGTACTCGGCCCGTTGCTGGGCGGAAAAGCCGAGGCCGTTCAAATCGAAGATCTGGCGCTGGGCGTCCTCGCTGAGGGTCGCCATCTGGTCCAGCTCCTGCTCATAGGACTGGGTACCCGCCAGGATCTGCTCCAGGTAAGCCAGATCGTCCTCCTGGGTAACCGACTGGCGCAGGGCTTCCGCCAGCACCCGGGCCTGCTGCACTGTGTCCTTGGCCTGCACCAGTTGCTCGGGATCGTCCTGCAGCAGGTAGTTTTTCTCGAACTGGCGCGCCTTGCTGAACAGCAGGTCGATATCCCCCGCCCGCTCCAGTTTGTCGGCCCGGTCGAGCACTGTGGTCAGCGCGTAAAAGCTGATGCCGGCGGTGGCCAGGGTGGCCACCAGCACCAGCGCGAACCCCAGGGTAAGCTTTACCCTGACACTCAGGTTGCCAAATTTGGAGAGCATCTCGTATTCCTTTACTTTGGTCGGCAATGGTTATTGTTGTTATGGCTGCTAACCATATCGACTAATTGACCAAGATGTGAAGCCTTTCGTCGCAAAAGGTGATCTTTGACACAAATGGGACTGGGGACTGGGGACTGGGGACTGGGGACTGGGGACTGGCAGAGTAACGTTCAAATCCCTAATCCCCAGTCCCTAATCCCCGAAATAAAAACGCCCGGCTAACAAGCCGGGCGCAAATATCACAGACAGCAAGAAGACGATTACTTCTTCTTCTTGGCCTTGGGGTTCGGCAGGTCGGTGATGGAGCCTTCGAAGATCTCGGCCGCCATGCCCACGGACTCGTGCAGGGTCGGGTGGGCGTGGACGGTCAGGGCGATGTCTTCGGCATCGGCGCCCATTTCGATGGCCAGGCAGATCTCGCCCAGCAGTTCACCGGCGTTGGTACCCACGGTGGCGCCACCCAGGACACGATGGGTGTCCTTGTCGAAAATCAGCTTGGTCATGCCGTAGGACGAGTCGGAGGCAATGGCCCGGCCGGAGGCGGCCCAGGGGAAGCTGGCCACTTCGACGTTCAGGCCTTTTTCCTTGGCTTCCTTCTCGGTCACGCCCACCCATGCCACTTCCGGCTCGGTGTAGGCGATGGAGGGAATCACTTTCGGGTCGAAGTAGTGCTTCATGCCGGCGATGACTTCGGCGGCCACATGGCCCTCGTGCACGCCCTTGTGCGCCAGCATGGGCTGACCCACGATGTCGCCAATAGCGTAGATGTGCGGCACATTGGTGCGCAGCTGCTTGTCCACGTTGATAAAGCCGCGCTCGTCCACGTTCACGCCGGCCTTGTCGGCATCCAGGGACTTGCCGTTGGGAGTACGGCCTATGGCCACCAGCACGGCGTCATAGACGTTGGTGATGGTTTCGCCTTTCTTGTTTTCCATGGACACATGGATGCCGTCGTCCTTGGCTTCAACGGCGGTGACCTTGGTTTCCAGCATCAGGTTGAACTTGCTCTTCACCTGCTTGGTGAAGATCCTGATCAGATCCTTGTCGGCGGCCGGGATCAGCTGGTCGAACATCTCGACCACGTCGATCTTGGAGCCCAGGGCGTGGTAGACGGTGCCCATTTCCAGGCCGATGATGCCGCCGCCCATGACCAGCAGCTTTTCGGGCACTTCCTTCAGCTCAAGGGCGTCGGTAGAGTCCCAAATGCGCGGATCTTCGTGGGGGATGAAGGGCAGCTGGATCGGACGGGAGCCGGCGGCGATGATGGCGTTGTCGAAGGTCACTGTGGTGTTGCCGCCCTCGCCTTCCACCACCAGGGTGTTGGCGCCGGTGAACTTGGCAACGCCGTTGACCACCTTCACTTTACGCATCTTGGCCATGCCGCCCAGGCCCTGGGTCAGCTGACCGATGACTTTTTCCTTGTGGCCACGGATCTTGTCGAGGTCGATTTGGGGCTCGCCAAAGGTCACGCCGTGGCTGGCCATCATCTTGGACTCTTCGATGACCTTGGCAATATGCAGCAGCGCCTTGGAAGGAATACAGCCGACGTTCAGACAAACGCCGCCCAGAGTTGAATAACGTTCGACGATAACGGTTTCCAGGCCCAGATCGGCAGCGCGGAAGGCAGCGGAGTAACCCGCAGGGCCCGCACCCAGTACCACAACCTGAGCTTTGACTTCTTGACTCATGGTGACCTCTATTATGATTTTTTTGCCCCGTTTAAGCAGCGGTTGCTGGTTCGACCAGACTCATTTCGACCACTACTGAATAAACGGGCTAAAGTTTACTGTTCTGCCTGTAAATTGAAAGTAAAAAGGCAGGCTTATGCCTGCCTTGTCACATTACAGGGCCAGCCGGCGAAGGTCGCTCAGCACCCCGCTCAGCATGGTGATGAAACGGGCACCGTCGGCGCCGTCGATCACCCTGTGGTCGTAGGACAGGGCCAGCGGCTGGATCAGCCGGGGCTCGAATTCCTTGCCGTTCCACACCGGCTTGATGCTGGATTTGGACACACCCAAAATAGCCACTTCCGGCGCGTTCACGATGGGGGTGAACTGGGTGCCGCCAATACCGCCCAGGGACGAAATGGTAAAGCAGCCGCCCTGCATGTCGGCGGCGGTCAGCTTGCCGGCCCGGGCCTTCTGGGAGATTTCGCCCAGCTCGATGGCCAGCTCGCGAATGCCTTTCTTGTTGACATCGCGCACCACGGGAACCACCAGGCCGTTGGGGGTATCCACCGCCACGCCGATATGCACGTACTTCTTCATCACCAGGCTCTGGCCGTCTTCCGACAGGGAAGAGCAGAACTTGGGATAGGCTTCCAGCGCCTTGGCGGCGGCCTTCATGATGAAGATCAGCGGGGAGATCTTGTAACCCAGCTTCTGCTTGTCGGCAATGGCGTTCTCGGTCTTGCGGAACTCTTCCAGCTCGGTGATATCGGTCTCGTCGAACTGGGTAACGTGGGGGATCTTCACCCAGTTACGGTGCAGGTTGGGGCCGGAGATTTTCTGGATGCGGGTCAGCGCCACTTCTTCCACTTCACCGAACTTGGCAAAGTCGACCTTGGGCCAGGCCAGCACTTCCAGGCCGTTGCCGGCCACGGCCACACCGGCCGGCTGGCTTTCCACCCGCTTGATAATGGCCTTGACGTAGTTCTGCACGTCTTCTTTGAGGATGCGCTGCTTGGGACCGGTGGCGGACACCTTGGACAGGTCCACGCCGAACTCCCGGGCCAGGCGGCGCACCACAGGGGTGGCGTGCACATAGGCGTTGTTCTCAACAAACTCGGCCTTGGCGGCCGGTGCAGCGGCTTTCGGGGCGGCGGCGGCAGGCGCGGCTTCGGCCTTGGCCGGAGCAGCAGCTGCGGCCGGCGCGGCACCCGCCACCTCAAACACCATCACCAGGGAGCCGGTGGAGACCTTGTCGCCGGCGGCAACCTTGATTTCCTTGACCACGCCGGCAAAGGGTGCGGGCACTTCCATCGAGGCCTTGTCGCCTTCCACGGTCAGGATGGACTGATCGGCGGCCACCTTGTCGCCCACCGCCACCATCACTTCGGTGACTTCCACTTCGTCACCGCCGATATCGGGCACTTTCACGTCCTTGGCAGCAGCAGCGGCCGGGGCCGCCGCGGGGGCGGCTTCGGCAGGCGCAGCAGCGGCAGCCGGTGCGGCCTCACCCGCCACTTCAAATACCATGATCAGCGAGCCGGTGCTGACCTTGTCGCCCACGGCAGTCTTGATCTCGGCCACCTTGCCGGCGAAGGGTGCCGGGACTTCCATGGAGGCCTTGTCGCCTTCCACGGTGATCAGGGTCTGCTCTTCGCCCACGGTGTCGCCAACCTTGACGGCAATGTCGGTGACTTCCACCTCGTCACCGCCGATGTCCGGCACCTGAACTTCTTTCAGCGCGCTGGCGGCTGCAGCGGTCGGCGCCGCTTCGGCCTTGGGCGCGTCTTCGGTCGCCGCCGGGGCGGCAGCGCCGCCCTCTGCTTCAAAGACCATGATCAGCGAGCCGGTGCTGACCTTGTCGCCCACCGCAATCCGGATTTCCTTGACCACGCCGGCGGCGGGGGCCGGCACTTCCATCGAGGCCTTGTCGCCTTCCACGGTGATCAGCGACTGCTCTTCGCTGACCTTGTCGCCCACGGCCACCAGGATCTCGGTGACTTCAACCTCGTCTGCGCCGATATCCGGCACCAGAATATCTTTAGACATGTGTTACCCCTTATGCGTACAGCGGGTTGATCTTGTCGGCGTCGATGCCGTACTTGGCGATGGCGTCGGCTACCACCTGCTTGTCCAGTTCGCCCTGCTTGGCCAGCTCGTTGAGGGCGGCCACCACCACGTAGTGCTTGTTCACCTCGAAGTGACGACGCAGGTTATCACGGCTGTCGGAACGGCCGAAACCGTCGGTGCCCAGCACCTTGTAGCTCACGGACGGCATGAAGGCGCGAACCTGTTCGGCATAGTTCTTCATGTAGTCGGTGGCGGCGATGGCCGGTGCTTTACCCATCACCTGGGCGATATAGGGCACCCGCGGCTCGGCAGTGGGGTGCAGCATGTTCCAGCGCTCGCAGTCCTGGCCCTCGCGGGTCAGTTCGTTGAACGAAGGCACGCTGTACACGTCGGAACCGATACCGTACTCCTCGGCCAGGATTTGCGCCGCTTCGCGCACGCCCACCAGGATGGAGCCGGAGCCCATCAGCTGTACCTTGCCCTTGCTGCCGGCCACGGTTTCGAGCTTGTAGATACCCTTGCGGATGCCTTCCTCGACGCCTTCCGGCATGGCCGGCTGGTGGTAGTTTTCGTTCAGGGTAGTGATGTAGTAGTACACGTTTTCCGGGTTGTCGCCGTACATGCGGCGCAGGCCGTCCTGTACGATCACCGCCACTTCATAGGCGTAGGTCGGGTCATAGGTGATGCAGTTGGGGATCACGCCCGCCTGGATATGGCTGTGGCCGTCCTCGTGCTGCAGGCCCTCGCCGTTGAGGGTGGTGCGCCCTGAGGTACCGCCAATCAGGAAGCCGCGCGCCTGCTGGTCGCCCGCCGCCCAGCACAGGTCGCCGACCCGCTGGAACCCGAACATCGAGTAGTAGATGTAGAAGGGGATCATCGGGCAGTCGTTGGTGCTGTAGGAAGTGGCGGCCGCCAGCCAGGAGGACATGGCGCCCAGCTCGTTGATGCCTTCCTGCAGGATCTGACCCTTCTTGTCTTCCTTGTAGTAGGCCACCTGCTCCCGATCCTGGGGCACGTACTGCTGGCCATAGGGGTTGTAGATGCCGATCTGGCGGAACAGGCCTTCCATACCGAAGGTACGGGCCTCGTCGGCCAGGATGGGCACGATGCGCTCGCCGATGGACTTGTCCTTCAGCATGATGTTGAGTGAACGCACAAAGGCCATGGTGGTGGAGATTTCCCGCTTCTGCTCTTCCAGCAGGGGCGCGAACTCGCTCAGGGCCGGGATCTCCAGCTTGACGGTGGTCTGCGGTAGGCGGGTGGGCACATAGCCTTTCAGCGCTTGGCGGCGGGTGTGCAGGTACTCGTGCTCGCGGCTGCCTTCCTCGATCTTGAGGTAGGGCAGGTTGGGCAGATCCTCGTCGCTCACTTCGATGTTGAAGCGATCGCGCATGTGCTTGAGCGAAGACATGTCCATTTTCTTGACCTGGTGGGCGATGTTCTTGCCCTCGGCGGAGTCGCCCATGCCGTAACCCTTGATGGTCTTGGCCAGGATGACGGTCGGCTTGCCCTTGGTGTCGGCGGCCTTTTTGTAGGCGGCAAACATCTTGGCCGGATCGTGGCCACCCCGGTTGAGGGCGAAGATTTCCTCGTCGGTCATGTCCTTCACCAGCTCGGCGGTTTCCGGGTACTTGCCGAAGAAATGCTCGCGCACATAGGCGCCGTCCTTGGACTTGAAGGTCTGGTAATCGCCGTCCAGGGTTTCGTTCATCAGCTGGATCAGCTTGCCGGACTTGTCCTTGGCGATCAGCTCATCCCAGCGACGGCCCCAGATGACCTTAATCACGCTCCAGCCGGCGCCGGTGAACAGGCCGTCCAGTTCATTGACGATCTTGCCGTTGCCCACTACCGGGCCGTCCAGGCGCTGCAGGTTGCAGTTGATGACAAAGCACAGGTTGTCCAGCTTCTCCCGGGCGGCAATGGTGATGGCGCCCTTGGATTCCGGCTCGTCCATCTCGCCGTCGCCCAGGTAGGCGTACACGCGCTGCTCGGAGCAGTCCTTCAGGCCCCGGTCGGTCAGGTACTTGAGGAAACGCGCCTGGTAGATGGCGTTGATCGGGCCCAGGCCCATGGACACGGTGGGGAACTGCCAGAAGTCCGGCATCAGCTTGGGATGCGGATAGGACGGAATACCCTTGCCGTCCACTTCCTGGCGGAACATGTCGAGCTGGGCTTCGGTCAGGCGGCCTTCGGCGAAGGCGCGGGCGTAGATGCCGGGCGAGATGTGGCCCTGGAAGAATACCAGGTCGCCGCCGTCCTTCTCGTTGCGGGCGCGGAAGAAGTGGTTGAACGCCACTTCATACATGGTGGCGCTGGAGGCGAAGGAAGACATATGACCGCCCAGATCCAGATCTTTCTTGGAGCCGCGCAGCACTATCATGACTGAGTTCCAACGGATGATGGCGCGGATCCGCCGCTCCAGATCCCAGTTGCCCGGGTATTCAGGCTCTTCGTCGGTGGAAATGCTGTTGACGTAGTCTGAATGGGCATTTCTGGCCACGGCCACACCGGACTGGATGGCCTTGGTGGTGAGGCGCTCGTAGATATATTGGGCGCGCTCAGGTCCTTCTTGACGGATCAAAGACTCCAGGGCGTCGAGCCACTCTTGAGTCTCTATTGAATCCACATCGTTTTTCAGGATATCAGACATGGCTGTTTCCTATCTCGTTTGGGGCAACTGCCCATGGGTTTTGTCGTTGCCGAAGGCGTTGTTATTCCTGCTGTCGGGTCCGGCGCAGGGAGCGCTGAATACGGCTTTCCTCACGCTGGATGTCGAGCAGGGTTTCTTCAATAAAGGCCAGGTGCTCATGACAAGCGTCCCTCGCCTGTTCCGGCTCGCGAGCGAGAATGGTTTCAATCAGATTCGCGCGATGCTTGCGGATCTGCTCCACCATACCGGCGCGCCGGTTGAGAATCTTGATGTTGCGCAAGATGCTGGACTCCAGCATCGGCTGAATGGAGCGCAACAGGTGCAGCAGCACCACATTGTGGGCCGCCGCCGCCACCGCCAGGTAAAACTCGGCGGCGTATTTGGCCTCGCCGGCCAGGTCGCCTTTTTCCTGGGCCTTGATAATGGCCTGCTGGGCCTCGCGGATGGCGTCAAAATCGGTTTCGGTGCCGCGCAGCGCCGCATAGTAGGCGGAAATGCCTTCCATGGTGTGGCGGAACTCCAGCAGGTCGTATTGCGACTCGGGATGTTCCGCCAGCAGCTGGAACAACGGATCCGCCAGCCCCTTGCTCAGGGCGTTCTGCACATAGGTGCCGCCGCCCTGGCGCCGGGACACCAGGCCGCGCGCTTCCAGGTGCTGGATGGCTTCCCGCACCGAGGGGCGGGACACCGCGAACTGCTCGGCCAGTTCCCGCTCGGGCGGCAGCCGCTGCCCGGGTTGCAGGCTGCCTTCCACTATCATCTGCTCCAGCTTGGCGGCGATGGTTTCGGCGAGTTTCGGCTGTTTGATGCGCTGATATGACATTGAGTCCGGCTTAAAATTGGTATTACCAATTAACACTGTTAAAAAAAGGTATCAGAGGGCCGACTTAATGTCCATGTTTTTTATGCAGATTGCATACAAAAAAGTCTGAAAACCCCAAAAACTCCGGGCCGAGCTCTAAACCTAGACCAATCAAGGAAAAACTCAAGCAAACCAATTGGTAAGACCAACGAATTCAGGAAGGAAAAACGCACAGCCCTTGCCACCAAAGGAACCCGCCCCTCCCCGGTACACAGAGGGGGGGGCCGGCCGGGGACAGGCCGGGGAAAACGGGCTCAGCCCTCGGCCAGCAGGGCCCTGAAGCGACCCCAGTCGAACCCCGGGCCCGGATCCGTCTTGCGGCCTGGGGCAATATCGCTGTGGCCGGTAATACGCTCCGGGGTGATGGCCGGATAGGCGCGCATCAGCACCCGGCTCACCTCGGCCAGCACCCGGTACTGGGCATCCGTGTAGGTGCCGGTGTCGGTGCCCTCCAGCTCGATGCCCACCGAAAAATCGTTGCACCGCTCCCGTCCCTCAAAGCAGGACAGGCCCGCGTGCCAGGCGCGCCGCTGAAAAGGCACATACTGCACCAGCTCGCCGTCCCGACGGATCAGGCAATGGGCCGACACCCGCAGCTGGTGGATGCCGGCAAAATAAGGGTGCCCCGCCGGATCCAGCCGGCCCATAAAAAGGTCATCGATGTAAGGCCCGCCAAACCGCCCCGGCGGCAGGCTGATACAATGCACCACCAGCAGCGACACTTCGGCCCCCGGCCGCGAGTCCCAATGGGGGGATTCGCAGCGGCGCGCCCGCTCCAGCCAGCCGTCGTTCAGCATAAAAGACATCTCTCCTCCCAAAAACCCTGATCAAGCCCGGGTATACTAACAGTTCGACCACAGTCCCGGGCAAGGAGACCCACCATGGCAGAGCAGGGAGATTCCACCCGCACCCTGGGCCGCATCATGTGGCTGCTGGCCTGGTTGCTGGCGCTGGTGCTGATGACCTGGTATTTCCAGCAGAAGCTGGAGCAGGACCGCAACCCCAACCGGCAGGTCCAGCTGCTGGACAACGCCACCCTGGTGCTGGAACAAAACCGCCAGGGCCACTACCTGGCCGGCGGCGCCATCAACGGCCAGGCAGTGGTGTTCCTGCTCGACACCGGCGCCACCCAGGTTGCCGTGCCCCGCGCCCTGGCCGAGCGCCTCGGCCTGGCCCCCGGTCGCCGGCTGGCGCTCAATACCGCCGCCGGCCAGGCCGAGGGCTACGCCACCCGCATTAAAACATTGTCGCTGGGCCCGCTCAGCCTGTACGATCTGGACGCCGTCATCATGCCCAGCGACAGCACAGAGGTGTTGCTCGGCATGAATGCCCTGCGCCAGTTCGAGCTGATCCAGCGGGGCTCCCGACTGACCATAAGACACCTGGACCCGGCCCCCTGACGGGCACAGGCCATGAGCATTGCGTGAACACAAGGTAGGCCACATGCACAACTCCACCCTGGAGCGGGAAATCCGCTTCAACGTTACCGCCGCCCTCACCGAAGACCTCGGCGGCAGCCTGGATCCCAAACAGGACATTACCGCCCAACTGCTGCCCGAAGGCCAGCAGGTCACCGCCCACCTCATTACCCGGGAAGACGGCGTATTCTGCGGCCGCGGCTTTGCCGAGGAAACCTTTCGCCAACTGGGCGGCGAAGTGCAGCTGCACTGGCAGGTCAAGGACGGCGACCTGGTCAAGGCCGGCCAGCGGCTGCTGACCCTGACCGGTCCGGCCCGGGCGCTGATGACCGGCGAGCGCACCGCCCTCAACTTTATCCAGACCCTGTCCGCCGTGGCCACCGAAACCCGGCGCTATGTCGAACAGCTGGCCGGCACCCGCTGCCGCCTGCTCGACACCCGCAAGACCCTGCCCGGCCTGCGCCAGGCACTGAAATACGCGGTCACCTGCGGCGGCGGCCACAACCACCGCATGGGCCTGTACGACGCCTACCTTATCAAGGAAAACCATATTTTCGCCTGCGGCGGCATCGACAAGGCCGTGGCCGAGGCCCGCCGGCTGCAGCCGGAAAAACCGGTCGAGGTGGAAGTGGAGTCCCTGGCCGAGCTGGAGCAGGCCCTGGCCGCCGGCGCCGATATCGTGATGCTCGACAACTTCACCGTGCCCGACATGCGCGCCGCCGTAGCCACCACCGCCGGCCGCGCCAAGCTGGAAGTGTCCGGCAATGTCACCCTGGACACCATTGCCGACTATGCCGCCACCGGCGTGGACTATATCTCGGTGGGGGCGCTGACCAAGCATATCCGGGCCCTGGATCTATCGATGCGGGTAGAGGGCTGAGGAGGCCGGGGGCTTCCCGGAGCGCAGGCGGCCCGCCTGCCTTCCCCGCCCCGGTGCCCCCTTATGCGGGCGGGCCGCCCGCGCCCCAAAAATCGTTGCGGCCCGAGTGTTACGGTGCAAAGGTGCGAGGGCGGGCGGAACGCCCGCGGCCCACGTATCGGCGTCGCCAAAAACAGACTCTATCGAAGCCAAACCTTCATACCCTCTCCTTTTCCTGCCCGCCAGGGATGCAAAACCCCCCAGCCTTGGCTATAGATCTTTAGGTGGCAACCGCCACCCGGCCCATGGGCTTTCCAATCAAGGATGATGATATGAAGACTCCAGCACCCGGCCGCCAGGGCGGCTTTACCCTTATCGAACTGATGATAGTGGTGGCGATAGTGGCCATACTGGCCGCCGTGACCCTGCCGGCGTATCAGAATTACACCAATCGAGCTAGGTTTTCTGAAGCAGTTGCCGCTACCGGAGCAGCAAAAACAGCAGCAGAAATCTGTTGGCAGGCTCAGGGGAATTTTGCATGTACTAATCTTGCAGCAGGTAATTTTAGCGTCCCGGAGGGAGTTACATTATCAATTCCGGCCAGCTCATCAAATAGCATTACGATAAGAGCAGCTATGGGCACTCCCTCCTCAGGAGCATATAGCCTTGTAGGAACAACATCTGGTGCAAATAGTTCTGTAAATTGGACAGGTACATGTAATCCGGATTCTTTGTGCTAACTCATGACCATGCCCATCAACACCTCCAGAAGCGGTCTGGCCAGAAGCCTGGCCGCTTCTTCACTGTTGCTGCCCGATGAACTGGACCAGGCCCTGGCTCTGGCCCGGCAGGAAGGCAAGCCGTTCAGCACAGTGCTGGTGGAGCAACGGCTGCTGACCAGCACAGCGCTGGCCCGCTTTTGCGAGCAGGAATACGGCCTGCCCCTGATCGATCTCAACGACTTCAACCTGGACCAGGTGCCGCCCCAGTTTATCAGCATGGACCTGATCGAACGCCATCATGTCATTCCCATTTACCTGCAGGGCAAGGTGCTCTACCTGGCCATGTCGGACCCCACCAATGTGGCGGCGCTGGAAGATTTCAGCTTCCGTTTCAACCTGGTGACCGACGCCCTGCTGGTGGAGGAAGACAAGCTGCAGCAAATGCTGTCCCGGCTGCAGCAGGGCGGCAGCAGCGGCGTGCTCGACCTGGAAAACATCGCCGACGACGACATCTCCGGGCTGGAGCTGGCCGAAACCGGAGGCGAGCGCGACCCGGACCTGGAACGGAGCGACGACGACGCCCCCATAGTGCGCTACATCAACAAAATCATGCTGGACGCGGTGCGCAAGGAGGCCTCGGACCTGCACTTCGAACCCTATGAACGCTTTTACCGCATCCGCTTTCGCATCGACGGCATGCTGCACGAAGTGGCCTCGCCGCCGGTCAACCTGGCCGCCCGCTTCGCCGCCCGGCTCAAGGTCATGGCCCGGCTCGACATCGCCGAACGCCGCCTGCCCCAGGACGGCCGTATCAAGCTCAAGCTGACCCGTAACAAGTCGGTGGACATGAGGGTCAACACCCTGCCCACCCAGTGGGGCGAAAAAATCGTTATCCGTATCCTCGACAGCTCCGGCGCCCGGCTCGACATCAACCAGCTCGGCTACGAACCCGAACAGAAAGAACGCTACCTGGAAGCCCTGCGGCGGCCCCAGGGCATGATACTGGTTACCGGCCCCACCGGCTCGGGCAAAACGGTCTCGCTCTATACCGGCCTGAGCATCCTCAATACGGTCACCGCCAACATTTCCACCGCCGAAGACCCGATTGAAATCAACCTGCCCGGCATCAACCAGGTGCAGATCAACCCCAAGGCCGGGCTTACCTTTGCCCACGCCCTGCGCGCCTTTTTGCGCCAGGATCCGGACATCATCATGGTGGGCGAGATCCGCGACCTGGAAACCGCCGAAATCGCGGTCAAGGCCGCGCAAACCGGCCACCTGGTGCTGTCGACCCTGCACACCAACTCGGCCACAGAAACCCTCACCCGGCTTGGCAACATGGGCCTGCCCGCCTACAACATTGCCTCCTCGGTATCGCTGATCATGGCCCAGCGGCTGGCACGCAAACTCTGCCTTCACTGCAAGGTGCCGGAGCAGGTGCCGGAAGAACAGCTGCGCGCCCTGGGCTTTCACCCGGACCAGCTGGCGGCCGGTGTTACGCTGTTCCGGGCGGCGGGCTGCCCCCTGTGCACCGAAGGCTACAAGGGCCGTATCGGCATTTACGAGGTGCTGCCGATGAACGAAAAGCTGGCCAACCTGATCATGGAAGGCGCCAATTCCCTGGCCCTGGCCCGGGCGGCGGAAGAGGACGGCATGATCACCCTGCGCCGGGCCGCGCTGGAAAAGGCGCGCCTGGGCGTCATCAGCCTGGCCGAGGTCAACCGGGTGACCGGCTGACCCCCTACCGCAAGGACGCACCATGGCAACGGCAAAAAGCTACAAGGTTTATCCCTACCAATGGGAAGGCGTCAACCGGCGCGGACAAAAGGTCTCGGGCTACCTCCAGGCGGTCAGTATCCAGGCGGTCAAACGCGAGCTGCAGCGCCAGGGAGTCAGCGCCACCCGTGTGCGCCGGCGCAGCGAAGGGCTGTTTTCGCGCTACAAAAACGCGGTCAAACCGGCCGATATCGCCCTTATCACCCGCCAGATAGCCACCATGCTGGGAGCCGGGGTGCCCTTGGTGCAGACCCTGCAAATCCTCTCCCGCTCCTACGAAAAAAGCGGCGTCCGCGAGCTGTGCGGGCTGATTGCCTCGGACGTGGAAGGCGGCACCCCGCTGTCGGAAGCACTGAAAAAGTTTCCCCGCCACTTCGACACCCTCTATTGCGACCTGGTGCACTCGGGCGAACAAACCGGGGCGCTGGAACATATTTTCGACCAGATCGCCCTCTACCGGGAAAAAGCCGAAGCGCTCAAGTCGAAAATCCGCAAGGCGCTGTTCTATCCCGCCATGGTGATACTGGTGGCCATAGTGGTTACCGCTATCCTGCTGCTGTTCGTGATCCCCCAGTTCGAGGAAATCTTCGCCGGCTTCGGGGCCACCCTGCCCGCCTTTACCCAGTTGGTGATCAACCTGTCGCGCTGGATGCAACAGCACTGGCTCTACCTGCTTGGCGGCACCGTGGCCGGCGTTTTTCTCTATGTGCGCGCCTGGCGCCATTCGCAACGGGTACGCAACGCGACCGATCGCCTGATACTGCGCATCCCCGTGGTGGGCCGGATCCTGCACAAGGCGGCGCTGGCGCGTTTCGCCCGCACCCTGGCCACCACCTTTTCGGCCGGCATCCCCCTGGTGGAGGGCCTGGTGTCCGCCGCCGGCGCCGCCGGCAATGTGGTGTACCGCAACGCCGTAATGCAAATGCGCAGCGAAGTCATGGCGGGCATGCAGATGAACCTGGCCATGCGTTCGACCCGGCTGTTTCCGGACATGGTGGTGCAAATGGTGATGATCGGCGAAGAATCCGGCGCCATCGACAACATGATGAACAAGGTGGCCGGCATTTACGAGCGGGAGGTGGACGACGCCGTGGACGGCCTGGCCAGCCTGATCGAACCGGTGATCATGGTGGTGCTGGGGATTCTGGTTGGCGGCCTGGTCATTGCCATGTATCTTCCCATCTTTAACCTGGGTAGCGTAATCCGCTGAAGCTGGAAGCCTGGTGAAAGCCTTGTTTTCAAAGTTCAATCCCCATAGGAACAACCATGGCGCAACTGCTCGACAATACTTTCTTGCTGTATCTATTGGTGATGCTGGTGGGCCTGCTGGTGGGCAGTTTCCTCAATGTGGTGATCCACCGCCTGCCGCTGATGATGCAGCGGGAATGGCAGCGGGAATGCGCCGAGTTCAGCGGCCAGGCCGCGCCCGCCGAGTCGCCCTTCAACCTGTGCGTGCCCCGCTCCCGCTGCCCCCATTGCCAGCACGCCCTGGCGGCCGGAGACAATATTCCCGTGTTGAGCTGGCTCTGGCTGCGGGGCCGCTGCCGTTACTGCCAGACCCCCATTGCCAAACGCTACCCCCTGGTGGAGCTGGCCTCGGCCACACTGGCCGCCCTCGCCCTGTGGCGCTTTGGCGCCGGCGCGCAGATGCTGGCGGCCGTCCTGTTCTGCTGGTTCCTGCTGAGCATGACCCTGATCGATCTGGATCACCTGCTGCTGCCCGACAACCTCACCCTGCCGCTGCTGTGGCTGGGGCTGCTGCTCAATCTCAACACCCTCTTCGTGCCGCTTTCCAGCGCCGTGCTGGGCGCTGCCCTCGGCTACGGCATACTGTGGAGCCTGTACTGGCTGTTCAAGCTCGCCACCGGCAAGGAGGGTATGGGTTATGGTGACTTCAAGCTGCTGGCCGCCATCGGCGCCTGGTTTGGCTGGCAGAGCCTGCTGCCGGTGCTGCTGCTGGCATCCTTTACCGGCGCCGCCCTGGGCCTGGGGCTGATGGCCCTGCGCCGCCTGGGCGAAGACCGCGTGTTGCCCTTTGGCCCTGCCCTGGCCCTGGGCGGCTGGATTTATCTGATGTGGGGCAAGCAACTGACGACCATTTACTGGGGAGTGGCGCAATGAGTTATGTGGTGGGGCTGACCGGCGGCATCGGCAGCGGCAAGAGCACTGTGGCCAACCTCTTTTCCGAACTGGGCGTAGACATTGTCGACGCGGACCTTATCGCCCGCCAGGTGGTGGCGCCCGGCGAGCCGGCGCTGGCCGCCATTGCCGGCCACTTTGGCCCCGGCGTGCTCACCCAGGGCGGCGAGCTGAACCGCCGCGCCCTGCGCGAGCGGGTGTTTTCCCGCCCGCAAGACAAGGACTGGCTCAACGCCCTGCTGCATCCGCTTATCCGGGAGCGTATGGTGGCCGCTGGTAGGGCCGGCACCTCGCCCTACTGCCTGCTGGTGGTGCCGCTGCTGGTGGAAAACAGGCTCACCGGCCTGTGCAACCGGGTACTGGTGGTGGATGTCAGCCCCGAGGTCCAGCTTGAACGCACGATCAGGCGGGACGAAACCAACGAGGCGCAAGTCCGCGCCATCATGGCCGCCCAGGCCAGCCGGGAGCAGCGCCTGGCCGCCGCCGACGACGTTATCGACAACAACGGCCCCGACCCGGCCCGGCTCAAGGCGGCGGTGGCCGCGCTGCACCAAAAATACCTGGAATTAGCCGACCACGGCAAAAGGTTGCCATCTCCATAAGCAATGCCGGCCCCGCGGATTAGCCAAAAACACTAAAACCCTGACTCCCTAATCAGGGCAGAAGCCACCTGTTGCAGTTGATATCCAAGCCAGCTACGACGGGCTCCCTCCACCACAATGATCCCGGTCATCCTGCCATCCAGCTTGATATCATCCAAGTCGCCATGGTCAAACATCACCTTGTACCTGGCCTGCTCCGGAACAAGGCGCCCTTCCCGGAGCTGCCGCGCAGCCATATGCCCTCCAAAGTCCGATCCCAACTCCGGATAAGGCAGTGAGGGAATGGCACTCAATTCCATGCGTTCGAGACGAAGTCCACCCAGCGTAAAATCACCACGATCGGCAATAAAAACAGCCTTATCACCTTCGGACAAGAACCGGACATCAAGCTCACTAACAAAGCCTTCCACTATGATACCCAACTCTTGCCTGAAGGAAATCAAAGGTTGTTCCTTATTTACCCACCTCCCGACATGCACCGGCTCAAGCAAATCAAGGCCACCGGAAAAAGGAGCATAGATACTCAGTTTGCTTTTTCGTTCATCAAGTCCGCGAAGTTGCCGTTCAAGCTGCTGCAAGCGCCGCATTGTTACCGCATACTCTGTCTTCTCATCCAGGGATGAAGCCTGGCGGGATAACTTAACACGCTCCATGGCAATTTCTTGACGAGTTCTCTCAATGTGGAATTCCAACTCGGGAGAGTGAAGTACAATCATCTCCTCGCCCTCAGTAACATTGCCGCCATGGCTCACACGAGATAGCGAAATCAACGCCGACTCGGCCGGATAGATAATTTGATGTTGCTCACTACGAACCACCGCAGGAAGGGAAACTGCCACCGAAAACGGGAATGCACCGATTACAATCAAAAAAAACATCGAAGCAAAAAACACACTTCTTCGCCAGGTCAGCCGAAACTCCTTTCTTCTTTTAAACCAGACAGCCAACTCCCTTATCACAGGCATAACAATGAACCATAAAATTTCAATAACAAAAAGAAAAATGCCCAGCACTTTGAAAAAAAAGTGATACACCAACAAGGCAATGCCCAAAAAAAGGAAAAAACGATACAACCAAGTTGCCCAGGCATAGGCAAACAACAGCCTCACCCTGTATCGAGGCATGGGTTCCGGCAGTGGATCCGGCCAGCCCCACAAAAGCCGGCGCATTTTCCAGCGACCAAGTTCGAAGGCTCGCTGCTGCAGGTTTTCCACGCCAATCAGGTCAGAAAATGCGTAGTATCCATCAAAACGCAGAAAGGGACTGATATTTACCAGCAAAGAGGTGACCCAACTGGTTGTAGCAAGAAAGAAAGCGGCACTTTTTATTGAGCCATCTGGCAGCACGGCCCATACAAAGGTTGCCAACAACGCAATATAGAGTTCGGTCCAAACGCCCGCGGAAACAATCCTGAGCCTGTCTTTACGGGAACGCAGCCGCCACGCATCGGTAGTATCCGTATACAGCACGGGGAACATTACCAGAAAAGCAATGCCCATGGAGGCAACCCTGCATCCATACCGCTTGGCAACAATGGCATGACCCAGCTCATGAAGGCACTTCACTAAAGCCAAAGTCACCCCGTAAACAAGCACACCTTCAAAACTAAAAAAATACAAAAAGGTGGACCAGAATTCATCCCACTGATGGATCACCATCAGAATACCGAGAAAACCCAAAAACAGGATGACAAAATGAAAAGCAGGCGAGAAGAGGAAGGAGAATAAAGAAAGATGACGCCCAAGAAAAACATCCGGACGAACTAACGGAATACGTATAAAAAGATAGTTATGCAACAACCATTTCCAAACCCCTACTCGCTTCCCCGCCCCTTGCTGATAAAGCCCGGCACAACTTCCTTGATCTCGGGCCAGCACCAAGTTATTGGCGACCAAAAACCGGACGAAGGCATGTAACTCTTCCGCATCAATTTCTATATTTTTTTTCTGCAAAAAAGAAAGAAAGCTCTCCAGAGCAAAACCTGGCTGCCAATGGCGAATCAATGAGACAGCTCTTTCCGAAATAGCAAAATACTTGTTCCTGACAACATCATAAAGCAGCCAGCGAGGGGCCCCATCTTCATCAGGCGTACCGGGCAATAACCTGAGATTGTCGCGCAGGGTAGGTACAACAACAGATCCCAGCATTACCATCCCAACCATTGACGAAAGCTGGTAATGGGACGACGAAACAAATAGTAAAACAGCGTCACCTTTTCGCCATAGATACGTACCGTTCCTCGCATACCAATGCGTGGGTTTTCTCCTTCGCCAGGCTCCAGCTCAGCCACCAAACGATAGGCCATGGTTTCATCAATAGTCTTCTGGGGCTCATAAGCACCGTGCTTCAGCCAGGCAGTACGGGAGCCCAGGGGATTGTTATCAAAGAACACCTTCATCTCTGCCCTTTCCCGCAGAGCGACAGAATCCTTGACGGGCAGCATGACCTCCAGCTCCACTTTTTGGGTATCCGCCACCAGCAGGATCCGCTCACCCACGCGAACCGGGCGTCCTTTCCATTCAGCCGGGTCACCCATCACGGTGACACCATCGCCAGGAGCTAAAATAGTGGCTTTATCCAGCCGGGCGGCGGCATAGTTGGCCTCGGCCCGGCGCAGGTTAACCCTGGCTTCCAGCTCGGCAATACGGGCGTTCTGGCGCGGATCCGAGAAGCCACTTTGCCGGATGGTTTTCAATTCAGCTTCAGCCACCAGCAGCGCCTGCTGGGCTACCTCGAACTCACTGGCCAACTCGGCATCCTGCAGATGCACCAGTACATCTCCTGAACCGACCGGCTGACTGGGATTAACAACCACTTCCCTGACGACCCCATCAATGGGCGCGGCAATCACCATGGGATCCCTGGGGATGACTTCAAGCGGTGCCAGGGTACTCAAACGTACCGGCCACCACATTACGGCAAAAACCAATGCCACCGCGGCGACTCCCCATCGCTTATTACGCCGCTTTTGCCACAGGCCCTTAAGCGGATTGTAACGCTGCAGGGCAAACAGGGCATGTCCCATGCTGGTAGCCAAATGGCCGCATAAACCACGCTCCGCTTCAGTCCATGGCGTTTCTCGAAACAACAAAAGCACACCCCGGATTTCACCATCCCGGGCTTCAGCCACCAAAGGCTGCCACAACAACTGGCTCGGCACCATGTCATGCCAATCAGCAGCCAGTTCGGCAGGGACCGACTCGGGCGTGAGCAACTGCTGACAACTCCCGTCGAAGGAAGCCAGACCGGCCCGATACAACCGTTCGATCCAACTGACAAAGGGAGAAGTGTAGTCAACGCTGCTGATATCGGAAGCCGCCACCACCTCCAGCCGTTGTACGTTATGGCCACACAACAATACGGCCTGCGTGTAGGGAACACACCGATGGGTTTGATTAACGATGGTGTAAAACAACTGCGCAAGGTTGGTCGCCTTGCGCAGTTGTTGTTCCAGCCCCAGCAGGGCTGCAACATTATCCTTCACTCATGCTCCTTAGCTGCTTTGCAGGAACGCCAGGACGCGCTCCCCATATTGATCATTGGCGGCCAACTCAGACGCCAACTGCTCCCGCAAGGGAACAAACCCTGCCAGCGGTTCTGCAGCCTCGGCTTCCGGCGTCGTCACGCCCATTTCTTCCAGATCCAGGGTCATTTCCAGCACCCTGACCTGACCATCGGCACCCACCGCCTGGACTCGCAGCACCAGTGCCTTTTGGCCGGCCGGCGGATTATCAATGCTCACCAGCCCCTGGGCCGGATCAATGGTAATCCACGAGGGCAACGCCTCGCCACTACCCAGGGTAGCAGTATAAACAGCAGAGGACGCCGCAGGGCTGGTATCGGCAATGCGGATGTTCAACTGACCGGGGCTGGTCCGTTCAATGCCCAAAACATTCAAGGAAACGGCATTAAATGCATCACGCTGGGCACCATCAAACACAACGTCACCGGCAGCAGAAACATTTACATCGACCGAGGCTCGCAGCGTAGTACTGCCATTGGGATTCTCGGACTGAACAACCAGCGCATTGTCCCTGGCCACCAACACCACTTCATTTGCGACGGGTGGAGTGCCCACTTCAGCAGCCCCGGCTCCGCCACCCAGGCCACTCCCGACTCCACCGCCAAGGCCGCCACCAATTCCAGCACCGCCAAGGCCAGAGCCGCCGCCCAGCCCCCCACCTAAAGATGAAGTTCCGATAAAGCCCGCACCTTCGATAACCGCACTCCCCCCGGTGGCAGTGACAAGTCCGGAAGGCAGCGGGGTAAAGGTATTACCCACAACAGTAACATCATTGGCAGGAGGTGCCGGCGGAACAAAAGGCGCAGGCGCCGGAACCGCATTACTGACGCTCGGGGCCACTATCTCCAGTTGATAGTCGCGGGCTACACGGGCCCCCGACATATCGGTGGCCAGCAGAGTGACCTTAAATACGCCAGAGACCAGCGGCGTACCTGAAATCACGCCCGTCAGAGGATTGTAAACCAGACCCCGGGGCAGGTTGCTGACGCTGAACGTCAGCTTTTCACCGCTTATCGCCGCATCCGCATCACTGAACAAGGGACTAAAGTCCAGTTGGTAGGGTTTACCCATCAGCCATTTCTGATCCATATTGGCCACATCCACCACAGGGGCATCATTGGTGCCCACAATGGTCATGGTGATAACTTCGGTGCTGGCAGCGCCGTCACTATCCACAATGGTCAGTGTGTAGCTGAACGTAATGGTGTCTCCCTGGTTCAGGAAATCCAGGTTGGCTTCAGGCACTCGGTAAGTCCATGCCAACTGTCCGCTGGATGCCGCGTCCACAACGCCCGTATCAAAGCCCGATACCAGCAGGTTACGCAAGGCTTCCGGCAAGGGTGCCACCGGAGCACCACCCTGCTTGCTCCAGACTATGTCATTGTTGGACTCAAAACCGATACTGACCGTATTGTTAACATCCGCGTCCACATAGCCGATAACGCCCCCGGAGACCAGCGCTTGGCGGTCGCCATCAATGGCTTCAACCAACGGCGCTGCATCCACCACGCTCAGGGTGGGGGCGTCGTTGCTGCCGATCAGGGTAAAGCTCACCACCTGTTCGGCGGTGGCGCCCTGGCTGTCGGTGGCGGTCACGGTATAGCTGAAGGTGATGGTCTCGCCCGCCGCCAAAAAGTCCAGGTCGACGTTATCCACCGCGTAGCTCCAGCTGGTGCTGCCCGGTGCCGCCGCGTTGACCGTGGCCGGGATGCTAAAGCCGCCCAGCAATTGAGCCGCCAGCTCGGGGCTCAGGGCGCCGCCGCTCCAGACCATGTCGTTATTGCCAACAACGCTCAGGCTGACGGTGTCGTTATCATCCAGATCCCCAAAACTCACCAGGCCAGTGCCGCGCAAGTCCTGGGCACTGGAATCGCCCGCCACT
>NZ_PXYH01000033.1 GCF_003012795.1 Zobellella taiwanensis
TTCAGACCCCACCGTTGGCCAGTGGCGCCCTTGCCAGTCGGATTGTCTTCCCCTCAGTCGGGGTGACGCCATCTTCTTTCAGATGGCCGGGTTTGCCGGCTTCGCCGGGCAAACAAAAAAGGGCGCCTCGCGGGCGCCCTTCAGACTGCTGACAAACCTTTGGGTTTACCCAAATAGGCAACACCCATGCCAAAACAGGCGGACAAAGGGAACGACTCCGCCGACCGTTGGCGCCAGGGATGGCGCCGTCGAGCCCCCATGGGGCGAGCTTGCTCGCCGTGACGAGCCATTTGGGCCTGACCGAACATCCAGTGAATGTTCGCAGCAGGCCGAAATGGTGAGTGTCTGGCCCCACGGCGAGTCGGTGGAGGTGGCCCTTTGGCCGCCCCGTACTGGTGGAGCAAGCGACTTTTTCATCAAACTAAAGGGCGCCTCGCGGGCGCCCTTGTCGTTATCCAGAACCTGATGCGCTTATTCGCCGTAGGCCTCGGTGGGCAGACAGCTGCAGAACAGGTTGCGATCGCCGTAGACATCGTCGATGCGGTTGACGGTGGGCCAGAACTTGGAGCGGCGCACCTCGGCGGAGGGGAACACCGCCTGCTCACGGCTGTAGGCACGGTTCCACTCGGCGTCCATGACGTCGTCCTGGGTATGCGGCGCATGGACCAGGGGGTTGTCTTCCAGGCTCCACTGACCGCTCTGCACCTGGCGCATTTCCTCGCGGATCTGCTTCATGGCATGGATAAAGCGGTCGATCTCCACCTTGGACTCGGACTCGGTCGGCTCGATCATCAGGGTGCCGGCCACCGGGAAGCTCATGGTCGGTGCATGGAAGCCGTAGTCCATCAGGCGCTTGGCCACGTCCATCTCGCTGATGCCGCACTCTTCCTTCAGCGGGCGCAGGTCGACGATGCACTCGTGGGCCACCCGGTCGTTGCGGCCGGTATAGAGGATGGGGTAGTCCTCGGCCAGGCTCTTCATCAGGTAGTTGGCATTGAGGATGGCCACCTGGGTGGAGCGCTTCAGGCCTTCGTCGCCCAGCAGGGCGATGTACATCCAGCTGATCGGCAGGATGCTGGCGGAGCCGAACGGTGCGGCGGACACGGCGCCGTTGTTGCGGCTTTCCTTGCCGGTCTTGACCACGGCGTGGCCGGCCACGAAGGGGGCCAGGTGCGCCTTGACGCCGATGGGGCCCATGCCGGGACCGCCGCCGCCGTGGGGAATGGCGAAGGTCTTGTGCAGGTTGAGGTGCGACACGTCGGAGCCGATAAAGCCGGGTGAGGTAATGCCCACCTGGGCGTTCATGTTGGCGCCGTCCATGTACACCTGGCCGCCGAAGCCATGCACTATCTCGCACACTTCGCGGATATTCTCTTCATAGACGCCGTGGGTCGACGGATAGGTGGCCATAATGCAGGACAGGTTCTCGCCCGCTTCCTCGGCCTTGGCACGCAGATCCGCCATGTCGATGTTGCCCTGCCTGTCGCAGGCCACCACCACCACCTTCATGTTGGCCATCTGGGCCGACGCCGGGTTGGTGCCGTGGGCGGAGCTCGGGATCAGGCAGATGTCACGGTGACCTTCGCCCCGGGATTCGTGGTATTTCTTGATGGCCAGCAGGCCGGCGTATTCGCCCTGGGCACCGGAGTTGGGCTGAATGCAGATGGCGTCATAACCGGTGACTTTGACCAGCCAGTCTTCCAGCTCGGCGATCATGGTCTGATAGCCCTGGGTCTGATCCAGCGGCGCAAAGGGGTGAATTTGCGCAAACTCGGGCCAGCTGATGGGCACCATTTCGGCGGTGGCATTGAGCTTCATGGTGCAGGAGCCGAGCGAAATCATGCCGTAGTTGAGGGCCAGATCCTTCATTTCCAGCTTGTGGATGTAACGCAGCATCTCGCTTTCGGAGTGGTACTGGTTGAACACCTCGTGGCCGAGGATGGCCTCGTCGCGCAGCAGGGCGGCGGGGATGGAGCCGGTGCCCTTGGCGGCAACGGCGTCCAGCGCCTCCACCTCCAGGCCGTGGCCCCGACCCAGGAAGATATCGAACAGCTCGGCCACGTCGGCACGGGTGGTGGTTTCGGACAGGGACACGCCCAGGGCGCCGTCCAGGTCGGTACGCAGGTTGACGCCGGCGGCCAGGGCGCGGGCAACGATGGCGTCCTTGTCGGCGGTGTCAATGGTCAGGGTGTCGAACCAGGTGTCGTGCTTGAGCGCAACGCCCTTGGACTTCAGCCCCAGGGCCAGGATGTCGGTCAGGCGATGTACCCGCTCGGCGATGCGCTTGAGGCCTTGTGGGCCGTGGTACACGGCGTAGAAGCTGGACATGTTGGCCAGCAGCACCTGGGCGGTACAGATGTTGGAGTTGGCCTTTTCCCGGCGGATGTGCTGCTCGCGGGTCTGCATTGCCATACGCAGGGCCGGACGACCACGGGTATCCTTGGACACGCCGATGATACGGCCCGGCAGAGAGCGCTTGTGCTCGTCGCGGGTAGCGAAGAAGGCGGCGTGGGGACCACCGTAGCCCATGGGCACGCCAAAGCGCTGGGCGTTGCCCAGCACCACGTCGGCACCCAACTGGCCCGGGGCTTTCAGCAGCACCAGGGAGAGGATATCGGCGGCCACGCAGGCAATGCCCTTGCCGCTTTGCACCTTGGCGATCAGATCCTTGAGGTCGCGGATCTGGCCAGTGGTGGACGGATACTGGAACAGGGCGCCGAACAGCTCGTGCTCCACCACGGCAGCGGCGGGGGCGATGATGATTTCGAAGCCATAGTGCTCGGCGCGCTCGCGCACCACGTCGATGGTCTGGGGATGGACGTCATCGGCGATAAAGAAAGCGTTGGCTTTCTTGTTCTTGCTCACCCGCTTGGCCAGGGCCATGGCCTCGGCGGCGGCGGTGGCCTCGTCCAGCAGGGAGGCGCTGGCCAGGGGCAGGCCGGTGAGGTCTTGCGTCATTTGCTGGAAGTTGAGCAGCGCTTCCAGGCGGCCCTGGGCGATTTCCGGCTGGTAGGGGGTATAGGCGGTATACCAGCCCGGGTTTTCCAGCACGTTGCGCTGAATGACCAGGGGCACATGGGTGTCATGATAACCCATGCCGATATAGCTTTTGTTCACCTTGTTCTGGCGGGCCAGGGATTTCAGGTAAGCCAGGGCTTCCACCTCGGTGCGGCTGGCGCCGATACCGAGCGGCTTATCGTTCAGTATGCTCGCGGGCACGGTCTGGCGAATGAGATCGTCCAGGGACTCGGCGCCGACCACCGCCAGCATCTCGGCCACTTCCTGCTCGGAGGGCCCGACATGGCGGCCGATAAATGCGTTGTTCTGCTCAAGTTCTAACAAAGACTGGGTCATTTTCTTTCACTTCCTTAATAGGCCGGCAGCAGAGGGGCTTCCGGACCGGCAATGCGGCAGTTCAGAGGAGGACAAAGGGAACGGCTCCGCCGACCGTCACCTGCCAGGGGGCGCAAAGCGCCTTGCACCGCCGCCAGCATCGCGGAGCGATGATACGGCGGTTTCTGCAACCCGGCAGGTGCGAGCGTACAGGGAGGTATTCACAGCGTGTCGGCGGAGCTGGCCCTTTGGCCGACCTGCAGCGAAAGTTCAGGCTTTGTCGATACTATAAGCCCCCAAAAAGGGGGCTTGGGATCACTCTTCCTCGATGCTGTTCTCGTATCCTTCGGCATCCAGCAGCTCGTCCAGATCGGACTCGTCGGCCAGCTTGATCCGGAACAACCAGCCGTCACCGTAAGGGTCGGAGTTGACCAGCTCGGGGCTGTCTTCCAGAGCCTCGTTCACGGCAATGACTTCGCCGCTCACCGGCGCATAGATGTCGGAGGCAGCCTTGACCGACTCGGCCACGCAGCAGTCTTCGCCCACATCCAGGGTGCGGCCCACATCGGGCAGCTCAACAAACACCATATCACCCAACAGGTCCTGCGCATGCTCGGTGATGCCGACCACGGCCTCGCCATTCCCTTCCAGACGAACCCATTCGTGAGAGCGGGCATACTTCAATTCACTGGGGATATTGCTCATCAGTTGTTCCTCTTGATTCTCAAAACTCGGCGACCGCTTGGCCGAAACGTACAAAGCTCGGCTTCACTACGGAGACCGGCATCCATTTCTTACGCAGTTCCACTTCCGCATTGGCGCCTATGGAGCGCGGTACCCGCGCCAGGGCAATGCTGAAACCCAGTGTAGGCGAGAAGGTGCCGGAAGTGATAACGCCCTGTTGCTCATGCCCCTGCTCATCGGTAAACCGCACCAGGGTGCCGGCGCGCAGCACGCCCTTGTCCTTCATTACCAGACCCACCAGCTTGGGCTGGTCGCCGGCCGCCCGCTGGGCTTCCAGCGCCTGGCGGCCGATAAAGTCGCGCTCGGCGGGTTCCCAGGCGATGGTCCAGGCCATGTTGGCGGCAAGCGGGGAAACCGACTCGTCCATATCCTGGCCGTAGAGGTTCATGCCCGCTTCCAGGCGCAGGGTATCCCGGGCGCCCAGGCCACAGGGACGCACACCGGCGTCTTTCAGCGCATTCCACAGGGCGGCGGCTTCATCGGTGGGAACCACGATTTCATAGCCGTCTTCCCCGGTGTAGCCGGTGGTGGCGATAAAGAGAGAGCCGGCCTGTACCCCGAAGAAAGGCTTCATGCCTTCCACCGCGGCGTTCTGCTCGGCGCTGAACACGGTGGCGGCCTTGGCCTTGGCGTTGGGGCCCTGCACCGCGATCATGGCCAGTTCGGGCCGCTCGGTGAGGGTCACCTCGAAACCGGCCGCCTGTTTGGCCATCCAGGCCAGGTCCTTCTCGCGGGTAGCCGAGTTGACGATCACGCGGTAATCATCGTCGGCGAAGTAATAGGTGATCAGATCATCGATGACCCCGCCCTGTTCATTGAGCATGCCACTGTACACCGCCTTGCCGGACTGGGTCAGGCGGGCGACGTCGTTGGCCAGCAGTTTCTGCAGGAAGGCCTTGGCCTGGCTGCCTTTGATGTCGACGATGGTCATGTGGGAGACGTCGAACATGCCGGCGTCCTGGCGCACGGCATGGTGTTCTTCCAGCTGGGAACCGTAGTTGATGGGCATTTCCCAACCGTGAAAATCCACCATCTTGGCACCGGCTTCCAGGTGCTGGGGGTGCAAAACTGTTTGCTGAGTCATGGCGCTTCCTTTTGATTCAGGCCTGGCCTGTAAGCGATAATCCGGTATTGCCCCCTGATTATACCCATACAAGGCCCGGATAAAACCGAAGCACACTTAAAAAAAACTTATCGTTTGTTGGGAGAGGTTAAAATGTGAACCCGAACACGATAGCTGTTTCAACGAAAGAAAACGCTTTCTTTAGCCACAAAGCCTGAAAATTAACAAAAATTTAATATTTAATGTATTTAAACACGGCTTGCCAAGCATAAGCACCAAATTTTCACCGACAAAGACCGGGGAGTAGCCCACAGAAAAACTAATCAACAATCATGGTCGGATTAGTTTTTCTCAACACTTGTTCCCGCCTGTCCGAGATGGCCAAGACCCAGCGCCTGGGCTGCCAGCTGGCGCTTGAGCGGGGTCAGCCTGTCGGTCAGGCCCAATCCCAGGGTCCTCAGCCCGTGCCACAGTGGATGGGTCGTGCCGAACAACCGCTTCAACCCTTCCATGGCCACCAGCAGGGTGGCGGCTTCCGCCTTGCGCGCGCGTTCAAAGGCCCTCAGTCCGGCCAACTCGCCGATATCCCGCCCGTGGCGGTGCAAACGAATCAGGGTCTCGGCCAGGGCCTGTGCGTCCTGCAAGCCCAGGTTGACCCCCTGCCCCGCCAGCGGATGTATGGTGTGGGCAGCATCGCCGATCAGCGCCCAGCGCGGACCGCAGAACTGCTGGCTGAAACGGGCCCGCAGGGGGATCGCCATACGCGGTCCCAGCACAGTGCACAAGCCCAGGCGCAAATCGAAGGCATGGGACAACTGCTTGTTGAACTCGGCCTCGGGCAACGCCGCCAGGGCCTCGGCCCGTTCCGGAGAGCAGGACCAGACGATGGAGCACTGGTGCGCATCCGCCAGCGGCAGGAAGGCCAGGATGTCGTCGCCACGGAAGATCTGGCGGGCGGTCTGGCGGTGGGGCTCGGCGGTGGCCACGGTGGCCACCAGGGCGCTGTGGTCATAGTCCCACTCGGTCATGCCCGGCTGCAGCTGGCCGCGCAGCCAGCTGCGGGCACCGTCGGCCCCCACCAGCAAGCGCCCGGTAATGGGGGTACCGTTGTCGAGCAGCACAAAAGCGCCCTGCTCGCTCACCGACAGCGACGCCGCTCGGGCCGGCATATGCAGGCGAATATGGGGACATTGCCGGGCCCGGGCCAGCAGGGATTGCTGCAGCAGGCGGTTTTCCACTATGTGGCCCAGCTCGGGCTGGTGCAGCAAGTCGGCGGAAAAGCCGATACGGCCCGGGCTGTCCGCCTCCCATACCTCCATTTGCCGGTAGGGACCGAGCCGGCCGCTGGCGGCGGGCCAGGCATCCAGCCGCTCCAGCAGGGTGCGCGACGCCAGGTTGATGGCGCTGACCCTGTGGTCGGGGATGGCAGGTAGGGTGTCGTCTTCCGGCTGCCCTTCAATCACCGCCACCCTGAGTCCGCTGTGCTCCAGCGCCAGGGCCAGGCTGAGCCCGACCATGCCGCCACCGATAAGGATGATGTCCGCCGCTTGCATTATTACCTCTTGCCCATGGCCCGCCAGGCCAGTTGACTCTTGAAGGAGGGGCAGGCCGCCATGGCCATCAGCCCCAGGTTGCGCCCGGCCGCCAGGGCCGGGTGATCGCTGGAAAACAGCAGCGCCAGGGCCGTGGTCAGGCCGACAATGCCGGCCTGATCCGGCTGCCGCTCCCGGCCATAGGCCGACAGCACCTCATGACTACCGAGATCCTGTCCGCCGGCCAGCGCCTGCGCCAGGTGCTCGACCAGGGCAGCCACGTCGCGCAGCCCCAGGTTGAAGCCCTGACCGGCAATAGGATGCAGCAGGTGGGCGGCATTACCGAGCAGTACTACCCTGTGGTGCCAGGGACGGGGCAGTTCATCCAGGACCAGCGGATAGCTGTGGCGCTGGCCGGCGCGGGTAAACCGCCCCAGCCGGTAGCCGAATTCCTGTTGCAGGGCAGCCAGGAAGGCGTTGTCGTCCATGGCCATCAGGGCCCTGGCCCGCTCGGGGGCCGCGCACCAGACCAGGGAACTGCGTCCCTGGCTCATGGGCAGCAGGGCGAGGGGGCCGCCGGGGGTGAAGCGTTCGAAGGCCCGTCCCCGGTGAGGCTCGGCGCTCTCCAGGTTGGCAATCACGGCGCTCTGGCCATAGTCAAGCCGGCGACCGGGCAGCGACAACTGCTGGCGTACCCTGGACAGGTTGCCATCGGCAGCCACCAGTAAAGAGGTGGTGCAGACGCTGCCGTCGTCCAGGGTCAGCACAACCTGCCCGGCATGCTGGGTAAAGTCGGTGATCCTGGCCGGACACAGCAAGCGGAGATGGGGCCGCCCGCTCATTTGCCGGTACAGCCACTGTCCCACCGGGGCCAGCTCCACCACATAGCCCAGGGCCGGCACCCGGTACTCAGTGGCCGTCATTTCTACCCGGCCAAAATGTCCCCGGTCGGATACCTGGATCCCGGTGATGGGGGTTGCCAGCGTAGCCATGCCCGGCCACAGGCCAAGGCGTTCCAAACGCTCGCGGCTGTGCCAGGCCAGGGCAATGCTGCGGGCATCAAAGCCCGGATGGGCGTCAAAATCCGGGGAAGCGGCCTCGATGACGGCAATGGCCAGGGGACTGCCGTCGGGCCGGCGCAAATCGGCCAGCCCCAGCGCCAGCACGGCACCGGCCATGCCGGCGCCATTGATTACCACATCATAGTGAGTCATCACGTTTCGTTGTCCGTAAAGGATCAGTGCAGGGTGGGACGCCGGGGCGCAGGTTCTCCCTTGCCGAATTCCTCGAATGCCAGGGTAGCCCCCAGCTTGAGATGCTCGTACAACACCACGAAGGCCGCTTCGCTTTCTTCGTCTTCCTGCTCGAATTCGGCGGACACCTGGGTGATGCTGCTGATATCCTGGATCATTTCGCGCAGCTCGGGCGACGCCTTGTTCAGCTCCTGCTGCACCACGCCAAAGCCGGCCAGGAAGGCCCCGGCCCATTCCATCATGGCGTCCAGACGATCGTCGAGGGGGTCGTCGTCCACGGGCAGCAGCAGTTCGAAACGCTGTTGTCCCAACAGATCCTCGTATACCCGGTAGAACAGCAGGTTGACCGCTTTTTTCAGCTCGGCGGGCAGACCGAAGCCGTCGTTGAGCAGATCATTGAAGTGCTGCTGCCAGCGCACGTCGTCCTTGGCCATGCCGCCGCAAATCAGGCCGCAGATGACACCGTGCACCTCGGCGGCGGTAGCCACCATGTTGTGTTGTTCCAGCAGGGTGGCGAGGGCGTCATAATTGAGACGGGCGTTGTCGTTCATCATTTACTCGATAGGCGAAATGGTGGCTGAGATTATCCCGGATCCTAGCACCGCCGCCGGGCTCAGGCCAGCAACCCCTTGAAACTTCTGGAGCGCCACTATATAGTCGCCACAATTTTATTGCCTATTGCAAGCCACCTGAGGACCACATGACCACAGCGGCAATCGACATCGTTATTCTCGGGCGCCCATACAAGGTGGCCTGTCCCGTCGGGCAGGAAGCGGCATTGCATCGGGCGGCGAGCATGCTCAACGAACGCATCCGCAATTTTAAGGACAGCGGCAAGTCGGCATCCACTGAGCAAATCGCCATCATGCTGGCCCTGAATGTCTGCCACGAGCTTGAGCTTGAAAAGGACAAGAACAATCAGTACGCTGATGCCATGGACAAGCGCATCAAGATGTTGCAGCACACCATAGAGGATGCGTTGGCCAGCAAGGTAGGCTGAACGCCGCCACAAGTTTTGTTTTCCCTGGGGTGTCCGTCAGTGGGTGGCGTCCCTGAGCCGATATCAACAGCACAGGAAAGCCGCGTTGTTTGCTATTGAGCAAGCTCGGCCCGACCGAGACGCCTGCGGCAGATACCGGGTTTCCGCCTTGAACCATAGGGTTCAAGGACTAACACCTGCAACGGCACCCCGGGGACCCTTCTTACCCAGATCACCAGGCATGTCGCCATGACCCAGCAACAACCCAACAATCCCCTGCACGGCATCACTCTGGAAGCCCTGCTGACCGAGCTGGTTGAACGTTACGGCTGGGAAGAGCTGGCCCGGCGGGTCAATATCAACTGCTTCAAGCAGGATCCCAGCATCAAGTCCAGCCTCAAGTTCCTGCGCCGCACCCCCTGGGCCCGCACCCAGGTGGAAGCACTGTACCTGCGCCTGAAAAACAGCCCCTGGCATCCCTGAGCCCCTTTGCCTTGCCGGCAAAGAGTGCGATACCCTGCGGCCTGTGTTTTTTACCGGAGCCCGCCATGACTGACAGACACCAGATCCGCCAGCAGATACGCCAGGCCCGCCGCCGGCTGACCACGGCCGAACAGGACGCCGCGGCCCGCACCATAGCCCAGCGGGTGGCCGGCACCCCTCACCTGGCCTCGGCCCGGCGGGTGGCACTGTACCTGGCCAACGACGGCGAACTCGACCCCCAGCCGCTGATCGACTGGTACTGGTCCCGGGGCACCCAGGTCTACCTGCCGGTGCTGCATCCTTTCAGCCCGGGCCACCTGCTGTTTTTGCGCTACGCTCCGGACACGGCGCTCATCGCCAACCGCTTCGGCATTCCCGAGCCCCGGCTCGATGTGCGCCTGCTGCTGCCCAAGGCGGAGCTGGAGCTTATCTACACCCCGCTGGTGGCCTTCGACGCCGCCGGCAACCGCATGGGCATGGGCGGCGGCTTCTACGACAGGACCCTGTCCGGCTGGCACCGGGGCCAGGGTCCGCGCCCGGTGGGCCTGGCCCACGACTGCCAGCAACTGGCCGCCATTCCCACCGACCACTGGGACGTGCCCCTGCCCGAGTTGCTTACCCCGAGCCGGCACTGGCGCTGGTAAAAGCCCCATGCAAGCAGGGCCGCCTTTGCTATAATGCGCGGCACTTTTGCAGGAGACAGCACAGCCATGACACAAGACGAAATGAAAAAGGCCGCCGGCTGGGCGGCACTGGAGTACGTAACCCCGGGCACCCTGGTGGGCGTGGGCACCGGCTCCACCGTCAACCACTTTATCGACGCCCTGGGCTCCATCAAGGACCAGATCAAGGGCGCCGTGTCCAGCTCCGAGGCTTCCACCGCCCGGCTGCAGCAACTGGGCATCGAAGTCTTCGATCTCAACGAGGTCGGCGAGCTGGCGGTCTATGTGGACGGCGCCGATGAAATCGACGGTTCCATGGCGATGATCAAGGGCGGCGGCGCGGCCCTGACCCGGGAGAAGATCGTGGCCGCCGTGGCCGACAAGTTCGTGTGCATCGTCGACGGCAGCAAAACCGTCGAGGTGCTGGGCGCCTTCCCGCTGCCGGTGGAAGTGATCCCCATGGCGCGGGAGTACGTGGCCCGGGAACTGGCCAAGCTCGGCGGCCGCCCCGTCTACCGGGAAGGGGTGGTTACCGACAACGGCAACCAGATCCTGGATGTGCACGGTCTCAAGATCACCGATCCCAAGGGCCTGGAAACCCGCATCAACGCCATCGTCGGCGTGGTCACCAACGGCCTCTTCGCCGAACGTGGCGCCGATGTGCTGCTGATCGGCACCCCCGAGGGCGTGGTGCGCAAGGGCGCCTGAGGATCGGCGTTGCCCTGCGGGACCGGCCTTCAGCTCAGCAGTGCCACCGCCTTGATCAGGGCATAACAGCCTTGTCCTTCCGCCAGCCGCAATTGGCCGGCGGAATAGGCGGACACCTCGGCCAGCAGGCCCTGGCCGTCGGCCAGCTCCCCGCTCACCAGCACCCGGCCTTCTTTGGCCGGATGCAGCCGGCGGATCCGCATCGGCAGCTGGTTGAGGATGGAGACCCCGTCCAGCGGCGCCAGCGACAGGCTGACGTCCGACGCCAGTATCCGCAACCGGGCCCGGGTCGGCTGCCGGCGCAACGGCTTGACCAGCCAGAGCCGCTGCCCGCCGAAATCGAAGGGGGTCCGGCCATCGTCCAGCCCCGGCCCTATCACCCCTTCCAGAATGCTGGCCGCCCCTTCCTCGACGAAGAGCGGGGAGTCCGGCCGGGTCAGGGCGTCGCGCAGACTCTCGATACGCTTGATCCGTCCCCGCTCCATCAGGATCACCCTGTCCGCCAGCCGCTCCACCTCTTCCGGCGCGTGGGTCACGTAAAAGATGGGCACCCCGCTCCGGGCGGCCAGCTCCTCGAGATAGGGCAGGATCTCCTGCTTGGCGGCCCGGTCCAGGGCCGACAAGGGTTCGTCCAGCAGCAGGATGCGGGGGCTGGTGAGTAAAGCACGCCCTATGGCCACCCGCTGGCGCTGCCCTCCCGACAGTTCGTGGGCCCGATGTCCGAGCAGGGGCGCCAGCCCGAGCCAGTCGATCACCGTTTGCGGCGCGAGCTGGCGCTCTGCCGGCGGCAGCCGTTTCCAGCCGTAGTCGAGATTGCCCCGGGCCGACAGATGGGGAAACAGGCTGGCTTCCTGGAACACATACCCCAGCCGGCGTCTATGGGTCGGCAGCCGCCGCTGGCCGTCCTGCCAGCACTCCTCTCCCAGCCGGAGCCGGCCCTGGCACGGCTCCAGGCCGGCCATGGCGCGTAACAGTGTGGTCTTGCCGCAGCCGGAAGGCCCGAACAGCACCGTCACCCCCGACAACGGCACCTCGAACCCGACCTCCAGGGAAAACGCCCGGCGCTGAAGGGTGAATTCGGCTCTGAGCATCATGGGTGCACCACCGCGAAACGGCGATTCAGCACATAGACCAGCATCAGGATGCTGAACGACAGCACCAGCAGGATGCCGGACAGCAGATGGGCCTCGGCGTACTGCAGCGTCTCCACATGATCGTAGATGGCAATGGAGATCACCTGGGTCACCCCGGGAATATTGCCGCCGATCATCAGCACCACGCCGAATTCACCCAGGGTATGGGCAAAACCGAGCACGATGGCGGTCAGGAAGCCGTTGCGGGCCAGCGGCAGCACCACGGAGAAGAAGCAGTCCAGCGGGGAAGCCCGCAAGGTGGCCGCCACCTCCAGGGGACGCGGTCCGATGGCGGTGAAGGCCCCCTGCAGGGGCTGCACCACGAACGGCAGGGAATAAAAAACGGAGCCGATCACCAGGCCGGTGAAGGTAAAGGCCAGGGTACCCTCCCCCAGGGCCCGTGACAGGGCACCGAGGGGCCCACTCGGACCCAGTGCCAGCAACAGGTAGAAACCGAGCACGGTCGGCGGCAGCACCAGCGGCAGGGCCACCACCGCCTCGATCAGGGCCTTGTAGCGCCAGCGGGTCTGGCTCAGCCACCAGGCCAGCGGCGTTCCGATGACCAGCAACACCAGCACCGTCACCCCTGCCAGTCGCAGTGTCAGGCCGAAGGCGGCCATATCCTGGGGAGAGAGCATGCCGCCTCCTCAGTGCAGGTGCCGGGCGATAGGTGCCCCGGCTTCGGCACCGTAACCGTAGGACTCGATCAGCTCGATCGCTTGCGGGCTGCGCACATGGTCGAGCAGGGCCCGGGCCGCTTCGGTATCCTTCAGTAGCACTGCCTGCTGTATTATGGGGGAATAGAGCGCGTCGGGCACCTGCCAGTATGAGCCGTCGGCATACTCACCCTGCCGGTACACCTGCGCCTTGGCCACGAAGCCGAGCTGAGCATTGCCGCTGTAGACATACTGATAGGCCTGGCCGATGTTTTCGCCGCGCACCGTTTGCGTCCGCACCTGGTGCCACAACCCCAGATGTTCCAGCACTTCCCGGGCGGCCCGGCCGTAGGGCGCCGTGGCCGGATTGGCAATGGACAGAAAACGGAAGCGCTGCTCGCGCAGGGCAGACTGGTCCTCGTCGATATAGTCCGGATCCGGGCTCCACAACACCAGCTTGCCCAGGGCGTAGGTAAAACGGCTGCCGGGCACCGCTACTCCTTCCTGCTCCAGCAGCAGCGGGCGAGCTTCGTCGGCGGAGAAGAAAGCGTCAAAGGGGGCCTTATTCTTGACCTGCGCATAAAGCTTGCCCGTCGCGCCGGAAGACAGGATCACCTTATGCCCGGTCTCCGCTTCGAACTGCCGGGACAACTGGGTCATGACATCGATAAAATTGGTGGCGACGGCCACCCGCACCTCTTCTGCGGATAACGGCAGCGAGGCCAGTAATACGGCCAGGCTCGCCCTCTGAATATATTTACCCATCGTCATCTCCCGGATGGCTATATATTTATCTATATAACGAAATCCAGCTTATCGCTATATATAAAAAGATACAACGATTGTCCAACTTCGCCTGTACCAGGATCCCGTCAGCCGCCACAATAGGCCCGCTATCGATACGAGGACACGAAATGGATCTGGAGCTGTTACTGAGCCTGCACCGCGAGGGTAGGCTGTTCGTCAACCCCAAGCGCATCCGCCTGCTGGAATGCATTCGCGCACAGGGCTCCATCAGCCAGGGCGCCCGGGCCGCCGGCATCAGCTACAAGTCGGCCTGGGATGCGGTACGCGAGATGAACGAGCTGGCCGGACAGTCGGTGGTGGAGAGCGAGGCCGGCGGCAAGGGCGGCGGCGGCGCCCGCCTGACCCCCTATGGCGGACGGCTGCTCAAGATCTACCATCTGCTGGCCCGGATAGAGCGGATGGCAGTGGACGCCCTGCAGGACGAGGCCGCCTCCCTCGACAGCCTGCTGGCGGTGGTGGCGCGCTTCGGCCTGCAGACCAGCGCCCGCAACCAGTTTTTCGCCCGGGTGGAAGGACTGGATCCGAGCGATCTCAGCCGCAAGGTCCGGCTGCGGCTGGACGGCGGCGCCCTGCTTTACGCGGACATCACCGAACAAAGCTGCCGGCGGTTGGGGCTGGAGCCGGGCAAGGAGGTGCTGGCGCTGGTCAAGGCGCCCTGGGTCGCCGTTGAAACGGCACCGGCCGACGACGCCCGCAACCACCTGGCCGGCACCATCGTCGAGGTGGCCAGCGGCGAGCAGTTCAACGAAATTACCCTGCGGCTGGATCAGGGCCATGAGATCCACGCCCTGCGCCCAGCGCAGGAACCCCTGCCCGCCCCGGGCAGCCGCGCCTTCGCCTGCTTCGCCCCCGACCAGGTGATCCTCGCCACCCTGGGTTAAAAAACAGCTGGAAGACGTAAGCTGGAAGCTGGAAGTAAAACCATTTTGCCTGCAGAGCCGGCGTCGTACCCGTCAATATTGAGGTAACGGAGGTACGGCACCACATAAACAAAAGCCGGAAGCCAAGTCTACCCACCCACTCGGTCTGATTCCGGCTTCAAGCTTCAAGCCTCAAGCCTGACTCTTGGTCACAAGTCCGACTGTCTGATTTGACGCAGATAAGAGGCAACAGGGCCACCTCCGCCGACACGCTGTGAATACATCCCTGTACGCTCGCACCTGCCATCCCTGGCAGGTGACGGTCGGCGGAGGCCATCCCTGTTGCCTCTTGCCAGCCCCGCTGCCGCCTGAAGGTGGTGCCAACAGGCGGCTGCGGGGCGACAGGGAGGGCAAAGGGCGCAGCTCCGCCGGCCCTCCGCGCCAAGGAGGGCGCGGCGGAGCCTCCAGGGACGGATTCACGGCGTGCCGGAGGAGCTGTGCGCTTTGGCCGATGTTTTGTCTGATCGAAAGTCAATAGAAACTTGTGACCAAGAGCCAGGCCTCAAGCCTCAAGCTTCCGGCTTCAGAGCATTCTGCGGATCACATAGTGCAGTATGCCGCCGTGGCGGTAGTAGGTGAGTTCCTCCCCGGTGTCGATACGGCAGCGCACCGGGATCTCCCGCTCCTTGCCGTCGGCGTCCGTTATCTCCACCGTCAGCGTCTTACCGGGCGTCAGCTCGTTCAGGCCGCGGATGCCGAGCCGCTCGTCTCCTTTTAGCCCCAGGCCGGCGGCACTGTCGCCACCGGTGAACTCCAGCGGCACCACCCCCATGCCGATCAGATTGGAGCGGTGGATGCGCTCGAAGGATTCGGCGATCACCGCGCGTACGCCCAGCAGGCGGGTGCCCTTGGCGGCCCAGTCGCGGCTGGAGCCGGTGCCGTACTCCTTGCCGGCCACCACCACCAGGGGCACACCCTCCTCCTGGTAGCGCATGGCCGCGTCATAGATGGCCAGTTGCTCACCGCTGGGATAATGGCGGGTCTCGCCCCCTTCCACCCCGTCCAGCATCAGGTTGCGGATGCGGATATTGGCGAAGGTGCCGCGCATCATCACCTCGTGGTTGCCGCGCCGGGAACCGTAGGAGTTGAAATCCTGCGGCTCCACGCCGAGGGACGCCAGGTAGCGCCCCGCCGGACTGTCGGCCTTGATGTTGCCCGCCGGAGAAATATGGTCGGTGGTGACCGAGTCTCCCAGTATGGCCAGCAGCCGGGCGTCCTCGATGTCCGCCACCGGCTCGGGCTCCTTGCCCATGGTCTCGAAAAAGGGCGGATGGCGGATATAGCTGGAGTCCGGCTGCCAGTCAAAGGTGCTGCCGCCGGTAACCGCGATGGCCCGCCAGCGCTCATCGCCTTCGAACACCTCGGCATATTCCTTGCTGAACATCTCGCTGTTCACCTGCTCCACCGCCTTGGTGATGGCCTGCTGGCTGGGCCAGATATCCTTGAGGTAGACCGGTTTTCCGTCCTTGCCGGTACCGAGCGGATCCCGGGTCAGATCCACCTTGATATTGCCGGCCAGGGCGTAGGCCACTACCAGGGGCGGCGAGGCCAGCCAGTTGGCCTTGACCAGGGGATGGATGCGGCCCTCGAAGTTGCGGTTGCCCGACAGCACGGCCGACACGGTAAGATCCTCCCGCCGGATGGCCTGCTCGATGGGATCGGGCAGGGGACCCGAGTTGCCGATGCAGGTGGTGCAGCCGTAGCCCACCAGATAGAAACCCAGACGCTCCAGCCAGGGCATCAGGCCGGCTGCCTTCAGGTAGTCGGTCACCACCTTGGAGCCCGGCGCCAGGGAACTCTTGACCCAGGGAGCCCGGGCCAGGCCCTTCTCCGCCGCCGCCTTGGCCAGCAGGCCGGCGGCCATCAGCACGCTGGGGTTGGAGGTATTGGTGCAGGAGGTGATGGCGGCAATGACCACGGCGCCCTCTGGCAACCGGTACTGTCGGCCGTCGAGGGAGAATTCGGTGCCGGCAGATGGCTGACTGGCCCCCACCGCCGTCTGCCCGCCTTCGCTTTCCAGCCGTTTTTTCTGCTCCGGTGCGACCTGCCGGCCCAGACCGAGTTCAAACGCCGCAGGCACCCGCGACAGCGGCACCCTGTCCTGGGGCCGCTTGGGTCCGGCCAGGCAGGCCTCCACCTGACCCATGTCCAGGCTCAGGGTGTCGGTGAACACCGGCTCGTCGCCGGGGTGGCGCCACAGGCCCTGGGCCTTGCAATAGGCTTCCACCAGCGCGATATGCGCTTCGTCGCGACCGGTCAGCCGCAGGTAGCGCAGGGTTTCCTCGTCCACCGGGAAAAAACCGCAGGTGGCGCCGTATTCCGGCGCCATGTTGGCGATGGTGGCCCTGTCCGCCAGGGGCAGGCTCGCCAGGCCGTCGCCGTAGAATTCCACGAACTTGCCGACCACCCCTTTCTTGCGCAGCATCTCGGTGACGGTGAGCACCAGATCGGTGGCGGTGATGCCCTCGCTCAACTGGCCGCTAAGCCTGAAACCCACCACTTCGGGGATCAGCATGGACACCGGCTGGCCCAGCATGGCCGCCTCCGCCTCTATGCCGCCCACCCCCCAGCCGAGCACGCCCAGGGCGTTGATCATGGTGGTGTGGGAATCGGTGCCCACCAGGGTGTCGGGGCAGACGAGGGGGTCGCCCTCACCGGGCAGGCGCCATACGGTCCGGCCCAGGTATTCCAGGTTGACCTGGTGGCAGATGCCGGTACCGGGCGGCACTACCCGGAAGTTGTCGAAGGTCTGCTGGCCCCAGCGCAGGAAGGCGTAGCGCTCGCCGTTGCGGGCCATTTCCAGGTCCACGTTGGTAGCGAAGGCCTGGTCGTCGGCGAAGGCATCCACCATCACCGAATGGTCGATGACCAGATCCACCGCCGTCAGCGGGTTGACCTTTTCCACTTCGCCGCCCAGGCGTTGCACGGCTTGGCGCATGGCGGCCAGATCCACCACCGCCGGCACCCCGGTAAAGTCCTGCATCAGCACCCGCACCGGGCGAAAGGCGATCTCCCGCTCGCTGGTACCGCCGTTCAGCCAGTCGGCCATGGCGGCAATATCGTCCGGGCCGACGCCGTCCTGGCCCTGGTGGCGCAGCAGGTTCTCGGCGAGCACCTTGAGGGACTTGGGCAGGCGGGCCAGGGCCTTGCCCCCGGGCGCCCGATGCAGACTGTGGTAAAGGTAAGTATGCTGGCCCAGTGAGAGCCGGTCGGTAAAGACATTGGCTGTATCGGAAGACATGGTTCCTCCTTCGTTACAGAGCATGGACGGCCCGCCGGTGGCTTGCCATTAGGTTACAGATCAATTATTTAGGCACAGATTTCGGTACAACGCAAAAGCCGGGGCGATGGCGGCGTTTCCCGCCTATACTGTCGGCCGGATCAAAAAAACATGTTTTGCCCCGGTAGCGGTATTTTCCCGCTGGCGCAGACCGGGCAGATAGCGTAGATAGTGGGCCTGATTTCGCCCCTCCGGGCCCCAGGATAGAGAGCCGCTCCTTAACCATGAATATTGCCATTCTTTCCCGCAATGCCTCCCTGTATTCCACCCGCCGCCTGCAGGCCGCCGCCGAGGCCCGGGGGCACAAGGTCACCATCATCGATGCCCTCAAGTGTTACATGAACATCAACGACAACCAGCCCTCCATCCATTATCAGGGCCGGGAGCTGGATCGGTTCGACGCCATCATTCCCCGCATCGGCGCCTCCATTACTTTTTACGGCACTGCGGTGCTGCGCCAGTTCGAGATGATGGGCTGCTATCCCCTCAACCACTCCGCCGCCATCAGCCGCTCCCGGGACAAGCTGCGCTCGCTGCAGCTGCTGTCCGGCCAGGGCGTGGGCATGCCGGTTACCGGTTTTGCCTGCAAGCCCGATGATGTGCCGGACCTTATCGACATGGTGGGCGGCGCCCCCCTGGTGATCAAATTGCTGGAAGGAACCCAGGGTATCGGCGTGGTGCTGGCAGAAACCCGCAAGGCGGCGGAAAGCGTGCTGGAGGCCTTTATGGGACTCAAGGCCAACATCATGGTGCAGGAATTTATTGAAGAAGCGAACGGCGCCGACATTCGCTGTTTCGTGCTGGGCGACAAGGTCATCGCCGCCATGAAGCGCCAGGCCCGGGAAGGCGAATTCCGCTCCAACCTGCACCGGGGCGGCGAAGCCACCCTGGTGCGCATCACCCCGGAAGAGCGTAAAACCGCCATCGCCTCGGCCAGGGCCATGGGCCTGAACGTGGCCGGAGTGGATTTGTTGCGCTCCAAACGCGGCCCCCTGGTGATGGAGGTCAACTCCTCTCCCGGGCTGGAAGGCATCGAGCAGGCCACCGGCAAGGACGTGGCCGACCTGCTGATTCAGTACATCGAAAAACATGCGCACCGCAAAGTCAAAACCCGGGAGCGCGGCTGATGGCGCCTTTTGTCATCGCCGGCCAGGAAGTGCCCGCCGGCAGTCGCCGCGTTATGCAGCTGGCCCTGGCCCAGCTCTATACCCAGTCGCCGCTGACGGTGCCGCTGGAGGTGGTGCACGGTCGCCAGCCCGGCCCAGTGCTGCTGATCTGCGCTGCCATTCACGGCGACGAGCTGAACGGCATCGAGATCGTCAACCAGGTGCTGGCCCGGATCAACCCGGTCCGGCTCAGGGGCACCCTGGTGGCGGTGCCCGTGGTCAATGTGTTCGGCTTTATCCACAAGTCCCGCTACCTGCCGGACCGGCGCGATCTGAACCGCTGCTTCCCCGGCTCGGAAAAGGGCTCCCTGGGCTCCCGGGTGGCCCATTTTTTCGTGGATGAAATCGTTAGCAAATGCAGTCATATCATCGACCTGCACACGGGCGCCATCCACAGGTCCAACCTGCCCCAGATCCGCGCCAAGCTCGATTGTCCGGTGACCCGGCAGATGGCGGAAAGCTTCGCCACCCCCATCATTCTCGATGCCAGCATCCGCGACGGCTCCCTGCGGGCGGTGGCCGAAGCCGCCGGCGTCCCCGTTATCCTGTACGAAGCCGGCGAGGCCCTGCGCTTTGACCCCCTGCCCATCAAGGCCGGAGTCCGCGGTGTCATCAATGTGATGCGCAGCCTCGGCATGCTCAAGGCCGCTGCCGGCAAGCCCAGGGTCACTCCCATGATCGCCCGCTCCAGCACCTGGATACGGGCCGAACAGGATGGCCTGCTGCACCTTAAGGCCCGCCTCGGCGACCGGGTTCGCAAGGGAGAATGTCTGGGCACCATCAATGCCCCCCTGGGTAGCGCCGCATTCGACATCACGGCGCCACGCAGCGGCATCGTCATTGGCTGTCTGACCATGCCGCTGGTCAACGAAGGAGACGCGGTCTGCCACCTCGCCCTGTTCGATGAAATCAAACAGGCCGAGCTGAGCGTGGAGCGTTTTGTGGATGAGCTGGATATCCGGCCGGAACTGATGTAATCCAGGCACACCATAGACCAGGTACAAAAAAGCCCGGAGTCCCGGGCTTGCAGCGGTTTAGTGCAGGATACGGGCGCGGATGGTGCCGTTGATGGCCTTGAGTTTCTCCAGGGCCTGCTCGCTCTGGGCCGTTTCCACATCGATCACCACATAACCGATTTTCGGCGACGTCTGCAGATACTGGGCCGCGATGTTGATATCATCACCGGCAAAGGCCTGGGCGATCTGGCTCAGGATACCGGGTTTGTTGTAGTGGATATGCAGCAGCCGGCTGGTGCCCGCATGGCTTGGCAGCGACACTTCCGGGAAGTTGACCGCCGACAGGGTAGAGCCGTTGTCGGAGTACTTGATAAGCTTGCCGGCCACTTCATAGCCGATGTTTTCCTGGGCTTCCTGGGTAGAGCCGCCAACATGGGGTGTGAGGATAACATTGTCGAACTCCCGCAGCGGCGTCACGAATTCCTCGTCATTGGACTTGGGCTCGACCGGGAACACGTCGATGGCGGCACCGGCAATATGCTTGCTGCGCAGGGCGCCGGCCAGGGCATCGATGTCTACCACTGTGCCGCGGGAAGCATTGATCAGGATGGCGCCCGGCTTCATCATCGCCAGCTCCTCGGCCCCGATCATATTCCGGGTCTGGGGAGTTTCCGGTACGTGCAGGGACACCACGTCGGACATGTTCAGCAGCTCTTCCAGGCTGGCAACCTGGGTCGCGTTGCCGAGCGACAACTTGTTTTCGATATCGTAGTAGAACACCTGCATGCCGATCCCCTCGGCAATAATGCCAAGCTGGGTACCGATATGGCCATAGCCGATGATGCCGAGCTTCTTGCCCCGCGCCTCAAAGGAATGGGTGGCGGTTTTCTGCCACACGCCCCGGTGCGCCAGGGCATTACGCTCGGGGATGCCACGCAGCAGCAGCAGCAGTTCGCCCAGCACCAGCTCGGCAACGCTGCGGGTATTGGAGAAGGGGGCGTTGAACACGGGGATACCGCGAATTTCCGCCGCAGACAGGTCGACCTGGTTGGTGCCAATGCAGAAGCAGCCGATGGCCACCAGTTTGTCCGCGGCATCCAGCACGGCGTCGGTCAGTTGGGTGCGGGAGCGGATACCGATAAAATGAACGTCTTTGATGCGTTCTTTAAGCTCATCTTCTGCCAGGGAGGTCTTGAGGTAGTCGATATTGCTGTAACCGGCCATTTTGAAAGATTCAACAGTGCCGGGATGCACGCCTTCCAACAATAAAATTTTAATTTTTTCTTTATCTAAAGAATAGTTAGCCATTACCTGGTCCTTTATGACAGCTGCGTGATACGGCCATAAAGTATCAAAAACATCGGCTTTAGGGAATTTCTGTAATCAAGGTCACGTTTTTTGAAGTTATAAATTTTTTTTTAACCGGTTCCGGGCATGTTGGCCCGCCAATCGGCACCGGACGGGAGACCTCCCGGTCTCCCTGCCACGGGTTTATTTGAGGGTAAATACCACCTGAACCGAGTCATGGAACTGGATTTCGTTTTGTACGTAGGTGGCGTCGAGGCTCTCGGCCGAAGCGGCCTTGGCCATCATGCCCATGGGCCTTGGCAAAACAGGCCCCTGGGGCTGGTATTCGATGGCGTAGACGTCGTCCAGAGCGCGTCCGAAACCGGCAGCCAGCTCTTCGGCCAGGCTTCTGGCCTCGGCGATGGCCTCCTGTCTCGCCTGACGGCGGACTTCCTCTTCATTCTGCAGGCCATAACTGATCTGCTGGATATTCTGGATGCCCTGCTCGAGGATCTTGTTCAAGGCCTGGCTGAGCACATCCAGATCGTGCAACCGCACACTGATCTGACGTTCGGCCAGGTATCCCCTGAGCTCCGGTGCTGCCCCATTGCCCGGGTAACGGTAATCGGGGCGGGTGATGACGTTGCCGCTGTCGATATCCTCCTTGCCGATACCAAGGCCCGCCAGGCTGCTGAACAGGGCCGCGACCTTGGTGTCGACCTCTTCCTTGGCGGTGCGACTTTCTTCCTGGAGCGCCGTTACCGACACCGATAGGGTCGCCATGTCCGGCTGGGTTCGGATTTCCGATTGTCCCTGGGTAACCAGGTGGGGTGCATCGGGGACGCCGATAGCAGACACAACCGGACTGAACAACAGCGGCAGCAAGGGCAGGCTGATGGAAGAAAAAATACGCATGGGGATGCCTCTGTAATGGAAATGACCTGACTTCTGACCCGCACGAAACCAATCGGTTCAGTCATGATGACTATACACCGTCAGCCAGTTGACTACATCGTCAAGCAGCTCGTTGGTGGGCAGGGACATGTCGGCCGGCGCCGCAGGCAGTACCTCCCCGGCCAGGACCGTTTCATCGAGGATCTCGTCAATACCGGGCAGTACCAGTTCATCCACCTCCTCCTCTGCCGGCGGCGGCAGCTCGGCCAGCCAGAACGCCTCCTGATCCAGCAGGTCAGCCTCCCCAAACATGGCGAGCGGGGTACCGGTTTCGTCCAGCAGCACTATGTCCCCTCGCGTGCTGCTGCCGGCCAGGAACCACTGCTGATGCTCAAAATCGATGGAGAAGGCGCCGACTGCCTCGCCCTCGCCATCGAACAGTTCAACCTGCTCCAAAGCCTGGCCGGACATCGGCCAGGGGGCATTGATGCCATCATCGACCAGAATATCCCGGCCGTCCCAGTGGTAGCCGACACCCTGCAACAACACAGTGGTAACCCTGCCCATGGTACCCCCCACCGGCGCAACGACTCTCGCTCGCCGTTACTTGTCCACGATCAGCGACTGATCATCCAGCATGGCATCGATCAGCGCATTGCTGTTGCCGACCCCGTAGGCCGCCAGCAGATCCACATCCTCGAAGCGAATTTGCTGCGCCGCCATCCCGTTGCCGGCCGGGGAGATGCTCAGCAGGGTATCTCCGCCCTCCTGGCTGAAGCTCAGGTAGTCGGCAATATTGCCCGTCTCCTCATCGGCCAGCAATTCGCTCAGATCGAGCGTGTCCACTCCTTTCTCGAAGTCCTTGATGACGTTCATCGACCCCTCGTCCGCCTGGGTAAACAGGAAAGTATCCTCGCCCTGGCCGCCGACCAGGATATTGTTGCCCAGGCCCCCGTTCAGGCGGTCATCCCCGTCGCCGCCATAAAGGATATCGTCACCTTCGGCACCAATCAGGATGTCATCTCCCGCCCCGCCGAGCAGGGTTTCCCCCAGCTCGGTGACCGCGGTCAGGGTTTCTCCGCCATCGCCGGCCTGCTGTACCACATGGCTGTCGGGGCTCAGTTGGATGCTGATTCCGTCCTCTATCACCAGGCTGTCACCATCGGCGTCGCTGATTTCCAGATCAAAGTTCATGTCTACCGCGTCGCCCGGGGTAAAGGCCAGAGCACCAAAGCCCCCCACCGCGAACTTGTTGCCGCCGGCATTGTGGAACTCCACGCTGTTCAGACCATCAAGGGTCGACACCCCCAGTTCGGTTCCGTCCCTGACCTCGCCCACCGTGACTTCGCCATTGTCAAAACTGACCGTGAAAGTATGGCCGCCGACGACATAGCTGCCCGAGCTGGTTACCGACAGCTCGACATTGTTGTACACAATAAACAGCCGGACTATGGTGTCCTTGGCGGAGTTCCCCACCAGGGTATCGGTGTCGTTATCGTCATAAGCGATCACCTTGACAGTGGCCCTTTGATTATTGTTCATCCCTGTAATCAGGGCGCTGGCACCGTTCACATTGTAGTGTTCGCTGAAGGAGTAAGGGGTACCACCGCCGCCACCGCCGGAAGAAGGGTTGCCGCTGACCGAGTTAACAAAGTCCACCCGCATCGCCTGATTGATATCGATGCTCGGCCCGCTGCCAACCCCACCGTAATTGGCATTGGTATTCACGGTGCTGGCACCGATGGGCGTCAACAACACGTCGAAGTCGCTGGCATTGGGATCGTTGAAGTAGGCATAGGCGCTATTGCCCCCGATGAAATCATAGCCGCTGTCCCTGACCGAAAACTCGCCCGCGCCGCCATCCACCTGGCGATGCAGGATAAAGTCATACTGATCCAAGGCGGTATTCAAATCCCCATCCAGGCCGAGATTGATGGTAAACACCTTGCTGTTGAGCACCTCGTTCGAGCCGGCGTCGGTGCCACTGGCATAGGTGGATCCCACCAGCGTCTTGCCGTCCGTGGAAAGGTACAGGTAAATAATGGAGCCGTTGGAGGTAAAACCACTGTCACTGCCGTTCACAACCGAAAAACGCAAGGTCCCGCCCTGATCGGCCCCGAAGTTGTCATCAATATTGCCATCCAGGTCAAGCCGTTTGCCAAGAACGCTGGTATTGGCGACGTTCAGCAGGAAAGACATTTCCGGAGTGATCAGACTCGGCACGTCGTCCGAGACCGACAGGCTCACGCTGCCGCTCGCCTCGTCCCCGTCCTGGTCGGTGGCCACCACCGCCACCGTGCCCAGCGACTGCACGTCGTCCGCATCGATGCCCGGGTGCTGGCCGTAGGCGCTCAGCAGCGTCGCCGTCACCGTCGCCTCGGTGTTGTCCGCCGACGCCACCAGGCTCAGCCGCACCACCGGCTCGCCGTTGTCCCGGCCGACAATTTCGCTATCAGACACCCGCTCCCAGCTCAGGCTGGCATGCAGGCCCGACAGATCGTCACTGAAGG
>NZ_PXYH01000034.1 GCF_003012795.1 Zobellella taiwanensis
CGGGGATCAGGCTGCCGGTAAAGCCCGGAGACTGGTCGACGAACTGCAGCAGCCCGGCCTGGGCCTGCTCCATGACGTCGACCGACTCGCCGAGGGTGCCGAAGGGGTAGATTTGTACCTTGTGGTCGGAGTTGGCCTCGATGACTTCCTTGAACTTGGTGGCATAGACGCCCTGGACCTCGGACAGGCTTTCCTCGATGGCGTATTTCCAGTTGGCGGCGCCGGCCTGGGCGGACGTCAGGGCCAGGGCGGCCAGTGACAGGGTGGTGGTCAGGCGCGGTAATGTCTTGCTCATGTCAGTAATCCTTCTGCTGGTTGATTCCACATTGACGAAATTGACGGACAGTGCCGGTGGCAATTGACGGTGGCTAAACCTCCCTTTTGATGCTTTTGCGTTAACACTTGCATTACATTTATGCTAACCGGATTGCTCCGGCCGTTTTTTTCGTGTCGTGAGCCATGGTGTTGCGACTTCTTCTGTAATTGTCCCTCACAACAGAAAATGTGTGGGCGGCGGAGGCGCATTGAGCATGTCCGCCAGCAATTGCAGGCCATGCCCTACCCGCTGGCGGCGGCTCTCCACTCCCAGGCTGATGCGCACCCGGCCCAGCCGGGTTTCCGGCTCTACCACAAAGGGCTGGTAGCCGGTGATCAGCATGTTCGCCTGGCGCGCCGAGGCCACCAGTTGATCCGCCTGCCAGCCCTCCGGCAGGCGCAGCCACAGGTGCATCCCGAAGGGATGACAATCGTATTCAAACCCCGACAGCCGTTCCCGGGCCAGTTGCTGGCGGGCGGCGAACTCCTGTTGCTGGAAAGCCACCAGCCGGACCAGGGTGCCGTTATCCATCCAACGACTGGCCACCTCAAAGCCCAGCGGCGTCGCCATCCAGCTCGAACTGGCCAGCCGCGCGACGCAATGCTGCATCAGGTGGCGGGGCGGCACCATAAAGCCGCAACGCAGCCCCGGGGCCACCACTTTGGTCAGGCTGGTGACATAAAACGACTGCTCAGGCAACAGGCTGGACAGGGGCGGCTGGCGTTCGGGCTCCAGCGCACCATACACATCGTCCTCGATCACCATCAGATGGTAGCGGCGCGCCAGCTCTGCGATGGCTTGCCGGCGTTCGGCACCCATATGACTGCTGCCGGGATTGCTCATGCTGGGCGTACAGCACAGCACCCTTATCTTGCGACGCCGGCAGGCCTCCTCCAGCGCCTCGGGAATAATCCCTTCCCGGTCGACGGGCAATCCCAGCAACCGGGTGTGGAGCATGCGCGAACGGGCAATCAGGCCATGGTCCACCAGCTCTTCGCAGGCAATCCAGTCACCGGGTTGCAACACCGCCTCCAGCGCCAGGGTCAGCCCCTGGGACGCTCCGTTGCACAGCAATATCCGCTCCGGCTCCACCGGCATTTTCTGGTATTCCAGCCAGCGCGCTGCCGCCTCCAGGTGGGGCCTCAGCCCCTGCACCGGACGCATGGCACGGATCAGGGCCTCGTTGTGCCCCTCGCCTATCTGCACCAGGGTCTCGCCAAACAGGCGGGACAACTCGGGCGTGCACACCGGATGGGCGATGGACAAATCGATGGCCTTGCCGTCCAGTTCGGTGTCGTCGGCCAGCATCAGCTCGGTTTCCTTGTCCGCCCCGTATTCGCTGACAAAGGTGCCGCTACCGACCCTGGCCTTGATGACGCCCTGCTTTTCCGCATGGGCATAGGCATTGCTGACCGTCTGCACGCTGACCTTCAACTGCTCGGCCAGTTCCCTGTGGGTAGGCAGGCGGGTGCCGGAGGGCAGCTCGCCCCGGGCGATGGCTTCCTCCAGCGCCTCGGCGATGGCCAGGTACTTGGGAATACCGGTTTTCAGTAACGGCTCAAGATTGATTGTCATAGCTCAATATAATAATTGACACCCACGAATACACTGATGTGTACTAGCTAACGAAATAACATACTAGGACAATAGATCTGGATGATCCAGTTTTTGGATGATTGTCATGATGGCAGCAGCGGCTTGTCCGCCAGCCTGGAAGGGACCATCCGGATTGATGAGGTTACACGCGTGGACACACTGCATTTCTCCCCGGCGCCCCAGTCGCCGCCCGGCCAAACAGGCCCTTTCCCAACCGATCGCTGAGGGGCGGCTGCCTGGTGCCATCATGCCGGCGCAGCCGCCAGCCCGTTTCCCGGCCCTGCCGGAGACCACAGCAAACCAAGATAAGTACTTGAGCAAAAAGGGCTGCTGGTTGTCATCTACGGCCTTTTGTATACTCAGACAAGAACGGATGCCACCAGCCCGCCCAACCCAGGGGTGCGGCACTGAAGAGCACGACACCGACACAGCAACAAGCAGGAAGCCCCATGCGTCTGGATCGCTACGACATCAAAATTTTGCAAATCCTGCACCAGCAGGGCCGCATCACCAAATCCGGCCTGGCCGAGGCCATCAGCCTCTCGGTCAGCCCCTGCTGGGAGCGGGTCAAACGGCTGGAGGACGCCGGCATCATCCAGGGCTACGGCGCCCGCATCAACACCGAAGTGCTGTTCAGGCGCTCGCCGGTGCTGGTGGAGGTCAGCCTCAAGCAGCACAGCGCCGAAGCCTTCAGCCGCTTCGAGCAGGCCATGCTGCAGTGCGACCAGGTAGTGGACTGCTACGCCACCGGCGGCGGCGTCGACTATGTCCTCAAGGTGATGTGCGACGGCATCGACCAGTACCAGCGGCTGATCGACAGCTGGCTCACCTCCGGGCTCGGCATAGAGCGCTACTTCACCTATATCGTCACCAAGACCATCAAGCAGCAGCAGCCCAGGCTGGAATTCGCGGCGGAATACAAGGAGTAGGACTGAAGACCGGGGACGGGCAAAGTCCCCAGTCCCCAGTCCCCAGTCCCCAGTCCCCAGTCCCCAGTCCCAGCTTTTCCCTCCCTCCAGAAAAAAACAATTTTTTAACCTCGGTTATCAGAAAAATCGCCCCGCCAACGCCGGGGCAACAAAAAGTATCTCCCCGCCATCGCTCCTAGAATGACCTCATAGCAACAACCTGTACCCAAACAACGAATTGGTGGTGTTTATGAGCCTTATCCTCAAGCAGGTATCCGACAGCAAGGTCACCGAAGCCATGATGCCCTATCTCAAGGATCCCCGGCTGGTTCGCGAACTGGCCTATGTCAACGGCAAATGGGTCAACGGCAACGACGATCTGGCCGTGATCAACCCGGCCACCGACGACATCATCGGTCACTGCACCCAGCTGCAGCCGCTGCAGGTCAGCCAGGCCATCGACGCCGCCGAACGCGCCTTCCCCGCCTGGCGGGCACTGCTGGCCGACGAGCGCGCCGCCATCCTGATGCGCTGGCACGATCTCATCCTCGACAACAAGGAAGACCTGGCGGTACTGATGGTGCTGGAGCAGGGCAAGAGCCTGAGTGATGCCCGCGGCGAAATCGACTACGGTGCCTCCTTTATCCGCTGGTTCGCGGAAGAGGCCCGCCGCGCCTACGGCGAGACCATCCCCAGCCATATTCCCAACGCCCAGCTGGCCACCCTGCGCGAGCCCATCGGCGTGGCGGCGTTGATCACGCCCTGGAACTTCCCCAGCGCCATGATCACCCGCAAGGCGGCGGCGGCCCTGGCCATCGGCTGCACCGTGCTGGTCAAGCCGGCCAACGAAACCCCCTTCTCCGCCCTGGCGCTGGCCGAGCTGGCCGAGCGCGCCGGCTTTCCGGCCGGGGTTTATAACGTCATTCCCGGCGACGGCGCCGAGGTGTGCGGCGTGCTGTGCCGCTCCGACAAGGTCAAGGCGCTGTCCTTCACCGGCTCGACCCGGGTCGGCAAGCTGCTGCTGGAGCAGGCCGCGGCCACCGTCAAGAAGTGCTCCATGGAGCTCGGCGGCAACGCCCCCTTCATCGTGCTGCCGGACATGGACATCAGCGCCGCCGCCAAGGCCGCCGTGGACGCCAAGTTCCAGACCGCCGGGCAGGACTGCCTGGCCGCCAACCGTATTTTTGTGCCGCGCGACAAGTATGAGGCCTTCCTAACCGCCTTCGCCGCCGAAATGGCCACCATCAAGGTAGGCAACGGCTTTGATGACGGCGTGACCATGGGCCCGCTGATCTTCCGCCAGGCGGTGGACAAGGCCCAGGCCATCGTCGACGACGCCCTCGCCAAGGGCGCCCGGCTGATTGCCGGCGACCAGCGCCAGGCGCCGGGCGAGAACTTCTTTATGCCCACCCTGCTGGCCGACGTCACTCCCGACATGAAGGTGTTCCGTGAGGAGAACTTCTGTCCGGTGGCCGGGGTGCTGCCCTACGACAGCATCGACGAGCTGATCCCCCTGGCCAACGACACCGAATACGGCCTGGCCGCCTATGTGTACGGCCACGACATCCGCCATATCTGGCAGCTGATGCGCGGCCTGGAGTTTGGCATGGTATCGGTCAACTCGGTGAAGATGACCGGCCACCCCATCCCCTTCGGCGGGGTCAAGCAATCCGGCCTGGGCCGTGAGGGCAGCCGTCATGGCTTCGATGAATACAGCCAGATCAAATATTACTGCCTGGGGGCCTTGCCCACCGTCAGCGGCAGCTGAACTCGGCAGATGGAACAACATAGCCACTTTACGTACTGATTACAGGAGTATTTAACATGACCATAGATACCAAAAAGCTGCTCGAAATCGACCGCAACACCGTGTTCCACGCTTCCACCCACCTGAAGCAGTACGCTCAGGGTGAAGTGGGCGGCCGCATCATCACCGGCGCCCAGGGCATTCGCATCCAGGACTCCGAAGGCGTGGAGCTGATCGACGCCTTCGCCGGCCTGTACTGCGTGAACATCGGCTACGGCCGCACCGAAATGGCCGAGGCCATCTACGAGCAGGCCAAGAAGCTGGCCTACTACCACACCTATGTGGGCCACACCAACGAGGCGCTGATCGAGCTGTCCGACCGCATCATCAAGATGGCCCCCGCCGGCATGAGCAAGGTGTACTACGGCATGTCCGGCAGCGACGCCAACGAGACCCAGCTCAAGCTGGTGTGGTACTACAACAACGCCCGCGGCCTGCCCCAGAAGAAAAAGGTGATCTCCCGGGATCGGGGCTACCACGGCTCCAGCATCGCCTCCGGCTCCATGACCGGTCTGCCGCTGTTCCATGCCCACTTCGATCTGCCGCTGGAGCGCATCAAGCACACCATAGCGCCGGTCTACTACCGTCGCCCCGATGACAACATGAGCGAGCTGGAGTTCTCCAGGTACTGCGCCGCCAAGCTGGAAGAGATGATCCTGGCCGAGGGTCCGGATACCGTTGCCGCCATGATCGGCGAGCCGGTGCTGGGTACCGGCGGTATCGTGCCGCCGCCCGAGGGCTACTGGACCGAGATCCGCAAGGTGCTCGACAAGTACGACATTCTGCTGATTGCCGACGAAGTGGTGTGTGGTTTCGGTCGCCTGGGCGCCGATTTCGGCTCCCTCTACTACGACATGAAGCCGGATCTGATGACCGTGGCCAAGGGCCTGACCTCCGCCTATCAGCCGCTGTCCGGCGTGATCGTGGGCGAAAAGGTATGGAGCGTACTGGAGCAGGGTACCGATCAGTGGGGCGCCATCGGCCACGGCTACACCTATTCCGGCCACCCCATGGGTGCCGCTTCCGCCCTGTGCAACCTGGACATCATTGAGCGCGAAGGACTGGTGGCCAACGCCCGTGACGTGGGTGCCTACCTGCAGCAACGCATGCAGGACACCTTTGCCGAGCACCCGCTGGTGGGCGAAAGCCGCGGCGTGGGCCTGCTGCACGCCCTGGAATTCTCCAGCAACAAGGCCAGGCGCGAGCACTTCGATCCCAACCTCAAGGTGGGCCCGCAGATCGCCGCCGCCTGTCTGGAGCAGGGCCTGATCGCCCGCGCCATGCCCCACGGCGACATCCTGGGCTTTGCCCCGCCGCTGGTGGTCACCAAGGGCGAGGTGGATGACATTGTTGAGCGTACCCTGCGGGCGGTGAACAAGGTCACCGACAAGCTGGTCCGCAGCGGTGAGTGGAACGCCAAGTAAATAGACGAAAGCCGGAAGCTTTCAGCTTTCAGCAAATATCACTCAGCCAGGTTCGCCCGCCGAACCTGGCTTTTGCGGTCATCACCACCAGAGAGGCAAAGGATGCCAGCAACGGATGTACTCCCCGACCTGTCGCGGATCTATCGGGCCCGGCAGGCACTGCAAGGCCAGGTGGCGCGCACGCCCCTGATCCGCTCCGAGACCCTGTCGCGCCGCTTCGCCTGCGAGGCCTGGCTCAAGCTCGAAACCCTCCAGCCCATCGGCGCCTTCAAGCTGCGCGGCGCCACCTTCGCCATGAGCCGGCTCGGCCCGGAACAGCGCCAGGCCGGCGTGGTCACCTGCTCCACCGGCAACCACGGCCGTGCCATCGCCTATGCCGGCCAGCGGCTCGGCATTCACACCCTGATCTGCATGTCCCGGCTGGTCCCGGCCAACAAGGTCGAGGCCATCCGGGCCCTGGGCGCCGAAGTGCGCATTATCGGCAATTCCCAGGACGAGGCCGAGGTGGAAGCCCTGCGCCTGGTCGAAGAGCAGGGCATGGTCTACCTGCCGCCCTTCGATCACCCGGACATCATCACCGGCCAGGGCACCATCGGCCTGGAGATCCTGGAGGACCTGCCGACCGTCGACACCGTCTTCGCCGGCCTGTCCGGGGGCGGCCTGGTGGGCGGCATCGGCATCGCCATCAAGGGCATCAAGCCCAGGGTGGAGCTGGTCGGCGTCACCATGGACAGGGGCGCGGCCATGGTGGCCAGCCTGGAGGCGGGCCAGCCGGTGCAGGTGACCGAATACGAATCCTTCGCCGACAGCCTGGGCGGCGGTATCGGCCTGCACAACCGCTACAGCTTCGAGGCGGTGCGCCGGCACATGGACAGGGCCTACCTGGTCAGCGAAGCCGCCATCGCCAGCGCCATGGTGCACTTCGTCGAGCACGAGAAGATGCTGGTGGAAGGCGCCGCCGTGGTGGGCGTGGCCGCCATCGAGCAGCACAGCCTGGACGTGCGCGGCAAGCAGGTGGTGTTCGTGGTCAGCGGCCACAACGTGGCGCTGGACACCTTCGACCGGGCCCGGGCGCTGGCGGCGGCATCGCGCTGACCGACACCCCATCAGGACATTCCGCTTTGGAGCAAAACATGAAGATTTATCATAAAGCGCAAATCACCGAGGTCACCGGCCTGACCGACGACGCCCTGGCGGCGGTGGAAGCCGGTTTCGCCGCCCTGGGCCGGGGCGAGGTCACCATGCCGCCGGTGCTCAGCATGAACATCGGCGAGAGCAACGGCGAGGTGGACGTCAAGACCGCCCATATCCGCGGCCAGGAGCGGTTCGCCCTCAAGATAAGCTCCGGCTTTTTCAACAACCCCAAACTTGGCCTGCCCAGCCTCAACGGCCTGATGATACTGTTTTCGGCCAAAACCGGGGTGGTGGACTCGGTGCTGTTCGACGAAGGCTATCTCACCGACATCCGCACCGCCCTGGCCGGCGCCATCGCCGCCAAATACCTGTCGCGGCCAGACAGCGGCTCGGTGGCGGTGATCGGCGCCGGCCTGCAGGCCGAACTGCAGGTCGCGGCCCTGAGCCTGGTGCGCCCGATACGGGAAGTACATGTGTTCGCCCGCAACACCGACAGCATGCTCGTCTACCAGGACACCATGGCGCACCAATACGGCCTGCCGGTGACCCTGCACCAGAGCGCGGCTTCCGCCTGCGCCCGGGCCGACATCGTCGTGACCACCACGCCGGCCTCCAGCCCGGTGCTGCACTGGGCCGACCTACGCCCCGGCACCCACGTGACCGCCATGGGCTCGGACAACGGCCACAAGCACGAGCTGGAGCCGGCGATACTGGCCAACGCCGACGCCCTGGTGGTGGACAGGCGCAGCCAGTCGGAGACCATCGGCGAGCTGCACCACTTCCCCGATCCCTTTACCAAGCCGGTGTTTGAGCTGGGCCAGGTGATTGCCGAGGGGCTTGGCCTGCGCACCGCTCCCGAGCAGATCACCGTCTGCGACCTGAGCGGCACCGGGGTCCAGGACACCGCCATCGCCAACTACACCGCTGCCCGCCTGGGTGGCTGAGCCATCCCAGAAACGAAAAAGCCGGTCGGTGACCGGCTTGGAACTCTCCTGGAAACCACCCGAATTTAGCGCTGTGGGCGCAGGGTCGGGAACAGGATGACGTCGCGGATGGTGTGGGAGTCGGTCAGCAGCATCACCAGGCGGTCGATGCCGATGCCCTGGCCGGCGGTGGGCGGCAGGCCGTGCTCCAGGGCGGTGACGTAGTCCTCGTCGTAGAACATGGCTTCGTCGTCACCCGCTTCCTTCTGCTCCACCTGATCGCGGAAACGCTGGGCCTGATCCTCGGCGTCGTTCAGCTCGGAGAAGCCGTTGGCGATTTCGCGGCCGCCGATAAAGAACTCGAAGCGATCGGTGATGCTCGGGTCGTTGTCGTTGCGGCGCGCCAGCGGGGACACTTCCGCCGGGTACTCGGTGATGAAGGTCGGCTGGATCAGGCGGTGCTCGGCGGTCTCCTCGAAGATCTCGGTGATCACCCGGCCCAGGCCCCAGGACTTCTCGACCTTGATCTTGAGATCCTTGGCCACTTCGCAGGCGCCGTCATAGGTGGCCAGCTGCTCCAGGGTCACCTCGGGGTTGTACTTGAGGATGGCGTCCTTCATGCTCAGGCGCGCGAAGGGCTTGCCGAAGTCGAACACTTCCTCGCCGTATTTCACCTCGGCGGTGCCCAGTACCTGGGTCGCCACGGTGCGCAGCATCTCTTCGGTGAAGTCCATCAGGTCGCGGTAGTCGGCGTAGGCCCAGTAGAACTCCATCATGGTGAACTCGGGGTTGTGGCGCGGCGACAGGCCTTCGTTGCGGAAGTTGCGGTTGATCTCGAACACCTTCTCGAAACCGCCCACCACCAGCCGCTTAAGGTACAGCTCGGGGGCGATGCGCAGGTACATGTCCAGATCCAGCGCATTGTGGTGGGTGATGAAGGGGCGGGCCGAGGCGCCGCCGGGGATCACCTGCATCATGGGGGTTTCCACTTCCATAAAGCCGTGGCTGTTCATGAACTGGCGGATGGCCGCCATCACCTGGGAGCGCACCTGGAAGGTGCGGCGGGAGTCTTCGTTGGTGATCAGATCCAGGTAGCGCTGGCGGTAGCGGGTTTCCTGATCCGAGAGGCCGTGGAACTTCTCGGGCAGGGGACGCAGCGCCTTGGTGAGCAGCTTGAATTCATCCAGGTTGACGTAGAGATCGCCCTTGCCGGACTTGTGCAGCACCCCCTTGACCCCGATGATGTCGCCGATGTCCAGGCCGCCGTACTGATCCTTGATGATCTGCTGGGCTTCCTTGGTGGCGTAGGCCTGGATGCGGCCGGACATGTCCTGCAGGGCCAGGAAGGGGCCGCGCTTGGCCATGATGCGGCCGGCCACGGACACCACCTTGCCCAGGGCTTCGAGGGCGTCCTTGTCGTGCTCGCCGAATTCGGCCTGCAGATCGCCGGCCAGGTGTTCGCGGCGGAAGTCGTTGGGGTGCGCGTTGGCCGGGCAGTCCTTGCGGATCTGCTCGAGCTTGGCACGGCGCTCGGCAATGAGTTTGTTCTCGTCTTGTAGCTGCTCTGTCATGATTAAGCCTTGTTTGAATCTTGTTTTGAGCCCTTCTGCCCGCCAGGGCCGGGGGCAGCCACGCCAACACGCAGCATATTAATGCCACCTTCGCGGTTGGCCCGCTGCGAATGTCCACCGGGCATTCGGTCGGGCCAACCGCTTGGTACACGCGAGCTCTCGCTCGCCCATCTATGCTCGACGATGGCATCCCCGCCATCGACGGTTGGCTTAGGCTGCCCCCGCCCCGGCTGACCGGTTCCGGGGAATTACAGCCCGGACTTGAGGCTGGCTTCGATAAACTTGTCCAGGTCGCCATCCAGCACCGACTGGGTGTTGCGGGTTTCAACCCCGGTGCGCAAGTCCTTGATGCGGGCGTCGTCCAGCACGTAGGAGCGGATCTGGCTGCCCCAGCCGATGTCGGACTTGCTGTCTTCCAGCGCCTGCTTCTCGGCGTTCTGCTTCTGCAGCTCCAGCTCGTACAGCTTGGCCTTCAGCTGCTTCATCGCCTGATCCCGGTTCTTGTGCTGGGAGCGGTCGTTCTGGCACTGCACCACTATGCCGGTGGGCTCGTGGGTAATGCGCACCGCCGAGTCGGTTCTGTTGACGTGCTGGCCGCCGGCGCCGGAAGCGCGGTAGGTGTCGACCCGCAGATCCGCCGGGTTGATTTCGATCTCGATATCTTCATCGATCTCGGGGTACACGAAGGCGGAGCAGAAGGAGGTGTGGCGACGGCCGCCGGAGTCGAACGGCGACTTGCGCACCAGCCGGTGCACGCCGGATTCGGTACGCAGCCAGCCGTAGGCGTATTCGCCGCTGAACTTGACGGTGGCGGACTTGATGCCGGCCACTTCGCCTTCCGACAGTTCGATGATCTCGGTCTTGAAGCCGCGGGCCTCGCCCCAGCGCAGGTACATGCGCAGCACCATGTTGCACCAGTCCTGGGCCTCGGTGCCGCCGGAGCCGGCCTGCAGATCCAGGTAGCAGTCGGAGCCGTCCTGTTCGCCGGAGAACATGCGGCGGAATTCCAGATCCGCCAGTTTCTTTTCCAACACGTCCAGCTCGGCCTTGGATTCCTCGAAAGTGTCTTCGTCTTCTTCTTCCACCGCCAGCTCGACCAGGCCACCGATATCCTCTATGCCCTGATCCAGTTCTTCCAGGGTGCCGACCACCCCTTCCAGGGTGGACCTTTCCTTACCCAGTGCCTGGGCGCGCTCGGGCTGGTTCCATACATCCGGCTGTTCCAGCTCGGCGTTTACCTCTTCCAGACGCTCTTTCTTGGCATCGTAGTCAAAGGTACCCCCTAAGGAGCTGTGCCCGTTCAGACAGCTCCTTGAGTTTGTTGTACACAGGGTTTACTTCAAACATGGCTCGACAGACTCTCTGTTGTGCTGAGTGAGTGTGTTTGGCGGCTCGCCAAAATCAGGCCGGCCATTCTACCGAAAGCCGGGCCCAAACGCAGCAGGGCGCGGCCAGATTTCAAGCATAGCGCGGCATTAAGTTTCGATTAATCTTTTTGCAACAGGTGCCGATATAATGGGAAACCTCCCACATCAGAATTAAAAAAGTGAAAAACCTTAAATTAAAGCACAAGATTCTGTTAAGTTTTGTCGCTGCCATTGTGATCACCGTGCTGGTGATCAGCGGGCTCAGTTTCCGGGACATGAAGGGCCAGCTGTACCACGACAGCGAGGTACTGGTATCCGGCCTGGCCGAAAAGGAAGCCGCCAAGGTGGCCGAGTGGCTGGGCAGCCGCCATGCGATGCTGGGCGCCGCCGCCAGGCACCTGGAAGGCAACCCCCTGCCGGCGCTGCAGTTGATTGAAGAGGCCGGTGATTTTCAGCTTGGCTACTATGGCACCGCGGAAGGCGTGATGCACGACGCCCAGCCCCGGGATCGTTCCGGCTACGACCCCCGCCTCCGTCCCTGGTATCAGCAGGCCCAACGGGCCAACACCGCCATTGTCACTCCCCCCTACATGGATGTGACCTATGGCGTTATGGTCGTCACCCTGGCCCAGCCGGTGCAGCAAAACGGCCGCCTGGCCGGGGTGATCGGCGGCGACGTTTCCATCGCCAGCCTGGTTGAAGACATCAACGCCATCCGCCTGCCGGCTGACGGCTATGCCATGATGCTCGACAACAACGGCACCCTGATCGTCCACCAGGATGAGTCCCTGGTGCTGCAGCCGGCCACCCGGATAGACCAGAATCTGTCTGCGGACAACCTCAATCGCTGGCGCCAGTCCGCCCTGCTGAGCCCGGTGAACCTGGCGGACCAGGACAAGCTGGTGTATGCCCAGCCGGTACCGGGCAGCGACTGGCAATTGCTGTTCGTGCTCGACCGGGCCGCCCTGGAAGCGCCGCTTGCCACCCTGCTGTGGCAACAGCTGGGCCTGGCGACCCTGGTCATTATCACCGCCGTGGTGCTGATCGGTCTGCTGGTACAATTCCTGCTGGCGCCTCTGGTCAAGGTGTCCCGGGCACTCGCCCAGATCGCCGACGGCCAGGGCGACCTGACCCAGCGTATCGAGTTGCACGGCCGTGACGAAGTGGGCCTGCTGGCCGCCAACTTCAACCGCTTTGTCGGCAGCCAGGCGGAGTTGATCCGCCAGATCCGCAGCCAGGCCGAACACCTGGGCGGCAGCGCCGAACAGGCGGCGGTACGCGCCAACCAGACCGTCACCGAACTGGGCCGGGCGCAGCAGGAAGTCACCATGGTGGCCACGGCGGTGACCGAAATGGCCTCCGCCACCCAGGAGATCGCCCACAACGCCGAACAAACCGCCACCGCCGCCCAGCAGTCGTCCGGCAGTACCGAGCAGGGCAAGCAACTGGTACACAAGACGCGCGATTCCATCCAGGCCCTGGCCCGGGAAATGGAGCAGGCGGCCGACGTGGTGTCCCGGCTGGATCAGCATGCCCACGACATTTCCAGCGTGCTGGCCACCATCCAGGCCATCGCCGAGCAAACCAACCTGCTGGCGCTCAACGCCGCCATCGAGGCGGCTCGGGCCGGCGAGCAGGGCCGCGGTTTCGCGGTAGTGGCCGACGAGGTGCGGGTGCTGTCCCAGCGTACCCACAACGCCACTCAGGAGATCCAGGAAACCATCGCCACCCTGCAGCAGGCCGCCTCCCAGGCGGTGGCGCTGATGGGCTCCAGCAAGGACCTGGCCGGCCTGAGTGTGGAAGATGCCGAGGCCGCCGCCCAGGCGCTGGCGGAGATCACCACGGCGGTGGGGCTGATTTCGGACATGGCCAGCCAGATCGCCACGGCGGCGGAGGAGCAGAGCCAGGTCACCGGGGAGATCACCCAGAACACCACCGCCATCAAAGACGTGGCCGACGAACTGGCCGAGGATGCGACCCAGTCCCTGGCCCAGTCCCGGGAACTGCACAAGCAGGCGGACGAGCTCAAGGGTCTGGTCAGCGCCTTTACCCTCTGATCCTGGCGGAATAACGCAAAAGGGCCCTCGCGGGCCCTTTTGCTGTCTGCCGCACTTTGCTACAGCGGCGCCAGCTGCTCCACCAGCAATTGCAGCTGGCGCCGCCCCTTCCATTCGTTCACGTCCAGCTTGTACACCAGTTCCACCTGCTGGATGGCGGCGTTGGGCCAAGTGGCCAGATCCACGTTGAAGGCGATGGCGTCGAACAGGGTGCGCCCCTGGTCCGGACTCAGCACCAGCTTGAGGTGCTTCTCGCCCACCAGCCGCTGCTGGATGATGCGGAACTCGCCGTCGAACAGCGGCTCGGGAAAGGCCTGGCCCCAGGGGCCGGCGAAGCGCAGTTGCTCGGCCAGCTCCAGGGTCAGCTCATGGACCGCCAGTTCGCCGTCGGTGAGGATGTCCCCGGCCAGCAGCTCGGGGCTGACCCAGTCGTCCACCATCCGCTCGAAGGCGTCCTTGAACGGGGCCAGCGCCGCCTTGGTCAACGACAGCCCCGCCGCCATGGCGTGGCCGCCGAACTTGGTGATCAGGCCCGGATGGCGGCTGTTGATGGCCTCCAGCAAATCCCGCAGGTGCACCCCGGGAATGGAGCGGCCCGAGCCCTTGAGTTCGTCCTCGCCCGCCTCGGCGAAGGCGATCACCGGGCGGAAGTAGCGTTCCTTGATGCGTGAGGCCACCAGTCCCACCACCCCCTGGTGCCAGTCGTCCTGGTGCAGCACCAGGCCGGCGGGCAGCGCGCCGTCGTCGATACGCACCCGGGCCAGGCTGGCCAGGGCCTCCTGCTGCATGCTGGCCTCGATGGCCTTGCGCTCCCGGTTGAGTTCGTCCATCAGCGCCGCCAGCCGGCGGGCCTCGTCCAGGTTGTCGCTGAGCAGGCAGGCCACCCCCATCGACATGTCGTCGAGCCGGCCCACGGCATTGAGCCGGGGACCCAGGGCGAAGCCCAGATCCGAGGCGGTCAGCCGGGCCTGGCTGCGGCCGGAGATGTCGATCAACGCCTGGATGCCGGGCCGCACCCGGCCGGCGCGCATGCGCTGCAGGCCCTGGTGCACCAGCACCCGGTTGTTGCCGTCCAGGGCCACCACGTCCGCCACGGTGCCGAGCGCCACCAGATCCAGGTAGTCCGCCATGTTGGGCGCCGCTATCCCCCGTTGCTCGAACCAGCCCTGCTCGCCCAGGGCCGAACGCAGCGCCAGCAGCAGGTAGAAGGCCACCCCCACCCCGGCCAGGTTCTTGGAAGGAAAGTCGCAGCCGTGCTGGTTGGGGTTGACGATGGCGTCCGCCTCGGGCGTCTCCTCGCCGGGCAGGTGGTGATCGGTGACGATCACCTGCATGCCCGCCGCCCTGGCCGCCGCCACCCCACTGATGCTGGAAATGCCATTGTCCACGGTGATCAGCAGTTCGGCGCCCAGGGCCGCCGCCTCGTCCACCACCTGGGGGCTCAGGCCGTAGCCGTAGTCGAAGCGGTTGGGCACCAGGTAGCCGACCCGCCGCGCGCCCATGGCGCGCAGGCCGTGCACCATCAGCGCCGAGCTGGTGGCGCCGTCGCAGTCGAAATCGCCCACTATCAGTATGCTGCGCTGCTGCTCCAGAGCCTCGGCCAGCAGCCGCACCGCCTCGGCCATGCCCTTGAAGCCGGGCTTGAGCAGGGCCCCGGCCTGCAGGTTGAGCTGCTCGGGTTGCACCAGGCCACGGCTGGCATAGAGCCGCTGCAGCAGCGGGGAAAGCTCGGCGGGCAACCGATGGGGCACGACTTCACGCCGGCGGATGGGCAATCGGGAACGGACGGACATGGGCAAGACTTGTTTTTAAACGGGCCGACCACACTAACCGCGCCGGGGGGAATTTGCAACGACCCGCCGTAGACAGAGCCGGAAGCGATAACTGACTCTTAGTCACAAGTCCGACTGTCTGATTCAGCGCAGAGAAGAGGCAGCAGGGCTACCTCCGCCGACACGCCGCAAGTACATCCATGTAGGCTCGCACATGCCATCCCTGGCATGTGACGGTCGGCGGAGGCCATCCCTGTTGCCTCCTCCCAGCCCCGGCGCTGCCTGAAGGTGGTGCCAACAGGCGGCTGCGAGGCGATAGAGAGGGCAAAGGGCACAGCTCCGCCGCAGGCGGTTATCCCCTGGGATGATGCTGCTCGTGCAGGACGCTGAGCCGGTGGTTGGCCACATGGGTGTAGATCTGAGTGGTGGACAGGTCCGAGTGGCCCAGCAGCAGCTGCACCACCCGCAGGTCGGCGCCGTGGTTGAGCAGGTGGGTAGCGAAGGCGTGGCGCAGGGTGTGGGGCGACAGCTCCATGGTGATGCCGGCGCGCAGGGCATAATGCTTGATGCGGTGCCAGAAGGTCTGGCGGGTCATCTGCCGGGCCCGGCGCGAGGGGAACACCACGTCCGACGGCTGCTCGCCCAACAGCACCGGCCGCGCCTCCTTGAGATAGCGGGTCAGCCAGTACAGCGCCTCCTCCCCCATGGGCACCAGCCGCTCCTTGTTGCCCTTGCCGGTCACCCGCACCAGGCCCTGGCGCAGGCTGACGCTCTCCATCGACAGGCTCACCAGCTCGCTCACCCGCAGGCCGGTGGCGTAGAGCAGCTCCAGCATGGCCTTGTCGCGCAGCTCCAGGGGGTCGCCCACCTCCGGCGCCTGCAGCAGACGGGACACCTGCTGCTCGCTCAAATCCTTGGGCAAGCGTTTGGGCAGCTTGGGGCCGGCGATCAGCACGCTGGGATCGTCGGCGCGCAACTGCTCCCGGTGAAGGTACTGGAAGAAGCGGCGCAGCACACTCAGCATGCGCGCCGTGCTGCTGGCCTTAAAGCCCAGATCCAGCCGGTGCGCCAGGTACTGCTGAAGGGTGAGGCCGTCCACCGCCAGCAGGCTGCCCCCCTCACCGTCCAGCCAGGCGGCGAAGTGGGTCAGATCGCTGCGGTAGGAGGCCAGGGTGTTGTCCGACAGCCCCTTCTCCAGCCAGAGGGCGTCGACAAATTGTTCCACCAGGGGATGGCTCATGCTTACTCCGGGCTCTGCCCTGTACGCGGGCTTCTGTTATGATAGGGCCACTCTTTGCTGACACGACCCTATGCCATGAATATCGGTCTCTTTTACGGCTCCACCACCTGCTATACCGAGATGGCCGCCGAGAAAATCCGCGACCAGCTCGGCGCCGAGCTGGTCGATCTGCATAATATCAAGGATGTGCCGCTCAAGCGCGCCGAAGACTATCCCATTCTGATCTTCGGCATCTCCACCTGGGATTTCGGCGAGTTGCAGGAAGACTGGGAATCCCACTGGGACGAGGTGGACGAGCTGGATCTGGACGGCCGGGTGGTGGCGCTGTTCGGCATGGGCGATCAGCTCGGCTACGGCGAATGGTTCCAGGACGCCCTCGGCCTGCTGCACGACAAGGTGGCCGCCCGCGGCGCCACCCTGGTCGGCTACTGGCCCAACCAGGGCTACGAGTTCGAGGCCTCCAGGGCGCTCACCGACGACGGCCATTACTTTGTCGGCCTGTCTCTGGATGAGGCCAACCAGTACGACGACACCGATGCCCGCATCCAGGCCTGGGTGGCCCAGATCCTGGAAGAAATCGCGGCTCTGTGAGCCGCCGTTACCCGCGCTCCGTCCGCGGGTAACGCCTCTTCATCTTTTATTCCACGTCCTGCCTCAGACCTCCGTTCAGGGGATCAGGGTGCGGGATACCGCCAGATAGGCCTCGCCCCTGTCCTTGACCCGCTGCGGCTGGCTGCTCTCGGAGGCGACATGCACCTCCTCCAGGGTCTGTGCCAGAGCTGCGGTTTCTTCATTGATTTTGGCCAGGGCGTTTTCCAGGGTGTAGGTGAGCTGGTGCACCTCGCTCAGGGCCGCCGGTGTCAGCTCTCCCGCCAGCAGTTCGGCCAGCCTGGCGTTGTACTCGGAGAAGTTGGTCACCGCCTGCTCCAGGGTCTCGGCAGGCTCTCCCTGGTAATGGTCCGGGCGCGTCTCGGCCTGAACATGGGCCGCCAACAGCAGGGTCAGGGCGGAAAAAAGGGACAGCGGAAGGGATTTCATCATGGTTTCCTCGCGGTTGAGTGGAAAGTCCCCACCAAGCTAAATCAAATGATAACCATTATCAACTCTATCCGCATGATACTTGATCGGGATCAAGCGACGACTTTTCCGACCTATTGTCCTGCCTTGCTTGCCAAAGCAAAAGGGGCGGCTCTATGCCGCCCCTTGGGAACCTGGGTTTTAACCCTCGCCGACTCAGGCCATGGCCTGCTGGCGCAGCTTGCCGCCAACCAGGCCGACCAGGGCCGCCAGGGCAGTGGGCAGCACCCAGGCCATGCCGACGCCAAACAGCGGCAGGAAGCTGAACAGGCTCATGTTCAGGCCGGCGGCCTGCAGGCCATCGAGCAGGCCAAACACAAAGGACACGGCGATAATCAGGCGGAAGGCGAACACCGGCGACTTCATCAGCGGCCGCAGGTAGGTGGCCAGCACCAGGGCGATCGCTACCGGATAGAGCGCCACCAGGATCGGGATGGACACGCTGATCAGGGTATTCAGGCCGACGTTGGCCACCAGCATGCAGGCCAGGGCAATCAGCACCACCCAGCCCCGGTAATGGCCCTTGCCGGTCAGGTTATGGAAATAATCGGCACAGGACGAAATCAGTCCCACCGCTGTGGTCAGGCAGGCCAGGGTGACGATACCCGCCAGTATCCACAGGCCGGGAGTGCCGAACAGGGCCAATACATAGGCGCTGATGATCTCGCCGCCATTGCTGGCGGACTCCACCACGCCCAGGCTGGTGCCGCCCAGAATAAACAGGGAGATATACACAAAGCTCAGGCCGGCAGCGGCAATCAGCGCCGCCATGGTCAGATAACGTGACTGAGTGCGGGTATCGGTCACGCCCTTCTTGCGCAGCACATCCAGGATCAGAATGGCAAACAGCAGGGACGCGAAGGTGTCCATGGTGTTATAGCCTTCGATAAAGCCCTTGACGAAGGGCTGGCTCAGGTAGGCCTCGGCCACCTCGGGCTGGGTACCCTGGGGATTGACGAAGACGGCGATGGCCAGGATCACCAGCAGCAGCAGCAAAACCGGCGTCAGCAGTTTGCCCACCGCCTCCAGCAGTCTGCCCTGGCTGAGGGACAGCAGCAGCGCCACGCCGAAAAAGACGATGGTATACAGGGTCAGGGCACCCTGGCCCGGGTTGTCGAGGAAGGGCTTGATGCCCATCTCGAAGGCCACCAGGCCGGTACGGGGAGCGGCAAAGGCCGGGCCTATGATAATAAAGATGGCGCTGCCCATGACCGCCACCACCAGGGGAGGCAGGTAGCGGCCCATTACCGGCAGACCGCCACCGGCCAGGGCGGCGGCCACCAGCCCGGCCAGGGGCAGACCCACGGCGGTGATCAAAAAGCCGAACATGGCACTGCCCATATTTTCGCCGGCCAGGAAACCGGCCAGGGGCGGAAATATGATGTTGCCGGCACCAAGAAAAAAGGCAAAGGTCATGAATCCCAGACCCATGACGTCATAGGTGGATAAGGTTTTTTTCACAGCTAACCTCACTGCGGCTGTCCGCAAAACGGGTGGTATCGTTTGGAAACGAATGACGGTATCAATACGACGTGCTGCCGGTGATGAGTTGTAAAATACTAAAAACCGGCAGTCTTCGAGCTTGCCAGTAGCATAATGATGTGAAAATTAACTTCAAGGCGAAATTTACAACTTCAAATAGAAGGGCGACACCATGCCTTTATATCTTTCGCCATATTCATTTTTATTAGTATTAATGACAATTTCACCGACATTTAAACAGGATTTAATACTGGAAAACTGCATTAAAAAACGACCAGACTCTTTACCCTCCCGAGTGATCACCTCCTGTCTTTCGAGCAGATGAAAGCCGTTTGAGTCGGCCTGCTTTAGTGCTTCATCCCGCGCCTGCCAGGGAAGAACCAGGCATATTCTGCCATCTGCACTGAGCAAACGTTTTCCATGAGAGAAAAGCTCGGCAAGGGTCAGGCTGCCGGTATGGCGGGCGCTGGCCCGGGCTTGGCTGGCAAAGGACTGGCCATGGCCGAAATAGGGCGGGTTGGACACGATAAGATCGAAAGGATCGCCCTCGAATGCCTGCAAACGGCCGCGCACTACCTCGACCCGCTCCGGCCAGGGCGAGGCGGCCACGTTCTCCGCCGCCTGCACGGCCGCATCCGGGTCCGGCTCCAGCCCCGTGATGCGCACCCCGGGCTCGCCGCGCTGGGCCAGCATCAGCGCCACCAGGCCCGAGCCGGTGCCCACGTCCAGGATACGGCGGGCCTGCCCCAGGGGCGCCCAGGCGCCGAGCAGGATACCGTCGGTGCCGACCTTCATCCCGCACCGGTCGTGTTCGACATGAAATTGCTTGAAGCTGAAGCCACTGCTCGCCATGGGATACCATCGGGTTTTTTGGTTGAGTTTCGCCTATAATACCCGCCTTTTAGGCTGACGAGATCGATCATGAGCAGTATGACCTTCGAGCAACTGGAACTGGATCCCATTCTGGTCCGCGCCCTGGCACGCATGGGCTATGCCAGACCCACCACCATTCAGAGCCAGGTCATCCCCGAAGCCATGAGCGGACGGGACATCATGGCCTCCGCCCCCACCGGTACCGGCAAGACCGCCGCCTTCCTGCTGCCCGCCTGCCAGCATTTGCTGGACTTTCCCAGGCGCCAGGCCGGCCCGGCCCGGGTGCTGATCCTCACCCCGACCCGGGAGCTGGCCAAACAGGTTGCCGACGACGCCAAGGCGCTGCTCAAGGAAACCGGCCTGCGGGTCGAAACCATCACGGGGGGCATAGACGCCGAAAAACACCTGCCCGCCCTGACCAAGACCACCGACATAGTGGTGGCCACCCCGGGCCGGCTGCTGCAATACATCGAAGAAGAATCCTTCGACAGCCGGGACATCGAAATGCTGATCCTGGATGAAGCCGACCGCATGCTCGACATGGGCTTTATCGGGGATGTGGACCGTATCGCCGCCGAGGCCCGATGGCGCCGCCAGACCATGCTGTTTTCCGCCACCCTGGAAGGCCGAGGCCTGATGAAGTTCGCCGCCGATATCCTCAAGGAGCCGGTGGAGCTGTCCGCCGAGCCGCCCCGCAGCGAACGCAAGAAGATTAACCAGTGGTTGCACCTGGCGGATAACCCCGAGCACAAGTTCGCCCTGCTGGTCCACCTGCTGCGCCAGCCGGACGTGACCCGCAGCATTGTCTTCGTAAAAACCCGGGAGCGACTGATGGAACTGGCCAGCCGGCTGCAGCAGGAAGGGCTGGACAACGCCTGGCTGCGCGGCGAAATGGATCAGGACAAGCGCTTCGAGGCGCTGCGCCGCTTTCGCAACGGCAAGGTCAATATCCTGGTGGCCACCGACGTGGCGGCCCGGGGCATCGATCTGCCCGAAGTCAGCCACGTGATCAACTTTGACATGCCGCGCACCGCCGACGTCTACGTGCACCGCATCGGCCGCACCGGCCGGGCCGGGCGCAAGGGCACCGCCATCAGCCTGGTGGAAGCCCACGACATGCCGATGGTGGTGAAGGTTGAGCGCTACACCGACCAGAAGCTCAAGCGCCGGGTGATCGATGAGCTGCGCCCCAGACACAAGGAAGCGGCCGTGACCTCGCGCAAGAAAAAGGAAACGGACAGCCGTTCCGCCAAGGCCGAGGCCCCCAAGAAGAAAAAGCGGCTGCGCGATCAGAAGGCCAAGGGCCAGCCCCGCTGGCTGAAAGAAAAACAGCCACAAAAGTAAAGGCTCACTACGCCTGATGCCGCCCTGGACTATGCTTGAACAAGGAGACACAGGCGGTTCGATGCAACCCCGGGAGCAGCCTTATGAGTGATTATCAGGGTCCTGAACGGCGCCGGGAACAACGCCGCCGTATCGTCGACCGGCGGACGCTGATCCGTTGGGAGCCCGACAAGCGGGATCGCCGCCGGGGCGGCGGCCGGCGCGAAAACGACGAAATCCGGCCCCGCTGGCTTTAGCATATCGAGTAGGGTGAGGCGTTACCGCCTCATCCCTCTCACAGAACCGTACATACGGGCCACGTATACGGCTCATGCCATTAACTTACCCCGAACTCGGGGACAGTGATGCCGGTTTTGACCTT
>NZ_PXYH01000035.1 GCF_003012795.1 Zobellella taiwanensis
CGGCCGTCGAGTCGGCCACCCTGGTCTCCCTGAACATCGATGGCGTCGAGGTGACCGTGCCCGAAGGCACCTCGGTGATGCGCGCCGCCGCCCTGGTGGACATCAACATCCCCAAACTGTGCGCCACTGACAGCCTGGAGTCCTTTGGTTCCTGCCGGTTGTGCACGGTCGAGATCGAAGGCCGGCGCGGCTTTCATGCCTCCTGCACCACGCCGGTGGCCGAGGGCATGGTGGTGCGCAGCCAGAGCCAGGCCCTGGCCAGGCTGCGCCGTAACATCATGGAGCTCTATATTTCCGATCACCCGCTCGACTGCCTGACCTGCCCGGCCAACGGCGACTGCGAGCTGCAGGACATGGCGGGTGCCGTGGGCCTGCGCGAGGTGCGCTACGGCTTTGCCGGCGAAAACCACCTGGCGTTGGGCAAGGACGAGTCCAACCCCTATTTCACCTTCGACGCCAGCAAGTGCATCCTCTGCTCCCGCTGCGTGCGCGCCTGCGGCGAGGTGCAGGGCACCTTCGCCCTCACCATCCAGGGGCGGGGCTTCGACTCCCAGGTATCCACCGGCAAGGGCACCGACTTCCTGGGCTCCGACTGCGTGTCCTGCGGCGCCTGCGTGCAGGCCTGCCCCACCGCCACCCTCACCGAGAAGTCGGTGATCGAGCAGGGCCAGCCCGAGCACAGCGTGGTGACCACCTGCGCCTACTGCGGTGTGGGCTGCTCCTTCAAGGCGGAGATGAAGGGCGACCAGCTGGTGCGCATGACTCCCTGGAAGGGCGGCCAGGCCAACCACGGCCACTCCTGCGTCAAGGGGCGCTTCGCCTTCGGCTACGCCACCCACAAGGACCGGCTGACCACGCCGATGATCCGCGACCATATCGACCAGCCCTGGCGTGAGGTGAGCTGGGACGAAGCCATCGGCTTCGCCGCCCGCAGGCTCAAGGAAGTGCAGGCCAGGCACGGTCGCCACAGCGTAGGCGGCATCACCTCGTCGCGCTGCACCAACGAGGAAACCTACCTGGTGCAGAAGCTGGTGCGGGCCGCGCTCGGCAACAACAACACCGACACCTGCGCCCGGGTGTGCCACAGCCCCACCGGCTACGGCCTCAAGATGACCCTGGGCGAGTCGGCGGGCACCCAGGACTTCGATTCGGTGCTCAAGGCGGACTGCATCCTGGTGATCGGCGCCAACCCTACCGACGCCCACCCGGTGTTCGGCTCCTTGCTGCGCAAGCGGCTGCGCCAGGGCGCCCGGCTGATCGTGGCGGATCCGCGCCATATCGACCTGCTCGACAGCCCCCATACCGGGGCGGCCATCCACCTGCCGATCCGCCCGGGCACCAACGTGGCGCTGGTCAACGCCCTGGCCCACGTGATCGTGACCGAAGGGCTGGAGGACCACGACTTTATCGCCGGACGCTGTGCCCCCGAGGAATACCAGGCCTGGCGCGACTTCATCCTGGAGCCGCGCCATGCCCCCGAGGCGGTGGCGGACATCATCGGCGTGCCCGCCCGACGTATCCGCGAAGCGGCCCTGCTTTACGGTGGTGCCGGCAACGGCGCCATCTACTACGGGCTGGGCGTCACCGAGCACAGCCAGGGCTCCACCACCGTCATGGGCATCGCCAACCTGGCCCTGGCCACCGGCAACATCGGCCGGCCCGGGGTGGGGGTGAACCCGCTGCGCGGCCAGAACAATGTACAGGGCTCCTGCGACATGGGCTCCTTCCCCCACGAACTGCCCGGCTACCAGCCGGTGACCGACGCCGCCGTGCGCGGCCGCTTCGAGGCCGCCTGGGGCGCGACCCTGGATCCCGAGCCGGGCCTGCGCATCCCGCGCATGTTCGACGCCGCCATCGAGGGCCGCTTCAAGGCCATGTATGTGCAGGGGGAGGACATCGCCCAGTCGGATCCCAACACCCAGCACGTGGAGGCGGCGCTGCGCGCCCTCGATTTGCTGATCGTGCAGGACATTTTCCTCAACGAGACTGCCAAGTTCGCCCACGTGATCCTGCCCGGCGCCAGCTTCCTCGAGAAGAACGGCACCTTCACCAACGCCGAGCGGCGCATCAACCGGGTGCGCAAGGTGATGACGCCGCTGGCGGGCAAGGAGGACTGGGAAGTGACCATGGATCTGGCCAACGCCCTGGGCTACCCCATGCACTACGATCACCCTTCCGAGATCATGGACGAGATCGCCGCCCTGACGCCGTCCTTCACCGGGGTCAGCTACGACAAGCTGGAGCGGCTCGGCAGCATCCAGTGGCCCTGCAACGCCGAGCACCCCGACGGAACCCCGGTGATGCACGAAGAGCAGTTCCCCATCGGCCGGGCGCGGATGGTGGTGACCGAGTTCATCCCCACCACCGAGCAGGTGAGTGAGCGCTACCCGCTGCTGCTGACCACGGGGCGGATCCTCAGCCAGTACAACGTGGGGGCCCAGACCCGGCGCACCGACAACAACGTGTGGCACGGCGAGGACGTACTGGAAATCCATCCCCACGACGCCGCCGCTCGTGGCATCGCGGACGGCCAGCCGGTGAGCATCGACAGCCGCACCGGGCGTACCGTGCTGCGGGCGCAGCACAGCACCCGGATGCAGCCGGGGGTGGTGTACACCACCTTCCACTTCCCGCACAGCGGGGCCAACGTGATCACCACCGACAACTCGGACTGGGCCACCAACTGCCCGGAATACAAGGTGACGGCGGTGCAGGTGACGGCCGAGGCGCCCCGGGCGCTGTCGGACTGGCAACAACGCTTCTACGACTTTACCCGGGAGCAATTGGCCTTTGCCCGGCATGGAGACTGAGGAGGACGAGCCCATGGCACAGCCCAAACCCAAGACCTCGGCTCCCGAACCCGGCCTGGTGGAAGCCAGGGTAGGCCGTCTCAGCGGCGGCCAGGGCCAGGACTGGGTGGCGGAAGAGGTGCCGGTGGCCCTGGTGTACAACGGCATCTCCCACGCGGTGATGATGGCAAGCCCCCTGGATCTGGAGGACTTTGCCCTGGGGTTCAGCCTGACCGAGGGCATCGTCGAGCGGCCGGGGCAGATCTACGGGGTGGAGGTCAACGCCGACCCCAAGGGTCTGCGGCTGGAGATAGAGCTGGCCGCCGAGTGTTTCTTCCGGCTCAAGGCCCGGCGGCGCAGCCTGAGTGGCCGCACCGGCTGCGGCCTGTGCGGCACCGAATCCCTGGCCGAGGCGGTGGCGCCGGTGTGCGCCGTCAGCCCGGGTCCGGTGCCGGCGCGGGCCGTCATCGACCGCGCCTTTGCCGAACTCCGCCACCGGCAGCCGCTCCATTACCAGAGCGGCGCCACCCATGCGGCGGCGGGGTTCGACGCAGAGGGAAACCTGCTGGCGGCGCGGGAAGACGTGGGCCGGCACAACGCGCTCGACAAGCTGGTGGGCGCCCTGGCGCGCGTCCAGGTCACACCGGCCTTCGTCATCGTCACCAGTCGGGCCAGCTATGAAATGGTGCACAAGTGCGCCGTGCTCGGCGCCGCCACCCTGGTGGCGGTGTCGGCCCCCACCTCGCTCGCCATCGACCAGGCCCGCGCCGCCGGGCTCAACCTTATCGGCTTCGCCCGCCAGGGCGACGGCGTTATCTATACCTGACCGGGACATGCCGTGATGGGGCGCGGGCGGCCCGCCCGCTATGGGGTGGCACGACGTTGAAGCGAGGCGCCTGAGACATTCCTAATCCCATCCTTTCGTTTTAACCCTATGTTTTCGCGTGGCAGGAAACTACTAACAGCGGCTGCCGGACTTCTGCACATCCAGCGAGTCAGTGAAGTATTAAGTATTCAGGTAAATTACTTATAGGTGGTATTTGCGTCCACTTGATGTGCTGGTTATTATATGGACTTAAATAACATTAATATATGTTTTATCTGTACACTTGAGACCTTGCATGCATCAAAGCACCGCCATACAACGCCTCGCCGTCCTGGATCAGCAAGGCCGCTATGTGTTTACCAGCCGGGATCTTGGCAAGCTGTTTCCGGAGGATGGGGAGCGCGCCTTCCAGGCCAGCCTGCAGCGACTGGTCAAGCATGGGGTGTTGACTCGGGCAACCAAGGGGATCTATGTCTTCACCCTGTCTCGGCACAAGGGGCTGCACACCCTGGAACTGATTGCCAAGGCTATGCGCCGGGGAGAGTACAACTATGTGAGTCTGGAATCGGCGCTGTCCGAATATGGTGTTATCTCGCAAATTCCCATCGATCGCCTGACGGTGATGAGCACAGGCCGCAAAGGCGAGTACAAGACTCCCTTCGGGGTGATAGAGTTCACCCACACCAAGAGGCCGGTAAGGGATCTGCTTGAGCATCTCCATCAGGTAGGCCGGCCACTGCGTCTGGCAAGCAAGCAGGTCGCTTATCGTGATCTTAAACGGGTCGGAAGAAACACCCATCTGGTCGACGAAGAGGCTCTCAATGAAGATTGAACCGGAAGATTTCATCGCCCTGGTCGACAGGGCGATGCAGAACGCTGCTGTATCCCATATGAGACCAGTCATCGAAAAGGAATTGCTGCATTATGACATCCTGTTCTGCCTCGACCGGGAAGGACTGCTGGATCAACTGGTATTTCAGGGGGGAACCTCGCTGCGCCTTTGTCATGGTGGCAGCCGCTTTAGCGAAGATCTGGATTTCGCCGGCGGTAGGGATTTTTCGAGCCATCATCTGACGGACATGAAGCAATGTATAGAGGACTATATCGGCGCCCGATACGGGCTGGAGGTCAGCGTAAGGGAGCCGGGATCGCTCCGGCAGGATCCCAAATACGCCGAGTTGAGGGTAGACAAGTGGCAGGTTGCCATTGTCACTGCTCCCGAACGCAAAGGCGTGCCCAAGCAGCGGATCAAGATCGAGGTGGCCGGCGTCCCGGCCTATACCAGGACGCCGTTGCCACTGCGCAACAACTACGATTTTCTGCCCGATGGTTATGAAGACACCCTCATTTACACCGAGACCCTGAGCGAAGTGATGGCCGACAAGCTGGTTGCCTTGCCGGCGACACAGAAGTACGTGCGTCATCGCGATCTCTGGGACTTAACCTGGCTGCTGCAACAAGGGGCCAGCCTCGATGCGGATTTGGTTGCCAACAAGCTTGCCGACTATCGGATCACGAACTTCGAGCCATTGCTGGAGCAACGGATCCAGTCGCTGCCCGGCATTGTAGCCAGTTCCTCCTTTACCGATGAAATGCGGCGTTTTTTGCCAGCCGATGTGTTCGAACGGACATTGGCCAAGGAAAAGTTCACCAGCTACCTCGTTAACACGCTGCAGGGATTGCTCGGAGGCTTGCGCGAGCAGCTTTATGGCCATCGGACGCAGGGGCCGGAATTCGTGATGTAAAGGTGTTGCCGGTGCGATGTTCATCGCGTGGCAGGCAACGCCGAGCCTCGGCGACCTGCGGTAATGAACAAGCGGTTTGTGTCCCGTTGCCTCAGGCTCGACCTGAGTGGCTTCCCCATAATGGAGGCGGGTACGGGATAGCTGGGGGCGGTTGGGAGGCTTTACTGGGGAAGGCCAGAGGAGCCCATTAACATGGACCCCTGTGACCTTGTTTTTATTTTATCTGCTGGCCTGTTGCATGCGTTGAAATAATGGGCTTGCTGATTTTTCCAGCTTCCGCTTCAGCATGGCAGTTGGTCAACGCCAAGTGGCCTTCCTCACGATGGAACGCTTTCGCCAGACAGTAACAGATAACAAGCAACACGAGCGAGAATGGCAATGCCGCCGCTATGGTTGCCGCCTGTAACCCCTGTAGTCCACCGGCAAGCAGCAGTACGGCTGCCAGGGCACCAAGACCAAGGCCCCAGATCACGCGGTAACGTTTGGGTGGACTTTCGTCTCCGGAAGAGAGGATTGTACAGATAACCAAGGTCGCCGAGTCGGCCGAGGTCACAAACCAGCTGACGATCATCAGTGTCGCCAATGCCGCCATCGGCAGCGTTGCCCAATGAATGTTCAGGCTCTCGATGGTTTTATAGAGCACCATGGTCAAGTCCTGATTGGCGACACTGGCTAAATCCGAGCCGTGGAGCTGCATGTAGACTCCGGTGCCACCCATGATCACAATCCACAAGAAGGCGCCGAGGGTTGAGGCCAGCATGCCCCCAATGACAACCTGGCGAACAGTCCGGCCGCGAGAGATCCGGGCGATGAACATGCCGACGAACGGGCCCCAGGACAGCCACCAGCCCCAGTAAAAGATGGTCCACCAGCCTTGCCATTGCCGGCTCTGGTCCGCGTCGGTCCACAATCCCATCGGGATGAAGTTGGCCAGGTAATCGCCGATGCTTGTGGCGTAGAGGCCGAGTAGGAAAACCGTCGGTCCTGCCAAGAGCAGGAACAGGAACAGAATGCTGCTCAGACGGATATTCCATTCGCTCAGCCAGAGAATGCCTTTACGGACGCCGGATACCGCCGAAAGCGTTGCCACAACGGAAGTGACAGCAATCAGCAATACCTGGTTGGTAGTGGAAATTTCCCAGCCGAAAATGTAGTTCAATCCGGCATTCATCTGGGATACACCGAGTCCCAGCGTCGTAGCGGTTCCGAACAGGGTACTGAAAATGGCCAGGAGATCCACTGCATGCCCTATGGGTCCATGGATCCGTTTTCCGAGAATGGGGTACAGTGCGGATCGGATTGTGAGAGGCAATCCGTGCCGGTAGGTAAAATAGGCGAGCGCCAGACCCATCAGGATATAGATACTCCAGCCATGGAGTCCCCAATGGAGCATGGTGATGCGCAGCGCGATTTGAGCCGATTCGGAGCTGTTCGTTTCGACACCTGCCATCTCCATGAATGGATTGCCTTGCATGTGCATGAGCGGTTCCGCGATGCTCCAGAAAAGCAATCCGGTACCAACAGCGGCACTGAACAGCATTGAAAACCAGGAAAAATTACTGAACTCGGGCTGCTCGTCATCCTTGCCCAGCTTGAGGTTGCCATAACGGCTCAAGCCAACCCAGAAGGTGAAGAACAGTACGGCGCCGACTACCGCCACGTAGTACCAACCGAGAGATCCTTCAATCCACGCTTTGGTGCCTGAATAAATCTCGTTGGCCAGTTCGGCATTGGTTACCGTGAAAAGTACGAAAACAAACACCATAGCGACCGAGGCTATGGCCATGGTTGGATTGACGCCCGCAAGCATAGGCTCCAGGCGCTTCATAAGACGGTCACTCACTGTCATCTCCTTGTCCTTATTTCCTCGAACCAACGGGCTGTAACCTGTTGCAGCCATACCCAATTGATTCCTTTTGAAAGTCACTCGGGCGGCATAGCAAGGCCGAGTGTGATTCCTGAACTCCCTGATATGCCCTCCGACCCGCTGGTGTAGGAGAGATAATCAGCCTGTAATATGGTATACCATCATATCGTTTAATCTTTCAATGCCCAATTTTTTAACATTGAGTCATGTGTCACATATAACGGTGCAGGGGGGCCGGGAACGAAGAGGGAGAAGGCGAGCTTGCCGAGGCTGGGGAGCCTGTGTGGAGTGGTCCGGGACAAGGAGCCGCATACGGATGCAAATTGATGCTTGACTTGCGTACTCTGTATTATGGTATACCATATAGCAGTCCGGGTTACCGGCACTACATCCCAGAAAGGAGCATCATCATGAGTTTTGAAATTCGAAAGATAGTGACTTATAGCGAGGAAACCCGTATCGAAGGTGGCAAGGCTACGGACCGGCCGGTGACCATGGTGGGTCTGGCCGTGGTTATCAAGAATCCTTGGCTAGGGCGTGGTTTTGTTGAAGATCTGAAGCCTGAAATCAAGGCCAATTGCTCTGATTTGGGCGCCCTGATGGTCGAGCGTCTGGTTTCGGCTATTGGTGGGGCGGGCAGAATCGAAGCTTACGGCAAGGCTGCGATCGTGGGGGCCGATGGTGAAATCGAGCATGCTTCGGCGGTGATCCATACTCTGCGTTTTGGCAACCACTACCGCCAGGCGGTCGATGCCAAATCCTATCTTTCTTTTACCAACAAACGCGGTGGTCCCGGTACTTCTATCCAGATCCCGATGATGCACAAGGATGACGAGGGGTTGCGCTCGCACTACATCACTTTGGAAATGCAGATCGAGGACGCTCCTCGCGCCGACGAAATTGTTGTGGTGCTGGGCGCCGCTGATGGTGGCCGCCTGCATCCGAGGATCGGCAATCGTTACATCGATCTGGAAGAACTCGCTAGCGAGCAGTCGCAATAACCACCACAGTCCGGGGAATCAGCAAAGATGCGGCTAACAGCTAAATACACACCCGCAGGCACCAGTTACCTGGCGAGTGGTCAAGGTCACCCCGTTGTTCTTATCCACGGCGTCGGCCTCAATAAGGAGATGTGGGGAGGGCAGATCGTCGGTTTGTCTTCCCGGTACCGGGTTATTGCCTATGACATGCTTGGCCATGGTGATAGCCCACTTCCTCATTCTGAAGGTGGACTCCAGGCCTATGCCCGGCAATTGCGAGAGTTGCTTGATCACTTGGAAATCGACAGCGCGACCATTGTCGGGTTTTCCATGGGGGGGCTGGTGGCTCGCGCCTATGCGTTGACTCACCCGGAAGGGCTGAACAGCCTAGTGATCTTAAACAGTGTTTTCAATCGTACCGATGAGCAGCGGGCTGGAGTTATAGCTCGGACCATCCAAGTTGCGGAGTCGGGTCCGGGAGCCAATGCGGACGAGGCTCTGGCCCGTTGGTTCAGCCACGAATATCGTGCCGCGAATCCGGCCCAGATCGATGCTATCCGGAAGACCCTCGCGACCAATGATCCGGAGGGATACCTCACTACTTACGGATTGTTTGCGACCCAGGACATGTATCGTGTTGATGAACTCGGAAGCATCCGAGTGCCGGCCTTGATCGCTACCGGCGAGCTGGATCCGGGTTCCACTCCGGACATGGCGCGTGCACTGGCCGAACGCATTCCCGGTGCTGAGTGTGCCGTGTTGCCTGAGCAGCGGCATATGATGCCCGTCGAATCTCCCCGCATGGTCAACCAACTGCTGCTCGATTTCCTTTGCAGGGTTCACGGCTCCAGTCACAAAGAAGAGAGGGTAGCAATATGACGCTGGAACGCTTCCAAATGTGTATCGATGGTGAATGGGTCGATGCGCACTCCGGGAAAGTATTTGAAAGTTTTAATCCGGCACTGGCCGAGCCCTGGGCGATATTGCCCGATGCCGATGAAGAGGATGTCGATCGTGCCGTCCAGGCGGCCCAGCGTGCGTTCGGAAACCCGTCATGGCGCAGTCTGACCGCGACCGGACGTGGAAAGCTGTTACGGCGTCTCGGTGACCTGCTTGCCGAGAACAAGGAGCGGCTGGCCCAGTTGGAAAGCCGTGACAACGGTAAATTAATCCGCGAGACCCGTGGTCAACTCGGTTATCTCCCTGAGTTTTTTTATTACACCGCAGGGCTGGCAGATAAGCTGGAGGGAGGGACACTTCCCATCGACAAGCCGGACATGTTTGCCTACACCGTTCATGAGCCGTTGGGGGTAGTGGCCGGCATTATTCCGTGGAACAGCCCTCTGTATCTGACGGCAATCAAATTGGCACCAGCCCTGGCAGCCGGCAACACTATTGTTCTTAAGCCCTCTGAACATGCGTCGGCAACCATATTGGAGTTGGCAAGGCTGGCCTTGCAAGCCGGTTTCCCTCCCGGGGTGGTGAATGTCGTCACCGGCTATGGTCCGGGCACCGGTGCTGCCCTGACTCGCCATCCCCTGGTACGTAAAATTGCGTTTACAGGGGGGGCGGCAACAGCACGGCATGTTGTACGCAGCAGTGCGGATAACTTTGCCAAGCTGTCTCTTGAGCTGGGTGGAAAGTCTCCCAACATCATCTTCGCCGACGCGGATCTGGACAGTGCCGTCAATGGGGTTGTCGCCGGTATTTATGCCGCCTCTGGGCAAAGCTGTGTGGCCGGCTCGCGCTTGCTGATACAGGACGACATCTACGACGAATTCGTCGAACGCCTGGTACAGCGTGCCAAGCGCATTTGCATCGGCAATCCGCAGGATGACAGCAGTGAAATGGGGCCGATGGCCACAGCCCAGCAGCTTGCAGTTGTCGAGGGACTGGTGGCGGAGGCAGTGTCTGAAGGTGCCCGTCTGCTTTGCGGGGGAAAACGTCCCCGGACGGATACCAAAGGCTGGTATTTCGAGCCTACGTTATTCGAATGTGATAGCAGCTCGATGAAGATCATGCAGGAAGAGGTGTTTGGTCCGGTAGCATCGGTGATACGTTTCAAGACTGAAGCAGAAGCATTGGCAATAGCCAATGACTCGCAATTTGGTCTGGCGGCCGGTATCTGGACCCGGGATCTGGGGCGGGCGCACCGTATAGCCCGTGATGTCCGTTCCGGTATCGTCTGGGTTAATACCTACCGTGCCGTTTCCGCCATGGCGCCGATAGGTGGTTTTGGCAACAGTGGTTATGGTCGGGAAAGTGGAATTGACTCCGTGCTGGCTTATACCGAGCTAAAGACGGTCTGGATTAATTTGTCGCAGCAACCAATTTCAGACCCTTTTGTCATGCGTTGAATGGAGTAACGAAGATGATTGATGCCAATGTATTCAAAGAGGTGATGGGCTCTTTTCCTTCCGGTGTCACCGTGGTTACCACACTGGATGCCGACGGTGACATTGTCGGAATAACCGCCAGCGCATTCAGTTCTTTATCTCTGGACCCTGCGCTGGTTTTGTTTTGTCCCAACTATTCATCGGATACCTATCCGATACTGCGTGATAGCAAAAGATTTGCTATTCATCTGTTAAGCTCGGGGCAGCAAACAGAAGCCTATGCCTTCGCTAAAAAGGGAAAAGATAAAGCGGTAGGTATTGATTGGTATTTAAGTGATCTGGGTAACCCAATACTGGATCGTGCTGTCGCGGTGATAGAGTGTGAGCTCTGGCGAGAATATGAGGGGGGTGATCATGCCATCATTGTGGGAGAAGTGAAAAATCTCATTCTATCTAGGGATGACGTCGCTCCGATGCTTTATCATCGTGGGAGATTGAGTTCGGTTCCGGCCGTCGTCTGATATTAATACGCAGCATCATGCTAAACTCGTAAAAAGAGTTTAAACGTAAGCTGCGTTGCAATCAGGAATAGTGTTTTAGAGTAAGGGCGTTTATATGAATCAATTGTTTCGCCGGCAAGCCTATATTGATGGCCAGTGGCTGGATGCTTTTAGTGGGAAAACGAATCCTGTTGTCAACCCGGCCAATGGGGAGACTATTGGTTATGTTCCCGATATGGGGGCAGCGGAAGCCCGTATGGCCATTGATGCCGCCAACCGGGCCTGGCCTGCCTGGCGTAACCGTACCGGCAAGGAGCGCAGTGAACTGCTCAAGTGCTGGCATGCACTGCTCCTGGAGCAGGCAGATGCCCTGGCCGAAATCCTTACCCTGGAGCAGGGGAAACCACTGGCCGAGGCCAAGGGAGAAATTCTTTATGCAGCCAGCTTTATCGAGTGGTTTGCCGAAGAAGCCAAGAGAATATACGGCGACACCATTCCCAGTCACAAGGCTGACGCCAGAATCGTCGTGACCAAACAACCGATTGGCGTCGCCGCCGCCATTACTCCCTGGAATTTTCCTGCGGCTATGATTACCCGCAAGGTAGGGCCCGCGCTAGCCGCGGGTTGCCCTTGCATTATCAAGCCCGCTCCAGAGACCCCCCTTACGGCGTTGGCCATGGCCGACCTTGCCGGGCAAGCGGGGATACCTGCCGGTATCATAAATGTGGTGACCGGCGACGCCATTGCGATCGGTGGTGAGTTAACCGCCAGCGCGGATGTGCGCAAGTTGTCTTTCACCGGCTCCACCCCCGTCGGCAAGCTGCTGATGGCACAGTGTGCCGAAACCCTCAAGAAAGTATCGCTGGAGCTTGGCGGTAATGCACCTTTCATTGTGTTCGACGACGCGGATCTGGAACGAGCAGTGGAGGGAGCGCTCATCGCCAAGTATCGCAATGCCGGGCAGACCTGCGTTTGTGTCAATCGCTTCCTGGTGCAAAGCGGTATTCATGACGCCTTCGTGGCCCGTTTGGCCGAACGGGTTGCTGAACTGACGGTCGGTGACGGCTTCGGCGACGGTGTCAAAATTGGACCGCTGATCAATGAACGGGCGGTCAGCAAGGTCGAAGAGCACGTGCGGGATGCCCTTGCGCTGGGGGCCAGGCTGGTCTGCGGAGGTGAGCGCCACCCGTTGGGACATGGCTTTTTTCCGCCGACCGTGCTGACGGGAGCGACGCCGGACATGAAAGTGGCCCATGAGGAAACTTTTGGTCCCCTGGCTGCGGTCTTCCGCTTCGAGACCGAGGAGCAGGCCGTCAGCCTGGCCAATGATACAGAGTACGGATTGGCCGCCTACTGTTATACCCGTGATCTGGGACGCGCCTGGCGTATGACCGAAGCGTTGGAATATGGCATGGTGGGCGTCAACGAAGGGTTGATTTCAACCGAAGTCGCTCCATTCGGGGGTGTCAAGGCATCGGGGCTGGGGCGCGAAGGCTCAAAGTACGGTATCGAAGACTACCTGGAAATCAAGTACGCACTGATGGGGGGGCTTTAAGCCGCCGAGGATATGCCATGACTAATGACAAGTATGCCAAAGGATTGGAGATCCGCACCCGGGTTCTGGGTGAGGTATACGTGAACAACTCGATCCGGAATGCCGATGAGTTCAGTCTTCCGTTGCAGGAAATGGTCACCGAGTATTGTTGGGGACATATTTGGGGTCGAGAGGGTTTGTTGCTCAAAGAGCGCAGCATGATAAACTTGGCTATGATCGCAGCGCTGAACCGGCCTCATGAGCTGAAGTTGCACATCCATGGAGCACTGCGCAACGGCTTGAGCCGTGAGCAGATCCGCGAAGTCCTGCTGCAGGTCGGCATCTACTGCGGGATCCCGGCAGCCATCGACAGCTTTCGTATTGCCCGTGAGGTTTTCGAAGAAGCGGACATTGAAAAGCAGAACTAGCCACCAGACGCCAGTGGAGTTACTTCGGATCGCCTTGAGGTAACTTCCCTGTACTTGAAATAGCACCAACCTGAATGGACACCATGAAACGCCAGCCACTAGATGATAGCTTCAAGATAAATCGCACCCCCGTCACCCTGCGCGAAATCGTACTTGATAAATTGCGTAGCGCCATCATGAACTTTCAATTATTACCGGGGGACCGGCTGGTAGAGCGGGATCTGTGCGAACGCCTGGGTGTGAGTCGCACTTCCGTGCGCGAAGCCCTGCGCCATCTGGAGTCGGAGGGGCTGGTTGAATTCGATGGTGGAAAGGGTCCCCGTGTCGCGATCATTACGCTGGAGGATGCCCGAGATATCTATGAACTCCGCTGTGTCCTCGAGGGCTTGATAGTGCAGTTGTTCACCTTGAACTCCGAGCCCGGGGATATCCTCGCTCTGGAACGGGCCCTGGAGAAAAACCGCAAGGTGCTTGAGAGTGGTGATCTCCAGGAGGTGCTGGAGTCGGTTCAGGGATTTTATGACGTTTTAATGGAAGGTGCGGGCAACCGGATCGCCGCTGTGCAGCTACGGCAGTTGCAGGCCAGGATAAGTTATCTGCGTGCGACGACGGTTTCGCAGGTCAATCGGCGAGCAACCAGCAATCAGGAAATGGAGCGTATCGTCGCCGCCATCCGAAGTGGCGACCCCATCGCTGCCCACCAGGCATCGGTTGATCATGTGCGGGCCGCGGCCAAAGTGGCGCTTGATTATCTGAAGTCCCAGGGGGATGAGGACGACACATCAAGAGAGGTGGTGGCACCGATCTTCCAGAAAGATCCACGTGTGAAGGAGTAACCCGCATGGTTCCTCGTTTCTGCTCTCAGTGTGGTGCCGGTGACCTGTACCGAGGCTGGCCGGCTGGAGATACCCACGAGCGGCTGATGTGCCGTGAATGTGGTCATATATATTATGAAAATCCCAAGGTTATCACCGGCTGCATTGTAGAGCAGGAAGGGAAATACCTGCTGTGTCAACGAGCCATTCCTCCCAACGCCGGAGCCTGGGTGTTGCCTGCGGGATTTCTGGAAAACGGAGAAACGACGGAACAGGCTGCCTTGCGAGAGGTTTGGGAAGAAAGCGGGGTGCGTGCCGAGATCATCTCGCCCTATTCGATTTTCAGCGTGCCGATGATCAACGAGGTGTACATTATCTTCCGTGCCGTGGTGCTGGAGATCACCGGACAGCATGGCCCGGAAACTGCGGCTTGCCGGTTTTTCAGCGCGGACGAGATCCCCTGGGACGGCATCTGCTATCCGGCGATACGCCAGATCCTCGAGCGCTACATCACGGAACGCCAGGCCGGCGTGTTCGGTATTTATGTCGGTAATGACGATACCGGCATGGTGCACTTTATCAAGTAAGCGACACTTCAGGGAGCCGAGACAGGCTGGGCTCCCTCATGCCTAAACTCCTTCAACAATGATCACTTCGGCCTGCGCAACACCTTCACGATACGCTTTGGCTCTTTGGTATTCTTCCGAGTGGTAACAGGCCATTGCCTGTGTGTAGGAGTCGAATTCGATCACCACGCTGCGCTGCGGCGTGTCCCTCCCTTCCAAGGCCCTGGTCTCCCCACCACGAGCCAAGATCCTGCCACCGTATTTTGCAAATGCAGCCGGCGCGAGACTTGTATATTCGCGGTACTTGTCCGAGTCTGTCACATCGACGTGAGCAATCCAGTACGCTTTCATATCCATCTTCCTGAGTTTACGATAACACGGTGTTATGGTATACCATCCAGTCTGCGAAATATCCAGACTAGGAGCAGCTGTATGTCATTTGATCGCATTGAAGAGATTATTGAAGACTTTCGCCAGGGCAAGATGGTGCTACTGGTTGACGACGAGGATCGTGAAAACGAAGGGGATCTGCTGTTGGCCGCCGAAAAATGCACCACGGAGGATATCAACTTCATGGCCCGCGAAGCACGCGGGCTGATTTGCCTGACATTGACAGAAGAACACTGCCGGCGACTTGATCTCCAACCGATGGTGCCACATAACGGCAGCCCGTTTGCTACCGCCTTTACCGTATCGATAGAAGCTGCTCGGGGTGTAACTACCGGCATTTCGGCCGCTGATCGTGCGCACACCATCCTGACCGCCGTTGCGCCGGATGCACGTGCAGAAGATTTGGTGCAGCCTGGGCATATTTTTCCCTTGCGCTCCCGTGAGGGCGGGGTACTGACCCGCGCCGGCCATACCGAAGCCGGTTGTGATTTGGCGCGCCTGGCCGGACTGACACCCGCTGCGGTCATCGTCGAGGTCATGAACGAGGACGGCACCATGGCTCGTCGTCCCGAGCTGGAAGCGTTCGCCAAGCAGCACGGCATCAAGATTGGCACCATTGCCGATCTGATCCACTATCGACTCAGTACCGAACATACTGTCACTCGCATTGGAGAACGCGAATTGCCTACGGTTCATGGTACTTTTCGTTTGGTGACTTATGAGGACCGTATAGAGGGGGGTGTCCATCTGGCGATGGTCATGGGGGAGATCCAGCGTGAGCAGCCGACACTGACCCGGGTACATGTGATCGATCCACTGCGTGATTTAGTCGGAGCAGAATATACAGGCCCCAAAAACTGGACTTTGTGGGCCGCGTTGCAAAAGGTTGCTGAAGTTGGGCATGGAGTGGTCGTAGTCTTGGCTAATAACGAGTCCTCTCAGGCCCTACTTGAGCGGGTGCCGCAGCTTACCCAGCCTCGACGGCCATATAACCGTTCTCACTCTCGTATTTATTCGGAAGTTGGGACTGGGGCTCAGATTCTCCAAGACCTGGGTGTAGGCAAGTTGCGCCACCTGGGGCCGCCCCTGAAATACGCCGGCTTAACCGGTTATGATCTGGAAGTAATTGAAAGCATTCCTTTTGATGAATAAAATCGGAAAGTAAGGGCTGGATGGCAGCCCTTACTTGTCCACATTCAAATCTTGAAGCGTTTTACCTGGCTATTCAGTATTTCAGATAGATTGGTAATGGTTTGAGCATCGCTTTTGGTTGACTCGGCCAGTTCAGCGACCTGCTGTGCATCTTGATGAATAAGACCGATATGTCGATTGATATCTGTGGCTACCTGGTGCTGCTCTTCTGAAGCTGTCGCAATCTGGGTATTCATATCACGGATCAGGTCTACAGCTTCACGAATTCGCTCAAAGCTGCTTCGCGCTTCACTAATCGAAACCACTGTCTGCTGGGAGACATCAAGGCTGCCGTGCATTTGCCTTGCAGTCTCTTGGGTACGCAGAGCCAATCGGCTCAGGAGCCCCTCTATTTCCACAGTAGAGTTAGCCGTTCTCTTGGCCAGGGAGCGCACCTCATCGGCTACCACAGCAAATCCACGTCCTTGTTCTCCTGCACGGGCTGCTTCTATGGCAGCGTTGAGTGCTAGCAGGTTGGTTTGTTCGGCGATGGCATTAATGGTGCCAAGAATCGACTGGATTGAGTTACTGTCCTGTTCAAGTTGCTGCATAGCTTGGGCGGCTTGCTCGATCTCTAGGCATAGCCGCCTAACACTTTCTACCGAAGCGACCATCAACTCTTGTCCTGCATGGGCCTGGTTTTGGCCATCGTCAGCCGCCGTGGCAGCTTGGCTGCTGGAGCGTGCGACTTCATTAGTGGTCATGACCATCTCATGGAAAGCGGTTGAAACCATATCTACCGCTTCCCGCTGGCGTCCTGCAACGTCGGCCAGTTTCTGTGACACTTCGATAGTGCAGCCGGAGCTGTTATGGATTTGACCGGAGGCGTTAGCGATATGCTGAATAAGGTTTCGAATGGAATCCAAAAATTGGTTAAACCAGCCGGCCAGTTGGGCTGTTTCGTCACTTCCTTTCACTGTCAATCTAGCGGTAAGGTCTCCCTCTCCCAAGGCGATATTTTCCAGTCCGCTTGTCACCGTCTGGATTGGTTTTGTGATCAGAATAGCGGACAATATGCCGAGCATAGCGGAGCCCAATGCGGCTATGGCTGTAACCAGTGAGATGACCCAGGTTAGCCGAGTCGATCCAGCCATCACTTCTTGCTCCTGGATCAGGCCAATGAATTGCCAGCCCAAACTGTCGGAGGTATACACATTGGCCATATAGCGCTCTCCGCCCAGCTCAACTTCCAGTGCCCCGTCACCGGCGGAGGCTAGACTAGCGTAGCTGTCTCCCAGATTGGTCAATTGCTTGAAGTTATTATCCGGATTACTGGGATCGACCAGGATGGTGCCGTTACGTTCAATCAGCATCAGGTAACCGCTCTCGCCAAGCTTGACCCCCTGAATAATGTCGGTGAGTTGCTGAAGGGATACATCAATGTTCACCACCCCACCTTGATTACCGAGGTGATTGGCAAAACTACGTACCGTACTAACCAGTACTACGTCATCATCGGCCCAGTAGTAGGCGTCAGTACGCAAAACCTTATCTGGATTAGCCATTGCGTGCTGATACCACGGGCGGTTCCGGGGATCATAATTGCTCAACGTAGGATCCCCTGGCCAGAACACATACCCTCCCTCTTTGGTTCCGAGTGAGACATATGCATAGTTTGGATGACTGGAAGCCAGTCTATCGAACAGCTCGAAAAGAGCCTTTTCTTGGGTACCTTCTGGCTGGAGTGCGGTTTCTGCGGTGAGATAGCGTTTGAGCTGGCCATCGATACCTTTTAGTAGGGGATGCGCTGCCAAAAAATTGACATTATTTTCTATCCCTCCGAAAAACAGCTGCATCCCCTTTTCCACCTGGCGGATCTCTCGCCCGCTCTGATCTATGAATCCTGCTGTTGCTGCTTCCCGCAGGTTCAACACCACCAGCAATGCAACCAGCATGACGGGTAAACTGGCCATGATGATGAACATTAGAACTAGCTTATGTTTGATGCGCATAGCACTTTTCCTTCCTGGATGTGATATTAAGGTTAAAGCTCTTTTAAGATATTCCGTATTATGGTATACCATAATCCGTACTGTGCTGCATGTGGTAAAAGGGCATGTTTACTTGGATTCGCCTCTTGTCAGTGCAGTTACATTTGAGCAATGTGGCCAAGCCAGGCCATCCATTCACAGGCTTGAGGACAGAATTATGAAATTTTCACTATTCGTTCACATGGAACGTTACGATGAGGAAGTAAGCCATCGAGAGCTTTTTGAAAACCTTTCTGAACTGACGCTGATGGCTGAAGCCGGTGGCTTCTCCACTGTCTGGATAGGCGAGCACCATTCTATGGATTACACCATTTCGCCCAGTCCTATGCCTCTGCTTGCTTACCTTGCTGCCTGTACCAGTACGATCCGTCTCGGTGCTGGCACCATCATTGCGCCGTTTTGGCACCCGATCCGTGTTGCTGGCGAATGCGCCTTGCTAGATGTGATTAGCAACGGTCGTATGGAAGTCGGCCTTGCCCGGGGAGCCTATCAATACGAGTTTGATCGTTTGGCTAATGGCATGCCTGCAAACGAAGGTGGTCAGCACTTACGTGAGATGGTACCTGCTGTTAAAGCCCTGTGGCAGGGGGACTATGCTCATGATGGTGCGATTTGGAAGTTTCCCATGTCTACTTCGTCTCCTCGTCCGCTACAGCAGCCTTATCCTCCAATTTGGATCGCGGCACGGGACCCGGATTCGCACAATTTTGCAGTCAAAAATGGCTGCAATGTGATGGTTACTCCGCTGATGAAGGGGGATGAAGAGGTCGTCGACCTGAAGCACAAGTTTGATACGGCAGTGGCTAACAATCCTGAGGTGTCGCGTCCACAGCTGATGGTGTTACGTCATACCTTTGTTCACAGCCCTGAAGACAAGGAAGGTTGGAAAGTTGGTGCAGCGGGCATTTCACGCTTCTATCGGACTTTTGATGCTTGGTTTGGCAACAAACAGACTCCTGTCAACGGTATCCTGCCGCCTAGCCCTGAAGAAAAGTTCAAGGAGCGACCTGAGTTTGAGCTGGAGAACATCCGGAAAAATACAATGATTGGTACTCCTGAAGAGATTATTGCCCGTATTCGCCATTACCAAGAGTTGGGAGTGGATGAGTTCAGTTTCTGGACCGATAACAGCCTGTCTCATGAGGAGAAAAAGCGGTCTTTGGAACTGTTCATAAAGCACGTAGTACCGGCATTTCAATGATGAGTGATAGCGCTGACTCTTTAGTCACAAGTCCGACAGTCTGATTTTACGTAGCGAAGCGGCGACAGGACCATCTCCACCGACACGCTGCGGGACGTAACACTCGTCGTTTCAGCCTGTTGCGAACATTCACATAACCACTTCAACTGGATGTTCGAGCAGGCTGAAACGGCTCGTCACGGCAATACCTCCGGTGCAAGGCGCTTCGCGCCCCCTAACTCTCTGGATCAGGCGGTGCAGGGCTACGCCGATTTCGACGGCGGCGTGGCCAAGAAATTCGTGATAGACCCCCACGGCATGGTCGCGGCCTGAGCCTGTTACGATGCAGCACAGAGGCCACAGGGTCACCTCCGCCGACACGCTGCAAGCACATCCATGTGGCGCTCGGCACATGCCATCCCTGGCATGTGACGGTCGGTGGAGGCAATCCCTGTTGCCTCTTTCTAAGCACCGACGCCGCCTG
>NZ_PXYH01000036.1 GCF_003012795.1 Zobellella taiwanensis
TTCCTTCAGACCCCACCGTTGGCCAGTGGCGCCCTTGCCAGTCGGATTGTCTTCCCCTCAGTCGGGGTGACGCCATCTTCTTTCAGATGGCCGGGTTTGCCGGCTTCGCCGGGCAAACAAAAAAGGGAGACCTAAGTCTCCCTGTTTACAGCTCTGTTTATTATTTCGTTTGTTTAACCGCCAACGGCGATGTTTTTCATATCGGTCATATAAGAACGCAGGGTCTTGCCGATAATTTCAACCGGGTGGTTGCGAATGGCCTCGTTGACATCGATCAGGCGACGGTTGTCAACGGAGTTGGACTCAACGGTGATGGTCTTACCAATCACGTCGGTGCCCACCTTGGGCATGAACTTCTCGCGCAGCAGCGGCACGGCGGCGTTGGCGAACAGGTAGTTGCCGTACTCGGCGGTGTCGGAGATCACCACGTTCATCTCGTACAGACGCTTGCGCGCTACGGTGTTGGCGATCAGCGGCAGCTCGTGCAGCGACTCGTAGTAGGCGGACTCGTCGATGATGCCGGATGCGGTCATGGCTTCGAACGCCAGTTCCACGCCGGCCTTGACCATGGCCACCAGCAGGATGCCATTGTCGAAGTATTCCTGCTCGCCGATCACCACGTCGGTGGCCGGGTACTGCTCGAAGCTGGTGCTGGCGGTTTCTTCACGCCAGGTCAGCAGGTCGTGATCGTCCTTGGCCCAGTCGGCCATCATGCCGGAAGAAAAGGCGCCGGAGATGATATCGTCCATGTGCTTGTTGAACAGCGGGCGCATCAGCTCCTTCAGCTCGTCGGCCAGGTCAAAGGCCTTGATCTTGGCGGGGTTGGACAGGCGATCCATCATGTTGGTGATGCCGCCCTGTTTCAGGGCTTCGGTGATGGTTTCCCAGCCGAACTGGATCAGCTTGCCGGCGTAACCGGCGTCGATGCCCTCGGCCACCATTTTCTCGTGACATACAATGGCACCGGCCTGCAGCATGCCGCACAGAATGGTCTGCTCACCCATGAGGTCGGATTTCACTTCGGCTACGAAGGAAGATTCCAGCACGCCGGCACGGTCGCCGCCGGTGGCAGAGGCCCAGGCTTTGGCGATGGCCAGGCCTTCGCCCTTGGGATCGTTCTCGGGGTGAACGGCGATCAGGGTAGGAACGCCAAAGCCGCGCTTGTACTCTTCCCGTACTTCGGTGCCGGGGCACTTGGGAGCGACCATGACCACTGTGATGTCTTTACGGATCTGCATGCCTTCTTCCACGATGTTGAAACCGTGGGAGTAACCCAGGGCGGCACCGTCCTTCATCAGCGGCATAACGGCGTTAACGGCAGAGGTGTGCTGCTTGTCCGGAGTCAGGTTCATGACCAGATCGGCGGTGGGGATCAGCTCTTCATAGGTGCCTACCTTGAAGCCGTTCTCGGTGGCCTGCACGAATGACTTGCGCTTTTCGGCAATGGCTTCGGCGCGCAGGGCGTAGGACACGTCCAGGCCGGAATCGCGCATGTTCAGACCCTGGTTCAGGCCCTGGGCACCGCAACCGACGATGACGACCTTTTTGCCTTTCAGGTAGTTGCAACCATCGGCGAATTCTTCGCGGTTCATAAAGCGGCACTTGCCCAGCTGCTCGAGCTGCTGACGCAGGTTCAGGGTGTTGAAATAGTTAGCCATGGCCTTTTTGCTCCAATTAATCCGTTTAATTTTAATTCCTGCACCGCCCTGCGGTGACGACTCCAGCACTATACCCCAGGCTTTTCATTGCTTGAAATGATATATTCGAAACAGAGTATTTCATTTGGTGCAATGTGATGGATATCCGCAACCTGGAGCTGTTCCTCCACCTGAGCCAGAGCCTGCACTTCGGCCGTACCGCCGACGCCATGGCGGTGAGTCCGTCCACTCTGAGCCGGGCCATTCAGCGGCTGGAGCAGGAGTTGGGCTGCGAACTGCTGGACCGGGACAACCGCAGCGTGGCGCTGACTCCGGCCGGGCTGCGCCTGCAGCAGTTCGCCGGTAACTGGCTGGCCGACTGGCAGGGCATGCGGGAGCAACTCAAGCAGAGCGAAAGTCCCCTGCAGGGGCGGCTGCGGCTGTTCTGCTCGGTCACCGCCAGCTACTTCCTGCTGCCCGACATACTGGCCCGCTTTCGCACCCGCTATCCGCAACTGGAGCTACGGCTGGAAACCGGGGATCCGGCCCTGGCCATCGACAAGGTATTGAACGACGAATCGGACCTGGCCATCGGCGCCCGCCCCGACGCCCTGCCCGCCAAGCTCGACTTCATCAAACTGCAAACGGTGCCCCTGGTGTTTATCGCCCCGCGCATCCCCTGCCTGGCCAACGAACTGCTGCAACAACCAAGTGCCGAATGGAGCAGCATTCCGGTGATACTTCCGGAACAGGGGGTGGCCCGCAAACGCACCAATCAGTGGTTCCGCAACAAGGGCATCAGCCCCCATATCTATGCGGAAGTGGCCGGCAACGAGGCCATCGTCGGCATGGTGGCCCTGGGCTGCGGTATCGCCCTGGTGCCCACGGCAGTGATCGATCACAGCCCCATGGCCGACAAAATCCGCCGATTGGAGGTCACTCCGGATCTTAAACCGTTCGAGGTGGGTGTCTGCCTGCTGAAGAAACGGCTGGAAGACCCGCTGATCCAGGCTTTCCGTCAGATTGCCTTGCAGCAGGCCAATCCCTGATGCCCATCACTGCCGGGATTGGGTTACAATAACGCCAATATCTTAAGGAGAGCGACCATGCTGGACCCGAAAAAACTGGAAGAGATCGCCAAACAGATCCAAAGCAACCTGCCCGCCGGGCTGAAGAATATGGGCGAGGAAGCGGAAAAGCGTATTCGCACCGTACTGCAGGCGCAACTGGGCAAGCTGGATGTGGTAACGCGGGAGGAATTCGACGTGCAGACCAAGGTATTGCTGCGCACCCGGGAAAAGCTGAACGAAATGGAAGCCAAGCTGGCCCAGCTCGAACGCCAGCTGGCCGAAGGCCGGGATGAACAGGCCTGAGGCGGAACACATTCGCCAGGCCTGCCTGCAGGCCGCCGTCGAAGCTTACGAGCTGGGTGGCTTGCTGGGATTGTGCCAGGAGGGGCGTTTTGAGCTGGCAATGGACGCCATCCGCAACCTCGACCTGACCCCTTGCAGCAATCCGGACCGGGAATCCCCTTCCCGGTCCTGAACATCAGATAAACTCGTAGGCATCCCCGAACAGACGTTCGGCGTCCACCCCTTTCTCCTTGAAGGCTTCCCGGGCCACACCCGCCATTTCAAAGCGGCCGGCGACATAAATGTCGTAACCGGTCAGACTGGGGAAGTCTTCCATAATGGCTTCGTGTACCAGGCCGGTGCGGCCCTGCCAGTGCTCGTTGTCATTCTGCACCACGGGCACATAGGTCAGTTGCCTGTGTTCGGCAGCCCAGGCAGTCAACTCCTCATGGGCATACAGATGCTCTTCGTTACGCACGCCCCAGTAGATAAAGACCGGCTTATGCAGGCCGTCGGCCAACATTTGCTGCAGGATGGAGCGGGTGTAGGCAAAACCGGTGCCGCCGGCCATCAGGATCACCGGATGGCGAGACTCCCGCAGGTAGGCCTTGCCCGCCGGCAGTTGCACCTCGATTTGCCCCTGTTCCTGCATCCGTTTCAAGACCTGCATGGCGTAGGTATTGTCGGGGGAAGCCCCGATATGCAGCTCCAGCACGCCTGCCTCTCCCGACATGTTGGCGATGGAAAAGGGGCGCTTGTCATCGTCGGCCATCACTACCAGCAAGTACTGGCCGGGTTGAAAATCTACCGCCTGGACCGGCCTGAGCCGCACATACCAGAGGGTCTCGGCCATTTCTTCCAGGGCTTCCACACTACATGTTACTTTCTGCATGACTATCCTTTGATCTCACTCTGTTCTGCACTCGCATCCAGGATCCCGAGTTGGTCCCATAACGCGTCGACCCGTTGTTTCACCTCATCCGTCATCACTATGGGCTGTCCCCACTCCCGGTCGGTTTCGCCCGGCCACTTGTTGGTGGCATCCAGGCCCATCTTCGAGCCCAGACCGGAGACCGGCGAGGCGAAATCCAGATAGTCGATGGGGGTGTGCTCGATCAATGTGGTATCCCGTGCCGGGTCCATTCGGGTCGTAATGGCCCAGATCACGTCTTTCCAGTCTCTGGCATTGATATCGTCGTCGCACACGATGACGAACTTGGTGTACATGAATTGTCGTAAAAACGACCAAACGCCCAGCATGACACGTTTGGCATGGCCGGGGTAGCGTTTTTTCATGGTCACCACCGCCATGCGGTAGGAGCAACCCTCCGGCGGCAGATAGAAATCCACTATTTCGGGAAACTGTTTTTGCAGTATGGGCACGAACACTTCGTTCAGCGCCACCCCCAGCACTGCCGGCTCATCGGGCGGGCGGCCGGTGTAGGTGGAATGATAGATGGCGTCGCGCCGGCGGGTGATGCGCTCCACGGTAAACACCGGGAAGTCGTCGATTTCGTTGTAGTAGCCGGTGTGATCGCCATAAGGGCCTTCCGGGGCCATGTCGCGGGGGTAAATATGGCCTTCGAGCACAATCTCGGCACTGGCGGGCACTTCCAGATCGGAGCCAATGCACTTGACCACCTCGGTGCGGCTGCCCCTCAGCAGGCCGGCAAAGGCATATTCCGACAGGGTGTCGGGCACCGGCGTCACGGCCCCGAGAATGGTCGCCGGATCGGCACCCAGTGCCACCGCCACCGGATAAGGCTGGCCCGGGTTGGCCTCCTGCCACTCGCGAAAATCCAGCGCCCCGCCGCGATGACTGAGCCAGCGCATGATCACCTTGTTTTTGCCCAGTACCTGCTGGCGGTAAATGCCCAGGTTCTGGCGCTTTTTGTAAGGACCTCGGGTAATGGTCAGGCCCCAGGTGATCAGCGGTGCGGCATCCCCCGGCCAGCAGTGCTGTACCGGTATGCGGGTCAGATCCACCTCGTCCCCTTCCTGGATCATCTCCTGGCAGGGCGCCTTTTTCAGCCGCTTGACCGGCATGTTCAGCACCTGCTTGAAGATGGGCAGCTTTTCCATCAGTTCCTTCAGGCCCTTGGGCGGCTCCGGCTCCTTGAGGTAGGACAGCCAGCGGCCCACCTCGCGCAGGGCGCTGACGTCCGGCTGCCCCATGCCCATGGCCACTCGTTTGGGAGTACCGAACAGGTTGCCCAGCACCGGCATATCAAAGCCCTTGGGATTTTCAAACAGCAGCGCCGGACCGCCCGCCTTGAGGGTGCGGTCGCAGATCTCGGTCATCTCCAGGTAGGGATCGATCTCCTGATGAATGCGCTTGAGCTCCCCCTGGGCTTCAAGTTGCGCGATAAAGTCTCGCAAATCCTTGTATTTCATAGGCTTGTTCCGAGTGTATCGAGTGGCTTGAGGATTATACCCGGTTGAGGCGGGCTTGTATCGCCAACAAAAAACCGCGGACAGGCCGCGGTTTTTTCATGCTAAAACAATACGTTACTTCTGCTGACGCTTCATGGCCTCAAAGAACTCATCGTTGGTCTTGGTCATGGCCAGCTTGTCGATGAGGAACTCGATGCCGTCAATCTCGCCCATGGGATGGACAATCTTGCGCAGTATCCACATCTTCTGCAGCTCGTCCGGAGTGGTGAGCAGCTCTTCCCGGCGGGTGCCGGAACGGGTGATGTCGATGGCCGGATAAACCCGCTTCTCGGCGATCTTGCGGGACAGGTGCAGTTCCATGTTGCCGGTGCCCTTGAATTCCTCGTAGATGACGTCGTCCATCTTGGAGCCGGTTTCCACCAGGGCGGTAGCGATAATGGTCAGGCTGCCGCCCTCTTCCACATTACGGGCCGCACCAAAGAAACGCTTGGGCCGGTGCAGGGCATTGGCGTCCACGCCGCCGGTGAGTACCTTGCCGGAGCTCGGCACCACGGTATTGTAGGCGCGGGCCAGGCGGGTGATGGAGTCGAGCAGAATGACTACGTCCTTCTTGTGCTCCACCAGGCGCTTGGCCTTTTCGATGACCATGTCGGCCACCTGCACGTGGCGGGCCGCCGGCTCGTCGAAGGTAGAGGCAATCACCTCACCCTTGACCATGCGCTGCATCTCGGTCACTTCTTCCGGACGCTCGTCGATCAGCAGTACGATAAGGGTGCACTCGGGATGATTATAGGTGATGCTCTGGGCGATATTCTGCAGCAGCATGGTCTTACCGGCCTTGGGCGGCGCCACTATCAGGCCCCGCTGCCCCTTGCCGATGGGGGAGGCCAGATCCAGCACCCGGGCGGTGATGTCTTCGGTAGAACCGTTGCCCCGCTCCATCTTCATACGTTCATTGGCATGCAGGGGAGTCAGGTTTTCGAAGAGGATTTTGTTGCGGGAGTTTTCGGGCTTGTCGTAGTTGACTTCGCTGATCTTCAGCAGGGCGAAGTAACGTTCGCCTTCCTTCGGCGGCCGGATTTTGCCGGAAATGGTGTCGCCGGTACGCAGGTTGAAGCGGCGGATCTGACTGGGCGAAACGTAGATATCGTCTGGGCCGGCCAGGTAGGAGGAATCGGCGCTACGCAAAAAACCAAAGCCGTCCTGCAGGATTTCCAGCACGCCATCGCCGTAGATGTCCTCACCACTTTTGGCATGAGCCTTGAGGATGGCAAAGATGATGTCCTGCTTGCGCAGGCGGGCGAGGTTTTCCAGGCCCATCTCCTCCCCAAGCTTTATCAGCTCAGAGACAGGGGTATTCTTGAGTTCAGTAAGATTCATAGTGGTGAGTTTCTGTCAACCAGGATGTTAAATGGTCAGAAAAGTCTGCTGGATTGATGCTTGAATTCGGAGAGCCTTGAGGCACAAATAGGCTAGCAAACGAACAATAAACTAGCACCAAAAAGGAGAAGCGTCTAGCGAAAACCACAAGGGGCGCCTTGCGCACCCCTTGAATACCATTACAGGTTGGCGTCCAGGAACTCTTTCAGCTGAGTCTTGGACAGCGCACCTACTTTGGTTGCCGCCACTTCGCCGTTCTTGAACAGCAACAGGGTGGGGATGCCACGAATACCGAACTTGGGCGGAGTGTCTGCATTTTGATCGATATTCAGCTTGGCCACGGTGACCTTACCTTCGTATTCACCGGCCACTTCGTCCAGGATGGGGGCGATCATCTTGCACGGACCACACCATTCAGCCCAGAAATCTACCAGGACCGGGCCGTCTGCCTTGATGACATCAGCATCGAAGCTGGCATCGGTCAGCTGAACAATTTTGTCACTCATCTCCAACTCCAGTCAGTTGTTTGACCCCGTTACACACAACGTCGGGGCAATTTAGTTGCCCTATTTCAAATGATCCTGTTTATTATTGCAAGCCTAACCTGATATTCTGAACGCTATGAGCAAAACACACTTAACAGACGTAAAATTTGCCCAGTTGGACCTGCAACCACAAGTGCTGGCCGGGCTGGAAGCAAAGGGATTTCACCACTGCACGCCCATCCAGGCGCTGTCGTTACCTCATTTATTGGCAGGCAAGGACATCGCCGGACAGGCCCAGACCGGCACCGGCAAAACCATCGCTTTCCTCGCCGCCACCTTCAACCACCTGCTGACCACTCCCGTCCCCGAGCATCGGCAACAAAACCAGCCCCGCGCCATCATCATGGCACCGACCCGGGAACTGGCGATCCAGATCCACAACGATGCCGATACCCTGAGCGAGCAGACCGGCATCAAGCTGGGGCTGGCCTATGGTGGCGACGGTTATGAAAAACAGGTGGAAGTACTGGCTGCCGGCGTCGATGTGCTGATCGGCACCACTGGCCGCATCATCGACTTTCTCAAACAAAAAGTCATCGATGTCGGCGCCATTCAGGTGGTAGTGCTGGATGAAGCCGATCGCATGTTCGATCTGGGCTTTATCAAGGACATCCGCTACCTGTTCCGGCGCATGCCGGCGGCGGCCCAGCGCCAGAACATGCTGTTTTCCGCCACCCTGTCGCTGCGAGTGCAGGAGCTGGCCTATGAACATATGAACAGCCCGGAGCATGTGCAGATAGAGCCGGAGCGTAAAACCGGCATCCGGATCCGGGAAGAGCTGTTTTACCCGGCCCAGGAAGACAAGATGCTGCTGCTGCTCAGTCTGATGGAAGAAGAGTGGCCCGACAAGGCCATCGTCTTCGCCAACACCAAGCACAGCTGCGAAGAAGTCCACGCCTGGCTGCTGGCCGATGGCCACCGGGTCGGTCTGCTCACCGGCGACGTGCCCCAGAAGAAACGGCTGAAAATACTGGAAGACTTCACCAGCGGTGTGCTCGATATTCTGGTGGCGACTGATGTGGCTGCCCGCGGCCTGCACATTCCCGATGTCACCCACGTGTTCAACTACGACCTGCCCGACGACGCGGAAGACTATGTGCATCGCATCGGCCGTACCGGCCGGGCCGGCGCCAGCGGTCATTCCATCAGCTTCGCCTGTGAAGAATACGTCTTCAACCTGCCGGCGGTGGAAGCCTATATCGAGCATGAGATCCCGGTCAGCAAATACGACAAGGATGCCCTGCTTGACGACGTGACCCCGCCCAAACGCATCCACCACCACAGAGCGGCGGCCAACCGCAACCTGCGCGATCGCCCCGCCGGCGGCCAGCGCCGTCCCGGTGGCAACCAGCGCCGCCGTCGTCCCCAGGGCGCCCGGAGCTGATCGGGCGGTGACCAACCCGGCCTTATATGCCGCCATCGACCTCGGTTCCAACAGCTTTCATATGCTGGTGGTGCATGAGGTCGAAGGGGCCTGTCGCATTCTGGCCAAGGTCAAGCGCAAGGTTCGTTTGGCCGCCGGCCTGCAGCCGGACGGCACCCTGGATCTGGACGCCATGGGGCGCGGCTGGGACTGCCTGCGGCTGTTTGCCGAACAACTGCAGGATGTCCCTGCCGGACATGTCCGCATCGTCGGCACCGCCACCTTGCGCCTGGCCACCAATATTGATGTTTTCCTTAGCCGGGCAGAGCAGATACTGGGGCATCCCATCCGCATTATTTCCGGCGAAGAAGAAGCCGCCACTATTTACCAGGGAGTGGCCTGGACCTCTTCCGGTACCGGCAAACGGCTGGTCATCGATATCGGTGGTGCCAGTACCGAGCTGGTTATCGGCGAAGGTACGGCCCCCCTGTTACTCAACAGCCTGGACATGGGCTGCGTGACCTGGCTCCGTGCTCATTTTGCCGACGGCCGCTTATCCGAGCACAACTTCGAGCAGGCCATCGGCGCCGCCCAGCAGCAGTTGGCGCCGGTGGCCGCCGCCTATCTCAAACTCGGCTGGCGTACCTGCATCGGCGCTTCGGGCACGGTGCAGGCCATCCAGGAAATCATGACCAGCCAGGGAGAAAGTGAGCAGATCACCTTGGCCAAGCTGCGCCAGTTGCAGCGCCAGAGCATGGCTTGCGGCCGGCTTGACGCCCTGCAATTGCCCGGCCTGCAGCCGGAACGCGTCCCCGTCTTCGCTTCCGGACTCGCCATCCTGATCGCCCTGTTCGATACCCTGGCGATCGAGTCCATGGTGCTGGCTGGTGGAGCCCTGCGCGAAGGCCTGGTCTACGGCATGCTGGGCACCCGTCAGGAGTGCGACGCCCAGGAAAGGACCGCCGACAGCCTTATTGCCCGTTACCAGCTCGACCGGGAACAGGGTGAACGGGTACGCAACACGGCACTGCGTACATTGAGCCAGTTGTCCCGCCCGGAGACGGACGCCGGCGCAGCCCCCATGCTCGGCTGGGCCGCCATGCTCTACGAGCTGGGGCTGTGCATCGAATACAAGCGGGCCCCGGAACACGCCGCCTATATCATCAGCCATATCGATCTGCCGGGGTTTACCGGGGCTCAGAAAAAGCTGTTGGCCGCCCTGTTGCTAAACCAACGCGACGACTTCCGACTGGAACCGCTGCAACACCAAAATGCGGTCGATACCGAGCAGGCTATCCTGCTGGCGCGGTTACTGCGCCTGGCCATCATCCTCTGCTTACGCCGGACCCGGGGCACCGTGCCCGAGTTCCGGTTGCAACAGGACGGATGTCAGCTGACGCTCATCCTGCCCACGGGCTGGAGCCGGCAGCACCACCTGCGGGCCAGCGAACTGCTGGCGGAAGCCCGCCGCCAGACCGAGCAGGGCTGGCCGCTGGAAATTGTAGAGCGGGATTAGGAATCGTCATCAACCCTAGTCCCTAGTACCTAGTACCTAGTACCTAGTACCTAGTCCAGAGCTTACTTCTCTTCCTTCAACCAGGTCGCAACCTGCTTGGCGAAATAGGTCAGGATGCCATCGGCCCCGGCGCGTTTGAAACACAGCAGGGATTCCATAATGGTTTCCTGCTCCTTCAGCCAACCGTTCTGAATAGCCGCCATGTGCATGGCATACTCGCCACTGACCTGATAGGCGAAGGTGGGCACCCCGAACTGTTCCTTGACCCGCCGCACCACGTCCAGATAGGGCATGCCCGGTTTCACCATCACCATATCGGCGCCTTCCTGGATATCCAGGGCCACTTCCTGCAGGGCTTCGTCGCTATTGGCCGGATCCATCTGGTAGGTGGCCTTGTTGCCGCCCTTGAGATTGCCCGCCGAACCGACCGCATCACGGAAGGGACCATAGTAGTTGGAGGCGTACTTGGCGGAGTAGGCCATAATCTGGGTATTGACGAAACCGGCCTCTTCCAGTGCCTGACGGATGGCGCCGATGCGTCCATCCATCATATCGGACGGGGCTAGCACATCGGCGCCGGCCTCGGCATGGCTCAGGGCCTGCTTGACCAACACCTGCGTGGTAACCTCGTTGAGGACATAGCCCTGCTCATCAATGATACCGTCCTGACCATGGGTGGTAAAAGGATCCAGCGCCACGTCGGTCATGACCCCCAACTGGGGAAAGGCGCGCTTAAGCTCGCGCACCGCTTCCTGGGCCAGGCCATCGGGGTTGTAGGCTTCTTCCGCCAACAGCGATTTCTGGCTGGCGTTGATCACCGGGAACAGGGCCACCATAGGAATTCCCAGCCGAACCAGCTCGGCCGCTTCCTCCAGCAGCAGATCGAGGGACAGGCGCTCTACCCCCGGCATGGAGGGCACCGCCTCCCGGCGCTGCAAACCGGGCAGCACAAAGACCGGGTAGATAAGATCATCCACGGTCAGGTTATGTTCGCGTACCAGCCGGCGGCTGAAATCGTGCCGGCGCACCCGGCGCAGACGGCGCTGGGGGAAACCACCAAAAACTTGCTCGGTCATGACTGCTCCTCAAGGCGGAAAAAGGCGCGGCTGGTTGCCGTAACGGCGGCCAGCAACACCTCGGGATGCTCGCCCCGGCACTCGGCGACACGCCGGGCAATATGGGGCAAATAGGCGGGCTCGTTGCGCCGGGACGCCGGCTTGGGCAACAAATCCCGCGGGATAAGATAGGGACTGTCGGTTTCTACCATCAGCCGATGGGCCGGGATCAAGCCAACCACTTGCTGTAGCTCCCGCCCTCGGCGTTCGTCACAGATCCAGCCAGTGATACCGATATGCAAGTCGAGCGCCAGGCAATCGTGCAGCTCTGCCTCGGTGCCGGTAAAACAGTGCAAAACTGCCGCGGGCAGGTGCGGACGCCAGGGGGCCAGGATTTCCAAAAAGCGCTGGTGGGCATCCCGACAGTGCATAAATACCGGCATATTCAGCTCGGCGGCCAGGGCCAACTGGGCCTCAAAGGCCGCATCCTGTTGCGGACGGGGGGAGAAATCCCGGTTGTAGTCAAGACCGCATTCACCGATGGCCACCACCTGGGGCAGCATCGCCAACCGGCGCAACTCATCCAGGCTGTGCTCATCGAAATGGCGCGCCTCGTGAGGATGTACACCGGCGGTGGCATAACAGAAGCCGGGATAGGCTGTCGCGTAAGCGGCCACTTTCCCGCTTTCCACCAGGCTGGTGCCGGTCAGGACCAGGCCAGTTAGTCCGGCGGCCCGGGCCCGCTGAATCACCTGATCCCTATCCTGGTCGAACTGGGAACTGGTCAGGTTAACTCCGATATCAATCATGGCTGGCCGTCCGGCTCTTCCTCGTCCTCCTCGGCACGGACGTAGAAACGAGCGAAGAAGACGCCTACCTCGAACAGCAGCCACATGGGGATGGCCAGCAGGGTCTGGGAGATGACATCGGGCGGCGTCAGCAGCATGCCGACAATAAACACAATGACGATGACATAGGGTCGTTTGGCGGCCAATTCCTTCGGCGTGGTCACCCCGGTCCAGCACAGCAGTATGGTCGCGATGGGGATTTCGAAAGCGATACCAAAGGCAATAAAGAGCCCCAGCACAAAATCCAGGTAACTGGCGATATCGGTCGCGATGGTGACGCCATCCGGCGCCATCTTGGTAAAAAACCCAAACGCCAGGGGGAATACCACAAAATAGGCGAAGGCAGCGCCGGCATAGAACAGCAAGGCGCTGGAAAACACCAGGGGGGCAATCAGCCGTTTCTCGTGCTTGTACAGACCCGGGGCAATGAAGGCCCATACCTGGTAGAGCACATAGGGAATGGCGGCAAAAAAGGAGACAATCAGGGTCAGCTTAAGCGGCGTCAGAAAGGGGGTTGCTACCCCGGTGGCGATCATGCTGGCGCCTTCGGGCAGTTGCTTGAGCAACGGCTCGGCCAGAATGGTGTAGATGTCGTTGGCAAAATAAACCAGGGCCAGGAACACCACCAGAATGGCGGCAAAGGCGCGCAACAGGCGCCCCCTCAGCTCCACCAGGTGGCTGATCAACGGCTGCTGTGTTTCACTCATCTTAGGGTTTATCCTGGGGCTCTTTCGAGGGCGCCGCATCCGCCTGGGGTTGGGGCGTGCCGGCACCGGTTTTTTCGTAGGGCCGGTTGACCGAGGCCGCCGCCTCCTTCAACTGGTCGATGGACTGCTTGAGTTCGGGGCTCAGATCTTTCATGCCGAGCTGCTCGGCTTTTTTCAAATCCCGATGCAGCTCCTCCATTTTCAGCTCCTGGGCCAGCTCGGTCTTGACCGCGTTAGCGGTATCCCTGACCGTCCTGAACAACCGGGACACCGTCCTGATGGCAACGGGCAGCCGCTCCGGCCCCAGCACCACCAGGCCAATGACCGAAATCACCACCAGCTCCCAGAACCCGATATCGAACATGATTTATACCCGATCTTTGTCTTTGGCCTTGTCCTGCTCCTGCGGGGTCAGCGGCTCGGCCTGTTCCTTTTTGTCGGCCAGTTTCTGCTGCTCGAAGTCGGCATCTTTTTTATCCTGATCTTCGTCGCTTATCGCCTTCTTGAAGCCCTTGACCGCCGACCCCAGATCCGCACCCAGGCCGCGCAGTTTCTTGGTTCCGAACAGCAGTACCACGATCAGCACCACGATAAGCAATTGCCAAATACTGATTCCACCCATAACACACTTTTCCTATGCAAACAGTGAACAACAAAAAACCATTATATCCGGGCTTGATGACAGAGTGTTGATACCAGATCAAACTAACGCGCCATTCGTCTCCAACCCAGCCACCATACAACCAAAGTGAACGCCAGACCAGACGTGGCCCACTGGGTTTTCTCCATCCCCAGCAACAGGGTGCTGGCGAGCAGGGTGGAAACTCCCACCGCCAGCAAAAAATGCCCCTGGCCCTGACGGCGATCATGGCGTGCGTAGCGTTCGTAGAGACCCTGAACCTGTCGTTGCTGCAACTTGTTCTGACGCAGGGCGTCATAGACCAGCTCGGGGAGTTCCGGCAGCTTTTCAGCCCAGAACGGCGCCTTTTCCCTGACCGCATTGATGACCGCCTTATAGCCCACCTGCTGCTGCATCCAGTCTTCCAAAAACGGCTTGGCGGTCTTCCACAGATCCAGCTGAGGATAGAGCTGACGTCCTACGCCTTCTACATACAACAGGGTTTTCTGCAACAGTACCAGCTGGGGCTGCACTGCCATGTTGAAGCGCCGGGCAGTATTGAACAGGTTGAGCAGCACATGGCCAAAGGAAATTTCGGACAGGGGCTTTTCGAAGATGGGCTCCAATACGGTGCGGATGGCCGACTCGAATTCTTCCACCTTGGTATCCGCCGGCACCCAGCCCGACTCCACATGCAGTTCAGCTACCTTGCGGTAGTCGCGATTGAAGAACGCCAGGAAGTTCTCCGCCAGGTAACGTTTGTCGTCCCGGTTGAGGGTGCCCACTATGCCACAGTCAATCCCGATCCACTGGGGGTCTTCCGGATGTTCGTAGGAAACGAAAATATTGCCCGGGTGCATGTCGGCATGGAAAAAACTGTCGCGGAACACCTGGGTAAAAAACACCTCCACCCCCCGTTCCGCCAACAGCTTCATATTGGTACCGTTGGCTTCCAGGGCTTGGATATCGGACACCGGAATACCGTAGATACGCTCCATCACCAAGACATTTTCATGGCAGTAGCTGGAGTGGATTTCCGGCACGTAGAGAGTACGCGAACCTTCGAAGTTGCGCCGCAGCTGGATGGCGTTGGCTGCTTCACGTAACAGGTTCAGCTCATCAAGCAGGGTCTTGCGATATTCCTCCACCACTTCCACGGGGCGCAGCCGGCTGCTGCGTTCAGGTACCAGACGGGCAATGAGGCTGGCCATGGAGTGCATCAGGCTGACATCGGCTTCGATGACTTTTTCGATACCGGGACGGATCACCTTGATGACAATTTCCTGCCCGGTCTTCAGCCTGGCGGTGTGCACCTGGGCAATGGAAGCCGACGCCAGCGGCTGCTCATCAAAGTCATCAAATAGAGCTTCTATCGGCTGCTGCAAGCAGCTTTCGATCTGCCGTCGGGCCAGGGCACCATCAAAGGGGGGAACCCTGTCTTGTAGCAGAGCCAACTCTTCGGCGATGTCCGGTGGCAGCAGATCTCGGCGGGTAGACAACATCTGCCCGAACTTGATGAAAACGGGACCAAGGGACTCAAAGGCGAGCCGAATGCGTTTGCCACGAGACAGCGTCGGATGCCGGTTCTTCAGCCAGAACAGGCAGCGACGGGCAAAACGTGCCGGCCACACTTGCAGCCGAGCGGGGATCAGCTCGTCCAGACCAAAATCAAACAGGGTTTTGCCAATCTGATGGAGCCTGAGCAGCTCCCGCAGCTTTCTCATGAATGAGCCACCTTATCAGTCAGTGCCGCCAGCCTTCCCTGCAGTCGTATCAGTCGTTTGTTGAGCTCGCCGACATCGTCGCTGAAATCGGCAAGTTCCAGGGGGCCTACCGCCAAACGGGCCTCTTCGCGGACATATTCACCCAAATGCTGCCGAACCCCTAAAGCACGGTGGTGCAGATCCTGTCCCAGTTCACGGCCATGTCTGCAGACCAGGTGGGCCAACACATCGCCGGTATAAGGAACCAGCATCTCTTCTACATCCCACTGAGCGTCCTTAAGTACAGCCGCAAGATCCTGCCAGGGCTGGGGATCCCCTTGCAAGTCGATATGTCCTTCGCGGATATACTGCATCAATTGCCCTTTGTTCCGTAGCAGGCCAAGCGCGCTCAGGGAAAGGCTAAGGTGGCTATCGACAGTACCTTCATAATCGCCCAACAACTCCAGTCGATCAGGGGTAAACAGCAGGTATACCGATGCCAGCTCACTGATCGTCAGCTGCAACGTCTTGCCCCCTAATGGCTGAAATTTCCTTGTCAGTACGGAATTCTGCAGTAAAAGGCGATTAAGTGCAGTTTCCAGAGCGCCGTTAAAGAGGGGCAGCAACAGCGTTTTCATCAGAACTTGAACCCTCGATGAAGGGCCACTATGCCATCGGTCAGGTTAAAATACTCCACCTGCTCGAAACCGACCCGCTCCATCATGGTCTTCAGGGTTTCCTGATCCGGGTGCATGCGGATAGACTCGGCAAGATACTGATAGCTGTCACTGTCCTTCGCTACCAGCGAGCCCATTTTCGGCAGTATGTTAAACGAATAAAAATCGTACAGTTTATTCATGATCTCATGCTGGGGCCGGGAAAACTCCAGCACCAGTAGGCGACCTCCGGGCTTGAGTACCCGTTGCATGGAAGCCAGCGCCTTGTCCTTATCGGTCACATTACGCAACCCGAAGGCAATGGTGATCAGGTCAAAGTGGTTATCAGGAAAGGGCAGTTGCTCCGCATTGGCTTGGACATAGGCAATATTGCAGCCCAATCCCCGGTTACGCAGCTTGTCTCGACCCACTTTAAGCATGGAGTCGTTAATATCGGCTAGTACCACCTGGCCACTGTCACCCACAATGCGGGAAAATTTGGCGGTCAGATCGCCGGTTCCCCCCGCCAGGTCCAGGACTTTCTGCCCGGGCCGCACGCCTGAACAGTCGATGGTAAAGCGCTTCCACAGACGGTGGATGCCAAAAGACATCAAGTCGTTCATCAGGTCATACTTGGCCGCCACCGAGTGGAACACGCTGGCAACCATCTGTTCCTTTTCGTCTGCATCCACCGTTTTATAACCAAAGTGGGTCGTCGACTTGTGCTGTTCTGACATTCTGAAGACACCTGTAAAAGCAAAGTGGTTAGTGTACTGCAAATGAACAGGCCGGACTAACGGCATCGGCCGCTGGCCATCTGCATGATGGAAAAACACCGACATGATACCGCAAAGGCCAGGTAGAGGCATCGGGCATAAGGTATTGATCTGGCTCTGAAACCAACGCAAAAAACCCCGACACTCTCGTATCGGGGTTTCCTAATGGGTGCCTGGCAGTGACCTACTTTCACATGGCAGCTGCCACACTATCATCGGCGCGGTTGCGTTTCACTGCTG
>NZ_PXYH01000037.1 GCF_003012795.1 Zobellella taiwanensis
GCAGCATCCAGTGGCCCTGCAACGCCGAGCACCCCGACGGAACCCCGGTGATGCACGAAGAGCAGTTCCCCATCGGCCGGGCGCGGATGGTGGTGACCGAGTTCATCCCCACCACCGAGCAGGTGAGCGAGCGCTACCCGCTGCTGCTGACCACGGGGAGGATCCTCAGCCAGTACAACGTGGGGGCCCAGACCCGGCGCACCGACAACAACGTGTGGCACGGCGAGGACGTACTGGAAATCCATCCCTACGACGCCGCCGCCCGCGGTATCGAGGACGGCCAGCCAGTGAGCATCGACAGCCGCACCGGGCGTACCGTGCTGCGGGCGCAGCACAGCACCCGCATGCAGCCGGGGGTGGTGTACACCACCTTCCACTTCCCGCACAGCGGGGCCAACGTGATCACTACCGACAACTCGGACTGGGCCACCAACTGCCCGGAATACAAGGTGACGGCGGTGCAGGTGACGGCCGAGGCGCCCCAGGCGCTGTCGGACTGGCAACAACGCTTCTACGACTTTACCCGGGAGCAGTTGGCCTTTGCCCGGCATGGAGACTGAGGAGGACGAGCCCATGGCACAGCCCAAACCCAAGACCTCGGCTCCCGAACCCGGCCTGGTGGAAGTGGGCGTAGGCCGTCTCAGCGGCGGCCAGGGCCAGGACTGGGTGGCGGAAGAGGTGCCGGTGGCCCTGGTGTACAACGGCATCTCCCACGCGGTGATGATGGCGAGCCCCCTGGATCTGGAGGACTTTGCCCTGGGGTTCAGCCTGACCGAGGGCATCGTCGAGCGGCCGGGGCAGATCTACGGGGTGGAGGTCAACGCCGACCCCAAGGGTCTGCGGCTGGAGATAGAGCTGGCCGCCGAGTGTTTCTTCCGGCTCAAGGCCCGGCGGCGCAGCCTGAGTGGCCGCACCGGCTGCGGCCTATGCGGCACCGAATCCCTGGCCGAGGCGGTGGCGCCGGTGTGCGCCGTCAGCCCGGGTCCGGTGCCGGCGCGGGCCGTCATCGACCGCGCCTTTGCCGGACTCCGCCACCGGCAGCCGCTCCATTACCAGAGCGGCGCCACCCATGCGGCGGCGGGGTTCGACGCAGAGGGAAACCTGCTGGCGGCGCGGGAAGACGTGGGCCGGCACAACGCGCTCGACAAGCTGGTGGGCGCCCTGGCGCGCGTCCAGGTCACACCGGCCTTCGTCATCGTCACCAGTCGGGCCAGCTATGAAATGGTGCACAAGTGCGCCGTGCTCGGCGCCGCCACCCTGGTGGCGGTGTCGGCCCCCACCTCGCTCGCCATCGAGCAGGCCCGCGCCGCCGGGCTCAACCTTATCGGCTTCGCCCGCCAGGGCGACGGCGTTCGGTATTACTGAAACCGGCCATCGCCAAACCACAGAGCAAGGTCGCATTTGTTACATTGGTAGCCGATAGGGGAACAGTACCCCCCGGCACCTGACGTCATGCTATAGGCCCGCCCACTGTCGGAGCCATTATGACGCCTTATCTGAAAGGTACCTTGCTAACCCTGAGTGGTGTTGCCGTGCTCAGCCTGGATGCCCTGCTTATCCGGCTGATTAACGCCGATCCATGGACTTTGCTCTTCTGGCGAGGGCTGCTGCTGAGTGCCTGCCTGGGCTGGCTGTGCCGCCGGCAACAGCGAGCACCCCGACGCCTGCGGTGGGGCTCGGCCCTGTGCTATGCATGCACCACTATTACCTTTGTCTTGGCCATTCGGCTGACCAGCGTGGCCAACACCCTGATCATCATGAGCGTGGCTCCCTTACTCAGCGCCCTGCTCAGCCGGGTCTGGCTGGGCGAAAAAACCGCACCGGCCACCTGGCTGGCCATGTTATTGTGCAGCGTAGGATTGGCACTGGTCATGTCGGCCGGTAGTCAGAGCAGCCTGACGGGCGATATCTCTGCCCTGCTGTGTGCTACCAGCATGGCTGTAAAACTGGTGCTGGACCGGGCCGCGCGGCCGGTCAGCATGGCGCCATCCCTGGTGCCCGCCGGCCTGCTCATTGCAATAGTGGCCCTGAGCCAGGCACCTACCCTGCAACTCCCCGCCCACGATATGCTCTGGATGGCCCTGCTTGGCCTGGGAGTCGTCCCCCTGGCCTATCTGCTGATAAGCCAGGGACCCCGTTACCTGCCAGCAGCCGAAGTGGGCCTGCTGATGCTGTTGGAAATGTTGCTGGGTCCCTTGTGGGTATGGCTGGTGCTGGCCGAAGCACCTGCAGCCGCGGCCTGGCCAGGCGGCAGTATTATTCTGGCTGCCCTGTTGCTGCAGCGCTGCACCGCAATCCGCAAACCTGTCCTGGCATCCTTGTCAACCCATAAATACAAGAACATAAATAACTGCTCTTGATGGTACAGCAGTAGCTGCCGTCACCGAGCAAATCGCACAAGCTGTGCCCGAATTCCCTCCTTTTATTGCTCTATTCGCCTCCCGGCAGCTCAAGGCCCTGTAAGTAGGACCGGGCTGCCAAACCCTGTCGGTATTCGCGGGTAAGTGTATGAGGATAGTGTTCACATAAATACCCATTTACAAAATGAGAATTGTTTGTAGTATCATCTGCATCCTAATAATCAAACGAGAATACCATGCAGCGTAGCCCCCTTCTGACCAAGGCACTCACCGCCGCCGCGGCCCTCTGGTCGCTGGCCTTGTCCGCCGAAACCATTACCGTCACCGACATCGCCAACCGCCAGGTGGAGGTCGAGGTGCCGGTGCAGCGCGTCATCCTGGGCGAAGGCCGCCAGGTTTACCTCACCGCCGTGCTCGACCGGGAAAACCCCTTCCAGCGCATCGTCGGCTGGCGGGATGACTTCGCCAGCGCCGATCCGGACAACTACGCCGCCTACCTGGAAAAATTCCCCGAAATGGCCGAGATCCCCACCTTCGGTGGCTTCAAGGACGGCACCTTCGACGTGGAGCAGGCGGTGTCGCTCAACCCCGATGTCATCATCATGAACATCGAGTCCAAGCAGGCCACCGAAGACGCCAAATACATCGAGAAACTGGCCGCCGCCGGCATCCCCCTGGTGTACGTGGATTTTCGCGAGCACCCCTTCACCCACACCGAGCCCAGCCTGCGCCTTTACGGCCAGCTGTTCGGCGAAGAGGAAAAGGCCGAGGAATTCATCGCCTGGCGCGCCGCCGAAATCGCCAGGGTGACCGAGGTGCTCGAGCAGCATCAACCCACTCGGCCCCAGGTGTTCATCGACCGGGCCGGCGGCTACTCGGAAGAGTGCTGCATGAGCTTTGGCGACGACAACTTCGGCAAGTTCGTGACCCTGGCCGGCGGCGAGAACATCGCCAAAGACATCATTCCCGCCACCTTCGGCAACCTCAACCCGGAGCAGATCATCGCCTCCAACCCCGACCACGTCATCGTCACCGGCGGCATGTGGGAAGCCTATGTGCCCGGCGGCGGCTGGGTGGGCGTGGGTCCGGGCCAGGACGAAGCCGAGGCCCGGCGCAAGCTCGAGGCACTGACCCATCGTCCGGCCATGACCGGCATCGCGGCGGTACAACACCGACAAATGCACGCCATCTGGCACCAGTTCTACAACAGCCCCTACCAGTTCGTGGGCATCCAGCAGATGGCCAAGTGGCTGCACCCCGAGCTGTTCGCCGAACTCGACCCGGAGGCCACCTTCAAGGAGCTGCACCAGCGCTTCCTGCCCGTCGACTACCGTCCCGGCTATTGGGTATCGCTGACCGATGCAGAGTAACGCCCTGACCCCGGCCGCCGGCAGCGGCCGTTACAAGGCCATCGTCTGGCGGCGGCAGCTGATCCTGCTGGGGCTGACCGCCGCGCTGCTGCTCAGCCTGTGCGCCGACCTGGCCCTGGGCCCGGCCCGCTACGGGCTGGGCGAGGTGGTGCGGGCGCTGTTCCTGCCCGACTCGGTGCCGCTGCAGGTGCGGGTGGTGCTGTGGGAAATCCGCATGCCGATCGCACTGATGGCGGTGGTGGTGGGCGCGGCGCTGGCGGTGGCCGGCGCCCAGATGCAGACCATCCTCAACAACCCGCTGGCCAGCCCCTTCACCCTGGGCATTTCCGCCGCCGCCAGCTTCGGCGCGGCCCTGGCCCTGGCCTTCGGAGTGGCCTTTATCCCGGCGGCCATCGCCTGGATGGTGCCGCTCAACGCCTTTATCATGGCCATGCTGGCAGCCCTGCTTATTCACCTGCTCAGCGCCCGGCGCGGCATGACGGTCAACAGCATAGTGCTGCTCGGCATCGCCCTGGTGTTCACCTTCAACGCCCTGCTGGCGCTGGTGCAGTTTTTCGCCTCGACCGAGGCCCTGTCGGCGGTGGTGTTCTGGACCATGGGCAGCCTCAGCAAGGCCACCTGGCCGAAGCTGGCCATCACCACCCTGGCGCTGGTGCTGGTGCTGCCGGTGTTCGTCCGCCGGGCCTGGGCCCTGACCGCCCTGCGCCTGGGCGAAGACAAGGCGGCGAGCTTCGGCGTCAGGGTCGGCCGGCTGCGGCTGGAGACCCTGCTGCTGGTAAGCCTGCTGGCGGCCATTCCGGTGTCCTTCGTCGGCACCATCGGCTTTATCGGCCTGGTCGGGCCCCATATCGCGCGCATGATCATCGGCGAGGATCAACGCTTCTTCCTGCCGGCCTCGGCCCTGGCCGGGGCGCTGATCCTCTCGGTCAGCTCGGTGGTGAGCAAGTCGCTGGTAAGCGGCACCATCTTCCCCATCGGCGTGGTGACCTCGCTTATCGGCATTCCCTTCTTCGTTTCCCTTATCCTGTCCCAGACGAGGCGCTCATGGTAAGCATCCGGCTCGAGGCACTCGGTGCCCGCTACGGCAAACAGCTGCTGCTGCAGGGCATTTCCACCCCCACCTTCAAGGCGGGCGAGGTGGTGGCCATCATCGGCCCCAACGCCGCCGGCAAGTCCACCCTGTTCAAGCGCATCAGCGGCCTGATCGACGGCCCCGGCCGGGTGCACGTGGAAGGCCTGCGGCCGGAAGGCGGCGGCATCAGCTACATGCCGCAAGACAGCGCCGCCAGCGCCGCGCTCAGCGTGTACGAGTCGGTGCTGCTGGCCTGCAAGCAGGGCGGCGGCTGGCGCGTGAGCGAGGCGGAGCTGGCCCGCATCGACCAGACCCTGGCGGCGCTCGGCATCACTTCCCTCGCCTTTCGCCACCTCGGCGAGCTCTCGGGCGGCCAGCGCCAGCTGGTCAGCCTGGCCCAGGTGCTGGTGCGCGAGCCGGACATCGTGCTGATGGACGAGCCCACCTCGGCGCTGGATCTGTCGCGCCAGGTGGAGGTGCTCGGCCACATGAAAGACCTGGCGCGGGAAAAGGGCATGCTGGTGCTGGTGACGCTGCACGATCTCAACCACGTGCTGCGCTTTTGCGACCAGGCGCTGGTGATCGCCGGCGGCCGCCAGGTGGCTTGCGGCCCCACCGCCGACATCGTCACCCCGGCGCTGCTGCGCGACACCTACCAGGTGGAAGCGCGGGTAGAGTCCTGCTCCCGCGGCTTCGGCCATGTGATCGTGGACGATATCGCCAGCCAGGGCCGCACCTTTGCCCTGGCGGCCGGCTAGGCCGCGACTTCCTCCAGCCCTGAGTTCGTCTCCCCCGCGAAGGCGGGGGACCATGGCTTAACACGCAACCCCAGTGCCCGTCCGGCACCGCTTGGATAATCACGTGACCACAACCCACTACCGCCAGAGCTGGCGGATGCTGAGCCCGGCGGCCCGCCTGCTGGTGTGCAACGGCCTGTTCTTCAACCTCGCCTTCTACATGACCCTGCCCTACCTGGCCTTTCACCTGGGCAGCACCCTGGGGTTGACCGGCTGGGCCAGCGGCCTGGTGATGGGCATGCGGGTGTTCAGCCAGCAGGGCCTGTTCCTGCTGGGCGGCGCCCTGGGCGACCGGCTGGGCTACCGGCCCGCCATCGTGCTGGGCTGCCTGGTTCGCAGCCTGGGCTTTGCCCTGCTCGGCTGGGCCGGGGATCTGCCGCTGCTGCTGCTGGCCGCCTTTCTCACCGGCTTTGCCGGTGCCCTCTTCACCCCCTGCGCCCAGGCCTACCTGGCGTCGGAATGCCTGGACGGCCGCCAGCGCCAACAGGCCTTTGCCCTGCACAACCTGGCCAGCCAGCTCGGGCTGCTGCTGGGCCCCCTGGCCGGCATGCTGCTCACCGACATCGACTTTATGGTGACAGGCCTGGTGTCCGGCGGCATCTTCCTGCTGCTGACCGCCCTGCAGTGGCGGATGCTGCCCCCCAGCCCCCGGAATGTGCGGGAGCGGCCGCCCGCCTGGGGCGAACAATGGCGGGATTTAATCGGCAACGGCCCCTTCCTGCGCTTTACCCTGACGGCCGCCGCCTACCAGCTGCTGTTCCACCAGCTGTACCTGGCTGTGCCTGCCTACATCAACAGCCAGCAGCAGGCCACCGGGCTGCTAAGCGGCGTGTTCACCCTCACCGCCATCATCGGCGTGGTGCTGCAACTGCCCGCCAGCCAGCTGGTGCAGCGCCGCCTGGGCGTGGCCCGGGGCATGGGGCTGGGCCTGGGGCTGATGGGTATGAGCTACCTCGCCCTGCCCTGGCTGCAGCCCTGGCCGGTGGCCGCCAGCCTGACGCAGGCGGCCTGCCTGTCGCTGGGCTCCATCCTCTGCTTTCCGCTCTTTGCCGCACACCTGCCCCACTACGCCGGCAACCGGCCGTTGGGCGGCTATTACGGCTTTTACGCCAGCCTGGGCGGTTGCGTGGCCCTGCTCGGCAACGTGCTGATCGGCGCCCTGCTGGGGGATGCGGCGGCAACCCCGCCCGCCGCCATCTGGTACGGCCTGGCGCTGTGCGGCCTGGTAGCGGGCTGGGCCCTGTACCGGCAACTGCGCAAGGAAGAAAAACAGGGTAACCCAGCACACAGAGAAAGCATCGAGTGTTGATGGACTTCCATTTTCATAAGAGATGAGAAAATAAAAACGCCGGCTTCCGCCGGCGTGGTTATGTTGTCTTCCCCAAGACAAGTGTTATTTGCGCAGTACGCCCTCTTCCACCAGCAGGTCGTAAATGGCCTGGGCGGCGGCCTGGGGGTCGTTGCGGATGATCTGCCCCTTGCCGCCCTGAGCCTTGGCGGTGGCCTGCTTGAAGCGGTCGGCGGCGGTTTTGGCCCGGGCCACCTTCAGCCGTTTGGGCCGGGATCTGGCGTCCTGCCACTGCCAGCCGGCACTGTCCACATCGGGCCTGGGCGCCACCGGTTGCTGCTCGCTGATGGCCCCCCGCCGTGCTTTGGCAAAGGCCAACTGGCGCGGGCTGGCGGCGGCTTCGTCCACGCTGGCCACCAGCGGCAGGCGGGTCGTAATGCGCCAGCGCTGGCCCCGGGACAGGGCCTGCAGCAGGGTGACCTCCTCACCCTCAATCGACTCAATGGCGGCAATGCCGGTCACCAGGGGCTAGCCCAGGTGCTCGGCCAGCAAGTAGGGCAGCATGCCCGAGCCTTCGCCCTGCTCGGCGTGAATGCCGGTCAGCAGCAAGTCGGGCTGCTGCTCTTCCAGGTAGGGCGCCAGCACCGCCAGAGCGTCGTCGTCCGGACCCTGGCGCAGCACCGTCAGCCGCTCCAGGCCCATGCCCAGGTAATCCTGCAACGCCGGCCGGGTCGGATCGCCGGCGTGGATGGCTTCCAGCTCGCCGCCCAGGGCAAAGGCCAGCTCCAGGGCGCAGGCGTCCTGCAGGGCACGACGGGCACGGCCCGATACCGGGTGGCGGCCTTCACTCACCAGCACCGCAATCGTCAACTGTTCAGGCTGCATTACTCACCTCCCGGGCCGGTTGTTCCTCTGCCAGCGCCATCAGCGCCGCCAGTATTTCATGGCTGTCGCCAATGGCGCTCAAGCTTGCTCGTTTTACCATGTCGCAGTCGGCGTCCTGGTTGATGGCCACCACCTTCTCCACCTTGCCCAGGCCCTGCAAATGCTGCACGGCGCCGGAAATGCCCACGGCAATATACACCCGGGCACTCACCCAGGTGCCGGTGGCACCCACCTGGCGGCTGCGCGGCATAAAGCCGTCGTCCACCGCCACCCGGCCCCGGTCCTGTACCCGGGCGGCCGGCAGGCTGCCCGGCTCAAAGCTCACCGGCTGCGCCTCGTAGCGATATTCGGTACAGGGCATGGCGCATTCTTCCAGCGGCAGCAGCACCCGGCACAGGGGACGCGTCACGTCCTGATGGCCTGCCCCGCTGCGGGCAATCAACTGCTCGCCTTCCCACTTCCATACGCCGGTGGCAGGCCGTTCGCCCAGGGCCACCGCCAGCCGCCGGCCCAGCTCGGCAGACTCGCCGGCATCGGGGAACAGCCAGTGCAGCGGCTGAAAGTCGCTGTCTGCCTGCAGGCACAGTTCGGTCCAGGCTTCCGGCTGGTAGCCCTCGACTCCGTCCAGTTGCAGCAGCCGGTCCACGCCCGCTTCCTCAATGCTTTCCTTCAGCTCGCCGCACACCAGCCCCGACGCGGCCTGAGGCCAGGCCCCACGCAGGGTGAACGGATATATCAATGTCGCTTTCAGGCAATTCCGTCGCCCCGTTCTCATCAAGAATGAAGCCACTCAATGACAGCAGGTCATTCACTCAACGCGCCTCGGAGAACTGCGATGAATCAGGACTTCCTATCCCCCATCAATACCCAGACCTGGAGCAATGGCCGCCATCCGGTGCGTTGTGTACGCGTGATCCAGGAAACCTGGGACGTACGCACCTTCTGCTTCAGCGCAGAAAGCCCGCTGCTGTTTTTCTTCAAACCCGGTCAGTTCGTGACCCTGGAGCTGGAGATTGGCGAGCAGACGGTGATGCGCAGCTACACCATCGCCTCCTCGCCTTCCGTGCCCTACAGCTTTTCCATTACCGTGAAGCGGGTGCCCGGCGGCGTGGTGTCCAACTGGCTGCACGACAACCTGAAAGAAGGCGACGCCCTGGCGGTGCACGGCCCGGTGGGCAATTTCAACTGCATCGATTTTCCCAACGACAAGGTGCTGCTGCTGTCCGGCGGCGTGGGCATCACCCCGGTGATGTCGATGCTGCGCTGGTGGTTCGACACCAATGCCGAGGTGGACATTCAGTTTGTGCACAGCGCCCGCACGCCCAAGGATCTGGTGTTTTACCGCGAGCTGCAGCACATGGACTCGCGACTGAATAATATTCATCTGAGCCTGATCTGCGAGCGCACCGATATCGGCGAAACCTGGAGCGGTTACCGGGGATTTTTGAACAGTGCCATGTTGAGCCTGATTGCCCCCGACTTTATGACGCGGGAAATCTTCTGCTGCGGCCCCGCTCCCTACATGAAGGCGGTGCGCAACCTGCTGCAACAGGCCGGTTTCGACATGGACCGCTACCACGAGGAAAGCTTCGGTGCCACCCCGGTGGAGATCATCGAGGACGTGGAACAACTCGCCCAGGAAGCCTCGGATCTGGCGGAACAGCTGGAGCGTACCGAAGATCGCCTGAAGGTTTCCTTCTTGGAAAGTGATTTGCAGGCCAGCATTCTGCCCGGGGAAACCCTGCACAGCGCCGCAGCCCAGGTGGGTCTGCACATTCCCAAGGCCTGCGGCATGGGCATCTGCGGCACCTGCAAGGTAAAGGTAACCAAAGGCGAAGTCGCCATGGAACACAACGGCGGCATCACCGAGGACGACATCGCCGACGGCTATGTGCTGAGTTGCTGCAGCGTACCCAGCGGCAATGTGGAGATCGCGTTTTGAGTTAACGGACTACTTGGTCGAGGGGATCTTGCCAGATCCGCCCGTTTTGCCCGGCACCCAATGCAGGTGCCGGGCTTTTTTGTCGTGGCCCTTGTCCCCGCTTCGCCGGGGCGGGCAAAGCGGGCCGGGCGAATTAACGGGGGCCGACAATGGCCCTGATTTTCTCCTGAGTATCGAGGCGTTGTTCCAGCATTTTGAGGTGGATTTCGCTCATCTTGCGGTGCAGATCCAGGATGGCGGCCTTGTCCGGCTCGCCGCCCGACATCATGGCGCCGACATGCAGGCTGTGCAATTCCTGCATTTGTTGCCACTGGGCCTGGTGCAGCTCCTGTTGCAGGGCGGCGATTTGCTGACGCTGTTCGTCGTTCAGCTCGGCCCCGGCGCCCCAGCCGGGCGACATGCCCATCAGGCCGCAGGGCATGCCACCCATGCCATAACCCATTCCCATGCCGGGCCCACCCATACCATAGCCCATGCCATACCCCATACCGGGTACGCCCATGCCATAGCCCATGCCAGGTCCGCCCATACCACCCTGAGCCAGGACGGGGGCGGTCGCCAGCCCCAGGGTTAGCAACAGGGCCGAAGCCAGTGTTCTGCGTGTATTCATCCTTGTATCCTCCGGCAATCACAGCCGCGGCCCGCCACCAATGGCGGCCGCTCCTTTCAGCCTAGACCCGGGTCCGGCTTGCCACCATGACCCAGGTCAAGCGGCTAATCGGCGGGAACCGGGTTCAGTCGCAGCCATTTGTTGGCGGCCAGGGCATAGTTGCGTTCGGGGCCGGCCAGGGCCAACAGTTCGTTCAGTTGCGCCTCGGACCAGCGCAGGCGGCGCAGCACTTCCACCGCCGCCGGGGCCTGTTCTTCCAGCCCGCGGCGGATCAGGGTGTGGGGGCGTTCGGACCGGGGAAAATGGCCGGCCTCGTCCGCCAGCCATTTCAGGCCCTCCCCGGCCATCACACTGCCGGGCGACCAGGCGGCAATCACCACCGGCAGCTGCTGCTCAATGGCGGTGTCCACCAAGTGCCGGTAGGCCTCGCCGGAGCCGGACAGCAGCTGGTATTCGTCCAGCCGGTAGCGGGCCAGGGCCTGCTCGGCCAGTACCATGATGCCGTGGCCGGGCATCATGCCGACAATCTTGTTGTCGCCGTAGCCGGAGCCGGACAGCTCATCGACCCGGCTCGGCTCGGCGGATGCCGGCACCGCCAGCCCCAGCCGCAGCGGCGGACCGTTGGGGCCCAGGTCGTGCAGCCGGTCGAAAAAGCGCGTGGCATGGGCGCGGCTGCCGTCCGGCAGCCAGGGAGAAAGGCTGGCGTCGGCCTCCCCCGCCGCCAGCCGGGCCCAAATCTGTCCCGGGCTGACCACCTCCACGGTTACCGCATAGCCGGCCCGTTCCAGCTCGGCGCGGGCCAGCTGGCTGGTGGCCAGCGCCAGATCCCAGTCGCCGCTCAGCAGGCGAATATGTTTTTGTTCGGCCGGCGAGCAGGCCAGCAGCAGGGCGGCCAGCAGTACGGACAGCCAGTGTTTGCTCATGTTGGAACCTCTGTGGTTGACGGCGTGGGCCGAGCATTATTTTTTCGTGCCCCCGGCTCTTTTCGGTGCAACTTGTGCTAATTTGCGCCGGCCCGCCAGCGGCGCCGAAAACGGTCCTCTGCCCTGGGTAAACCCTTGTCGAAGCCTATTTTATATCGGATTTTCAGATGCGTCTGTTAACCCTGCTCAAAGCCACCCTGCTTTCCCTCAGCCTCAGCGCCTGCGTCGCTCCCCTGCTCGCCATGGGCCCGGGGCAACTGATGTGGGCCCTGCTCAAGCCCATGGTCGGGCTGGATCCCAACGCCACCAACCTGTTCGAGCAGCCGGTGATTAAAACCCGGATGACCGGCCTGCTCGGCCCCCACTACGACACCACCGTCGGCTTGCTGCGCACCGCCAGCGAGCTGCAACAGGAAGGGCCGCTGTTCTACCTGATGTCCCGCACCCCCGGCCAGGAGCTGGCCGACAAGGCTGGCCTGGTATGGAATGCCGACACCAACCAGATGGCGGTGCTGCTGAACACCGACAACCAGACCCGGGTGTTCAGCGAATCCCATACCGGCCGGGCGGCGGTGTGGCCCCAGGCCATGCAGGGATGGCTGACCCAGGCAGCACCGCCCACCCCGGTGGCCCTGCCGGTGGCCGAGCCGGCGCCGGCCGCTCCCCAGGCCCAGCCGCTGCAAGAAGAGCTGGAGGCGACCCGGGCGCGCCTGGCCGAGGCGGAGCAAAAACTGAAAGCGCTCGAACAGCCGGCGCCAACCCCCGCTCCCGCCGGGTCCCTGTCCGGCGATGCGGCGGAGGCGGCGATGGAAGCCCTGCTCGGCACGCCCTGAACGGAAAAATGGCGCTGAATACAGCGCCATTTTTTATCGCAATTCCGGCTCAGGCCGGCTTGTCGTCCGCCGGCCTGGCCTCGTCATGCTTGAGATCATCATCGTGCTCTTCCATCTTCCAGGGCAGAATGCCCGGAGAGATGTGCAGGAAGTGCAGGTATTTCTCGAACTGGTCGAGGATATCGCTGATGATGTCCTGCTGATCGTAGCCGTAGACATCATAGGACTGGCCGCCCCGGCGCAGGAACACCTCGGCCCGGTAGTAGTGATCGTCGCCGTCCAGATCCCGCCCGGTTTCCGGAAAGGCGAAGTCGGGCATGGCATAGCCGCGTAGCCGGATTTCGTAGATGAACTCCAGCTTGCCCTCCTGAAATACCTCGAAGCGGGCCCGGCAATTGGGCTCGTCGAACACCACTTCCGCTACCCAGCCCTGCTGCTCCAGCTCCTGCTCTACCCGCTGCATCGCCTGGAAGGAGGTGGTACGGATAAAGGTTTCCACCGCCGCGCGGGGAGGAAAGTCGACCAGGTTGGCCAGCCGTTTTTTCCAGAAGCCGGGGCCGGCCTTGGTCTGGCGCATCTGCATGTGCTGTTGCAGGCTGACCTCGTGGTGGCCCTCGATGATCAAGGCGCGCCACATGCCGATGGCGGCGATCAGCATGATGATGGCAAACGGCAGGGCACTGACGATGGAAGCGGTCTGCAGCGCCCCCAGGCCACCCGCCAGCAGCAGGGCGGCGGCAACGATGCCTTCGGTCGAGGCCCAGAACACCCGCTGCCAGGCCGGGGTATGCTGGGCGCCGCCGGAGGCGAGGGAGTCGATCACCAGGGAGCCGGAGTCGGACGAGGTGACGAAGAAGGTGATGATCAGGATGACGGTGATAAAGGACACGATGGAGGTCAGCGGCAGCCGCTCGAACAGCTTGAACAGGGCGATGGCGTGATCTGCCTGCACCTCGTCGATCAGGGCGGTGTAGCCTTCCACCATGATCAGGTGCAGGGCGGTGTCGCCGAACACCGAAAACCACAAAAAGGTGAAAATGGTCGGCACTACCATGACCCCCACCACAAACTGGCGGATGGTGCGGCCCCGGCTGATCTTGGCGATAAAGAGGCCGACGAAGGGCGCCCAGGCGATGGTCCAGCCGAAGATGAACAGGGTCCAGTTGCCGATCCAGTCGCTGGCGGTGTAGGCCTGCAGGTTGAAGGTGCGCTCCACTATGTTGCTCAGGTAGCTGCCGGTATTCTGCATAAAGGTGTTGAGGATAAAGATGGTCGGCCCCACCGCGAACACGAACAACATCAAGGATATGGCCAGCACCATATTGAGGATAGACAACCGCTTCACCCCCTTGTCCATGCCCGCCACCACCGACAGTATGGCCAGGCCGGTAATGGCGATGATGGCGATGATCTGCACCGTGGTGTTGACCGGTATCTGCGGCCACAGGTAGTTGAGACCGGCGTTGATCTGGGCCACCGACAGCCCCAGGGTGGTGGCAATGCCGAACAGGGTGCCGAGGATGGCGAAGATATCCACCACATGGCCCATAGGGCCGTGGATTTTCTCGCCGATAATGGGATACAGGGTGGAGCGCATCGACAGCGGCAGGCCGTGGCGAAAGGCGAAATAGGCCAGTGCCAGGCCCACCAGGCCGTAAATGGCCCAGATGTGAAAGCCCCAGTGGAAAAAGGCAATCTGCATCGCCTGCTTGGCTGCGTCCACCGTCAGCGCCGGACCTTCCGGCGGCGCGGCGTAGTGCAGTACCGGCTCGGCGACCCCGAAAAACAACAGGGCAATGCCGTAACCGGCGGAAAACAGCATGGCGAACCAGGCGGGAAAACTGTATTCGGGCTCGGCGTGATCCGGCCCCAGCTTGATGTTGCCCCAGCGGGTAAAGGCGATGGAGACGATAAACACCAGGAAGATGGCCACCGACAGCATGTAGAACCAGCCGAAGCTGCGGGTGATGTAGGCCAGGGTGGCGGAGAAGATGTCGCCGGCCAGCTGCGGGTTGCTCATGGTGCCGATCACCATCAGCGCGATGACGATCACCGCCGGAATGAAAACGGGGATCAGCACGGTGGAAGACGGGGGGGATTTGTCCGGGGTCATGGCCGGGCCTCCTGCATAATGGCTCCAGGGTTGCGTCAAATTCGGTTCATTCGAATCTAGTTTAACGCAAAATCATGACGATTCCGTGCCGGGGCCGGCCAAGTGCACACAAAACCGGCACAGGCCGCCCCGTCTTGCTCCCGTCCGCGCCGCCCCGGACGGCACGGATTCAGCTCAGGTTGCCCAGGTTCACGTACTTGATTTCCAGAAACTCGTCGAGGCCTATCTGGCTGCCTTCCCGACCCAGACCCGACTCCTTGACCCCGCCAAAGGGCGCCACCTCGTTGGAAATAATACCCTCGTTCACCCCCACCATGCCCGACTCCAGGGCTTCCGACACCCGGAATACCCGGTTCAGATCCCGCGTATAGAAATAGGCAGCCAGGCCAAAGGGCGTGTCGTTGGCGCGTTTCACCGCCTCGGCTTCATCGCGGAAACGGAAGCAGGCCGCCACCGGGCCAAAGGTTTCTTCCCGGGCCAGCAGCATCTGCTCATGGGCGTCGGCGATCACCGTGGGCTGGTAGAAGGTCCCCCCCAGGGCATGGCGGGCACCGCCGCACACCAGCCGGCCGCCTTTGGCCAGGGCATCGGCCACGTGCTCTTCCACCTTGTCGAGCGCCGCCTGCGTGATCAGCGGCCCCTGCTGGGCGCCCTCCACCCGGCCTTCGGCCACTTTGAGCGCCGTGGCCGCCTCGGCCAGGCGAGAGACAAACGCCTCGTAAATACCGTCCTGCACGTAAAAGCGGTTCACGCACACGCAGGTCTGGCCGGTATTGCGAAACTTGGAGGCCATGGCCCCGGCCACGGCGGCATTGAGATCCGCGTCGTCAAACACGATAAAGGGCGCATTGCCGCCCAGCTCCAGCGACAGCTTTTTCACCGTGCCGGCGGCCTGGGCCATCAGCTTCTTGCCGATGCCGGTGGAGCCGGTGAACGACAGCTTGCGCACGGCCGGGCTTTGCATCAGGGCCTCGCCGATGGGGCCGGAGTCTCCCGATACCAGGTTCAGCACCCCCGCCGGCAGGCCGGCCCGCTCCGCCAGCACCGCCAGGGCATTGGCGCACAGGGGCGTTACGCTGGAGGACTTGACCACGGCGGTGCAACCGGCGGCAATGGCCGGGCCCACCTTGCGGGTGATCATGGCCAGGGGAAAGTTCCAGGGCGTAATGGCGGCGACCACGCCCACCGGTTGCTTGATCACCCATAACCGGTTTTCCCGCCTGGGGCTGGGAATGGTATCGCCGCCGGCCCGCTTGGCCTCTTCCCCGAACCACTCCAGAAAGCTGGCAGCATAGGCGACCTCGCCCTTGGCCTCGGCCAGGGGCTTACCCTGCTCCAGCACCATCAACTCGGCGAGCTCGTCCTGATGCTCCAGCATCAGATCGCTCCAGCGGCGCAGCACGGCGGTGCGCTCCTTGGGCGTGGTATGGCGCCAGTCTTCAAAGGCGACGGCAGCGGCGGCAATGGCCTGCTCGGTCTCGGCGCCGCCACAGCGGGCCACCCGCGCCAATACCTCGCCACTGGCCGGATTGACGACATCATAGTGATCCTGGGTTTCCCGCCACTGGCCGTTGCAGTACCAGCCGGTTTGCCACAGGGGATTGTTGCTGTCCATCTTGGGCCTCCTTTGCGGGCGGCAACCGCCCGTCTCATGTGGATACAGTGCCGAGTATAGGCACAAGCAGAAGCCTGGGCCGGGACCCGTGGCCGCTTTTGGCTGCGGCCAATATCGAGTAGGGTGAGGCGTTACCGCCTCATCCCTCTCACAGAACCGTACATACGGGCCACGTATACGGCTCATGCCATTAACTTACCCCGAACTCGGGGACAGTGATGCCGGTTTTGACCTTCG
>NZ_PXYH01000038.1 GCF_003012795.1 Zobellella taiwanensis
CTTTGAGCGGGAGTTGGCGTAAGCCCGGCGTCTGGGGTTGGCCGGAGTTCGCGCTGCGCGCGAAATGCAGGCGGGCCGCCTGCGCTCCGTTTTGGTTGTGCTTTCGGCGCGGTGCTTGCTGGTTGGGCCGTGGGCGGCTTCGTTTGGGTTGCGGGGGAGGGTTGCGGACCGTTAGTATTGGCCGGCTTTTGTGTTTAAAGGAATGCTCAGATGGAAGTGCAAGCGGTACTGCTGGCGTTAATTCAAGGATTTACCGAGTTTTTGCCTATTTCCAGTTCGGCGCATCTTATTTTGCCGTCGGTGTTGCTGGGCTGGCGGGATCAGGGCATGGCGTTTGATGTGGCGGTACACCTGGGCAGTTTACTGGCGGTGTTGCATTATTTTCGGGCCGAGGTGCGAAATATGGCACGGGCTTGGTGGCGGTCGTTGTTTGGCGGCGGCCATTGTGCCGAGTCGCGTTTGGCCTGGGGTATTGTGCTGGCAACGGTGCCGGCGTGCGTGGTGGGGTTGTTATTGGGCGACCTGATCGCGGCGTATTTGCGCTCCGGCTGGGTGATTGCGTTTGCAACGGTGGTGTTTGGGCTATTGCTGTGGTGGGCCGACCGCCGGGCGGCGCAGGTAAAAAGTGAATATCAAACCGGTTGGCGCGCAGCCTTGATGTTGGGCTGTGCCCAGGCTCTGGCCTTGATCCCGGGAACTTCCCGCAGTGGTATTACCCTTACCGCCGGCTTAATGCTGGGGCTTACCCGCCAGGCCGCGGCGCGCTATTCGTTTTTAATGTCCATTCCCATTATTTTTTTGGCCGGCAGCCATCAGGCGCGGGATTTGCTGGCTTCGCCGTCGGTGATGTCCTGGTCGGCCATTGGCGTTGGGGTGTTGGTGTCGTTTGCCAGTGCCTTGGCGTGCATACATGTGTTTTTGGCGCTGCTTAACCGTATTGGCGTGCTGCCTTTTGTGCTCTATCGGCTGGGGCTGGGTGCGGTGTTGGTGACGGTGTTGTTGTTCGCCTAGTCTTCCAGCGGCTCCAAAAAGCTGTAGCCTACGCCCCGCAAGGCGCGCAGTGGGGCTTCTTTGCCGGTGATGCCGGCAATTTTTTTGCGTAACCGGCTAATAATGGCTTCCAGCCGGCGCTCGTCATAGGTTATCCAATCGCCGCCCAGGGCCTCGATAAGTTCTTTGCGGCTGGCCTGGTGGCTGGGGGCTTGCTGCAGGGCGGCGATAATGGCGGCTTCGGCGGTGGTAAGTTCCAGCGCCAGGCCCTGGGGACTGTGCAGCTGTAGCTGGCGGGAAGCAAAGCGCCAGGTGGCGGGTTGTTTGCTGCCCAGCCGGCGTGCCAGGGTGCGTACTATGGTGATCAGTTCGTCAAATTCCACCGGTTTGGTCAGGTAGTAGTCGGCACCGGCTTCATGGCCGGCAATGCGGTTTTTTATGCCGGCACGCGCGGTGAGCATCACCAGGCCCAGTTGGGGGTGAGACTGGCGCAAGCGGCAGGCAATGGCCAGGCCATCTTCGCCCGGCAGGCCCAAGTCCAGCACTACAATGTGCGGGCGAAAGTGCTCCAGCAGGGTGTTCAGCTCTTTTCCGTGCTGGCCGGCGGCTACGTTAAAGCCGGCATGGGACAGGTGAAAGCAAAGGTCGTCCAGCAGGTCGGCGTTGTCGTCAACAACTGCTATTCGTGTCATGAGTGTATGCATCTTTGTTATTGGTTTGTGGCAATGTTAACTGAAAACAGGCACCACTACCATGAACGGGCAGCACTTCAAGTTGGCCCTGGTGCAGGTGGGCAATACGCCGGCTGATGTAAAGCCCCAGGCCACTACCTTCCACATCTCTTCTTGCATTTCCCCGCACGTAGCGTTCAAAAACAATCTCTTTTAATGATTCTTCTATGCCTGGCCCTGTGTCTTGCACGGTCATGAGCACGTTTTGTTTGTTGCAGCCGGCGGTGAGCTGAATTGGGCTGCCGGCGGGTGTGTAACGCAAGGCGTTGGAAAGCAGGTTGCCCACGCAAATGCTGAGCAAAATGGGGTCCGCGTTCAGGTGCAGGCCAGGGGGGCAGTGTAGGTGTATCCGGTGTTCTGCACTGTGATTGGCAATCAATTCCTGGCAAAAGCGTTGTAGTCGGATGGGGGTGTGATTGGGTTGCAGGGTACCGTTGTCCAGCCGTTCGTAGTGCAGCAGTTGGTTGATCAGGTTGTCTATTCGCGCCACTCCCCGGCGGATACGGTGATAGCGCTTGGTTTCTTCTTCCTGGGGATGGGGATTCAGTTTGGCCAGGGATTGAACGGCACCGTCTATCATGCCGAGCGGGGTTTTCAGCTCGTGCGACAGCATGTCGGCCAGGTAGGCGTGCTCGCGCCGGATGCGTTGTTCTTTTTCCCGCTCCAGCTCGGCCAGCCGGGCACGCTGTTCGGCTTCTTTTTGTTTGTCCAAGACCTCCCGGATTCGTTTTATCAGGATAAAACCGAACACCAGCATGCTGAGGATGTTGCCCAGTTGTGGCCCGTGCAACACCCAGATATTGCCCGGCAGCCAGCCCAGCAGGGCCAGGATGGCTGAGAGTATGCCGAACAAAAACAGGGTATGCCCCAGGATCAGCGCCTTGGATTCGGTTTTATGGTAGTAGCACAACCAAATGCTGCGCAGCAGGGCGGCGATGGCCATGATGGTAACCACCAGGTGCACTTCACCGGCGACTTCGTTGTAAATGTCAATAAAGGGGGAAAATGCGGCCAGCAGGGTCAGCCAGAAGGTGGCCCTGAATAAAATCCACAGCGCCAGGTTGCGCTGGGTAATGCCGAGCAGTTTTTGGTAGAACAGGGCGTTGGTGGCACACCCCACCATGGAGAAAAAGGGAGTCCAATGGTTGCCTATCCAGGCCTGGTGGGGGAACAAATGGTTGGCAATAAACCCGTTGAGCCCCAGCATAAACATCAGTGCCATGGCCATGTTAATTAGATACAGGCGATGCACGGTGTCATAGCGCCAGGCGCCCTGTAGCATGATGATGATAAAAATCAGGAAAAAAGCGCCGTAATAAAAGCCGAACAGGCCGTATTCCAGTTGCTTTACCTGGGCAAACCGCTCGGGCTGCCACAGCTGGGCAATTAGTACCGAGCTGCTGCTGGTTTGTAGCCGAAGATAGAGTTCGTTGCCCTGCCAGTTGTCCAGCCGGAATACGCTGCCTCGGTAGGGCAGGTCTTTGCTGCTTTGGGGGTAGTTATCGCCGCCTTTTTTGGCTATCCAGCCGTGCCGGGTTGGCACATAAAGGGTGATGTCGTCCAGGTAGGGCGGCTGTATTTCCAGCCACAGTTCCTGGTTGGCAACCTGTTCCTGGGGATAGGTCAATTTAAACCAGTAGATGCTTCTGCTGTAGCCGCCGGAAAAAGCATGATCCAGAAGGGTGAATTGTGCCGCCAGTGCCGGGCTGGTGAGGGTTTCAATGGTGTATTGGCCAAGTTCGTCCTTTAACACTGCAATCTGGCTGGGGGATATTGCCGTGCCGCCCCATGCCGGCATCAGGTAAAAGTAAATTAGAAAAATAAAATATTTGTGGTGTCTGGATGGCTGCAGTTCCATTGGCCGGGCCCGGTTTTGGTGGCAAAACGGGCACACCATAGCAGGAAGTTCGGGGGGATTCAGCTGATTACTGGGTGGGTGAGGGCGGAAGAGGCTTTTCCTGCCCAATGTCAGCAAACGTCAGGTTTCGACGCGGGTTTTCTGCTAAAAATTCACGGATATGTTGGATTATGCCGTCTCCCCAGAGCCTCTGTATAAAAAGGATTACACCATGCTCAGGAAAACCCTGGTTGCCGTTTCTTTGGCCGCTGTGCTCAGTGGTTGTGCTGTTACCCCTCAAGCAATTGATTTTAAAGATATTGCCTCTACTGCTGATGCGGATGTCAACCTGCTTGCCGAGGAGCAGGAGCAAGTGATGGGCACCATTACCCTGGATGAAGCCATTGCGCGCGCGGTAAGAAACAACCGGGACAAGAAACTCAAGGCGCTGGAAAGCGCCCTGGCCCAAGGGCAGATTGAGCTGGTTCAGCACGAAATGCTGCCCAGTCTCACCGCTTCGGCGGGATATTCCGAGCGTAGTAACTATGCCGCCTCTTCCAGTGTGACCTTTGAAAATGGTGAGCCTAGCCCGCTGTCCGATCCCACTTATTCGGTGTCGCAGGAAAAAGTGCGCACCACTGCCGATATTGCCTTTACCTGGAACGTGCTGGATTTTGGCCTTTCCTATGTGCGCGCCAAACAGCATGCGGACCGTTATTTGATTACCCGCGAGCGGGAGCGCAAGGTGGCGCACAATATTTCCCAGGAGGTGCGCGCGGCATACTGGCGGGCGGTGTCGGCCGACCGTTTGCTGAAAAAGATTGCCCCGTTGTCGGAGCAGGCGGCCGCGGCGCTGGAGGATTCACGCCGGGTTGAGGATCTGCGCCTGCGTTCGCCGCTTGAGGCACTGTATTACCAGCGCGAGTTGCTGGACATTTTGCGTTCGCTGCAGTCGCTGCGCCAGGATTTGATGAACTCCAAAACCGAGCTGGCTTCGCTGATGGGGTTAAAGCCTGGCACCGAGTTTGATTTGTGGGATGTGCAGTCGCCCCGTTTTGAGGTGCCCGAACTGGCGCTGGATGTGGCGCAAATGGAAGAGCTGGCACTGCAGCACCGCCCAGAACTGCTCGAAACCCATTATCAAAAACGGATTTCCGCCGCCGAAACCCGTGCCGCCCTGCTCGACTTGCTGCCGGGTATCAGCCTGACCGCTGGCGCCTACACCGACAGCAACGATTATTTGCTGAACCAGGACTGGACCAGTGTGGGCGCGCAAATCAGCTGGAATTTGTTTGATGTGTTCCGCCTGGGGGCCGAGCGGCGCATGGCCAAAACCCGCGAGGCACTGGCCGAAGAGCAACGCCTGGCTACCTCCATGGCGGTGCTGACCCAGGTGCATTTGTCGACCATTCGTTATCAGCAGGCGGTGCAGAGCTTTGAGCTGGCCGACCGTTACCTGGACGTGGCTTCCCGGATTAATGATCAAACGGTGAATAACGCACGGCTTGAGCGTTCTTCGGAGCTGGATTTGATCCGTGAGTCGCTTAATACCCTGCTGGCCGAGTTGCGCCGTGACGTGGCTTATGCGGATGTGCAAAACAGTTACGGCCGTATTTACACCACCATTGGCATGGATTTGGTGCCTCAGGATTATGCCGGCGAGAGTCTGCCTTCCCTGACCCGCCAGATTTCGGAGCGGTTTGAGCAGTGGCAGCGTGGCGAGCTGGTTTCTGGTGTGCAGGCGGAGCCGGCCGGCACCGAGCCGGCCGATGCCGCTGGTTCCGTGGATAAGGTGGGCTGATGCGCACCGTGCTTGCCGGTTTGATGCTGTTGGGTGCGTCTACTCCGGCCCTGGCCGAGTTTGAGGCCAGGGCGGTGCTCAAAGCGCCGGATCGGGCGGTGTTGTCGGGTGAACTGGCGGCCCGGGTCAAGGATGTTCCGTTTCGTGCCGGCGACAGCTTTAGCAAGGGCGATGTGCTGGTGGCGCTGGATTGCGATTTGTACCAGGCCCAGCAGGAGAAGGTGGCTGCCGAACACAAGGCGGCCGGGGTTAAGCTGGAAAATGCCCGCCAGCTGAATGAATTGCGCTCCATCGGTAGCTTGGACGTGGCGCTGGCCCAGTCGGAGTTTGCACAAACCCAGGCAGAGCTGCGCATTGCGCGGCTGAATACGGCGCGCTGTGTGATTAAGGCTCCCTGGAATGGCCAGGTGGTGGCGGTGTTGGTGAATGAGCACGAGAACATTCGCCAGCAGCAGGAGTTGATTGAGGTGGTGGGCAACAGCCGGCTGGAAGCCGAGGTGGTGGTGTCGTCTTCCTGGCTGAGTTGGCTCAAACCGGGGCAACCCCTGCGGTTGACCATTGATGAAACCGGGGCGGTGGCCGAGGCCAGTGTGGTAGGGGTGACTCCGGCCATCGATGCGGTGAGCCAGACGGTACTGTTAAGGGCGGCGTTGTCCGAAGATGCCGGGTTAGTTCCGGGCATGAGCGCCACGGCGGTTTTTCCGCGTTAAGCAAAATCAGGTAGTGCATTCACGGCCGGGGCCGGGTGCCTTCAAAGGGAAAGGATTATGAAAAAGCATATGTCTCCTCAACAGCATCAGGCGCTGTTTCGTCGCAAGCCGCTGATCACGGCCCTGGAGCCCCGTATTTTGCTGGACGGTGCCGCTGTGGCAACGGCCGTGGAAATGACTACCGATGTGGCGTTTCAGGAAAGCGCCGCCCATAACGCGCCGGCTGAAGAGGCGGTGCATTTTGATGCCCCGGCACCGGTGCAGGCCGAGCCGGCGGGCCAGCGCCGCGAGCTGGCGTTTGTTGATGCGTCGGTAGAGGGCTATCAGTCTTTGGTGGATGGCCTGGGTGATGGGATTGAGGTCATTTTGCTGGATGGCAACGGCAATGGCCTGGAGCAAATGGTGGCGGCGCTGCAGGGACAAAGCGGCCTTGATGCCATTCATGTGTTTTCGCACGGCAGTGTGGGCGAGCTGACCCTGGGCTCGTTTACCCTTAACAACAGCAACCTGGCCGCCCAGGAGGAGCTGCTCTCTGCCCTGGGTGAGTCGCTTACCGAAAGCGGTGATCTGATGCTGTATGGCTGCTATGTGGGCGCCAACAGCGAGGGCCGTGATTTTATTGATGCCATTGCCGGGCTGACCGGCGCCGATGTAGCCGCCTCCGAAGATTTGACCGGCGCCGCCGGCCTGGGCGGTGACTGGACGCTGGAGGTGGAAAGCGGGGTTATTGAAGCGGCATCCTTGGCCATCGCCGACTACGAGGCCCTGCTGGGGGGCAGCGACACTAATGACGCCCCTATCTTCGGGGCTGAAACGTCCAATACCCAGGTGTCGGTATTCAGTTATCCCAACCTCAATGGCACTGACGCCAACCCTGGCTCCGGGAATGAAAATGCCAACCTGGCCAGCATTATTCAGTGGGTGATCAACCAGGGTGGCGACTATACCCTGGATACGTCCATCCAAAACTTTACCGATGCGGACTTCGCCAAAAAGCTTTACTCCAGCGGTTTCTTTTTTATGACCGACATGGAAAGCCGCGATCCCGCCAATCAGGACTTTTTGCCCGACAGCGCCCAAACCACCCTTCGCAACTGGGTGGACGAGGGCGGCGTGATCATGATGACCGGCACCGGTGGCCCCAAAGATACTACTTTCCTGAACAATATTTTTGGCTGGGATCTGACCACCCAGTCCGGCTCAAGCTGGAGCCTGAATACCGCCAATGCCGCCGGCACTCCCTTTGAGGGCGGCCCGGCCAGCTTGAGTAACCTCAGTGCCACGGATGCCATTGGCCGGGGCACGGTGGAAGGCTTTACCGCCATTTACGGTACCGACGCCAACGCCACGGTGGCGGTGATCCGTTACGGTGGCGGCACCGTGATTTTCCTAGGGTATGACTATTATAACGCCGGTATTGCCGGCACCGGTTTTACCGACACCGCCACCCAATATGGCCAGGATGTGAGCAACGGCTCGCAAAACACCAACAACTGGGTGCGGGAGATTATTCCCCGCGCGCTGCAGTATTCCGCCAATTTGTCGTCCAATAAGGATTTGTTTGCCACTGGCGATTCGCTGACCACCGAGGGCGGCATTATCGTGAGCGATGCCGACCCGGCGGATTCGGTTATGGTCTCGGTGAGTGGGGTTTCGGTGACTCACCTTGGCGCGGATGAGGCTCCGTTGGCCACCACCTTCACCCCCGACCAGCTGGCGGCCATCCAGGCCATGTTGTCGCTGGGTGAGCAGCCGGTGATCAGCAGCGGCAGCACAACGGGGGAAGTTAACTGGACCTTTGATTCGGGAGGTGAGCATTTCGGGTTTGTCGGCGCCGGTGAAACCCTGGTGCTGACCTATCAGCTGGTGGCGGACGATGGCAAGGGCGGCGTAACCAGCCGTGATCTGGTGCTTACGGTAAAAGGTATTAACGACGCCCCCACCCTGAGCGTGGAGAACGCTGCGCCCATGCTGGAAGTGGCGGGCGATTCCAGTACCCAGGCCCTGGAAAGCAGCGGTGTGATCAGCTTTAACGATGCGGATATTGCCGATACCGTTAGCATCACCCATGCCGCCAATAACGACATGGTCTGGAGCGGCGGCACCCTGGATGCCGGTTTGGCTTCGGCGCTGGCCGGTGGCTTTAGTATTCCGGCCACCACCCATGGCGCCTCTGGCGGTGTCAACTGGAGCTACAACCTGCCGGCGGTGGATCTGGACTTTTTGGCTGCCGGCGAGACCATTACCTTCAGCTATACCGTGACCGCCACCGACAGCCAGGGCGCTACCGCCGAACAGGTGGTGAGCTTTACCATTGAAGGCAGCAACGACGCGCCTGTTTTTGCGCCGCTCGACCCCAATACCCAGGTGTCGGTGTTTAGTTACCCCAACCTCAATGGCACTGACGCCAACCCTGGCTCCGGTAATGAAAATGCCAACCTGGCCAGCATTATCCAGTGGGTGATCAACCAGGGTGGCGACTATACCCTGGATACCTCCATCCAAAACTTTACCGATGCGGACTTTGCCGACAAGCTCAATGCCAGCGGTTTCTTCTTTATGACCGATATGGAAAGCGGCAATTCCGGCAGCCAGGACTTTTTGCCCGACAGTGCCCAAACCACCCTTCGCAACTGGGTGAACGATGGCGGTGTGATCATGATGACCGGCACCGGTGGCCCCAAAGATACTACTTTCCTGAACAATATTTTTGGCTGGGATCTCACCACGCAAGGTGGTTCAAGCTGGAGTTTGAATACCGCCAATGCCGTGGGTACCCCCTTTGAAGGCGGCCCGGCCAGCTTGAGTAACCTCAGTGCCACGGATGCCATTGGCCGGGGCACGGTGGAAGGCTTTACCGCCATTTACGGCACGGATGATAACGCCACGGTGGCGGTGATCCGTTACGGTGGCGGCACCGTGATTTTCCTGGGGTATGATTATTATAACGCCGGTATTGCCGGCACCGGCTTTACCGATACCGCCACCCAATATGGCCAGGATGTGAGCAACGGCTCGCAAAATACCAACGACTGGGTGCGGGAGATTATTCCCCGCGCGCTGCAGTATTCCGCCAGCCTGGCTTCCAATACCGAGCTGTTTGCTGGAGGCGATACGCTGATCACCGAGGGCAACGTGGTAGTGAGCGATGCCGACCAGGCCGATACGGTATCGGTTTCGGTGGGCGGGGTTTCGGTGGCGCACCTTGGCGCGGATGAGGCTCCGTTGGCCACCACCTTCACTCCCGACCAACTGGCGGCCTTGCAGGCCATGCTGTCGCTGGGTGAGCAGCCGGTAATCACCAGCGGCAGCACAACGGGCGAGCTGGACTGGATCTTCAATTCGGGGGATGAGCACTTTGAATTTGTGGGCGCCGGCGAAACCCTGGTGCTCACCTATCAGCTGGTGGCGGACGATGGCAAGGGCGGCGTAACCAGCCGTGACCTGGTGCTTACGGTAAAAGGCATTAACGACGCCCCCACCCTGAGCGTGGAGAACGCTGCGCCCATGCTGGAAGTGGCGGGCGATTCCAGTACCCAGGCCCTGGAAAGCAGCGGTGTGATCAGCTTTAACGATGCGGATATTGCCGATACCGTTAGCATCACCCATGCCGCCAATAACGACATGGTCTGGAGCGGCGGCACCCTGGATGCCGGTTTGGCTTCGGCGCTGGCCGGTGGCTTTAGTATTCCGGCCACCACCCATGGCGCCTCTGGCGGTGTCAACTGGAGCTACAACCTGCCGGCGGTGGATCTGGACTTTTTGGCTGCCGGCGAGACCATTACCTTCAGCTATACCGTCACCGCCACCGACAGCCAGGGCGCTACCGCCGAACAGGTGGTGAGCTTTACCATTGAAGGCAGCAACGACGCGCCTGTTTTTGCGCCGCTCGACCCCAATACCCAGGTGTCGGTGTTTAGTTACCCCAACCTCAATGGCACTGACGCCAACCCTGGCTCCGGGAATGAAAATGCCAACCTGGCCAGCATTATCCAGTGGGTGATCAACCAGGGTGGCGACTATACCCTGGATACCTCCATCCAAAACTTTACCGATGCGGACTTTGCCGACAAGCTCAATGCCAGCGGTTTCTTCTTTATGACCGATATGGAAAGCGGCAATCCCGGCAGCCAGGACTTTTTGCCCGACAGTGCCCAAACCACCCTTCGCAACTGGGTGAACGATGGCGGCGTGATCATGATGACCGGCACCGGTGGCCCCAAAGATACTACTTTCCTGAACAATATTTTTGGCTGGGATCTGACCACCCAGTCCGGCTCAAGCTGGAGTTTGAATACCGCCAATGCCGTGGGTACCCCCTTTGAAGGCGGCCCGGCCAGCTTGAGTAACCTCAGTGCCACGGATGCCATTGGCCGGGGCACGGTGGAAGGCTTTACCGCCATTTACGGCACGGATGATAACGCCACGGTGGCGGTGATCCGTTACGGTGGCGGCACCGTGATTTTCCTGGGGTATGATTATTATAACGCCGGTATTGCCGGCACCGGCTTTACCGATACCGCCACCCAATATGGCCAGGATGTGAGCAACGGCTCGCAAAATACCAACGACTGGGTGCGGGAGATTATTCCCCGCGCGCTGCAGTATTCCGCCAGCCTGGCTTCCAATACCGAGCTGTTTGCTGGAGGCGATACGCTGATCACCGAGGGCAACGTGGTAGTGAGCGATGCCGACCAGGCCGATACGGTATCGGTTTCGGTGGGCGGGGTTTCGGTGGCGCACCTTGGCGCGGATGAGGCTCCGTTGGCCACCACCTTCACTCCCGACCAACTGGCGGCCTTGCAGGCCATGCTGTCGCTGGGTGAGCAGCCGGTAATCACCAGCGGCAGCACAACGGGCGAGCTGGACTGGATCTTCAATTCGGGGGATGAGCACTTTGAATTTGTGGGCGTCGGCGAAACCCTGGTGCTCACCTATCAGCTGGTGGCGGACGATGGCAACGGCGGCGTAACCAGCCGTGACCTGGTGCTTACGGTAAAAGGCATTAACGACGCGCCCACCCTGAGCGTAGAGGCTTCAGCGCCGATACTGGAAGTGGCGGGCGACTCCAGTGCCCAGGACTTGCGCGGCACTGGCCTGGTGAGTTTTGGGGATCTGGATGATAACGACACCGTCAGCCTGAGCGTTGTTGGCAATAACGACATGGTCTGGAGCGGCGGCAGCCTGAGCCCCGAGCTGGCGGCTCAATTGCTGGGCGGCTTTAGCATCCCGGCCACGGTCAACGCGGCGGCACCGGGCGGCACCAGCTGGAGCTACGCGGTGGATAACGTCGACCTGGACTTTTTGGCGGCGGGCGAGACCATCACCTTCAGCTATACCGTGACCGCCACCGACAGCCAGGGCGCCACCGCCAGTGAGGTGGTGAGCTTTACCCTGATCGGCAGCAACGACGCGCCCACCCTGAGCGTGGTGGATGCGGCGCCGATACTGGAAGTGGCGGGCGATTCCAGTGCCCAGGACTTGCGCGGCACTGGCCTGGTGAGTTTTGGGGATCTGGATGATAACGACACCGTCAGCCTGAGCGTTGTTGGCAATAACGACATGGTCTGGAGCG
>NZ_PXYH01000039.1 GCF_003012795.1 Zobellella taiwanensis
AGGTCACTGCCAGGCACCCAATATAGTACTCCTGACTATACAGCTTTTGCGGAGCGGTAGTTCAGTTGGTTAGAATACCGGCCTGTCACGCCGGGGGTCGCGGGTTCGAGTCCCGTCCGCTCCGCCACTTATAAGAAGCCCTTAGCTAGTTGATAGCTAAGGGCTTCTTGCTTTCTTACCCTCAGTAAATTCAACCATCCTGATCCTCTCAAATCCCCCCTCGTGACCACACCGTGACCTGGATGCTGTTTTGACCGAGGGTCAGACTAGCTCCAGGTTCTATTTTATTAACCCGAAGTTTGCAGCCGCTGAGCCGTTACTCTCCTTAGAGATCCCCTTATTTTTATTCTTTAAATAATGCTGAAGTTGCGTTTGTATCATTTGTACTGCGAGAGATTTTTGGCTTTTATCCTCTTATCCAGTCTGGTGGCATCACTGACCTTGCTTAGAAAGGTCAGTGACCAAATATTGTGCACAGGGATTATAAAATTCCGTACAATGCCTGCCTTGTTACAAGGGGGGGCTTATGCCGATTCAATTCAATAAACTGATCCTGTGGAACCTGCTGGCGGTGGTGGTGTTTGCCAGCTGGTACTGGTTGCCGGGCCATGGTTTCTGGTTCCAGATCGATAGTGCCGTTTTTTATTTTTTTAACGACAAGCTGGGGGAAAGCCCGGCCTGGGTCAATGCCGTTGCGGTTGCCAATAACAGGGCATTCGATGGTGTTGCCCTGGTGGCGATGGGGCTGGTGTATTACGGCTATTACCGCAAGGCCGGTATCGAGCAGCGGCGACAGCTCCTGATCATCGGTTTGCTGATGCTGCTGACCGCCGTGGGGCTGAATCAGCTGGGCCGTGCCATTCCCGTCGACAGGCCCAGTCCGACCCTGACTTTCGATCATATCCACCGGCTGACCGAGCTGGCCGGCTTCAAGACCAAGGATTCTTCCGGCGACAGTTTTCCCGGCGATCACGGCCTGATGCTGATGATCTACACCGCCTTCGTCTGGCGCTATCTGTCCTGGAGGGCGGGTCTCTGGGGCTGCCTGTTTGTGGTGGTGTTTTCCGCCCCCAGGGTGATGGGCGGTGCCCACTGGTGGACAGACATTTATGTGGGCTCCTTGGCCGTGGCGGCCTTTGGTCTGGCCTGGCTGCTGCAGACCGGCCTGATGGATAGGGCCGTTGCCTGGCTGAACCGGAAACTGCCGCGTTTCAACCACCGCTGAGCTACCGCTGCTGAAACAGGGCCGGGATCTGGCGGATAAGCCAGCTCTTGGCCTTGCCCATGGCATCGCGCCGCCAGGCCAGCACCACGTCGGTGCTTTCCCTGCAACTGGCCGATACCTCTTTTAATTCTCCTTGCGCCAGCATATCTCCCAACCAGGATAAAGGGACGGATGAGATACCCAGGCCGGCGCGTACGGCACTGATCTTGTCCTGCATGGTACTGACGGTCAACCTGGCCTGTTTGTCGAACAGGCGGAAGGTCAGGGGCGGTTTGAAGCGTGCTGTGTCCGCCACGGCAATGGCGCGGTAACGGCTGAAAACTTCTTCATTGAGAGGCCCTTGCTCTTGGTGGATGGGGTGATCCGGGTGGGCGACATAGATAAAGGTTTCCCTATACAGAAACTGGGTCTTGATGCCCGGGCTGAGAATGGCGTCCTCCCGCAGTGGCGTGATGGCGAGGTCGGCCCGGCCGGTTTCGAGGGCTTCCCAGGTACCGGCCAGAACCTCATGGGCCAGTTTGATGTCGGTATCGGTCTGCCGGGAGAGGCTGTCGAGAACCGGGAACAGAATATGGCTGGGCATAATGCCGTCCACCGCCAGGGTCAGGCGGGTTTCCCACCCCAGTTCCAGCGCCCTGGCGTCGTCCACCAATTGGCTGGAGGCGTGCAGCAACTGCCGTCCACGCTCCAGCAGCAGCCTGCCCACAGGGGTGAACTGGGTTTTATGGCCGGAGCGGTCGAACAATGACAGGTCAAGCTCGTCCTCCAGCTTCTGGATGGTATAGCTGAGAGCCGAGGGAACCTTGCCGAGCTCGTCGGCGGCAGCGGCAAAACTGCCCCGGCGTTCGATGGCATCAAGTACTCGCAGGGCTTCCAGGGTCAGGGCTTTTTCTCTGGACATGGGGTTTCGTCATGGCATGGGCAATGTCCCACAATAGCGCAGCCCGGCGCGACTTTCATCCGCCCCGGATCAAAACCAGCCCAGTCCTTTCAGCAGGGCGGCGCCCAGGCTGGTGCTGAGCAGGGAGCCGAGGGTTGTCACGGCGATGATATTGGCGGCCAGCACGGCATTGCCGCCCATGGCGCGCACCATCACATAGCTGGCGGCGGCCGTGGGCGAGGCATTGATCAGGAACAACATGGTCAGTTCGGCTCCTCTGAAGCCCAGCAGGTAGCCACCCAGGGTGATCAGGCCGGGGATGGCAAGCAGCCGCAGCAGGGCCACTGGCGCGACCAGGCCGGTCTCTTCCCTGCCCCGTTTCAGACTGAGGCTGGCTCCGGTGCAGAGCAGCGCCACCGGCAGTGTCATCTGGGCCAGGTAATGGCCGGTTTTCATCAGTACGGCAGGCACCTGCCAATCGCTGGCGGCGAACGGCAGGGCCGCGACGATGCCGATGATCAGCGGATTCTGGACTATGCCCTTGAGGATTTTCCCCAGTTGCAGGCCCTGGCCCTGGTTCAGGCTGCGGTTCAGGGTGAGTACCGCCAGTATGTTGAACAGTATGGTCAGGCAGGCCACGTACATGGCTACCGAGGCGACCCCTTGGGAGCCGTAGGCATTGTTGACATAGGCGAGGCCGATAATGCCCATATTGGCACGAAAGGCGCCCTGCACCAGGATGCCGCGCAGTCGGCGGTCGGCGGTCAGGTACCGGGCCAGCCACTCGAGCAGCACGAAGGCCACCAGGGTGGCCCCAAGGCCATAGAGGATCAGCGTCGGGCTGGCCATTTGGCTGAAATCGGTCTGGGCGATACTGGTGAACAGCAGCATGGGCAGGGCGACATTGAACACCAGCTTGCTGGCACCGTCGATAAAGCCTTCGTTCATCATCTGGGTCCGCCGCAGGGCCACGCCCAGCAGCAGCAGCAGGCAGATGGGACCTGTGATGGAAACGGAAAACAGGATGCTGTTGAGGATGTCGTACATGGTAACCGAAAGGAAGGCAGGGATAGTGCAAGCATGCCGCGAGCGGCCGCCGGGGGCAATAGCCTGGGGGCCAGAGGCATCGCCGATAAATAGAAAAAGGCGCAAAAATGCGCCTTTTTCTATTTATGACTGATAATCGCCCGCTCGCTCCGGCTGGTATTCCACCGCTGTGATGGTGACCTTGAGGGTTTTGCCGTTGGGGCCGGGCCACTCTATGCTCTGGCCTACCGCCAGGCCGATCAGGGCGCTGCCGATGGGCGCCAGCACGGAGATTTTATCCTTGCTGCCATCAATATCGCGCGGGTAGCACAGGGTCTTGGTAAAGGTTTCCTGGCTGTTGGCCATGCTGAAACTGATGATTGAGTTCATGGTCACTATATTGTCCGGCATCTCGCTCGGAGCAACTACGTGAGCGCGTTCCAGCTCGTCTTCCAGGCGGCGGACTGTGTCGGAATCGGGCTGGTGCTCAAGCAGTGCTTCAAGCCGGGCCAGGTCCAGGGTAGAAATGGTAATGGGTGGCAACTGGGCCATATCAACCTCCAATAAAAAAGCAGGCAACGCTAAAAGCGCTGCCTGATCCCGAAGCCTAAGGTATACCTCAAGCCGGGCGGTTAAGCCAGCAGGATTATGCCGTCTTTGACACCCGGGTCGCACAGTGCCGCCTTGGACGGAGTTTTTAGCGGCGAGCTTGCGTTAAATCAAAAAAACCATGCTGTCAGTAGGGCAAACTGCTCCCGATCTTCAATATACCTAAAAAGAAATAAGGACAGAGCATGAAAAAGATTTCCCTGCTGGTGGCCGCCGCCCTGATGGTTCCTTCCGCCTTTGCCCACCAGGCCGGCGATATTCTGGTACGTGGTGGTGCGGCTACAGTAACACCGAATAGTGGCGGTGATAATGTGCTGGGAACCGGACATCTTGATCCTGATTCCAATACTCAACTTGGTCTGACCCTGTCCTATATGATTACCGATAACTGGGGTGTGGAACTGCTTGCCGCCACACCGTTCTCTCATTCCGTGAGCACTGCCGGTTTGGGTGAAGTGGCCAAGATCAAGCACCTGCCACCGACCCTGATGGGTCAGTACTACTTCGGCAATGCCCAGAGCAAGGTGCGTCCTTACGTGGGTGCTGGTGTGAACTACACCTTCTTCTTTGACGAGGAAGGGCGTGGTGCGCTCAATAATACCGATGTGAGTCTGGATGACTCCTGGGGGTTGGCGGTACAGGCTGGTCTTGATATGAAGGTGACCGAAAACTGGTTTGTCAACGCATCTGCTTGGTATATCGATATTGATACCGATGTGGATACAGTCGTTGGTACGTTCAAAACCAATATCGATCCCATGGTACTGATGGTCGGCCTGGGTTACCGTTTCTAAGTATTTGCAATGTGGGTTGAGAGGTTTTAAACCTCGGCAGTGTTTGGGCAGACAGAGTCTGCCCTTTTTTGTTTGCCCGGCGAAGCCGGCAAACCCGGCCATCTGAAAGAAGATGGCGTCACCCCGACTGAGGGGAAGACAATCCGACTGGCAAGGGCGCCACTGGCCAACGGTGGGGTCTGAAGGA
>NZ_PXYH01000041.1 GCF_003012795.1 Zobellella taiwanensis
TCCTTCAGACCCCACCGTTGGCCAGTGGCGCCCTTGCCAGTCGGATTGTCTTCCCCTCAGTCGGGGTGACGCCATCTTCTTTCAGATGGCCGGGTTTGCCGGCTTCGCCGGGCAAACAAAAAAGGCCCGACAATGTCGGGCCTTTTTTCCGGGACAGGATGTTACTTGGTGTAACGGCCCATCTGGTCCAGACGAGAGTTGGCACGGTCGGCAGAAGCGCGGGCTTCGGCAACGTCAGCAGCCAGACGATCGATCTTGGCAGAGTTCGCCTGCTGACCTTGTTGTACGGCCTGAACGTCCTGAGCCAGGCTGTCCAGTTTGCTTTCCAGAGCGGTAGTGGAGCTACAGCCGGCCAGCAACAGAGCACTAACAACACCACCTACTAACATCATTTTATTACGCATTACCTGCTCCTTGTTTTTTGGGAGTCAAAAAGACCACATTAGGCGCAGTAAGTATGGACGAAGTTCCATGGTTACCGCAAATTATTTTATAGACCATGACATTCGGAATTTTTGCTTAAGGTCATGATTTAACTTCTGTTCGCTGCTTTTTTGCGCACATAGAGAGTACGCTCCAGCTCGGCGATCAACTCGCCGTGTTCATCCAGGATATTAATGCGGAAATGGGGGAAATACTTGTCGCCGCCATCGGTGGCACGACGGATTTCGTCGAGTCTCTCTCGACTCAAATGAATATCAGCATAGACTCTCCCCCGTCCCGGCTTGAGAAAGGTGATACAGGCCGCCCTGTCCCACACATAATAATCCGGCCCCAGGCTGGCCATCAGCATCATGGCATAGATGGGATCCGTCATGGAAAACAGGCTGCCGCCATACTGGGTCCGATTGGCATTTTTGTTCCACCAGCGCAATACCAGGCCAACCCGGCAATGGGTGTAATCCCGGCTGAGCCGCTCTATACGGATACCGGCACCCCAGAAGGGCGGCCACAGGTTGAGCAGACGCCGCAACAGCCAGGGACGGTAAAACATCGACCTCATCAATCTCATCCGACCAGTTGAATATTACCGGATGGTAGCAAAGTGATGGTCTCCTGGCAGCCTTTTTGTCGGCCCGCCCGCCACCTTAGCCAAGGCTGATATTCGGGTTGCCTTTGTGGTCTGGAACAAGCACAATAAAAAGCAATACCCAAACGAAATGCGAACCTTTATTTTTATGGCTGACAACAATCAAGCACTGAAAAAAGCAGGACTCAAGGTCACACTCCCTCGGGTGAAGATCCTCGAGCTGCTGCAGCAACCTGAAACCCAGCATGTCAGTGCGGAAGATCTGTATAAGCTGCTGATCGACCAGGGCGAAGAAATCGGCCTGGCCACCGTTTACCGGGTACTAAATCAGTTCGATGACGCCGGCATCGTCACCCGTCACCACTTCGAGGGCGGCAAGTCCGTATTCGAGCTGGCCACCCAGGAGCACCACGATCATCTGGTCTGCCTCGACTGCGGCAAGGTTATCGAATTCCACGATGAACTCATTGAGCAGCGCCAGCGCGATATCGCCAGCCAGCACCATATCAAGCTGACCAACCATAGCCTCTATCTTTACGGTCACTGTACCAACGAGCAGTGCGAACATAACGACGAATAATTCTGGGGCCGCCTCTCAGCGGCCCTTTTTGATCATCCCCGCCGGCGCAGGCCGGGTACACTCAGCAAGGCCAATCCGGCCACGATCAATCCCCCTCCCCAGCTATCCAGCGGACCGGGACGCTCGTCCAGCAACCACCAGGCAAGCAGGGCACTCATCACCGGAATGGCCAAGGTACTGAGGCCGGCAATCCCCGCCGGCAACGCCCTCAGCAAAAACAGCCACAGGGTCCAGGCCACCGCCGTGGCCAGAACGGCATTATAGGCCAGCGCCCAGATCAGATATCCCGACCACTCTATGGGCCGCTCCGGCACCAGCAAACTGATGACGGCCAGAACCAAGGTTCCAGTGGCCATCTGCCAGGTGGTCAAAGACAGCAAATCCACCGGCTGGCGCCGGTACAGCCGCTTGGCGACCACAGCCCCAGCCCCCCAGCAAAAACCAGAGCCCAGCGCCAGCAGGGAGCTGACCAAGTGCCCGCCCAGCAGCCAGGGCTGCAGGATCAGCACCAGGCCGGCGGCCGCTATGGCCACCGCCAGCCATTGGATCCTTTTGAGCCGTTCATCCACCCAGAACGCCGCCAGCAACAGCACCCAGAACGGCATGGTATAGACGATGATCACTACCTTGCCGGCTCCGCCGGTTACCAGGGCCCACTGAGCCAGCCCTATCATGCCCACCGTCTGCAGCAGCCCAATCAGTACCGTCGGCCCCAGCGGCGGCGGCGCCATGCCCCTGCCTCTCAGGCGCAGCATGGCAAACAGCAGCAACACGCCGAACACACAGCGCAAAACCGCAAAATCGAAGGCGCCGATATAATCGAGCACCGACTTCATCACTATCCAGTTGTAGCTCCAGATCAAGGTCAGCAACAACAGGCCGAGCAAGGGCAACAAGGCAAGACGGGAAGGAGGAGTCATGGACGGTTTCCGGCAACGCAGAGACATCGAGTAGGGTGAGGCGTTACCGCCTCATCCCTCTCACAGAACCGTACATACGGGCCACGTATACGGCTCATGCCATTAACTTACCCCGAACTCGGGGACAGTGATGCCGGTTTTGACCTTCGC
>NZ_PXYH01000042.1 GCF_003012795.1 Zobellella taiwanensis
TGTGAAATCGAGTAGGACGGGACACGTGATATCCTGTCTGAACATGGGGGGACCATCCTCCAAGGCTAAATACTCCTGACTGACCGATAGTGAACCAGTACCGTGAGGGAAAGGCGAAAAGAACCCCTGTGAGGGGAGTGAAATAGAACCTGAAACCGTGTACGTACAAGCAGTGGAAGCCTACTCGTTAGGTGACTGCGTACCTTTTGTATAATGGGTCAGCGACTTACTTTTAGTAGCAAGGTTAACCGTATAGGGGAGCCGTAGGGAAACCGAGTCTTAACTGGGCGAACAGTTGCTAGGAGTAGACCCGAAACCCGGTGATCTAGCCATGGGCAGGTTGAAGGTTGAGTAACATCAACTGGAGGACCGAACCCACTAACGTTGCAAAGTTAGGGGATGACCTGTGGCTGGGGGTGAAAGGCCAATCAAACCGGGAGATAGCTGGTTCTCCCCGAAAGCTATTTAGGTAGCGCCTCGGACGAATACTACTGGGGGTAGAGCACTGTTTGGGCTAGGGGGTCATCCCGACTTACCAACCCCATGCAAACTCCGAATACCAGTAAGTACTATCCGGGAGACACACGGCGGGTGCTAACGTCCGTCGTGAAGAGGGAAACAACCCAGACCGCCGGCTAAGGTCCCCAAGTTCTGGTTAAGTGGGAAACGAGGTGGGAAGGCTCAGACAGCCAGGATGTTGGCTTAGAAGCAGCCATCATTTAAAGAAAGCGTAATAGCTCACTGGTCGAGTCGGCCTGCGCGGAAGATGTAACGGGGCTAAACCAGGCACCGAAGCCGCGGATTCAGAATTTATTCTGAGTGGTAGGGGAGCGTTCTGTAAGTCTGCGAAGGTGTGTCGTGAGGCATGCTGGAGATATCAGAAGTGCGAATGCTGACATGAGTAACGATAAAGGGGGTGAAAAACCTCCTCGCCGGAAGACCAAGGGTTCCTGTCCAACGTTAATCGGGGCAGGGTGAGTCGGCCCCTAAGGCGAGGCCGAAAGGCGTAGTCGATGGGAAACGGGTTAATATTCCCGTACTGACGTGCATTGCGATGGGGGGACGGAGAAGGCTAGGTGGGCCAGGCGTTGGTTGTCCTGGTGAAAGGGGGTAGGCGGTGCGTTTAGGCAAATCCGGACGCACAACGCTGAGGCCCGAGACGAAGCCACTACGGTGGCGAAGCCATTGATGCCCGGCTTCCAGGAAAAGCCTCTAAGCTTCAGATGCACGTGAACCGTACCCCAAACCGACACAGGTGGTCGGGTAGAGAATACCAAGGCGCTTGAGAGAACTCGGGTGAAGGAACTAGGCAAAATAGTACCGTAACTTCGGGAGAAGGTACGCTGGAGCGGGTGAAGTCCCTTGCGGATGGAGCCTGAGCCAGTCGCAGTGACCAGGTGGCTGGGACTGTTTATCAAAAACACAGCACTGTGCAAACTCGTAAGAGGACGTATACGGTGTGACACCTGCCCGGTGCCGGAAGGTTAATTGATGGGGTTAGCCGCAAGGTGAAGCTCTTGATCGAAGCCCCGGTAAACGGCGGCCGTAACTATAACGGTCCTAAGGTAGCGAAATTCCTTGTCGGGTAAGTTCCGACCTGCACGAATGGTGTAACCATGGCCACGCTGTCTCCACCCGAGACTCAGTGAAATTGAATTCGCCGTGAAGATGCGGTGTACCCGCGGCTAGACGGAAAGACCCCGTGAACCTTTACTATAGCTTGGCACTGAACATTGACCCTACATGTGTAGGATAGGTGGGAGGCTGTGAAGCGGTGACGCCAGTTGCCGTGGAGCCGACCTTGAAATACCACCCTTGTATGTTTGATGTTCTAACGTTGCCCCCTTATCGGGGGTGCGGACAGTGCCTGGTGGGTAGTTTGACTGGGGCGGTCTCCTCCCAAAGCGTAACGGAGGAGCACGAAGGTTGGCTAAGTACGGTCGGACATCGTACGGTTAGTGCAATGGCATAAGCCAGCTTAACTGCGAGACGGACAGGTCGAGCAGGTGCGAAAGCAGGTCATAGTGATCCGGTGGTTCTGAATGGAAGGGCCATCGCTCAACGGATAAAAGGTACTCCGGGGATAACAGGCTGATACCGCCCAAGAGTTCATATCGACGGCGGTGTTTGGCACCTCGATGTCGGCTCATCACATCCTGGGGCTGAAGTCGGTCCCAAGGGTATGGCTGTTCGCCATTTAAAGTGGTACGCGAGCTGGGTTCAGAACGTCGTGAGACAGTTCGGTCCCTATCTGCCGTGGGCGTTGGATGATTGAGGGGGGTTGCTCCTAGTACGAGAGGACCGGAGTGAACGAACCGCTGGTGTTCGGGTTGTCATGCCAATGGCACTGCCCGGTAGCTAAGTTCGGAATCGATAACCGCTGAAAGCATCTAAGCGGGAAGCGAGCCCCGAGATGAGTCATCCCT
>NZ_PXYH01000043.1 GCF_003012795.1 Zobellella taiwanensis
TTCGGCGCCCTGCAGACCGGCATGATCCAGGGCCAGGAAAACCCCATGTTCTACATCGAGTCGAACAAGCTTTATGAGGTGTCCGCGGTGATCACCGACATCGGCCACAACATCTTCACCACCGCCGTCATGGCCAACAAGGACTTCTACGACGGCCTGTCCGATGCCGACCAGGCGCTGGTCCAACAAGCCATCGCCGAGGCCACCGACTACATCCTCGACTACCAGCAGGGGCTGGAGGCCGAGTCCATGGCCAAGATCCAGGCCGCCAAGCCCGAGGTCCGGTTCGTGTCCCTGCCCGAGGACCAGCGGGTGGCGTTTCGCGAGGCGTCCGCCGCGGTCAAGGCCAAGTTCGTGGAGATGACCGGCGACAGCGGCCAGGCCATCCTGGCGCAGATGGAAGCGGATCTGCAGGACGCCAAGGGCAAGTAAGCCCGGGCGGGCGGTGCGGACGGCCGCACCGCCCAGTGTGTGAATTCACAAGGAGCGGCTGATGACAACCTCGTCTTCCGGCCCCGTCGCCGGCGCCTACCGCCGGGTGATCGGCATCGTCAACAAGTTGGAAGGGGCCATCCTGATCATCAGCGTGCTGCTGATGGCCGGCAACAACATCGCGAACGTCGTCGGGCGCGTGGTGTTCAACCAGAGCCTGTTCTTCGCCGAGGAGCTCAACAGCATCCTCATCATCCTGGTGACCTTCGCCGGCACCAGTTTCGCGGCCCGGCACGGCAGCCATATCCGCATGACCGCCATTTTCGACGCCCTGCCCCGGCGCTACCAGAAGGGCCTGATCGTGCTGATCACCTTTGCCACCTCGGCCTGCATTTTTACCATCTGCTACTTCTCGGTGACCTACATCCTGTGGGTGGCGCCGCGCGGCCAGATCCTGCCGGCCCTGCAGATCCCGGTGTACCTGACCTACCTGTGGGCCCCGGTCAGCCTGTTCATCACCGGGCTGGAATACTTCGTGACCGGCATCAAGAACCTGTACCACCGGCCCGTCTACCTGTCGACCGAGGTTACCAACGATGAATACGAAAACGTGGCGGAACTCTAGGGGTAACCAAACATGGATATGACTTCGCTGATGCTGTTGTCGATGGTGGTGCTGCTGTTGCTCGGCTTTCCGATGATGGTGCCGATGATGGTGGCCACCCTGATCGGCTTTTACATCCAGTTCGACGGCTTCGACAACTCCCGCTTCATGATCCAGCAGATGTTCGCCGGCATCCGGCCGGCCTCGCTGATCGCGGTGCCGATGTTTATCCTGGCCGCCGACATCATGACCAAGGGCCGCTCGGCCACCAAGCTTATCGACATGGTGATGGCCTATATCGGCCACTACAAGGGTGGCCTGGCGGTGAGTACCGCCACCGCCTGCACCATGTTCGGCGCGGTGTCGGGCTCGACCCAGGCCACGGTGGTGGCGGTGGGCTCGCCGCTGCACCCCAAGCTGGTCCAGAACGGCTACAAGGACTCCTTCTCCCTGTCGCTGATCATCAGCGCCAGCGGCATCGCCCTGCTGATCCCGCCGAGCATCGGCATGATCATCTACGGCGGCATCGCCCAGACCTCGATCTCCGAGCTGTTTATCGCCGGCATCGTGCCCGGGCTGCTGATCCTGGTGCTGTTCTCCATCTATTCGGTGTTCTTTGCCATCAAGGAAGAAGTGCCGACCGTGCCCAAGGCCAGCCTGGCCGAACGGCTCAAGGCGACCCGTGACGCCATCTGGCCGCTGGGCTTTCCGCTCATCATCGTGTTCGGCATCTACGGCGGCATCTTCAGCCCGACCGAGGCGGCGTCGGTGTGCGTGCTTTATGCGCTGCTGCTGGAGGTGGTGGTGTTCCGCGAGCTGAAGGTGAAGGACGTGCTGGACATCGCCAAATCCACCGGGCTTATCACCGCCGTGGTGTTCATCCTGGTGGCGGCGGGGGCGGCGTTTTCCTGGGTGATCTCGTTTGCCCAGATCCCCCAGGCAATCATGGCCGGTCTGGGGCTGAACGAAACCAACGAGCTGGGACTGCTGCTGGCGATTTCCATCGCCTTCTTCGTCGGCTGCATGTTCGTGGACTCGATAGTGGTGATCCTGATCATGGTGCCGATCTTCCTGCCGGAGATAGAGCGGCTGGAGCTGGACAAGGTGCTGGTGGGGGTGATCATCACGCTGCAGGTGGCGATTGGGGCGGTGACGCCGCCGTTTGGGTGCAACATCTTCACGGCGGTGGCGGTGTTCCGCCGGCGCTACGTGGACGTGGTGCGGGGCTCCCTGCCGTTCGTGCTGCTGCTGGTACTGGTGTCGGGGCTGCTGATCCTGTTTCCGCAAATTGCCCTGTTCCTGCGGGACCTGGCCTTCGGCAAGTAAGCC
>NZ_PXYH01000044.1 GCF_003012795.1 Zobellella taiwanensis
TTCAAGGTGCCCGGCGAAACCAACACCGATGACCTGTCCCCGGCCCAGGACGCCTGGTCCCGCCCCGACATTCCGCTGCACGCCCAGGCCATGCTGAAAAACGCCCGCCCTGGCATTGAGCCCGATGAAGACGGTGTTATCGGCCCCATCACCGCCATCAACGCGCTCAAGGAAAAAGGCTTCCCCCTGGCCTATGTGGGCGACGTGGTCGGCACCGGCTCCAGCCGCAAGTCCGCCACCAACTCGGTGCTGTGGCACATGGGTGACGACATCCCCTTCGTGCCCAACAAGCGCGCCGGCGGCGTGTGCATCGGCGGCAAGATTGCCCCCATCTTCTTCAACACCATGGAAGATGCCGGCGCCCTGCCCATCGAGTGCGATGTCACCAAACTGAACACCGGCGACGTCATCGACATTTACCCCTATGAGGGCAAGATCTGCCGCCATGGCAGCGACGAGGTGGTCAGCACCTTCAAGCTGAAGACCGAGGTGCTGCTCGACGAAGTGCGCGCCGGCGGCCGTATTCCGCTGATCATCGGCCGTGGCCTGACCGACAAGGCCCGCGCCGAGCTGGGCCTGGGTCACTCCGAGGTGTTCAAGCGTCCCGCCGACGTGGCCGACACCGGCAAGGGCTACACCCTGGCCCAGAAGATGGTGGGCAAGGCCTGCGGCGTGGCGGGCGTGCGCCCCGGCCAGTACTGCGAGCCGAAGATGACTACCGTGGGCTCCCAGGACACCACCGGTCCCATGACCCGGGACGAGCTGAAGGATCTGGCCTGTCTCGGCTTCTCCGCCGACCTGACCATGCAGTCCTTCTGCCACACCGCCGCCTATCCCAAGCCGGTGGACGTGACCACCCACCACACCCTGCCCGACTTCATCATGAACCGGGGCGGCGTGTCCCTGCGCCCGGGCGACGGCGTTATTCACTCCTGGCTGAACCGCATGCTGCTGCCCGACACAGTCGGCACCGGCGGTGACTCCCACACCCGTTTCCCCATCGGTATCTCCTTCCCGGCGGGCTCCGGCCTGGTGGCCTTCGCCGCCGCCACCGGCGTGATGCCGCTGGACATGCCGGAATCCGTGCTGGTGCGCTTCAAGGGCGAAATGCAGCCCGGCATTACCCTGCGCGACCTGGTGCACGCCATTCCTTACTACGGCATCAAGCACGGTCTGCTGACCGTGGCCAAGGAAGGCAAGATCAACGAATTCTCCGGCCGGGTGCTGGAAATCGAAGGTCTGCCCCAGCTGAAGGTGGAGCAGGCGTTCGAGCTGGCCGATGCCACCGCCGAGCGCTCCGCCGCCGGCTGTACCATCAAGCTGGATAAAGAGCCGATCATCGAGTACCTGAACTCCAACATCGTGATGCTGAAGTGGATGATCGCCGAAGGTTACGGCGACCAGCGCACCCTGGAGCGGCGCATCAAGGGCATGGAAGCCTGGCTGGCCAACCCCGAGTTGCTGGAAGCGGACGCCGATGCCGAGTACGCCCACGTACTGGAAATCGACATGAGCGAGATCAAGGAGCCCATCCTGTGCGCGCCCAACGATCCCGACGACGCCCGCCTGCTGTCCGAGGTGACCGGCGAGCAGATTGAAGAGGTGTTCATCGGCTCCTGCATGACCAACATCGGCCACTTCCGCGCTGCCGGCAAGCTGCTCGACCGCTTTAAAGGCCAGCTGCCAACCCGTCTGTGGGTGGCCCCGCCCACCAAGATGGACAAGGATCAGCTCACCGCCGAAGGCTACTACGGTATCTTTGGCCGGGTCGGTGCCCGCATTGAGATCCCGGGCTGCTCCCTGTGTATGGGTAACCAGGCGCGGGT
>NZ_PXYH01000047.1 GCF_003012795.1 Zobellella taiwanensis
GGCCGTAGTTGCTCAGCAAGGTCGCCGTCACCGTCGCCTGGGTCTTGTCCGCCGACGCCACCAGGCTCAGCCGCACCACCGGCTCGCCGTTGTCCCGGCCGACAATTTCGCTATCAGACACCCGCTCCCAGCTCAGGCTGGCATGCAGGCCCGACAGATCGTCACTGAAGGCCAGGCTGGCCAGCGGATCGGCCCCGGCACTGAAGGTCAGCACCGCGCTGTCGCTGTCCGCGCCCGCCGGGGTGCTGCCCGTGGCCAGGTTCTGGTCGTCCACCTGCAGGCTGATGCTGCCGCCCCCTACCGGGCCGGCGCCGTCGGCAATGCTGATCGTCTGCCCGGCCTCGTCGGTGTCCCGGTCGCCGTCGGTGGCCTGGAGGCTGAAGCTCAGCCCCTGGGCCTGACGATGGTCCAGGCCGGCCGCCGCCACAAACACCCAGGTGCCGTCGCCCTTGACCGTCAGGGTGCCCTTGCCGGTGTCGATCGCCTCGTCCAGGTCATACGCCTGACCGTCGAACAGCACCTGCGTGCTGGCGCCATCGGCCCCGGCCACCAGGCTCCAGCTACCATTGATGCGCTCGCCTTCCACCACCGTGGCCGGCCCGGCCACGCTCACGCTCGGCATGTCGTCCGAGACCGACAGGCTCACGCTGCCGCTCGCCTCGTCCCCGTCCAGGTCGGTGGCCACCACCGCCACCGTCCCCAGCGACTGCACGTCGTCCGCATCGATGCCCGGGTGCTGGCCGTAGTTGCTCAGCAAGGTCGCCGTCACCGTCGCCTGGGTCTTGTCCGCCGACGCCACCAGGCTCAGCCGCACCACCGGCTCGCCGTTGTCCCGGCCGACAATTTCGCTATCAGACACCCGCTCCCAGCTCAGGCTGGCATGCAGGCCCGACAGATCGTCACTGAAGGCCAGGCTGGCCAGCGGATCGGCCCCGGCACTGAAGGTCAGCACCGCGCTGTCGCTGTCCGCGCCCGCCGGGGTGCTGCCCGTGGCCAGGTTCTGGTCGTCCACCTGCAGGCTGATGCTGCCGCCCCCCACCGGGCCGGCGCCGTCGGCAATGCTGATCGTCTGCCCGGCCTCGTCGGTGTCCCGGTCGCCGTCGGTGGCCTGGAGGCTGAAGCTCAGCCCCTGGGCCTGACGATGGTCCAGGCCGGCCGCCGCCACAAACACCCAGGTGCCGTCGCCCTTGACCGTCAGGGTGCCCTTGCCGGTGTCGATCGC
>NZ_PXYH01000048.1 GCF_003012795.1 Zobellella taiwanensis
TACACGACGCTCATCCGATCTTTTTTTTTAATTATTAAAAGTGTTTATTCCTTTCGTACTAAAACACCTATGTTTTATCAAAGATAAAATCCAACCTGTCTCACGACGGTTTAAACTCAGATCATGTAATTTTTTAATAGGCGAACAGACTAACTATCTGAGCTGATACAACCCAGAAGATAAAATAATCCAACATCGAGGTAATAAATAAAGCTATCGATAAGGACTCCCCAGCTATATTATCCTGTTATCCCCAAAGTAACTTCACAACAAATAAAGATTTAGGTCAAAGAGTGATTTATAAACTCAAAAGTTCCCATTTAAACTATTGCACGACTACAATCGCTTATAGTAAAGATTTGTGGGGTCTTCTCGTCTTTTGGGATTTGGTCAGAATTTTCACTAACCAATTGAAGTTAAACGATTAAGAAAGCAAGAGACCTGCTACATTACATTCATTGAACATTTCCCTTATTAAAGGAAATAGGAATTTCGCTACCTTTGCACAGTCAGGGTACTGCGGCCATTTAAAGTTATCATAGGGCAGAAGTCACTCTAAATAATACTTAGAGCTATGTTTTTAATAAACAGTTGGAGCAAGTGAGCCGAATTCTGGTTTCTTAAGTTAATGTTTTTATAAAATATAAAAGAGTTTAATAATACTTACATGATTAATCACAACAAAGATTTGTTTAGAAATACAGATAAAGAGAGTTTTATGTTAAGATTAAAATAAAGTAAAGAGATAGCTATAATGACACAAAATATAGATCACTGTTAAATCTAGATCTTAAAAGGATTTATAAATTAACTCATCCTTACAAAGCTTACCCTTGTAAGTTTTACCTCTTTCTAGAAGTAAGTGTAACACATAAATCTGTAAACCAGGTATAACTAAAATCGAAAAAGTTCTAGTAACTACGACTTCTTTTTAACAACTAATGCTACAGTTGGAAATTTAGAAGAGTAGCTCTTTTAGTTTCGGGAAATATAAATAATTTTAGTTTCTCGTAAGATCATGATACCAAAGGCAACCAAAAAGACAATAGATAAACTTTAAGTTTAAGCCATAAAGCATAATGTGTGAGCAAAGTTCTATTTTTTACTAAGAAGAACAATCAAAATAATGTTGTTGTTAACGGTAAAAGTTTTG
>NZ_PXYH01000049.1 GCF_003012795.1 Zobellella taiwanensis
GGGGTTCTTTTCGCCTTTCCCTCACGGTACTGGTTCACTATCGGTCAGTCAGGAGTATTTAGCCTTGGAGGATGGTCCCCCCATGTTCAGACAGGATATCACGTGTCCCGTCCTACTCGATTTCACAACGAGGGTGGTTTGGTGTACGGGGCTATCACCCACTATGGCCGGCCTTTCCAGGGCCGTTCCACTACCACCCAAGCTGCTTAAGGGCTGGTCCGCGTTCGCTCGCCGCTACTAACGGAATCTCGGTTGATTTCTGTTCCTCGGGGTACTTAGATGTTTCAGTTCTCCCGGTTCGCCTCGTTGCGCTATGTATTCACGCAACGATACTGCACTGAGTGCAGTGGGTTTCCCCATTCGGACATCACGGGCTCAAGCGCTTCTTACCAGCTCACCCGTGCTTAACGCAGGTTAGCACGTCCTTCATCGCCTCTGACTGCCAAGGCATCCACCGTGTACGCTTAGTCACTTAACCATACAACCCCAAGAAGTGTGTCAGTCCGAAGACTGGTACACTCATGAAGGCGGCACGCATCATGTGACTGATGCTTACAACATTGTTTCGCCAAGAAGTTCCAAGACACTTGCAGTATCAAGAACTACTTTTATTCATCAGCTTTTTCCGAATTGTTAAAGAGCAGAGTGGTTAAACTCTAAGATTTAGGCTTCAAGAGAAGGGCTTCTCTTACAGCATAAAGCTTACAGCTTAGGGCGTTGAAATGGCGTCCCCTAGGGGATTCGAACCCCTGTTACCGCCGTGAAAGGGCGGTGTCCTAGGCCTCTAGACGAAGGGGACAAAATTCACTGTTCGCGAAGCAAGCTTCGCGGTGAATTTTGTAAAGGCGCAGCCGAGCCAGCGAGGCAAGCGACAAGAACAACCGTAGTCGAACCAGGCTTTACTCAGGGCAGGCATAATACCTTTCCAAAACGCACATGTTGCTTTGCGATGGGATTAACCGTCGCAAAGACGCTCTGCATATCAAGCAAACTGTGTGAACACTCAGCAGACGCTGAGAATTAAGGTAAGGAGGTGATCCAACCGCAGGTTCCCCTACGGTTACCTTGTTACGACTTCACCCCAGTCATGAATCACTCCGTGGTA
>NZ_PXYH01000050.1 GCF_003012795.1 Zobellella taiwanensis
CTGTGGACGATGTGGGTCTTGGTGGCGTTAACCGTCAGCTTCAGCTCACCTTCCAGGTAGCTCTGGGCCACCCGTAACGCATTCTCCGCGCCCGCTCGTGAGCCGCACAGGATCAGGATGTCGTCCGCGTAGCGGACGATCCGGTGACCCCGGGCTTTCATGAACTGGTCGAAGGCGTCCAGATAGACGTTCGCAATCAGCGGGCTGATCACGCCGCCCTGCGGGCTTCCCAGCTCCGTTTCTTCAAGGTGGTACCCCACCATCACGCCGCTTTCCAGGAACTGGCGCAGCAGTGACAGGACACTGCCGTCCGTGATCCGTTGGCGGAACTGGCGGATGATCAGGTCATGGTTCAACGTATCGAAGCATTTCGACAGGTCCATGTCCACAACCCAGTCACGCCGGTACCGGCGGATAAACAACTCCGCCTTGCCGATGGCGTGGTGACCACTGCGTCCCGGACGATACCCGTAGCTCGACGGGTGAAAGCCCGGGTCGAAGATCGGCTCTATGATGCTGCGCAACGCCTGCTGCACAACCCGGTCCCGTACCGTCGGAATGCCCAGCAGACGCTCACCGCCGTCATCCTTGGCGATGGCTACGCGTCTGACGGGTTGCGCCCGATAGCGCTTTTCCTTCAGCTCGAGCAACAGGCACGACAGCTCCACCTCCAGATTCGCCTCAAACGCACTCAGGCTCTGCCCATCGATTCCGGCCGCGCCCTTGTTGCGTTTGATGTGTCTGAAGGCTTCATACAGGCGCTGTTTTGACAGCAGTTGCCCGTACAGACTGTAGTATTTCCTCATGCCTGCTCATCTCTGTGGTGACGGCTTCGAGGATCGGTCTGGCTGCCGGTCTGTTTCAGGCGATCCGTCCGGGTACTAGCGCTCTGGCAATCTGCCGCCACGGTATCGCTC
>NZ_PXYH01000051.1 GCF_003012795.1 Zobellella taiwanensis
CTTCCTTGCGGCGGATGGTGAGATAACCGGTCTGGAACAGCAGCGCCTCGGTGCTGATGTCGTCCACGTCGAACCGCCCCAGCAGGTTGAGCGGGCTTTCCAGACGGTCCAGTTGCGGTGTGAAAAAACCCCGCTCCGCCAGCATCTTCACCAAAAAGGTGGGCGTTGCACTCTCGAACCAATAGGCGCGAAACTCCCGCTCCTGTAACAACAGCAGCACATCGAACGGGTTGTACACCGCCTCGCCACCCCAGTTGTAACCGTTGTACCAGGTTTTGATTTGCTCCCGGTTAAGCCCCGCCAGCTCGGGGGCGAACACCGTATCTACATCCTGCTCGGTATAGCCGCAAATGGCCGAATACTGCCTGGATAGGGTAATATCCCGCAGGTTATTCAGCCCCGAAAACAAACTCACCTTGCTGAACTTCGATACCCCGGTCAGCAGGCAAAAGCACAAATGCGGGTCGGCATCCTTCAACACCGAATACAGGTTTTTCAGCCCCTCGCGCAGCTCGGTGGCGACGGGGGCGTTGGTAATATTATCCAGGATCGGCTTGTCGTATTCGTCGATCAGCACCGCCACCCGCTCGCCATACAGCTCATGGGTGCGGCGGATAAGCTCGGCAAAGCGGCCACCGATGGTCTGGTTGACCAGGGGCACCCCCAGCCGCACGGCCTGCTCGTTCAGTTGCTCATGGATATTCTGATCCAGCAGCTCCCGTCCGTTCATCACCCCGCTGCCAAACCCTAAGCGGATCACCGGCCGGGGGCGGGACCAGTCCCATTTATCGTGAATAAACAGGCCGCGGAACAGCGGCTCTTTCGCCTCGAACAGCTGGTGCAGGGTATCGAGCAGCAGGCTTTTGCCAAAACGGCGCGGGCGGGAGAGAAAATAGTAGCCGGCCTGCTCGATCAAC
>NZ_PXYH01000052.1 GCF_003012795.1 Zobellella taiwanensis
CAGGGTGAGAGCGTGAACATTTTGTTAAAAAACCAAGGTGTTCATGCTCACTGCGCCGCCATTGCCCTCAGCCCCGCTGCCAAGACCTGATCCAGATAGTCTGTGTTCATGCTGGCTATCTTCTGCTTTCGCCGGATGCTGGCTTTCTTCGTCGTTTCTGCTCGCAACATATTCAACGCCAGGTGACGCATGCAAGACAGAATCTCAGCCGCTTCACCCCGATAGATGGGGCAAGCATCTTCGTTCATCGACACGTCCAGCACCCAATGCAGGCTGTTCTCGATCCGCCAGTGGTCCCGCACCGCCGCAGCGAAGCGAGCCTGGTCCAGTTCCGCCGAACTGATGTAGTAGCGGTATTCGAGGGACTGTTTGCCTGATTTTTCCAGACGATAGCCGATGGCCACACCCAGGGTTTTCAGGCCTCTCCACTCCGGGAGCTGGCTGGCCACGTCACCGGCAGCAAGCACATGGTATTCCCTGGCCTCAATGCGACCATGTCCTTTCTCCACCGTCACACTGGCCGGGTCGGTGGCTGCCGAGTGGAACGGTCGGAGTGCTTGCTGAACCGCGCGGTGCAACAGCTCCTGGTTACCCTTGACCGCCAGCAGGTAGTCTCCGCCTTGCTTGACGATGGTGCCGGCGATGTCAGTCTGACAGCCCATGGCATCAATGGACACCAGGCACCCCTTGATATCCAGCAGCTTGAGCAATGCTGGAATGGCCGTGATTTCATTGGACTTGGCATCGGTTTTCAACTGGCCCATGACCACGCCGT
>NZ_PXYH01000053.1 GCF_003012795.1 Zobellella taiwanensis
TTTTTCACACCGCAACTGGACCGTCTGGAAAGCCCGCTCAACCTGCTGGGGCGGTTCGACGTGGACGACATCAGCACCGAGGCGCTGCTGTTCCAGACCGGTTATCTCACCATCCGCCGCAAGGAAGAGCCGGTGCCGAGCTATTGGCTCTATACCCTGGGCTATCCCAACCGGGAGGTGGAGGCCAGCCTTAACCAGGCGCTGCTGCCCAGCCTGGGAGTGGCCGGCACCGAGCCCACCATTCGCGTGCTGCGGTTACTGCAGGCCAACGATTTTGCCGGCCTGGAGCAGCATTTTCGCGCCCTGTTCGCGGCACTGCCCCACGACTGGTATCGCAACAATCCCATCGCCAAATACGAGGGCCACTACGCCAGCGTGTTTTACAGCCATATCGCCGCCCTGGGGCTGCGGGTAACGGTGGAGGATGCCTCCAACACCGGCAAGGTGGACATGGCGGTGGAGTTCAACGGCCATGTCTACCTGTTCGAGTTCAAGGTGGTGGAGCAGGTGCCCGGGGGCAAGGCGCTGCAACAGCTAAAAGACCGCAACTACGCGGACAAATACCGCGCCCAGGGCCTGCCCATCCACCTGATTGGGGTGGAGTTCTCCCGCGAACAGCGGCAAATTGTGGCCTTTGAGCGGGAGTTGGCGTAAGCCCGGCGTCTGGGGTTGGCCGGAGTTCGCGCTGCGCGCGAAATGCAGGCGGGCCGCCTGCGCTCCGTTTTGGTTGTGCTTTCGGCGCGGTGCTTGCTGGTTGGG
>NZ_PXYH01000054.1 GCF_003012795.1 Zobellella taiwanensis
AGTTGCCCATAGGGGTGCAGTCGTTTGAAAAAATCCGTACCGGTGATTATTACTATGTGGACAAAACGCCCTATATCCACCGGTTGATCGAGCAGGCCGGCTACTATTTTCTCTCCCGCCCGCGCCGGTTTGGCAAAAGCCTGCTGCTCGATACCCTGCATCAGCTGTTCGAGGCGAAAGAGCCGCTGTTCCGCGGCCTGTTTATTCACGATAAATGGGACTGGTCCCGCCCCCGGCCGGTGATCCGCCTGGGCTTTGGCAGTGGGGTGATGGGCAGCCGGAAGGAGCTGGATAATCACATCCGCTATTTGCTGCGCATCAACCGGGAACGGTTGGGGTTGGCCGATGGGCCGGCGGAAGATATTTCCGCCGAGTTTGCCGAGCTTATCCGCCGTACCCATGAGCAATATGGCGAGCGGGTGGCGGTGCTGATCGACGAATACGACAAGCCGATACTGGACAATATCACCAACGCCCCCGTCGCCACCGAGCTGCGCGAGGGGCTGAAAAACCTGTATTCGGTGTTGAAGGATGCCGACCCGCATTTGTGTTTTTGCCTGCTGACCGGGGTGTCCAAGTTCAGCAAGGTGAGTTTGTTTTCGGGGCTGAATAACCTGCGGGATATTACCCTATCCAGGCAGTATTCGGCCATTTGCGGCTATACCGAGCAGGATGTAGATACGGTGTTCGCCCCCGAGCTGG
>NZ_PXYH01000055.1 GCF_003012795.1 Zobellella taiwanensis
CGTAGCCGGTGGGGCTGTGGCACACCCGGGCGCAGGTGTCGGTGTTGTTGTTGCCGAGCGCGGCCCGCACCAGCTTCTGCACCAGGTAGGTTTCCTCGTTGGTGCAGCGCGACGAGGTGATGCCGCCCACGCTGTGGCGGCCGTGCCTGGCCTGCACTTCCTTGAGCCTGCGGGCGGCGAAGCCGATGGCTTCATCCCAGCTCACCTCCCGCCAGGGCTGGTCGATATGATCGCGGATCATCGGCGTGGCCAGCCGGTCTTTGTGGGTGGCGTAGCCGAAGGCGAAGCGGCCCTTGACGCAGGAGTGGCCGTGGTTGGCCTGGCCGCCCTTCCAGGGGGTCATGCGCACCAGCTGGTCGCCCTGCATCTGTGCCTTGAAGGAGCAGCCCACGCCGCAGTAGGCGCAGGTGGTGATCACGCTGTGCTCGGGTTGGCCCTTGGCGATCACCGATTTCTCGGTGAGGGTGGCGGTGGGGCAGGCCTGCACGCAGGCGCCGCAGGACACGCAGTCGGAGCCCAGGAAGTCGGTGCCCTTGCCGGTGGACACCTGGGAGTCGAAGCCCCGGCCCTGGATGGTGAGGGCGAAGGTGCCCTGCACCTCGCCGCAGGCGCGCACGCAGCGGGAGCAGAGGATGCACTTGCTGGCGTCGAAGGTGAAATAGGGGTTGGACTCGTCCTTGCCCAACGCCAGGT
>NZ_PXYH01000056.1 GCF_003012795.1 Zobellella taiwanensis
GTGGCGCACAGTTTGGGGATGTTGATGTCCACCAGGGCGGCGGCGCGCATCACCGAGGTGCCTTCGGGCACGGTCACCTCGACGCCATCGATGTTCAGGGAGACCAGGGTGGCCGACTCGACGGCCGGGGTACCCAGGTCTTTTTCGGGATAAAAATGCTCAACCATCAGCCTTCGCCTCCCTGGCGGTGGAAATCTTCGGGAAAATACTGCAGTGCGCTCTTGACCGGGAAGGGCGTCATGCCGCCCATGGCGCAGAGCGAGCCCTGCATCATGGTGTCGCACAGCTCCTCCAGCAGGGCCAGGTTGGCCTCGCGCTGGTCGTTGGCGACGATGCGATCGATCACCTCCACCCCGCGCACGGCGCCGATGCGGCAGGGGGTGCATTTGCCGCAGGACTCCTCGACGCAGAACTCCATGGAAAAACGGGCCTGCTCGGCCATGTTCACCGACTCGTCGAACACCACCACCCCGCCGTGGCCGAGCACGGCGCCGATGGCGGCAAAGGCCTCGTAGTCGAGCGGGGTGTCGAACTGCTCGGGCGCCAGGTAGGCACCGAGCGGCCCGCCCACCTGCACCGCCCGCACCGGCCGGCCGCTCTCGGTGCCGCCGCCGAAGTCTTCTATCAGTTCGCGCAGGCGGTGGCCGAAGGCCAGCTCCACCAGGCCGCCGCGCTTGAGGTTGCCGGCCAG
>NZ_PXYH01000057.1 GCF_003012795.1 Zobellella taiwanensis
GGGAACTGGCTTGATGGCTGCTGCATCAGTGACGGATGCTTACAACAATTTTTCGCCAAGAAGTTCCAAGACACTTGCAGTATCAAGAACTACTTTTATTCATCAGCTTTTTCCGAATTGTTAAAGAACAGAGTGTTTAAGCTCTAAGATTTCAGCTTTAAGAGAGGGATTTTCTCTTACAGCGTAAAGCTTACAACTTATGACGACGGTCAATGGTGGAGCTAAGCGGGATCGAACCGCTGACCTCCTGCGTGCAAAGCAGGCGCTCTCCCAGCTGAGCTATAGCCCCATTTAGCCGACCGTTTTGCCAAATTCGTCTCAGGCAAGGCGAAGGGGTGCGACGTTTAGTCACCTAAACGAGCAGCGCTTCAACGCAGCATGAGGGGAATTTGGTGGGTCTGAGTAGACTCGAACTACCGACCTCACCCTTATCAGGGGTGCGCTCTAACCACCTGAGCTACAGACCCAAAACTGTGCCTTTATGCCATGAGCACAAAGGCCATCGTCACTCTTTCATATCAAGCAAACTGTGTGAACACTCAGCAGACGCTGAGAATTAAGGTAAGGAGGTGATCCAACCGCAGGTTCCCCTACGGTTACCTTGTTACGACTTCACCCCAGTCATGAATCACTCCGTGGTA
>NZ_PXYH01000058.1 GCF_003012795.1 Zobellella taiwanensis
CAGGGCGGGATCATACTTTGTTAATGAAATTTGAACGGGTGGATCGTCTGTGATCTAATCAGCACCTCTTGCCGAAGGAGCCTGACCATGACCCTGATAGAACACCTTACCCTTGTTGAAGAAACCCGTTCAGATATCAACCAAAAGCATGACCTGGTGGACGTCATGTTCCTGGTTATCAGCGCCATCATGGCCGGCGCAGAAGGTTGGCAAGACATTGAAACCTATGGCGATGCCAAAGCCGACTGGTTGCGTCGGTACCGCCCCTTTACTCATGGCATTCCGCGTCGGCATACCATTGCACGCATTCTCCGTTGCATAGTGATTGAATCCTTGCTGGAGGCCTTGCTGAACTGGGTCAATGAACATCGCACCCATCACGGCAAGCCCATTATTGCCTTCGACGGTAAGGTGTTGCGCGGCTCCTACCGTAACAACGCCGCTCAGGCGGTGCAGCTGGTCACGGCTTACGATACCGAAAACGGCCTGGTGTTGAGTCAAAAAGCCACCCCGTCCAAGAAGGGAGAAATCGCGACGGTCCGGGACATGCTGGATATGCTCAACCTCAACGGCGCCGTGGTGACCCTGGATGCGCTGCACTGTCAGCGGGAGACCCTGGAAAAAATCCAGGACAAAAAA
>NZ_PXYH01000059.1 GCF_003012795.1 Zobellella taiwanensis
TCGCGCCGGATCAGGGTCGCCACGTCCTCGGCGCCGAGCGACAGGGCCGTGGTCTCGTAGGGAACGAAGATGCGCAGGCTCATCAGTTCAGCTCCAGTTTGTAGGTGGTCAGTTCGTTTACCAGGGCGTCGAACCGGGCCGGGGTCATGCGCGCCTTGATCTGCTTGCCCACCCGCACCGAGGGGCCGCAGGCGCAGTTGCCGAGGCAGTACACCGCCTTCAGGGTGATGTCGCGGCCGGGGGTGGTCTGGTGATAGTCGATGCCCAGGCTGGCCTTGGCATGGCGCTCCAGCTCGCGGGCGCCGCGGGCCTGGCAGGCCTCGGCGCGGCAGATCTCCACCACGTGCCGGCCCGGCTGTTCGGTGCGGAAGTAATGGTAGAAGCTCACCACCCCGTGCACGTCGGCGGCGGTGATGCGCAGCTCGCGGACGATGATGGGGGTGGCGGCGTCGGGAATATAGCCGAAATGGTCCTGGATACTGTGCAAGATAGGCAGCAGGGCGCCGGGGAGATGTTTGAGGGAGCCGACCAGTTGCTCTAGGGTATGGTCCATTGCTGTTTGCTTATCTTCCATAGTATCAACCTTGTTATTGTCAAATGCCGGCTCCGGTAGGGCCTGGAGC
>NZ_PXYH01000060.1 GCF_003012795.1 Zobellella taiwanensis
CAGGGTGAGATCGCGAACGTTTTTTGGACACTTCGTTCTATTTGACCCGCAGATCGTGTTGTGATCTGATACTCCCTTTTTGGGAGAGCCATGATGAGCCTTGATGCATTTTCTCAGTATTTCGGTGAGCTGGAAGACCCTCGTCAGTCCGCCAAAATCAGCTATCCCTTGTTCGATGTCCTGTTCCTGACGGTCTGTGCCGTCATCGCCGGCGCCGAAGGTTGGGAGGACATCGAGGATTTCGGTGAAGTCCACCTGGACTGGTTCCAGCAAAAGGGCCTGTTCCCCGACGGGCTGCCGGTACACGACACCATCGCCCGTATCGTGTCTCGCCTTGACCCCACCCAGTTCCAACAGTGCTTTATTCAGTGGGCGCAATCGGTCAATGAGCGTACCGAGGGTGAACTGATTGCCATCGATGGCAAGGTGCTACGGGGCTCTTACCAGCGGGAAAGCCGCCGCTCCGCCATTCATATGGTCAGCGCCTTCGCCACTGGCAACGGCGTGGTCATGGGCCAGTTGAAAACCGATGCCAAGTCCAATGAAATCACGGCCATTCCAGCATTGCTCAAGCTGCTGGATATCAAGGGGTGCCTGGTGTCCATTGATGCCATGGGCTGTC
>NZ_PXYH01000061.1 GCF_003012795.1 Zobellella taiwanensis
CCGACTGGGCGATGTCCTCCCCCTGCACATACATGGCCTTGAAGCGGCCCTCGATGGCGGCGTCGAACATGCGCGGGATGCGCAGGCCCGGCTCGGGATCCAGGGTCGCGCCCCAGGCGGCCTCGAAACGGCCGCGCACGGCGGCGTCGGTCACCGGCTGGTAGCCGGGCAGCTCATGGGGGAAGGAGCCCATGTCGCAGGAGCCCTGCACGTTGTTCTGGCCGCGCAGCGGGTTCACCCCCACCCCGGGCCGGCCGATGTTGCCGGTGGCCAGGGCCAGGTTGGCGATGCCCATGACGGTGGTGGAACCCTGGCTGTGCTCGGTGACCCCCAGGCCGTAGTAGATGGCGCCGTTGCCGGCCCCGCCGTAGAGCAGGGCCGCCTCGCGGATGCGCCGGGCGGGCACGCCGATGATGTCCGCCACCGCCTCGGGGGCATGGCGCGGCTCCAGGATGAAGTCGCGCCAGGCCTGGTATTCCGTCTGGGCGCAGCGCTCGGCGATAAAGTCGTGGTCCTCCAGCCCTTCGGTCACGATCACGTGGGCCAGGGCGTTGACCAGCGCCACGTTGGTGCCCGGGCGGATCGGCAGGTGGATGGCCGCCCCGGTATGGGGGCTGTCGAG
>NZ_PXYH01000062.1 GCF_003012795.1 Zobellella taiwanensis
CGGCCGTCGAGTCGGCCACCCTGGTCTCCCTGAACATCGATGGCGTCGAGGTGACCGTGCCCGAAGGCACCTCGGTGATGCGCGCCGCCGCCCTGGTGGACATCAACATCCCCAAACTGTGCGCCACCGACAGCCTGGAGTCCTTTGGTTCCTGCCGGTTGTGCACGGTCGAAATCGAAGGCCGGCGCGGCTTTCATGCCTCCTGCACCACGCCGGTGGCCGAGGCCATGGTGGTGCGCAGCCAAAGCCAGGCCCTGGCCAGGCTGCGCCGCAACATCATGGAGCTCTATATTTCCGATCACCCGCTCGACTGCCTGACCTGCCCGGCCAACGGCGACTGCGAGCTGCAGGACATGGCGGGTGCCGTGGGCCTGCGTGAGGTGCGCTACGGCTTTGCCGGCGAAAACCACCTGGCGTTGGGCAAGGACGAGTCCAACCCCTATTTCACCTTCGACGCCAGCAAGTGCATCCTCTGCTCCCGCTGCGTGCGCGCCTGCGGCGAGG
>NZ_PXYH01000063.1 GCF_003012795.1 Zobellella taiwanensis
TGTAGTATTTCCTCATGCCTGCTCATCTCTGTGGTGACGGCTTCGAGGATCGGTCTGGCTGCCGGTCTGTTTCAGGCGATCCGTCCGGGTACTAGCGCTCTGGCAATCTGCCGCCACGGTATCGCTCTACTCCCTTGTTCGGAGAACACCAGAGCCACTGCGTTCCCGCAGCACCCCGGTGCACGTCCCTGCCCCGTTGGGCAGCTTGTGAACGCAGCGTCCACCTCTCTCTCGTCGTCCGTCACTCTCGTTAATGACTTCCGCCCTTCGCATCCGATCAGAGCTTTTGGCCCCGACCGGTCCGCTGAACCTCCGCCAGCGGTCATTCCGGTTTTGTCCTCCACGCTGTTACCAGGCATCTCAGGCCGGAACTTCCTCACTACTACGGCGTCATCTGCCACCTCGCACCGACTGCGGCCTCGGCTTTCACCTTGCGCCACAGCCTCCGGCATCGCCGGAT
>NZ_PXYH01000064.1 GCF_003012795.1 Zobellella taiwanensis
CCGTGGGCTGGCCGAACAGGCCATTGATCGCCGGCAGCGGCGGCTTGGCGCGCACCATGCCGCGCTTGCCTTCCAGGCTTTCGAGCAGGGAGGTCTCCTCGCCGCAGATGTAGGCGCCGGCGCCGAGGCGCACCTCCAGCTCGAAGGCGCGGCCGCAGCCCAGTATGTCCTGCCCCAGGTAGCCGGCCGCCCGGGCCCGCTCGATGGCGATATTGAGCAGCTCATGGGCCAGGGGGTATTCCTCGCGCAGGTAGATGTAGCCCTGGGTGGCGCCCACGGCGAGCCCGGCAATGATCATGCCCTCGATCAGCATGTAGGGATCGGACTCCATCACCAGCCGGTCGGCGAAGGTGCCGGAGTCGCCCTCGTCGGCGTTGCAGACGATGTATTTCTGCGCGCCTTTGGCGTCCAGCACCG
>NZ_PXYH01000065.1 GCF_003012795.1 Zobellella taiwanensis
CGATTGGACAGTCGCTGTCGCGCAATAGCGCGGTGGAGGAAAGTCCGGGCTCCATAGGGCAGAGTGCCAGGTAACGCCTGGGAGGCGCGAGCCTACGGAAAGTGCCACAGAAAATAACCGCCTAAGCGCAACAGCGCCGGTAAGGGTGAAAAGGTGCGGTAAGAGCGCACCGCACGGCTGGCAACAGTGCGTGGCTAGGTAAACCCCACTCGGAGCAAGACCAAATAGGAATCCATTGGCGCGGCCCGCGTTGGATTCGGGTAGGTCGCTTGAGGCGTACAGTGATGTGCGTCCCAGAGGAATGGCTGTCCTCGACAGAACCCGGC
>NZ_PXYH01000066.1 GCF_003012795.1 Zobellella taiwanensis
GATCGGTGACGCCGATGCGGGCGAAGGTGACCCGCTGCTGGCGCTTGAGGTAGGGGATCTCCTCGGTCGGCCCCTGGGCCAGGGGATGGTCGTCGCCGAAGCCGTGTTCGAACAGCGAGGCCACGTCTTCCGGCGCCACCGGGCCGAAGGCGCGGCGGCCGCGGCCGTCGTCCACCTCCACCAGGGGCTCCAGCCAGCACAGGCCGCGGGAACCGTTGCGGACCAGTTCGATATCGAGGCCGCGGGCATCGGCCTCGCGCCGGATCAGGGTCGCCACGTCCTCGGCGCCGAGCGACAGGGCCGTGGTCTCGTAGGGAACGAAGATGCGCAGGCTCATCAGTTCAGCTCCAGTTTGTAGGTGGTCAGTTCGTTTACC
>NZ_PXYH01000067.1 GCF_003012795.1 Zobellella taiwanensis
AATCCGACTGGCAAGGGCGCCACTGGCCAACGGTGGGGTCTGAAGGAAGCCATAGGAAGTTAACGGTACACAACGCAAGTGAACCTGCTTCGGCAGCCCAGGTGGGTCAGCGTGCAAAATAGCGCGACGCCCGATACTCAGTCAGACCTGTGCTGTGCTTGAGGGTGGCATCGTTAACAGGGAGCCGGTGCAGTAACCGGGGAAGCCTGACACCGAATCCGGCGATGCCGGAGGCTGTGGCGCAAGGTGAAAGCCGAGGCCGCAGTCGGTGCGAGGTGGCAGATGAAGCCGTAGTAGTGAGGAAGTTCCGGCCTGAGATGCCTGGTAACAGCGTGGAGGACAA
>NZ_PXYH01000068.1 GCF_003012795.1 Zobellella taiwanensis
TGGAGCCGGGGGGATTTGAACCCCCGTCCGCCAGCTCTCCGCTATCGGTTCTACATGCTTAGCCAGCTCTACTGAGTTAACTCCGCGCCGCCCGAGTGGCAGGGTGCTTGGAGCGAGCTGTATGAGTTTTAGCCGTTACGTCTACAGCGAACTTGGCGGCGATCCTGTTCTATCTGACAGTCGTTTCGGGTTTACAGGCATCCCCTAGCGACTGCTAGCCGCATTAAGCAGCTAGAGCGTAGTTGTCGTCGTTGGCAACTATAAGTTTGCAGCAGCGAATTTACGAGTTCTGCTACCAGCTCGGCATGCCCCTCAAGTTTTGTTACCGGCGTCGAATCCTAA
>NZ_PXYH01000069.1 GCF_003012795.1 Zobellella taiwanensis
GTGGCGGTGGTGGCCACCGACCTGGACGGTGACGAGGCGAGCGGCAGCGTGAGCCTGTCGGTCTCGGACGACGTGCCGAGCGTGAGCGTGGCCGGGCCGGCCACGGTGGTGGAAGGCGAGCGCATCACGGGCAGCTGGAGCCTGGTGGCCGGGGCCGATGGCGCCAGCACGCAGGTGCTGTTCGACGGTCAGGCGTATGACCTGGACGATGCGATCGACACCGGCAAGGGCACCCTGACGGTCAAGGGCGACGGCACCTGGGTGTTTGTGGCGGCGGCCGGCCTGGACCATCGTCAGGCCCAGGGGCTGAGCTTCAGCCTCCAGGCCACCGACGGCG
>NZ_PXYH01000070.1 GCF_003012795.1 Zobellella taiwanensis
GTGCGTGCTTTGTTTTTATTATGATTTCGGGCTTGTTGTTTTTGTTTGTCGACCCGTCCCTTGAGCCAGTCGCTTCAGGGATATCTCCCAGGCTGGGAGTTCAATAGCAAACGGATTGCTTTGGTCGCTGATGCTGCCATGATCGTCGAGCGATCCAACCAGTCTGTGCGCTGCCTCGAGGCAGTTTTATTCTTCTTCCGACTGGCTGCGGGACGGGTCCCGACAGCAACTCCTCTCCAAAAGAATCAGTTAGCTGCGCCTCCGCGATTTTGTTTTTGTTGTGCTGGAGTCGTTACGTGTTGTTTTTATTGTCTTCGTCGTTGCTTGTTAT
>NZ_PXYH01000071.1 GCF_003012795.1 Zobellella taiwanensis
GGCGCCGGGGAGATGTTTGAGGGAGCCGACCAGTTGCTCTAGGGTATGGTCCATTGCTGTTTGCTTATCTTCCATAGTATCAACCTTGTTATTGTCAAATGCCGGCTCCGGTAGGGCCTGGAGCCGGCGGTATTGCTCTTGAACTCGGGTTTCCCCCTCGTCACCCCCGCGCAGGCGGGGGCATCGGGGCGGACACAGCTGGCCCACCGGTTAAGAGCCTGTCTGAGATCTGGTGTATTCGGCCCTCAGGCGGCGTCGGTGCTTAGAAAGAGGCAACAGGGATTGCCTCCACCGACCGTCACATGCCAGGGATGGCATGTGCCG
>NZ_PXYH01000072.1 GCF_003012795.1 Zobellella taiwanensis
GCGCGACCCTGGATCCCGAGCCGGGCCTGCGCATCCCGCGCATGTTCGACGCCGCCATCGAGGGCCGCTTCAAGGCCATGTATGTGCAGGGGGAGGACATCGCCCAGTCGGATCCCAACACCCAGCATGTGGAGGCGGCGCTGCGCTCTCTGGAGCTGCTGATCGTGCAGGACATCTTCCTCAACGAGACCGCCAAGTTCGCCCACGTGATCCTGCCCGGCGCCAGCTTCCTCGAGAAGAACGGCACCTTCACCAACGCCGAGCGGCGCATCAACCGGGTGCGCAAGGTGATGACGCCGCTGGCGGGCAAGGAGGACT
>NZ_PXYH01000073.1 GCF_003012795.1 Zobellella taiwanensis
CCGCCGCCGTGGCGTTCAGCTCCTTGGCGTATTCCTGGTATTCCGCCACCGTCGGCAGCTTGCCGTGGATCGCCGCCACCGCCGCCAGCTCGGCGGACGCCAGGTAGACGTTGGCGCCCTTGCCCAGACGGTTGGGGAAGTTACGGGTGGAGGTAGACACCACAGTGGTGTTGTCCCCTACCCGCGCCTGGTTACCCATACACAGGGAGCAGCCCGGGATCTCAATGCGGGCACCGACCCGGCCAAAGATACCGTAGTAGCCTTCGGCGGTGAGCTGATCCTTGTCCATCTTGGTGGGCGGGGCCA
>NZ_PXYH01000074.1 GCF_003012795.1 Zobellella taiwanensis
TGATGCGCTCGCCTTCCACCACCGTGGCCGGCCCGGCCACGCTCACGCTCGGCACGTCGTCCGAGACCGACAGGCTCACGCTGCCGCTCGCCTCGTCACCGTCCAGGTCGGTGGCCACCACCGCCACCGTCCCCAGCGACTGCACGTCATCCGCATCGATGCCCGGGTGCTGGCCGTAGTTGCTCAGCAAGGTCGCCGTCACCGTCGCCTGGGTCTTGTCCGCCGACGCCACCAGGCTCAGCCGCACCACCGGCTCGCCGTTGTCCCGGCCGACAATTTCGCTATCAGACACCCGCTC
>NZ_PXYH01000075.1 GCF_003012795.1 Zobellella taiwanensis
GCCGCCGCTCCAGACCATGTCGTTATTGCCAACAACGCTCAGGCTGACGGTGTCGTTATCATCCAGATCCCCAAAACTCACCAGGCCAGTGCCGCGCAAGTCCTGGGCACTGGAATCGCCCGCCACTTCCAGCATGGGCGCCGCGTTCTCCACGGACAAGGTCGGGGCGTCGTTGCTGCCGATCAGGGTAAAGCTCACCACCTCACTGGCGGTGGCGCCCTGGCTGTCGGTGGCGGTCACGGTATAGCTGAAGGTGATGGTCTCGCCCGCCGCCAAAAAGTCCAGGTCGACGT
>NZ_PXYH01000076.1 GCF_003012795.1 Zobellella taiwanensis
CCTGCGCCCGGGTGTGCCACAGCCCCACCGGCTACGGCCTCAAGATGACCCTGGGCGAGTCGGCGGGCACCCAGGACTTCGATTCGGTGCTCAAGGCGGACTGCATCCTGGTGATCGGCGCCAACCCCACCGACGCCCACCCGGTGTTCGGCTCCCTGCTGCGCAAGCGGCTGCGCCAGGGCGCCCGGCTGATCGTGGCGGATCCGCGCCATATCGACCTGCTCGACAGCCCCCATACCGGGGCGGCCATCCACCTGCCGATCCGCCCGGGCACCAACGTGGC
>NZ_PXYH01000077.1 GCF_003012795.1 Zobellella taiwanensis
CACGGGCTCAAGCGCTTCTTACCAGCTCACCCGTGCTTAACGCAGGTTAGCACGTCCTTCATCGCCTCTGACTGCCAAGGCATCCACCGTGTACGCTTAGTCACTTAACCATACAACCCCAAGAAGTTTCCTGTCAGCCTGAATGGCTGGCGGGGAACTGGCTTGATGGCTGCTGCATCAGTGACGGATGCTTACAACAATTTTTCGCCAAGAAGTTCCAAGACACTTGCAGTATCAAGAACTACTTTTATTCATCAGCTTTTTCCGAATTGTTAAAGA
>NZ_PXYH01000078.1 GCF_003012795.1 Zobellella taiwanensis
CTTTGAGCGGGAGTTGGCGTAAGCCCGGCGTCTGGGGTTGGCCGGAGTTCGCGCTGCGCGCGAAATGCAGGCGGGCCGCCTGCGCTCCGTTTTGGTTGTGCTTTCGGCGCGGTGCTTGCTGGTTGGGGCGCGTGCGGCTCGCCCGCAATGGGGTGGCGCCGTGCTACACTGTCGGCCTTATCTGTTTGGTGGGAGCAGTAATATGACCCAGCGCAAGTTGCCCATAGGGGTGCAGTCGTTTGAAAAAATCCGTACCGGTG
>NZ_PXYH01000079.1 GCF_003012795.1 Zobellella taiwanensis
CATTGTGCAGGTAGGTGTTGGGCAGGGCCAGACTGGCCAGTGGAGAGGCCGCATTGCGCCAGCTTTGCATCCGGATGTGCCGGAACGGGGGTTGGTAACCCAGTTGTTTCAGCCTCCGATGCAGCCGGCCCGGCTTTTTCCACTGCTTGAGCTGGATGCAGCGCAGTCGCCGTCTTAACCAACTCATTACCTGCTTCAGCACCCGCGCGCAGTTTGCCACCCGAAAGTAGCTGACAAAGCCCCGCAGCACTGGGTTC
>NZ_PXYH01000080.1 GCF_003012795.1 Zobellella taiwanensis
CCTTTCCCTCACGGTACTGGTTCACTATCGGTCAGTCAGGAGTATTTAGCCTTGGAGGATGGTCCCCCCATGTTCAGACAGGATATCACGTGTCCCGTCCTACTCGATTTCACAGCAAGAGCCATTTCGTGTACGGGGCTATCACCCGGTATCGCCGGCCTTTCCAGGACCGTTCCACTATCACTCAAGCTGCTTAAGGGCTGGTCCGCGTTCGCTCGCCGCTACTAACGGAATCTCGGTTGATTTCTGTTCCTC
>NZ_PXYH01000081.1 GCF_003012795.1 Zobellella taiwanensis
CCTTTCCCTCACGGTACTGGTTCACTATCGGTCAGTCAGGAGTATTTAGCCTTGGAGGATGGTCCCCCCATGTTCAGACAGGATATCACGTGTCCCGTCCTACTCGATTTCACAGCAAGAGCCATTTTGTGTACGGGGCTATCACCCGGTATCGCCGGCCTTTCCAGGACCGTTCCACTATCACTCAAGCTGCTTAAGGGCTGGTCCGCGTTCGCTCGCCGCTACTAACGGAATCTCGGTTGATTTCTGTTCCTC
>NZ_PXYH01000082.1 GCF_003012795.1 Zobellella taiwanensis
TCGCCGCAAGCCCAATGCCCCGGTTTCGCTTTGTCAGCGCTTTCAGCTTCTGCTTGAGTTTTACCACCTTCTTGTCCTGGATACGGGTGTAGTTCGTGTGGATCACCACACCCAGGAACTTCACCCCTTCATCGCTGTGGACGATGTGGGTCTTGGTGGCGTTAACCGTCAGCTTCAGCTCACCTTCCAGGTAGCTCTGGGCCACCCGTAACGCATTCTCCGCGCCCGCTCGTGAGCCGCACAGGATCAGGATGT
>NZ_PXYH01000083.1 GCF_003012795.1 Zobellella taiwanensis
TCGGCGTCACCGATCCGGTGTCGCTGGCGGACTACCGGGCGCTGGGCGGCTTCGACGGCCTGGAAAAAGCTATCCACCGCACGCCCCAGCAACTGGTGGACACGGTCAAGGCCTCGGGCCTGCGCGGCCGGGGCGGGGCGGCCTTTCCCACCGGCATCAAGTGGCAGACGGTGCTGGACGCCAAAGGCGCGCAGAAATACATCGTCTGCAACGCCGACGAGGGCGACTCCGGCACCTTCGCCGACCGGCTGGTGA
>NZ_PXYH01000084.1 GCF_003012795.1 Zobellella taiwanensis
CCCGGCCTTCCGGGAACATGCTCAGCAGCTCCAGGCCCTTGTCGGCGTAGAGCTTGGGAAAGTGCTCGTGGATAACCTTGGAATTTTTGAAGAAGTAATTGATTTCGCTTTGCTGCTCGGGAATGACGTAGGGCATCAGGAACACCTGGGCCTCGGGGATCAGGCTGCCGGTAAAGCCCGGAGACTGGTCGACGAACTGCAGCAGCCCGGCCTGGGCCTGCTCCATGACGTCGACCGACTCGCCGAGGGTGCCGA
>NZ_PXYH01000085.1 GCF_003012795.1 Zobellella taiwanensis
CGCCCACCTGCACCGCCCGCACCGGCCGGCCGCTCTCGGTGCCGCCGCCGAAGTCTTCTATCAGTTCGCGCAGGCGGTGGCCGAAGGCCAGCTCCACCAGGCCGCCGCGCTTGAGGTTGCCGGCCAGTTGGAACGGCAGGGTGCCCTTGGAACGGTCGATGCCGAAGCTGGCGTAATGCTCGGGCCCCTCGCTCAGGATGGACGGCACGGCGGCGAAGCTCAGCACGTTGTTCACCACCGTGGGCTGGCCGAACA
>NZ_PXYH01000086.1 GCF_003012795.1 Zobellella taiwanensis
AATCCGACTGGCAAGGGCGCCACTGGCCAACGGTGGGGTCTGAAGGAAGCCATAGGAAGTTAACGGTACACAACGCAAGTGAACCTGCTTCGGCAGCCCAGGTGGGTCAGCGTGCAAAATAGCGCGAAGCCCGATACTCAGTCAGACCTGTGCTGTGTTTGAGGGTGGCATCGTTAACAGGGAGCCGGTGCAGTAACCGGGGAAGCCTGACACCGGATCCGGCGATGCCGGAGGCTGTGGCGCAAGGTGAAAGCC
>NZ_PXYH01000087.1 GCF_003012795.1 Zobellella taiwanensis
GTCCAAGAAGGGAGAAATCGCGACGGTCCGGGACATGCTGGATATGCTCAACCTCAACGGCGCCGTGGTGACCCTGGATGCGCTGCACTGTCAGCGGGAGACCCTGGAAAAAATCCAGGACAAAAAAACCCATGTCGTGGTGCAGGTTAAACACAATCAGCCCACGCTACGCAAAGCCGTCCAGTCTCAGTTCCAGACGGTCTTCGACGCCCGCAAAGAGAAAGTGGTCGTTGAGCACAAGGAAACCGGTCATGG
>NZ_PXYH01000088.1 GCF_003012795.1 Zobellella taiwanensis
CGATGAATATGTTTTGTTCTCGAGACTACAAGTCTCTCACACTTCTTGGGTGTTGTATGGTTAAGCCGCACGGGGCATTAGTACAGGTTAGCTTCACGTCTCACAACGCGTCCACACCCTGCCTATCAACGTCTTAGTCTCAAACGGCCCTTCAGAGGTTTCAAGAACCTAGGGATGACTCATCTCGGGGCTCGCTTCCCGCTTAGATGCTTTCAGCGGTTATCGATTCCGAACTTAGCTACCGGGCAGTGCCAT
>NZ_PXYH01000089.1 GCF_003012795.1 Zobellella taiwanensis
CGGCGGTGGTGAAGATGTTGTGGCCGATGTCGGTGATCACCGCGGACACCTCATAAAGCTTGTTCGACTCGATGTAGAACATGGGGTTTTCCTGGCCCTGGATCATGCCGGTCTGCAGGGCGCCGAACACCTCGCCCCAGGGCAGCGGCGTGGGCACGGCCCCGAAGGCCTTGTAGGTTTCCACCAGCAGCGGCGAGGTCATCACCCGCACCTTGACGCCGCCGAGGTCGGCGGGGGAGCTGAAGGGCGCCTGGG
>NZ_PXYH01000090.1 GCF_003012795.1 Zobellella taiwanensis
TAGCTGACAAAGCCCCGCAGCACTGGGTTCAGCTCGTGGATGATCGCCGCAAGCCCAATGCCCCGGTTTCGTTTTGTCAGCGCTTTCAGCTTCTGCTTGAGTTTCACCACCTTCTTGTCCTGGATACAGGTGTAGTTCGTGTGGATCACCACACCCAGGAACTTCACCCCCTCATCGCTGTGGACGATGTGGGTCTTGGTGGCGTTAACCGTCAGCTTCAGCTCACCTTCCAGGTAGCTCTGGGCCACCCGTAAC
>NZ_PXYH01000091.1 GCF_003012795.1 Zobellella taiwanensis
TCACCAACGCCGAGCGGCGCATCAACCGGGTGCGCAAGGTGATGACGCCGCTGGCGGGCAAGGAGGACTGGGAAGTGACCATGGATCTGGCCAACGCCCTGGGCTACCCCATGCACTACGATCACCCGTCCGAGATCATGGACGAGATCGCCGCCCTGACGCCGTCCTTCACCGGGGTCAGCTACGACAAGCTGGAGCGGCTCGGCAGCATCCAGTGGCCCTGCAACGCCGAGCACCCCGACGGAACCCCGGTGA
>NZ_PXYH01000092.1 GCF_003012795.1 Zobellella taiwanensis
AGGTGCCGTCGCCCTTGACCGTCAGGGTGCCCTTGCCGGTGTCGATCGCCTCGTCCAGGTCATACGCCTGACCGTCGAACAGCACCTGCGTGCTGGCGCCATCGGCCCCGGCCACCAGGCTCCAGCTGCCATTGATGCGCTCGCCTTCCACCACCGTGGCCGGCCCGGCCACGCTCACGCTCGGCACGTCGTCCGAGACCGACAGGCTCACGCTGCCGCTCGCCTCGTCACCGTCCAGGTCGGTGGCCACCACCG
>NZ_PXYH01000093.1 GCF_003012795.1 Zobellella taiwanensis
TCAGGCTGACGGTGTCGTTATCATCCAGATCCCCAAAACTCACCAGGCCAGTGCCGCGCAAGTCCTGGGCACTGGAATCGCCCGCCACTTCCAGTATCGGCGCCGCATCCACCACGCTCAGGGTGGGGGCGTCGTTGCTGCCAATCAGGGTAAAGCTCACCACCTCACTGGCGGTGGCGCCCTGGCTGTCGGTGGCGGTCACGGTATAGCTGAAGGTGATGGTCTCGCCCGCCGCCAAAAAGTCCAGGTCGACGT
>NZ_PXYH01000094.1 GCF_003012795.1 Zobellella taiwanensis
TCTACCAACTGAGCTAACGACCCGAATAATCGGTTTGCCACTCGAAAGTGGTGGGTGGTACTGGGATCGAACCAGTGACCCCCTCCTTGTAAGGGAGGTGCTCTCCCGGCTGAGCTAACCACCCGGGCATGTTTTATAAGCAAAACATCAAATCTGGTGGACGCTACTGGGATCGAACCAGTGACCCCCTCCTTGTAAGGGAGGTGCTCTCCCGGCTGAGCTAAGCGTCCGGGAATCTGGTGGGTCGTGCAGGAT
>NZ_PXYH01000095.1 GCF_003012795.1 Zobellella taiwanensis
GAGCGATACCGTGGCGGCAGATTGCCAGAGCGCTAGTACCCGGACGGATCGCCTGAAACAGACCGGCAGCCAGACCGATCCTCGAAGCCGTCACCACAGAGATGAGCAGGCATGAGGAAATACTACACGGGTGCTGAAGCAGGTAATGAGTTGGTTAAGACGGCGACTGCGCTGCATCCAGCTCAAGCAGTGGAAAAAGCCGAGTCGGCTGCATCGGAGGCTGAAACAACTGGGTTACCAACCCCCGTTCCGGC
>NZ_PXYH01000096.1 GCF_003012795.1 Zobellella taiwanensis
CCTATGGCTTCCTTCAGACCCCACCGTTGGCCAGTGGCGCCCTTGCCAGTCGGATTGTCTTCCCCTCAGTCGGGGTGACGCCATCTTCTTTCAGATGGCCGGGTTTGCCGGCTTCGCCGGGCAAACATCGAGTAGGGTGAGGCGTTACCGCCTCATCCCTCTCACAGAACCGTACATACGGGCCACGTATACGGCTCATGCCATTAACTTACCCCGAACTCGGGGACAGTGATGCCGGTTTTGACCTTCG
>NZ_PXYH01000097.1 GCF_003012795.1 Zobellella taiwanensis
TGGCAAACTGCGCGCGGGTGCTGAAGCAGGTAATGAGTTGGTTAAGACGGCGACTGCGCTGCATCCAGCTCAAGCAGTGGAAAAAGCCGAGTCGGCTGCATCGGAGGCTGAAACAACTGGGTTACCAACCCCCGTTCCGGCACATCCGGATGCAAAGCTGGCGCAATGCGGCCTCTCCACTGGCCAGTCTGGCCCTGCCCAACACCTACCTGCACAATGACCTGAAGTTGATAGATCTTGCGAAGGTC
>NZ_PXYH01000098.1 GCF_003012795.1 Zobellella taiwanensis
CAAGCTGCTTAAGGGCTGGTCCGCGTTCGCTCGCCGCTACTAACGGAATCTCGGTTGATTTCTGTTCCTCGGGGTACTTAGATGTTTCAGTTCTCCCGGTTCGCCTCGCTGCGCTATGTATTCACGCAACGATACTGCACTGAGTGCAGTGGGTTTCCCCATTCGGACATCACGGGCTCAAGCGCTTCTTACCAGCTCACCCGTGCTTAACGCAGGTTAGCACGTCCTTCATCGCC
>NZ_PXYH01000099.1 GCF_003012795.1 Zobellella taiwanensis
TGAAGCTCAGCCCCTGGGCCTGACGATGGTCCAGGCCGGCCGCCGCCACAAACACCCAGGTGCCGTCGCCCTTGACCGTCAGGGTGCCCTTGCCGGTGTCGATCGCCTCGTCCAGGTCATACGCCTGACCGTCGAACAGCACCTGCGTGCTGGCGCCATCGGCCCCGGCCACCAGGCTCCAGCTACCATTGATGCGCTCGCCTTCCACCACCGTGGCCGGCCCGGCCACGCTCACG
>NZ_PXYH01000100.1 GCF_003012795.1 Zobellella taiwanensis
CTCACCAGGCCAGTGCCGCGCAAGTCCTGGGCACTGGAATCGCCCGCCACTTCCAGTATCGGCGCCGCATCCACCACGCTCAGGGTGGGCGCGTCGTTGCTGCCAATCAGGGTAAAGCTCACCACCTGTTCGGCGGTGGCGCCCTGGCTGTCGGTGGCGGTCACGGTATAGCTGAAGGTGATGGTCTCGCCCGCCGCCAAAAAGTCCAGGTCGACGTTATCCACCGCGTAGC
>NZ_PXYH01000101.1 GCF_003012795.1 Zobellella taiwanensis
ACCAAGGATTGCGTAGAATACGCAGCCCTGACCCGATAACGGTCAACGCTCTTTAACAATCTATCAAGCAAACTGTGTGGGCACTCGCAGTCGATTGGGAAACAAAAAAATACTGTTTTTCAATGATTTGTGAAGTGCACTAGTAATAGCAGCAATTCAGATATTCATTGAGCCTCAAATCTTTAATTGAAGAGTTTGATCATGGCTCAGATTGAACGCTGGCGGCAGGCC
>NZ_PXYH01000102.1 GCF_003012795.1 Zobellella taiwanensis
ATCCTGCACGACCCACCAGATTCCCGGACGCTTAGCTCAGCCGGGAGAGCACCTCCCTTACAAGGAGGGGGTCACTGGTTCGATCCCAGTAGCGTCCACCAGATTTGATGTTTTGCTTATAAAACATACCCGGGTGGTTAGCTCAGCCGGGAGAGCACCTCCCTTACAAGGAGGGGGTCACTGGTTCGATCCCAGTACCACCCACCACTTTCGAGTGGCAAACCGATTAT
>NZ_PXYH01000103.1 GCF_003012795.1 Zobellella taiwanensis
GGGGTGAAGTTCCTGGGTGTGGTGATCCACACGAACTACACCCGTATCCAGGACAAGAAGGTGGTAAAACTCAAGCAGAAGCTGAAAGCGCTGACAAAGCGAAACCGGGGCATTGGGCTTGCGGCGATCATCCGCGAGCTGAACCCAGTGCTGCGGGGCTTTGTCAGCTACTTTCGGGTGGCAAACTGCGCGCGGGTGCTGAAGCAGGTAATGAGTTGGTTAAGAC
>NZ_PXYH01000104.1 GCF_003012795.1 Zobellella taiwanensis
CTCACCAGGCCAGTGCCGCGCAAGTCCTGGGCACTGGAGTCGCCCGCCACTTCCAGTATCGGCGCCGCATCCACCACGCTCAGGGTGGGCGCGTCGTTGCTGCCAATCAGGGTAAAGCTCACCACCTCACTGGCGGTGGCGCCCTGGCTGTCGGTGGCGGTCACGGTATAGCTGAAGGTGATGGTCTCGCCCGCCGCCAAAAAGTCCAGGTCGACGT
>NZ_PXYH01000105.1 GCF_003012795.1 Zobellella taiwanensis
GTTACGGGTGGCCCAGAGCTACCTGGAAGGTGAGCTGAAGCTGACGGTTAACGCCACCAAGACCCACATCGTCCACAGCGATGAGGGGGTGAAGTTCCTGGGTGTGGTGATCCACACGAACTACACCCGTATCCAGGACAAGAAGGTGGTAAAACTCAAGCAGAAGCTGAAAGCGCTGACAAAGCGAAACCGGGGCATTGGGCTTGCGGCGA
>NZ_PXYH01000106.1 GCF_003012795.1 Zobellella taiwanensis
GCCCGGTGCCGCCGCGTTGACCGTGGCCGGGATGCTAAAGCCGCCCAGCAATTGAGCCGCCAGCTCGGGGCTCAGGGCGCCGCCACTCCAGACCATGTCGTTATTGCCAACAACGCTCAGGCTGACGGTGTCGTTATCATCCAGATCCCCAAAACTCACCAGGCCAGTGCCGCGCAAGTCCTGGGCACTGGAATCGCCCGCCACTTCCAG
>NZ_PXYH01000107.1 GCF_003012795.1 Zobellella taiwanensis
CGGGTGCTGAAGCAGGTAATGAGTTGGTTAAGACGGCGACTGCGCTGCATCCAGCTCAAGCAGTGGAAAAAGCCGAGTCGGCTGCATCGGAGGCTGAAACAACTGGGTTACCAACCCCCGTTCCGGCACATCCGGATGCAAAGCTGGCGCAATGCGGCCTCTCCACTGGCCAGTCTGGCCCTGCCCAACACCTACCTGCACAATG
>NZ_PXYH01000108.1 GCF_003012795.1 Zobellella taiwanensis
CAAGTCTCTCACACTTCTTGGGTGTTGTATGGTTAAGCCGCACGGGGCATTAGTACAGGTTAGCTTCACGTCTCGCAACGCGTCCACACCCTGCCTATCTACGTCTTAGTCTCAAACGGCCCTTCAGAGGTTTCAAGAACCTAGGGATGACTCATCTCGGGGCTCGCTTCCCGCTTAGATGCTTTCAGCGGTTATCGATTCC
>NZ_PXYH01000109.1 GCF_003012795.1 Zobellella taiwanensis
CAAGTCTCTCACACTTCTTGGGTGTTGTATGGTTAAGCCGCACGGGGCATTAGTACAGGTTAGCTTCACGTCTCGCAACGCGTCCACACCCTGCCTATCTACGTCTTAGTCTCAAACGGCCCTTCAGGGCTCTCTAGGAGCCAGGGATGACTCATCTCGGGGCTCGCTTCCCGCTTAGATGCTTTCAGCGGTTATCGATTCC
>NZ_PXYH01000110.1 GCF_003012795.1 Zobellella taiwanensis
AGTTGCCCATAGGGGTGCAGTCGTTTGAAAAAATCCGTACCGGTGATTATTACTATGTGGACAAAACGCCCTATATCCACCGGTTGATCGAGCAGGCCGGCTACTATTTTCTCTCCCGCCCGCGCCGTTTTGGCAAAAGCCTGCTGCTCGATACCCTGCACCAGCTGTTCGAGGCGAAAGAGCCGCTGTTCCGCGGCCTGT